>REGQ01000058.1 GCA_004134985.1 Paenibacillaceae bacterium | reverse complement strand
TTTGCCGATTCGACCCATTCGCCCAGGGCAGAAGAATACGCGCAAAATCCGCTACAAATCAGTGGTTAGCTTCGTCTATAGAGTAGCATAATTCGGTTCACATGAACATTTTTTTAAGCGGATTCCATCCGCTTTGTTTGCTGTACGCTTTTTTACTTGCTTGTTCCAAAAAACAAACGGCACAGGACTGTTTCCCATACCGTTTCTGATTTCTGTTTTATTCCCAGGCTTGTCTTGGAGCTTAACTTAATGACATTGGGCATTTGCCCCGGTTTTTGTTAAAATGATCACATTTATAGGTTTAATCAGTCATAAACTGGCTTATATTTCCCAGCGTATTGACTGCTCCGCCGCCCGATGGACGACGAAGCTGTTTACGCTCGAAATATAAGAAGGTTTAAGTTGCACACCTATACCCAGCTTATATTTGCAGCGAAACGTTCGATTTCTCCACAAGGGATGGAGAAGCCGTTGACGCTTGGTGCTGCTTTTTTAGTACAGACAGGCACGCAAGATAATGACAAGCAAGATGAACAGTACAAGAATGACACCTGTGCTAGTAAATGCGCCACCGACTGGACCACAACCAACTCCACCGACTGGTCCGCAACCAACTCCGCCTACTGGGTATCCCACGGTACATACCTCCTGAATTGTTGTTTTGTGATGGTGTTATATCACACTTCTAATGTATGTCTGGTAAGGCGAATGGTTATGGTCATTTGTACCCTATGCAGCGAAATACGCGAATGCCCAACAGTCTGGTTTTTAAGTTGTGGAGGGCGGAAACACAGATGATGCAGTTGAATCAGGCGATGCCGATGATGCATACTGCCGAATATGCTTGATGCGGGATTCCGCCCTGACCAGGCAGCCGTTGCCGGCCTGCAGCAGGGCCGCACTTCCTACACCGAGAATATGAATCGAGCCAACGGTAATATCCGGCCTGACATTGCAGCGGCTCATATGGACATCTTGATTGCCGCAAGGCAATTCCGGCAAAGGGCGGGTGAAGATTGCATAGGACTCGAAATAAACGTCTCCAGCCTGTTCATGACTAATGGCCCGCTGCACGGCCAACGCTTTCAAGGTCGGGGTGAATTCACAATGATCGCCAAGCTGGACAATTCCCGAGAGCGAGACATTGACGACGTCAATTTTTTCTACCCTGGCGATCCGGCCAGGAAAAAAATCATTATTCACCGATGGCTGTGCCGCTGTTTTCCGGTTCTCCGAGTGGCACCAGCGGACCGACAATGATGGACTCCGGCGGCGTATCAAACATGGAATACAAAGTCACGCATTCGGTATCGCCAATTTGGAGCATGGAAGAGCTGGATACCCCAGTAACCTGGATACAGCCAACGGATAAGATATCATTCGTAACATGAAAATTCATCGCAGGCACTCCCTTCTTGATTGATTAAATTTCGCCGTTAACACATCAAGGCGGCCGCGCTCACTCGCCGCCAAACGGATCAATTCCTGAATGCTGGACAGGAAGCGCATTGGCAGCAGGGGCGGCCGGAGCTGTCGAAGCTTGAATAGAACGAATGTATTGCTGCATGGCCAGCTCGATATCCCGCACTGTTTTGGATGCGACCTCGTCACCTATTTGCGTCTGCTCCGCATCATTGATCTGTTCCGAAGTTTTCACTGTGTTCATATAATACCGGATACGGGGAGACAGTTGCTTTCGAAGGTCCCCGATAATGATGCTGCGATGATACGGATCAAAGGTAATGCCAGACTGCATTTCCAGGCGGGCTAATACATCAGGAGCATCGTTCTGTAAATATTGGTCCACATTTTGATAGACTTGCTGGTACATCGGCGAGGCGTCATCCGATGGGCCTTGTCCGGGGGAGCCGGGAGTCTGAGCCGAAGCAGGGGCCGGCGCAGGCACTTCCCATTGATCGACCGATTGAAGTTGCTCTTCGGACGGAAGGGCCATGCCGATATTCAATGTGCCATCGAGTTTTTCCACTTTTAATTGATCGAAATGGTACTCCAGCTTATCAATATGATAAGACGGTTTGCCGGCGGTCTCCTTCACTTGACTTTCCAGTGCGGCGATCCTTTGCTCCAGTCCGGTCAGGCGCTGCTGCTGCTCGAGCAGAAAGCGCTGTGTTTGCTGCGCCCATTGCGCCCAATCTTGCAAGGAAGGTTGTGGGGGTTGGTACATAACAATCAGCCTCCTACGTCGGACTTGGCAGAGGAACTAGCGACAGCGGGCTTTCGGCTACCAGTTCCGGCGCCGGTTCACTGAATCCTCCTGTATTATAGAGTTGCGAAACGGCGCGAATCGATCCTGCGCTGCCAACCTGAAGAACAGAGGAGTTGGCGACACTCTCTACCCGCAGCTGCTTGATAGAAATGTTCTGATAAATAGTTAAACTCATAGTTCCGTCCCCGAACTGCCAATCTGATTATTGGAGCTGTCGCTGACATCGGGATCGCTCGTATTTGTTGCGCTGACTGCATTATTGGCATTTGTCAAAGCGCCTGTGAGAAAGGAACCGGAACCGGCATAGCTTTTTGAAATACTGGAAGGAGACAATTGGACGGCATCGCCGAATTGTACGATCGCACCTGAACCGATGCTGATAATATTAACTAATCCAACTACGGATGGCATCGCACCCGCTCCCTTCAAATTAGTAAGCGTGCAACCTCATTGACTTGTGAACACGACATGCAATATCTTATGCGGCATTGGCCCAGATGTTCCGCAAGAGCCGGGCTCGCAAGACAGTAGCGCCCATACGGATCATGGCATAGAATGGAACAAGAGAGGACGGAAGGGAGGGGAACCGGATGCCCGACTCATCCAACAAAGGAAACGGATTTGACTGGTCGCAGATGGAGAAGTGGATGAAGCAGGCGGGTTTGACCGGCCCCGCAGAGATGCTTCAGCAGCCGGAGTGGATTGAGAAGTTTGTCGGTCAAGTGCTGAAGAAAACACTTCCTGCTAACGCGCTGTCGATTGCGGGCATGCCGGGTGTGCCTGCTCCCGCTAAACCTCGTATCTTTGCAACACATCATTTTGTCATTGTACAATTTAAATTGGGAAGCCGTGATCATCCTGACAACTACCGCCTGCTGGTGAGGCCTGACCGTGTGAAGCTGCAGGCTGACACAGATGAGCGAACACAGCGCGCCAAGCTTCCTTGCCAAATCGTTCCCGAATCATGCCGAGCTTTATTCAAGGATGGCGTATTGCAGGTGAAGCTTCGCAAGCGTCGTATGAGCTCACAATATTATGAGGCGCCCATCCGCACCTAGCTGCCCAATATTGTCACATATTTCTTTGTCCTGCCCACTGGCGATTAACGGCAGAATCCCTTATAATTCATATATATCAGTTCATTTGTAAGGGAGTGTTTGGGTTGACTGTCGTGTCTTTGAGCGGGGTGACTCCAGGGTTTTTCCTTTTAGGGGTCGTTTTTATTTTGTTGGTGTTCGGACTGCTAAGCTTTGGCATCCTTCGGATGTTTCAACTTCGATTCCGCACGGGCTGGTTTTCGTTTGCAGGGGCAGTTGCCAGCGGCATTATTTACGCCGTCGTTTTGGATAAATGGTATTTATAGCTTGCAGAGCAACGGTGTCCGCCCGCGGGGCGGATATTTTTTTTGAACTTTACGGGAAGGAGGGAACAGGGTGCAGCAAATTTGGTTCGTGGTCAATGTTTTTTTTGTCGCTTCCATTATTATTCTTGCCTTTGCCCACCGTTCATTGACTGAAGCCAAGATGCGGGGCGACCAGCCGGAGCGTGTTCGGAAACTTCACGGCAGAAGGCAGTTTATGATCGTTGCGGTAGTTATATTGTTTATTGCTATGGCAGGGAGCTTTTTGGCCAGTATGAAGATAGACGGCTAATTAATAATGTTACGATATTATGTCCGTTGTTAGGGTGCCGCAACTTTTTTTGCTATCTTTCGTAACTAACATGACGCAAAAAAAAATGATGCGCCAAAAAAAGGAGTAGAGGTATGAAATCAAGGAAGTCAAAATTGTCTTTAAAATGGTTGTTAATCGCTTCAATGATCACGGTTCCACTGATCAGTTCACCAGAAGTCTCCAAAGCACAGGGAAATCCGGAGACGCTTGTCCTTCGAAAAAATAGCGATACGATGGTTCATAATGGACAATCTGTGAAGGCTGTACAGCCAGTCACCTTCAAGGATGGCTCCTCCTATGCGCCATTCCGCAATGTTGCAGAGCGTTATGGTTACAAAGTATCCTACAATGCAAAAACAAAAGAGTCGATTGCTTCAAACGGCGAATTGGAAATCCGATTTACGGCGAACTCATCGAACATTAACGTAAATGGTCAAATTGTAAAGTCGTCGGGCACTGTTTATATTCAACAAGGGTTTTTAATGATTCCTTTGCGGACATGGGCAAATTTAACGAACAGTACATTATCCTTACTCTCTTCAGAAATGACGTTTAAATGGAATAGCAAGCCGGAGGAGACTGCGGCTCCGCAGGCCAACTTCGAAGTTCTTCCAGACAAAGAAGATATTTATGCGGGGGAGACGCGTGTTACTTATGTTGACAAGGCCATTCTTGACAGCGGCAGGACGATCGTTGATGAGCGCTGGGAAGGTCGCCAGGACATATTTGATACGGCAGGCACCCATACTATAACCCGTTACATTATGGATGATACCGGTACATGGAGTGAGCCGTATACGGTTACCATTCAAGTTCGGATGCCTAACCAGCCTCCGGTTGCTGATTTTACAACAGATAAGACAACCTATCGCATGGGTGAAACAATTACTTACATTGACCGCAGCACAGATGATGAAGACAGCATTGATTCACGCAAATGGACGGGTCGGGAAATGGCGTTTTTTGAAGCTGGCTCGCACACAGTGACACTGGAAGTGACAGATCAGCATGGCCTGTCAGACAAAATCAGCAAGGATATTATGATTACGAACGAAGTGCTCTACAACCAAGAGGAATATTACCGTTTGAATGCTCCAGTTGGCTCGAAATATCCGACGGTCGGCAGCTCAATTCTTAACAATGAACCCGTTTCTTATAAAGTGGTGTCAGAACCGGCAAGATTGATCCGGATTAACAGCCCGGAAACCCTTCGCGGCGAAGGAATCACTTACGATGAAATGCTCTCAGGCGAAACACGTTTCATGTTCCATAATCAGAACAGCACGGACAGAAACCTCAAAATGTATGTTGTTGCGACGAACTTGAACAATACGACAGCCAAAGTCGGCTTTAACGCTTTTGGACTTGGCGGTCCGAACACGTATGTTTCCACTGGCGGCAAGCTAGCCGTGGCGCGTTATCTGCAATCGTTAAAAAGCGGGGAGGAAACGCATTGGCTGAATCTTAAACCGGGCGAGACGCAGGTTGTATTGCCTGAGCTTAGCAAGGTGCCGCTGAAACCTGGACAAGTGTTCTCCGCATATGCCGATCTTGTATCCGATACGGACGTGAGATTCCAGGTTATTATCGTGGAAGATGGCAAAGATCCGGTTGCAGAACTGCCTAACCTCCAAATGCTTCCGCCTGACAATATCCACGTCAGAGGAACGTTCAACGGGGCGAATCGGTCGCTGATCATTAATGAGACGCTTGGCTACAAAGGACAGCGTATCGTTCTGGGAGACCGTACAATCGATAGATATCTGGATGGCTATGACAATACGACAGGTTCCCTGCAGCTTAATACAGGCAACTTTGGCGTACTATACAAAATGACCGTACAAATCGCACCGCGTACCGTCGTTACCCTTAATCCGCGCGGCGGCCACTATGCAGGAGCGTTCCTGATCAATGGCAAATTAGTTAACACGACGGATAACAGCATTCTGAGAAATTCGAATGAGTCTGGTGTATTGCATCGCACAGGCAATAGTGTCGAAACGGTCGAGTTTATTTTCACACCGGCTTCCGGCAGCAATCTGCCGCTTCAAATGCTGTTCCTGCCAATGCCTGAAATTCGCAACTAACGATTGTTTTGTTGCAGAGGAGAGAAGAGCCCCCGGCCAATCGGCCGGGGGCTCTTCTCTTTATTGCTCTTAATTAGGCAGATCGATGGTTACTTCCCGTTTCGCTTCCGCTGAACGAATCACCCCGTCGATAATCGCCTGCTGAATCATAATTTGATCTCCTGGAATTGGCGCAGGGCCGCCATCGCGCACCGCTTCTGCGAAGTCACGAACTTTTTCGAAGAACAAGTCCTTGCTGTGCTCGATCGTCGGGATTGGCGTATTGGTTTGTGCCCCCATGAAATCGTGGAACATCGTCATACTGCCGATTTTGCCATCCCAGACACCCGACCAGTTGCCAGTGCCATGCGGCGTTACTTTCAAGCCGGCATCAGCTCCCAGGAACAAGGTGGAGCCAAGGGAGTCCATATGCATCGCCCATGAAATTTTGAATTGCAGCACCATGTCATTGTCGAACCGTACAAGAGCTACGCCGAAGTCTTCAACATCAAAGCGATCTGCTTCGGCATGATACAGCGGGTTAGCACCGAAGTAGTTCGAAGTATAAGCTGAGACGGTTAGCGGTTTTGGATAACCAAGCGTATTGAGCGCCATATCGAGCGAATAACAGCCAATATCCGCCATTGCGCCTGCTCCTGCCAGCTCTTTACGGATGAATGTTCCGCCTGGCATGCCGCGTCTGCGTCCGCCGCCCGTTTCCACATAATAGACTTTGCCGAGTTTGCCTGACTGCACGATATCTTGGAGCAATTTCATATTCGGGTCATAACGCGGCTGGAAGCCGATCGAAAGCATGCCATCGGTTTCTTTGGCAGTCTGCACCATATCAATCGCCTGGTCAAGCGTTACGGACATCGGTTTTTCGAGCAGAACTTTTTTGCCTGCGCGCAGCGCGTCGACAGTCAGCACATGGTGGGACACGTTAGGTGTACAGATGCTCACGCCGTCAAGGTCAGTGTCAAGCAGCTGACGGTGATCGGTATAGGCTTTGGCCTCCGGAAGCTCCTGCTGTGCCAGAAACTGCTCGGCTTTGCCGGGAATGACATCAGCGACACCAACGATTTCAACCCAAGGGATGTTTTTGTAAGCTCTTGCATGAGCATGCGCGATGCCGCCCGTGCCGATAATGCCAATGCGAACTGGTGATGGAGTAGTCATAATGTAGTAAGCTCCCTTCATAATTAGAGTGTCCGGTCTGGAGAAGTAATCCTCCGTAATGCGCATCCGTTACTTGTTGGCTTCAGCGCTCGGACAACTTTTGCTGTTTATACTGGCTAGGGGTCATGCCGATTTTTTTCTTAAATACATAGTACAAATAGTTGCTGCCTGAGAAGCCATGTTCAGCTGCGATTTGCTCGATCGACTGGTATTCGCCGAGCAGCGCCTCGCATATTTTGGCCAATCGGTAGTTTTCAACATAAGTACTGAAAGAACCGGCCTTCTGTTCCTTGAAAATCCGCTGAAGCTGGCGTGAGCTGATCTGCAGCCGTTCTGCCACTTCCTGCAAGGTGATTGGTGAGGCGTAATTATCCTGTATATAATGGACGGCCATGCGGTATCGGTGATCGCTTACATTGTGGGCGGGCAGTTTAAGGCCAGGGGTATTGGAACCATTCACCCGGACTGAACGAAGCAAAATTTGAATAATCGCTTGCTTGATGGTCGTATAAAACCCGGGTTGACCTTCCAGCAAAGTGCGATAAGCAGTAAGAAACCAGGGCATGGCATGATGGGCATCCTGAAAGGTGACCGCCGGGAACGTCCGCAGCGCCTTCACGCAGTTGTCTGCCTCGCGAACTTCCCATTCGGACTCCTCGCTTACCGGACCCGGATTGTCCTGCTCTTCAATATCGATATGAAGGCACAACTCGTCCATCGCCACCCGAGCATCCGCTTCTTGCTGATGCAATACGCCTGGTCCTGTTAAATAAAACATGCCTTCCCGAAGTTTAAAGCGTTCGTCGCCAAGAATGACGCTACCTTCCCCGCGCGGAATAAAATGAAACTCAAACTCTGAATGTTTGTGAAACCGGATAATCTTCCCGGCGGCAAAGGAGGTCAGATGACAGTGCAGCACACGAAACCGATAGTTGCCCCAATGAAATCTGAAATCAAGCAAATCCAGCGCATCAAATCGTTCCCGCATCATTTCAAATGGAAAGTACGGTGAGGTTTTCGTCTGTGATTCACTCATTGTCCAGCCCTCCTTCGCGCAGCCGGCACTGCGTTTTATTTCTCCAATTCATTAATGCTGATTGCTTTGTTTTCCCGTACAGAGCGGTTGGCCGATTCCATCAATGCTGTCAGATCAACTGCCAGACCGACATTTTCTGTCGCTTCTGTGTTGTTTTGCACATGTTGAACAAACTGATCAAATGCGGAAATTTCGGTTTTGTCAGCAGCCAGTTCCGTCCAGGCGCCTGCATCGTTCTTGTTGCTGCGGAGCAACAGCTTCGGCTCAGGCGTTCCATAGAGCAGGGTGCCTTCTGTACCATGAATCTCAATGCTGAATGGTGAATGGGCGTTAACAAAGCCTGCTTCTACGATACCGAGCGCGCCATTGCTATATTTAAGTACGGCAACTGCGTTGTCTTCAACCTCTTTCCCTGATACATAGCCATAATGTGCACTGACACTATCAGGCATGCCAAGGAAAAGCCGTGTCAAATACATCGGATGACAGCCAAGGTCGATCAGAGCGCCGCCGCCGCATTGCTCAGCGTTGTAGAAATGCTCAGGCAGCCAGCCTGCGATCGCACCGTTATGGGAGAGGCGAACGCGGGCAAGCGTCAGTTCACCTAGCAGATTTTGCTCCAGTACTTCCTGAATAGCCAGCGTATAGTTATCGTTCAGCCGCGGCAATGACACCGTCAACTTCACGTTAGCAGACTTAACGGCTTCAATGATACCGTTTACTTCTTGCAAAGTAGGGGCGATTACTTTTTCAGTAAAGATATGTTTGCCAGCTTGAGCTGCTTTTACCATAACCTCATAGTGCAGGTTTGTCGGGGTATCAACAATAACGGCATCGATGTCAGGGTTGGCCAGCAATTGGTCCAAATCAGCGAAAAACGGTACGCCCAGCTTGTCTGCTGACGCCTGGCCTCTTTCAGCTTCTTCATCCCAGACCGCAACAATCTCAACATCAGGATGATTTTGCGCCTGCTTCGTGTAATCCCAAGCATGAACATGCCAGTAGCTTAACATTGCAATACGAATCATTATGAAAAACACTCCTTTTGGAAACTACAAATTTACGACACGTCATTAAGGTAACACAAGTTAGGGGAGATGTATAATAAAATTAGATGACATTTTAACTACAAAATAACGACATGGTAAAGCGTGTTTGACGAATGTCGGTTTTTGGGGCATGATGAAAGCAAAGGAGGGGGGTGGCAGGATGCGAAAAACGCTGCAATTGCCAGTCAGATTTTACAGGAAGTATCTGTCCCCGCTCAAGCCGCCGACCTGCAGGTTTTATCCTACCTGCTCGGCCTACGCCTTGGAGGCGTTGGAGACACATGGCGCCTTGAAGGGAACCTGGCTGTCCATCAGCCGAATTTGCAAATGCCACCCCTTTCACCCGGGCGGATTTGATCCTGTCCCAGAGGCGCCGGAACATAAGCGAAAGCCTGATCTGGCCGATCAGGCGGAGGAAGGGCGCACTTGACTGGGGACAAAGCATTAGCTATAATTACATCAATATTCCATTGAACGGATGAGTACGAAGAAAGGCGCATTACAGAGAGCCGGAACAGGTGCGAGCCGGTATGCGACCCCTTCGGAAGATGGTCCTGGAGGAACCTGTTCCGAGCCTGTTATTTCAGGTTAAGTCAGGCGTACAGTCGGCGTTAACGACTTTGCCGGATCGACGGCATAATGAGCTTTCGTGCCGCAAGGCCGGAAGAAAATTGGGTGGTACCGCGTGAGCTAAAGCTTTCGTCCCATATGGACGCAGAGCTTTTTTTATGCTTTTTTACAGCTAAAATTGGCTATGAAACGAAAATAAATGGAGGGATTTGGAAATGACGGAACGAAACAATACCTATTATATAACGACACCCATCTATTACCCAAGTGACAAACTTCATATTGGCCATGCCTATTGCACGGTGGCGGGCGACGCGATGGCGCGCTACAAAAGACTGCGCGGCTATGAGGTAAGGTTTTTGACGGGAACCGATGAGCATGGTCAAAAAATCGAGCGCAAGGCGCAGGAAGTCGGCAAGACTCCCCAGCAGTTTGTCGATGACATCGTAGTTGGCATTAAGGAGCTGTGGAGCAAGCTGGACATCACGCATGATGATTTTATCCGCACGACCGAGGCGCGTCATAAAGCATCAGTAGAAAAAATATTCGCCCGTCTGGAAGCGCAGGGCGATATTTATAAAGGATCTTACGATGGATGGTACTGTACGCCTTGTGAATCTTTTTTTCTGGAGCGGCAGCTGCAGGACGGCAAATGCCCGGATTGCGGCAGAGCGGTTGAGTGGGTGCAGGAGGAAAGCTACTTCTTCCGTATGTCCAAATATGCGGATCGTCTGGTCGCGTACTATGAGCAGCACCCTGAGTTTATCGAGCCGGAATCAAGACGCAATGAGATGATCAACAATTTCATCAAGCCTGGACTGGAGGACCTGGCGGTTTCCCGTACGACATTTGATTGGGGCATTCCGGTGCCGGGCAATCCAAAGCATGTTATTTATGTATGGATTGATGCCTTGTCCAACTATATTACAGCGCTTGGGTACAATTCCGATGATGATGCCTTGTTCCGCAAATATTGGCCAGCGGACGTTCATCTGGTCGGCAAGGAAATTATTCGCTTCCATACGATTTACTGGCCGATTATTCTGATGGCCCTTGATCTGCCGTTGCCGAAGAAAGTGTTCGGCCACGGCTGGTTCGTGACGAAGGAAGGCAAAATGTCAAAGTCCAAAGGCAATGTCATCGATCCTGTGAAGTTGATCGACCGATACGGTCTGGATGCGCTGCGCTACTTCCTGCTGCGTGAAGTGCCATTTGGCTCGGACGGCACGTTTACGCCCGAGGCGTTCACGGAACGGATCAACTATGACCTCGCGAATGATCTGGGGAATCTGTTGAACCGGACCGTTGCGATGATTGACAAATATTTTGACGGTGAAATTCCATCCTTGAACGATGCAAAAACCGCCTTTGACGACGAGTTGAAACAAACCGCGCTGCAGACCGTTCAAAAAGTGGAGCAAGCGATGGAAAATATGGAGTTTTCCGTTGCCTTGGCCGCCGTATGGTCGCTGATTGGCCGCACGAACAAATATATTGACGAGACACAGCCATGGGTTTTGGCCAAGGATGAAGCGACCAAGCCGCAGCTTGCTTCCGTTATGGCGCATTTGGCAGAAAACCTGAGAATCGCATCCATCTTGATTCAGCCGGTACTCGTTCAGACGCCTGCGCGAATCTGGGCCCAGCTTGGCATCACAGCAGGGGACGCGACGTCCTGGGAGAGTCTTGCTTCATATGGCGGCATACCGGAAGGAACGAAGGTTGTCAAGGCGGACCCGCTGTATCCGCGGCTGGAGATGAAAGATGAGATCGCCTGGATTGTCGGAGCGATGAGCGGAACGACTGCGCCAGGAGGAAATAGTGATGTTGCAAAAGGCGCAGACGAGGCTGTGAAGGCGAAAACGGCAGCAATCCCTCCAGCAAGCGGATCAAGTGCGACCGGAGAAGGCGAAGCGGACGGCAAGCCGGAAATATCCATTGACGAGTTTGCCAAGGTGGAGCTGCGCGTTGCTGAAGTGATCGCTTGCGAGCCTGTCGCCAAAGCGGACAAGCTGCTGAAGCTGCAGCTTGATTTGGGAACAGAGCGTCGGCAGGTCGTATCAGGGATTGCCAAGTTCTACACATCTGAGGAAATGGTCGGACGCAAAGTCATCTGTGTAACGAATTTAAAGCCCGTTAAATTGCGTGGCGAACTGTCGCAAGGGATGATCCTTGCCGCTTCGCATGGCGACCAGCTTACATTGGCCACGGTGCCTGATGGCATGCCTAATGGAGCACTCGTCAAATAATGAAATAGAAAGAAGGACTGCGAGTAATGGATGTGAACATTTGGCTGGCATTTGGGGCTGGTATTGCCTCATTTGTCTCGCCTTGCTGCCTGCCGCTGTACCCTTCCTACCTGTCTTACATTACAGGCGTTTCTGTCACTGATTTGAAGGCTGAGCATAGGACGAAAGAAGTAAGAATTCGTACGATGTCACATACATTTTTCTTCCTGCTCGGCTTCTCGATTCTTTTCTACACGCTTGGCTATGGAACCAGCGCCTTTACCGACTTCTTCCGGGATTATCAAACCTATATTCGCCAAATATCAGCCGTGCTGATTTTGCTGATGGGATTGTTTCTTACAGGCGTTTTTCAGCCCCAGCTTCTGATGAAGGAACGCAAGCTGAACTTGCGGGTGGGACGAGGCAAGACCGGATTTCTCAGTTCATTTATATTCGGAATCGGCTTTTCTGCAGGATGGTCGCCATGTGTTGGTCCTATCCTGACGGCGGTGCTTGGGCTTGCAATGACATCGCCGGGCAAGTGGTTTGAGTTGACCACTGCCTATTCACTTGGCTTTGCGATTCCGTTTTTCGTATTGGCGTTTTTTATCGGTTCAACCAAATGGATTCTTCGTTACTCCAATTTGTTTATGAAAATTGGGGGTACACTAATGATTATAATGGGGATTTTGCTCTTTACCGATCAGATGACGGAAATTACGATTTGGTTGAACGGTTTTGCCCCCAGCTGGCTTGGCTGATGTTGTCTGGATGCGAAGCCAGCAGGGTTAAACAAGCCGGGAATCAGGTGAAATAATCGATTACGGCATTTGGAAAATGTTCAAAAATGCGCTCCGTGAGAAACAGGCGGAGCGCTTGTGCTTGTTCATCAGGGTAAACATATTTCCCTTGCCCCCAACGTCCCCATTTATATTTGCGCTTGTCAATGTCCATCTCCAGCTTTGTTCGCGGATAACGGCGTTCGATGACATTTTTGGCCGTCTTCGTAAACCTATGCTGGATCAGTTCGAATGTTAATCCTTGAGTGGCCGAGGACGGCAAGGTTTGCGCGAGGGATGCAATCAATTCCGCATATCCTTCTTGCCAGCCGTCGTACCAGATGATCGGAGCAATAATAAAGCCGAGCGGGTAGCCAGCGGCGGCTACTTTGCCAGCGGCTTCAATTCGCTGCTCGAAACGCGAGGTGGCCGGTTCAAAATGTTTGATGACGTACTTGCTGTTCACGCTGAAGCGAATGCGGGTATGGCCATTGTGCTTGGCATCGAGCAAGGAATCGACATAGTGGAATTTGGTGACGAACCGCAAGCGCCCTAGCGGCTGCTCACCCATGTATTCAATGAGTTGCCGCAAGCTGCCGGTAATCGGTTCAAGTCCAACGGGATCGGAGGTGCACGCCGCCTCGAAGCGGGTAATCTCCGGGGCCCGTTCCTCTATATAGCCGGTGGCGGCATCCATAATTTCATCAATATTAACATACACCCTGATATAGGGTTTGGAGCCCAGCGTCGTTTGCAGATAACAATAATGGCAATGACCCATACAGCCGGTGGCAATCGGGATGGCATATTCCGCAGACGGTTTGGATTGGTCGAATGTTAATGTCTTCCTCAGGCCCACCACAAGCGTTCGCTTGGCAACCTTATATTGGGCAAGCTCCGTATCCCCAGGCAGATTTGTAATCCGGTTATGGGAAGTTGTCATCCGCATCGGGATGCCCTGCTTAATAACCCATTCATGAATTTGTTTGCCTTTGGGATAATCAAGCGCAGCAGGTTCAAAATAAACGAGTTCAGGAATAAAAGGGTTTTGGTTATCGGTTGTAGATTTTCGGCCACGGGGTGGGGATTCGGTCGCCATAATTATAACCTCCTGCTTGCGCGAGCAAGATTTTGTGCGTTCTATGTTTAGTGTGAGTCATTCATTTCTCGCTCATTCTGGCAAGATTATGGCGCAGGTGGGTTTTAATTGGCGTAGCGAGCAAGGGTATGATACAATGGATACCGACATTATGGTTCTATCGTGGAATTACAATGAATGAAAGCGAGTTAGGGGGATTCTTTCGATGCCGACACCTAGCATGGAAGACTACTTGGAGAGAATTTATAAACTTATTGATGAAAAAGGATATGCACGGGTCTCCGATATTGCTGAAGGGTTGGAAGTGCACCCCTCGTCCGTAACTAAAATGATTCAGAAACTGGACAAGGATAACTATCTTATTTATGAGAAATACCGCGGTCTTGTGTTGACCAATAAAGGTAAAAAAATCGGTAAAAGACTGGTTGATCGCCATCAGCTTCTGGAAACGTTTTTAACGATGATTGGCGTACAGGAAGAGAATATTTACCGTGATGTAGAGGGGATTGAGCACCACCTGAGCTGGGATTCTATCACATGCATCGAGACATTGGTCGCTTATTTCCAGCAAGATCCGAGCAGAATGGACGAGTTATCCCGGGTTCGTTCAGATATTGATACTGAATAGACAATTTATCAACTAAAAAACAGGATTGCACAGCCATCGGCTGTACAATCCTGTTTTTTGTTAGCAAAGATTATGCTGTGGAACGTTGTGCATGGCGTTTCAATGATATTTCGGCAAGTTTTCGTCATCCTTGCCCCCTTCAATAACACGGAAGGGGATGTTCTTGCGCGGCGTCTTGGGCTTGTTCTGGGCATTACGCACAGGTTTCACTGTTGACTTTCGCGTATTCGATCCTGCATCTGCATTACGCCCACGGCCAGGCGGGTACTTGTAAAGCAGAAAAATCGCTCCCAGCACAACAACAGGAATAAGAAAAAAGCCGGGATTGCTGCGGAACAGGTCAACGATGCCGATCACCATCAGTACCAGAATGATTACAAATGCCGGACGCAATCTGTTCATACGGGTCACCCTTCCAAAGTAGAATAAAAAATATTAGCGGTTTATGCTTTAACCGACCTGGCTTTTCAAGCCTTGCGGATTGGAAATTTGCTGATCAAGCTCACGCATGCGATTGAATGATGCAATGGAAACCTCAACTTGCTCATCTGTCGGTTCCTTTGTCGTCAGCTTTTGCAGCCAAAGCCCAGGATAGCCGAGGAAACGAAGCACCGGAATCTCTCTTACCGCATTTGTTAAGCGCAGCGCCTCATAAGACAAACCAAGCACAAGCGGAAGCCACAAAATGCGCAAATAGATTCTTTCCCATAGGCTATCCCAGTGGAAAAAGGAGTATACAAAAACCCCAACGATGACAGAGAAGACAATAAAGCTGCTGCCGCAGCGATAATGCAGCCGCGTAAATTTTTGTACTTTCGATACCGTCAATTCGGATCCCGCTTCATAGGCACTTATTACTTTATGCTCTGCGCCGTGATATTGGAACAGTCGTTTTACCAATGGTGTGAGCGAAATAAAATAAAGATACGACAGTAAGAAAACAATTTTGATTACGCCTTCGATCAGGTTGTGCAGAAAAATATTGTTGAACGAATTACCGAACAAAAGCTGCTCCAGGGTAGCGGGGACAAGCGTGAAAACGAGCTTTCCTACGATAAAGGAGAGAACGCCCATTACCGCAACGCCAAGAATCATTGTCAGATTCCAGGGAGACTTCTCTTCCTCTTTGGGCGCTGCTGCCTTGTCCTTGCTGTTCTCTTCGCCACTCTCGTCCTCGGCGTAGTTCTCAAATGAGAAATTCAAATGCTGCGAGCCTTTAGAGCTTGATTCGACAAGCCCGACTACACCGCGCACCAACGGGATCTTTTTTAATGCTTGCACCCAGTTTTTCGAGGTTTTTGGTACTTCATAGTACACAATATCATTGTTTTTACGGCGAACCGCGGTCACATTCACATGTTTGCCTGCAAACATGACTCCTTCAATAACGGCCTGTCCGCCGTATACACTTTTATCTTGCGGCAAGAGTGAGTCACCTTCCTCATTATATGCATCTGACCGCTGCGATCAGTAGTCTCTATTGTACTTCATTATCGTCCCGTTTGCCAAGGCGGCGCGCATTTGCGAATGGGAAATGGCACGAAGGCCAATAATAGAATGAATTGCTCATCGCATTTCGCGCACAGTCAAACACAGATGAGAGGGGAGGCGTTGTGCATGTCGCAAGCACGATCTGATTCCAGAGTTGGACAAAATAAAGGAACCAATGAAGCGAATGTGCGTGCCAACAATCACGAAGGCCAGACCTACCGCACCAACGTCTGGCTGTATATTCTGCAAATCGGTTTTTTTGCCGGCTTGTTCTGGGGAATGATTCGGGAAGTGCTTTATTTGCTTCGATTTACGTCGGTCATACCAGGATTTATTCTTGAACCGTATTTCAAGCACGCCTTTTTAATGACAGGGTGGGGACATGTTGCGGGCATATCGGCCTTTATCGTATTGTCCATTATCGCTACCCTCATTTATAAATTGGTGCTTGGCAAAATAAGAGGGCCGTGGACCGGGCTCGCTTACGGGCTCATCTGGTGGGCGATCATCATGTTTGCTGCAGGGCCATGGCTTGGCATGATGACAGCGCCACGCCGTATTGGCTGGGATGTGCTGATTACAGAGTTGTGTTTTTATTGTGTGTGGGGACTGTTCATCGGATTTTCCATCGCATTTGAATTCACGGATGAGGCTTCGCGCGAGCCGGCCAAAACCCCGTCATAATATTATGCTGCTTAAATTAGTGAAAAACTGACCGGAGGTGCTTCTCAAAGCGTTCGCTTTTGTGATAAAATGTCAAGTGATCAAAAGCCGTGCTCCCGAACTTGCGGGGTGCCGGTTCGTGTGGAGTGAAAGCGGCACTATAGTCCTCTCCTTTATGCGAAAAACTTGTAACGAACGTGCGTTCAGAAGCGGGAGGTGCGCTTTGCCGAAGGTATTGGTATTGAATGGTCCTAATTTGAATATGCTCGGTGTTCGTGAGCCAGATGTTTATGGCACAACGACCTTGCAATCGATTGAGACTGCGTTGCGTGAAGCTGCCAAGCAGCAGCTTGTGGATATTGAGTTTTATCAATCCAACCACGAGGGGGCGCTAATTGACCGTATTCATGAGGCGTACGGCAATGCGGATGGCATTCTCATTAATCCTGGAGCCTATACGCATTACAGCTATGCCCTGCGTGATGCGCTCAGTTCTGTTGGGCTGCCTGTGGTGGAAGTGCATTTGTCGAACATACATAAGCGCGAGTCCTTCCGTCATGTCTCCGTCATCGCTCCTGTAGCGCTTGGACAAATTGCCGGGTTTGGCGCTTATGGCTATGAGCTTGGTCTTGCTGCGCTGGTTCAACATCTATCGGACAATTCATAGGGTGGAGGAGATCAAGAATGCCGGACAAACGTGTCATTCGATTAAAGGAAAAGCTCGCTGAGCGAGGGTTGGAGGCGCTGCTGGTCAGTCACCCGGTCAACCGCCGATATCTCAGCGGATTTACTGGCTCTTCAGGTTATCTGCTAATTACTGCGGATCACAGCTGGCTCTTGACTGACTTCCGCTATATGAGCCAAGCCGCCGAGCAGGCGACAGCGTTCCAGATTGTGGAGCATGGGCCCCAGCCCATAGAGACGGTGAGAGAACTGTTGTCCGATGCCGGCATTTCCAGCGTTGGCTTCGAGCAGGACGAAGTTACTTTCGGTCTATATTCCGTCTGGACGGAAGCGCTTGGCGGTGTAAAGCTTGTCCCCGTTGGGGGCATGGTGGAGCAACTGCGCATGGTTAAGGACGAAAGTGAGATTGCCATTATGCAGGAGGCCGCGCTGTTGGCCGATGAGACGTTTGAGCATGTGCTGGGGTTGCTGCAACCCGGTGTTGCGGAAACGGATATCGCGCTCGAAATGGAAGTGTTCATGCGCAGCCGCGGAGCGACATCCAGTTCGTTTGACACGATTGTTGCATCCGGTGAGCGCTCGGCTTTGCCTCATGGGGTGGCAAGCTCCCGTCGTCTAGGCAACAATGAATTTGTCAAACTTGATTTTGGCGCTTACTATAAGGGCTACTGTTCGGATTTGACACGGACGGTATTCATCGGGACGCCTACTGACAAGCACCGTGAAATTTATGAGATCGTGCTGGAAGCCCAACTGCATGCGCTGGCGAATATTAAGGCCGGCATGACAGGGGGAGAAGCGGACGCCTTGACAAGAGACATCATTTCCAAGTACGGTTACGGAGACAATTTTGGTCATGGAACAGGGCATGGTCTTGGTATGGAAATTCATGAAGCGCCCCGGCTATCTAAGCTGAGCAATACGGTTTTAACGCCCGGTATGACGGTGACGGTCGAGCCAGGCATCTATCTTCCCGGTTTCGGAGGAGTACGGATCGAGGACGATATTGTCATTACTGACAACGGGATTAGAATATTGACCTCATCACTCAAAAAGCTGAAGCTGCTGGGATGAGCAACATGTGTGATTAAATGGAGGGAAACTCAAGTGATTTCAGTTAACGATTTTAAAACAGGCCTTACGGTTGAAGTAGATGGCGACATTTTCACTGTAATTGATTTCCAGCATGTCAAGCCAGGCAAAGGAGCGGCGTTTGTCCGCTCCAAATTGAAAAATTTGCGCAACGGCAACACCGTTGAAAGAACGTTCCGCGCCGGTGAAACAATTGGACGAGCGATCATTGAAAATCGTGAAGTGCAGTATTTGTACAACTCGGGCAATGAATATACATTTATGGACAATGAGACATACGACCAGTTCAACCTGGAGAAAAAACAGCTGGAATGGGAAATTAACTTCTTGCTCGAAAACATGAACGTTAATATTGCCAGCTACAAAGGCGAAATCATCGGTATCACCATCCCGAACAGCGTGGCGCTGAAGGTTGTTGAGACCGAACCGGGTATTAAAGGAAACACTGCTACCGGCGCAACGAAAAATGCCAAACTGGAAACTGGACTTAATGTTCAGGTGCCGCTATTCATCAATGAAGACGATGTGCTGCTGATTGATACACGCGAAGGCAAATATATTTCGCGGGCGTAGCAGAAGATGAAAGCCGCTTTTGGCCACAAGGTCGAAGCGGCTTTTTGTTATCATAGTCACTGACAGCAAATGATTATTCGGATGGTCCTCAAATGAGATTAAGCTAGTATTCATTATATTTTCAGATATGCTATAATATAATCTTGATATGTGTAGATAGCAGGTAGATGCATATATATGTTAAGGTTGGGAGTGGATAAGCGTTGTCGTTAATTGTGATGAAATTCGGCGGTAGTTCCGTAGGCAGCCCAGAGCGGATGCAGCGTGTAGCCAAACGGATTGTGGAGAGACAGCAGGAAGGTCACAACATCGTTGTTGTTGTGTCTGCCATGGGAGATACAACAGATGATTTAATCGACCAGTCTAAGCTGCTTAACCCGAATCCACCGGCACGCGAAATGGATATGCTGTTGACAACCGGTGAGCAAATTTCCGTTGCTCTGCTGTCAATGACCATTCATGGTCTGGGCAAGCAAGCTGTTTCATATACAGGGTGGCAGGCCGGATTCCGGACTGATGGCGTCCATGGCAAGGCGAGAATTATGGATATACAACCCGAGCGGATTTTCAAATCGCTGGAGGAAGGCAATATCATTGTAGTAGCCGGGTTTCAGGCCATGTCCGAAGAAGGCGAGATTACAACGCTCGGACGGGGCGGGTCCGATACGACGGCAGTTGCACTGGCAGCCGCGATCAATGCGGATCTTTGTGAAATATATACGGATGTTGACGGCGTGTATTCCACAGACCCTCGTGTAGTTAAATGCGCAAGAAAACTCGATGAGATCTCATATGACGAGATGTTGGAGCTGGCCAACCTGGGCGCAGCTGTCCTGCATCCCCGTGCAGTTGAATATGCAAAGCATAACAATGTATGTCTGGTTGTCAGATCCAGCTTTACGCATAATGAAGGAACGTATGTGAAGGAGGACGCGGTGATGGAGCAAGGGGTAGTCGTACGCGGCATTGCATTTGATAAAGATGTGGCAAGAATCAGCATCATGGGCGTACAGGACATTCCTGGCGTCTTGGCGAACGTATTCGGGGCATTGGCGGAAAACTCCATCGATGTAGATATTATTGTGCAAAGCGGGGTAATGGAGGGCAAGGCAGACTTCTCATTCACCGTATCTGCCAAAGACAAAGATAAAGCGCTCGCCGTCGTTGAAAATATTCGCACGGTCGTACCCTATCGTAAAGCCAGCTCGGAAATCGGTTTGGTCAAAGTGTCCATTGTTGGTGCAGGCATGGTCAGCCATCCAGGCGTGGCAGCGAAAATGTTCGAAGCGATTTCCAAACTTGGCGTCAGCATTAAAATGGTCAGCACATCGGAAATTAAGGCCTCCTGTGTCATTGAAGCACCAGCGCTGCAAGAGGTTGTGCGGGCGCTGCATACGGCCTATGGACTGGATACAAATGAACAAGTGTTTGTCGGCGGTCCGCAAGACCGCAGATAATAGGTCAAAAGCAGCATGCAAACCAGAATTGGTTCGCATGCTGCTTTTTTGTTTCGTCCTCTCATGGTCGGCGCTCCGTCAATTCCTTCCCCAATCCTCTCTCTATCCAATCCGGTCGTAGATCAAGGAGAACAGCTTGTATAGAATGGCTGTAATGCCAGCTGCCATCAACGGTCCTACAGGGATGCCGCGAAAAAAAACAATGCCGAGAATCGAGCCGATGACCAGTCCGACAATAAGTTGCGGGTCCAGCTTCAGCATTTCTAAGCCTTTGCTGTTCACATAGGTTGCAATTGCGCCGCCGGCAAGCGCCAGCCAGCCGGGCCAGGAGGTTAGCGCCGCCATAATTTCTTTTGATTGCACGCGCCCTGCCGCGAAAGGGACAAGCACACTGAAGGTTAGGAACAGCAACCCGAGCTCTAGCCCCCGTCGTTCGATGGATGGCAAATAACGATCAAGATGCAGAAGTTTGACAATGAGCAAAGTGCAGGCAGCAGTCGAAATAATAGGCGATTTTCCGATCAAACCGATCACAATAAGGGCAACGAGGATGGTTTCTCCGCTCATGCACATTCTCCCGTTCATAGAACATCATTGAAATTAATTTCTTTAGTCCAATGTATGTCCCATTCAGCGATTTATGCCGAGCGCGTTGGTGTTCAGATCATATACAGCACAGGTTCGGGGACAACCGCTTCTGTCTCAGGGAATGTGTCGGACCGCAGTCCTCTGCGCATCGCCTCCAGTGATAGCACGTCCGAAGGGGCGATGTTGCCCAGATGGATATTGCTGCCTAATGATTTAAGAAGAAATGCTTGCTGAGACTTCAGCGGGGCCTCCCACATAATCCGCGAAGTGCCGGGCAGCCGTCGCAGCAGCTGATCGAATAAATCCTCTCTGCAGTTTCCCACCGAATCGAACAAGCCGATGTCAACGCCGGATTCGCGTGCTTCGACAATGACATATTCCGCTCCCGCCTCCAGATCCGCTTCAGCCGTCTTCGCAAAGTCGAATGGATCGATCAACGTACCCGCCGTTTTCTTCCCGTATTCCGTCACGACACATAGCCCATGCCGTATGCCTTCCTTAATGAGTTCCGTCCGCTGCTGTCTGCTGATCTCGATCGTTCCATCGGATATTTCTACACCGGTAAATCCCAATGTTACTAGCGAGCGAAAAAAAGCGGCGGTTTCTTGCTGGTAAACCGCCATCTCCAGCAGGGTGCCGCCAGGGGAAATGATAATCCCGGCATCTGTGGCCTGTTGGATTTTGCTGCGCAGCAATGGTTCCTCATAGAGCGGAGAAGTGCCGAAGCCAAGTTTAATAAACTGAATGTAAGGCGCCGCTGTTTCTAGCAAGTCAGCGAATGCGTGCTTACCAAGTCCTTTATCAATGACCATTGTTTGTCCTTGTATCTCGGGCAGTTGAAGATGCTCACGCACTCCTGATGGATCGAGCAGCCGTTGATGCCACGCCCCGTGCGGGGTTGCTTCCATTGTTCAACTCTCCTTGCCTGATCGTTTTGGGTTGATGCGATCCCATGCTGCACTATATGCATTTTCTAGGGGGCTGGTGCCCTGTTTATCCTAAAATCAGACAAGCCGTCATACATTTGCTATAAGGATCAGGAAAGGGTGGCTAAAGATGAGCAAAGTAGTACTCATGATGGCACTGCTTCGCCTGTTGTCAGGCAGCATTGAAATAAGTGCCGCGTTGTTGATGCTGCGATTTAACCAAATCGAGAAGGCGCTTGTTATCAACTCCTCGCTGGCGCTTGTCGGACCGATTATTTTGATCGCTACGACAACGATCGGTCTTGTTGGATTGTCTGACAAGCTCTCTGCAGGTAAGTTTGTATGGGTGTTGGCAGGCGTCACATGTCTGATGATTGGCATTCTGAAGAAGTAAGCGGATTTTCTCCTGCAAATGGTCGATGACTTGTCATAAAGTGTTGTCCCATGCATACATATGAGTACAAACAAGGACAAACTTTCCGGGAGGATATCAGCCATGTTAAGCCGCATTATTCATTTGCTTCCGACCGAGCTTCAGGAAGTGCTGGGACGAATGCCGGGGAATGCTCAGGCGGAGGTTGAGGAGATTCGGGTTCGGGAGGACAGGCCGCTGGAGATCGATTGCGCTGCTGGTTCCATGTTCGCTTCGCCTGACGGGTCGCTCCGTTCAGCGCCGGAAGGCGCTTATAAACCTAGCGGCGCGGTCTGCAGACAGCTGCTGGAACGAATTACAAATCATTCACTCTATGCAATGGAAGAAGAATTGCGCAGAGGCTACATTACGGTTGCTGGCGGACATCGAATCGGCTTGGCGGGACGGACAGTGCTTGAAGGGGGGGCGGTGCGCGGAATTCGGGAAGTGGGCGGATTCAACATCCGGATTGCCCGCGAAGTTATCGGCGCATCCAAACGGCTAATCGGCCAAATTTTGCATCACCAGAAAAAAACAGTTCAATCCGTGCTCATCCTGGGTCCGCCGCAGCAGGGAAAAACAACCGTTATCCGTGATTTGGCCCGCGTGGTGAGCACAGGTGCCTGGCAGCATCCCGGAGCGGCGGCGTGGACGGCAAGAAAAGTCGGCATTGTGGACGAGCGCTCTGAAATCGCCGCATGCGTACGCGGCGTTCCGACCTTTGATGTCGGCCCCCGCACCGATGTGATGGATGCTTGCCCAAAAGCCGAAGGGATGATGATGATGTTACGTTCAATGTCCCCGGAAGTGCTTATAGTCGATGAAATCGGCCGCAACGAGGATGCCGAAGCCATCCGTGAAGCAAGTCATGCAGGAGTGGCGGTAATTGCATCGGCACATGCCTATAACCTTGACGATGCCTATGGCAGACCGGTATTGCAGCGCTTGTTGAAGGACGGGGTATTTGACTCCATTGTCAGCATGCGCCGCAGAGGATCGGAGACGTCCTTCCATGTGACGCCGATGATGAGGCAGAGCAGCGGGCCGGTGGCGCGTGCGCCGACTGCAGGGGATGAGAAGCAGGCGATTGCCCGCGGTCAGCCCGCACCGGTTGCTGTCTCCTCTGTTTCCCCAGCCAATGCAGCAACAGGCGGTGTTCCATGATGAAATTGATTGGGGCAATGCTGGTGTTGTTCGCCGGGGCGATGATCGGTTTCTATCAGGCAGCCCGCTATGCCGCGAGACCACGGCAGCTTCGGCAGATGGGCCACGCACTGCAGCGGCTTGAGACCGAGATTGGCTACGCTTATACACCGCTCCCTGAAGCGTTGATCAAAGCCGCATCGACAATGAAGGAGCCGGAGGCCGGCCTGTTCCGCAGTGCTGCCGAGCAATTGGATTCAGCGGATGGGAAGACGTTCCGGGAGAGTTGGGAGATGGCGGTGAAAGGGCATTGGCAGTATACGGCGATGCGGGACAACGAGCAGGCCGTTCTGCTGCGACTGGGTTCTGCGCTCGGGATCAGCGATCGTGAAGATCAACTCAAACATTTGCGGGTGGCGCTGCTTCAATTGAAATCGGAGGAAGATGCCGCGCGGGAAGACCAGGTCCGGTATGAGAAAATGAGCAAAAGTCTGGGGATACTGGCAGCTGTGCTGATCGTCATTCTGATGTTGTAATGGGGTGCGGTAAAAATGAATATTGATGCGAGCGCCATCTTTCAAATTGCCGGAATCGGAATCATTATAGCGATGATTCATACGGTGCTCAAGCAGATGGGGAAGGAAGATATGGCGCACTGGGTAACATTGATCGGGTTTGTCGTTGTACTATTTATGGTCGTAAGGCTGCTTGGGGATTTGTTTCAGGAAATCAAGACGATTTTTTTGTTTCAATAGGCTTATCTTGCGGCCTGCTCCCCTTTGCAATGCACGCGGAGAGGTGATCCGCTATGGAGATTGTGCAAATCGTCGGTCTGGGCTTGGTCGCTACTACGCTTACGCTGATCGTGAGAGAGCAAAAGCCGATTTTCGCTTTTCTGTTGGCTGCGTTTACCGGCATCTATTTGTTTCTCATGCTGATCGGCAAAATTGACGGTGTCATTAACGTCTTGGAAGAACTGGCGAATCGGTCAGGCATTCCTTCAATTTATTTGTCCACCATCCTGAAAATTATCGGGATTGCCTATATAGCTGAATTCGGTGCGCAAATTGTTAAGGACGCCGGGCAGGAGAGTATGGCATCCAAAATCGAATTTGCCGGTAAAGTGCTCATCCTGGTCATGGCGGTGCCGATTATTCGTGTCATTGTCGACACGGTCATGAATTTGCTGCCGTCGGGGGGGTGAGCACATGAAACGAAAACCGCTGGCGCTTCTTATGTGGCTGGCGCTCATGTTCTGTGTCAGCGGCTTGCTCCCCGGCATTGCTCATGCGGCAGCATCCGGCACCGCCATTGTCCAGGCTTCGCCAGGCGAATCTGCAGTCCCATCTGGTGAAGCGGCGGGGCATGCTGCGCCAAGCAAACTTGCGGAAGAACAGATCAAAGGAGTTGAAACGGGCGCTGTTGAGGCTTACTGGGAGGAACTCACTAGAGAATATGGCGGTTTCTTCCCCGATGAGCGTCTGCCCAGGTTTATCGATATGATTGTTCCGGGCGGTGAAGGACTTAAGCTGGGAACGATGCTCAAAGGTCTGCTGCGGTATATGCTTCATGAAGTGCTGTACAGCGGCAAACTGCTGGTTACAATCGTTCTGCTTACAGTATTCAGCATGATTCTGGAAACCCTCCAGACCGCTTTTGAAGGCAAATCGGTTAGCAAAGTCGCCTATGCAATTTCCTATATGGTGCTTATTATTTTGGCGGCAGGCAGTTTTAATACGGCAATCAGCTATGCGAGAGATGCGATCGATGGCATGATACAGTTCATGATGGCGATGATTCCACTGTTGCTAACGCTGCTGGCGTCAATGGGCAATATTGTTACGGTGTCCGTTATGCATCCGCTCATCATTTTTATGATTCACACCGTCGGCACGCTCATCTATGCGGTTGTATTTCCATTATTGTTTTTTTCGGCAGTGCTGCATATTGCCAGCGCCATTTCCGACCGATTCAAAGTGACCCAACTTGCCAACCTGCTGCGCAGCATCGGAATTGGCGGACTCGGCGTTCTGGTGACCGTTTTTCTCGGCGTCATATCGGTCAAGGGCGCAACGGGTTCAGTGACAGACGGGGTTACACTGCGCACAGCCAAATATATTACCGGAAATTTTGTTCCTGTAGTCGGACGAATGTTTTCGGATGCTGCCGATACAGTGCTCTCTGCGTCGCTGCTCGTCAAAAATGCGATCGGTATTGCCGGCGTTGTCATTCTATTGTTTCTCTGCGCTTTCCCGGCGGTTAAAATTTTAACGCTGGCGCTTATATATAAACTTACTGCAGCAGTGCTGCAGCCGCTCGGCGAAAGTCCTATCATTACCTGCCTGTCGACAATCGGCAAAACACTGATTTATGTTTTTGCCGCTCTGGCCGCGGTTGGACTGATGTTTTTCCTGGCCGTCACCATTTTGCTGACTGCAGGCAATGCGGCAATCATGGTCAGATAACGCACAGCATGCTGCCATGAAGCGGCAAAAGGCGGGGGGGTGGGGTAGCTGGTCTGGCTAAGTGAATGGCTTAAACAAATCATCGCCGTCATTTTGCTGGCAAGTATTATTGAACTGCTGCTGCCAAGCACTGCATACCAGCGATATGTCCGTCTTGTAGTCGGCCTGTTCATTCTGCTTGTGCTGCTCTCGCCCGTATTGAGGCTGCTTCAGGGGGAGTTTGACGCTAAACTCGAAGATACCTTTAAAAACTGGAAGGTGGAAGAAGCGGGATCGCCCCAAGTGCAGGCGCAGCTGCAGCAGATTCAGGAAGACGGCTTGCGGCTGAAGCAGTCGCAGAACCGGCAAGCCGAGCATCTGGTCAGCGGGCAACTGGCGCAGGCGATGAAAGAAGAAGTGGAGCGAAAGACCAACATCCCGCTCGCAAGCATTGAGGTGGAGGTGGAAAGTAACGAACAGAAAGGCTTGGAGCGAATTGCTGGTGTTAAAGTACTGATCGCCACAGAATCGCAGCAGAATGATGATCCGGGAGGCTCCCCAAAACAAGATGAAGTCGTTCCCGTTGAAGGTGTCGCCATCGAAGTAAACTTGCCGGAACTTCCGACGCTTGATTCCGCTGATCCGCTGGTGTCAGGCACTGCTGCCGGAGAGAATGCAGCTGCAGCAGGCCAAGAAAGTGAAGACGCTGGATCAGAGGCTAACATTGAAGAGCCCGTGGAGGAGGCGGTCAGCCAGGATGCGAAGCGGCGAGTGTTGGCTGTTCTTGTGGAAGGCTGGGGGGTTCACCCCGATACGGTCATGATTGCGGCCAATTAAACGGTTGTGCAGAGCGGAGGGAGAAGGGGGTGGTGCCGTGGCAAAATGGTTGAACAGTATGGAGTCGCTCCTCAGTGGGGGACCATCAGGACCGAAGAGAGTTCGTACCTTGCGCTGGCTTCTGATCATCGGCTGCCTCGGCATCGCGCTGATGCTGCTTAATTCTTTTCTCACCTTCAAGCCGGTCACGACGGCGCCGGAGGAGCAATTCTCGCAGCAGCCTGAGCAGGAGGTAATGTTCGCTGGCAATTCCGAGGATACAGCCTTCGCGCCGCTGGAGCGATCGCTTGAAACTCGCTTGAAGGAAATTTTGGAGAAAATCGTGGGGGTAGGCACTGTGGATGTACTCGTTACGATTGATTCAACGGAAGAGACGGTTGTCGAGCGCAACGAGAAGCAGAGCCAGCAAGTGACAGATGAGACAGATCGCAATGGGGGTAGACGGCATATGAGTTCCACGACAAAAGATGGTCAGGTTGTACTGTATGAAGTTTCCGGCGAACAGACGCCTATCATTGTCAAAAAAATTCAGCCGCGCGTGCGGGGAATTCTTATCGTTGCCAAGGGCGCGGAAAATGCGACCGTACGCCAGCTGATGATGGACGCTGTCCGCAAAGGTGTCAGCATCCAGTCAAGCAAAATCTCTATCGTTCCGCGCAAGCAGCCGTAATACCAATATGATAAATGAAGGGATGATTTGTAAATGAATTCAAAAAGACAGACAATTTGGCTCGTTTCGATGCTCAGCCTGATGGTCATTTTATCCGCATACTACTTGCTTACCGGCGACAAGAATACCGAACTGCTGGCAGACGCTGATGGGGTAACAGAAGCTTCAGCCGGCGGAGATGCGCATGGTTCCGACCACAGTATTGTGTTGAAAGATGTGGGCGGCAGCGCGGGGAGCGGATTAGGCGCAGAGGACACCACGAGCAATACCGACCAAGAAGTGCTGAAGCAATTGGCAGAACAGGGAACGGCAGCGGTTTCGTCGGATTACTTCTCGCAGCAGCAGTTTTTGCGGGGAGAGAAGCTGCAGCGCGAAAGCGAGCAGTTGCTAGCGATTATTGCAGACACAAAACAGAAGCCCGAAGATGCCAACAGCGCCTTCGAGCAACTGCATCAGCTGGAGGCGAAAGAAGACAAGAAGTCAGAAATTGAAGAGGAACTGCTCGCCCAATTCGGCGATGTCATCATCGCGGAGGAGAATGACAATTACAAGGTTGTCGTCCAAAGCGAAAATCTTGAGAAAAGTCAGGCCGCCAGCATTCTTGACCTGGTTTCCAAAACGATGGACGTCCCAGCAGAGAAAGTGTCGGTTCAATTCATCCCTTGACAAGGGGATGATATAAACGGTGGCGGGCCGCGGGAGCGGGCCGCCTTTCGCTATGTATGACGGATAATTCAGCGGCTGTCCAAAAAAATGGGTTCGTGTTATTGCGCGTTTGTGATATAATACATACGTTATATGTGAAAGCTGTGTATTTGTTGACGTTTCACAAACGCTAAGGAGTGAAAAAATTGATGTTTAAGCTGAGCGAAATTAAAGAACTAATCAAACTGGTCGATCAGACTTCTGTGCAAGAACTAGAAATTGAAAATGAAGGAGCACGACTGCTCATTCGCAAACCCGGCAAGACGGAAGCGGTAAACGTACAGGCCGCTCCAATTCCTCATACATATTCGGCTCACATTCCTGCACCCGTCCAGCAACCTGCTGCAGTTGCAGGCCAAGCTGCTGTGGAAGCGGCAGCCTCTCCTCAGCCGGCAGACAATCTACACCAAATTGTTTCCCCTATGGTCGGTACATTCTATCGCGCGTCCTCTCCTGAAGCGGCTCCGTTCGTTAAATCAGGGGATCGTGTTTCTGAGAAGACAGCGGTCTGCATTATTGAAGCGATGAAGCTCATGAACGAGCTTGAAGCGGAGGTAAGCGGCCAAATCGTCGAAATTCTCGTTGAAAACGGACAGCTGGTCGAATTTGGACAACCGCTGTTTCTAGTAAAACCGGAATGACGATCAGTGTTGGGAAAGGGGTGCGGAAAGTGGAATTTCATAAAGTACTGATTGCCAACCGTGGTGAAATCGCAGTTCGCATTATTCGTGCCTGCCGTGAACTCGGGATTGGTACAGTAGCAGTTTATTCAGAAGCGGACCGGGATTCTTTGCATGTGCGTCTGGCGGACGAAGCCTACTGCATTGGCCCGACATTGTCGCGGGACAGCTATCTTAATCTGACGAACATCATGAGCGTGGCCACGTTAACCGAATGCGATGCCATTCATCCCGGATACGGGTTTCTGGCGGAGAATGCCAATTTTGCGGAGATATGTGAATCATGCAATATCGTTTTTATCGGTCCTTCACCGGAAGCGATCAGCAAGATGGGCGACAAGGCTGTTGCCAAGCTGACAATGAAGCTGGCTGATGTACCGGTTATTCCGGGCTCGGACGGGCTCGTTGAGGATATGGACGACGCCATCCGCGTTGCGCGCGAGATCGGCTATCCGGTCATTATTAAAGCGACGGCTGGCGGCGGCGGCAAAGGCATACGAATTGCGGAAAGCGAAGAGTCGCTCATTCAGCAGATATCGACTGCGCAGCAGGAAGCACAGAAGAATTTCGGCAACGCAGGCGTATATATTGAGAAATACCTTACCGGCATGAAGCATGTCGAAATTCAAATTTTGGCGGACAAGCACGGCAATGCGATTCACTTGTTCGAACGGGATTGCTCGGTTCAGCGCAGAAGGCAGAAGCTTGTTGAGGAGGCGCCTTGTCCGGTGCTGTCCGAAGAGCTGCGAAGCCGGATGGGACAGGCGGCGGTGCGTGCGGCGCTTGCGGTCAATTATTCCGGAGCAGGCACACTGGAGTTTCTGCTTGGTCCCAATGGCAATTTCTACTTCATGGAGATGAATACCAGAATTCAGGTAGAGCATCCTGTGACCGAAATGATTACGAATGTCGACCTGATCAAGGAAATGATCTTGATTGCGGAAGGCAAGCCGCTTTCTGTTCGTCAAGAAGAGCTTGTGCTGAACGGCTGGTCGATTGAATGCCGGATTAATGCGGAGGATTCGGAGCGCAATTTCATGCCTTCACCGGGCCAAATACAGTTCTATCTGCCACCTGGCGGCTATGGTGTCCGTGTTGACAGTGCTGCGTATCCGGGCTATGTCATTTCTCCCCATTACGATTCCATGATTGCGAAGCTGATCGTCTGGGGGGCGACCAGGGAGGAAGCGATATCCCGTATGAAGCGCGCGTTGTCAGAGTTTGCCCTTGAAGGCATCAAGACAACGATTCCGTTCCATATCAAACTGCTTAACCATCCGAAATTCATCAAAGGTGATTTTGATATCAAATTTCTGGAGGAATATGATGTTAACAACCCTGAATTGAACGCTGGAACCAGCAGTTTTGAGATTTGAGGATGTTTGTCATAAATCTCGGCAAATGGTATAGTATAGAAATAAGATTGCGGATGAGCCCTTTCGCATATCAAGCGAATGATAACAAATCGGGGAGGTGCAAAATTCAGTATGAGTACGCTTGCGGCGGATTATGAAAAGACAGAGATGGGCACAATTCAAATCGCTCCGGAAGTCATTGAGGTCATTGCCGGACTGGCAACGATCGAAGTGAACGGTGTGGCGGGAATGAGCGGTGGCTTTGCTGGCGGCATCGTAGAATTGTTGGGACGCAAAAACCTGTCCAAAGGGGTTAAGGTTGAGGTCGGACAACGGGAAGCTGCAGTCGATGTTTCCATCATTGTAGAGTACGGGAACCGGATTCCGGAGATTGCTTCCGAGATTCAGCATAATGTCAAACGTTCTATTGAAATGATGACAGGCCTCCATGTCATTGAAGTGAATGTTCATGTTCATGATGTCCATTTCAAAGCCGGTGAGAAACCGGAAGAGGAAGAGACGCAGGTTCTGCGCGTGAAGTAAACTTCCCTTTTTGCATACAGAGAATAGATTCCCCCTTGTGTAGGGCTAGCCGCTCGGCGCTAGGGGGGATTTTTAATCTTGAACCTATTAACAATATCGCGGAACGTGCTGCTGGTTAGGGCGGTTAAGCTGTTTCGCTTGAGTCGAGGAGGCATCGATTTGATCAAAATATTGGACAGGCTTCTGTTGTTTTTCTATAGCCTAATGATCGGAGCCTTATCGGTTCTCGGAATTAGTCTGGGTGCTGGCTGGATTCCGGTTCGCGCTGTAAACGAATGGGTCAAACAACTGTATGGCGGTGCTCTATGGCTGCAGGTCACAATCGTTATTATTGCTGCAATACTGCTGCTGGTCAGCTTTCGTTTCTTCTACCTGTCGGTGCGGAGAGGGAATACTTCAGCCCCTTCGATTGATCAACGGACGGATTTTGGCAATATCCGCATTTCGATGGAGACGGTTGAAAACTTAGCGCTCAAAGCAGCGGCGAAACAGCGGGGAGTCAAAGATTTGAAAGCCCGCATCCGGATTGCGGACGCCGGATTGGAAATTATGCTGCGCACTGTTGTGGATGGGGAGAATCCAATTCCGGGCTTAACCGAAGAGATTCAACGTGCGGTCAAAGAATACGTTGAGGATATTACCGGAATTCCTGTTGCAGATGTTACGGTGTATATTGCCAATATTATTCAGACCCAAACGTTCAAGAGTCGCGTGGAATAGAGGTGAGCTTGCCGATGTGGAGGGAGTTCTTATTGACGCACCGCGGACGAATCACAGGAATCTCTGCCGCGTTGCTCCTTGGATTTGTATATCTTTTTGCAGGATTTTGGGATATGCTGTTTTTTTCGCTGCTATTGTGGATCGGCTATTATTTCGGCAAGCAAAAAGACGAATCAGCGGAACCTATTATTCGCTGGAGCCGGATTGTGGAATGGGTAAACGATCGGTGGCGTTGGTACAAATAGTCCTGTGATCTCCTCCGTACGCCGGACGGCGGTACGCTGTCTGTTCGGGGCAGGGAGGAAATCATAGGTTTTTTTTCAAATTACGCAAGTTGCGGGAGGTTCCATGAGAAGAAGATTGGCAAGAGAAATCGCGGTACAAAGTCTTTACCAGATGGAGTTAAATGAGATTACTGCGGAAGCCGCTGTCGATATGTTAATGCAGGAAGCCGCGGAAGAAAACGAGATTGAAGCGGACGCCAAAGATATTATGAAGGTGGATGATTTTGTCCGTCAACTTACAGCGGGTGTCTCTGAAAAGCGGCAGGCGCTTGATGATATGCTTCAGGATTATTTGACCGGCTGGCAGGTTGATCGGCTGTCCAAGGTGGACCGTCAAGTGCTGCGACTGGCCTGTTATGAGCTTGTTTATATGGAAGATGTGCCTAGAAAGGCGATCATTAACGAGGCGATAGAGCTTGCCAAGCATTTTGGAACCAACGAATCAGGGAAATTTGTCAACGGGGTCCTCGGCCGTCTGCTGAAAGCGCTGGAAGAAGCCAAAAACTAAATTATGATGAGCTAAGGAGCGAGATCATGACAGCACAATTGATCAAAGGAAAACCGGTATCCGATGCAATTCGGGAAGAAGTAAAAGTTCGTGTTGCCCAATTAAAGGAACAAGGTATTACGCCAGGTTTGGCCGTTGTTTTGGTTGGTGATGATGCTGCATCAAGCGTTTATGTGGGCAGCAAGGAGAAGGCGTGCCATGATTTGGGCTTCTACTCGGAAGTTCACCGTCTTCCAGCCTCTACTTCGCAGGAACAACTGCTTGCGTTGATCGAGCGATTGAACGAACAGGAGAGCATTCATGGTATTCTAGTCCAACTTCCGCTGCCACCAGCAATTGAGGAGAGTGCAGTCATTGCAGCCATCCGCGTGGAGAAAGATGTCGATGGCTTTCATCCGGTAAGCACCGGCAATCTTGTCATCGGCACAGACAGTCTGCTGCCTTGCACACCTGCCGGATGTATCGAATTGATCAAACAGACTGGCGTACCGATTGCCGGCAAACATGCCGTCGTCATCGGACGCAGCAACATTGTCGGCAAACCGGTTTCCCTGCTGCTGCTGCGGGAACATGCCACAGTTACGATCTGTCATTCCAAAACAGAAAACATGCGTGAAATTGCCAAGCAAGCGGATATTCTGGTCGTTGCGATCGGCAAGGCAAAAGCAATTGACAGCAGTTATATCAAGCCGGGGGCAATTGTAATTGACGTCGGTATTAACCGTCTGGAAACCGGCAAGCTGGCGGGAGACGTTGATTTTGACGACGCATTGGAAACAGCCGGCTATATTACACCGGTTCCGGGCGGTGTTGGCCCAATGACTATTACGATGCTGATGAGCAACACGCTGAAAGCGGCTGAAGCGACCAGCAAGCAGTAAGGAGTGGCATAGATGGCGGCTGAAGCCCGAATATACTCCATTAAAGAAATTAACAAATATATCCGGATGAAGCTGGAGTCGGACAAGTTATTGTCCGATGTCTGGCTGCGCGGTGAGATATCCAATTTTACACATCATTCAAGCGGTCACATGTATTTCACTTTGAAAGACCGCGAGAGCAGGCTGAAATGCATCATGTTTGCCTCCCATAACCAGCGGCTGCCTTTTATTCCCCGCGAAGGGTCGAAAGTGATGGCGCGCGGCAATATTTCGGTATATGAGCGGGATGGCAATTATCAGTTCTATGTTACCTCAATGCAGCCGGACGGTATTGGCAGTCTATACCTGGCTTTCGAACAATTGAAGCAAAAGCTGTCAGAAGAAGGGCTGTTTGCCAAGGAGAGGAAGCGGCCGATCCCGCTTTTTCCGAAAGCTGTCGGGGTCATAACTTCGCCGACAGGGGCGGCGGTGCGCGATGTGTTGATCACCCTTCAGCGCCGCTTTCCGGCAGTTCCTGTCCTTGTTTTGCCTGCAGTTGTACAGGGGAGGCAAGCGGCTCCTTCGCTTGTTAAAGCAATTGAATTGATGAACCAGTTGAACGAAGTCGATGTGCTGATCGTTGGCCGCGGCGGCGGCTCATTGGAAGAGTTATGGGGGTTTAATGAGGAAACGGTTGCCCGAGCGATTGCGCGTTCAGCAATTCCGATTATTTCGGCGGTCGGGCATGAGACCGATTTTACAATTGCCGATTTTGTCGCTGACCTGCGGGCTGCGACACCTACAGCAGCAGCTGAACTGGCTGTGCCGCACTGGCAGGAGCTGGCTCAGCAAGTGGACAGAAACAGGCAGAGACTGCGGCTTGCGCTGCAAGCCAAACTGCGTGCAGGTGAAGAAAGGCTACAGCGCATGCGAAACTCACGGGTATTTGCCAATCCGGGCAGATATTTGCTTATGTCGGCGGAACGATTGGATCGTTTGAAAGATAAGCTGGCTGCTGCCGCTGTCAGGCAGACAGAACGCGGTCGGGAGCGCTATGCGCTCGGCCATGCCCGGCTATCAGCTCATCACCCCGGCTCGCGTGTCCGTTATGCTGCAGATCGGTGGAAAGAAAGAAGCGATCGATTGGAGAAGGCAATGGGCAGTATGCTGAAAGCGCGCAGAACAGAGTTGCATGGCGCCATTCGCAGCCTTGATGCGCTAAGCCCTCTTAAGGTTATGGCCAGAGGATACAGCCTTGTATATGACGAGCATGAAGAGCGGCTAATGAAATCCATTAGTGAAGTTCAACCCGGAGATCTGGTCAAGGTCAAGCTTGCAGATGGCCGGATGAATTGTCATGTTTGGTCCTTGGAAGGAGAGAAGGAGAGCAATGGGGAAAGCGGAAACAGCTGATAACAAGCTTAGTTTTGAAGAAGCGATGGAGCAGTTGGAGACAATTGTAGCTCAATTGGAAAACGGGGATGTTCCTCTCGAGACCGCGATTGAGCTTTTTCAGCAAGGAATGAAACTTTCACAATTATGCGGCAGCAAGCTGGAGCAAGTCGAACGCAAAATCGAAGTGCTGATTGAATCCGATCAGGGCTTGCAGAAAAAGCCGTTTGCACCTGCCGGCGATGAGAAAGGGGAATAACGTTGAACGGATCCGAAAACTTTCAGGAATATATGGCCAGACATATCAAGGTCATTGAACAGCAGCTTAGCGAAATTGTGCCCGCTTCTTGGGATATCCCGACTCGTCTGCGGGAAGCGATGTCATATTCGTTAGAGGCTGGGGGCAAGCGGCTGCGTCCGCTCCTCGTCATTGCAGCCGCTGAAGCGGTGAAGGAGTCGGCCGAAGCAGGCAAGGCTGCCCTGCCTGTTGCATGTGCAATTGAGCTTGTCCACACGTATTCATTGGTACATGATGATCTTCCGGCGATGGATGATGATGATTATCGCAGAGGGAAGCCGACCAACCATAAGGTGTACGGTGAAGCGATGGCGATACTTGCCGGGGACGGTTTGCTTACTCACGCTTTCTTCTGTATTGCGCGTGCTGCCCACGACCGTCTGATCAGCGCCGAAACCGCAATTACAATCGTCGGCGAACTATCGCAATTTGGCGGTGCCGCAGGCATGGTAGCGGGGCAGGTTGCCGATATTCTTGGCGAGCAGGGAACGGCAACGCTTGCTGATCTGGAATATATCCACCTTCACAAAACGAGCGACCTGATTGCATTTTCCTTGCGTGCAGGCGGCATGATCGGTGGCGCAACGAACGAGCAAATCGAAGCTTTGGATGAATTCGGCCATAAGATCGGTCTTGCTTTTCAAATTCAGGACGATATTCTGGATTTGATTGGCGATGAACAAAAACTTGGAAAAAAAGTAAACAGCGATGTCGAGCAAGATAAAGTTACCTATCCTTATTTATTAGGGATGGAAGAGAGTAAAGCCGAGGTGGAGCGCCTGACTGCAGAAGCGGTAGACAAGCTGCTGACCGCCCGTCTTGCCAACCCGGGACAACTGCTCGCGATTGCCGAGATGCTTACCCGCCGCGAAAATTAAGCGGCAAGACCTATTCATGGCCTTGGGATTATTCGAATTGTTGTGCTATAATAGGAAAAAACCGTTAGACCTTCATTGGACATCACTGTTTTCAGTCCAAGAAAGCGAGGAAAACACGTGCTGATCGAGCAGATTCATAAGCCGGATGATTTAAAGCTGTTGACTATTCCTGAGCTGGAGCAACTGGCCGAGGAAGTGCGTCATTTTCTCATTGAGAAATTATCAGTGACTGGCGGACATTTGGCGCCTAATCTTGGCGTCGTCGAATTGACGATAATGCTTCATTATTTATATGACAGTCCGAAGGATAAACTTATATTTGATGTCGGACATCAATCGTATGTGCACAAGATTTTGACCGGACGACGCGAGCAATTTGATACATTGCGCAAGTACAAGGGGCTGTGCGGCTTTGTCAAGCGCGCCGAAAGCGAGCATGACGTGTGGGAAGCTGGACATAGCAGTACATCTCTGTCAGCAGCGATGGGGATGGCGCTGGGCCGCGATTTGAAGGGCGATAACAACAAGGTAGTGGCGGTTATTGGCGATGGCGCCTTGACTGGGGGTATGGCGCTTGAGGCGCTGAACCATATCGGGCATGAAAAAAGAAAAATGATCGTTGTGCTTAATGACAACGAAATGTCGATCGCGCCTAACGTCGGCGCCATTCACAATTATTTGGGCAAAATTCGTTCCGACAAGCATTATCAAAAAGCCAAGGATGACCTGCAGCATCTGCTGAACAAAATCCCTGCAATCGGCGGCAAGCTTGCCAGAACAGCCGAACGCTTGAAGGATAGCGTGAAGTATATGGTTGTACCAGGAGTCCTCTTTGAGGTGTTGGGATTAACTTATTTGGGTCCTGTCGATGGACATGATCTGACTAAATTGCAGGAAGTGTTCAATCAGGCGAACAAAGTTGAGGGTCCTGTGCTCGTGCATGTGCTGACGACGAAAGGCAAAGGCTATTTGCCTGCGGAATCCGACTCGCACAAGTGGCATGGTATTTCCCCTTACAAAATCGAGTCGGGCCAGGTAGTCAAGGCAGTTGGACCTCCTATGTATACGGAAGTTTTCGGTGAAGCGTTGATTGAGCTGGCGGAGCAGGATAAGCGCATTGTTGCCATTACCCCGGCGATGCCGACAGGCTCGGGACTGATTAAGTTTTCCGAGCGGTTCCCGGGACGCATGTTTGATGTCGGCATTGCCGAGCAGCATGCGGCAACGATGTCAGCGGCACTGGCTTTGGAAGGGCTCAAACCGGTGTTTGCAGTGTATTCGACCTTTTTGCAGCGTGCGTATGATCAGGTTGTGCACGATATATGCCGACAAAATCTCAATGTTGTGTTTGCCATCGACCGCGCCGGGTTTGTAGGTCCTGACGGGGAGACGCATCATGGTGTGTATGATATTTCATTTCTGCGGCATGTCCCCAATTTGGTGCTGATGATGCCTAAAGATGAAAATGAGCTGCGCAATATGATGAAAACAGCAATGGAATACAACGATGGGCCGATTGCGATCCGCTATCCGCGGGTGAATGCGCTCGGCGCTGCGATTGATAAAGAGATGAGCACCATTCCGATCGGCTCATGGGAAACGATCAGGGAAGGCGATTCCGCGACCATTATTGCAGTAGGTCCAATGCTGCAGGTAGCATCCGATGCAGCGGAATTGCTCAAGCGGGAAGGCTTGTCTGTACGAGTGGTCAATGCAAGGTTTATTAAACCGCTCGACGAGGCAATGCTGCGCCAATTCGCTGCCGAAGGGGCACGTCTTGTCGTATTGGAAGAAGGCTCGCGGCAAGGAGGACTTGGCAGCTCTATTCTGGAGTTCTATTCCATTGAGGGACTGTATGGTCTAAGCATTAAAATTATCGGGGTGCCGGATGCTTTTATTGAGCATGGCTCCATCAAAGAACAGCAGCAGGAGACTGGACTTACCGCAGAGCACACGGCAGCGGAAGTCATCCGTCTCACAATGCCCAAATTAAGACAAAGCGCATCTGTGCAAAGGTAAGTGAACAATGACGATTGCGAAAGAACGAATTGATGTATTGCTGGTTGAGCAGGGATACTTCGAGAGCCGCGAGAAAGCCAAGGCGGCACTGATGGCCGGACTTGTGCTGGTTAACGGAGAACCTGTAGAAAAAAGCGGAACGAAAGTTCCCGCAACCGCGGCTATTATTGTAAAAGGCGCAGTTCATCCTTATGTCAGCAGAGGCGGGCTTAAGCTGGAAAAAGCCGTCAAACATTTTGAAATTGGGATGCAGGGCAAAGTGATGCTGGACATCGGCGCTTCTACAGGCGGTTTTACCGACTGCGCACTGCAAAACGGGGCATCCTATGTGTATGCCATTGACGTTGGCTATAATCAGCTTGACTGGTCTTTACGGCAGGATGAACGTGTTCATGTCATGGAACGAACCAATTTCCGCTATATTACACCTGCTGATCTGCAGGGGCCACAGCCGGATTTTGCAACAATTGATGTCTCCTTTATTTCTTTGCGGATCATATTGCCTGTGCTGGCAGGCATGCTTCCTAGAGGTGCAGGGGTAATGGCTCTGATTAAGCCGCAGTTTGAAGCAGGCAGAGAGAAGGTAGGAAAATCAGGTGTCGTACGTGACCCTGCTGTCCATCTTGAAGTGCTGCAAGTCGTGCTTTCGTTTGCCGCCTCGCTTGGCTACCAGCTGCAGGGACTCACATTCTCGCCAATTACAGGCGGGGAGGGCAACATCGAGTTTTTGGCCTATTGGCACTGCTTTGAAGGTGACGAGCAGCCCGTTCCGCCGCTGCAGCAGCTTGAAGAAACAATCAGGCAAGCGGGTGTAACTTTTCGTCCGCAAACCAAATATTAAACAGGGAAGAATAAATGGCGACAATAGGCGCTCATTTGTTCTTCTTTTTTTTGCTTAAGTACTGGTCAGAAGCAAAACAATTTGGTAAACTAGGTTTGTACACAAACAAGCGTTCGTAATAACGCTACAGGAATTCATCCCCTTTGCATCGAATTGTAACGGTAGTAGTCCGTTATGAGGGGGTTCGTATACATGAATCATTATGGTGACTGGCTAATTATGCTTGTAGCAGGCGGATTAATTGTGTTCTGGTTTTACAGATTGTTTTATCGCTGGCTGCACACTCCGAGCGGAACGCCGGTATTTTTGCTTCAGAATGGCTTGGAACCGGATGCCGGAGATGACTATGTTCGATTGCTTGAAGAATTCGGCTATACGGTTACGTCAGCCAAACACCGGATTCCAATTGAAATTGCACTGGATTCGGAAATGATGCGCAGTCGGCTTTACATCGATTACCTGGTGGAGAAGGAAGGGCTGGTTTATTTGGTGAAGACCGCCCGTGAACGAATGCCGATGGACTGGACAGGCAGCGGTGTAAGAGACAGGCTGCTTGTATACACGTTGCTTGCGCCACATGCAGAGGGAGTATTGTTCGCAGACATCAAAGAGAGAGAAATCAAGGTAATTACATTTAAGTTTCCTGAACAGGACTGAGAAGGGAGCAATCCGTTAATGAAGGCTTTAAGACATATACGCATTAGGGAAATTATTGCAAGCCATATTATCGAGACACAGGATGAACTGGTAGAAGCGCTCAAAAATGCGGGATTGCAGGTGACGCAAGCGACCGTGTCGCGTGATATGCGTGAGCTTCAACTGATCAAAATTCAAATCGAGGACGGGCGATTCAAGTACGCGCTTCCTCAGGATCAGCGCTTTAACCCGATCCATAAGCTTAAACGTGCGCTGCTCGATCATTTTGTTCATATTGACTTCACAGATAATTTGATCGTGCTCAAGTGTTTGCCGGGAACAGCAAACGCAATTGGCTCCTTAATTGACAACATGGAATGGGAAGAGATCATGGGGACAATATGCGGAGATGACACCATTCTGATTATTTGCCGTACCAAGCCACAAAGCAATGAAATTACAGAACGACTGATGAAATTAATGGAAACTTAAGGGAGGAACAAACATGCTTCGAGAATTATCCATTCGGAATCTGGCGGTAATTGAACATGTGACAATTGAATTTTATAATGGTTTTCATGTTTTGACGGGTGAGACAGGCGCAGGCAAGTCAATTCTGATCGATGCTTTAGGATTGCTTGTCGGGGCCCGCGGCTCAGCTGATTTGGTCCGTCATGGATGTGATAAAGCTGAAATCGAAGCGATGTTTGATCTTCCTGCCTCTCACCCGGTCTGGTCGTCGCTGTCGTCCAACGGTATTGATGTAACTTCAGCTGAGATGCTTACCATTAGACGAGAGCTGTCTGCCCATGGCAAAAGCATCAGCCGGATCAATGGACAAATTGTCAATCTGTCCATACTTCGGGAGACGGGGGAGTATCTTGTCAACTTGCATGGCCAGCATGAGCATCAATCGCTGCTCAAGACGGAACAGCATCTGGAATGGCTTGATTTATATGCGGGAGAGCCGCTTTTAGAGAAGAAGAACGCTTATAAGAAGGCGTACCGCGCTTATCAGGAAGCGAAGCGTCAGTGCAAGGACCTGGAGGAAAGCGCGCGGCGGAATATGCAAATGCTTGATTTATACAACTTTCAAATTGAAGAAATTACAGCCGCTGCATTAAAACCGGGAGAAGATGAATTACTTGGGGAAGAGCGACGCAAACTAAGCCATATTGAACGAATTTCGGGCCAGGCCTCTGAAGCCTACTCGATGATGAACGGTGCAGGAGGACTTGATGTTTTCAGCAGAGCGATTGCCAGGCTGGAGGATATTCAAGCCTATGATGCACAAACTTTCGCACCGCTGCTTGAGCAGCTGCAATCGGCTTTTTATCAGGCTGAGGATGCCGTGTATCAGCTTCGTGATTACTGTGAGACCATTGATTACAATCCGGAGCGGTTGGCAGAAATTGAAGATCGTCTTGATTTGATGCATACGCTCAAACGAAAGTACGGCGAAACAATTCCGGATATTGTTGCCTACGTAAACAAGATCACCATTGAAGTGGATCAATTGGAAAATCGGGAAGAATATTTGCAGCAGTTGAAGCAGCAAGAGGAGTCTGCCCGGCAGCAAGCTGAACAATTGGCGCTTGCCCTCTCTGCATTGCGCAAGCATGCCGCTAACCGGCTCGCAGAAGCGATTGAAGCGGAGCTGAAGCAGCTGCAGATGGAGCGTACAACATTTAGAGTCAGTTTGAAGGAACTAACCGAGCCCAGCGGTTTGAACCGGTTGACTGCTACCGGTATGGATGATGCGGTTTTTATGATTTCTGCCAATCCAGGAGAGCCGCTTAAACCACTCAGTAAAATTGCCTCAGGCGGAGAGATGTCGCGAGTCATGCTTGCTTTAAAAGCCATTTTTGCAGGCATAGACAAGGTTCCAGTGCTTGTATTTGATGAGGTGGACACCGGTGTCAGCGGTCGAGCGGCGCAAGCCATTGCGGAGAAGATGTCTGCTTTATCCCAGCGTTGTCAAGTTTTTTCAATTACGCATTTGCCCCAGGTGGCCTGTATGGCCGACCACCATTACGAAATTTGCAAAAATGTGCTGGCAGGGCGTACAGCAACATCGGTTACCGAACTTCCCGTCCAACATCGGATTGAAGAATTGGCCAGAATGCTGGGTGGAGTGGAAGTTACAGAAAAAACGAGACATCATGCACAAGAAATGCTTGATTTGGCGAACAGACAGAAGGGAGCGTAATGGCATCCATTCAGGGAATGTTTTATAGGACATAAAAGCTACACGGAGGGGTTACCTTATAAGTACGCAATTGGCGCTTATCGTCAAGCGAACGAAGCATAGGGAGCGTGAAATCATTGAACTTCAGTCAACGGAAGCGATGGTTCGGGCTTGTTCTCGTCCTCTTCGTGTGTATGCTCGGTCTCTCTTCTCCGTTTCAGCACTTTGCCGCATTCCCGAATGAACTTCGTTTATTCTCCGGCCAAATGAAACGTTTGGATTATTCCATGCCCGTACATGCAAGCTTAACTGTCGACCCTGATGTATTGCGCGTAAACGGCTTGGCGGATTCCGCGATTCAGGTGGATTTAAGCCGCCCATTATCACTTGAGCCTCATCAAACAGGCCAAACGGTAATGAAACTGAAATTATTCGGTAAAATTCCCTTCAAAACCGTCAATGTGAATGTTGTACCTGATTTGAAAGTTATTCCGGGTGGACAAACCATTGGCGTAAAAGTCAAATCTGCAGGTGTAATGGTTGTGGGGCATCATCAAGTGACAACTGACAAGGAAGGCAAAATTTCTCCTGGTGAAACAGCAGAGATCAAGCTAGGCGATGTTATTGTCGAGGTGGATGGTAAGAAGGTGAACGAAGTTGCCAAAATTGCCGAACTTACAAAGAAAGCCGGTGAAAGCAACAAAACATTGTCAGTTCGTATTAAGCGAAATGGGCAACTGCTGGACAGAAAATTGACACCTGCTTTCGATATTGATGATGGAGCATGGCGGCTGGGGTTGTATATTCGCGACTCGGCAGCAGGTGTAGGGACATTGACATTTTATGCTCCTGATCAAGGCGTGTACGGCGCGCTCGGCCATGTAATTACCGATATGGACACGCAAGCGCCGATTGAAGTAGGTGAAGGTGAAATTGTCCAATCCAATGTCACTTCCATTAACAAAAGTCAAAACGGCGATCCTGGTGAAAAAAGAGCTCATTTTTTGAAGGATAGTAAAGTTTTAGGGACGGTTACGAAAAACACAGCCTTTGGTATTTTCGGGAAAATGCACGAATTGCCTTCGCATAGTTATGATCCGCAGCCAATTCCAATCGCATTCTCTGAAGAAGTTAAAGAAGGGCCTGCTGAGATATTAACCGTTATTGGTGGTCAGAAAGTGGAAAGATTCAAAATTGAAATTGCTCATGTGGCAAAGCAAAACGCGCCAGCTACAAAAGGCATGGTTATAAAAATAACAGATCCACGGTTGCTTGAGCAAACCGGAGGCATCGTTCAAGGGATGTCAGGAAGCCCCATCATTCAGGGGGGGAAATTAATCGGAGCGGTGACGCATGTGTTCGTGAATGATCCTTCGTCCGGTTATGGTTGTTTCATTGAATGGATGTTGCAGGATGCAGGTGTATTATTAAAACCAACAATGAAAAATCTTAAGGCGAGCTAGCGCCTTAAGATTTTTTGTCGAAACAAGTAAAATGAAAACGAATTTTGTAAATAAAACTTCATTATAAATGATTTACAAAAAAAAATAAAGAAAAATAATTTTCGACAGAAGGAATTTGTGCTTCACTGTCGAAACTTAATAATACAAAAGAATGTTAGCTGAAATTGATTTCATTAATCGAAGAATCAGATTAAGGGAGGACCAAATCTTGCAAAAAGTAGAAGTGTTATTGGCTGATGACAACCGTGAGTTCACCAACTTACTGTCTGAGTACATCTCAGAACAAAGTGATATGACGGTTTCCGGAGTGGCTTACAATGGGGAAGAAGTACTCCGACATTTGGAAGAAGCTCCAAGACTGCCTGATGTTCTGATTCTGGATATTATTATGCCTCATTTGGATGGTTTGGGTGTTCTGGAACGACTGCGGGAAATGAATCTGTCTCCTATGCCCAAAATTATTATGCTTACCGCATTCGGACAGGAGAATATTACTCAAAAAGCTGTACAGCTTGGCGCCTCTTACTACATATTGAAACCGTTTGATATGGAAATACTTGCAAACCGTATCCGTCAATTGGTTGGCAATTCATCAATTACTTCTTCATCAACATACACCACTACGATTAAATCCAATGTTGTACCGATTGCTAAAGGAAAGAATTTGGATGCCAACATTACGAGCATCATTCATGAAATCGGTGTTCCGGCCCATATCAAGGGATATCAATATTTGCGCGAAGCGATTACGATGGTATACAACAATATCGAAATTTTGGGTGCAATTACTAAAACCCTCTACCCGGCGATTGCTGAGAAGTTCAAAACAACCCCTTCTCGTGTCGAGCGTGCCATTCGTCATGCGATCGAAGTTGCCTGGACACGCGGCAACATTGACAGCATCAGCCATCTGTTTGGTTACACGATCAACATCAGCAAGTCGAAACCTACCAATAGTGAGTTTATCGCGATGGTCGCAGACAAGCTGCGAATTGAGCATAAGGTGAGCTGAAAGGGGGAAGATTAGAGAAGAGAACGCATGTTGCCGGCGACTTGAAAACGGCTGACATGCAGAAATGTTCGTTTGCCAAAAACCACTTATTTGTAAGGTCCTTACGGGCCAATAAATAAGTGGTTTTTTTCTACATGACAGTAAGGAAAATTTTAGAAAAGTATGTTGATTTGATACAATTTGATGCTATGATAGAAGCAAACCTATTGTACTGCCGCACGGAAAGTTGTTAACGATATCGCGCCCTCGGACAAGCTGTCAGACTAGAATGGCGGCCTTGGGCGAAAAATACCGCAAGCATACAAATTATACGTAAAAGGGAGCGGTTAGATTGAGTTACGCCTTATTTATTGCCGGGTCAACCGTTGAGTATTTATCACTATTTATTTTTATGCTCGTGCTTTTCCGGTTTGAGCTGCGTGGCAATTATGTTTACATTGCGCTGGTTTCATTCATTATGAGTCACGTATCGTTCTTTACGCGCATGGTGCCCGAAATTGGTGCAGGTTCGTCCTATATTCAGTTTGCACTGTCGATTGTCGTGCTGACCGTATTATTCCGCGTGCCGCTGCTATACTCGCTTCTGATGAACGGGGCGGCACTTGTCTTCGGATTTGCTGTGCAGGGCATCATTTTTTTAACGCTTTATATGATGATAAATATTTCGCTAGCTGACGTTCAGAACAACATGCTAACCGGTGCGCTGACCCAATTATTATCTGCAGTTGTGTTTCTGGCGGCAAGCTGGACGGTAAGGACGAATAATCTCGGCTTTGATTACGTTCCAACATCACTCCGACATAATACGCATGTCCGCGGGACGAATGCCGTTATGGTTGTCGTTATTGGCATAGGAATCTCGACAGCAGCGATCTCTTCCGTCGTATTTCGAAACCAATACGAATCTTATGTTGTTTTGGCGAGCATCATCTTTATGGCGACTCTCCCTGTATTTTTGTATTATTCCCTCCGCAGAGACCGTGAGCAGAAAGAATAAGATAGCTTTACGGATTTGGTATATTGCGCAAAGGAGGTGAGGAACGATGAAAAAGCGTGCATTCCAGATTATCGCGGCTGGATTGACAACCGTAGCAGGGCTTTTTGTATTGACAGGCTCCTATTTGTTTATTAACAAGCCAGAAATGCCGGAAGAACTCCGGACGATCCATAAGTAGCAGCGGAGGGGATACGTTGGATACGCACTTTTATGCAATTAAACGAAACAAGTGCGGGATTACGGCGGTTCGTCTCGCTTGGGAAGATGTCGCATATATTGGTACCGTTAAGAAGGGCAGCGTCTACCATATGCGTGACGGGTCAGAATATCAACCAGCGGTAACAATTGAAGAAATGATGGCGGTATTTACCGAGTTTGGAGACGGGTTTCGGCGAATCGACCGCAGTTATATCGCCAATTTAAACGCAGCAACGGGATATGATAGTGACCGTGATGTTATGCGATTTCCAGGGGGACACCATGCCCCGGTATCGCGAAGCTGCTACCGTGAACTGGAAGCGGACGGTTTATTTCAGAAACATTATTTACGTGAACGCTCAATGAAAACATATCGCGTTTAATTACCTCATACATTTCCTATCATTCAGTAAACTTGCATTTCCCACTTACATCCATGAAACAACATACTCCTACTATCGACATCACAACATTGATTAACAAACATAAATCCATCACCTGATTGGTTGTTTGAAATGACCAGTCCGGAGATGGATTTTTTGTTGTGATTACCATTATTATCTAATATAATTAGTTTATCTTTTATTGGATAGGAGTTAAAAATGAAGACACAACTTCATACTTTGATTAAATGGTCCTTTATAGATTTAAAAAGCATCTGGTGGCATTTTTGGATCAATGTTTTTGCATCATCGATACTTACACCACGATTTTTACGTTATTTCATCTATAAGTTGTTTAAATTGGATATCCGTACACCAAGCATGTTAGGTAGAACATTTATTGCAAGCAGAAACTTACATGTTGGCAAGCGTTCTTTTATAAACTACGGGTGTTATTTTGAAAATTTGGCCCATGTTAAGATTGGGAATGGTTGTTCTATAGCGATGGAAGTTATGTTCTGTACAGCTTCCCATCTTATCGGTGCGCCTGATCAGCGAGCAGGAGAGGTCGATGCTAAACCGATTATTGTCGGAAACGGTACCTGGATTGGCACGAGATCAACCATTTTAGGCGGGGTTACAATAGGAGAAGGCTGTATTATTGCAGCTAATTCCTTAGTAAACAAAGATTGCGAGCCGAACAGTATTTATGCGGGTGTTCCTGCTCGAAAAATCAGGCAGTTGGAATGATATTTTAAAAAAATAAAAAAAGGGCTGTCCCTATCATTATGAATGATTTTTGGGAGAGCCCTTTCCATTGCATTACCATTTGTATGAGTGGCCCAAGCAGCATAGTTATTGCCGATTCGGCCGTGGCCGCTTCTTGCGAAAGCGCGGAGCCAGGTAATTGCGTTTCCGGTCCCGGAAAAAAATCCATCCGCCAATAAAGCCTACGCCTGCCAGAAAGAGTACAATACCGAGCAATAATTGACCCCAGGCGAATACAGATGTTGCGCCATCGTCCCCAAAGCTCGAAAAATAATCAAACAGTGAATTTTTTATCGCCAAAAATCCGTATGTGGCGGCAATCCCCGGAATAACGAGCAGCAACACCGCAATAAAACGTGACAACAAAACCCGAATGCTAATTTTTAATACCCCCTACTTTGCAGCCAATCTCCTAATTGTTTCTTCTATCATAACCTGTTCTGTCCAAGCTGTCTATTTCAAGTCGAAGCGGCCAGAAACCTGGGAACAATTGTCGAAGCACCGGCTTGTCAGGCCTGTGCCGTTTACGCTTGTTGCAAAAACAGTTACAATAGATACATAGGATTCAAGGAAGAGAGATGGAGGTTATCCGGCATGACAATTGAAGTGGATGTTGCCATTCTTGGCGGAGGGCCGGGCGGCTATACGGCAGCCATACGCGCTGCGCAATTGGGTAAAAAGGTGGCTGTGATTGAAAGTGGCCCAATTGGCGGGACATGTCTGCACAGAGGTTGTATCCCGAGCAAGTCGCTTCTGCGCAGCGCAGAAGTATATCAGATGGTCAAGGAATCTGCCAGTTATGGGGTAGCGCTGCCGGAAGGTCAGGTGTTGCTCAATTTTGATATGGTGCAAAACCGCAAACAGAGCACCGTAAACCAGCTTCATCAGGGACTGCAATATTTAATGCGCAAGCATAGCATAGAAGTTATTCAAGGCAAAGGCCGGGTAATCGGGCCTTCAATTTTTTCGCCGCGCAGCGGAGCTGTCGCTGTGGAACTGGCGGATGGCGAGATGGAGACGGTCGTGTCCGCCAATCTAATTATTGCGACGGGTTCAAGACCTCGCTCATTGCCGGGGCTTGTACCGGATGGCATACATATACTGACCAGCAATGAGATGCTGGAGTTGGAGCAGCTTCCGGCAACCTTGCTTATTATTGGCGGCGGTGTGATTGGGGTGGAATGGGCGTCAATGATGGCTGATTTTGGCGTCGAAGTTACGCTGGTGGAGACTGCCGCAAGGCTGCTGCCTGGTGAAGATTCCGAAATTTCGGCACAGCTTGAGAAGCAGCTTCGTCAGCGTGGCGTTCGCATTTATACAGGCATTCAATTGGATCTTTCCTCATACCGGATTGAAGGCAACGGTGAAGCTGCCCTGACGGCGACGACATCTGAGGGCTCTGTTCATTTGGTAGCGGACAAGCTGCTAGTATCGGTCGGCAGGGAAGGCAATGCGGATCAGCTAGGCTTGGAAAACACCGATATTGAGATTGACAAAGGGTTTATAAAGGTGAACGCGATGATGCAGACGACCGAGCCGCATATTTATGCGATCGGCGATGTGAACGGCGGCATTCAACTGGCACATGCGGCAGCTCATGAAGGCATTATTGCTGTGGAGCATATCGCTGGTCTGAAGCCCGCTCCGCTGGATGGCAAGCGTGTGCCGCGATGCATTTATACGCGCCCTGAAGTTGCTTCCATTGGAATGACAGAAGTCGAGGCAAGGCAGCAGGGCTACCACGTGAAAATTGGGAAAATTCCAATGCAGGCCATCGGAAAATCACTTATTGCCGGTTCGCCGGAAGGGTTTGTAAAAGTCATTGCCGATGAGCGCACCGATGATCTTTTAGGCGTGCATATGATTGGCTTGCATGCGACAGATATGATTACGGAGGCGGGACTCGCAATGCTGCTCGAAGCCTCGTCATGGGAAGTAGGTCAACTGATCCGTCCTCATCCGACATTGGCGGAAGCGCTAGGTGAGGCAGTGCTCGATCTCGAAGGCATGTCCCGAGTATATTAGTTTCCTTTTGCCTTAAAAAGCGTTATACTGAATGTAACCTAGTATTAGTACCAGGTTATAGTACTTGTTAATACAATAACCATTAAGCGGGTACCAACCTGCTAAACCGCGGTAAGGAGGGTGCAAAACAATGACACATTCCGGATCGGTCAAGCAATCCTACAGACATACGCAATATGGGCTGTCTGATAATGAAGTTACCGAAATGTACAAATACATGATGATGGCTCGAAGCTTTGACGAGCGCTGTCTGCTGCTGCAGCGCGCCGGTAAAATCAATTTTCACGTATCGGGTGTTGGGCAGGAAGCGGCTCAAGTGGGCGCTGCTTTTGCGCTGAATCGTGAAATCGACTATTATTTACCCTATTACAGAGACTATGCCCTTGTATTAAGTGCGGGGATGACGATGCGGGAATTGATGCTTTCCGTATTTGCCAAGGCGGAAGATCCGAACAGCGGCGGGCGCCAAATGCCCGGCCATTTCGGCAGCAAGCGTCTGCGCATCGTGACGGGATCGAGTCCGGTGACGACGCAGGTTCCGCATGCGGTCGGTTTCGCGCTGGCCGCGAAGATGAAGAACAAGCCGTTTGTATCGTTCGTCACTTTCGGTGAAGGCTCCAGCAACCAGGGGGACTTCCATGAAGGCTGCAACTTTGCGGGGGTGCACAAGCTGCCGGTCATCTTTATGTGTGAAAATAACCAATATGCCATTTCGACGCCGGTGCATCGCCAATTGGGCGGCAAGGTGAGCGATCGCGCGATCGGTTACGGCTTTCCCGGCGTTCAGGTCGATGGCAATGATCCGCTAGAAGTGTACCGGGTTGTGAAGGAAGCGCGCGCGCGTGCGATAGATGGCGAGGGACCGACGCTAGTGGAGGCGCTGATGTACCGGATTTCGCCTCACTCGACGTCAGACAACGATTTGGCTTACCGTTCTAAAGAAGAAGTGGATCAGCATCGCGACAAGGATGGCATTCCCCGCTTCAGACAATATTTGATCGAGTGCGGGATTTGGGATGAAGAGAAGGAACAGCTTCTTGCCAAGCAGTTGCGTGAAATGCTGGATGACGCAACGGCCTATGGCGACAAAGCGCCGTTTCCCAATCCGGAGGATACGCTGCTCTACGTGTATGGTGATCAGACCGGAGAAGGAGGGCGCTAGTTATGCCGGTAATTGAATATATTGCTGCGATCCGTTCGGCGATGCAGGAGGAGATGGCCCGAGACGAGGATGTTTTCGTACTCGGGGAAGATGTAGGACATAAAGGCGGCGTCTTTACCACTACAAAAGGTTTGCTGGAGCAGTTTGGGGATAAGCGGGTGATGGATACGCCGCTGGCTGAATCCGCGATTGCAGGTGTAGCGATCGGGGCTGCGATGTATGGCATGAAACCAATCGCTGAGATGCAGTATTCGGATTTTATGTTCCCGGCGACCAATCAGATTATTAGTGAAGCAGCCAAGATCAGATACCGTTCCAATAATGACTGGAACTGTCCAATCGTTATCCGTGCGCCGATCGGCGGTGGCATTTTCGGCGGTTTGTACCATTCCCAGTGCACGGAATCTGTTTTTTTCGGCACACCGGGTTTGAAAATTGTCGCCCCCTACAGACCTTACGATGCGAAGGGGCTGTTGAAAGCGGCTGTTCGTGATCCTGATCCGGTCTTGTTCTTTGAACATAAGAAATGCTATAAGCTTGTCACGGGTGAAGTGCCAGATGATGACTATGTTGTGCCCATTGGCGAAGCGAATCTGCTGCGTGAAGGGGATGACATTACCGTCATCGGCTACAGCTTGCCGCTGCATTATGTGATGGAAGCTGCAGAAGATTTGGAACGCGAAGGCATCACGGCTCATGTTCTGGATTTGCGTACGCTCCAGCCGCTGGACAAACCAGCTATTCTCGAAGCGGTTAGGAAAACGGGCAAAGTGCTCATTGTCCATGAGGACAACAAAACAGGCGGCGTGGGCGCTGAGGTTGCGGCCATCATTGCCGAAGAGCTGCTCTATGAACTGGATGCGCCAATTATGAGACTGTGTGCGCCGGATGTGCCGGCCATGCCGATTAATGCGCCGAGTGAGAAGTATTATATGCTGAACAAAGAGAAAGCCAAGACGGCGATGCGGAATTTGGCAATCTATTAAAATATTGATTAAACCTAGTTTTATAATTCGATGCGAAACGAATACTTCTCCGCCAAAGGACGGCGAAGCCGTTTACGCTTGCGATGCTTTGATGCATTGCTGTAAGGAGATGAGAGACGATGACATCGTTGACGGAAATCGTCATGCCGCAACTTGCGGAATCGCTAGTGTCGGCAACAATTGATAAATGGTTGAAACAGCCTGGCGACTCGATTGAAATGTACGAACCGATTTGTGAAGTGTTGACTGACAAAGTCAATGCCGAATTGCCTTCGACTGTGAGAGGCAAACTCGTCAAAATATTGGTGGGCAATGGGGAAAAGGTCGATGTCGGCGTCCCGATCTGCATTGTGGAGACTGCGGAAGATTTGGTGGAAACTGCTCAAGCAACCGAACAGACGGGAGCGGTGCAGCACGCGCCAACGAACGCTGCTGGCGTCAGTCAAGTGCACCTCTCAGAGGACGACGGTGACATGCGGGGGAGATATTCGCCTGCCGTGCAAAAGCTCGCCGCTGAGCACGCTGTCGATCTGACCCGCCTGCAAGGCACCGGATTAGGCGGACGCATTACCCGCAAGGACGTGCTGGCCTATGTATCGTCGCCTGAGCGAGCGAGCCAGCCACCACAGCCGCAAAGCCAGCCGCTCGTTACGATGGATCCGAAAATCGCGTTGCGAACAACGGGAATCCATCTGAACGATTCTCCGCGCACGCCTGCCATTGAAGTGGAAGGAAGAGCTATTCCTGGCCGCGGCGAATATTTCATTGATATTACGCCAACGCGTGAAACGATCGCCACCAGAATGCGGCAAAGTGTCACCGAGATCCCCCATGCGTGGACGATGATCGAGGTGGATGTAACAAATTTAGTTATTTTGCGCAATAAACTGAAAGACGAGTTCAAAAAGCGCGAAGGCTTCAACCTGACTTATTTGGCCTTTATGATGAAGGCAGTTGTCAGTGCCATTAAAGACTATCCGATTATGAACTCGGTGTGGGCGGTAGACAAAATTGTCGTCAAACGCGATATTAATCTTTCGCTCGTTGTCGGTACGGAAGATTCGGTTCTTACGCCGGTCATTAAAAATGCAGATCAGAAAAATATTGCCGGCCTCGCGCGCGAAGTCGACGAGTTGGCCCGCAAGACGAGAGAAGGCAAGCTGACGCTCAGCGATATGCAGGGCGGGACGTTTACGGTGAACAACACAGGAGCGTTCGGTTCCATCTTGTCTTACCCCATTATCAATTACCCGCAAGCAGTGAATCTGACATTTGAATCGATTGTGAAGCGTCCTGTCGTCATTAATGACATGATTGCTGTCCGCTCGATGGTTAATCTTTGTCTGTCACTTGACCACCGGATTTTGGACGGGGTAATTTGCGGCCGATTCCTGCAGCGCGTGAAGGAAAACCTGGAAAGCTACAACCTCGATACCCAGTTGTACTAAGGGGAGATCGGTTGTACTAATCATAGAACAGAGGTTACGGATATGACGACAATACCAAAGACATTAGAAGCCTCTTTTATTCCAATGATCGGATATGCCAAAGCGTGGGAGCGGCAGAAGGAAATCGTCAAAGCGGCGGATAGCGGACAATGCGGAGATCGTCTGCTGCTGCTGCAGCATTCACCGACCTATACAATCGGAACGCAGCGGCATCCGGAGCATCTTCTGCTCGATGCCGAGCAATTGCGGCAGCGGGGCATTGAATTGTTCGAAATTGATCGCGGGGGAGACATCACGTACCACGGACCCGGCCAACTGGTCGGGTATCCGCTGTTGTACCTTGATGCGGAGGGGCTGGATCTTCATCGCTATTTGCGCGATCTGGAACAGGTCATCATTAATTGGCTGGCGGATTACGGCATTACGGGCAGCCGCAAACCGGAATATACCGGGGTGTGGGTTGGGGAACTGAAAATTGCGGCGATCGGCGTCAAGTTCAATCGATGCCGTCAGCGGCGAGGATTTGTGACAAGCCACGGATTTGCCTTGAATTTGAAATCCGGCATTGCCGCCGACGGGTTCGACGGCATTATTCCATGTGGTATCGCCTCTCATGGCGTGACCTCATTTGCGGATTTGACAGGACAGGAGATTGCGATGGAGCAGAGCGCAGAAGAAATATTGCGCCATTTCTGCCTCCAATTTGGTTATGAGCCTGTCCCGCTACACAAAGAGCCAGCCGAGACCAGCCATTAAGGTTGAGAGCAGCATAGCCGCAATCATAATATAAACAACAATTTTAATCCATTTATTCGTTTTCAAAGCGTTAACGTCTCCTTTCAGAATCATCCTTCAACAAGGAATTGCTATCTCTATTATATACGATTTATATGGGTGGAGGAAAGTTTATGATTTCCAGACAACGGCTGATAGATGAGTTTATGGAGCTTGTGCAAATCGATAGCGAATCTCGCTACGAGCAGGAAATATGCCGGGTGCTCTTCCAAAAATTCAGTGCGCTCGGTCTGAAGGTTGAAGAGGATGACACGGCTGCGGTCACTGGACATGGTGCCGGAAACCTGTTTGTCTTATTGGAAGGAGCCGCTGGCGTGAAGACGCCGCGTCTTTTTTTTACTTCGCATATGGACACCGTGTCCCCGGGCTGTAAGATCAAGCCGCAGCTGGATGACGACGGCTACATACGAAGCGATGGCACAACGATCCTTGGCAGTGATGACAAAGCAGGCATTGCGGCCATGCTGGAAGCGATTCGCGTCATTCAGGAGCAGCAGCTGCCCCATGGACCGGTGCAGTTTATTATTACGGTGGGTGAAGAAGCGGGACTCAGGGGAGCTCGGGCAATGGACCCTGGCAGGGTAAACGCTGATCTTGGCTATGCGCTGGATTCCAATAAGGCGGTTGGAGGCATTGCGACGACAGGCCCTTCGCAAGCGAAAATTGTGATGAAGGTAATCGGGAAATCAGCTCATGCGGGTGTCAATCCGGAGGAAGGGGTCAGCGCAATTCAGGTGGCAGCCAAAGCGATTGGCAGAATGAGCTTGGGGCGTATCGACAGCGAGACGACGGCCAACATCGGCAGTTTTGCAGGAGGCGGCGCGACCAATATCGTATGCGACAATGTCCGCCTCGATGCGGAAGCCCGCAGTTTGGATCAGGCGAAGCTGGATCGGCAGGTTCAATCGATGCGGCAAGCGCTGGCAAGTGCCGCTGCCGATTATGGGGCAACGGCTGAATTCGAGAGTGAGATCGTTTACCCGGCTTTTAGCCATGCTGACGATTCCTTGGTAGTTGCTTTGGCGAAGGAGTCTGCTGAAGCGATTGGCTGCACGCCCCGTACGTTTGCATCAGGTGGCGGCAGCGATGCCAATGTGTTCAACAGCTTTGGCATTCCCACTGTCAATTTGGCAATTGGCTACGAACATATTCACACGAAAAAAGAGCAGATCAAAGCGGATAGTCTTGTCAAGACTGCCGAGCTGGTCGTGGAAATTATTACACGGGCATCGCAATCGCATTAGCCTGCACGGTAAAGGCGGCAGCAATTTGCCGCTATATGACAGCTGGTAGCTGCTCAAGCAGCCTGCTTCCTTAACGGATGCAGGCTGTTTGTTTTTTCAAATATTCGCTTAGCGTAGCAGAGCTTGGGCCGGATTTGGCTATCATGCGCAACGTATGCCGAATTTCCCAAGCTTTCCCCGTCATGCGCAGATTCTTCTCATTCATCTCTCGTTTCATCCTACGTTTCCCCCTCTGAAAATCTGGTATAATCATAGCTATGCAGATGATGGACAAGTTATCCCTTTTGTTTTTATTGTTTTTATAAAAATGTCCCTGGCGTGGGATGCCGAACTGAAATCGGTACGCTAAATTCGGATTGTATCCATGTCTGCGATAAGTTTGTGTTTGTGAGTATGCTTCCGTAAAGTGGTGGAGACGCGTCTCCCACAAGTTGGGAGGACGCACATTCCGCTAGGGCCAGGTTAAAAAACTACAATAAAGGAGTGTCGTAATTACGATGACGATAGAGCAAAGCAGACCGGAGCGATGGGTGGAGGAAACGGTGGAGACGGAAGCTATATTTGACGGCAAAGTGATCTCCTTGCAAGTAGATACCGTACGGCTGCCAGATGGCGCCACAGCAACCCGTGAAATCGTTCGCCATCCCGGCGCAGCGGCGATCATTGCGCTGCTTGATGGCAAAATGCTCGTTGTAGAGCAATTCCGCAAGCCGTTGGAGAAGTTTCAAGTGGAAATTCCGGCTGGCAAGCTTGACCCGGGCGAGGACCCTATGCAGGCGGCGATAAGGGAGCTTGAAGAAGAAACAGGCTATCGGGCCAAATCGCTCAAGCCGGTAAGTGCCTTCTATACTTCGCCGGGTTTTGCCGACGAAAAGCTGTATTTATATTTCACTGATGAGCTTGAGCCGGGAGCGATGGAGCTTGATGATGATGAGTTTCTGGCGGTTGAGGCGATCACATTTGAGCAGGCGGAGCATTACCTCCGTGAAGAGAAAATCAGCGATGCCAAGACCATATTGGCGATTTACGCCTGGCGAATTTTCCGGCTGACGGGGGAAATCTAGCATGACAACAGATGCAAAGGCAGGTTTGCAGCTGGTATATGGCGATTTGCATCTGCATATCGGACGAACAGAAAGTGGTCTGCCAGTGAAAATTAGCGGCAGCCGCGAGCTGACTTTTCACAATATTGCCCGAGAAGCGGCAATTCGCAAAGGCATCGGCCTGCTTGGCGTTATTGATGCGCATTCGCCGGGCGTACAAGTGGACATCGCGCAGCTGTTGGATAGCGGGGAAATGTTAGAGCTGCCAGGAGGCGGCATTCAATACAAGGGCACGACAATTTTGCTAGGCGCGGAAATCGAGGTGCGTGACCAAGGGGCGTCCGGGGCGGCTCATCATCTTGTCTACTTGCCTACGTTCGATGCGATGCGCGCCTTCACTTCATGGCTGTCGCTGCATATGCGTAATGTACAGCTCAGCTCGCAGCGCATCTATGTAACAGCCAGAGCGCTGCAGGAGGAAGTCAAGCGCCGGGACGGGCTGTTTATACCCGCGCATATTTTCACCCCGCACAAAAGCATGCTCGGAAGCAGCGCCCGCCATGTGGCCGACTGGCTTGATCCCGAACTGATTGATGCGGTGGAGCTGGGCTTGAGCGCGGATAGCGAAATGGCCGGCTGGATTCCGGATCTGGACCGCTATCCTTTTTTAAGCAACTCGGATGCCCATTCCCTGCGGCGCATTGGCCGTGAATACAACGGCTTCATGCTCCGCGAGCCGAGCTTCGCGGAGTTCAAGCTTGCGCTGGAGAACGGCCAGGGCAGAGGGATTGCCGCGAATTACGGGTTGAATCCGCGGCTTGGCAAGTACCATCGAACCTACTGCAAAACCTGCGGCCAACTGGCCCGCGAAGATGACATTGCGGCTAGCAACTGCTCGGCCTGCGGTGGCGGCAAGCTAGTACGCGGCGTTATGGACCGTATCGCTGAGCTGGGATCGGCTGCAGGCAGAGCGCAGTCCGTTGTACCTGCTGACCGTCCGCCATATATTTATCAGATTCCGCTAGAATTTATTCCCGGATTGGGGCCAAAGCTGCTGGACAAGCTGCTTGAGCGGTTCGGCACCGAAATGGCGATACTGCATGAGGCGGCTTATGACGGATTGGCAGAGACAGCAGGCGAGAAGGTGGCGGATTTCATCGTGCGCGCCAGACAGGGCGAATTGCGGACTGTTGCGGGCGGCGGAGGGGTTTATGGCAAAGTGCAGACCGATCTTTAACCTGCCTTGCTGACATCACAGCATTCCTCAGTTGAAGCGGCTGTATGTGACCGCAACCCTCCAGGCTTGTCATACCGTCCTCTCACACAACATACACATGAAATATAAAAGTTTATAAGGGTGTGAGCACCCTGACTAGGCTTATATTTCACCTGCGAAACGATGACTGCCGTCTCAAGGACGACAATACCGTTCCGCTTGAATACAGAACAATCGGACAAGGGGAGACAACGATGAAATTACCCTTTCTGCGGTCAACTGTGCAAGACCAGTTGTCCCTGTATGTGTTTGTGGTGGTGCTGTTCATTGCGGGCGTGCTGTTTGGCGTACTGATGGCCGGCGGGATGACATTGGAGCAGCAGCAGCAGTTGACAGCAGATATCGAGCATCTGGCCCGGCTGCTTCATGCGGGGATGGGACCGGATGAGGCGCAGATTTTTTGGGAGCGGGCGTGGTTCCATACGAAGTGGCTGCTGTGGATCTGGCTGCTGGGCATTACCGTCGTCGGACTGCCGTTTATTTTTGCCCTGGATTTTCTCAAAGGGGTACTGATCGGCTTTTCTGTCGGGCTGCTGATCAGTCAGCATGCCTGGAAAGGGGTGTTGTTCGCGCTGATGAGCATCGCCCCTCAGAACTTGATTATTCTTCCGGCGCTCTTGATTGCAAGTGTATCGGCGGCCTCCTTTTCGATTCAGTTAATTAAAAAGCGGATGATGCAGCAGCATACTTCTTTTCTTCCGCCATTTCTGGCGCATTCCGGGGTAATTCTCACCATGCTGGTGATGCTCTGGGCGGCTTCCTTATTGGAAGCTTATATTTCCCCTGTATTGATGGGGTGGACCGCCAATGTGCTGATTGTTCCGTAATTGCGGGTCTGCAAGTAATTGCTGATCGTTTTGAAATTGTTTGACTTTCTTTGCCTGTTCCCCCTATAATGAAAGCATATGTTCTGACAATGGACGTGGCGTTAACGCAAGGGGGGAGCGCATGGAAGCCCGTATCGATAAAATCAAACAACAACTGCAATCGCAGGGCTATAAGTTGACTCCGCAGCGGGAAGCGACGGTACGCGTACTTCTTGAGAATGAAGAAGATCATTTAAGCGCGGAAGATGTGTTCATGCTTGTCAAAGACAAGGCACCCGAGATTGGACTGGCAACTGTGTACCGCACTCTGGAACTGCTCAGCGAAATGCACGTTGTGGAAAAGCTTAATTTTGGCGACGGTGTTGCACGGTACGATCTGCGTACCGATTCCAACAAACATCATCATCATCACTTGATTTGTGTGCAGTGTGGAACAATGAGTGAAATTATGGACGACTGGCTAGGACCGCTTGAAGAACGTCTGGAAGAAGAATACGGGTTTATGGTTGTCGATCACCGTCTTGATTTTCAAGGCGTCTGCAAAAACTGCAGAGAAAAGAACGACAAGAAAGAACCACAAGCGTAAATATATCGCGTTTGCGAAGATTCGCAAGCAGCGGTTTTTACGCCGTTATTTACAAGGATGCAGCTCGCTAATGTTGGAGCGCGCAGCCTTCTCATAGCAATTAATCGCGGCTTCGTCATCTCTGCAACAGGGAAGGCGAGGCTGTTTGCGTATTGTCATGATTTGGGTAAGTACGTGACAGCAGGGGATGATCTTCTGAGGCGGCGATACATACTTTAACCTTTCTGGGGTACCGTAGAAAAGGAAAAAAAGTACGGAGTATCGGAGGAATAATACAATGAAAATCGGTGTGCCAACGGAAATTAAAAACAATGAAAACAGGGTAGCGCTTATTCCGGCCGGGGCTGGCATGATGGCTGCTGCCGGCCATGAAGTGCTGGTGCAGCGCGGAGCCGGAGAAGGCAGCGGATTTACCGATGAGCAGTATGAACAGGAAGGAGCGCGTATCGTAGCAGATGCCGGGGCTGTGTGGTCCGAAGCGGATATGATCGTTAAGGTGAAGGAGCCGCTGCCTGAAGAGTTCGCTTATTTCAGACCTGGCTTGCTGTTGTTTACGTATCTTCATCTGGCAGCCGCTCCGGAGCTGACGAAGGCGCTGGTGGGTGCGAATGTGACTGCCATCGCTTACGAGACGATTCAGCTGCCGAACGGGGCGCTGCCGCTGCTCATGCCGATGAGCGAAGTGGCCGGCCGGATGGCCGTGCAGGTCGGGACGCAGTTTTTGGAGGCGTTCTACGGCGGACGCGGCATTTTGCTCGGCGGTGTGCCGGGTGTCCCGCCAGGTGAAGTGATCATTTTGGGCGGGGGAATCGTCGGAACGAATGCGGCGCGTATGGCGCTTGGGCTAGGAGCGAGCGTCGTCATTCTCGAACGCAGCGCGGAGCGGATGCGCTACATCGATGATGTGTTCGGCGGACGGATTCGCACGCTGATGTCCAGTCCGTACAATATTGCGCAAGCGGTACGCAAGGCAGATTTGCTGATCGGAGCGGTGCTGATTCCGGGGGCGCGAGCCCCTCGACTGGTCACTGAAGAAATGGTCAAAACGATGAAGAAAGGAGCTGTCATCGTCGACGTTGCTGTCGATCAGGGCGGTTCAATTGCGACCATCGACCGGGTAACTACGCATCAGAACCCCGTTTACGAGGTGCACGGCGTGCTGCATTATGCGGTGGCTAACATGCCGGGCGCAGTGCCGCGAACCTCAACATTGGCGCTTACCAATGTCACGTTCCCGTTTGCGCTCGAACTGGCCGATCACGGGTTCAAGTCGGCGGTGGAGGCCAGCGAGCCGCTCCGCAAAGGGGTTAACACGTATGCCGGACACGTGACCCATGAGCAAGTGGCCGAAGCGACAGGGACGTCGTTTACTTCGCTTGGCACGCTTTTGTAATCCCGCCCAGAGCCTGTTATGCACAGGCAGACTGGCTGCAGCGGCGCCGTCGTTTTGAACAGGCATAATCAATTCCGCTTTCACATAAGGTGAGGTAGTGACTACCTGCTGAAAGGAGGCGGAGCATGTGATTATTTCACTTCGCAAACTGGCGAAGCGAACGCTGTTTCTGGTGCTGTTTGTCCTGCTAACCATTGTGGCTTGTGGAGGCTACAGCCGACTCGTCGGGTGGATCGGTTTTCATGATCGGTACGACGAGCCGGAGGGCAGAGCGCTTAAAGTATTTCAAACCGAGCAGCCGCCAACCGAAGGGACGAAAATGGTTGAACGCTTGCGATGGTTTTACTTATATGGAGAATAGACGGATTGCAGGAAAACAAAACATGTTTGTTGAATACATCATTATCATGAATTTTTTTGGACAATCATGAAATTTTAGAAGCGAAGCCCGTGCTTCTAAAGCGGCTTGAGAAAGGAAGTACCCATGAAATCTCATTTGAAAACGTTCATCGATTATTTAGGGAATGAAAAGAAGAGATCGGCTAACACGGTTGAATCGTATAAGCGCGACTTGGATTACTTTCTTCAATTTGCCGCAGAGCAGGGGGCGCAGTCGCTGCAGGATGTTCAGCGGCATCATATTGCACGTTACATGAATTACTTGAAGCAAAAAGGACGCGCAGTAGCGACTGTATCGCGCAGCACAGTCTCGATACGCGCTTTTTTTCAGTATTGTGTCCGCGAAGGGGTACTTCTTCAGGATCCATCCATTTATATGGAAACACCCAAGCAGGAGAAAAAGCTGCCCGCCGTGCTCACAATCGAGGAGGTCGGCCAACTGCTTGAAGCGCCAGCAACGAAACTTCCTGCAGGACGCAGAGATAAAGCGATGCTGGAGGTGCTGTACGCGACAGGCATTCGTGTATCTGAACTGATTTCACTCAATGCCGCAGATTTGAATCTGGCGATGGGTTTTATTCATTGTGCCGGGAACGCCCGAAAGGAAAGAATCATCCCGCTGGGACGCGTCGCTGCGAAATTTCTGGATGAATATTTAACGGAGGGACGCCCGCTGATGGTCAAAGCCGAGCAGCAATGCGATGCTTTGTTTCTCAACCACCATGGCGCTCGAATGACCCGGCAGGGGTTCTGGAAATTAATGAAGAAATATGCGCGCCAGGCACAGATCGGCAAGGAGATTGCGCCTCATACACTGCGTCATTCTTTTGCTGCGCATCTTTTGGAAAACGGAGCCGACCTGCGCTCAGTGCAGGAGATGCTTGGTCATTCCGATATATCGACCACTCAAATTTACATGCATCTCACCAAACCGCGGATGAAGGATGTTTACGAGTCCGCGCATCCGCGCGCTAATCTGACCTGATTGCGCTATAGATGCGTTGCAGGAGCTAAAGTCTACTATTCATTGTGAAAGGAGCTTCTGGCATTGCGATATAAAAAATGGACGGTTATTGTACTGGATAGTGTAGGGATCGGCGAACTGCCGGATGCACCGGAGTTCGGAGATTCAGGCGCTCATACGCTGGATCATATCATACAAGCTGTCGATGGATTTGACTTGCCTAATCTTCGACAACTCGGCCTGGCCAACATTGCGCCGCTCACTAACTGGCAAGGGCAGGAGCAGCCGCTGGCATGCTATGGCAAGATGGCGGAGGCATCGGTCGGCAAGGACACGATGACAGGGCATTGGGAAATTGCAGGACTGCACATTACAACGGCGTTCCGTACGTTTCCTGACGGGTTCCCTGTGGAATTGCTGGATGCGTTCGAGCAGCGGACCGGTCGTAAAGTCATCGGCAACAAAGCGGCCAGCGGCACCGAAATATTGGATGAGCTGGGCGAGGAGCAAATGAAGAGCGGTGCATGGATAGTGTACACGTCTGCTGACAGTGTGTTTCAAATTGCTGCGCATGAAGATATTATTCCGCTTGATGAACTGTACCGTGCCTGTGAAATTGCCCGCGAGCTGACGCTTGATGAGCGCTTTGCTGTAGGCAGAGTAATCGCCCGGCCTTATATCGGACGCCCCGGGGCATTCCAGCGCACTTCCGGCCGTCATGACTATGCGATAGAGCCGCCTGAGCCAACATTGCTGAACGCGCTGCAGGAGGCGGGATTCACGGTGTTGTCGGTCGGGAAAATCAATGATATATTCAGCGGTGAAGGCATTTCGGAATCTTATCCGACCAAAAGCAATGAGGATGGAATCGCGCGCACGCTGGAACTGATGAAGAGTGATTTTACCGGACTGCTGTTTACCAACCTCGTCGATTTTGATTCCTTGTATGGACATCGCCGTGATCCGCATGGCTATGCCGGTGCGCTGGAGGTGTTTGACCAGGCGCTGCCGGAGCTTGTCAAACAGGTTCAAGAGGATGAGGTATTGATTATTACGGCCGATCATGGCAATGATCCGACGTTCGCCGGCACGGATCATACCCGCGAGTATGTGCCGCTGCTGGTGTATAGCCCGTCATTTGGGCAGCCGCGCAGCCTTGGCGTGCGGTCATCGTTCGCAGATATCAGCGCGACAATCGCAGAAGCGTTTGGCGTTACAGGTACAGGGAGAGGTACCAGTTTTCTGTCGGAGCTTGCCTAGTCCGGCCAGACACAGATTATTCAGAAGAGGGGAAATTGACGCATGAATTTACTTAAAGTAACGCATATCCGCGAAGCAGCGGAGTACATCCGCTCCATTACACCGCAACAGCCAGAGGTTGGACTCATTATGGGCTCCGGGCTGGGCATTCTGGGCGATCATTTGGAAGATGCAACAACGATTCCTTATCATGATATTCCGCATTTTCCGATGTCTACGGTTGAAGGCCATGCAGGCGAGCTGATGATTGGCAAGCTGGCAGGGAGATCGGTTGTGCTGATGCGCGGCCGTTTTCATATGTATGAAGGATACGGGCCGGATTTAACGGCTTTCCCGGTGCGCGTGATGAAGGCTTTGGGCGTCGATCGCATGATCGTAACGAACGCGGCAGGCGGAATTAACACCGGCTATCTGCCAGGGGACTTGATGCTGATTTCCGACCACATTAATTTTACGGGACGCAATCCGCTGGTCGGTCCCAATGATGATGAACTTGGTCCGCGTTTTCCGGACATGTCCGAAGCATACAGCAGCCGGTTCCGGAGTTTGGCGAAAACAGTTGCCGCAGAGCAGGGGTTCGAGCTGCGTGAGGGCGTCTATGTCGGTGTGCTCGGGCCGTCCTATGAAACGCCCGCCGAAATTCGGATGATGCGCACGATGGGCGCGGATGCTGTCGGCATGTCGACGATTGCCGAAGTCATCACAGCCGGTCATTCCGGCATCGAAGTGCTCGGCATTTCCTGCATCAGCAACATGGCTTCCGGCATTTTGAATCAGCCATTGTCCCATGAAGAAGTCATGGAAACGACAGAAAAAGTGAAAATGCGCTTTTTAGGGTTGATTTTAGCGATTATTCCACAACTGTAGCGGTGAATTGTTGTAAAATTGTTATAAAAGCATCGACTGATTGTGACATTCTTTGTAGCGAATCCGTCGTATACTGTCCATGATAACCGAAAGATGGAGTTGAATACGACGCTATGGATGAGAAAAGTGTGAAACAGCTCGAAGGCTTGCGCAGGCAGTTGGTGCATGAGGCGAACCGAAGGCAAACATTATTGCATCATGAAGTACTGAATATCAGTCAAAGGCTGGACCAGTTGATTTACAAGGCTCAAGTTGAGATGTCCATGAAAGCCGATAATAGACTGGGTGCCCTTAAAAGTTCATGAAACGCGGCTGCGCCACTCGCAATGAATGGCGCAGCCGATATAACGGGAGGTTTGATCGAGATGCGAGCGGTTGATCTTATTCAAAAGACGCGAAACGGTATTGAACTGACCGCTGCCGAAATTGCTTTTCTGGTAGAAGGCTACTGTCGCGGCACGATACCGGATTATCAGATGGCAGCCTGGTCAATGGCTGTCTTTTTTCGTGGACTGAGCGCCCGCGAGACAGCAGATCTGACGATGATAATGGCGAAGTCGGGCGATACGGTTGACTTAAGCGGTATTGCGGGGATCAAGGTGGACAAGCATAGTACGGGTGGAGTAGGCGATAAGGTGACGCCAAAGAGCATAAAATTTTTAATTAATTTAACCCCATCGATGAGTGGAAACATTCTCAAATGGACAGATGATATATTCAGCAACTTAAAGAATAATTTTAAAACTTGGGTTGAGAAGCTAGATAAGAACCCCTTTAGATTACACAAAAGAACTGGAGTTTCTTATTTCCAGTGCAGAATGTATTTTAATGGAAATTCAATCCCTACTATTGAAAATATTGAAAGAATTGCAAAAAGTTATGGAACGGATCTGTCTCAATTTCTTGCATTTGCGAATATAAATATTGGCGTTGAAACATTGCGCGGAATCATTGACAGAATAGAACATTTTAATAAGGAAGTGAGAACTTGAATATAATCGATATTATTATTAAGAAAAAGAATGGAAAAGAACTAAACTCTAAAGAAATTGCTTATGTCATTGATGGATTACTAGAAGAATCTATTCCTGATTATCAGCTATCGGCTTTGCTAATGGCAGTATGTTTCAATGGCATGAATGATAATGAATTGTTCAATCTAACTTCAAATATGATTAATAGCGGTGAACAAATTAATCTCTCTGGGATAAAGGGAGTAAAAGTTGATAAACATTCAACTGGGGGTATCGGAGATAAAACTTCATTAATCATATCTCCTATTGTTGCTTGTTTTAATGTGTCAATGACTAAAATGTCAGGTAGAGGTTTGGGTATTACTGGAGGAACAATTGATAAATTAGAATCAATAGAGAATTTTAAGACTGAAATAAACCAAGATGAGTTCTTCAAAATTGTTAACGAAGTAGGTTTTTCAATTATTAGTCAATCTGGAACATTAGTTCCAGCGGATAAAAAACTTTACTCGCTTCGGGATGTTACTGGCACAGTCGATTCTATCCCTTTAATTGCCAGTTCAATAATGAGTAAGAAAATCGCTTCTGGTGCAGACGTGATTCTTTTGGACGTTAAGTATGGAAAAGGTGCGTTTATGAAAGACATAAATGAAGCAAGAATATTAGCAGAAACTATGATAAATATAGGACAGAAATTCAATAAGAAGACAGCAGCAGTTTTATCAAATATGAACGAACCTCTTGGGCAAATGATCGGAAATAAATTAGAACTTTTTGAGGTAATGGAGATTTTAAATGGACGAGGAAATAAATTATTACGTGATTTTTGCGTTGAACTTAGTTATCATATACTTAAACTGGCAGGGATAAATACAAGCTTTTCAGAGATAAATCAATTGATTGACAATGGAACAGTTGCTAAAAAGTTTCTGCATTTTGTAAAGGCACAAGGTGGAAAGCAAGATGTATTAAATGAAAAAGATTGGTATTTTCAGGCAAAGAACAAAATTGAGGTTACTTCTGACTATGATGGGTATGTTGACTGCATCGATGCAGAACAGATTGGAAAACTTGCCATGTACTCTGGGGCGGGGAGAGAAACAAAGGGCGCGACAATAGATTATGATTCAGGGGTTCAATTAATTAAGACTAAAGGCGATTTAGTGAAAAAAGGAGATGTATTATTCATCATTCACACAAATAAACAACTGGATGCTTCAGTTTTTTGCAATGTGAATAATTCATATTCTTTTTCCAAGGAAAAAATAGACAAAGAACCCTTAATAAGCGAGGCTTTATCATTATGAAAGGGTGGATATAGGTTTTGTACTACTTCTCTAAACGAATTAAATGTCTCGACTGTGGGAAAAATTACAAGGGAATGAAGGAACGGAAGCGCTCTGCTTACATCTGCTCTGGTTTTTCAAATTATGGAAAAGAGTTTTGCAAGAGGTTTAAAATGCTCGAAGATGATCTGCTTGAGTTAGTATATCATCATTATGATACTACACTTATTAAAGAGGGTGCAATTGATGGCTCCACAAAGAAGATCATTAAACCGGAAATCACAACAGAAGAATTGATTAACCGTGTAGACAGGATTGAGGTTAGCCCAAGCAATGAGACTTACACTATCTTTTACATTGATAGTACTAAGACCATGATCACACCAAATCGTCAAACTTATTGGACTGACAAAATGTAAAAAAAACCTCCCTCAAGTAAAATTATAGATTCACCCGTTTTAGGACGACATAATAATTTTACTATGTAAAGCTTGAGGGAGGTTAACAGTATATAATTACTGGGTTTTGATAAAACTTATTAGGACGACAGTTTTCAGCTATTTTTGACGTTTTTCGAGGAAATTCAAGCTTTCTGTGACGATAATTTCAATCAATCTCAATTCATTCTCAGTCGGCTCAATTCCCAATTGTGAAAGTGTCTCATTAATGGCTTCCAATGAAATGCTGATTTTATCCTGAATATTATCGGTTTCAACAGTCAGAAAAACCTTATTTACCGCTGAATCTGCAATATCCAAAATAAGCAGTGATCGGTCACGAGTATCTTGTTTTAATTTAAATACTCCTACAAGCAATCGTGCGATTTCAATAACTTTTTTAAATTTTTCTTTGTTTATATCTTTAGCATTTAAGTATTTGTCTATGAAGTACATTGCAACAATAAATAAAACACCAACACACACAGCATAAATGAAATCCAATTGTATCACTCCTAATTTTTATTAAGTATTAATTTTGCCCTTTTATTTTCGCTGTCATAAGTCACTTCGGCACCATAGGCATCAGCAGATGCTCTTAATTCTATGTATGTTCTTCCTTTATATACAACAGCATTAATCTCATCAGTAAATTCTGTGTCTACGTGTAGAAGATCAACTTTTGTTTCTTTTATTTCTTCATTCATGATTACTTTCACCTCCAACATTCACACGTCATCAAACTCTTCTCTTGAGTCACGTTCCAATACGTCTAATTTCAATTTTAAGGCGATATTGCATGAAGAATAACCAAATACACCATAAAGATAATAGACGCTTAGAATAGATTCTAAAGCGCCTGAAGGGTGTGTTGTTTTCTTGCTTTATTTCCGACTTAACAATATCAAGTTCAACCAGCTGAGTTCACTTATTGTAAGTTCTTTTTTTTCAGCTTTTTTGATCCAGTTTAGATCACTGATTACTTTTTTATCGTACAAATTTTGTAAAGCAGTTTTAGCCATCTTCCACTCATTATCACTCAGTTTCATTTCATCACTCTCCTCATTATTATTATTTTTATTGTTATTGCTGGTGCTATAAGATTTTATCAGTGGAATGAATCCTTTCTGTGCATCCACAACAGTATTGCCGCCAAAGAAATTTGTGCCAGGGCAAGACTTTACACTCATACCGCTTTTCTTTGCTCCAGTCTTTAAGTCATAAATACAATGACCTGCACTATTCCACCAAGCATGATAAACAACATGTTCTGTGCTAATCTCTAAATTAAATTTGTTACATAATGCTTTGTTTAAAAACAAAATTGTATCTCTATGTTCTTCCGTTAAATTGTCACCGCCAATATCAAAATTGCCAAAATGTTCAATGCAAATTCCATTGGCATTAGCACCTTTTATACCTGCTGGTGCAATATTAAAACCTCTACCTTGAGAGTAAGCTATTTTACCATCAGGAAAGGTGGTAAGCTGTTGAGCAACTTCTGCAAATCCATTTGATTTCATGTGAAAATTACGCATGGCTTCGAGTCTTTCAAAATGATTGCTGCCATTAAATTGAGTGTAGTTCGGAAGCCAGGTGTGATGATTTTGAATCATTGTTATTTTTCTAGATACTTTCTGAGAAGCTAACCATGCAGCAAATTCTGAATGGGAGTCAAACAGGATAAAATTCAATGTAGTTTTCATTTATATTCATTTCCCCTTTCTTGTATTGTTAAATATAAAAAGTAAAGCCACCCTTGTGAGGTGACTTTTGGTAGTAACTACTTACTTTTTCTCATTGTTATTTTCAGTTTTTCCGTTCTTCAGTTGTGTAATAAAATCCTTAAACTTATCGGGGAATTTAATTCCCATTTTCCCACCATTTTCGACAACACTAACTAATTCAATTACAACAAATGCGCCTGCAATACCATCAGCCACAATCCCATTGCTTTGTAGGAGAGATATCTCAGTCATTGCTACTGCACCAATAAGTAAAATTGTATATGTTTTTTTAAATAGCCCTTTATAACCTTTTTTACTATTTAATCCTTCACCAGTATACTTAGCTGCCATTAGTGCTGTTATAAAATCAATTGCCATTAGAATTAACAAAGCAACGAATGGGATACCAAATATACCAGTGAGTATAGAAAAGAAACCAGCTATAACACCGACAACTGATTTGATGATTAAATCCAATCTTTCCATGTTTGAACTCCTCTTTATAAAATAAAATAATATGAATACTCACCGCCAGCAACATGCAGGTATCCTGATAAATCACTCACATCTCTTTGTCGAACATTAAAAATTGAATTTAAGTCCTTGTCTGCTTGAACTCTTGGATATAAGAAGCCTACCAATTCAGGTTTTGAAACGGCCAATTTTGATTCTAGATCATTAAATTTCATGACCATAAGCGTTCCTGTTAATTCGCTGATTTGATTAACTGTAATAAATCCATCACTCTGATCAATTTGTTTGACATAGAGAAATCCATCAAGCCAACCAACAACGCGTACATCGATGTAACCGTGTGCTTCTGGTCTGCTTACTCCAAAAGTGGAGTGCATGTCATTATAAACTGGGATTTCAATGAATCCATCTAGAGAATCGTCTCCTAATGCTCTCACTTCTAGAAACCCATGAATTTCAGGTCTTGAGACCGACAGATCACTGATCAATTCCTTACGTCCGTTTTGGACAACAACTAGACTGCCATTCATTTCTTTTTTTGCTAAAGCCCTAACTGCTATTTGTGAGCTTAGAAACGGTTTGGACACCGATATCTGAGATGGAATAATGGAATCCTTATCTCCAAAAACCGTCAAAAATGAACTTAAATATTCATAGGATGGCACTTCAATAAATCCATGGATTTCAGGTCTTGAGATTGTGATAGAACTTTCTATAAGCTTACTGTCCATTTGTCTTACATTTAAAAATCCTTCAATAGACGTATGTTGATTGATTGTAACAAATCCATTAATCTCAGGTTTGCTAACAATAAGTGACGAATCAAGTGAACTTGGTATTTTGTTTGCAATGGATATATAACCACTACAGTCTGACTTGTCACTTCGAACGATACGGATTTCACTGTGTAAATCAGGCTTAGACGTAACTAATTGTCCAGTCCATTCATCCTCTATTGGAACTTCATATCGATGTACATACAATGTAGCATGAAGGGTTGATTCCCCATAGTCACTGTGAACGGTAAAATAAGAACTTAATTCCTTCACACCAAGTGACCAGACAAACAAAGAGCCATTTAAATCCGATCTTCCTGGACTCTGAATTGTATTGGGAATATAAACAATTTCTAGAACTGGCCGTCTTGATGGTTGACTCTCTCTTGTAAAAAATGTGGTTGTAAAATCATTATTTGAGCTGATAATCAGTCCGTAGTTTTCAATTTTGTCAGAATACCAGTTTTTCACAACATCTAACAAATCAAATTCAATGTATTTCTCTTTTGTGTTTATCTCATAATTCGCACTTATCTTCTCGCCATGTGATGGTCTATTAGCATAAGTAATTCCATATTCATGCCATTTTTCATTTGAGAGATACAGTTCTATATTTGTATTTTCCTGAATAAGCCCATTGTAATACAGTTTTAAACGTGCTCGTTCAAACGTATCGACATCGTTCATTACGTTTTTTAAATGATCAAAGCTAATAAATGACTCAAACGATTCATCTGTACTTTTACCGATCATCATCATTGACATGTCGCCATAGTTGATGGTCGATAAATCTGGCCTGCTTCTTACAACAGAATCTTGTACTGGATTTAAAGGTACAATGTTTCTTGTTGCTTCAAATAGCTCAAATATTCCTTCCATCCGATTGTTCGGTCTTACTTCTACAAAACTATGCAAGTAAGATGAAGGTACTACATCGATTACACCATTCAGTTCGTCATCTACTCTATACATGACTTTAATTGATGCATTAATATTGTTTGAAGCACCAGATCGGACGTCAATAAAGCTTTCTAATTCTTTTTTTTCGACTTTACTGACGGTTACACTTGCGTCAATTGAACTTTCTACTGCTTGATATAAAACAAATAAGCCCTCCATTTTATTAGAAGGGCTTCTAATGTCAATTAGGCTAACCAGTTCGGTTGGCTCATTCATTTCTCACTCTCCTATCTCATTGCATTGAGATAACTAGCTTACTTTATCTGCTTTAATTCTCACCTCAAACTTCCCGTTGGGGATTGGTTTAGCTGTTTTCAGAGTAGTTATACGAACATAAAACTCTACTCGATCATCTGCAATAAAAATTTGATCATAATGCAGAATAGAAGAAGCTAAGAATGGTGATTGAGTTTTCGATAATTCCACTTTAATTCCATCAGCATCTTTAAACTCCCCTGATTCGTCATCTTTTACTTTCGGTTGAATGGCTTCCAGCGTAAAATTCTCAACATCGTAACCAAGCAAATTTTTCACATAGACCATTTGATCCAGTGTTGTTTGTCCTGCAATAATTTGTCCAAAATCCAAGTGTTTTAGAATTCCACCAAAAGTATCGGAATAATATTGATTGCTTTCATCCATAAACATCAATCCACTATAGGTACCAATGAAGGTTGTTTGCCAACTATCAGTTGCACCCCAAGTATCTTCAAACTCAACAGTTAATGTGTTTTCTCGTCCAAAGAGTAATCTTCTGTCGTCAATAACAATGTTGATGTCAATTGGGGAAGGTGTATATTGGGTGAAGCTTCCATCGGCAGGCACATATGGTTGATTGTTTAATAAAACACGATATCTAACTTTTCCTTTGTCTTCATCCTCAACACTACCTGATAGTTTATTACCACTAAAAGAAACATTAATTGTTGCGACTGTATTCAGCAAGTAAAAAGCCATGTCTTCGTATTTCACATCATTTAAAGGTGCTTCAGCTATTGCTTTAACAAAATCAACGCTCGTTTCCTCATGTTGGCTTCTCTCTTCAATATAATACGCAACCCTAAATTTATTATTGTCTTGCGAAAATGTAGAAATCTTATCTTGCAGCTTATCAATTGGCAAACTGTTAAATTCATTTAACCTCATTCCATAACGCTTCAACATATTTTTATCAGATGGTGATAACACTTTCCATTTATTATGTCTGAAAATCTCCCATGTCGATCCTTCATCGAAAGAGAAAAAGAATCGAATAATTCCTCCTGCTTTAGCTTCGGAAATGATACTTTTCAGCTCACCACGCAATCTGAAATCTTCAAGACTAACAACAAGCTGCCCAATCGGTAAAGCATCCATATTAAGATCAATTTCGTCCGGTTTGTCATCGTCAACACGATAAGTAACAACATCAAAGTCTCCATCGATTTCATCCAATGGAGTGTAATTCGCGTCAATTTCTAACTCTGGAGAAGTTACATTTGGATCATCGGTGTAATAAAGTACATCGACTTCATCGCCTAATTCATCATAAAGTGAGAAAGGTTCAGTTTCCAGTGTTACTGTGGATTCATTATACGTTGGATCATCTGTATATTCGAGTACTTTGATTTCTTTTCCTTCCCATTCTTGCTCAAGCGTGAACGGTTCAGTTTCGATATTGAATGAGACTTCTGATACATCATCCTCACCCACATAGTAGCAAAATTCTACTTCACCCGTTAATTCTGCCCATGCCGAGTCGGGAATATGAGAGATATCATCCATTCCACCTGACAGATACAGTGCCTCGTTAGGTTCGCTTTGTGAGACTATTTGCCATTGCTCATCTTTGTAGGATAAATAGTTGCCCTCACATTTTACAAGTAATCTATTTCTAAAGACTATGATTTCATAAATTGCAATAAAAGGACTATCAGAAGTAGTAGTAAGAACGTATTTTTCATCTAAAGAAAAATCCACCCCTCTTGCAAAAATAGGTGGGGAATCTGGACTTCCTGACTTTATTAATTTACCTTTACTATATGAAAACAATGAAACATTCGGAGAATCACGATGTGTAATCGCAATGTGCTGCCCACTTACAGAAAAGGATATTGAATAACATGGATCAGACATTAATTCCTCGGTGTCGCTTCTTTTAATAAGAGTGTCCCCTGAAACATCATAAATATTTATGAAAGGCGTCTGAGACGCGTGTGTAGTCAGAAGAAATGAGCTATCAACTGAAAATTTTATACTGATAATATTTGAAACTGAAATTTGTGATTGTTTTATATAGCTATCTCCAACCCTCTTAAAATAATGAATACTCCCAGCATTGTTTAACCATGCATAAACCGCTAAATACATACCGTCATGCGATAAATCCATAGCATCAACACTTCCAAAAAAACCGAACTGATCAGTTTGCCTAGTGAAAGTATTACCAGAAATATTATATAAATAAAGGGATGGAGTTCCTGTAGAGTAGCATCCAACTATCATGTGAAGTTCATCAGGTGAAAATACTACGGTTCTTCCTCCGTTTTCGGGTAAATTAGTAGGATTGGGCAATTTTGTAAAAGTTCCATCTGAAACTGTGTAGATCGATATAAATGGAGATTCATTATGGGCAACAACCATAAAATTATTGTCTTTAGAAAACGAAACATTCCGTGTCTGCCCCCTGGGCATTGTCGCTGGATTAGATAATCGAGTAAGAGTTCCATTATTAAATCTATAAATCGTCAGATAAGGAGCATTAGTGTGAACTAAAATTACATATTCACCATCTGGTGAAACCACAATTTTCTGACCTGCCGCTGTTGGTATATTAGATAAATCAGGCATTTTTACAAGTTCAACTCTGTTCAATATTCATCAACTCCTATCTATTGGTTTCTATTGTGACATTCCTGATTGGTGTTTTTACTGTGTCTATAGCTTGCTTGAATACTTTACCTGAACTTAAACTATCACCATTTTCAACTATATAGTTTCTGTTAAACATTTTCTGAGACATGTTTATGGTTTGGTCTTTATTTAATCCATAGCTAATAAAATTGTTTTCTGATGCGGATTCCAGTTTTACGAGTTCACTAGGAATATATTCAAACATCTTCAATAATTGAATTGATACCTGACTAGAATGTGTACCAGATGTTATATTTATTCTATAGATTCTGAAATTTTCTACATCATCATTTATATAAAAAAAATCAGTGCTATTATTAGTAGTTTGGTTTTTTCTTGTATCTAAAACAGTATAGTTTGTACCATCAGTTGAACCTTCAAATGTCCAATCAACTGGTCGGGAGGTAGAGTTAAATTTCATAGAGTAACCATATATGCGTTTTTTTTCTGTAAACTCATAACCTAAATAATGCGGGTAACCAGCAACTGAAGACATCCACTGACCAGTTGCTGAAAAAGCTTGCCAAGCATCAGTAGAAACAGAATTAATTGAACTAGCTAAAACTCTTCCCGAAGGAGATGTGTCTGATGTCATGTTTGGGATTGCGGTTTCTTCGAATTTGATTTCGGGTTTTATAGAATGTATATTCTTATCTTCGGATGAAATCAAGAATTTATAATACCAACCATCTTGCCTGCCATCATAAGAATAATATTTATTAGGGATAGTATACTCAAATGGAGAAGCACCAAAATTAAATGTTACCGTATTTGTTGCTGAATTAACGCCTCTTAGTACAGGATAAACTTCTCCAAGTTCTTTGATGTTAGTATGGCTCACGCCCATGCTAACCCCATTCTTGTAAAATTCTAATGTGTCATTGTCTAAATTGAGAGCAATACCCAGAACATCACCTGTAGTCCACCTGGTTCCATAAGGCGTGTTTTCTGGACGGCGAGTTCCATCAGAACCATAATATGTTCTCTGATTTACATCACCCAAATTTGCAGACGAAAGTGGCATCTGCTTGTTTGCTATGCCTATTAGCACCTGCCCACTTAAACTTATTAATTTAGCCTCCCAATACCATTTACCAGACACTCTGCCAGGTGTAGCTCTGATTGCTGTAGAACTTGTATTAGTAACTGTCAAATTCCCATTACTCAATACATTCCCAGAACCCATATCATTTGGATTTAATCTGACATCGATAATTGACATATATTCTTATCCTCTCTCCTCTCATTTTAAAAACCTTCATTTACTCAATTAAACATTACCCCAATACAATTTTATTCACTTTTCGTTTGTTGAGATCAATAGTGTGTTCAAATATTTTTCCATCATTGGCAGACACATTATCGGAAACAACGTTTTTAATTTTTGTATATCTATCAAATCTCACAGGGGAATCTACTCCGTATTTATTAAAATTCTTCTCGGTATTTGCAGCTAACCTGATTACAATGTCAGCAGAAACTTCATACATCTTAAAGCCTGATAACATTGTAGTCGAAGCACCATTTGTCGAGGCAATGTTTAATCTATACTTTTTGTAATTTCCAATATTATTAATTTTAAAAGTCGTTAATGTATTAGCAGCCAAAGCAGTTGATTGAGTGTCTAATACGTTCCACACTGCCCCATCATTAGACCCCTCAAAAAACCAAACCCTTGGTGAATAGGTAGTGTTGTGAACAATTAATGCATATTCTCCTATACGGATTTGTTTTTCAAATTCATATCCAATATAAATAGGATAATTATTATTAACAGACTGCCAATATGAAGCGCTTGTATCGATGTCATCGAATGCTCTCCATGCCACATTCCCGCTATTCTCACTATTTGAAAAGGCAATACCGCTGGGCAATATGTTAGAAGTCATATTCGGAATGGCGGTTGTTGAATTTAGTACTCCCTTCTCAATTCCAATTGTTCTCTCTCCTGTTGTGGATGAAAGTAAGAATTTATTAGACCAAGTGTTTTGACTTCCATCATAGGAATAGAAACCATGTGGTATTGGATATGCAAATGGACTAGCTCCGAAATTTATTGTGCAGCTATTGTTGCTGCTCGGATTCAAAACAAATTTTGCTGATAAAGTCGGATACAACATTCCCATATTTTGAAGATCAGTGTGAGAAAAGCCCATGCTAACACCACTTTTAAAAAATTCAAGGGTAAAGTTATCAAGATCAAGACCTACACCAATAATGTCTTTATTTCTTGCAGATGTACCATAAACAATATTATCAGGAAATTTCCTGCCGTTATTACAATAAAAACCTCTCCAGTTGCTGCTAGATTGAGAAAAAGTATTTACTGAGAAGGATTTGTTGGATACTCCAATGCAGTTGTTTGAAATGTTGCCCACCATATCTAGAGCTACTTCCCAATACCATTTACCTGTACTCCTTCCATGAGTAGCTCTGATTGCTGTGTCATAAGATGAGTTAGTGGTATAATTAGAAGTTAAGTTTTGGTTGCTTAAATCCCATCGTGCCCCCATATCATTTGGATTGAGCGTAACATTTAATATTTCCATATATTATCTTATACCTCCGTCTTTCAGTCTTTCACCCTAATAGAATTAATTTCTTTATATTTCCTCAAATTCACCTTACCTCTAAACACTTTTCCCTCACCCAATACTTCATCGTCAGCCATATCAACATATAACATAGTTTGCTTTCTATCTAATGATGACAAATTTTTCATTCCTTCACTCATAAATGTGTCTTCAGAGGGCATGGTTGTGGAAACTGTTTGCCAATGTGATGGGTATGGAGATTCCTCTGACAAAACTTCAAAAAGTTGCATATTACCAATAATAATAATTGCAGCACCATTAATTTCTTTAATGTTAATTCTGTAATTTATATAAAAGTCAGAATTATTTATCTCAAATATTTTTTTTTCAAAGTTGTTCCAAGTGATATTTGTTTGAGTGTCTAGAATTATCCAATCTGTTCCATTATTACTCCCCTCAAACGTCCAACTTCTTGGATGGTATCTTATGTTGGAATCTGAAATAATGGAATATCTGCCAATTTTTTTTGATACATTAAATTTCACATTAAGCCAACCTGAAACCGGAACTACTTGTGCACTATTCCAACCATTTGCTGCTCCGTCGAATGAACACCATGCGCCTTTGGATGAATTATTCTCAGTTGATGCACTAACAATTATATTTGGAGATGCTGATGTATTTGATGTAAGCGTAGGAATAAGCCCAACAGCTGATATTACTCTTTCCTTTCTCATGTTCCACTTCTTATATTCACCATCAAATAAAATAAACGATTTATTAAGCGGTACTTTTAAATGATTTGTAATATTTTCTTCCTGATTCCATTCGAATCCGACTATTGGCATTATTAATTCACCTCGTCTTTGTTGAATTTAATATGTAATTCTACTAGTTAGATTAGGAGATGTTACAGAAAACTGGTACGCGCATAATGAAAACATACCAATGTAATCTCCGGATTCCCAAGTGTTTCCAAACCAATCTCGGCCTAAAGCCATCCCCATAAATACTGATGAAGAATTTCTAATATATCGATCGTTTATTTTTCCAATTGAAGTGACATTGACAAATTTACTCGGAATGAAGCCAAAATCTAAGTTATTATTAAAATCATCAATAAATCCACCCCCGTTGTTTAATGAGTCATTTAGGATAGAGTATCCTTCAGCATTATTATTAAATGATACATTACCAACAGCGATTACATTGCTTTTCACACAGATTCCATCAATAAAATATGAACAATTTCCATAAAAATCCTCTATGCCTCGGTAGCTCATTTGCTGCTTTCCTGTCGTTTCCCCAAAAGATTGATTACCATACTGACTTGTAGATCCAGTAATCGCTGATATTGTATTTCCGTCTACATATCCTCTTCCAATCTTGGCCCGTGCATTAAAATCTCCAAACTCAAGCAAAAATAATAGTTGCACAGCATGCAGTAAATGATAATCAATCAATCCCCACCCATTGCCACGTGCCTGTGCCTTTGTTCTAAATTCGGTTATTGCTCTAGATGCAATCGGACGTGTATTTCTAACACTACTCATGTATGATATAGTCGAATTGATATTATAATTCCCCAAATAAGCCGAAAAATATCGCTTATCTACTTCTTCTGCTACGCCATCACCATCTCTATCCCGATAAAAGGCTGGATGAACTTCAAATCCATCTTCTGCAACATCAGAAATGAACCATCTAAATGTGCGCTTACCATTCACTGTACCAACTTCCCATTTCCACCAGAACTTTGGTATCTCAACCATTACTTGACCATCTGCACCTGTTAAGACAGCAGCAGTACCATCTTCTTTTTTTGTTGAATCATTTGCATCCAAGTAATAATTAACCTTACCATCATCACGCAACAAACATCTTCGCATATCTTTCCAAGGCGATAGTGTATCGAAGATGCTACGATCAATGGTCTGATAGCTCATTGGTTTGATTTCGGTCATTAAATCACTCCTTGTACTCGTATTTTATCTATTTTCTTAAAGTCATTGACTTGGACTCGTTTCACATAAACACAGCCTTCATCGTATTCAACTGTTTTAAGCATCTTATAAGTGTAATCCTTCTTCAATTCCAATTTACCATCATCATAGTTCGTAAACTCATTGTTAAATTTATTCGAGTTTTTAAAATCATCAACAAAGAAGTTTGCATTTACTTTCTCAGCATAGAATACAACTTTAATCCTGGCATATTTTTGAGCAGGACTAAATATCTCGTAACCCTCACCAACTTCAACGTAATTTGTCCACTCGAAGGAGTCCTCGGATGATTGTGTGTATATAACAGTATAAGCGTTACCGGATTTGTGCGCTGTCTTAACAACGTTTTTAAATGCTTTAATTTTATCTTTGATGAGTATGATTTCAGATTCCCATTCACCTGTTTCAGCATAGATCGAATTACCATCGGCGTCTTGTCCATCACTAACAAGTTGCAGCATATTGTCTTTATATACAGTATTGATAAAAGTACCACTCGATAAATCAATTTCAATTCCTATTTCTTGCACATTTGTAGCCATAACACTTCACCTCATTTCTGGTTACTTCACTGTCCAATTACCATGTAAAGCATGACCTCCAAGTAGTGGAGCATCAATTTTATCGACAATTTGTCCATTGCGTCTAATAATCAGTTTTCCTTGCATATCTTTATCAGCTGATATTTTAAATTGAAGTATCATGGATGAATTCAGTGGAATACCAGCAACACACTGAAAACCTATATTCACATCGTCAAATTCCATTTGTTTTTTGTAACCAACATTAAATTGCATAATGCGACTTTGTAATGAGTCTGCTCCTTTTGTGAGAACTTCAAAATCTGTTACAGATTCCTTATAAGTGATTACATCATTATATACAACTGTTCGTCCTGTAATTGCATATTCTATATCACCAACTTGATAAGACAACATTAGCCGATGTTTATTTACTGTGAAAATTCCATTTCCAACATCAAAGTAAATTTGACTGCCTGAACCAATTAGTCCGAAAGCTACTAACATATTTTTATCAATATCTTGAAATTTGTTTGGCTGATGTGTAATTAGATTGTATTCAGTCTTATAGGTACCATCTGCGAATTCAGCAACCCATATAAAATTTTGCTTAACGGGAGAAGACGTAAACTCTTTATTACCTAGAATCATTTCATTCCTCCTCAAAGAAAATAGGGCAAGAGATAAGTTCTCTCGCCCTAAACAGTGTCATTAATGTATAATTTATTTTATTTTAAGTGTGACGATAAGATAGCCGAACTTTAAAGTTTTGTCTACCTGCATTAGCATTAAGAGGAACCTCACATTGCAACGTAAGTGTGATGAAATTACCTGCGCTATTACCTGGTGTTCCGTCATTTTGAACACCCATAATTTCTTTCGCACCAGGTTTGTGATCTATTTTAATTGGTTGCCACAATACAGCTCCATCCGACACCGTTTCCTGAATGTCAGTCTTCCAAACGGGTGCTGTTGAACCTGATGTTCCTGCTTGAACGCATTCATAAATCCAGCCATTTGGGGTAATTGGTTTAATTACCTTTCCTATCGTATAGGGAGTGGAAACAGCCCAAGTTTCAGCGGTTAGGCTTTTTCGATGCTTGGTTGTACCATTTGTGCCAACAGGCTTTGTAAAATCAGCGCCGATCTTAGATGATGGTTCTGTTAAGTCTGTCTCCCCTAATGAATCAATTTGGGCATGAAACCAATTGCCGCTAACTACTGGAACTTCTTTACCAGCGGTATTGCCTAAACCACCATCCATGTCCTTTGTTGTGATGGAGCAATCTTCCATTCTTGATACATCTGTTGCTCCACCTTTATTATTCCAAATGTTGAATGTATAAGGATTACCTCTATCTCCAGCATCAATTACCCCAAAATTAAAAGGAGTTATTACTTCTGCTGAGTGAGTACTGTTTAACCAAGAAACCAATGGTGTTGACATATATCAAACCTCCGTTTATTTATTTTTTAGTTGTATCAATTATTATTTCAACTGTGATATCCTGAATCTCAGGTGCTGTACGAATAACTTCTAGCCTAAATAAATCACCTTCACTGACTTCATTATCCACGAATGATATGGTGTCATTATCAAAGTACGAATGAGGCTCAAAAACTAAATTGTCTTCAGTAACTTTAAACCAGTTGGTCATATCATTAGTCTTTTCTACTGCTATCTCCGTAACTTCATCACCAGGTATTGCACAGACACCTTTGATGCCAGCTATCTTTCCATTGAAGGGAAACCTTGCGATTACATTGTGTTTACCTGTGATTGGTGAGGATTTGACTATGATTTGAATAACCCTACGATCATAAACTTGTTCATCCATATTAAGAAGTTTTGTATAATCTTCTTTTGAAAAAAGTCCATCTGCAATAAGAGATGCCATAGGTATCAAGCCTCTTGTCCAATTATCGACTAACTCCCATTGATGATTATTTGAATTGAATCTGAATATATCACCAGTAGTAGCTACCATGACTCTCCAGCCATTTTCAGGATCGGGATAGGTAGTCATGATTTCTTCATAGGTATCAACTGGATTCTTATAAATCATAATGGTACTGGAAGCAGCGTCTAAAGCTATCTTCGTTGCATTGTCTGCATTTTCTGTTGCAATTCGAGCATTGTCTGCCGCTATGTTAGTACGACTTGTAGCTTCTATTGCCTCTTGAATTACATTATTGACTTCTGCTATTTTTAAACTAAGTTGAGCAATCTTTTCTTGTGTTTCATTGATTAAGTCCTGTAACGTCACAACTACATCTGGATTGCGACTAGCCATTGCATATATGCGAGAAGCAGGATACATAATCATTCCTTTTCCATAATAGGAACAAACCAGAGATTTACCATCCTGTAGTTCATGAAAAGTAATAGCTCCATTTGAATAATTAACGATAAATTCATTAATCGCTAAGAATTTCTTTTTGTTCAATTGGTTCAGATCGATTTCTGTGAAGCCTATAATTTGTACTTTGTGAAATTCAGAAGGGATTTCAAGCAATGTTATTAGGTTATTGATTACAGGTAGATCGTCAGTTCTTTGCTTGTATTCGTCCCCTGGTTTATTCGTTCGCCATATCGAAATTACGGGATCATTATAATCTAAATAAGTTTGTAGACTTGGAATTGTTACTCACCTTCTCTCAATATATGTGCTATAAAATCTATATTTCATTCTTAAAATCAGTTCATATTTATCTTTGTATTCCCATCTTCGATGGTAGTCTTTACTCCAAGATGAGTAGTCACCTCAGATCCAATCAATGCGACTTTCTTTCCGTTCAGCGTACTTTTTGAGCTTCCAGACGTTATTCTTCCTTGTCCACTCCCTGATCTACCAGGAGTGATATCTGTATATTGAGTCTGAGAGTTGGATGTTGGAACAGGTGGATGAGCTACCCAAGTTTCGATTGTGGTATCATCTACTTTTGCTACATTTACCCCCTGAACAGTTGCTTTCGATGAAGGCGTTGAAACGTAGCCTGTTATTTTCGCACCAGTTTGGCCATAAGAGTAAAACAGAAAGTCATAACGCCAATTTATGCATTGTCCAGTAAACGGGTCATACTGAAGACACTGCCCAGTATTCTGCCAAGTCTTTATGGTGTAAGTTACATGATTGGGTTTGATGACTTCTTTTATTTTTGAATTATTAATTGCAACTCCAGGCAAAAAGAACACCTCCTTCCATTAAAAAAAGATGCCACTTCTTAAATGGCATCTAATCGAATAATTCATATTCAGAAAACTTATTTCCTTTAAATTCATTCATTCTTCATTGCATCTATGCTTTCTTCTTTATCTTGTTTGCTCATCGAAGAAAATTTAACAGGGATATTTTGTTTTTCTTTTGCTCTCTTATAATATTTAATCATATTGGTAATTTCTTGCGTTCTTTTATCAGCTCTTTGTTCACCGAAAGCATACTGGAGAAACTCTTTTTCCTTCTGATCGTCTTCAAACTCAACTCTCATATGTTGTATAGGTTTAACTGCACTCGCCATTTTTTCCACCTTCCCTGTAGTATTATTCCTCTTGAACATAGAAAAACCTCATCTAAATTAGATAAGGTCTTTGAGTGTTTAGGTTTAATTATTCTTTATAGTTTTTCAATGCTCTAAAGAATGTTGAATTCTGTTCTGCATAATCTGATGCAGTTTTACCGTAATTGTCTTTTGTTTTTGTTTTCACTCTAAATTCATTAGTTAATTCGCCAAAGTACAAGTTGTTCTTTTCGATAACGGAGATATGCAGAGGTGTTCTCCCCTCGTTATCCTGAAGCTCAAAATTAGCTTTGTTGGCTTTTAAGTATGAATATAAAGTGAAATCATTTTCCAGAACAACATAGTGCATAAGAGAGTAACCTGTTTCTTTGTCCTGAACGTTAATGCTGAATTCATTAGCCGCAATAGCTGATTTGATTCGATTGACATCGAGCTTATCTTCGTGTTTGATAATATTATTCAAATCTTTTACATACTCTCCTTTGTCATTCGATACTTTACTCTGATCGTTATTCGTGGTTGTGTTGTTAACAACTGTTTTGGTTTTTAATTCAATTTGCTTTTCATTGAGAGTTACATTGTATCCTAATCCCTCTGCAATATTTCGAACTGGTAAATAGGTCTTGTTGTTAATAATCAAAGGTTTATCCTCTAATTTTAATTCTTTCCCATCTACAACAATTTTCCTGTTAAACACTTTAGCTACCAGCTCAGCATTAGCAGCAACAGCAATAGATCCTACTGAAATAGCCAGTCCGAATAATGTACCTGCGACAAACATTGGTAATTTTCGTTTCATTTTTTATCCTCCTTATAATAATCTATACAATTACTATATCGGATAGGAACAACTAAAAAGTAACCTTATTGGAAATTATATTTACTTCCTTTGAAATTAATTTCTCCAGTGGTTTCAATATTGATATTTCCACTCGCAGGAAATGAAATCTTGGCTCCATTCTTATGTTCGATAGTAATTGTTCCTGTTGATGAAATTTCAATGTTAGAACCGCTATCATGAGCTAATCGTAACTCTCCACTGACATTTGAATAAAAATCTTTTGAATCGATAGAAATTCTAGCATTTTCACAAAAAACATCAATTCCATCATCCAAAAACCTCATGCTTCGTTCACGTCCAAAACTTTGATTATAATAAACAAAGTCAAAGCTCCCTGCTGGTTTCTCAATAAATCCTCTACCACTTTTAAAGTTCCCCAAACCATCGTCAATGGATGGATCTTTAATGATACCATCACCTAATCCAAATATTTGCCGCGGGTAAGCTGCATCGCCAATTCCTTTAAAATCCATTAGTAATTTCACCTTAGCATCATACTCATATTTCATTACTGGAAAAGCAGTAACTTCAGTCGTTAATCCACTTCTATTAGCGTCCTTCCAATAATATGGTTCACCCATTGAATTTGTCTCATGCACTCCAGAACCAGTGATAGCCTTACCTGTTGTCCACATGGCTCTATTGTCTTCAATATGAATATAGTTTGACCAGGTGTTTTCAGCGGACTTACCTATAGTCATTAATTTATTTGCTGTAAGTGAGCTGATAAATCCTTGTGATGCTGTGATAATGTCGGATGAAATATTATCCGCACCTAGCTTTCCAACGATCAAGTTGAATTTACTAAAATCAATCAATCTCTGCTCTGCATCAATTAAGATATCATCATCTGTTCCACCACCAAACGGATCAGTGGTGATACGTAATCGTTTCGCTATTAAATCTTCAGCATGTAAAATACCATTGGTATCCACATAAAACTTTGGAACACTGTTTCTTTCTATTGAGATGCCTTTTGTCGCATTTAGTACTGTTTTAACAACATTGTCTCCTCTTGTTACGACAATACCTTCTTTCGCATCGATGACTACCTTATTATAATCTTGACCAAGTTGCAAGCTACTCCACTTTAATGCATCTGTGATTTCATTAATCACGCGCTGTACTTGGTCATAATAAGACTGAAATTTAGTTTTGAATTCATCTCTGTCAATCGCAGTTGTTGCGCTCATATCTGCCAATAGTGGCACGACATAGGAATATAATTGATTGTAAGCATTGGTCAATGGTGGAATATTAACCAATGTCGTTTGATGATTGTCTCGCACTGAAGTTTTGTATAAATTCGCTTGCTGAATCAGTTTTTGATACTCTGTTTGGATAGTTTCCCACTCCTGCTTGAGCGTCAGCTTCTCAATAGCTGTCAACTTACCATCAGCAATGATTGTTTCGAAACGACCAATGTTTAAGTAATCCGTTCTTGCATCAATAAGCACATCATCCATATCGTTTACAACAGTCAATCTCTTTGTGTATAAATCTTCTGCGTAGAAGCGACCATTGGGTTCAAAATAGAATTTCTTACGCCATTGATTGTTTTCAAAACGCTCAAAAACTAGACCATCAATCGCATTAAATTTCGCACGAACAATTTTATCTGAACGAGTAATAACGATTCCGTTAATGCTATCGATTTCTATTCCGTTTGATAACAGACCGTCCATATAATCAATCTGCATTTTTTTCACATTTAACAAACCATTATTATCTAGCCATGCAACATTTTCATATCCAATTTCTTTTTTCTTTTCGATAACAAACCCATCTTCTGAAGTGAGACGAATTTTATTTACTATGGTATCTGAACAAGCATCACTCGAATCATAACGGTTAATCCTCAACCCGTATAAATCAGGATCGGTTTCAAGTAGTCCAAGTTTCATTGCTTCTCTTCCACAGCGGTCAGTGATGGTTGTTTGTGGCCCCTCAGTCATCCATATGCCATTTTCATCACCAATTGTAACTCGTTGTCCAAGGATAAGTTTCCCCAATACCATTTCCGCAATAATTCCATCTGCGGATATGGCAGTCTCATACTTCAATCCACCACTACGAGTTAAACCGATAACACCATTTGTCATACGTAAGAAACGATTGGGATCAGCTGGATCAATAACCGTTATCCCTTTATCATCAATAATAACGGTTTGATTAATGGCCATGTTGATCTTATTGGTGTACTTATCCCAAAAATGATCAAAGAGCCTGCTCATTTCTGAGCTATCAACAACAGCTTCAGTCCATTTTTTCTTATTTGAATCTACAATTGTGGCTGCATTGCTACCCTTTTGTAAGTAATCTTTCAGCTTTTTTGAATTGTCGTTGAGTTCTTTCACGTTCGCTATCGTTAGTGTAATATTTGATTCGTCATAGTCATACTCAATTTCAATAATTTTAGCAGACAGGAAAATATCTAATTTATCATATTTCACTTGAATATAATCGCCAAGATATAACTTGTTCCAATTCTCCTGTTCTTCTAAGATGTCCAAGAAATTTACGATGTCGATTTTTAATGATATCTGTGGTGTCTTATACTCATCAAATTTCTCATAGGATGCTTTTAATAAGTCTTCAGCTTCAATAAACTTCTCATCCTTATAATCCCCATTGTTAATAAAAGGTGCGAGTTCATTTAACTGTTCTTCTGAAAAATTACTTGAGTCAGAAAGTGATAATTGAATTGCTTTAATTTCATTAAGAATCGTATTTCTGTTGTTGTTTTCAATGCTTAATTCACTTTGTAGTGCGCTGATCTGCATTTTTTTATGATCTAAATTGTAAATGTCAACTAGCGATTCACCATTATTCGGTGATGTGTATTCGTCTTCGCTAATACAAGCCGTCTGAATATAGATTTCTGTCCCTGGACTTGCACTGGTCACTTCAATGGTCATTTGGATTGTATTTTTCACTTTCCCAAGCATAATCCATTTATTACTTGTTGGGATAGGACATATTACTCCATTTAATTTGACCATTAAATTGGCTGACGAAGTTTTTATAAAAGCAGCATATGGAAAAAAATTAAGCAGTTTGAATTCATGACTTCGTGCCGAGCCTGAGAAATTATATTTCTCAAATTGCATCAGTGGTGGTTCATGAAACTGCTGACTTCTCATAATGTCATTTATAACTTTTTCATCACGTAACAAATCAATTAAATCAGACTCTTTTTTCCTAATAAGCGTATTGATTGAGAGTCTGCGATCTCTTAATTCTTTAAACTGAACACCCACAGCAGCAATTTTATCTTTATAGTCTAAAATAGCGTGACATAGACTATCTGTCATATAGTTGCTTTGTTCAATTACATTCTTATTTTCATCTCTATTAAATGGATACAAGTAATAACTAAAATCCTCTAAATACCCCTGTCCTGTCTCAGTGACTTCGTGAATGGTTAAACCATCTTTACCATAAGGATTGAGTCGAGTTATTAGTTCATCTGAATCAGATTCTTTTTCAAGCGTTTTTAAATATTGTGCTGGAGATATTCTTAATCCCCGATCTGTCCCATGGAGTTCTGGCTTAATTAGATTGACTTCTTTGTTAACCGTATCCCACGTAACAATGGCATTATAAGTTTGAGCCACTTGATATAAGGCATTTAAGAGAGTGCCATCGTTAAACTCAAAAGTCCGTTTGGATAACTCAAAGTCGGCATCGAGAGAACCCACACTCCACGTAGTCCCTGCTAGAATTTCATTGAGAACATAGTTTGCCCCTTTAGATTCAGCCAAGTAGCCTTTAATTGTTTTTGATTTCAACTCATAGGCGAGAGACATTGCTTTTATTTCTTTGTAGCTTTCAGAATCAGTAACAATATCATTGATTTGGATGATGACATACCACTCAGAATGTAATCCTTCTTTCAACAGAATCAGGTATTTCTCTCTTACTAACTCTAAATTATGGTTTTTTTCTAAAATGTGATTGATGTCAATTTCAATTGGGATTTTAAAAGTTAACTCATTTACTGCGTCCAATTTAACATTTTTTCTAGGCGTGTATTTTTCTTTTATTTTGCTAACAATCGTTCGATTCGGACGCGATAAAAATACTTGTGGCTTACTCATTTTTTTAAATGGATCAATTTCACCTAACAGATTAACACCTCCTTTGAAAAGATTATTGAACGGTTTTGTATTGATAACGAAGTCTTATTTTGGCATTCCCGTTTATTCGAAATATATTTTTCCCTGGAGGGAGATTGAGATATTTGTCATTAAAGCTGTTATACCGATATGTTAATGCAAGATCGGTCTCAATGAATTCACGTTCGTTGTTCACGTAGACTGTTTCATTGTTAGACAGACCAACAAAAGAGAACTCTTCGTTGCCAAATGACGTATTGATCATTTTAAAATCCCCATGACCTTCCTTTGTAATCCATATCTCAGGTTGAAGTTTTGTATCACCACGATTGTCGATGATTAAAATTGGATCAAATAAGACCTCAATACTCTTTAATACGGGTCGCGTAAGATAATCATTTCGGTTAATAAACACTCTAAATCTTAATAAGAAGTTAATGGATTGTTCTTCATAAGTGTCTGGAAGCGAATTGTTATTGACACAAGTCTTCCAGTCAGTCCAATCGTAACCCCCATTCCTCGAAAGGCTCGTTTGTACTTGTATAGATGTTTCCAGAGGCTCTTCGCAATCCCACGATATTCGAGTGAGGGCGCCGTCACTATCAAGAGAAACCTCCACAGGCTCTGAAACATAATACCCTGATATACCCGATAACAATTTCCATGTTGGCATAGTTTATCCCCTCATTCTATTTTTCCAAAAGGACGAAATAGTGTAGATACCCCTTGTTCTTCCCAGCGAGTAATTCGATATGCAGTCCAAGTAATGGAACTGTCTCTCGTTGTGGACAGACTAGGTGTTGCCCAGTTCGGTTCAGATGTATCTGAAACACCAGCAACTGAACAAACATAAAATCTCCCATTGTCGATAGAGGGTAGCACGATGTCAAATAAATCATAAAACTTTGTAGGTAACCATGTACTGGCTCCCCTTGTGTCATTTACTGTTGCTGTCGATGCCACAGGGAAAAGAGGTGTCTTTACCCCACTGTATCCTGTTTGGATACATTTATAATAATGTCCATTATTCCCTGGGGCATGAATTAATTCACCAATTGTGTAGTGGTGCAAAACTTCCCACTCCTGAGCAGCGACACCTTCCCTTAAATTGACCCACCCAACGTATTCACCAATTTTGATATTTTTATTCCATACTTTTTTATTCTTATCCCAAGTTCCCGTTTTCGGGTAATCATCTAAACTAACATCAGAATATTGATCGATCAATTCAAAATTAGTTGCAAGATCTGATATCGTCTGAGCCATCTCATCATTTACTTCTGGTTTTATTAGTTTTAGATTTTCTGTTTGCGAACTCATTATTTCACCTCATTTACATTAAATCTGCCCATCTCACATTAGGTGGGAAATCACGCCATATTTTTGGAATTGCAGTAACAGTTAAATTTCCTTCAGAATCGATCTCAGTCTGATGATACTGTCCAGATGAAAAGGTATCGACTTTTACCATAGAACTACTCTCATCCCAACTTGTTGTACGAGTGTAAACAGGAGAATAAGTATAGGAATCTGAGCAGCGAAACTCTAAATTTAAATACCCTTGCTTTAAACAGTTGTGAATTAATACAGGTTCATTGACAACCAGAGCATAGAATATTCGTTCATTGTCACTGGAAAAGATAAGTGGCTTATAGTAATCTTGTTCAGTTAGCCACCTGCACACTTTTCGAATTTTTTCATTGTCCCATGTTTCCTCAAAAGCAAATGAAACTTGAATAGATATAGGGTTTCTAATGATATCTTGAAAGTAAGGTCGGTTTCTTCCTCTGACAGATACCTCCTTAATTTCTCGATTACTTAATTTCTCTTCTTTCATACTCGAATCAGTAACTGTGACATTTATGATGCCAAAATCAATACTTTTGATGCCATCATACTCAAAGTATAATGATTCATGAATCGCCATTCTCTCACCTCAAAAAGAGAGTAAAGAACAGTTGTTAACTGAACTTTACTCCCATTCTTTTCATTTCATCAATAATGTTTACACCTACATCATTACCATTGCGTTGAGCAAAATTACCAGACACGTTTATTTCAAGTTTATTAATAACCGTTCCAGTAGAGCTATCTCCAGATCTAGGACGAGCTAAAATATTCGAAAAATCAAAATTTTTCAAGCCATTGAAAATATCTCGTGTAATTTGGATTGCATCACGCAATTTACTCGTATCCGTTTTATTTAAAATCAACTCTTTTTCATGTGCCATTAAGAGCTTGCCTTCTTTTCCCCAAGCAGGCGTCATTCCACCCGATTCCGCACTGAAGATTTGATTATAAGGTAAATTAACCAGCTCATTATAGCCTCCATCTTTGAACTTGTGTTTACTTCTGTATTCGTTATTTGCTGTATTAAGCTCAGCGATCTTTGACCGAGATAAGTCGATCAATTCTTTAGAAGTTGTGTTTTTAATTGTCTTAGCAAGTTCTTCTGCTTGTTTTTTATTCTCAAGATACTTGTTCCAGGCAGCAATCGTGTCAGCAACGCTTGGTTTTGGTGAATTTTCCGCATTTCCACCAGAACCATTACCAATCTCACCGTTCTTAAAATTCTTTGCATTGTCAAGATCTTTACCGAATGAATAAGTGAGATTGCTTGCAATTTTATCACCATATATCTTTGAGTTTCGCTCGATCTCTGCGAAGAATTTTGCGTATTCCATTTCAATTTTTTTCAATTCATTGATAACAACTTGCGTATCTTCTGACATTAGATTTTTCTTCATGTCATAAAAGAATTTCTCATCAGTAAGTCGCTGTTCATAGTACTTATCTAACATTTCCAATTCTTTATCAATATTCTTAATATTAGATTCGTAAAAATCGTTTTCAAGCTTTTTCTCATTCTCAATGCTTTTAGTTCGATCTTCTAGCTGCTTTTGCAACCCTTCTTTTCTAAGAACTCGTTCGCGATCACGTTGATACTTGATGATATCTTCATCTTTTTGATCCAATTGCGTTTGCAAATCTTTTTTCTTTGCCTTTGCCTCGAAAGAATCATCAAGCGATAAAATATCAATTTTTTTCTGAATTTCTTCTCGTTCTTTTAAGAGCTTATTTCGCCCTTCTTCATAATCTTCTTTTGAAATATCCGAATCTAATGATTTTAATTGGGCATTTATTTGCTCCTGGAATTTATTTAACTCTTCATCTAAGTTTTTTATTTTCGCTTTGTGGCGTTCATCTTCGTCCTTTTTAGCTTCTTTCAAAAAATCTTGACGAAGTTTCTTTTCTTGCTCAAGCATCCTTTTGTAATTCGAAATAATATTGTCAGCTTCGCGTTCCCGATCATTGAATGCATCATTATTTATTTTGGTGATTTGAAGTTGAAACTTTTTAGCATCTTCTTTCATTGCGTCATACTTGGCTTGTTTTTCTGCACGTTCATCATTAGATAATTCTGTCCCGAGTTTCCTCTGTAGCTCTATTAATTGGAGTTGCAATGCTTTGTATGAATCCATAGCCACTTGAAGAAGCTCTTCGGTTAGTTCTTTTGCTCTTTTTTTATCTTCCTCAGAATCACCTAAAAGAGACATTTGAAAGTTTAGTTCTTCAATCGTATCATTAAATCCAAATACAAATGCTTCTGCTTGTTGTTTGCCGTAATTCCTTGCAGCGTTGATCATTTCAACGTTCTTGTTATTGGCATCGAGTTCTAATTCATCTAAAATAAAACGAGCGGCATTTTTTTCTGAACCTGAAGATTTAGGATCATTTAAGATTTTACGCTGTTTAACAATTTGAGCATAAATATCCTTGTGTTCATTCTTAAGCGATTTAACTGTAGCCGCACCATATTTTGCAATTGCTTTTGCATCTTCTTCTGTATTGACATCGCCTATTAAGGAGATTCTTCGATCTGTTGTGGCTCTTTGAGAAGAATATTTATTTGATATCTCATTGCGTATACTTTCAAGGCTACTGATCAAATTTTGATTCTTTTTCTCTTGATATTTCAGCCACTCTTGACTATTCTGCTCTAATAAATCATCAAATTCACCAGATGTGATTCCAAATTCGGCAATGTGTTTTCGAATGGTGTTATTCTGATTGCTTAGTTCTTTTTGCTTTTGAGTGTAATAGTCATATTCGTTTAAATTCAGTTTTCGCCATTCTTCGGAAGTATCTTTAACAAGTGTTTTCTTATAGCTATCTTTAGAGATGCTGGTATCAATTTTTTTAAGTTCACGATTTGATGTTTCAACAAGGCTATCAATAAGGTTGATCTGTCTTTGATAAATCAGATCCATCATATCTCTATAATTCTGTTCTGCTTCTCGTGCACCTGCTTCAAGCTGATCCTGTGTGGGTTGAGCTGTCTCAGTTTTAGAACTCGATGTCGTAGCTGTTGAAGATGAAGTCGCTTTATAAGGAGCCGCGCTATTCACACCATCAATACGTCTTGCACCATCATATTTAGAAGCCCAGTAACTATCTTTCAAACTCTGCTCACTAAGTTTACTTGTTGAACCCATGTGGACAAACTTATCTTTACCTTTATAGATCCCAACATGTGATGCGGTTTTTCCAGTTGTGTTAAAGAAAACGAGATCACCAGGAGCAAGTTCTTCTTTGGCGACTTTCATTCCTTGCTTGAACTGGTCAGCGGCAACTCGCGGAACATCGATATTAAGAAATTCTTTGAAAAACTCTTGAACAAGTTGTGAGCAATCTGATTCAGCCTTTTTCAGAAACTCTTCAAAAGTTCCAACGAATTTCCCACCATTTTGTTCGTACTTAAAACTTCCATATAATTCTTTTGCTTTATCAAATAACGCTGTTAAAGCTGGTGTACTTGCTGTATTGTTTGTATTCGTGTTTGTGTTCGTAGAAGGCGTACCAGTTTTTGTTGATGTCGTCTTTGTAATGGTCTGCTCAATCTCCATGAGCTTGGTAGGATCTTTAGTAGCTTCTTTATAAATATCTTTTTTTTCGTTAAGAAGTCTAATTTCCTCTTTTAAAGAATCTTGATACTCCTTAGACCATTTCGCAAAACGTGTGCGATCGCTGTACACTTTGTGAAGCGAATTATCAACATCTAATAACTTTTTCTGCCACTCTGTTAACAGGCGAATTGTTTCTTTGGTTTCTTTGTTATCTTTCTCTTTGGCTTTTGTACTATTTTTTGTGCTCTCTGTTACACCGAAAGTTTTGTCATTAAAAATGTCATTAAGTTTATCCAGGTGTGATTGAAATGCCTTATAAGTAGTATCTTCTAGTGCTCCATCATTGACCAATCCCTCAAGAGCCTCTTTTTGAGTCCTGACTTGGTTCGCTAATGCTTCCCACATTAATTTTTGCCCATATGTATTAGGCTCTTGGCTTTCATAAAAACTTATCTTCTCATCAAATTTTACCAGGGCATCACGAGCCGATTGGACGTCATTAATGGCTTCGATTTCAACACCGTACATCTTTGTTCTCTTGGTAATTTCATTTAGAGCCGCAGCCGTTGCATTTTTTTCACTAATTGACCCTTGAGTCGCCTTCTCGATAATTGCCTCTCTTAAATCATTCAAGGCAATTTCTTCAATTCCCCATCCTGCTGTAGTTTTATAAATACCATCTAACAGTTCAGGGAAATTGGCTATTAATTCTTGTGTGGCTTCGGCTGTTAATGACTTTCCATCTCTTGTATCATAAAGCGTTTGATTTAATTTTTTTAAGTCACTAACCAGATTGTCGTACTCTTTAGCTGCATCTTTAGCTGCTTTAGCATCTTGTTCAAACTGGTCGGCAGGATCTTCGCCACTATCATAAGAGCCGCTTTTAATCGCTACCTGATAACGAAGATAAGCATTCTTCAAGATCTCCAAAGCGTCTGTGTTATTCCCAGCTGCATTACCAAATTTATTAAAAGCAGCTTCTACATCTTCTATCGAAGTTATATCAAGTGAATTTAGTTCTTTAACAATCTTTTCAAGAACAGTTGAGTTATCAAAGTCAATATCATTAATTGCAGCAATTGCTGAAAAACCATCTATCAAAATAGAAGATGCATCTTTAATTTCCACACCATTGTTTTTAAGCATGGTAGCTGATGTTTTCAGCTTGGCAGAAATACTAGATGATTTTTTGCTGAGGTTTTCATCAAGCTTAACTAGTTCAGTATCTATTTTACTGTTGGCTTCTTTAATTTTAGCAGCTAGAATTTCTAACGGATTCCAAGAGACATCTACAAGAAGACCCATTTTTCGGTCTTTCTTCTGGTATTTAAGCATCTCATCTCCGGTGAGATTTAAATCTTGCCTTTTTAAGTTTTCACCTTGCTTTTCCAACTCTAGCAGTGCTTTCTTCTCATCCTCAAACGCTTTTAATCTGTTCTTACTATCAATGATTTGCTGATCGATATTGCTTTTATCTGATTTATATGAAAGTATCTCATTCTCATATTTTAATGCCAATTCTTTTTCTTTTAATTTGATTGATTCTTCAATAAGAGCATTATTTACTTCATAGGCATCTTTATTTTCAAGCAATGATGTTGTCGTAATTCCATATGAACTAGCTAGTTCGTTTTCAATTGTTGCTAGTTTAGTTTTATCCTCAAGCGTTAAATCGGTTATATCTTTGAACTTCTCATATTCAGATGCAAGCTTTTTTAGACCATTTAAATTTGAGGCCGACTCGTTCAACTTATCAATAGACATGCTAGTTTCATCAATTACTTTGTTTGCATTTCCGAATTTATTGACAAGTTTTTCAACTATAAAACCTAACGCTGCAACAGCCAATCCAACACCTGTTACAATCATTAGCCCTCTAACAGCCATCGTTAAACCAACTGTAGCCACAGTTAATGCTCGAACAGCAACGCCTGACATCCCCATGGAAGTACCCCATATTGTCGTAGCAACTGTTACACTGTGCAATACACTAGTCTTAGCGGTGATTATACCAATTACACTTAATATTGATGCTCTGGCTTTGGCAGAAAAAAGTACATAAGCCATTGCTACAGTACCTAAAAGCGGAGGGAATAACCCGAACTTATCAATTACAGTGACTAAGCTATTGCCCAATTCTGTTGCAACACTAATTAGGTTAATCAGTGTATTGGTTAGTACCGCATCGCCCATTGTTAGAGCAAGCTCTTGCCATTGTGTTTTCATTCGTTCGATTCGTGCTTCGAGTGATTCCATGTACTTGGCATTTTCTCGCATTGCAGAGCCTTGTGAGTTTAAAGCTGCTTCTGTAGCTGAAATTGCCAGATCATATCCACCCATTAGAGCAAGGAAGCGTGAAAGTTGATAACGGCCAGCTATGTCAACAGCAATATTTTGCTGCTTTGCAGCACTAAGTCCATCCCATTTTCCAGCCAATTCATCGATGATTGTTGTTGCTGACTTCATTTGTCCGTTTGATTCTTTGACTGAAACACCAACGCTGTCAAGTGCACCTATTGCCGAATCCATTGTTGTAAGTCTAGAGTAAATGGTTTTTAAGCTATTCAATCTGTTACTTTCACTTACTTTAAGTAAGCTACTGACTATTTCTACTTCCTTTGAAATAGCGGAATCGGTACTCCCTAGAGTGTCTTTACACTCGACCGATTCTCTACGCCTTAAAGAATACAAGGTTATAGCGTAAGTTCAGACTATATCATTACCCCATTAGGGTATTCTACGTGTAGTCGTTAAGGGGATATATTGTGAGTAATTTGTCTTTCATTAGCTTATCGAGATGATTATAAATATCATCTTCCCATAGTATTAAAACATTAAAACCATGTTTCTTAAAGTCGTTAAGCCGCTGCTCATCTTTTATGATCTGTGCTTTTTGGTGCTCATTTAAATTATCGGAATTATATTTTAGAGGGTTTGCATGCCAATAATCTCCGAAAACTTCAATAATAATATTTGTATTTTTTAACCAAAAGTCTGCATAGTACTTATGAAAAAATCCTTGTTCCTGCATAAAATCAATATTATTGTTCACTAACCATTCTCTTACCATTTTTTCGGGAAGTGTTTGTCTAATATTCGCTCTCCACCTCAAGTTTCCTTCATAGTGTGCTTTTTTGAAAGCTTCATTATGAAGAATGTAATTCTTCCAATAATCTTGTTTGCAAGACTGAGAACAGAACTTAGAAGAATTGATTCTATGTCGAGCTACCGAATACTGTTCAGTACAAGTACTACAAGTTAGATCTACATTTCCACCTTTGAAGTTATTAGCGCTTTCTCCTCTGAGATACATTGACTGCCAAGAAGCTTGACATTTTATAGAACACACTACTTGAGTCTCAGAGGTACTGGGTTTTACTTTAAAAGGTTTGTTGCATATCAAGCAATCTTTAGATATGTGAGTTGTTCTAACTTTAGAATTATATGAACCTACGCATTTCAAACTACAAAATGTAAATTCAGATTGCCTTTTATTCATTTGTGTTCTATTTTTTAGTGTCTTTATATTGCATATGTAACATCTGCTTTCTATCTTATCGATTAGATGTCTGCACTGCTTTGAGCATAAATGTCTCTCAGCACGTTGTGCCTGCGCATAGGGTAGTTTATAAACTTTTTTACAATAGTCACATTCAACATTGACTTTTGTACGTGAATGTTTAGTCAATTCCAATAGCTCAACTGTAATACTGTCGCCAAAACTTGTAAAGATATAACCAAACCCTTGAAAGACAGCTTTGTTTCGAGTGTTCCATACAACAACAACTTTTTGATCTTTTATTAAAATCCATATCACCACTTTTTCTATTTCCTCACAATAATCTTCCCTCGGGATTACGTTCCCCAACGCTTCCCCCGATATAGTAAAATGTTCACTAATGCATTACTACATTAGGCGGCAAGTTGTTTACCGATAATGCTTCCACTTTCTCTAGTTTGAATACCAATGGCTGCTGTGTGTCCGACTAATTCTTCAAGACTTACGCCGAATGTCTTCGCAACTGATCCTGATTTTTGCATAGCAATAGCAAGGTCTTTAGTGCCAATGGCGAAGTTGTTGTCTACTTCATTTAAAGAATTTATAATTCGCATACTATTACTTGCTTCAATATTGAATACTGTCATGGCAGCTGTGAGCGAACTCATTGCTTCATCGCCTGACAACTCAGAGATGTTTGTCATTAACGTTGCAGTTTTACTCAATGCCAATACTTGATCTTCTGAGTAACCTTGTCTTGCAAATCCAGTCATTGCATCATTAACTTGGATTATCGATCTACCCAATTCATTTGCGATCTTTATACTACCCTGCATCATCTTCTCGAAGTTTGTATCTTCGTTCATTACCCTTTTCAATGTGGTAATTTGCTTATCTACTTCTAGAATGACACCAACAGCCTGTTTTAGCTTGTTTAATGAGCCATATAACACACCCATTGTCAAACCCCATTGAATTGTCCTTGAAGCAGCAATACCCATCTGCTGAGAGAATTTATCAATGTGCGATCCTGACGTATTAGCGGTGGACACAACTCGTTTAAGTTGAATGTCTATATCTGCTAATGCATTTCGATAATTCTTAGTGTAAGCTGTATTGGCCAATGCAGAATTTAATTCATTAACCTGTGTTTTTATTTTGTTGTCTGCACCAAATCTTCTATTTGTATCGGCTAATTTTGTTTCTAAACGTGCTTTTTGTTGCTGAAAACTGATTTCATCTTGCAATCTTTTCTGATTGTATTTTTTATCTTCAGCTTGAGCCAAACTGTAAGCTCTGTATGTATCCTGAACTCGTTGTCCGTGTAAGAATTGTTCTCGCTTCTCTTTTTCTAAATGAGCCTGATGCCATGCTTGGTTCTCATTCTTTATTCTGCCTTGTTCAAGATTCTGCTGTTTTTGCTCTCGTTCTTTTAAATTCTTTTGCCATCTTTCATCAACACTTTGTTCGAGTGCTTTGCGATCACTAGCAAGTTTGTTGGCTACTTTTAATTCTTCTTGAGTTCGACTATGTAAAGATTTCTGCCAAAACTGATCGTATTCTCGTTCTAAATTTTTCCGATCATCTATTCTCTTGTTCTCTACATTTGCTAATCGATGAGCTGCTTCAATTCGCTTCTTCTGGGAATCTGCTTCCATTTTTTCGAATTTCTCTTGAGCTTTGATCCGTCCATCAGCAATCTGATTAGCAAGCTTAGTCTGATCAGCCAAATCCTTTTTAGGATTATAGGAGTCAACAATATCCTGGATTCCACCACTCCGACCACTAACAGTAGTTTTATTGCTATTATTTGGATTACCGTAAACTGTAGTCTGTTTACCAGTAATTCTGGATAATCTTTCTTGTTCTTTTATATAGTTCCTTGCAGATGTTGCTGCTTTATCAAAAGCATCCGATTGATTTTTAACTTGAGATGTTACACCATTCAAAGCCGCATTCTGGGTATTGGAGATTTGAGATATTTTACTCAAGTTCTTACTAAATTCATTTAAAGTTTGAATAACTTTAGAATCTATATCCAACTTTAGCTTTATGCTTCGTAATGCGTCACTCTTAGATATTTTGCTAATTGCAGAATTTATTTCACCAATTGATTTACCTTCATTTACACCAACATTTACTAAGATTCTTAAATCGTTTGACATGTCTCTACTCCTTTCTGAAAAAATAAAAGAGCAGTAGTATGAGTCTGCTCTCAGAGATTCATTAGCAAAAAAGCCCATATCTAATTGGAGACATGGACTGTTTCAAGAATGATTTTGTTATTTTGAAAAATACCTTAGTAGTTGATAATAATTTAAACCATGGATATTATAAGCAACATCTATGCCGGATTCCCCACATAAAGAGCAACGCCATTCATGTCTTAGTGGATTACTAGCAAGAATAAATGGCGCATAAGTCTTGTTATGTTTGCAAGTATTAATTATGGATTTGCTCGATTATTTCACACCAGCGGTCATATTGAACTGCTTCAGTTCCCTCAAATTCAATACCACAATTTAGAATAGAATCAATTACAGTTAGAAACATATCTTTTCGTTCTTCTGTGACTTCAAGAATGATTTCTTCGCTCATCAGTTCTTGATTTGCAGACTGAAACGATTGAATATCATTAATTTTATATCCAGTTTTTCCATCCTCGGTATCTACTTTTAATAATTCACCTTTTTCATTCTTTTCTCCGTATTGCTCAAGGAGAATTTTATAGTCTAGTTCCAATTGTTTAACTTTTTCTAAAAGTAAGTTTATGAAGCGTGAACGCATCCTGCTCTTTTTATCAATGAGCTTTAGATTAAAAAGAAATTCAACAAAAGGATTCAATTCGTAATTATATAGTTTCAAATACATTCCTCCTGATTAGAAAAGATCGTCAACATCATCTTCGCCTTCTTTTACAACATATATTTTGGTGGTTTCTGAACTCTGATGGCCTAATAGATTTTTAACTTTTTCAATATCTTTTCCTTCATATGCCACTAAATTCGTAGCACGAGAAGCACGAAGCTGGTGGGGATGTACGCGTCTTCCCATTATTTTGCTAAAAGTATTAGTGCACCAATCATTAAATATACCTAATGAGACCTGAGTTACCTTGCCATCTCTTGTTTTAACTACAAATACAAACGGATTGTCATCTTCGCTTCTTACCTTCAACCATTTACGAATAGCATCTTTGGAAACATCTGAGAAAATTAATTTTCTTACCTTGCCTATTCGCCCTCTTCCTTTACATCGAATATTGTGAGTTAAATAGTAGTTTTTTTCGTCTCCTGTTTTCTGATCCTTTACATAAGCATAATCAACTACTTCCTTTAATAATTGACGAACTTCACCTCGCCTGCAACCTGAATCATAACTGAACTGAATATATGCAATCATTTGCCATTCCTGACGCTTCTCTAATTCATCAATTAAATATTGTAGTTCTTCAACAGTTAGTGGCTTTTTCTCATGTGTTTGTGTCTTTGGTGGATTTGGAATTTTCTTGTTATATATATTTCTGAATAATGGGTATTCATCTGATCTATACACTTCAATATAACCACAGAGAGAAGAAACTGCTGATCTCTTTAACTTTACAGCACTTGAAGATAGCCCTCTTGCCATTAAAAAGTTTTGATAAAGTAGGGCATGTCGAGGTTTAAGATCATACAAAGGAAGATTTCTGCACTTTTCATAAACAAACCTAAAGAAAATCTTTAATGCAGAATTGTACTGTGACAGCGTTTGTTCACTTAAATGTTGTTGCTGTAAAAACTCCTCAAGTATCTCTTTATTAAAATCATCAAATTTATCAAACTCCTCTTGAGTTACATCTGGTATTTTTTCTAATTTTTCACTCACATTTTCACCTTCTAAATTTCATCGTTCATTTAACTGTATATCCCATGCTGATCAATCCTTTTCTCATTGCTTCAACATGCTTTCCATTCCCATTTAATCTTTCTACTGTGTCTTCATAAAAGTTTCTTTCAAATGGTTGCATTTTATATATTTTTGAATTTTCCCATGTGTATCCTAAGCCTTCTGCTACAACCCTAGCTACATCTCTGCCGCCATCACTTCGTTCATTTGTGATAACGATTGTATTGTTATCAATAATTTCAACTTGCATATTTTTTACATTGGCAAGCTCTCCAGTTCTTTCGTATAAAGTTGGAGTGTATTGTTTATATGTAACTTCTTTAATGGTCTGAGACATTTCATTTGTTATCGTTGGAGCAACTTCTTTTTTCAAAGTCCTGGAGGAATCTTTTTTTATATGTTTGAATAGAGTTGCGAAATCCTTAAACGATTTGCTCATCGTCGATAACCTCAGTATTTACTACAGATTCTGCATCGATCTTGAGTGTATTAGCTTCTTCTTCCAATTCTTCTGCTGCTTTATAAATATGATTTGTAATTTCCTCATTAACTTTGCCGAACTCTTCTATTAAAGCTGTCATTTCATCTCCCATTAACGCTTCTACTATTTTATTTAGGTAGCCACCGTCTAGTAGAATTTCCATCATTTCGATTACCTCTTCATATGATTTAGCATCTGTCTCCAATGAGGTGAATTTTTTAATTATTAATGCCGTGATAACAGTCAGGAGATTGCTGTCTGAATAGACTGTTTTTTTCTTTAACATCTCTTGAAATAGTGAGGCATACTCATGTAAAACTTCGTTCTTTTTAGAAGGTTTGAACACAGTATCAATATCAATTTTAAAATTATCACCAAGATCAATTCTTTTCTTACCATTGTATTTTTTATCTACTTTATTTTTCAGTTGATTTAATTTTAAATTTGCCATTTACAAATCTCTCCCTTGTACTTGTTTGTTTCAAATTATTATCGACCATTGTAAGCATCAATTACTTGTGATGCCCTGTTAGTGTAATTATGGTACTTATAAACAAATTTTTGAGCCTTATTCGCCTTTGCTGCTCTCTGCTTAACAGTCATAGACAGTATTTCTTTTGTCATTAGTAGTGCCTCATCTGGAGTTTTTGGCAGGTAAACTAAATCATGAAATAACAACTCTTGGGCTTTAGTGTGATAAGAAAGCATCAGTGCCCCACCACACCCTAGAATTTCATACATCCTCATCGATGTCTGGGTGTACGAATCACCATCTAAGTTTAAACCAAATGCAATCTTACTCGATGAGTAGGCAGCAGGCATGTCTTCATATGCTAAGTATCCTCCATAAATATGCGGCCTTTTCAATAAATTGAAACTCCTTGTTTCATCTATCCACCATTCATTCCCATACACCTTCATATTAATATTGTTATTAATTAATGGTTGTAGAAAAGATTTAACCTTACTTTCTCTTCGCTCATAATTGTTTCCAACTACTATTAAATCAAATCTGTAACTATCTATCGAAGCAGTTTTCATATGGTAGTCTGGGTTACAAGCAAACAGCAATAGATCTGCTTTTTTTCCTTTACTCCAATAATTAGGCAAACATTCTGCTGTTGTGGTGAATATATAATCTGCAAAATCTGACCAATAATCACCTATCCAATGATCATGAGGTGTATCTTCGATTGACCAAAACACATGAAAAATCCCTTTTTCACGAGTACATTTAAAAATACCTTCACTCATATTTGCGTATGGTTCAGTGAATACGATATCAATGGAGTACTCTTCAATAGCCTGTTTAAACAACTCATTTTGAATCTCTTTATCTTTATCCCATAAACGATAATGGTCATCCATAATGTATGTACGATGTCCAAGATTGTCAAAGCCTGATTTCATTCCATATTTAATGAGAGGACATGTATTTGTAAACAAGATGTTTAAGGGCTTCATAGTGGAATTCCATTTTCAAAAATGTACTTGTTGATTACAGTGTCCATCTGCTGGAATCTATGTAACCAAGTATTCTGTCTTGCAGTTGACTTAGCTAATTCACCAAAGGTTTGTGATTTAGATAATTGAAGTGCATATTCTACATTATTTAAAAACTCATCATGAGTACCACTGGATAAAACAACATCTGGATAGTGAGACACCTCTGGAATGTCCATTGCAACTGTAGGCTTGCCGTGTACCATAGCCTCATACATTTTGATCGGATTAGAAAAGTCGGCTACTTGGCAACGCTTGAATGGTAATAAATTTACATCACAATGATGATAATATGCCTGCAACTCATTATAATTTTTCTTACCAAGGTAATGCACACCTTCAGGCATTTTTTCAATTGCCCATGGCATCCCTACTACGATAACTTGATATTTCTTAGCTACTTTTTCAACCAGCTCAAGATCACACCAATAAGCCATAGCACCTGAAAAAAGTATGATTGGTTTTCCACTGTCTTTGAACGGTTTTAGGTCAGCAGGTATTGCATACTCTTTGTTTACAAACTCAGCAAAACAGCCGTTACGCACGATTTCAATATTGTCATGCTGTTCCTTGCGAACGTCATAAAGTGTGTTTGCTGTCGTGAACAAAATGTCTGCTCTTTTGATCATGTTAATTTCTTCAGGCTCATTCTGTTCAAAATTATCTAATGAATCATAAACCACTACTTTTGCTTTTAATTTATCTAAATCCACATACCGAAAACTCCAACTGGAAAAATAAATATCGACTTCAGGTACGCGTCTACAAAACACGTCGAAATCATAATACACTTCTAGGTTGTCATTTATGCGATCTCTGACCTTATCTGTTCGCTTGTTTTGATTCACATAATACACTTTGTAACCATTCTCTGAAAAGAGTTTCATTATGTGATGTGGACGCTGCTGTAGTGGATGATCCCAATCAATTGTATTAGCGTAAACAATGGTTTTCTGTTTCATTAATTCTCTCCCTTATTTGCTAGTCATGATATGAGAACAAAACGCTCCAATATCACAGTAGATCTTATAACCTTTTTCTTTAGCTTGATTGCAGAAATAAATATCTTCACCTTGAAAGTGCCATCCGTATTTAGCTTGTTTACACACATCACTAGTAAGTAATATTACTGCTCCTGTTACATCAACTTCTAAGAGTTCTGAGATGTTTTTATCTTTTGCTGTCATGATTTTATAATTGCTAACATGATTTAATTTACCATGAAAGTCATATTTCATAAGATTTGTGGATTCATATGGATGGACAACATGGTCAACGTAACCATTAAAAATCAAACCTGAAACAATATCTTTATCATGGGCTAGCAGCTTACGTATGATGTTTTCAGGAACCAAAATGTCTGAATCACACGAGAAAAGGTAATCCGTTTTTACTTTTGATAATATGTAATTCCTCATAACACTCAAATGCTCAAAAATGTAATTATTTCTGATGTGTGATATTCTTCGATCTTCTGGTACTCTCCTGTTATATGTTTCGATTACTACTTTGTTATATTCTTTTCCATAGTTCTTTTTAAATTTTAAAAGTATTTGTAATGATTCATCAACTGAATCATTTACAACAAAATGAATATTGATCCTCTCTTTCGGGTAGTCGATTTGTTGTAAATGATGAAGATATTGATTTAGAATGTATGCTCTATTTCTTATTGGTGCTGCAATTGTAACAGTAGGTAATGTTTTCATATTTATTATTCCTTTTTATTAAATAAGGAGACAGAGCGATAATAACTCACCCTGTCTACCTTATCAAAAACGCTTTTATTTATTACTCCTCGTACAATACAATCTCAGTTGTAACGTCTACTCCATCCACTTTTTGAGGAAACAAGTCGAAAACGAGCGAGATTGACGTTGGGTCACCAGTGGAACTCATCGCAATACTAAAGTTTGGCTGTAGTTTTGCTTTGTAGTACACGATTTGTGCAGCTACTGCCTCATTACCAACCTCATCCTGATACAGCGTGTCACCGACAAGCTTCACATATTTCGGGAAGCCTTTGGCAGTGAATTGCAGCGAGTGGGAGCTTGTGGACTGGAATTGGTAGTACACTTCCACTTCGTCTCCTGTTGTTACCGTTGCTGAAGCTGCCAATGTCACATCAGTACCAGTAACGGTTTCAACCTCTTGAGGATCAGTGATAATTCCGTTTTTAAATTCAAATACACTGATTGATGATACACCACCAACTGCTGGTTTGCTGAGTTCGATCTTTCCACCACTCTGAACTTGCAACACCTCAGATTTGTAGATTTTGGCTGCGCCGCTTTTAATTTCTTCACCTGCGATCATTGCCAAGTGTTGCATAGTAAAAATTTGCGTTTCAACAGTCAGAGTTTCCTCTTTGTCGCCATCCCATGCAACCCGTCGAACACCTGCACCAGTAGCATAAACCCTCGATGACGACCATTCTTGCGAAGCTGTGTTAGCGTAATCGAAATACATTAGTGGTGTGCTGGTTACTGCATCAAATACTTGCAGTTTTAGAATTTCTCTTGAGCCATAACGCCCTAAATCCAATGCCATTTATATTCCTCCGTTAATTATAATTTTGTTTTGACAATCCATTCAGGAAGCTTGTCATTTTCCTTTAAATGACCGTTTGCCCAAACAGGAAGTATTCTTCTGTGTGATTCTTTTATGTTTAGTCTTTCAAAATGCTCATACATCTGATAAATGGTTAACTTACCAACATTAAAGATATTGATGCCATTTCCATCTGCATGGCAGAGTATAGACAGAATGTCTTTAATATCTAAGGAGTCTTTATTTGATTTATTTTGTTTTTGTTTAGCCTTATTTAGCTGTTCATAAATTTCCTTTGCTTTAGCATTACGAAATTTAATATTATCAGTGCTAGTCTCTTCAATCCCATTAAGTTTTTGTATAAGTGTTGATACTTCCTTGTAGTTGTCTTTAGATATAAATTGGATATCCTCAATAAGAAAAACAAGTTCGTTCTCATCAAAAATAACGTCCTTCTTTGAAAAGAATGATAATCCCTGACAAATGTAATTAGTAATATCGATACTTGAAACTAAAACGTCATAGTCAGATATGGAGTCAAAAGCCTTCATTTTAAGGTCATCAAATCCAAACAGATTAACTAATATCTTTTCTTTGTCGAATGTGGTCAAGATTAGATTTATATGATATTCCACTTCACCAATTTCTGAAATACTATCTATTGTCGGAGAATATAATACAACCCCATTAGCAAGTTGGCACTTTCCGTGTATATACGCTTTTAGTCTGTCTATGGCATATCACTTCCAGTCGTAAAGTTTATAGGAAATTGTTGTTCCGCTGTACTCATTATTAATGAATAAATCATCCATTGAATGAAATGTCGTTTTACACATGCCAATTCCATTCTTATTACTCATAAATTTGTCAATCTGAGAAATAATAAAATCTGTACGTAAAACCCCATAATCTGTTCTAAAAAGATTACGCTGTGTAAAAACATAGAAGTAGATTAAACCTGTTTTAAATGTGTTTTTAACTTGATAGTAGTTTTGAAATGAGAATTGAATATATGTTTTGGCTGTATCTTCTTTCTCTGGGATGAAGCGATAGGGGAAAATATTATGATAAATTAATTCGTCTATATCTTCTATATCAGGCTCATCTAAAAAGTTGGCTGATTGACTATAAACAGCTTTTACAATATTTTGATCTTGGAGAAGTCTTTTAATAATTGTAAACTTATCTTGACCTAGATTATTAAGAGCAGAAATGATCGCACCTCATTTCTAGACTATTTAACAGTATAATACCGTTCAAAGCCATAAGTGAGTATACCACCCACACTAGTTTCTCGGGTGTCATCAAATGTGGTCGCAATATTTTTGATTTGGTCAAGTGTGACTGGGGTTGTTCGATGTACTTCCTCGCCCAAACTATTTCGAATAATCATAATATATAGGTTTCCATTTGCTACTAGTTCACCAAGTTCATAAGTGATACTAATACACCTCAACGCTTCAGCAGCGCTACCTTTATCAGCATGAGTATTTTTATCAAATGCTATTTTAATTTTATTGTCTGTTGCAACGGAATAAACGTACTTAACCCCAGGATCAATAGCTACATCCAAATCAGCATCAATTATTTCTTTAGTTGGAGTAGCGCTAATGGAAATATCACCATCAATGCCACTTGAGTGTTGCCTGCTATTGGGAAGAGCACCATAAATTAGCCAGTAGTTATTAATACCTTCAACAAACTTTTCAATTTTTAGTTCCCCGAACCGAATTATTTTTTGTGGCACAAAAGCCCTCCTTAATATAATGGTTTTAATGTTATTACTTTTTGACTAGCTGAAAGGCCACTTTTATTCCTAACATGCAAAATAAACTTTTCAGTAGAAAATTGATTTTTCTTTTTACCAGCTTTTATTCTACATATATTTCGTATACTATCCTGGTCGGTTATCGTAGCTAAAGTCGTGATATTACCTTCTAAGTCTGTAAGATAAAAATCACTCTCATCTTGAACTGTTTCACCATTTCTTTTAAACACTGCTGAATACTCTTTTGTGGTCTCTACAATGATATTGTCAGAACCATTAATATGACCCGAATAATTGTAAACAATTAGTTGTGAAATATTCACTTGAATTTGAGCTGTAAGGTTTTGGAAGTGTGCTGTGACGATGACAATACCATGGTCTAATGGTGTTAAAACCCCATCATCATTAATAGTAGCAATATCTTCATTACTAACATTGAATTCAATTGTCGGTTTATCAATTACTACACCTCTATTAGAGAGTTGTGCATTAATAATCAATTTCTGATCGGCGTTAACTGATGCAAAGTTACCGTTTAGAATACTCAATTTATAATTCGAAACATGATTATAAAAGTCGGCCACTTCTAATTCCAAGTTATCTGCTGTTGGGTTAATTAGATGAGACTGGAGACTGAGGTTAACCAAGCCTTTATCACTCACATGGTCAAAATCAATAACAGTAAATGCTTCCCCTCCGATAATAAACCTCTTACCACGTTTTAATTTCAAGGTGTGTTCATTCTTCTGTAAGATTGTTTGTCTTCTTCCATCTGGTAATGCCATTACTCTATCAAGTTTCTCACCGAAATTTGAACGAGTGTTAAAGTAGAAAACGGATGGTTGTGTTTGTAACTCCCCATTTTCGTCTAACCATTTTAAACTGATTTCGCATTCTTCTATAAACCCTTTACTATAGGCTATTTTGTCATCTTCACTTACACATAACCAAACCCTGTCGTTCTCTCTTTTGATTAAATCTCCAGCACTTATTTTTTCACCTGGTCTCATAAGAACGATTTTTTTACTAGGATTCTTAGTGTCGCTTACAACTTGAATTCCTGTTGATGAGTCAGAATTATTAAAGTATGCTTCCTCATATGAAATGGAGTTTTCATACCCACTATTTATTACTTTCTGCATATGATTAATGGAATGCTCTCTTGGTTTTCTTTTTGAGACAGATAACTTAGCTCTGTAAGAGTCATAATAGTTCAATCCTCAACCTCCCTCTCAAAAAGTAAAGCCATCATAGGTATATTCAACTATGAAACGATCTGCTCTCTCTATTAGCTGATTCTGTAGATCGATCTTAACTTTTAGATTATTGGATTCTGCATATCTTTTAAAATCACTGTTACTAAGATACAATCTCATTTCCTGAATATTTTTCACTTCTTTTTCAGACCATTCAATTTGCATCAAGAAAGCCAATACTTCTTCTTCTTTTTCTGTAAGTTTCTGATTAAAAATTTGTTCATTATCATCACGATCTTTCAAATCGTTTTTACATTTTGAGAATTTAGGTATGGCACTCTTTAGCCATCCTAGCAAATACTTTTCATAATCTGTTACTGAAGAACAAAAGAGTTCATCCAATAAATAATCCTCTACTTTTAAAGCAAATCTTTCATATACATTTTGATACGGTGTCATAAATATCACCCTTACTAGAGATCATCACTCATTCTATTTTGAGCGATACGCCAAATATCTTTACCGCATGCTTCACTAATTATTGAAATCTTATTTTTATTCATATAAGTCATATCATTATTGACGATACCATCAACAATGAATTGTTCAATGGTTTCTTTTTGCCCATTCGGCAAAATCTCCATAATCTGTTTGATCTGAGTCTCAGTAAGTAACATGATTCCTTCGATTCGGTTCTTATTTAAAATTTTCTCGTAACTGTCCTCAAGATAAAGGGCTTTAATTACACTTCGATCATTAATATAAAAACAGCCTTCTTCTGCCAATTTTCTATGATTCCCAACAATGTATGAAATATCTTCAAATGATATTGGCAACGTCACACCAAAAGTGTCAAATCTCTTCGGGTTGTTGTTTGCTCCCTTTAAAGTCATACCACCTTTAAACAAACTAGTTACATGAATTAATTTATTAGGAGGAATAATTGGCAACTCGTCTTCTTTTATTTCTTCTACTACAGTTTCAATAGCTTTAGTTTCTGATTTTTTTTGAGTTTCAAGAAAATTATTAAGCATCTGCTTCATTGTTTCGATTTCTTTTTTAAGAGATTCGTTTTCCTGAAGAACTGAACCTTCATCTATGTTATTTTCACTAACTTTTGATTTTGCTTGTTTCTCAATTTTTGTCATTGATATTACTCTCCCTTAATTAACAGGATGAGATTTCTCAATCTCATCCCTATTTTTATTAAATCTGCATAATTCCGAATTTACTAGAAGTAATAACTTTTGTATCCCAGTAATGTACATAAGTATAGACTTGCGTGAGATCAGCATGATCAGAAGCATTGCTTTGGAAAACTTGTGGAACCCCTTCAAACCCAATTTTCACAGGTCTGTCAGTAGCTAAACTCAAGAAGAACAGCCTGTCATCTTCAATAGAGAAATTGAATTCTGGATCATTAGGTACGATTCGTTGCTCAACCATGAATGCACTAACACCCATAAAGTCTCTCAGATAGCCGTTACGATTATATTCTTCACCAAGACCAACGTATCCATATTTCGAAAAATCACCATCAGGAACAATTTTACTCAGTGCTAACTGTGTTCCGAAGACAGAAGCTTTAGCTCCACGATTGGCAGCTCTGACACGTTGAGAAAGTTGGACAAATGCATCTTTGTTAAATGCGCCTTCTTTAAAGTTCGGAATGAGATTGTTGTACGCATCATAAAGTTGACGATATACTTCGGTACTGATTTCCGTTTGCACAGACAACGCAATACGAGTAATCCAATCCCCCCAATTAACTTTCCCTGCAAGGATTCGATACAAGTCTTCTTGAATAGTAACTTCACGTGGAGCAGGCGTCAGAAAGTCTTCACCTTCATAGAGCCGCTGTGGCTCTCCGCGCCGCTGACCATTTGACATTCTGTTAACCTTAAATAGACTTGGGTTTGGAATAGAGAATTTAAAATTATCGCCCCAGTTCCCATTCCGTACTTCTGCAAGAGGTCCAAATGAATCAATTACAGTATTAGGGATAATGACTGCAAGTGTTTCAGAAATCAGGGCAAAAATTTCGTTTTGGATAACTGGCTTTTGAATAATCTTATTAATATCATAGCTTTCAAAAGTTAGACCAGAACGTTTTACAGCTTCTTGGATAAGATTCTTATTAAAAAGCTGTTCTTTTTCTTCGTATGAGCGATCTTTAGCATATTCAGCATACTCTAATTTTCCTTTTGTGGTAAAAAGATAGTGCTTGTAAAGATCAACACCTGCTTTAATTACATCTACTTCTTTTTTGCTGAAATTCAGCAGAGTAGATGTTTGTACAATATCAAACTTTGACATATTTTATTTCCTCCATTATATAAATTATTTTTATGATTTAATGACTTTGAGTTTGTATGCTTCTAGATATTCAACTGCAATTGGAATCGAAGTTTTTAATTCGACCTTGTATACTAGTTTACTTGTGCCGATGGTTGTCGATGGAGCAAGTTTATAGGAGCCGTTAACTGGTACGACATACTGACCAACAGTGGGCACATCAGTAAACCCATCAATTGAAATTGTTACAGAATCCCCCTGTTTCAGGCGACGAGCACGAAGTGGTCTGTCCTTAGCATTGATAAATTTGCGAGGGTCACGAATGTCAATTCTCATTCCTTCAACTTCGACTAACACAGGACTTTCGACAATCAAAACATCATCAACATTCACGTCCGTTGGAGCAAGAGCTTTATAGGTGTTAAGATCTCCTCCTGGAATTAGGTCTCCCAGAACAATATGTGATCCATTTTCAATAGGGGTTGCAGACTGAACTGTTTCAAGATAAGCATCGACATTTGTTGACGCCATTCTTCCAATTTTAACAACTGTATATTTCATTTATTAATCTCTCCTTTTATTAATTTTTAGTATTCTCTTCAAGCTTATCCCAAATATTTTTTGGAACAGATTCATTTTCTGTGTTTGTTTTAGTATTAATATTAAAAGTACTATAGTTTGTAGATGTTTCTTTGTTGATGAATAGTGTTACTTTATCAGCCACAAACACTTTGACGTCTACTTCAAACTCTTCGATTGATTTATATGTGTCAATTTTCCCTTTGAAGTTATCTACCTCATCAGATGTCAAGTGTTTGGAGAACTTCTCAAAAATTTGTTCAATTTTCTCATCACGCTGCTTGACTTCGACAGACTCTTTGAACTCTTTTAAAGCAGTGATCTCACTATCTTTGCTGCTAATTAATGCTTCTTTATCAGTCAATTCTTGTTTGATTTGAGAAAATTGTTCATTGAGTGATAAAAGGGAATCCACTTTTTCTTGCAGCTTAGAAGCAAGCTGCTCTTTCTCTTCTTTGATTTGTGAAAACTGAAGTTTGCCCTCTTCTACGACTTTCAATGTGAAATTCTCTGAAACATCTTCGGTACCTTCATCCCAATCAGTGGGGACATATTTGATTTTCTTTGTTTCATCAAAAGAGTATGTAGCATTGTCTCCATCCATAGAATAAGGAATTTTAACGTTTACATATCCATTTTCACGATCAATTGCATAAACATACTGATCATCAAAATCCCTCATGTAATACTTTGGAGCTTCATATTGTTCTCCATACCAATTTGTGGTTGAGTATTTTTTGATTTGAAGTTTTCTTTCGAGTTCATCAGATAACTGATTTACAGTCAGGCTAAATTTTGTTGCAATCTCGGCTTTTGTTTTCATTACTAAGACCTCATCCTCCTTATTTTTTTTATTGTCTTCAATTGTGGTAGTTGTTGTGTCGTTATCTTCATCAACTTTCACAATAGTGCTCACATTAAATTCTCTCATAAGATTAGTAATCTGTTCTTTAAGTGAAGAAAATGTGTATTTTTCGATTGTTGCATTCATCATACCTGGTTTAACATCTTTACCTAGAATACAAAGTGCTTCAACAGTGGCATTTGTAAAATGAAATGTCTTATCGGCACTAAAACTTCCTTCAACAGATTCAGGTAACAACTCCATCGATTGAGATCGCATACCATCCTTATCAAATATCTTTTTACAATCTTCAAATTTGTTCCAAAGGATTCCATCAGCAACTAAATAGTTCTTTTCAGTGCCATCATCACATGCTTTTAGTTCAAATCTTGCGTTGTGATCGTTCGGAATAAAGCCATACGCCTGACCAAGATAAGTGTATTCTATTCCGTCCTCAGTAATGGTTAACTTTGATTCGTGTCCGCTAAAATCTTTATTTCCATTGTTGTCTGCTAAATAACCCACAATAGGAACACCACTCAAACTGTCTGACATTGAATCAAGAACAGCCTTGGAAAAGTGACTATTGTTCAAGTTCAATCCTTCGTGAGCAATAAAAACTTTCACATAAGAAAATCTAGAATCTTCACTGTCACCAGTTTTTTCAAAAGTAATAGGTATGCTTGTATTAACCTTCAATTCTTGTTTTCACCCCCTTTACAGGTTACTCATTACTTTCATAGTCTCTTGTTTTTTCTCCTGATTCACTTACATTACTAGAAACAGGCTTACCAGTTTCATTGCCATTAAGTGTATGTGAAGATACAAGTGGAATGAGTTTAGATTTTAATTCAAAAGCATTCTCAAAATTAGTTAAATTCACAAACTCATCGACCGTTGACCCTCTTGCGACTACAGCATATGAAATAGGCAATCCGTACTGAGCACCTTTCAATGCTCTTTCAAAACGTTCTTCCCGATCAAATTCAGTACCTTCAAAATGTATTTTCCAGCGATATCTGCCTGTTACTTGACGCAGTAATGCGTTAATATATCTCTCAAAAACAAAATACATGTGTCTGACAAAAGCTTCACTAGTACGAATGGAAGCTTTAATCCCTGGCGATGTTGAAGTTTCTTTTCCGAAGATAGTAGGATTTATTCCTGCACTATCAAAAAAGGTATCATTACCAGCGCTTCTCTGAGCCTCATTATTGTTTTTCTGTTCAAACTCATGTATTTTTGTCTCGAATGGAGAAGTCAAGACTTTTGCTTCTTCTATTTTAAATTGCATTCTTGCAGATGCTTCAGCAGCTGTTCCTGCATCAATAGAAAAGTTATTTTTTGCCTGTACGCCTTTTGAATCATTGTGCATAGGTATTTTATTTAAGATTATCTTCAAAATATCTAGTTTTGATTTAGTTTTGTAAATGCCCTTATAAGTTTCAATATCTATACTGTCTCCCAATAGTCCAAGCAAAGGGGAGACGATACCTGCGACATTCTCATCAAACTTGAAGACAGGAGCTTTCAGAGGGTCTAGGATTATCCAGTATGAGTTTCCATTCTTATGTTCACTAGTTTGTTGGTAACTTTCGAAATATGTCTTAAATATTGGATCGAATCCATCTAGGCTTTTTTGGTCTTGAAAGAAATATGCCATATTAAATGCGTACTGATAACCTAGATCAGTTTTTGCAACTATCTTACAGTAATCGTAAGGCATCTCCTGAAGTGATATGTGATTTTTACTTTCTCGAAGATAATGAAATGAGACATCTGTTCTCATTATCACTCTCATAATGTCTGAAAATTGTTTTCTTGGGTTAAATTTATCAAGCCAATCGTTCATTTTCTTATAGCTTTTTTTGAAAGCAGGTGACCTCATATCCTCTTCATCAGCATTAGTTGGCTCAGGGTAGAAATCAAAAGTCAAGATAGTACCATAGAAATAGACTATTCGCTTGAACTGCATAATCGAGTTTTGAATATACTCTGATAGCTCCCTTAATTCTTTTTCATTTCTTTCTGGATTGGCTACTAGCTTATCAATCTCTTCTCTGGAGTATTTTGTTGGATTCATATTAATACTCTTTAGATTTTGGTTTTGCAAGTATGGATCAAAGAAATGACTATTTCTTACGGCTCTTGAAAGGGCCTTTGAATAATTTAGAAAATAGTTAAAATCTTCATCTGTATTATTCACATCATTAACTATTTGATTTTGAGCAGTGCGATTGTCTTTTCTTTTGTTTTTTCTCGACAAATTTTCACCTACTTTCCTTTAAACATAAAGATAATCTAAGAAGTTTGAATTATCTTGAGGTATAACTTTATTCTTCTGTTCTTCTAAATATATCCAATAGAGACCATACAATAGAGCAGAATACTTATCTTTTTTTATTCGTGTAGATATTCGTTCAACCTTCGTATCGTTTCCATTTTGTTTATATCTCAAATTCATTATCTCTTCACATAAGATATCTGTTAGAACATAAGGAATTTCCAAAGTAGAGCGTTCTTCTGAATTTTTAACTTTCTTATGTTTTTTCTCATAATCTTTAATTCCCTCATGAGCTGATTTAAGTAGCCCTATGTCCATTTTAGAAAACACTTGCATTAAATGATTTATCATATCACTTTCTCGTGTTTCTTTATTTTGTGATTTTAAAGCAAAAACCATCGGGATACTTTCCGCGGTGTTGTATTTGTCATATCGATCATCATTTACTACTGCATAAGGGGGGTTACCATCACTCAGGTCTAATACTAGTTGGTCAACTACTGAGACACCAAGTCCATTTGCATCAATCACTAAAATCCTAGATTTGAACTCTTTTACTTTTTCTTTTAGAAATTTAGCTTGTAAAGTGCTATGTTGCCCCTCCATAGAAAAGATGTTAACAACTTCCTTCGTATAGTTTCCATTGCTCTTTGGTGTGAGTTTAAAAACCACTAAGCAAGATAAGGCATTTTCATCTCCTTCGTTTCTACTTACATCGTAAGAGAGGACATATATTACATTTTCATCTCCGCAATGCTCCCATTCAGCAATACCAACAACTCTCGTTTTATTTAGTTTGTCATCTGAGACAAGACTATCAGAACTAGAACCTGTCCAAATTGATTCGTACTCGCGCATGAAATCCATAATTGAATACGTTGGTGAATCGCGGAGAGCTTCAACAAAGTCAATATCAAGTTGATCGTAATCACAAGGAAGTTCGTATGAATTTCCTATACAGAATGCCGACTTGCCTTCTAACATTTCCTTATAAACTTCAAGTAGCTTTTCAAATGCAAATTGTTGTTGAGTACCTGCGGTTGTTATATAAATTTCGCTTTTATGAATCTCATGTGGATCGACTTTGCCATTCATTGATGATCTGTTATTCGCCATTAAAGGAATAACAACTGAATTTAGAATGTCCCCATTAAATTTTTTATCCGCTATTTCTTCGATTGCTCCACCATAGCGACGACCACCACGAGCAGCATCAGTCATTTGTACAACATCATATCTTGATCCATTATGAAAAATAATGCGAATATAGTCCTTTTGAAGACTTATATCCTTAACTTCATTTTTCAATAAAGGATAATGGTCAAAAATCTCATCTAGTTTCTCTGCCACGATTTTTGTCGCCTGCTCTTTACCTGGAGCACAAATAAACAGTCTTGTTTTCGGGTAAAAAATACATTTTAGTACGTATGCAAGATTTTGAAGATAGCTTTTTGATGTGCCGCGTGTTGCGGTTAAATAAACTTTTCTATATCTGAGCATTATGCGCAAGTAAACTCGTTGATAAAAATATGGTTTGATTTTAGAAGAAGGATCAGAAATGAAATCTAAAAAGTGATCTGGATAATGACGAAAATAGCTACAATACATCCTCCATTTTTCTTTTGCTTGATCAAAACTTTTAATCATTTGATCGTTAATCTTCAATCGCTCAACAGATTCAGGGGAAGAAAAAGCAGGAGCATCTAGTTCACTTCTTATTTTTTGACTATAATTTTTATGTGAAGTCATTGTTCTAATTCCTCTTGAAGCTTCGGAGTATCATCAGGAGGCGTAGTCATACGTTCAATTTTATTAAGTCTTAGAGTGAAGTTTTCAATATGCATAATAGTTTTATCAATCAAATCTTGTGAAATGTTTTTAACAAGTCTAAATTCTTCCCAAGGGGGAATATGACTGTCCTTTTCAACTTCAGCATATATAGTGCCAAAATTTCTAATGCCACCAGATTTGTCCGCATCTGTTTTATCAGACGCTCTAAATTTACTGTCAGCCATATATTTTGAAAAGAGATCTCCAAGCTGTTTTACTTGTGAATACTTGCCTGCAACCAATTCTTTATCCATTTTTAATGAGATTACTGCCAATTTTTTTAAATAAGCTTCTTCTTGCGGAGTTTCAATTTTATTAGATAATTGCATCCTGGTGTAAAAGTCCTCCAGGTTCATGTAATCTTCTGGTTCATAGTTTGAGCCCCATCTAATAATCATTTCTCTTGTCACGGTAAAGCTAATGTCTGTGTTCTTATTAAAATCATCTGATTTCTGAATATCGCTTATATTTTTATCGAAAACACTATCATTCCAATTTAAACTCTTGTGGTTGAGCAAAACTGACTTGAGGTATAATCCGAACAGTTCCCTGTCGTTTCTTTCTGCTTCTGATATTGCTGCTTCCCACACTTCTATCAGAAACGGTCTGTTCATCTGTTGCAATATATCGTATAGAGTGTTTAGATTTGTAAAGTCGATTGTTTTTTTTACGCATCCTTTACAAACTGGGAATCTCTTATCAATCTTATGAAAATCGTTGTTGGACATGTAAAATGCAGTATTTGCTACTTTTTCAGTATTGCATGTAATACATCTTTTTTTAATTATGTCTTCTTTCTTCTTCATTTGTACTTCATCTCCCAAATAATTTATTTAATAACAAAAGCAAGAACAGGCGAAGGGAGAGGTTCACCTGTAATCACTAAAATTAATTTAGAGATTTAAACTTGTTTGTTATTTTGTGCAAATGCACAAAACAAAGAGATTGAAGATCAATGTCCTCAATCCGAAAGTTTCAAGCATTTTAATATAGATAAAATTAGATTTTCATAGTATTTCTTCGACTAGAAAACGCAGATTTTCAGCTCTGTCTTGGATTGCTTCAGACTCAGCTTGGATAGTCGCAATCATGTGAATTTGATTATAAAATTTATTAAGTAACTCCAGGGCATCATCATTGGTCTTACATCTAGATAGCACCCTCAAACACGTATGTATGAACTCATCTTTATCGTGACTATAATCAGGGATGATAATCATATTTATATTGCCTGAAGCTTCCTCAGATAAAAAGGTGTCACCAAACTCATTGTCGTCTGATTCGCTATCCCAATTCTCTTTTTCAGTCATTTGGTCACCTCGCTAACTATAAAAAACAGGTGGCACAGGAATTGAACCTGTCACATGCGATTTTGGAGATCGTATCGCCAAACCTTGGAACATGGACACCTAAACTATTACAACGGATTACGGTTTAGCTGAAAGGTCTTACTTGACTTAAAGTTAAGGATAAAGGCAGCGACAGAGATCATCTCCCTGTGGGATAGGAAAGGAATTATTTTTCACCCAATCGGTGTGGGTGCCCCCAAGCGGGTACGCGCGAGTTGCCCTTCCGCGATATATTTTAAAGCTCGCGTCTTATGGTGGCGAAACACCAATTGTATCGTTCGCGTCTTATGGCGAAAGACTAAAAATGACTGAATAGGTGTCAGTCTCACCCTTGTTTGTAATGCGCCCCTTAACGGGGAAAACGTTATTTTACAATTGTTGAATGGAGAATATCGGTAAGGCCATATTCTCTGTCCCATATAAAACTTTGTCCTTTCTTAACTGCACCTACATACGATAAAATAATTAAGAACGAATTTTGGTTACTAATTCAAGATATAAATTTTCATTAATATGATTCTTTATTTGATCATAGTCGATCTTCTTTAACCATTTAAATCCATAGGCTGTACGAGAGCTTTTATTTTTGCTAACTACATTATGTATAGCTCCAGAACGAGTTTTGTTTTTACTATATTTAATTTCTGCTTGAGCCGCTGCATCATATATATCAATTAATTCTAATGTATCCTTATCTAACTGTACAATTTCTACACTACTATGATGATCTTTACCTGGTAATTGACCGAGTTTTCTATCTTTTCTCGTTTTGGATATCTTTAACCTTGTTTCTTTAGAAAAAGTTTTCCCCATATGAGCTTTCGAGATTTTTCTTTTTGTTTCTTCAGAGTGTGTTCTGCCTAGCCAGATTAAATGTCCATCTATTCCTCCACCTTCGAGAATATTGTATCCATTTGCAATAGAATCATGAGTTTTAATATGTAAAATTTCTTTTTTATTTAATTCATCTAGACTAAATGCCTGATCAATCTCTTCAAATAAAAAATTATCAACACCATATTTATTGATAGCATAATGTATTTTGTGTTTCTTTCTTTTCTTTGCTCTACAAGTATATAAATGTTGCGTAATACGTTCACCTAGGGTTTTTCTTGTAAGTCCGATATAACATTTATTATTGATTTTATTAGTAATTTTATAGATAATCCCATATAACATTTCTTCAATCATTGTTTCACCTGCAAATGCGAAAATTTTTTCTTCTCTAATCTTTTAAATAAATAGGGATGCTGTACTCAATTTTTTTATCTTCGTTAAAAACATGCATGAGCTGCATTGACTCTGCACTGAATCGCTTTCCAACGGCATAGTCATCCGGGCCAATCAGACTTCCATTGGAAATCACTGTTGTTGTACCATGCTCTTTAAGTGAATAATGATGAATATGACCTGAGAATATGTATTTAGGAACAAATCCTAGCACTTGAGGAAGGGACTTTGCAGCACTTGCCACATGATCTAAATCACCATGTACATAAACATGCTCACCATCATTATCATAATCAACAAAATAGCCATCTGTGTCAGATTGGATTTTCACATTGTCAAAATCACTCAAACGACTTTCGAGGTACCAGGGAATCAACTTTTCTAAATTTTCATTCAATAATGATTCAGTTTTATTGCTTTGTAAGCGAGCATGATTGCCAATAATGTTAATAAAATTGACCGTCCTGAAATTCGAAGAAAGCTTAGCAATTGCTTCAGATATTGCTTCGCACACAATCTGGATCTGTTTAATCACATCTTCACTAGACTGTACTCGATTTGCAATGTGAATGGAGCCTGCAAGCAGATCACCTAGACAACCGATTGTCAGATTGTCAACTCTGTGAATCTCGCAATAATAAATGGTTTGAGAAACTAAACTACTCAAGCGACTTTTGAAAATATCGATACTATAGGAGTTAAGACTGTTTTCAAACTCTTGTCCAACATGCCAATCTGACCAGAGGACGTTTGCCTTTACATTGGAAGCTATATTGTTCCAGGGTTTAAATGTGAGAGGTTTTGTTTTAGATAAGTCGCTGATTGCAATCGCAACTTCATCTTTTAAATGCTCAAACTTAGCCTGTGTTTTGATTAGAGCGTTGTACTCTCTGCGTTGTTCCTGGAGTTGATATTTTTGCTTTTGTAGTTCCAGTTTGGCAACTCGTAATTCTTCAGACTCTTCAATTTGATCATCTTTTCTAGGTTTTACTGATATCTTAGAAGCATACTGCTCAAATTGTCCGTCTTGTTTACTGTATCCAGACCAAATTGATGAGCGAGACGTAATTAACTCCCATTGCTCAGGATCGTAACCGTGTGCTTGTAGGAGGTATAGAGGGTCTTTTTCCTGATGAGTTGCAAGATGAATTAACTTGTTACTACTCTGACTGCCATCCCTATGTATTTCAGTTGACTCTTTATAATTTAATTGTGATGTATCATCATTTTGAACCTTAGAATCGATGTCAGATGTCGATGAAGAATTTCCGTCTTTTCGTTTTGGAATTTCTCTTTTAATCCAAGATCGAAGACCTTCTCCAGTAAATAGACCGTCTGTATAAATATCCGCTATTTCATTCCATGTTTTACTTAGTTGGCCGCTACGTTTTTTTATACCAATCTCAAATAATTCATTCTTATTCATAGTTCTAATCCTCTTCGAGATCATCTTCCTCTACAGATGAAACACCGTCTTCTTCCTTTGCCGAAAGTGTTAGAATTTTGCCGTCAAATTCCTTCAGTGCATCTTTAATCGAATAGAACGAAGTGTTTTCTGTCTTCTTGTCATATTCAGCGATGACCATTCGTTCGAAATCAAATTCACCTTTAAAACTTACTTGATGTGTCCTCTTAGCCATTAATAAATCTCTCCCACTGTTAAATTGTATTCGAATTTTCAAGAGAAACAGGCATAGTCTCGTTAGGACTATACCTGTTCATATATGTATTTTAACTATAAAATATTATTTAGCTACCTTTTACTGCATCTTTCAATGCTTTAGCTGCTTTAAATGCAGTCTTGCGACTTTCAGGAATTTCAATTTCTTCACCGCTTTGCGGGTTTCTTCCTTTACGAGCTGCTGTTTCACGTACTTCAAAATTACCAAAGCCTACAAGCTTTACGTTTTCTCCAGATGTTAGTGCTTCAACGATTGTATCAAGTACTGCATCCACTGTTTTTTCAGTATCTTTTTTTGTTACACCTGTCTTTACTGCTGCTGCTTTAATCAAGTCTGCTTTGTTCATATTTCATTTCTCCCTTTTAGGTTATTATTTTTAGGTAAGATACAATTATCTTCCCTTAAAGGCGATTACGTTTTTTGCACTAATTATCAAAAAACCGTTGATAACATTGAGTTTTTTAACATGAGCGAATCGAAAAGTTTAGTTTTTGAGGTGCAAAAACTCTATATATTTATTGACTTTTTTGATCATTTTCTAAAAAAAACTAAATTATTTATTTTTTTTGTTTTTAGCATTAATTCGATTCGATACACTATAACAAGATTTACACATCTTTTGTCGATTAGATTGTTTTATTATTCTTAAACCGCAAGAGTCGCATTGTATGTATCCATCTTCAAACCGCTGCTCAATATTTCTTGATAAATTATTTAATAGAATATCACCAAATGCTGACCATAACGTTGTTTTAAAATTACTTTTTTTAAAGTTGTAAAGATACTCTACTAATACATCCACTACATAATGGATATCTCTGTTAATCTCCAGAATAGAATTACGAATGACATCAAAGATGTACGCACCATCCAATGTTGTGTCATACTCATCTGGCTTCATTTGAATGAATTTCTTTTTTTGATCAAGCCTCTTGTATTCATTTACTATTGTTTCATCAATATGTATTTCTTTGTTACTTGGGTCACTCAAAAGAAAACGATAGTTAAACAAGCCCAATCCTTCATCATTGAAATTCAACCTTGGATTTTTTATTAACTTGGTTATTCTGTTTACAGTATTAGTGTTAATTTCTTCGATATCTTTATCATCTTTTTCTTTTGCATATTTGAAAAAGTAAGGATTCTTATTTCCAGTGTATTTTTTTATTTTTGTATCTATTTCTGGCGGTCTTACAGGCTTATAGAGAGTTTTAGCATAATCGATTGTAAAGTTATTCTCCATACAGAGAATCTTTATTACATCTAGATTGATGTCTTTGCTGTTCCACACCTTAGTAATATTGTTACTAATGATGCCAATGTTTCCTCCGGTATATGCATCTTTCAAACCCTTATAGATAGCACCATTATTAATTTGATTCGGATCTGCTTTTCTCATGTTGTAGTTTAATGGTACGATATCCTTCATTTCTAATTCCGCTACAGATATAATATTCTCATCTGCACAAACTAGGCACTTATCTCCATCAACGTCAAACATTAGTATCTTACTAATAGGATCATGGCAGCTTGTATATAAACCTTTAGTTTTAAACCATTTGCTTATTCTGCTATCAGTTACATTGTATCTGACAGCATGTTCTTTATAAAGATGAGGACTTCTCAAACAGTCTAATTTACTCTTTTCTTTATATAAAGAACAATACACCTCACCTTCTTTTAGTAGTCCGGTGGGCTTCTCCATTCCTAAGAATAAAAACTGACAGAAAGCGTATAGATCTGGACAGATAAAAGTATATTTACCCTTAATATTTAATTTTCCAGCTCTTCCTTCTATAACTTTCTTCTTTTTGAGTTGTTTTAATATTTCTTTGCTATAACTGTCGGCAAGAAGTTCGGGATATATCTTTAGTGCAGATTGATAATAATTTAGATTCGTCCTTGAATCGTTTACACCCAATACTTTAAGCATTGTTTTTCGATCAGTAGCGATTTTAGTAATTTCATCGTTGGTTGGCTGACAAAGGGTGTTTAACTGCTGATTACTAAAACTGGTTAGTGTTTGCAACATTTGATAGTTAATCTTAGTCTCAGGTATAGAAGCCTCTTCTTCATTGCACATCCCAGCTTGACAATTATTTGCTTGAAATTTATTAATATAATCTTCCCAATTGGAATAGTATTTCCACATTTTGAATTGACTCTTTGTGAAGATAACCTCTATTCCTTCTTTAATTACATCGTGCTCTTGCCCATATATATCTTTAATTAACCAAAACTTTTTGTCATTTTTTTCCCTTTTTCTTTTTTCATCGTTAATAAATTTATCAAATGGGAATGGAACGAGTAATCCTTTGATCCATGGCAACCTAACCATAAAAGATTTGTCATTTACTGAAGGCAACATCATTCCACAGCCATCAGTATGATTGATTAGCACTTCTCTTTTTTCTCTACTTATTTGATAAGTCTCATCATCGATATGATCAAACAATGCATTAACATTTGTCTCCATATCATCTACAACGATAGATTTTTCGATATTAAAGCTCGTCCAATGATCTGTAGCGCTATTACAGAGAGCCAAATAAGCTAAAAATTTGTTAATGTTTACTCCACCCAAATCGTTAATTATTTCAAGAGTCAAGCCACACATAAGAGATTTCTTATGTTCCTCGAAAACACTTTCTTTTATAAAAACCGTTTTCTTAGTTCTAATTTGTCCTGCACTAGCAGTGAAGCATATGTATTTCTCGTTGTTATACATAAATCCATTCTCTATAATATCTTTTAAAATTTGAAAATAATAAGTCTGGACAATCAAAATATCTTTAGTAACATCATTTTGTTTAATCGATAAAGTTCTACTTAATACAGAATCAAAAGAAGAAACAATATTCCTCGCTTTTAAATGCTCAGGAATAAGGTTTCTTACTCCCTTGTGTTTTTCAAACTCGATGGTTAATTTCTTTTTGTTGAATTCTAAATTCTTATTTATACTTTTTATTAAACTGCCTACTTTGTTTTTATAATCTTCAGTATGATTTTTCTTAGAAAATAAAGCTTTAAGGTTTTTTCTAATTAGGAATCTTTTCTTTATTCGAGTATGTATTTTATTTTCTTCATTATTGTAAAAGGCGCTTGTGTCCACACTATAAAGATGATATTGCTTATCCAAACCTATTGAATTCACCACCCTAATCTATCATTAAATTTTCTGTGTACTCGCCATCTAATTCTATAATCTCTTGACAATCCTCATCAAACAATTCATCCCAGGGATCGATATCCCCATCATAATATAAATCTTGCCATGTTAACCGTGAATGATTCCCCATAATCTCTATTCTCCTTTAATATAATTATTATAATCACATCCCTTTCAAAGTAGATTTGATTTTCTTCTAGTATTTGTATTTTCCTTTCTGTGACCAATATTACAATAGAGTTAAATTATTGTCAAACAATTTGTATAATTTACATTAAATTTGTTGACTGTTTCATATATGTTGCTTATAATAAATATAGATTTACATTACTATTTGGGAGGTAGCTCAATGAGCAATCAAGCAGCAGTCCAGAGACTCAACAATACAAATGATCTTGCAATTTTCTTGAAAACTTACCCTGAAAATACTAGAAAGGAGTATCAACGAGACATTAAAGAATTTACAGATTACATAGGATTGCATGACATTACAACCCTAAAGAACGGCGAAATTGAGATACTGGATAAGGATGTGAGAATGTATAAGAATTATTTGCTTGAAAAATTTAAGCCAAATACAGTTCGTAGAAATATTAGCACTCTTAGAAGTTTTTTTAAGTATTTGAAAACTAACAAATACAATGTGAATTATGAAATATTTACAACAGAAAGAATTAAAGCTAACCCTAATAGTTATGGTCTTATTACACTGGAACAAATGAAACAGATGGCAATTTTAGCGAAGGAGGAGCTACATCATGCAGATGAATTAGAAATTTGCATACTCGTACTGGCTCAAACAAGCAGACGCATTTCATCTGTTTTGAACATTGATTATAATGATATTTATACATCTGAGGATGAATATTTGATCAAAATGATGGATAAAGGAGAAGAAATATATCAGGTACCAATAGATAGTATTCTGTTTAATAAAATATTAAGCATTAAGAAATCAAACGGAAAAGTGTTCAGAAATTTGAATCCTGCAAAAGTTCGAAGAGCCATTCAAAAATTCGCAAAGTTGATGAATCTTCCAAAGAATATCAGATACACAACTCACTCCTTTAGACAGACAGCCATACACTATGAACTCAAAACTTCTGGAAATATAGTTGCTGCCATGGAGCAAACAGGACATCGATCAGCACAAACATTTATAGATCATTATACTCACATGACAGTTGATCATAATAGTAGAGCTGGCATACGCATGATGAGAGATGTGAGTGAAAAAAATATCGAGCAATTATCAAAAGAAGAACTAATAAAACTGCTGAAAGAAAAAGCGCCAAGTGCTTACCAGGAAATATTAATCAATATTTAAAATTATAAATACACCAATAATTTAGAAACTGGAGTGAACCGATTGAACGAAAATGATGTAATTGAAGTGTTAATAAAACCAGACTGGCAAGTTCATCCTAAAACTTATAATAGTCCAGATGGATTTTATATCTATGATTGTACTTTAATCGATGGCAAGGGAATTGAAGTTAATAAGCGAGGAAAAGTAAGTATCAAAGGAAAGATAACTCAAAAACTACAAACCGGTACTGAATATAAAGCTGAGTTACAACTTGATAAGATTGATCCAACTTTTGGAGCAAGTTATTGGATTAAAAATATTTATCAAGATATTCCTGAAACCCCTGAAAAACAAAGAGATTACTTTAAAGCATTATTAACAAACAAACAGGTCGAGGAGATTTTTAAGGTTTATCCAAATGAAGATATTATTGACCTTATAAAAAATAATAATTTTGATTGGAAAAAAGTTCATGGTTTTGGGGAAGTGGTATATGAACGTGTCCGTACAAAAGTTTTAGAGAATCTTGAGTATAAGGAAATGATAACTCATTTAGGTAAGTACGGTATCAACTATAATACTATTCAAAAGATCATGAGTGAATTTGGTAGTGCACAACTAGCAATTCAAAAAATTAAAGAAAATCCTTATGTGTTAATTAGGGTCGGTGGCATTGGGTTTAAGACAGCAGATGCGATAGCTTTGAATATGGCTCGTTACGATATTACTGTTGATCTCAAAAGTGGCAGAATCACCAGGGAAAAAGCTGAATTACTATATGAAGATGCTATGCGAACATCATTCAGAATCATTACAGGTGTAAAACATGCATTGGGAGAACAACAAAATGAAGGACATACTTATACAAAATTCAATAAGTTAGTTCAGTTATCGGTTGAGTTGCTACAAATTGAAGAATTCTGTATTGAAGATGTAATCAAACAAGATCCATTTGAGATGTATCCGCAGCTACATGTCGATGGTGATAAGGTTATGCTTTTATACACGCATGAAGCTGAAAAAGGAATTGCTAACTATATTAAGTTTAAACTTGAACATTGCACTAAATTGAATTTTGATGTAGATGACTTTGTGGAGAGAATGGAAAGAAAGTACAAAGATGATTTTCCAGATGGGCTATCTGAGCAACAAAAATCTCTTTTTGAAATGGTGAAGAATTTTGATATTGGAATGTTAGTTGGTTTTGCTGGTTCAGGTAAATCAGCTATGCAGAAACTATTGAAAGAGCTTCTTACCCAACTTGGTTTGACAGTGAAATGGTTAACACCTACAGGGAAGGCTGCAAAGATCCTGACCGAATATCTTGTTGACCAAAAGGGAATGACAATCCATAGGGCAATTGGATATGGACAAAAGAAAGATGATAACGAGTTGATAGCTATACATGAAGATTTTATTGTAATTGATGAGTGGAGTATGGTTGATGTGCATCTGTGCGCATCTTTATTTAAGAAAATTAAGAATCCGAACACAAGGCTGTTGTTTGTAGGTGATGGATTCCAGATTCCTTCTGTTGGGTGTGGGAATTTACTTCATGATATGCAGGAGAGTAATCAAGTGCCTATTACAGTACTTGATATTGTTTTCAGACAGTCAGAAGGTGGCATTTTAGATATAGCAACAAAAATTCGAAATGGACAACAATTTATTGATGATGACTTTATTGGAGTTAAAGAATATGGATCAAATCTAAGAATACATAGTGTTTCAGAAAAATATATGATTGATGGATATAAATTTTATTATCAGAAATACCTTGATGAGGGCTACAAGCCTGAAGATATAATGCTACTCACTATGAAGAAAAAAGGCGACCTTGGCACAATAAAAATCAATAAAGAAATACAGAAAATTGTAAATCCATTCAGTGAAATAGAAATTGAATTCGGTGAAGATAATGTATTAAGAAAAAACGATTATATTATAAATACAAGAAATACATACAGGATTGAGGATGTAAATGGTGATGAAACTGATATTGTAAATGGAGATACAGGATTCGTAATTGATATAATAACTGACACTGGTAAGGGTGTATTGGACGGGAATAAAAATGGCATAATTATTCAATTCGATCATGATCAAATTAGATTGCCTTTAGTAGACAAAATTCAACTATTACATTCCTGGTGCTTAACAATGCACAAATCACAAGGCTCATCTGCTCCAGTAGTCATTATTATAACAGACCCCAATGATACACATTTCTGTAACGCAAATTTGATTTACACGGCTTTGACTAGAGCAAGATATGATGCTGTGATTGTGTGTGAAGCAGATGAATTAAACAGATCACTTTCCAAAAAAGCGAATCTGAGAAGACGAACAATGCTTAATAAATACTTGGTTGCTTAATGAATCTAAATAATTCGGATCGTGTCGGGTAATTGTCACGATCCGAATTGCAAAATAAATAAAATGAACAACTAAATAAACAATACAATTAATATTTAAACTATACGCGGAATTAGCCAATCAGAAAATAGAATACAGAGAGTAGTGATATCGAATGGATACAAGTAGATTATCTAAAGATCAGAAAGTCAAAAGCTACAAAGAAATGTGTGAATTACTAAATGAGAAAGTGAAAACTGGGAATGCGAAAATAGCACAATTAAACGAATGGGAGAGATACTTCACATATGAAAGAGAAAAATTTTCTTTTATTATTAAAGAAGTGTATCAAGAACCGCTCCCTAAGACTGAAACTATATCACATGTACAGATAATTGAAATATTGCTTTTAGACATGCTTGCTACTCATGATCAACAAGAATTATTAATATCTAAAACAAAATTGTTGAAGAGAATGAAAATAATAAATGACATATATAATTTCATCAAGAAAAATCAGAATAAGTCCAGTCAGTACTTAAATGTTAATGTCCTGAGTATGAATGACTTTTTTGCGTCAACTGATAGAACATTAAAATATCAGGTTGAGAAAGCCTTTAACAATTTAAAAAATAAGTACATAATAAATTGGAGTAAAGAGGTTATTTTGTGTCATGCTGAAACTTCAGTCAAGACCAATGATAATAATGAAGTAATCGCAACTATTGAGGAGAATGTTGACGAATGGGGAGATTCACAATATTCAGTCACGAGTGAGAATTTAGTTTCCTGTACTTATAGATTAGCAACAAAACAAGAAGCGGATTATATTGTAGCAGTAAAACACACAGTAAAGGAAAATATGGGATTAAATATGGACATAGCATTTGTTCCAGAAGACAAAAGGATAGAATTTAATAATAAAGTAAATACACTATTAAGGGAAAAAATGAATATTGTGTATTATTATCAATCGTATAGATTTGGATATAATTCTAAACACATTGAAAAAGCGATTAACAGACTGTCGCCCGATAAAATAAATAGCATTGAACGTGCAATTGAGGAAATAAATTGTGAATTCTTACTTGAGCCAAAAGAAAAGCATATGAAAATGAGCTTGCTTAATATTGAAAGTCAAGATTATATTGTTCAGCTGGCTGAAAAAAGACACAAGAGTGCTCTATGTAAAAAAGAGAGTGGTGCATCAATGTTTAATATAAATAATCGCACTAAAGAAACTTATATTACAGACACTAGAAAAATTGTTTCTACTACATTCGATTTTAATGATGACAGTAAAGTAACTATTGAAAAAATCAAAAAATATAAGGGAAATTAATACACAAAAAAGTTGTCCATTCCTTTTCATTATATAAATATATAATATATATAATGTAACAGATTGGACAACTTTTTTAACCTATATACCAGAACGATATTGTCCCTTTTATTTCTACATTTACATATAAGCGTTAGCATCATTATATAAAGGCAAGGGGGATGAATTGGCGTAGGCGTAGCCGTAGACAAGAAGGGGGATTGGATTCCTAAGGGAATGAAGCGCTGCTTTTGCGCTGAGTGACAGAATCCCCCTTGAGTATTGGAGAGATAATATAAAGTGCCTGCCGCACGGGAAAAAAAGCATTTTCCCGTTTGACCCTGTTCAAAAACAAGAAAACCACTTGTTTCCTCACAGACTATTAACCCCTTAAGGACAATACATCGTATAACCTGTTTAAATGCCAATCTAAGACATTTTAATCCTCAGGGTGTAATTGATCATCAGATTACCGTTACAAGTGAATTTATGATAACTAAACAGTAATTCAATGCTTAGAATTGATTACATGCATGGTACCAACATCAGATCCTGAATGGTTGTTTTAGTAAGTTATGAATTTCTTAATTTGTAATGTTCTACACTTAATTGAATTTTTGATACTGACATGGTAATATATAACTATAAAAATAGGTCAAAAGGATGTGAGTTATTGAACAATAAATTAAAGTTGATAGCTGCTTTATCGACCCTAGTGGTTTTATTGGTATTTATAAGCAATCCAGATCAGTTTGCAAATAAAGGCGGTGACTTATTTGCGAGTGCTGTTACTTTTGTATTAGAGGGATTACATAACACTTTTATGAGTCTCCAGCCTAGTTTCACCAGCCTAGTAAAGTGAGAAGAGTAAGATAGATAGAAGAGTTTTAATAATAATTCATTAACAATAAATGGTAGGAGGTGTACATTAATGAAGTACGACCATACTATTTTTTTATCTCTAAAGTATTTGGGTGGATGCATCTTAGTAGTTGGATTAATTTATGGATTAATTTCAGGGCAATCTGATGATGGCTTTATTTTTTCCAACATGCTATTGTGGTGGTTTGGATCAATCACATCTGGGATGTTGCTCATTGGATTGTCGGAGATAGTTAAACTGCTTAATGAATCAAACAAGGAAAAACAACAGCCAAATTAATATAAAAAAAACTCTCAATTAATTTAGAGAGTTTTTTTAATTTGTAATGTTATTAATTTAATTGTCACTCCAGGCCAACAACCTCCAACCTTTCCACTGATAAACATTATTTTTTCTCTTGCCCTGAGCAGAATATTTTATCTTAGATATTCCGTCCCAAGCCTGCTTGTATGTACCGTCTAATAACTGTTCATTTTCTCTCAGCCAATTTTTTAAATTGCGACATTTGTAGACTTCTCCTGTTGGAGATTGAATAACCCACTCCTTTGCATGCATGTGTGTTGAGAAGCGTCCGGTTAGTGGATTAGTTAACAACTTTTCATGAGCTGCTTTTAAAGCTTCATCGTTAACTCCTTTTTTGAATAATCTCCGTCTATTTTCAGCAGAACAGTCTTCTCCACATGTAATTGTTGAACTACTTGGGGGTTCAAAGAATGGTTTATCACATATCACACATTGTTTAATATTACTTTTTAACAAGCCGTAACATTTCATTGAACAAGCAACCTTATTCCTTTTAAGTGGGCTATTGCAAAGAGGACAATTCATTTATTAAGACTCCAATTCGTAGTAATAAATAGTAAATTAGACAATTGAGGATAGTATAGGTGAATAACTGTTGAATTTCAATAACTTTACGATAAAGAGTAGGTGATAAAGTTAAAAATTGTAGGATTATAGATGAGATCGGGTAGGTGGTAAATGTTATCGTGAGTGAGATAGTGAGTAAATATAAAGATGAAAATGAGTATGGAAATGAGTATTTAACTGTTGAGAATATTGGGAAATTGATGAGTGTAATTGAGGAAGGGAAATGTGATATCGATAGTTGATATCGTAAATGTGTTGATAGTATTGGGGGAATGAGAGGTAAAGTGGAGAAAAAGGTGAAATGATGATAAATATTAGGTGAGAAAAGGTAATGAATATGCATAGTTTACGATAACAATTACGATAACGACTAGTGGGAAGATGAGGATGAGAATAGTGGGAGAGTGGAGAAATATGCTGTATCGATTGATAAATTAAGCTGAGTGTGGGAGTTGATGTGCTCATGCTGATATTTGGTAATAAATGGATATAAAAGTTGTTAAGTAGCCCCCTGCTTATGGTCTGGATAGAGGTCAATAACCCTTTAAAACTGTAGTCTAATAGTGATTAGATGACACTTTAGCAATATATGGTAATGATACAGGAGAATATGAATGACAGTCCAGGCAAATCAGATACATGATTAGCACATGCTGTTGAAGGCAGCAAAAAAGTTTTTGTATGATTATTCCAATTAATTTAATATACAGGAGCGGGAGAGATAAGACATTCGCCAACATCGTTATTGTAACAGGCAGCGTTTCTTCAAATACTTATCAAATGATAACTATTATTCAAAATATAAAATTACCAATATTCCCCAATCCATAACTCAATCCACCCTCACAACTCCACAACTCATCCCTAATCTCTCCTCCATCCCATCCTATCCTTATCCTCTATTCATCCCTACGCAGCCTTATAAGCCTCATCTCTCACCTTGCTACCATCATCACTATACCTCACGATCAATCACCCAAATTCCAAAATTGAAAATTTCCAAAAATAAATTCCAAAAAAATAAATAAATAAAATATACATAAAACACTTTACATATATAAAGTAATCGCTTATAATAAAGATAACAAATACATAATATAAATTAATCGGAGGATTCACAATGAAACTTGTATACGAAGAAGAACGTAACTGGAACCCAATGACTGGTAAAGATGAATACAAAGGTGCACAACTACGTTTGGTATGCAAGACTGAAGCTGAATGGGATGCAGCATATGCAATGATCAAAGATATCAACGGAGTAATATGGAGTGGATGTCCATCCGAAGATGAAAAAACATATAGCGATACTGTAGTTTCGGTTAACAAAGCACTCAGCATGACCATTAAAGAGGTCAAAGAAGAAGTGTCTTGGTTACGTGACCAGATTGAAGAGAAGCTAAGTATTGGCAAGTACCGTAAAGCTGTGAAGAAGACAGAAGAAGTCATGTCCACTTCAACGGTAACAGAAGAAGTTACTATAGCAGAAGTTGAAAACTCGAACGGCAATGTTCACACTGTCTTCCATGCATCACATAATGGAAGCTTAACATTTGAAGCTCAGGAGGTAACTAACTATAACAAGTTGGGCACTTGGTTTACTTCTTCTCCAGATAAAGCACGATCACTGTATGGCCCAAATGTTTACACTGTAAAAGTAACCTTACATAATCCGCTTTACGCTCATACTGACAACTTTGATGATTTTTTTCTATGCAAGCCATTGGCATTCAAGTACATTGGAACTGAAACACCTTCTGAAAAGCAAATGACTAGCTTGTTACTCAACGCAAACTATATGTCCGAATGGAAAAGCATGATAATGAAAGCTGGTTACGATGCTATTGTATTTGAAGATTCCAAGATTGATCTACCAATAAGCGTAGAGGAGACGCATACTGTTTACATTGTTTTTGATCACACTGCAATAAGTCTTCAATAACATCTATAGAGTTGCAATTCAATTTTTTTATGAGACCAGGGCACTTAACAATTCCAACAAAAATAAAAAATAAAATACAAAAAACAATTGACTTTACATATATAAAACTGTATAATTGTAGTTGTAAGGGAGGACAATACATAGCAAGGGAGGTTACCCCATGTTCCAACTCCTAAAGTCCATTATACCTTACATTCCTGTTATTCTTGCACTAATCCGTTTCATCTTAGATGAAACACGCTATCAAAGAAAAAGAAAACAGGAGATAAGGGGAACTTACCGGAAACAACTAGAATCAGCACAACATGAAAAAGGCGCTTATCCTCCACGAAAGGATAAACACCAACGGTAAAACAGCTATGTTGGGAAGTGCATTTCTGGCTTCCCTCTTCCCTTACAATTTAACATAAGTTTACTATGAATGCAACTCTATAATGAGGTGATTATAATGGCTTACAATGGCCTATACACGCTTATAATCCTATCCAGCATAACTATGCTAATTACTTTGCAGCCTTTAGCTATGATCCCTACAATTGCTTTAGGATTGGCTATAGTAGTATCTGTAGTAGGAATCATCAGATTCAAAAAGAGAAGAGAACGATAAAATGGACAAGGAATAATTGTTCATTGCTACTAGAAACTAAACTAAGGAGTGTTGTCTAAATGTCAAAAACATCTGGAGTTAGTTTTTGCACAGAATGCTTTTCTGAAAATCTAAATAGAATTCTTCACACGGATAAATTTAACGTCTCAAATAAAACGCTTGTTATTGAAAGTATTCCAGTACTGCAATGCTCTGATTGCGGTGAAATTATTATTGATACTGTAGCATCGCAATATATTGATGAGCAGATTTCTATTTTCAATAACAACGGTTTTATCAACAAAGTGAATTTAATTAAGAAAAGTAAGAAACTATCCAATGAAAAAATTGGTGAGACACTGGGAGTTACAAAGCAGCGCGTTGGACAAATACTACAGAGCGATAACCTGGATGTCCGAACGATGCTTAAATTGGCTAATGCCATTGACGAACCTGTTACAAGTGTATTCGGATTTAAAAATATTGTTAAAATTAATAATGAATATTATATTAAGTAAAGAAAATACTTTACTTTTATTAAATAAAAGCTTATAATGATATTAATAAATGAAATACATAAATTGGAGTTGATTAAATTGTTTGATATCGGTAACAAGGTGCAAATTACATGGGGGATGTACGAAGGTTTGGAAGCAACTATTACCTTCGTTAATGGAAAAAATATTACAGCATTATTGTCGATTGGTTTTGAATATCAACTGAGCACAGATCATGTTATTCCTATCAATTCAAATGAAAATCTTTCGTCCAATGGTAAAAAAGTGCAAGTTGGATCTTATGTTGAAGCAAAAGGCGTTCTATGGAAGGTTGTCCGTATTGAAGGAAAGAAAGCAATTTGTTTAAAAATGAATCCGTGCAATGGAGAAACGCGCAAGGGAGCAAAAGAAATTGCTTGGACTATTGGTAATTTATTTTGTAGATAACAACGAAACGAGGTCTTAAAAATGAATATTATTCAAATGTACGAGTTTTGCAAGCTATTCCTGTCACAAGCACAACAAGATTATTATTATGTTGGTTTGCGCTTTGAAGACAAGGAACGGAGAATTGGTGATATTTGTGAATATTCACGTCACAATCCATGTCGAGACGATGAACGTGAATTTCCAATTTATGCGACACCGGAATATGAAGAAATGGAAGTATTAGACGGTACTTCTGCCTGGAATATGCAGTTAGATTCAACATATAAAATTCGCCCTTGGGATAGTACAGATATTGATTGCAGCAAATTATTCTTAACTAATCATTGCTACATTATTGCAAACGACAACGTAGGTCGCAACGATGATCCAGACCATGGGGAAATATTAATAAAAGATGCAAAAGTTATCGCTGTAATATTTTAAAATGAAATATACATATTGACAATATACATATTTTGCTTTATAGTTATAAATAAGAAATACATAATTTAATTGGGGGTTATACATATGCATTACTATGATAAAAGAGAAGCAAGAGTAAAAATTATGCACGCACTTACTGAAAAAGGTTGGAATGTATTTGGGTATAAATCAGATGATAGTGACTCTATGACCGATTATTTTTCCCCAGCCAACTGGGACGGTATCGCAGAGAAGAATGGCTTCGTACTCGTTGTCGATAATGACAATACGCGATATAGCGGCTATGAAGTGAAAAAATATAACTACGATAAAAATTCATACAAAGCAACTGCACGAATTGAGAAGTTACAAGCAATGATGGACGATCCTGCATCCACAGAGAACGAAAAGGCATCTTGTGTGGTTCTGATCGATAAAGAAAAAGAGAAGCAAGGAATTAAACCAACTTACACAATAGTTGAAACATATCCAACTTTTGCACACGGAAATCCTAAACATAACAATTGGCATATCGAGAAGGATGGTCAGATTATTGCAAAAGGAAGTGGAGCATTCGCTGTAAATTCCTATGACTGGCAAAACGAAGAAAAAACAGCGGCTGAACAAAAATCCGAAAAACTTGAAAAGTTTATTGTTAAAATTGAAAAAGTTCTGTCCGATTCGGATGCATTGCAAGCAGAAGTTATTAAAGTAGCTAAAAAAGTAACTAGACCAGTTGAAAAAGATGAAAAAGAAAACAATAGAATTTACGAAGGTGATATTCTTTCCTTTTCGTATCATGGTCATTATTGGATCGTCAATAAAGTTTATACTGTTGGTGAGCAAGTAAGGGTAACTTATGAACTACTGGGAAGTGAGAAAAGAGGATATCAACGCAAAAACAATACTAAGAGATATTATCAACCGATGGAGCGTCTTCAAAAAGAAATGCAAGAGGGCAAAGTCAAAGTGTATACTTTACAAGAGGTAACAGAGTTCACAGAAAAGACAGTTTTTAAGAAAACAAAGCGGACACAAAAGGTTTCCGATTCTCCTCAAATTGAAACCTCAAAAGAAGAGGAGCCAGAAACAGTTGAAGCTGAACAAGTGAGCGAGGAAACAACTAACAAAGCAACACTTAAAATCAACACAAAGAAAAATGGACTGGAAGTTAAATTTGCTACCAAGCCTTCAGACAATATCATTTCAGCGATTAAATCGCTAGGTTTTAAATGGTCTTCACGCCATGCGGTGTGGTGGGCTAAAAACACCCCTGAACGATTAGAATTGGCTTCTAGGCTTGTTGATAGCTTTAACAGTATCATTATTGATGCCAATCAAGAAGACTCTTTAGAAAGCGACTCTGAGTCTGAAACAATGGAAGAATCTATGTCTAACAATGATAATAACGTTATATCATTTAATAATTTTATTGATCGTAGAGCCAATAAATCTAAATTGACCCCTGAACAGAATTTAAAGCTGTTCACTATCACTAATATTTTAAGCAAAGAACAGGCCGATGAATTATTACAACATAAAACGGTTGATGAATTGTTTAAAATAGTTGCTGAGCCTGCAACAGCAATAGATAAATACCACAAAGAGAGGTATAAATAAAATATAAATATTTATCTTTACTTTATACATATAAACCTGTATACTAATAATTAGTTACAGAGGATATGTATAAAGCTTAAATACACAAAGGATGTGATTCTAATGAGCCAAACAAAACTTGCTGTCATTTCAAGCAGATGGCAGCGGCAACAGGAATTGAAGGAAAAGAAAGTCTACGGGCAATTGATTTTAAAATAAAAAATAAAAAAAGAATGGGGATATAATGATGATTAAATTGCTAATTGCTTTGATGATGTTTACGAATATTGGAGGAAACACGAATCAGGAAATCAATCAAGTAAAAGTGGCTATTGAGTCAGTATATAGTGACGAGTTCGCAACTTATGCGGTCTCATACTTGGGTGATGAATTTGGTCATTGGGTTGTAGAGTTGGAAAATGAAAAGAACCTGGGTGACGAAGAATTAACAAAGTTGTACAAGGATACTTTTGTAACAATTGCTTATTCTGGTGAGCAGCAAGATCCCGATTCAGTAGTAATTGTCAGATCATATTTTCACTAAATAAAAAATAATCGGAGGTAATAAAAATGATGAATACTATTCATGAGATGATTATTGAAAGAGCGGCTTCAATAGTTTATGATTCCTATAATAGTGTGTTTCCAGAAGATGCTTATGTAATGGCAATCGGTGAGGCTGAAATCGAATTTGATACTGAGTTTCAATTTAAATTTGACGAGAGAATTAAAACAAAAATTATTGCAAAGGCAGTGAAATGATTATGTTTAGTAGAGCTTTGAAGAATCTTCCAGACGGTATAACATATGATCCACATATTCACCAATCAGTTAAAGACTTGGTGTTCCTAGTACAACACGAGTTAGACATTATTTCAGAAGAACCCGAACATTTTGAGCATTTGTCTGATATAGAACTGAATTCTTTGTGTAAAAATTGCTTATCTTTTATTAAAAAATATGGATAAAATCTGTCTTTCATCCTATACTAAATGGAGGTAAAATAAATGAAACTTAACGTAAATCTTGCGCACTTTATCAAGTGGCTTGAGGAAGATTATAGAATGCATGAGGAAGAATATCATTCTAAAGCCATCGAAGAAAAAGAACAGATTATTGACGAATATCATGAACATATTAGAATTTATGGGGAGTAATTCCCCTTTTAAACAACAGTATAGAGAACTAGGAGGGATACATTCTTAGGAAATTTAGTAATGTGGGAACTATCATCCTTATATAGGTGCTCTCTCTCTAGTCTAAGGCGCTTGGATAACACTTTGTATGTAACAAAGTAAGTCATAAGGCATTAGCCGACAGAAGTAGTAGGAGGCCTATAGCGTCTCCTAGCGGCGTTTCCTGGTTGCAGTGATGGACTGTTGAATACTGAAGCAAATAAAAATAAAATATACATATTTACTTTACAAGTATAAACCGGATTGTTATAATATAAACATATCAGATTTATATTTTATTTATATGGAGGTCACCCAAATATGAAGAAGAAAATTATTATAATTTCTGAAAACATAAACCAGCTATCGGGTGCAGTTGTATTTAAAATCGATGCAATTAAAAATGTTATTATTCCTTCTTCTTCAATTGTTCTATTAGATCGGCACAATATTTCCACTTCTCAAATAATTTATCTAAAGAAAGCTGGTATTAACTTTACTACAGTTTCGCCAGCATATGATGAATACTGGCTTGAAAATGCTTCGCTTGCTTGGGAATCAATATTAATTGAAAAAAAGATACAATATATAATTTCAATTCCAGTAGTTTCAGAAACAGTAATGAAACTCTTGAGATTGGCTAAATGCCCATCGGCAAGCTATGGAGAAAAACGAAACGCTGTAAATGCTGCTTTTAAGCTTCTTATTTAAGATGATTATGGAGGTTTAATTCAATGACGAACTGTTACACTTGCGGAAAATCGATTCAAAACGTTCATCATTTAGACGGCAAATCTTATGGGTATAACTGTTATCGCCAAGCCTTAGCACTTAAATATGTTCATCTGCAAAACATTGCTAATGCGGATTGGAGTCATAAATGTATCGCTTTAATAGAGGTATTTAAAACTAAAACTTTTAAAGATGACTGGAATAAGAGGTTTCAAGATTCCATTGTCGCACAATGGGATGATTGTCACAAGTTAACTGGCAATCAGTTTGCGGCGATCCACAAGAAATTTAACGAAGTTGAAACGTGGGAATATGAATTAACATATATGGTTATCGGAAATGGCTCTGAAAAGTCAATTGAAAGAATTAGAAGTCTTTATGGGGGCGGTGCATTTAACAAAGAAAAATTATATGAAAACTTTCACAATGATGAAAGGTTAATCGATTTTTTGAAAATCGGAAACAAACATTTAATCAAATATATAAAGAACAACACAAGAAGAAAAGAAAGCGCATTGTCTAGGATTGACAGGTTTTTAATATGCTGGACTAGTTATGAAGGCCGGAAGGTATGGGATGTAGTAAATGAATCTAGAATGAATGAAATGATTGCAGATGCAGAAGAATATGAAATCGTGATTCATAAGTCTGTAGAATTAGATTTATTGGCAGATTGTACTGCATAAGGGGAGAAATTCCCCTTCATTAGAATAAGGATTCATCGTAAAAAAATATACAAAAATACTTTACGTTTATAAACTTTTGATTTATAATAAAAGTAACAAAGTAACAAATACATATTAGGTGGTTGATAAAAATGAACTACAAAAGACTTTGTCAAGACCTCGCTGAAACAGAATGTGTAATACGTAGTCGGAGCAACCTCAACATTAAAAACAGGCAAGGACTTATTGAGAAAAGATGTGAATTGCTTAAAAAGTTAGAAACTGATTTTCCTGATTTTCCTGAATTTTATGATAGCTATATAAAGGATCTGAACAAAAGAATGGCAATGCCATATGACTTCAATTCACTAATGAAAAGTATTCCAGCTTAAAGGGCAGAAATCCCCTTTTACTTCTTCCAACAAAAATGAAAAGAGGAATCCAAACCATGAAAAAGTGTCCTAAATGTCTAGGTAAGGGAATTATCCAAAACTACATAATGATAGACGGCGGCAAGTGTTATGAATGCAATGGACAGCAGTGGGTGAACGATCATCACAAATTAAGCAAGCCTTACCGCGAATACGAACCACCGAAATGGTTGATTGAGAAAGAAAATAGAATTATGGATGAAAGTTATAAAATTAATCACACTGTTATGAAAAGGATTAAAAGCATTTCTAAAATCAGTGCGGTGAATGTGTACGATTGTGAAGATATTAGAACTTTAATTGAAGGATACAGCAACAAAGATTTAATTGAAATGGATGACCAACAATTTCATAATGTTGTGTTGGCAGCTCATGAAGAAGTAAAAGAACTGTTAAGTTTATAGGGGAGTAATTCCCCTTTCTCTTACGATAGAATTCGGTTTTCATTGTAATTAAAAATAAATAAAATATACATAAAACTTTACAAATATAAAGTAAACGATTATAATAAAAGTAACAAATACATAATGGAAGAAGGTTTTTAGATGAATGTTGAATTGCACAATATGCAGATCCGCGGCAAAATTAAAGAATTGGAAGCAAAAAAGAAAAGCTGGGAATATATCATGCCGAAGCTTGCAAAGCTTGAAAGTGTTAGGCCTTTCTGCAATGCGACAGACGCACTGGAGGCAACAAAAGATAAAATTGAATATTATAAACGGTTGTTCATGTAGAAGCCTTGTAATAAAGGGGAAGAAATTCCCCTTCTCCAATCATACATAGGAGTGTGTAAAATGAAAATTGAAATCAACAATAATAGAACAATGGAATTCGTTCATGATGAAACAACCCAAAAAGTTAATGTAATCACTGACGAAACAACGGCCATTCCTGAAGGTGACATGGTAATGCTTGTTAATTACTACCGCTACATGAAAGAAAATGATGTTCAATGTGACTTTATTAATCCGAATGGCAAATATTAAAAAAGGGATATACTTCACTATCTATCCGATTAAATACTCATTTCATGTACATTGTGATATTATAAAACCATACACATAACTAGGAGGTATTACCATGAAAAATGTATTTGAAAATGAATTGAATGCTACCCTAAAGGGGAATGCAATTGAATTATTTAGATCAATGACTGATTTGAGTTATGCAATTGAAATAATAAGAGATGATGATTCTTTAACTGAAATTGAAAAGATTTGTAAGATTGAATCTTTAAATAATTTCAAAGAAAGCATCAAAAGTGCTATTGAATCATCTGGTATCGATTTAAATGAATTAATTCATTACAATTATCAATTACTTAAACAAACCGTCTAAGCGGTGACTATTATAGTCAGAAGCAGCCTTAAGCTTAGAGCGTTCAACGTCTTGTGAAGGCGTTGAGGTGGCTATAAAAATATCAGAAGGAATAAAAATGGATCACAATGAAGTTAAAAACCGGATATAAATGAGGCATTATTTATTTGCATTATTAAATCTAAAAATTCAATTATAGCAGTCAATAAGGCATTGAAAGAAATGAAACACTTACTTTTAGAAAAAGTGACATGAGGTGAGATTTTGGGGAATAGAAAAGGATTGCGCTCATTAAATGTAGTTTTCACAAAAGATAAACACGGTTCAGTTTTTCTGGTGGGAATGTACGGTCAATACTGGAATGCTGCTGATGAAGAAAAGATACAACAAGCTTGGGGATATGAAACGGCACTACTGGAATTAAGGAACAATGAAAGATTTGAATTGCCCATAAATAATTTAAAATGGCATAGCAATGGGAGGCATGAATGATGAAAAACTGGATTTATGTAGATTTGTTTATTAGTAAGTCAGAAAAACTGTATGCTGTCGTTAAGATTGTCAATAGAGCAAAAATCAATACCACTGCACACAGAAAAGTGCAGCATGATAATGAGGGTTACTTCATCGTAATCCATGGAGAGAAGAATTATTTTTATATGCCTTTAGAATTAAAAACAATCTATAAAGATGATAAAAATACATATCTTGCATAGTAGAATATAAAAGAGTGATTCTATAGGAGGTAATAAATAATGAAATTGAAAGAGCAGTTAATTGAGTATTATGAAAAGCAATTGGAGAAAGTCATTGACGCTTACAAAAACGATCACAGAAAAGAAGATTACATTATCTACGCAAAAGAAAATTTAGAAGCAGTGAAAAATGGTCGAGGATGGTAGTTATAAAACTATAAATATGAATCAAAGTTAAATAGGAGGGAAATGTCATGACCAAACTAGAAAAGAACATCAAAGCCATTAGCCGCAAACTTGAGATATATGGATACAAATATGAAGTATTTGGAGACAAATACACATTTGCATATGCACCAACGGCAGCCATATTGACCGAGAACTGTACGATTGATTTATACAAAGATAAGATCTCTGTGAATGGAACAAAAGTCGAAAGCGTTGAAGAAGCAATTGACATAGTGATTGAGATAGAAGGCGTGGATGCGCTAATAAGTGACTTTTCAAAAATGGGTAAAACTCAAATATAGCTATTGCATTGCCAGTGATATTAATTTAAGTATTTATCAAATTATGTTCACCGTAATTATCAAATAATAAATATACAAAAATAACTTTACAAACATAAACTTTTCAATTATAATTAAGGTAATAAATACATATCAGGGAGTGATTAGAATGTTGAAAGAGAAAGATTTGGCCACTATGTCTCAAGGTGAAGTGAATAGTTATCGTGTTTGGGAGAATTATTGCGATTACCTTGCTGCTAAGGATTCTGCTAAGTTTGATCCACGCTTCAGAAATCAGCATTTTGAGGAGGTTTATACTGTATCAGTTACACTTGATATAAGCGCATATGAGATTCTAGCCTGGGACAAAAATTATTTGTCTGATATGGCTAAAGCTTGTTGCAATGGTTAGGATGAATGCATACTTTGGGTATCATTATTCTACTGGTTCGACAATGAAATAGACGATTCCATCAGTGCAGCGGTTGACTGCTTAAAGTAATATAAAATAGATACATAGGAGCGTGAATATAAATGATTTTAACAAAACCGAAATTTAATAGCACCGCCAAGGATTGGAGCGCATATAACAAGCGTATCAATGCCAACAACCTAAAATTATCTGATGAAAAATTTGATCATGCTTTAAAAGTGGAAAGTATCGAAAAAGCAAAGAGAGAAAAAGACGAACGCGAAGCAAGAGAACAAAGAGACGATTTATTGAACAGTCTACAGGAGAACAACCCCTTTAATTTCGATCAATTTTTGATCGTGTGGGATGTTTTGAATCATGATTATAATCAAATTATGACAAACATTGAAATGGAAAGAATTACTATTCAAGATGTTTTGAAAGTTTTTGATTACATTCGTAAATCCCCAAAAGCGGTGAACGAATATCAGTTTAAAAAAATTGAAGCATTAGCATGAAATACGGCTTTCCTACTAATACATAAATGGAGTGGTTAAAAATGAAAGATATTTATTACATTCAAGTAAAGGGTAATAAATTCATAGAAGTAGAAGGCACAAAAGTTTTAATAAGTGGTTTTGAATGTTTTGTTCACGAATCCTTAGCACATGATAAACATTGGAATGTAACGGAAGCCATTACGGGAATGGCAGTAACTCAAAATTATAGATATGAGAAAGATGCAATTGAACGAGCAGAACAATTGATTAAAGCAAATCAGGGATGGCTTAAAAACATGATAGAAGAAAAGAAGGAACAAAGGTTTGTATCTCCAAAATATACATAAATAAATAGGACATGAAATGCGACTTTCATACTAATACATAGACAAGGAGAATTAATAAAATGAAAAATCATTTAAATGCAATTCCAGATGTTGAAGTTACTCCAATGAATATGTTTGAACTCAACGAATTAAGAATTAACAAAGAATTGATTGCATATATTCGCTTCAATGAAAATAAAGCAATGGTGTTTCCTCATTTTAATTATGCTTCAAAAGTTGGCAAGCCATTTTATGCAAATACTGAACAAATGCAAATCAGTATAGAAAAATTCAAAAGGAAAAAACGTGAAACTGACTATCCTTGCTTCTCCTAAAGGTGAATCAATCCAATATAGTACACAGGAGGCCTAATAAAATGAACCTATACAAAGTAGACACATATTTCAGCGTAGGCGATTTCACTAAAACCGATCTTTTCGCGGCCAGATCGACGGAAGAAGCAGAAATTTTTGCAATCCTTAAATATGAGAATGAAGGCGAAAGCATAAGTTCTGCCGTCCTTGTTGATCAATTAGAAAGCTACAAAGTCGAGCTAACAGACTACATCCAGCAGAAGAGATTAAATGAATTTCTAAATAATTTAAAACGTCTTTGCGTTCACTATTTTAACAATGGAAATGAAAAAGACGAAGGACAGAAAAAATATATGGCACTAGAAGTCATCGACGCTTTCAATAGTGGCCTAATTCGATAGGAGGGTAATCCCCAATGATTTTCACTTACCAAAAAACCGCGCAAACCACAACGCACCATACGCCTATCTATGCACAGGTTTGGGATTGTGGGCGGATCGTCTATAAAGCTAAGTACCGTGAACTAGTACGCAAGTATGACAAAGCTGGACGGCCTTCAGTGGCCTTTGTAGACGGTTTTAGAGACATTGACCCAATGGAAGCTCCAGACACCTATAAAAAGCATCCTGAGCGCTTTAATCGTTATGAGGTAGGTAATATCATGGCTTTCATTCGTGACCTGAATAGAGAGTTAACAACTGCTTAGATTATAAAAGAAAAATATATACAATTAATAACCCTCTGTGATACAATGTCATTAAGACGTTAACAGGAGGGTTATTCGAATGAGTAAAGTTATCATAGATTTAGAAAGCATATACAAAATAATCAAAGCTGAATTTAAAGCATTGGAGCCTGGTCAACAACTTACAATTGTAATTCGATATGGTAATGATTACACAAACAACGGACAGTTTAGAAAGGTAATGGACATAGTGAAAAGCAAAGGGAGATATAGGAATCCCGATGATCATAGAAAAGATTGGACTATTAAAGCAGTAGTTCGAAATATTCTATGGTACAAAGAACACAATTTTTACTCTGTTGAAATGGATGTTTATTAATCTGAATAGTTAGCATGAAATAGCTGTTTCGTTCTATTTAATAAAATATAAAAAAATTAGTTGACTTTATAGTTATAAACCTGTATATTTATTATTAAGAGATGCAAACAAATGGAGGTTTTTATAAATGACTAATACATATGAATTCAATACGATTGACCTAGTTTCTGACTATGCGGCAGAAGCAATTAGTAAATATGGTAACAATATCTTCTCACTAACAGATTCCGACAAACAAAACGCAAAAATGGTTTTCTTTGATTCAATAAAGGATTTGAATGTTGATGCTGCCTTAATCAAAAAGGCAGAAATAGAATTTCCAAATTCAATAATTATTACTTGGCTTAAAGAGCTTATCAGTGTATTTGCTGACATTTCTCCTTTACAGGAGGAACGTAAAGTAACAATTGTAAAGCTATCAGAATTCGGCTTCCCTGTTGCTTTCCAGACTGTGATTAAAAAAGTTGTTGTTAAGCCTTATGCACAATACAGCGAGTCATTGCGTATTTTGCATAGACCAAAAAGAAAAAGGAGTAATTATGAAAACATCATTTTGCCTGATGAATCAATATTGGTTTATGATGGCTGGATCAATGTAGACATCGATTCAACAAAAAATATAACAGAAAGCAAGCATTTTATTATCAAACAATCAAAGTATAGATGCTTTGATAAGCGATATATGATTGACCTTTTTAACTCGATTGATGCAACTCCAATCTACAAAAAATAAAAATAAAATATATAATATTATATTGACTTTACACATATAAACTTGTATAATTATGAGTATCAGGTAAGCGTACTAGGCTCAACAAGGAGTCGGTACAAAAGGAGAAAATTTAAAATGAAAATTACAAAACTTAATGATCTTTTATCTTCCCGCAAACTTACTGTTCTTGGTTTTCCAGCGTTTCAGCAACTCGCTCCATTGTCAAATCAAGATGCCGTTCTTGCTGTATTGTCAGTTTTGCCTGCTCCAGTAGTTGCAGAGCAGGGATATACTGAGTATTATGCACCGCGTATTCCGCGGGGAGCAAAGTACGCTTCAGCGGAAGATGTGCTAGCTGCTGATCTTGATGTGGACTTGTACCAAGTCCACAAAGTAGAGTCGGCTGCTCCAGTGATTATTGTCACACAGCATCAGGCAGCTATAGATCTGTTGCTTACTAATATGCCAGAGTTGTCTGGCACACCCATTATTACAGGTAATGCAAGTGTTGAGGATGTAGCAGGCAAGCATGTATATGGCCAACTTCCACCGTTTATGCTTGCTCACTGCGATGCTTATACCACTGTAACTGTACCAGGGTTTGACGCTGCCAAACACAGCGACATGTCAGTTAACGAGTTGCTGGAGCAGGGCTTGCAAATGCAGATTAAAGGGGCATATAGAGTAACTGCAATTTCAGGATAGCGTACAGCGTACAGCGTACAGAGTATAGTTGATATTTATTCGAGCAAACATTGTGTTGTTTGCTCGAATATCCCAAGGAGTACGAAAATGAAAATTGATTCAAGTATCAAAATATTATCGGTAAGGTTTTTATAATGGGTTAAAATAAAATATAACAAAAGGGAGTTATAAAATGCCATATAAAATTATCAATAACACTACTTCAGATGTTGTTATCAATACATATATTGGCTGCGTAGGGGACACACCATATATAATTAAGGCATTTCAAATATTACTCTGTGATGTAACGGATAACGATACTCTTCATATTGGTGATGTTTGTGTTGATCATGATTATAGTGGACAAAACTGGGGTGTGTACCAACAAATTGTCAGTCATACAATTATTGACCTCTTGGAAAAGGGGTTAACAATTGAAGGAGAGGTTTCAGCTTCAGAGAGGCAAGCAATAGAAGATAAGAAAAAAAAGGAGGAAGCTGAAAGACTCTATGAAATTGAGAGAAAAAAAGGTTTGGAAAAAATAATTATCAGAAAGAAAGAAATTTTGGAAAGAGGAATCACAATTACCACTGAACAGGTGGAAGAATTTATACAAAATCTTACAGTTGAAGTGAAGGAAATTCATTTCGAAGGCGAGGAACATTCACAATTTAAGTATGAATTGATCATTTATGCTGATCTTGATGGAGGAAAGTTCGATCCTTGCTTGAAAAGCAAAAGTATATACGGCAACGGTAGGGAAGATAGACGAGAATTAAGTCAATATTTGGAATTCGCTGTTAGTTCTTCTGCGCTTGTGTCTTGGGCGCGTAATCCTAAAAAGCTAATAAAATTTTTCGCCGACTCAGGTATTACAGTATTAGACTAGATAAGTGCCGTACCGTATTATTTGGAAAATATTTAAAAATATCTCCAATTGTTATTGTTAAAAAAGTATAACTTTGATAAATTAGTATTAAGTACATATCATAGGGAGGGCTATAAAATGCGTTCAGCACAGGCAGCTATGCAAGAGCAGGATTTATTGCATTTTGCAAAAATTACAGACATTCAAAAATTAAAGGAGGTTTTAGAGTTAAATCTGAGTATTAACTATGAGAGGATTCAAAAGCTTGCTTTTTCAGAGTCCCCAGAAGACAACTATGAACGTCAAAGGTTAATCGGAGGAAGTAAATTCATAACAAACCTGTTATCTAGGATTTAGTAAGTAGTTTAACATTGAATTTAAGGGGGAAGAAGAATGACAAAGAGAATAGAGCTTGATAACGTAATTAGTTGGTTTGAAGGAGCATGTGTCAAGCCTATAAGAGATATAGATTTTGACTATAAAACAGACCATGTTAATCTGTTAATTGCTTTGGCACTACATAATAAATGGATAAAATTAAATGAACTGTATGATTGTTATTATATTACGATGGCTTCATTAGACCCTAAGGCAACTGAATTCGGTGGTCTAAGCGAATCATATTTGACAGGGTTGAAAATAGGTTACAATAGCTATAGGGGACATATACCCCTTCCAGAATACAGTGAGACAGAGCAACAAGAGTTTTTAATAGGTAAGGAAGATGGTGCAAAAGCATGGGATATTCTTTCAGAGCATTTTGGCATACATGCGAGAGATTATCTTAAAGAGCCTAAAAGGTATTTAGGATAAGTTTTATTATCAATAAGCACTTCAGTTTTCTTTTTTTACTGGAGTGCTTACTATAGTATAAAATAACAGTTTCATCGTAGTATAAAGGAATAAAAAACACAATAAACATAAGGGTTTTCATTTCTGACTATAACAGCAGCTAAATTTTCGAACGGGATTTTTTTAAAAAAATATAGGAATGAGGAAATAACATGTTTGATGTACTTAGTAAATTTGAAAATGTAAAAATTGAAAACGAAACAAGACTTTCGGAAAAGGACTTGCAATTTTGTAAAGAGCAAGAAGAGATTTATAAACAAACTTTACATACATATCAAGAGTTTTTTAAACAACTTTCAAATATATCAAAATTAAATGAAGAGCATGGGCAAAAATATGGTAAACAATCAGGTGCTTATTTTCATAAGCAGGAAACTGCTTTTTATTACACCTTAAAGATATATGACTATAATAGTAAAATATACAAAATAAGGGAAGGTTTTATTAATCAAGTGTGCAGGTATTTTGAGTGTGAACATAACATAACAATTAATAATGAAATAATAGTAAAGAAATTTAAAGAAAGTGTCACTTATAGCGATATTGTTGAAGAAATATTCTTACAGCTAGGTGGATTCAATTTTGCTGAAAAAGCAGAAAAAGAAATCAAAGAAAATCTGAAGGAACTGTTCAGACATGATATTGACAAAGTTGTTGTCAAAGGCAGCAAAGTAAATTTAAATGCATGGTTTGCACGCCATGATTCCATATGGAAGGATTATCGACTAAATAGCGATAGGTGTGAAGCTGTATTCAAGGCGCTGTCCCATTTTGAAGACGGTGACTGCAACATAAAGCAGGAAATACGGAATTTGTATTGTGGATACGATAATGAAAGAGATCAGGCTAACTACGAGCGTTGTAATATTGAAACCATGAGCAAAGTTAAAAGTATTAAATTTTTAAAAAATGGAAAAATGGACATTGAATTCGAATCCAGCCAATGTGCTATTAAATTTGCTAAAGAATATTGTGGGAGATGAACTAAAAAATGAAGTATACAATACAACCTACTGAAATCCCTCAAGACAAGAGAAAAGTAATAAACGAAAAAATACTGTACTTGATTGATAATAAACTAACTGAAAAGTACAATGTTGAAGCGGAAGACATTTATAATTCTTACACTGGAGACGGTGGTTTACATGGGTTATCATTTAATGATTTTGATAACTTTCACGATTACACAGAAGCGAAAAAAGAAATAGAAAACGGTCAATTTTTCACTATTCATAATCTATGTAGGTTCATTATTGACTGTTTAAAACCTTCTGAGCATGATTTGATAGCAGATTTAACCGCTGGTATGGGTAACTTCTTTAATTGGTTGCCCAACCTTTCTAATGTTTACGGAAATGAAATTGATATAAAAGCATTCAAGGTCATGCGATTTTTATATCCGGAAGTTAATTCAAGCTGTGAAGACATCAGGAGCTATGAACCAGGAGTTAAATTTGATTTAATTTTAGGGAATCCTCCATTTAACTTAAAATGGACAGTGGATAAAGAAGAATATTTAAGTCAATTTTATTATTGCTGGAAAGCACATGAGCTTTTGCAGCCTGGAGGGATATTAGCGCTCATTGTACCCAAATCTTTTTTGTCTGATGATTTCACAGACTCAGGGATGATTAAAAAAATGAATGCAATGTTCAACTTTATTCATCATATTGGATTACCCGATGATGCTTTTAAGTCGGTAGGGGTCGAAAGGTTTGAAACTAAAATCATGCTATTCCAAAAAAAGAGTGATTATATACCGGAGACAATATATTCAAACGGACAGGAATTAACTATAACAGAACCTAAAGAATCGAACGGGAGCATTATTTTTAAAAAATACATAGAACAACTTTACGAAGAGAAGGAAAAAATACGGAGTAAACTATATTTAGAAAATCTACAAAGTGAACCAGACGATGAATTTGAGTTTAAGGTTAAAAAGTATTTATTTGACATCAAAAGAAATTCGAAGATAAACATGAAGTATGCTAAATGTCGCGAATATGTTAATAGATATTACAACCAAGTCAAACCAAATTCGATGAAATACGAAGAGTGGATGAAAATAAGAATTACCAAAAATAAGGTGTTGTCATATTTGAAGAAAGTCTTGAAAAACCAGCATTACATAGAAAGAGATGAAATTAAATTAGTAAAAACAAGGTACGGAATAAAATTGAAAGCTTATTCACATAAAATGAAATTGTCATTATCAAAGACAGGTAAAAAAGAAGATACTTTCTTTAATATGGTCTTAAATAATAACTATCCTTTTGAGGATAAAAAATATAAAAAATTATTAAATAAGAAGATTACCAAGTATAAAGCACAAGCTCTATACTACTCTGAAATGAATTTGAATAGAAAGATCAGTAATTTCTTGGATGACCTCATTATCTATGATAGCAATAGTAATGAGAGTATTAAATTGAATTTGATTCAAAAAGAAGATACAAACAAAATTCTCCAAAAGCAATATGGATTTTTACAATGGGGGCAGGGTTCTGGAAAAAGTGTGTCAGGTGTTGCAAATCTAGTTTACAGGTTGCAGGTCAATAAAGCTAGAAACGTCTTTATAGTCTCAACTGCAATTGCAATTAATAATACGTGGGCAGTCATTTTGAAAAGTTATGGATTCGACTTCATAAGGATCAACACCTTAAAAGATATTTACAACATCCAACCTGGCCAAATCGTCATTGTAACACTCAACCAATTAACAAAGTATCAAAGGTTCATAAAAAAATTCGTTAAAATGCAATCACAAAAAGTTGCTTTGATTTTTGATGAAGCTGACAACATGTCCAGTTCAGTTTCTAAACGCACCAGAGCCATTTTGAGCGTATTCAGAAAGGTAAAGTATAAAACGCTTATGACTGGCACCATGACGAGAAATACAATTGCTGAAGCGGCGACACAGTTCGAATTACTTTATAATAATAGTGTCAATATGATAAGTAACTGTGAGTATATTTTCAAAAGAGACAAGGATGATAAAGAGAAGTTAAATGAAGTAAGAAACGAAAACTATTTAAAGCCTATTCCAGCCTATAATAAGGGATATAGACTTTTTTCAGAATCTCACATTCCTGAGAAAATAACCGTTTTTGGTATTGGACAACATACACAAGATGTATATAACGCTGATGTCTTAAAAGATTTAATCAATAAAACAATAATAACAAGATCCTTCGAAGAAGTGAGAGGAGAAAAGATTTATGATATTATTCAGCAAAAAAGTCGCTTCAACTCAGCGGAAAAAGAATTGTATAAAAGAATAATTGAAGAATTTTATACGATGAAGCACTTGTTTAAGTCAACAGGCAATATTCGTAAAGATAGAATGCTTGAGATCCTTAATCAGTTAATGCTCATGTTAAAAGTTTGTGCAGCTCCTCAAGTGTTCGGGGAGTATCAAAGTAAACAATTACCAAATAAATTTGTTGACGTTTTAAACAAAATTGATAAGTGGGAAGATGAGTATGTTGCCATTGGAGTTCGGCATATAAAAACTGTCAATGCATATGTTAAGGCGATAAAATACAGATTTCCTAGCCGACCTGTTTTCGTAATCACTGGGGATAAAGTTAGCCTAAATAAACGAAAACAGATAATCCAGCAGCTTCAAGAGTCGAAAAATGGAATACTAATTTCGACTCAACAGAGTTTGAGTAGCAGCATGAATATAGGATTTGTCAATAAAGTGATTATCCCTGAATTATCCTGGAATGAAGCCACAATGAGTCAGTACTACTTTAGATTCATACGTTACAATTCAATTGACAAAAAGGAGGTTCACTTTTTTACTTATGAGAATAGTATCGAAAGCAACCTACTCGGATTAATATTGACAAAAGAGAAGTTGAATTTATTTATGAAGAATCAAGAAATTGACGATGAAGAATTGTATGATAAGTTTGGCGTGGATTTTAACTTACTAGACATGTTGATGTCAAAAGAAAGAGACATTGAAGGTAATGTTAGAATCAAATGGGGGAAGCAAGAGATTAGTTGAATTATTTACCCAATAGCAAAAAAACTTCATTTTGAAGAATAAAATATTTGATATGAAGCATCTAATGTGATATAATGTAATTAATTCCAAGAGAATAAGAGAGGAGAGATTTTAAATGAAAAAATATGAAATTAAAACAGTATCAGATATGTACCCTCAAATACAAGGCACAGTTACATTTGCAAACAATCGTGTTACAGATATATCCACGCCGCAAGATGGTAATGCTATTCATACGATAGGTAACGATGTGTTTATAACATCGTTAGAAATAGAAAGAAAAGGCCATGAAGATGAAGTGCAAATTGTTTTTTCACATTTTATAAAATATGTAGATGACGACGGTAAGATAAGTTCATATTTAGAAAATGGTTACATTTTCAGTTTAACAGAAAATGAAGTAGATGATGATGAAGAGTATGTGGAAATTGAAGAGATAACTTTTTTCGAAAGAGGGAAAGTCATGAATAAAGAGGTTTCAGCTAAAATTGAACTATGTAATCACAGTCCATACTATATCATTGTGGCAAATGGGCAAAAAATATTATCATCTCATCTAAGTAGTGAAGACGCAGAATCTGAGCTTGACGCTGTAAGTCACCTAGTTGGCCATAAATACGGGTACATGTTCATTCTTGCCCCGAACGAAACAGTCAACTCCAATCCAATTTATCTTGTCCCCCTGCCAGCAGCACTTCAGCAGGCAGAAGAAGAAAATGAAAGATGGGAAACCATTGAGGATCTTTTTAGGGAATGAAATCTGAGTTTTGTGTGAAATACAATTGAGGTGAAAACATGATCACTAAAGATAAAATTATGATCATCGAATTTGAAGCTCCACATGGCTCATTTACAGCACCTAAATTGGCGTTGTACAATGAAGAGGTGATCACCGAAGATGAAGTCAGAGAGATCATCAAGAGCGGCGTACATAGCGATAAAGTAATAGTAGTGGACAAGATCCAGTATGACAATGTGTTTGCAAGAAATAAGAATTTATCTGAAGGATAATAAGCTAAGACAATTTCTTAAATGAAACTTTATTTTTAGGAGATGATTCATTTGGAGCCAAATTTATTTAAAATAATTGATGACTATCAGCTTATGGTTGCGAATCTTTATGACAAACTTGTTGATAAAATGAACATTGATTCTGAAGTAGTGGATGAGTTACTTAATGAATTTGATGAATATAGTAGTAATATGCTTAAGTTAGGTAGATATACAGAAGAGGCAAACGTTATTAATAAAAAGAAGGTTATTTCTCAAGACTATGATATGGTAAAAAAATATACCATATTTAATATTATCTATGAATATGAGAACGGATTTTCTCTTGGTGAAACAACTTCGGGGTCTTTGCATTTAATTCCTACAGAAATATTAATTGAAAATTCTTAACTGTAACACGAAATGCTTATTTCATAGCCATATAATAAGGAGATGATTTTTTATGAATACAAGTGAAATAGTACGGTTTTTAAAAGAAAACGAAGGAACTAAAGTCCAATTAGAGGGGATTAACTTCTATAGCTCAGATAAAAGCTTTGTGAAGGATTTACAGCTATTAAAAACAGAGACAGAAGGCGATGAGATTATCATTAATGGTTTTAAAATAACCAGAGAAAATGTTATAAACTTTCGTTCAGGTTCTAGTTTTGGAGGGCGATTTACAATCACAATATCGGTTGACGATCATAATCCTTGTCACGAACTTCATATTGTAAATAATGAGCCCGAAATTAATGGAGAAAATCAGGCATTTAAATTGAATAGTTTCACCAGGAAATTAATAATGGATTAGTATATAACAGCAAGCCTTCAGCCGAACTGGAGGCTTGTATAACAAATCGGTTTTCAATCGCGAAAATGAAAGTATTTACATATAAAGGGTTCAAAATTAAAGAAACATCTGATGTGGAAACGCAAAATCCTCTCTTTGTTGCTTATACAAAAGAAGAATGAGAACTTTTACTTACACATGGGAAGGAACATTAAATATGAGGAGATTAGCAACTGAAAGATTTAATTATGATAAAAAAAGATATCTCTGTACAGTTGATACTGATGGTTATTCATTGACTTTAAAATGCTACTCAGGATTCACTGAAAAAGGAGAATGCATTGAGATTTCAAAGGAGTTGTTTGATGCAATAATAAAAACAATTCGAGTTAAATTGAGCACATCTTTATCGGATAACTTACTAAAGCCAGGTAAAATACACTTGAGAACTCGAAAAGAACTTAATATTACTTTCCCCGACAGTGAGCAATTTGAGTTGTACAAAAGACAGCTCTTATTGGGGAAAGATGTAAGGATCATTGATTCAGATAAAGCCGAAGACTTTATTGAATATTTGTCGTGGAATGAAGCTAAGTATGTTAGAATCAGAGCAGGAAATGAGCAAATTTTCGTACAGGATGCTAATAGGCTGTGCGAAATTGAACAGGACATACGTGATCAGATTGCAAGCTTAAATAATCAGTTAGAGGATATACTGGATGGTAGGTATAAATTGATGTAAATATATGTAGTTGTTAGAAAGTAATTGGGTGAAAAGATTGATATTATTTTATAAACTAAGGATGAAACGAATCATTCACGGGAACAGGACTGATAAAATATGATTGAACGAATCAAATGTAAAGCGAATGATTGCGAAGAGACCTTTGTGGTTTTTGATGATTCTCCTGAAAGAGATTACTGCTCTGATAGATGCAGATTTCGAATTAACAAACGCAATGAATCTGCACTACTTTCAAGTCAAGGTAAATGCAGGAAATGTAAGAATGAAAATGATAGGGAGGGAAAGACGTACTGTAGCACATGTCAAGAATATTTCCGTAAAAGATATTTGGAAAGCAAGTCCCAAAAAGCTGATTCAGAACAAATTCAAAGCATTACTGATCCACCTTCAATCCCTATCTCAACATCAATTTCGAATATCCAACTCCAAACTTCAAAAAGTAGTAAAGGGTCTGGGAAATCTATTGGTCAGAAAATAAGGCATATTAAAAATAAAAACTCACTTCACAATATAGTAAATGAATGGTATAAGGATTGGGAGAAAAGTAACCGTATAACACTTACATCATTAGATATTGCAATCACAAAGAAAGATTGGGAGAAGGTGAAAAGAGCAAGCGAGCAGTTGAGAACAATAAATCAAAAGAAATTCGAGGCACTACCGAATGTTTTGGCTGCTTTGTTGAAAAACACAACAGATGGATGATGAAATTGAGATTCTATAGGACGCGAAAGCGTTTTTTTCTTCATAATGAAGAAAAAATTCTTTACATTGAAGTGTTATCGTGTTATAATTATACATATCAAAGAGAAAAGGAATGATTATATTATGAAGGATATCTACAGCACAAAAACTTTTTCTTGTCCTGACACCGGATCGGAGGTTGTGGGAGTTTACGTTAGCGAACTCAATGAATTGAAATTCAGAGTAGCAAACGAAACTGAGGAAACTGAGGAAATTGATTGGGATACTGTAATGTGGTGCGAAAAGAATTCAACTAAAAAGGCAAGTGTGGTTGAAGCCAACGAATACTTGAAAAAGTATGATCCTGAATTAGAGTTAGTGTAATTATCGAAGAGAGGTGTGGTATATGAATTTTGGAAAAGAATTAAAGAGAATTATTAAGGAAGATAAAGGCTTATCTTTGACCTGGGTAGCAGCGCAGTTGGGTGAAAATGAGAAGACGTTTACTGGTTGGTTAAATCTTAATCGGATATCAGGTGAGAGTTTAATCAGAGTTGCAAATGTTTGTGATATTGATTTAAACGAGTTAAAACTTAAAGTGATGAAACATGGAGAGGGGGACACGAGTATGAGTGATCATTTGAAATGGAACGAAGAAAAGAAAAAACAGGTTGAACAAGCAAAATTTCTAGTAGTTTGCCCGATTTGTAAAAGTTCAAATTCTGAGGTTACTGCTGAATTGAATAAATATCTTGATGGGTATCAAGATGGTTCTATTAATATTAATGTTGAATGTAAAGATTGTGGACATAAAGGTTTTGTTATTAGTGATTAATATGAAGCCGGTCTTTCATGGGGAGATGATACTATATGGATAAGCCAAAGATTAGTCGTAAAGGTGTAGAGGAAATGAAAAAAATTATTGAAACTGGAAATGATCCTACAAGCAGAAAGATCCGCGAAGTTAAAAAGGAAGCACAAAAGAATGTAATGAAAATGTTTTCTGTCGATGGGAAAAAGTCAGATGAGGGGAACGGATAAATATTCAATAGAAATGGTGCGTTGATTATGAGCTTATTGAAAGAAGGAGATGAAGTTAAGGTACTTTCTGTAAAGAATAATTCTCATCATCCTGAGCTTAAAGTTGGGGATATCGGAGAATTTGTATTGTTTCCAAATCAAACTAAAGATATAGCTGTGGTGCATTTTGAACATATTACTAGTGGGTTTGATTATTTGGATATGAACATCAGCGACACATTTATATAAAAGTTGAACATATAGTAAAAATTAATATATGAAACCAGTCTTTCATTCCCATACAAAAAGGAGTAATTAAATATTATGATAAAGGAAATTTTCGAAAATGTATTTCAGTATGAGAATACTAGATACGGTGAATCGTTTGCTTTCAGTTTAGATATTGAACAATTTGCGAGGAAGCTTAACGTTTTTGTAGGATATATTGATTCTAAGAGTATTGTTGACGATTTTCAGCCTCCTACTTTAGAGGTTTCAATTAATGTAACTGGCGAACTCATATATAGAAATGAAATTGAAACCCTTGTTGTTCTGGGTAACGTTTCTTTCATTGATGGAGTTTTGAAATTCAAAAATTTCATGCATCCAGATTCTAAAGTTGTTGTTCGTGTATACGATAATCTCGACAATGAACAAGTTAGAAAACTATTGTCACATATGTAATATTTGTCTTGAAACACTTGTTTCAAGACAAATAAAATCGGAGGTTGATTTTTTTGAAAACTGTAATGAAAGTTATGATTAACAAAGAATCCAATACACATTCTGAAATAAATGAATTTTTGAAATCGCACAATATTAGGTATGCTTTGTTTGAACAATTTACCGATTCGCCGTTCTTTATTGTTTTCATTGACCTGAGAGCAACAAACAAAAAGAAATTGGAAAGTATTATAAATGATCTTTTTTGGTCACACGAATATGTTAAGGATGAACTTGAATTATTTTAAATCAGCTGTGATTATTAATGACAGCGTAGAGGATGATTAACAGCAGCCTCGTGAAACTACCATAAAAACGGCATTTCCTATTAATGAAACTGACAAGAAAAAAATTGAATTACATAAAAGGAGATGATTGAATTATGGGGAATTTAATAACTTATACTAGAACTGGTATTTTAGGTGTTAGCGAAATCAAGGAACATGTTGTAGAGCTAGGGCAGAGGTATGATGTTGAGCGTGAAGGTTCATGCGAAGACATGGCAATTATCAGATCTGTTGCTCATGATTGTCCGCTTAATGTTTGTTTGTTACTTCGTACGAATGGTGATTTAGTCGTTTGGTACGTTGAGTTTATGCTAAATACAAATCCTTATTGGCATTTTTTTCACGGGTCTGAAGAACACGCATTGACTAGAGATATAACAGATGCTCAGTTACAAACAATGATTCGTTTAAGGGACAATAACGACATTTATGGTAACTTGGGAGGATATCTTGGAGCCGATGTGATCAAGTGGGCATTTGGTAGAGATGCTAAAGTTATTGCTAGCGCATATCATGATTAAACATAGATAAAACAGATAATTGAGCAATCAGACGAGTAAATAACATATTAAAGTGGAAGCAAGAAGGTTATTGAAATTAGAGGATAATAGAGTAACATAAAAAAAATTGTGACATTGTATATGAAATTATAATCTGCTATAGTGTAATGATATGTAGAAAAACACTAGGAGGCTTTGCTTGACATGAGAAAAAGCTTACAGTCAATTAAGCATATGATCAATCTAACAAAACAGTATCCTGGTCTACCAGATGAGTTAAAGTCATTCTACGCTTATTTAAGCGATTGTGGGCATTCTATTATGGCAGTCCCTAAATCGCTGGCAGAACAACATTCTCAATCTGACTTATCAGAGTTTGAAGCTGCTGTACCAGTTAAATATGTGTTAGCAAATAAATACTTGATTCACGATGGATATATAATAATTAATGTTCCCTACGATGAAGTATTTGGTATAGATGTGGACGATGGGTATGAAGAGTATTAATGTGTTGTGATCTATCTTCTCCTCCGAAGTAGAGAGTTTTTCAAATGCATTAATGTCTTTGTTTCATCCCTTACTTTTCTCGGTTTTATTATATAAGCAGATGGATAGAAGTAACAGTGGAGCCGATCTACTGTATTGTTGATTAATTCTAATAGGATTTATAGAATGAAAATAATATATTGACAAAACAATTATATAAGTTTATATTTATAAATATAAAGCATAAATTATATTAAAGAGGTGAAAATAAGTTGATCATGAGAGAGTTGAGAAAAGAATCTGAAGAATTAAAAGATAAGATTGTAAAGTTGGATGTGCTATTAGGAAAATTGAATGAAAAACTAAATATAAAAATAGAATAGGTTTGAAACATATGAAAGGTTGTTTTCACCCTATTGAAATAAAATATATGATTATACAGTTATCAAGTGTTATAAATATATAATTCATGAGGTGTATATATAAATGACTAGTGAAATCCTTTATCAGTTTAATGGTAAGCCTACATATAATGGACAACGTATTTACATAGATCGTTCAGCTTTAACACAAGCAGGATTCGGTCCTGGGCAGCGTTTCGATACCGTATCTGATCCAGATAACAATCTTATTGAATTCAAAATACATAATACAGGATCAAATAAAGTATCGAAAAAAACTAGAAAGAAATCGATTGTTCCTGTGATCGATAAATCAGGTCATGAAATTCGTTCTGCTTTAGAGGGATGCGATGAAATCAAAATCACATTCTTTAATGAGAGAGTCTTGATTAAAGGTATTAAGAAAACAGCGGCAACAATAAAAGAAAATGAAATAACTAACGAAAAATTGAAAAGTATTACTTTCTGTGCTGGTGCTGGAATCAGTACTGAAAGCATGAAGCAGGCAGGATTTGATGAGGTGGCAGCTGTTGAATGGAACCCAAAAGAGGGTAGTGAGGATAAGTTTTCAAATATTTATTCTGTCAACCATCCTGACTCAGTTATGTTCAACCTTCCCATGCAAATGTTGAGCGGAACTGATTTACCATATGCTGATGTATGGCTAGCAACATTAGATTGTACAGACTATAGCAAAGCTTCCAATGGCACGAAAAAGGAATATCATACAATGCATCTGTACATGCATTTGATGCGTCTGTTTTGGGAGCGCAGAAAAGAGGACAGGCCTTCAGCTATCTTGATTGAAAACGTTCCAGAGTTTGAAAAAACGGCAGGTAATAGCTTGAAGTTGTGCTTTGAGGAAGAAGGATTTTTTATGAAAATGGGGAAATTGAATTCATTAGATTATGGCAGTAGAACCAAAAGAGAAAGATTTTTTATGGTGGCTTCAGTCTATGAGGGGTTCTCATTCCCAACTCCAATAAGGAAAAAGATAAATAGCATTGCCGCGGATGGTGTGTTAAGTATTGATGAATTAAAATGGATGACAGCAGAAGAAAGTGGGACATTAAGCTACTTTCTGGAGAGAGAAAAGAAAGCAATGACTCACAATCATCGTATGACTCTTTTTGATATAACTAAGGATTCTTTTATTGGAACAATCACGAAAAGTCACCACAAAATTCAACCAGAAAATTGGATTAAACATCCAACCAATCCAAATTTGTTTGCTTATTTAACAGGTGAGCAAATTAGAAAATTACACGGAATTGACAAGAACTACTATTTGGGTGATAGTAATAAATTGATTGTGGAAAGCATTGGTCAGGGCGTATGCATTCAAACTTTTGATACTCTCACTAAAGAATTATTCAAGTTTTTGCAAAAGTATTTGATGACTGATCAAATATACGCGTCTTAAAAAGAATGTATGAAAAACCATCATATTTAAGAGGGTTTAGAATGAATAATATTAGAGTTATTGGAGTAAATTGATTATTTAATAGAAGTGCATAATCAAAAAGGAGAGAATTGAAATGTCCAACACAAACATCCAAGCAACCAAAGATTTTGATCGAATTGAGTTTTTTCATACACCTTATGGCTCAATTAGAAGTTATATTTATTATGATGAGGATATCGATATTACGCTTCAAAAGGTCACTACCTCTAAAGAGTTTCAGTTATTTCAAGCACTGGCTATCTGGGGCGGTTATGATAAGAGTGCATATGGAATGTATTCATGGGAGCTTTCTAAGACATTGATTCCATTTGTGAAAGAGAAATATCATCACAGATCAGACGTTAAAATTAATTTTTAGGTCAATGGAGGATTAGAAATGAAAGGGGGATTAAAAACATTCAGAATAACTCAACTGCATATGTGTATTTAAAATACATAGGAGTTATGAAGATGCATATGAATGAAACTGATGACATTCAAATTGGGGACACTGTTGAAACCACTAATGTACAAGGTTTAGAGAATCATGATGAATATGTGTGGTGTTTATGAAAAAGATATAGTGTCTTTCAATGAGTTGTTGTTTTTTACTAAATAAAAATGGAGAACACTAAAATGAAAAAAGTCATTTTGGCACAATGTGGTGGAGAAAGTAAAGAATATCAAATGATAGTTGAAACAGATGATTTTTCTATTGAAATAGATGATCGACAATTTAGATTTGAAATTCTTCCGAGTGGAGACATTCGCATACTGTTGATCAACGGTATAGATGTACGAGTAATAAGTGAGAGAGGTTATGCAGGGATTGAACTTATAAAAAAAGGAGGAAGATAAGATGAGTGGAAAATGGATTGGGCTAGAAGTTAATATAAGTGGAAGCTATTATGAAACAAAATGCAAAGAGTTGGAGAAAAGAAGTGGTGGAGTTTATAATGCTGGAACACTTTACAAGTTTAATAGTAGATTTGGTGAAAGTTATTACATATCTGACAAAGAAGCTGTTGAAAAGATAGAAAAACTCCTAGAAAATGATCCTGCAGAAATCATCGAATATTTGTACAATCTGGTTATTCAGAAATTTGGTGTTATCGACTTCGTTGTTAGAGTAGGACATAAGATTGCAGAACAACGCAGCGAAGGATACAAGGTTGGGAAGTTGGCAGCACAAGAAAAAATGAGAGAAGCCTTGGGATTATAACGAATTTGGAACTAGAATGAAATAAAAGGAGGCTTCTAAAATGAAGACTGTTGCTGAAATTGTAAAAGAAATCAAAAAAGGTAAAGTGTTTCGCAATGTTTTTGCTCAAGTTCATTTTGATAAATCTAAATCCGCTTACAGGCATCGAAGCATGTATTCGGGAAGATGGACAGAAATTGATGAAGATCATCTGTGTATGCTTATCAGTGAAGCATTACATTGTGGTGAGTGTGATTTAAAGTAGTATGAAATCAGAATTTCGAGTTAATTATAGGAGGTAAGAAATGTTAACTATTGAGTATATTAATACTGGAAAATCATATTCTGATTTTGAGGTTGAAGAGAAAGCTAAAGAAATAATTGATACACATCTAGACTATCTAAATCAAGATATGATTTACAGAACATCCTCAGAAAACCTAATTAATTCAATTCGGCTATATATTGTGGAATCTAAAATTAACCCAGAAGGTTGGCTTCAGTTCAAATGTCAAGATGACGTAATGGCAGTCAATAGGTTTGGGAATCCTGAATATTGGGCGAAGGGGTTTTGTGACTCAAATGAAAAAAGAATTAGTAGAATGTTTATAGCACAAATCAACTTACGAAAAGAACATAGAGAAATCAACATGAAATAATGCATTCATGCATAAAAGGAGGAAGAGGTATTGACAACAAAATTTCATATTAAGAATCACATTCAAGAAGCCTATAATCACATCTTAAAAGCAAATGAGTTAATTCAGCAACTTGAAAGAGAAGGGAAGAGTAATTCTGCTTTAAAGATGTTCTTCAAGGATCATGTTTTAGCTCATGAAACTTATGTGTCTTGGACTGAAGACTTTGAGTAAAGGAGTTATTTAATTATGGGTGAAGCAAAACGTAAACAAGCAACAGGGAACACGGAGCCATCTAATCCTAATTGGGAAAAGAGCAAAAAGACGACACAGAGGGACATTCAAAAATTATCGAAGAATCCATGATATGATGTTTGCATATAAAGACAATATTTTAAAGATTGAAAGGTGATCATTTTATGCTTGGTAAATGGGTTACTTTAAAACTTGGTAAAGAAATAGAATGCAGAGTATACGTTATATCTGCTCCAGACACTTCAGAAGCAACCCTCAGTGAGTCACTGCAAGCCATAAGCGATCATGAGTATTCAAGGGGTTATGGAAGTGTTTATGAAGCTGAACAGAGGTTAAATAAACTTGTAGAACACATTAAGAATGGTGGGGAAATTGAAAACTATTCAAGAACAGGAGACTAATTAAATGAATAGACAAATCATTGAGAGATTTATCAGTAAACAAGGAATTAGTTCTGTAGTCACATCGGTAAAGTATGATGATAATAAGTGCAATATTGGTTTACGTGGAGGATATTCAACATTGTTAGAAATTGTAGAAGGTGTTTTATATAAAGATGGAGAAACGTACTTATTGAAATAATTAGGAAAACAGTAAATTGAGGAGATTGAGTAATTAATGAAGATTATTTGTGAATGTGGGAACGAAGGAGAATTTGATATAGATAAAAAAGGTGATATAGACGTAGATTCAAAAAAGTTCATACTAATGTTCGGAGACTAAGTGATGGAAGGTATTTTGTGTGTAGTTTGTAGCAGAGGAATTGGAAAAACGAAGAAAATAAGAAGGAGTGTGGACTATGATTTTATTATTGATTATTACAACATCATTAATGGCCGTTGTTGGCGTAGTTAACATCATTTACATTCATTCAAGACAGAAGAAAACTAATAAACAAATTGCAGAGTTGAGAAAACAGGATGAAGATTTTACAAAAGGACTGGAGCAGTTGGTTTTAAATAAGTGAGCGCAACCATTTGGCTCAGAGATTGGAGTTGAATATGAATGAGACAAATTACAAAGATTATTAATGATTATGGAAAACTTCGAATCCTTCATTCAGATGAAGTGATTGATAAAAATATTTACTATCACGCTCGGTTTGATTCATTCTATAAAGGCTACATAGACTATTATGTGAACAAAAATGTTGTTCAACTTAAAGAAGTCAGACATTCAAATTTAAATTGCATACTATATTTATCAACACATGTATTTAAAAAAGATCCAGACAGGTGGATTGAGTTGTTTAGAAATTACTATAGAGAAACGTATGGAAAATTTAGATGGTATCAAGAATTAGAATTAGAAGTAAAATGACCATTTTAAAGGGAGTGAAGTTAAAATGTTTATAATCGTTCAAGAGTCTCAAAATCCAGTTACTAAGGAGTTTGAATTGGATTATCTAGGCTGGCAACCACCAGCTTGGGACGAAGATGGATATTTTTGGACTTCTAAAGATGTGATTGGAGAAATATTAAGTCTTGGATACAATACGAGCGAACATCCTTTTCTGTTTAATACAAAAGAGGAAGCTTTAGAGCGGTTGAGAAAGTTACGCATGACCACCAAATGTAGAATCGTAAATTATTAGAAGATGAAATATCTAATTTAAAGGAGGTAGATTGATAATGTATCATACAAAACTATACTTAAGGGGGATTGTTATAGATAGGAAAGTATATATTGTGACGATCTTCAACGAATATATACCTATTAAGACATTCGCAAAATATATGTAAAATATATAAATTTATTATTTACATATGTAAAGTTGAATGATATAATTAGTTATAAGTTGAATACATAGAGGAGTGGATAATAAATGGAAGTGAAAATTGTAAAAGCCGATGAAAGCTTGAAACTGGTGGATTTTGGTGTGGAGGCTACGAATGTTAGCATCTCTGTTACTGAGTTCATGGAGAAACTGAGTGTGTTTCGTTTTAATGATCCGATTCAACGAAACTCAGTTTGGAAACTTGAAAAGAAATCCTTGGCAATCATTTCGATTATTGAAAAAGTTTATATCGGAGAAATCAGTGTTCAAATCTTGAGAGAAAATAAAAAGAAAATACGAAACGTGATTGATGGGAAACAACGCTTAACTACAGCTAGAGACTACGTGAAAAATAAATTCCCTCTGACAAATGTGCCTTATATTGAAGGCGTTGATGAAAATGGTGAGACTGTATTTATTGATGTAAATGGCTATTATTTTAAAGATTTGCCTTGTGCATTTCAAAATAGAATTATGTCTCATATGATTCATATCAGAGAATATGAGATCGATGAGGAACAAAAACAAGAATTTTTCTACCGTTGGAACAACGGTGAGTCGTTAAAACCTTCTGAAAGGAGAAAATCCAGAATGGCAGCACCCTTAAGATCTGCTCTTGCAGAAATGAAAGCTTCTCCAGTAATTCAAGCTGGATTAAACGAAAATGATTTAAACAGAGATGCAAATGGAGACCTAGTTCAGCAGGCTATGGCTTTGATTATTACAAACAATGACACTGGATTAGGCAGCGGCGTTATTGATAAGATGGTTAAAGAAAATATGTTCTCAGATGAAGTAATCGAAAACGTGAAAGGTAAAATACTCTTTTTGAATAACATTTACGAAAGTCTTGAAGTAGAGGCTAGAGCAAGTATATTTCAGAAAACAAAAACGAAAACACCTTCAATTCTATATGTTTTACATAAATTTGCTGATGTGGAAAGTGTTAAATTTACAGACTTCTTAAAAAACTTCTTTGTAGACACTTACTCTTCAACTGGCTATGCTTCGTATTCTAATTCGTCTACAACAAAAAAGAGTTTTGTACAAAAGAGAACTGATATCTTGTTGTCAGCTGCAAAAGAATGGTTTGATATTAATGAAGCCAACTAGTCGGTATTTTGTCTTAAAGTATGACCAGTTAAAAATTGTTATAGTTTAAAACAACGATTTCCTAGTAATAAAAAATAGAAATTAGAAAAGAGATGACCAATATGACTACAATTGAAAAATTGAAAAAAAGGTGAGAGGTACACTGACGGAATCAATGAAGTGTTTTTCAACTTAGATGAGAGGAAATATTATCACAGGAATGTATTCAATGGATTATGGAAAGAGAAAACTGAAAATCGAATTAGTAAAATTATTGGAATAAAGAAGAATATAAAAAATCTAAAAATGAAGTCTTGGCTCATTCAGCGAGGCAGGTTTAAAGGTCAGGATACTCGATTAACTAATGATATTGTTAATATTGATTCTCTAATTCGATTTGATTACATGGGGTCTGCTGAATTTGAATGGGGTGCACTGCCCAAGTCGATCAACAGGATTACCAAAGACTGGGATAATTATAGGGTTGTTGGAACAGGAATAAAAGACAAAAAGAAAAGAGAATTATTTACTATTTGTAACAAGAATCGGGTTGAAGACACCTTGGCGTGTATAGATCATGTATCAAAAACTCCTTATGGCTATAAAGAATGGTGTGACATGGGATGGTCATTAAGTACCATAGAAAATATCTTTTCACAACCAAGTTCAGGCTATAACGATTTTTGGTGGGATATTGAAAATGATTGGATGGCGTGTGTTGGTATTGATCGAATTAATCAAGTAAAGTATGCAGTAGAATTAACAGTCAATGAGAAAGAGGGAGTTACCAACAAGTGAAGAAATATGAATATGCTAAAATACACATCAGAGACGATGGAGAAATATTTTTTATTAATGCTCATAATCAATTCAATACCAGGAATTGGCGTAGTTTAATGTGTGCCTTAGAGGAACTAGGCCAGTACGGATGGTTACTGTGCTCGGAGGTGTCAGCGTGTGAAGAAGATGAAAAGCATTATGTAATGAGCAGAGAAATAGAAAAATAATGTTAATAAGAAGAGGAGTAATAAGAATGACAAACACAATTAAAGAGAAACTAAAAACTGATATGAAACAAGCCATGAAAGACAAGGAAAAGGATAAACTGGTAGTTATCAGATTTGTTATTGATCGTGTCCAGAAGCGCGAGAAAGAGCTATTTAGAGAGATTGACGAATCAGAAGTAATATCACTAATTCAAACGCTTAGAAAGCAAAATGAGGAGTCTATTGCTGCATATGAGATTCGCGGAGATTTAGATTTTGTTACGAAACTTTCTGATGAGAATAAAATACTTAAAGATTATCTGCCAATTCTGTTAAACGAAGATGAAGTGTTTGAAATAGTTTCCAAAATGATTTTTGATGATAAAAACAAAGGTCCGATAATGAAACAAATCATTCCTTTGTTAAAAGGGAGGGCTGATAATAAAACAATTGCCAATGCAGTTAACAGAATGTTGGTATAATTGGTAATATCATTAATATTGATGTAATCAAATAACTATTTTAAGATAGCATTGAGGTGATAATGTGTTTATTCCCCCAATGCTATTAACTTACGCTGATAATAATTTGGTGCGCGACACACCAAACACATTAACAGAACTTAAGCTTGATGGTATAAGGCTCATTGTTTCAAAGACAGATAAAGTAAGATTATATACAAGACACAATAATAATGTAACATCCAAATTTCCTGAATTGTTAGATACTCCAATTGATGAGGGGACTATCTTGGATGGGGAGTTGATTGTAACTGATGAAAATGGCCATCCCGACTTTGAAGCAGTAATGTCTAGATTTCAATCAAAAAAAAGCAAAGTGTCTGTTGTTTTTTGTGCTTTCGATATTCTTAGGTATAGAGGGATTGATGTTACTTCATTATCCCTTTTAGAGCGAAAGAAATTGCTCTCTGAGGCATTTGAAGAAACAAGTCATTATAAATTGATACAACCTGTTAACGGGTCAGCTACGGCTTATTTTGAGGTTGTGAAACGATTTGGTCTAGAGGGTATTGTCATTAAAGATTTGTTCTCAAGTTATATACCAGACACCAGAAGAAAAAGTTGGAGAAAAGTAATCAACTGGATATATGCCGATGTCACTATCAGTGGATTAAGAAAAAAGAAGTTCGGATGGCTAACTTCAACAACCAATCCGGACGGTTTATTTACTCCTTCTGGAATTGTCGAATTCGGCGTATCACCTGAACAGAAACGCGCTTTTAAATTGTTTAGCAAACAGCTTATATGTAAAGAAGACAATAATTTTATTTATTTAGAACCGAAGATAAAAATCAAAGTGAAAACACGGAATTGGACTAAAAATAATATGTTGAGGAGTCCTGTGTTTGTCGAATTTACACTATAAAGTCAAGAATAAGCCTACTCGCGAAACATCAGAGTAGGCTTATTCTTTATTTTCTAAAGCGATATTTAATTTGGCTTTTTCTTATTAAATCCTGTGTACTATTCACATTCAAGATGATATCAGCATCCCTTTTTACTTCGAAGCCTTCTTTTACTAATTGATTTTTACATGCTTCTTTTATTGCACTCATGCCGTCTTGGTACATCCCGAGTGTTCTAATTGCTATTAGTAAATTTGTTTGAGCATCAATTAATAATAAATTAACTATGTTACCTTGTTGTAAGAATGCTTCCCTGGTTTCTACATTCTCTATTGCTAAGTTTATTGTACAATCATAAGTCCAAGGTGAGTTAGAATAGGCAATTGAAATGAAAGGAATATCTTTTTCGAAATAAATATTGAAGAATAAATCATTTTCCTTGAAAACCCTAATCTCTGAAGGAGTGGGGTCTTTAATATGAGCACAGATATCAAAACTATTGACAGCTAATAGTGTTGTTATGTATGTTTGACCAGGCGTAGGATTTTTGATGGGAAATGTTGAATTGGTCTCATATATTAGCAATTTAATTATCGTCTCCTTTAAAATGTTGTAATTATTTCTATATCATAAAAGTGTCAGTATGTCAATATTAATTGTTGTTACAAAGATGAGTATTGACTTAAAATAAAATAGAACATTTGTTCCATTGCTAGATAGAAAGGTAATGTGTATAATTCATATTAACAGAAGAAGAAATTATAAAAATGAGGTACATAAAAATGAGAACCTATAAAAGAAGAGAAGTATGGTATGCTGACATGTCTGGAGTGGTTGGTTCGGAGCAGGGAGGTTTGAGAACTGTATTAATTGTTCAAAATGATATCGGCAACCGTTTTAGCCCTACTACTGTAGTGGCTTGCCTAACAACAAAAGTAAAAAAACTAATGCCAACTCATGTTTTTTTGGATAAAGATAAAAACAAATTAGAGCACGATAGTTATGTGCTAGCTGAACAACTAAGAACGATCGATAAAGATCGTTTGATTGAAAAAAAGACAGAAATCTCTGAAGAAGACATGGAAAAAGTATTTGACGCTCTTGATATAAGTGTTGGACGCAAACTAAATTAAAAGGAGAGATTAATATGTTTTTAGTGGTTGGTAAGGGTCAATTTATCAAGGATAGACTGTTTGATTATCTAAAATCATGGGGGCTTGACAATCCAGCCGAAGTGATTGAGAAAGCTGAAAAAACTGGTAGGGCCGAATACAAAAGATTAAAAATATTAACTGTTAAATAATATGGAAATACTATTCTTTATAAATAAACTTTACATTTTAGATGAGTGATAAAAGAGATTGAGCTTAATGAATAAGTCAATCTCTTTTTACGTTTAATATGCTTTCTCAAGATATCCGATTTCTCTTGCTTTAGATAGTATTTCCAGGAGTGAATGGAAATCTTCGCTTGCTACTGTGCTAGGTTGCTGCAATGCCAATTCTTTATTGAGCTTATCAATTTCCTCTTTCTGAATCGCGATAACAGATTCAATATCAGCAATATATTGCGCCAGTTTATTCAGAAGAGTAGATGGGGTCTCAGCCAATTCCGTTTCGCTATTTTTATGCTTGAAACGTTCTTTTTTAGCTAATGATATCTTTTCCTTGTTATTTTTTCTTAAATTGCTATTCCATCTAAATCCACAAGCTGCTGTAGTTCGATTTAATTTTTGACTGGCCTCCTCGAAAGCACATAATTGAGTGCTTCCATTTGTAATATGCTTGAGAACAGTCTTTATTAACAACTTATCATCACTTTCTAACCAGGAGTCATCTCTTTTTTTGCTCAAATGATTCACCTCATTGCTTTAATTTACGATCATTATTGCCGTGTAAAAATATAGATATACATAGCCTATTTATTTAAAAAATAAAAATAATAAAATTGTTGACTTTACATATATAAACTGGTATATTCTAATTAAAGGAAACAATTTCTGATTGGAGGTATTATTTGTGAATAGGATTACTAGAAGAATAGGGAACACAGACATTATTGAGTTTGTTGACGGTAAAGGTTTTGCAAACTTATCACACGAAGAAACTGTAAGAATGCTGTTTAAAACACTGGCTGACTGTGAGGACAAACTGGAAAAACGGGGCACCACTCTAAGCGCTTATTTTAGTCTAGAAGATTGGCTTTATACAGGAAACGGAAAAGATAAACCTACAGAAATTCAAGCCGCAATGGTGTGGGGCGCTTTATGGGTTGTAAGCAAGCATGGTGATGTTGATTGGGATACGATGAGAAACATGTTCGGTGAGTTTATGAGCAAGAAGATGAATTTCAGATAACAATGATAAGATTTAGAAGTCTTGATAAAAGGATTCTATTCATTGGTAGTTAAATGGAGGACAAGGCACATGGATGTAGGTAAAGGCTGCACTATTTCTGATAAATGGATTCCCAAAGGATTGAAAACTGGTCTAAAAGACATAAATGGAATAGCACTAAAGACAGCAGACAAAGTTCGATTAAATGGCTGCACATCAAGATATGCATTTGTCGGATTTTCAATGGAGTATAAACTTATGCTGTTTTTTGGTAGTGAGCATGGTTCTGTTGGTTGGCATCTAGATGATAAAACAATTACAAAGCACAAAATAAGAGTGGTCTGAATGAAAGGATGACATATATAAGATGACAATAAAGCATAAGTTAGACGTAGCAATTGATGAGCTTGAATACGCTTTGAGATCTGGAGATTACAATGACAATAGAGAGCACTACATAAAAAACGCCATTATGTTTATTGAACAGGCGAAGGAGTTATTATTTGAAAATCAATAAATGATGAGGATCGGAGAGATTGCTGTGGGATGGAGTATTTATTTTTCATCAAATAAAGAAATCAAGGATACCGAGATTGATCAAATAGTTGAAAACTTACCCAAAAAATTTTCATTCTCGCTAGGCAATCATAGACAACCCTGGGGATGGTCAACTGGAGCAGATATATCTCGTAGATACGAGAATTCAATAAGCTTAAGTGGATCATACGGGGCTTCAGGACAAATTGCAGAAGCTTATTCTGAGTTCTTAAAAGTGGAGCTAGAGAAATATGATCATAGAATTAAAGTGAAATATAATTTGTAGTATAAAAGAAGTATTTTATTATAAAGCAGGAGGTTGATGAAAATGGAAAAGTTTTTAGTCTTGACGAGTGATTATGGTGATGAGTTGGTCTGTGAGGGAGTTTTTGACACTGAAGCGGAGGCACTTAATTATATCAAAGAGCGCAAAGACAAGTATCCGTCATTTTCAGGTTATGTAGAATCCATCCCCTACCTTCCGACCGTATCTTAGCAAATAAAATAAGTCTTTCAAACGAAAGAATGGGAGGTTGGAAATGACACGATTAGACGTGATTAAGGATAGATTCGAGAATGTTGCACGAGTTGATATTGATCCACGACAAGCCTGGCAAGATATTAATATTCTACTAGAAGAAATACATGAACGCGATATAATAATTAGCGATTTTAGAGAACAGATCATTGAACTTAAAAAGAAATTATCCGAAGACTGCCAATGCAAAATTAAAAAGTATCGGAATAAATAATATGCAAATTGAAAATACATTGCAGCGTTGCCATGAACTTTATAACAGTGATAAGTATTATAATAATTCATATCAAAATGACTAATGAAAATAAAACTTACTGTAGGGGTTGACCAGTATGTTAGACTTGCGTGTTCAACTTTATGACAATTTCCTAGCTCAGTGGTACACTGTACCGGTGGTGAAGGTGGATTCCCTTCGAGTCGGATATTATGTAATGTTTTATAAATTGTCGTATCACAGAGGAATGGATGATTTTTGGAATGAAGCAGACTTATTCCATCACTTTATAGAAGATGAGGATTTGATAAGAATTGACCGTATTGGTAATGGTGGTGTATATACGAGTGATAGTAAGTATATGGGTGCAGCACCAAATCATTATGAAATTTTTATTCCTCATAAAAGGTATAGTGCGGTTTATAAACCAGTATTTCCTAAAAATCCGACAAGAGGTAGCAATATTCGAATTATTCGTGACTCGTCCTGGCATTATGACAAAGCATATCTATTCAAGAAAGGTGACGTGTTTACTGTAAAAGAAGTTTCTAACCTATCGGGTGCTATCAAAGTTAAAGAAAAGTGTGGTGTTATACATAGAGAGTATTATGAACTATTAAACAAAGAATGGTTTTAGTGAGATATTGTAATTTATACAACAAAAGAATGGGTTTGAGATAATTCGCCTTTTACAACTTATATTAGCAAGGAGTGAGAAAGTGTATAAATACAAACTGAAGACGAAAATGTACAATACTCTTACTGGCAAATCGGCAACAATAGAGAATCGTTATTCAATTGTTCATGTCGATGGCGAAATCAAATGTTACACGCTTGAAACAGTTGAAGGCAGCTATCTGTACAATATTAGTGAGCAAGTATTAAATATGTACTATAAAAAGGAGGGAAGTTGAATTGAATTTTCATCATTATACAGATTTATTTTCCCCTTCAAGAAACAGTAAGAAGACTTCTCATAGGGTTGTTTGTAAGAATGGCATGTGGATTGTAAAGTATAATAAATACATTACCATGAACAAAGATAAGAGTGTATCCCTGCAAATGATGATTGACATAATTGAAGGAAAATCTTCTTCGACGCAAGAACAAAAGCAAAACTGGCTTAATCGTCTTTTAAGGTGGGTTACAAGTAAAATAGATTAAAAGATAGATTTCATTCTATTAAAAAGGAGAGATACAAATGAAGCGAGTAAGATTCATTGAACGTGACTATCTTTTCAATAAAATTAAAAAGAAATCAGCATTTTTAACAGAACAAATGATTAATGAAGTGTTAAATGAACAGAAGAACTTAGAAGATGTAACATTTGAATTACATGAAAATAATACTGGATTTTCGACGAAGATTTATTGTAATAATAGGGAAGAGCATATTAAATTAGATGATTTAGGAAAATTCTCCTATGAGTTTTATCTGAATTTAGTTAAAGATTTATCCGTGGATCAGGCAAAAGAAAGAGAATACATTGAAATGATAAAACATATACTATCGAAAAATAATAAAGCAACATACGCCTAATAAGGAGCATTAAATTGAATATTATATCATTCCTGGAACAGCAAAAGTATGAGTTAATTCTGCTTGAGAAATCTAAAGGGAAGTTTAGTGACGATAAAATAAAATTGCTTGAAAACGAAATTGAAACCACACAAAAAAGAATAAATACATACATGGAGAGTGTTGAATGAAGCTTGTAGAATTTGCTGAAAATGAATTAATTGTAGAATTATCACATTTACAAAAAGATTTTTTAGAATTGTTAGAGGTAAAAGGGGAGTTATTTTATTCGTTGATTAAACCTGAAACTGAAGATACTAAAAAGGTCATTGACATCTATCATAAATGGCTGGATAGCAGGGTTCTGGCAGTTTGTTAAGTGTTTTTATAGAAGCGACCAACAATGAGTGATTCGGTAGTTGAAAAGCTAAAAAGTATTTTGCATTTGAATGAATATGAGATTTTAATGTTTAAACTGGAGGAAAACAAATGACTGATGATATTTATATATACTATTATTTTTATAATCCAGCATTTGTTCTAATTTTTTGTGTATGTGTGCTTATTTTATTTGGATTTATTCTTCATTTAATTTATGGAGATGAGCTTGATGAATCTTACCTTGCTCTTGTTGCAGCTGGACTTTTACTAACAATAGGGTCATTTGTTATTTCATACGTTTCTTTTGCAAAAGAAGAAAGAGAGATTCGTATCATCCCTAGTGTTAATATTACCATAAGTAAAATAATGTTGATAACCCTGGTATTAATCATCTTGGTTTGTATAAGCAGATTAATTTATTCTAACATACTAAAAAATCTGAAACACAAAAACAGAGAAAAGAACATGTTGGTTCAGCTTAAAGATAAATATATTCAAGCTCAGAATACTATATTCACACTCGGCGAAAGCTATACAGGCGTTACAAAAAGTGAGCTTTCAAAATTGCAATATTTATTCGGCGAGCTGAAAGGAGATGTAGACGCAGTTTCATTGCAAGAGGACATAAAGCAAGCTGTCGCTGAGGTTAATGGTAAACTTGATGAGTTAATGCAGAATGTATGGATTGCTTTAGAAAAGGAAAGAGACGTGCATGAATACCTTAATAATGCCAACTCAAGATATTTAAATGGTGATATGTGTAAGGAACAAATAAGACATTACGAATATATTAGAAGTTTTGCAGCTATTGATTTTTTTAAAGCATATCAATACATCAAGTTTAATGGTTTAAATAAAACATTTTAAGGAGTGTTCACATGAATGCATCTGAAGCTCATGCTATTTCTGAAAAGACAGAGAAAGAAAATGCAGAACGATGGTTTGAAGAATTTAAAGCAGAGTTATTTTACTCAATTAGACAACAAGCAGAAAGTGCGAGCTACACTTTAAAAATTGCTACAAATAGCAGATTGAATAGGATACCATGGATTTCTTTTGCTCCTCTGCAAGAGAAAGCAAAAACAGAACTTATTAAGTTAAGCTATACAGTTGAGCAGTCCAGTGACGATCAGCAAGATTATTTTATTATTAAATGGTAATATGAATTTGCTATTTCAAAGGATGTGGATCAATTTGAAAGAAGGAGATAGGTTTGAAGTATTGAATGAAAAATCAATACCAATATCATTTGATGGTCTTTTTGGATACGTCATAAGAAGAGGAGATACAGGGACTGTTTTAAAGGTCTTAAAAGAAGACAGGGCGTCCCCATTTAAATTACCTGAAAAAATAAGGCTTCGTTTTGACAGGTTAAAGATTGATGCCGAGTTCCCGAAAGATGAGATTAGTTTAAAAATCATTTAGAGAAAAGAGGAGATGCAATTATGAACTTTCGCTTTATAAAAGAAAAATGCTGCCCTATCTGTGCGGAAGCCACTATAATCAAGGAAGAGTTGGATATATTTCATGGCAAGGTAAATCAGCATTGTAATGGCGGACAATGGGAGAAAAGAACCTTCCTATGTGGTCAAATGATTGAGTTTATTCCCAACTTTGATAGAAGTGAGTTGTCAAAATACTATGTCTGTCGAAACAACCTGGAATACATGGAAAGACAAAATAAAAGAAAAGTTGCTAAGGATGAATTGCTTTTGTATATCGATACACTAGAAGTAGACGATGATTTTAAGTCAAGTCTGAAAGATGGGCATTTTTATTTGGGATAAAATCGATGATCATGGGAGTGAGAAAGTGATTAAGAGTGATTTGCAAAATGGAATGGTCGTAAAGACAAGCGGTGGTCGCTATGGAGTGGTTTGCCTAAAAGATGCAACAAATGAGAATGTAATAAAATTCTTATATGATCCACGCCTACTACGAAATAATGGGTTTATTCATGAGGGTAGTTACGGCCCAACTATAGTATCACTAGATGATTTTGAGGAAGATCTGACTATAAGAGTCTTTGATGATGAACTTCAAGAAAGACTTATAGTTTGGTCAATTGACGAGGTTTATTCGCTAGATCTTATCCAGGCAAGACAATGAAATCGATGTTTTACAGGAGGAAGAAATAGAGGTGAATAACGCGATGAACTGCTGCTTACCTGTTATCCGATTGTAGATTAAGAAAACAAAGTTGAATTATCGATCCAATAGAAAATTATATTTAGAAGGAAGGGGAGATTAGATTGAGTGGCACTTTATTTTATAAGTTGTTTACTTTATTAGCGTCCATTAGCTTATTCCTTACCATTGCTGGCATGGTAGTTCCAACTACGTTCACTCCTGCTTTTTGGGGAGTTAGTTCGTTGATATATGGTATTTTTGCGATTATCCATTACCTGCTCAATAAACAGAATGTAAAAAAAATAATGTTATCTTGATGAGGGTTTTTAACTTCTCATAACTAATCTTAATTATGACAATCTTTCTTATGTTTTAGCTATTGTTGAATAAAAATTGTAAGGAGTTGCGTAATGACAAATAGTAATTTGGAAGTTGAAATGGACAAGTGGTTTGAATCAGAAGAAGGTAAAAATGCCTTATTAAACGCCTATGCAGATTTAAATAAAGAAGAGACAATTGCTAGTGACATTGAAATGAAAAGCAGCTTAAAATATTCTGATGGTCAAAAGGTGCATAGGGCAGACGTGTTCATCGAAGAAGGTTTTCAAGAAGAAGATCCCTACGGAAAAACAATGTATGTTTATAGAATAAATGAAGACGACACATTAGATATATGTCTTTCAAGTTGTTTTGCCTGGAAGGTTAATGAATTTAGATTTATGCCTGATATTAGTCGATTAATAAAAAGAAATGGAAAATTGCAAAATCCATTGTTTGATAATTTAATTGAAGTTGTATAGTGAAATAATTCTTATATTCGTTTATTAAATCTAGGAGGGGAAACATTGTGGTTAAAGAATATAAAGAGATTAATTTTGTAGCAGGAAGTACTATTGAGGATGCTGTGCGTGAGCTATTAATGTATAAAAATCAGGGGGTATTGGCATTTGGAGAGTTTAATGGAGCCAAACTATTTTCTGAAACAGTAACATTGGATGGGGCATACAAAGAAATCATTGGAAAAACAAAAACAGAATTCGATGAATCTCAACGAAAATGGAAAGAAGACTACGAACAAAAAGATAAAGAATTCAAAAAAGATATTCCTTCATTAAGTGAAGAATGGAAGAAAAAAGGTAGAGGAGTGCTATCAGAAAACAAGTGGGAGTATTGGGACAAGATTGTTCCAATTAGGCTTGGTGATTTGTATCATGGCATGGAATTAGGTTGCTGCTTAGACATAGTAAAAATTTTAAATAACAACGGCAGTCTTGATGAAGCAAAGAGAAAAATTGAAAATCAAAATCATTCTGGAATGTCATTTGGGTTAGTTTGCTCAATGGTAAGAGAGTTTAGTGACCGCGGTAATGAGTTTGTCAATTATGTTCGTTGATAATCCCGTAAACTCGTCTTTCATACAGACTAGGGTAGTGAACTAAGTTGATTAGATCAGTTTGTATTTATTCAGTTACATAGATTGAAAATATCATAAAACACAACAAAGGGAGATTGATGAAATGGAATTCAAACAAATGAGGACATTGCTTCAAAATAACTTTAAGCAAATTACAGAAGGTGTAACTAAGTTGTTCGAAGTGGATTTGGATAAAGATAAATTGTGGAATCTATACTTAGATAGTTTTCCGGTAGGTACAAATGAAATTTTCAGAACTCGTCGAGAGTTTGATGGAAGTTATGATAGAGGTTTTATTAGGAATTTTGGGAACGTTGTGACCATTAAAGACAACAAAGTAAAAACAATTTGGGATTTTGAAACCAAGGATGAAAAATTTCAACCTGTATTGAATACACTTAATAAATTCGTACTGTCGAAAACTGTCTCCGATGTGTACATTAGCAAACTTAAGAAAATTGGTGTGGATAGAAACTCTGAACATACAAGTGATGGAAAAACTATCGAATGGAATCATTTCTATCTTGAATTGCCTGAACAGTTTGTTGATAAAAGCAATAAATCAGAAGCTGAAATCCAAGGCAGTTATCGAGATACGCGCAATGTGTTTAAGCGGTCATTGGACGAGATTACAGAAGAAAGTTTACTTACTGTGTTCGAACTTATTGGACAAAACAGTTTATACAAGGGAGAAGAGTGGAAAGGTGCATTGACCGAATTCCTAAAGCATAAAAAAGCATATGATAAACTACAAGGCCAATCAGACAAAGAGAATTATGCGTGGGAGCAATCTGTAACGGTCGGAGGAGCAATAGGTAGAATCCGAAATCATAGTATCGGAACTTTACTTGTGAATATTAGTGAAGAAATGGATCTCGATACTGCGGTTAGAAAATATGAAAAAATTGTGGCTCCTGAGAACTACAAGCGAGTAAAACCAATTTACAGCGAAAGACAATTAGGTGACGCAAAAGAATTTTTGAATGAAAACGGGTATTTGGAGTCACTAAATCGGAGATACGCAACGTTGGATGATATTTCTGTAAATAATATTTTGTTCTCGAATAAGGATTCAGTTAAACGGGTTACTGGAATAAATATCTTTGATGAAATGGCAACTGAGGTTGCTGTTAATCCTAAAAAGTTCTCTAAAGTTGAAGAAGTCACTGCAGAACAATTTGTTCAAAACATTCTGCCGATTACAAAAGAACTAGAAGTACTTTTGGAAAATAAACATTCCAGTAATACGGTATCTTTGATTGCCCCAGAAAACAAAGATAGTAAAACCATGTTTAAATGGAAAAATGGATTTAGCTGGGCGTATACAGGAAATATCACTGACAGTCCAATGAAGGAAAATGTGAAATCTGCTGGAGGTAATGTTAACGGAGTTTTAAGATTTTCTATTCAGTGGAATGACGATGATTATAATCCAAATGATTTTGACGCTCATTGCCTAGAGCCTAATGGCAATGAAATATATTATGGAAATAAAAATAATTACAGAACCACAAGTGAACTTGATGTAGATATTATTACACCTATCAGAAATAAGGCTGCTGTAGAAAATATAACATGGTCTGACCAATCTAAGATGTTGGAAGGCTCTTATAAGTTTTTTGTTCATAATTTCTCTAATAATGGTGGACGTTCTGGCTTTAAAGCAGAAATAGAGTTTGACGGTAAAATCTACTCTTTTGCGTACAGCAAAGAGTTGAGACATAAGGAAAAAATTGAAGTTGCCGAAGTAACATTTGATAAAATGAATGGTTTTACTATTAAAGAAAAGTTACCATCGAATGTTTCATCAAGAGAAGTGTGGAATTTAAAAACTAATCAATTTGTGCCTGTTTCAGTTGTAATGTATTCACCAAATTATTGGGATCAACAACACGGCATTGGTCATCGTCATTATATGTTCATGTTAAAAGATTGTATTAATACAGAACAGCCAAACTCTCTGTACAATGAATTCTTGAAAGAAGAGTTTATGCAGCATAAGCGAGTAATGGAGGCACTAGGGGGCAAGTTGCCTGTAAAAGATGCAGATATTCAACTAAGTGGACTAGGCTTCAGTTCAACCAAGCGTAATGAGTTAATTGTCAAAGTTAAAGGTCAGACAGAACGTGTAGTAAAAATTAAATTTTAAAATAAAAAACACATAAAAGGAGAAATGAAAATGACTAATACTAATATCTTCGAGGTAGCTGTTCGTTACAAGTTTCGCTTTCCATTCAAAGGATTGATTTCTGTGGAGGATCTTTGGGATCTCAACCTTGAGAACCTGGACTCAGTATTTAAAACTTTGAACTCTCAATTAAAAACTGTACAAGAGGAAAGTCTTCTGAACACAAAAACCAAAGAGAATAAAGAATTAGATGTGAAAATTGAAATTGTTAAATACATCGTTGATGTGAAGCTAACCGAACAAGAAAATCGCTCCAAGGAAAAAGAGCAGAAAGAGAAGAAGCAGCGTATCATGGAGGTTCTAAGGAATAAACAGGACGAAGCATTGCTGAATATGTCACCAGAACAATTGGAAAAGATGCTGCAAGAACTGGAGTAACAATCGTTCGGCTGAGAGGAGAGACGTTTTTCTACTCTCTTCTCAGCGTTCTTCAAGAAAATATGTTTATCTATGCCACTTTAGGAATTTAGTTTGAGAGGTGATATTTTTATGTCAGAAGTAAATATTGTGGAAGAATACATATCCCATTTATGCTCAAAAATTCAACAGCAAGGACTTAGAGATGTCTGGTTGATAAGTGACAAACTTAAAGAGAGGAATAGCAACGATGATTGCGATGTTATTGTCCTTCATGTTGAAAAGGTAAGATCTGCCTGTCAAGTATACTATGGATTGAAATCCAATCCTTCTGCAATTGGTAGATACGATTTTAAACTAAAGAGTAACCCGAAGTCAGAGTCAGTGTGCGCCTTATTAAAACTGAAAGAATGGGAATCTGTATTCAGCTCAACAATTAGAGATGAGCAATATACTTTGAATGATTTAAGGCTGGATGTGGCTGATTGGGTTGAAAAGCTCAAAAATGTTCATCTTAAATCACATAATCATTTTTTTGAAACCTTAAAAGTGTATTTGCACTACACAGGTCAACCTATTGTTTCATTCAGGGAGCAAAATGGTGAACTGAAGAAGATTAAACCTATTATAAGAAAGCATAAAGGCGTCACTTTAGATGAATTATATGAATTCGGTAAAGAGAAAAGTCTAGAGTTTTGGAACAGAGATTTCACCTGCAAAATAACTCTTGTAAAAACATACTGGAAAGATCAGTTAGGAGTGTACTACCCTGATCGAGAGACAATTGCTTTCAGTGAACACATGAACGCAACACAGTCTAAAAAAAAGGTACTCGATACGATGTTGCATGAGATGGTACATTGGCACCTTCACACATCGGGAAAGGAGTATGATGATGAGGACTTTGGGTTCATTGAAGAATGTCTAAGGGTTGGTTGTGGATTGTCTCAAAGTAGCAGCGCAAGAAGAGCATACGTAATGTATAAAAGTAAAACATAATATCTATTAGGAGTGAGTGACATTGAGAGATTATATAGGCGATTATATAAGGATTGACGGTAGGATGATACCATATAGAATTGTAACAGCTACCGATTATTTTCAAGCCAAAGGATTTAATGATACTGAAATTGACAAATATTTTGATACAGGAATTGGGGAATTAGTAAATCAAATTATAGGCATTAAGCAATCATGTTTTTTACTTAGACGAGTCTCACATAGTTGCCAAAGTTTGTCTGACGGACTTTTTAATCTCAAGAATAACTTGATACACGAATTAAGAAACGAACATTCTTTTGAATTTGATGATGAATTTGTGGAAGAGTACGGACACTAATTAGCATGAAACTCATCTTTCAATGGAAAGGAGGAATGAAATTTGAAGTGTCCTAAATGTTTAACAGGGGAATTGTTTTTAACTGATTCTGGAGGCGAACCAGAGTATTTGGAGCCACAATGGGTTAGATGTGACAACGATCTGGTTTCATATGAGGATGAAGAAGGGGAAACCGTATTTGTTGAATGTGATTTTAAAGATGACAACGATATAAAAAAATATGAAGAAATTCAATCTTGGTATGATTTCGATATTGCTGAGTACGAAGCTCTGATAAATGAATAAAAATAAATTTCATAGCATGAGGATTAAATGAACAGTAGTATTAAATTTATTATAGGGGGTTATATAACATGAAGAAAATTACACTGGTACTAATTTTACTATGTTCGGCAATCGGTCTAACCGCTTGTACAGATGCTGACATAGCTTCGAACAACTTATCTAAAGCCGCTGATAATTTTGAGATCAATAGACGAATTGTTTTTTACAATGGAATCACAGATAGTTATATGCTGACCATAGAAGGTCGCTGCTCACTTGGAAATAGTGATGATCGTTCAGTACAAGTAACAGTGACGTGTAAAACAGGAGAAGATAAATACAAAAAGCATTTTTTAGGACTATCTGATAATGTGACGTACTTCGCGGAGCAGTTGGAGCCTGTAAGTGTTAGCGCCTATCATTACAGAGTTACGTTTAAGCCGCAAGCCATATTACCTGACATTGATGTAAAAATTAAGTAGAACTGAGTAAAGGAGATGTCGATATGGCTCATCCTGCAACCATCGAACTAAACGAGCTTAAAGACTGTCTATTGACTTGGTATTTTGAAGGTTGTGTGAGCAAGGACATTGGTTCTCTTACTCCATAATAAGCCAGGGTCCTCTATGATTGCATGGCAGTAAGTGAGTTCAATGTGTCCTGAAAATGAAGTTGATAATCCTGATAGTATACTGTGTAATTTGAGGAGGGAGGGATAACAATGAAATCAGTTAGATTCATCAAAGAAAACAACGATAATTTCACCTATGGAAAATATTATCGAGTAATTGATTCCTGGGGAGATTTCAGTGATTACATTGTTCTAGATGATAACATGAAAGCGGTGAAAACGTTCAAGCATCTGTTTGAGGACGAGTTTTATCTTTATCAAAGTGATTTGCATGAAATGGCTCAGGTGTCTCACGATCAAATAAATATCAAAACCAATCGAGGAACAATTGTAAATATCAGAGCGGCATACTCCATTCAGGGCGGCAGTCCCTACTTAGAAATTACTGAAAAAGAAGATAGTGAATAGGCTTTGAAATTCGTATTTTATAGAGGAAAGGAGCATTATAATGATTGAATCAAATAAGTTCGATAAAATAAAAAAAATGATAAATATGTTTAACGGAGAAGATTTTAAACACTATTTTATTATTGAGAATCCTGAGTGGGATGATCAAAAGATTTACTATAACATTTCGTATATTGTGGAATCTCATGTCTATATTGAAGTCTTTAGTATGATTAAGGATGATAGTCTTACAGAAAGCATAAAAGAGATTAAAAATGAATTTTCGCTGCCTGTGTATGTATGGAAAAAGGTAATGGTTGAATACGGTAAATGAAATCCGCTTCTCTAGGAGTCAAGCTAAAATGGAAGGAAAATCCACATTATCTACTAGTTTATAGTTTAAGAATAGTTGACTTCATTGATTTTTTTATACATAGAATCTCAGTCATCTTTGAAAATAATAAATTAGGGAGATGTTAATGTGGAAAAGAGTAAAAAGCGCTATTGCTTGGAAAGATTGATTGAAAATGATCCAGTAAAGAAAATATCGAACTGGCAAAAGACAAATAAATGTTCTGATGATTTAAATTTACTGGTAGATATTTTTTTAGTGGAGGGGTATAGAGTTTTTGATGAATTGGATAATAAAGTTGTGATCACTAAAGCTGACTTGTCAATTTTAAAAATAAAAAAAGAATAAACAGTGATTGTTTACTCTTTTAAAAGGAGGTGGTATCCTTACTTTTCCAAATACACAGATGACCAGTTTATAGATTCAATACAATTTCCAGTAATAATTGGTGTTTTATTATTTTTCATATGTAACTCCATCTCAAAACTTCTAAATTCGATGGGGTTGATAATTGAGTGAGCCTCATCGAAAGCTTGAAAAGGACTTTCAGCACGAAGAGTTAGTTGAAGTGGAAATGTAATGGAACCGTAAACTACGTAAAGTTGCATGTGTGTTCCTCCCTGGATTGTTTGTAAAGTTATTGTAGCATGAGTTCTGCAAATATGCAAACATGTGTTCTTGTATTCTGAAATGGTTATTTATATACATATTCTAAATGTGCGCTTTACTTTACATATATAAACATGTATAATTATATTTAAGGAGGCTTTACTTATGACGCAAAAATATGATAAGGCTTATTGGCGATTGCAACGACGAATTAAGGAAATTCCTCTGACTGGAGAGCTTGCTGATTATGTTGAATCAACTTATAATCATATTTCACAGTGGGAAAAAATAGAAAGCCATTCAATGCAAGAGGACAAAATCGAGCGCTATATTGCATTTATTGAGTCTTATCCTGTACATCCGAATGGAGGAATCATTACAACCAAAAAAATACCAGTTAGCTGGCAATCAAATCGGAAAAATAGGATTAAATCTGTCTTAATAAGGAATTTCAAAGAGTATCGACTGAAAAATAATTATTCTCAAATTGAATTGGCCGAAGTGCTAAACGTGACACAGCCTACAATTGCCAGGTTTGATAATGAGGGTCATGCCCTTCAATTCAAATATCTAGAGAAGTTAGTGGAGTTGCTCAAAATTGATCATGAAGACCTGGAGTTTATTTATTACAAGTAATTTAAGATGAAACACGGAATTTATAATAAGGAGATGAATCTTAAATGGATAAAAAAATGCTTGATGAGATTAGAAGAAAAGCAGGTAAATTTGGGCTAAGTATTGATCCGAAATTCAATGTTGATCCACTGACTGAAGCTAAGAACCGTCTAAGAGTAGCAGAGGGAAAATTGAAGGCAGCGACTGATGAAAATGAAGTTAAAGTGATAAGTTTTCACATTAATAAATTAAAACAAAATATTGAGGCCATGGAATCAATGAATCTTGGTAACATTGAACAGAATGGTGAATAGAAGAGGGGTATTTTAAATGGAGAAGGCAACTCTTGATAATGGAATGACCATTTTTACAAACACAATTCCTGGTTCTAGATTAGTTGTTATGCATTATTTGATTAAAGTCGGGTCTTTTTATGAGAAAAAGTACTCTGCCGGAATTTCTCATTTCATCGAGCACATGCTTTTTAATGGGACGAAGAATCAATCAAAAGAAGAAATACTTGATTGCATTGAAGATCTCGGCGGCGAAATAAATGCATATACCAGCTTAACGTCTACAGTGTATCATTGCTCATTATTAAATGAGCATTGGAAGAAGGGGTTAGAATTACTGTCAGATATAGTTTGGAATTCAACATTACCAGAAGATTCTTTTGAAAATGAGAAAAAAGTAATTATTCAAGAAATCAGATCGTTGAACTCTCATCCTATAACAGCAGTAAAGAACGCTATTTTTCAAAATTTGTTTAAAATGAACCCAGAAAAGCATAGCGTTATCGGGACGGAGGAATCTGTTAGGGAAATATCCTTAAGGCAGCTTCAAGAATATAAAAATTCTCATTACATTCCGAATCGAGCAGTATTGGTTATTTCTGGGGATATTCAACAGAGTGAAATAGCAGAATTCTTAAATTCATTTTCAATTAATGATAACAACATGAAAACGATAAATGATATTGAAGATGATAATTTATTTGAATTAAATTCTGAGACATATAAAGTCAGTAAAGCTTTTGAGCAGGGGTGTTTAGCAATTGCTAACTTTTCTCCCTCAAAAAACTCTGTAGATTACTATCCTTATCTATTTATTGAAAGCATTTTAGCCGATGGGCTTTCGTCAAGACTATACAGAGAATTGAGAGAGCGTCTTGGAATTGTTTATGAGATTGGTATGGGGCATATTGAATTAAATAACCAAGGGCTGTCCGTATTTACAGCATTGACTAATAAAGAGAATTTTGAAGAGGTTAAAGAGGTGTTTTTCAAACAAGCAGCTATTCTTAAAAAAGATTTAGTAAGTGAGACAGAGCTATTACGCCTTAAAAATAAACTCCTTTATAACCTACTAAGTAGTAATCAATCAATTGAAAAGTTGAATGAAGATCTTTTAGTGGGCTTGTTGCACAGAGGATACCCACTTAAAGAAGAAGATTTGATATCTAAGATTAGATCGGTAACTTCGGAAGATATCCGACAATGCGCAAACAACTATTTTATTTCAACCAACTATATGTTCATTGAAATGGATGAAAATGTAGATGGAAAACGTGATGTCTCAGTCAATATTTAAGCTAAAACCTCAATTTCAAGTAGTTAGTTACTTTTAGAGTGGTTGCATGATTATTATATTGTATCTACATGTGTCGCGAGGACAAGCGATAGTGCATTTGCTCAAGCAAGATTAGAGCTTGATGAAGCACTTGTATATTATAAAATCGATTTTAACAAATTAAATCAAGAGAAAGAATTAACGATGAAAGAAATTAGGGAATTAAGTTAGCAGAAGATTGGTTTTAAGGGGGATTAGATGGATATTAAAAAAATTGCAGGGATGGCATCTATTGCAGGTGTTATCGTTGAGCAGAACATTAGTGAAATTGAGAAATACCAGACGAGAATAAAGGTTAGTAGATTTATGGGGACAAATCTGTTTTTTTCTTTCTCTCTAGCTTTTATTTTTTCTTATGTCTATTGGGTATATTTTTATACCATCGGGCATTATATTCTACATCTAATGTTCCCATCGATACTGTTCTTTATTTCCATTATTTTCACACAAAAGTCTGCTTCAAAATTGATAAGCAATTTAACCATGTTGTTCGCATTAATCTCGCTCCAAATATTTTTATCCTATTTTCTTTTAGACGCAATTTTGATATTAATTAAAACAGTATCAGGCGAACCAATAGCTATGTCTATATTTACTCTTTCAATGATTTCTATATTTATGTATTCCATTTTTTACACATGTAAGAATCTCTCTGAAATTGTATTGCAAAAATACATGAGAAAAAATTTTAAAGTCAGATTTGCTCTGACAACAGGACAAACCATATATGGATCTTTGATTACCATTACTAAAAAAGGCGACTATATCATGAAGATCGATTCTAAAAATACTGAAATTTTGATTAAGGATACCGTAGTTTCTAGTATTGAATTAATTAATACTGAAGAATGAAAAACGGCCATTATTTAAGAAGTTTTAGACTAGTTTGAATGGGGTGACTTCTAATGATTGAGATTTCCTCTGCGGAGCAATTTAAAGAGTACAGAAGTAAAGACGGATACTTTGTTGTCAAAGATATCACTGGAATCAAAATCCATGTGACACGGTGTCCCGATGTTGATATTGCAAACTTCAATAAGAAGGTCATTGAGAACAGCAGTAAAAACGGTGGATACTATTATTTTGAGGATGTAATTGATGCCAATGAAAAGTTGAAACCAAAGAAGTGTGAGAACTGTAGGAGATTGATGTAAAAGAGATTAGTATAAAAGATTGGTTTCATGGGAGAGTGTAGAATTATCTTTAACACAGGGGATAACAAAACAAAAGGAGAATCGTTAAATGGTGAAAAAGTTGATCGTATCTATTACTTTGATTGCATTTTTATTTTCACTCAATATTAATAACACATTTGCAGAGGTTAAATACAATATTTATCTTAATGGACACAAGCAAAACATTTCAAGTGTTGCAGTAAAAAACGATATTGTTTATTTTAATCCAGAAGAAATGCTATATTATTTGTCTTCATATGTTAATGATAATAGTGACATTGTTCGATATGAAATCGGAAAAAACAAATTAAAAGTTAATTACAGACCAAAAGATAACTCATATTCTTTCAACAATAAAAAACATTATATAGATAGTGATGTTCGCAAAAAATTTCCCAATAAAAATCTCATTTCCAGTAAAGTTTTTTCAGAAATGACAGGTTTGAAAATTAATATCTCCAATAAACACAAAATGATTAATTTTGGGAACTACATTCCTTGGGAGTCGGGAAATATAAAAGGCCGCATTACATATAAGAGTGGTTGGATTATTAAAAAAGACAGTCCTGATAGCAATGCTAAGATAGTTTTAATACCTAAAAAGCATGCATCCAAGAAAATTAAATTTGATGGTATCGATTGGAAGGATGGGTTGGAAGTATATGCGACAAAAGCAAATGAAAACGGAGATTACCAAATTTCAAATGTCGCTGCGGGCGAATATTACCTATTAATCCTTTCGTCAATATATAGTAGCACTAATCAAGATACCAGTGATATAAATTTTATGAAGGACTTTATTGAAAGTATGCTTACGCTTAGAGAACAGTGTCGCGATCATAAACATGTTGTTACCAGTATCACAATAAAAAAAGGAAAGACTCAGAAGTTTAATCAAAAATTCTAGCTGATTCTTATAATTTATTTTCTTAGGCGATGAAATACTAGTTTCTCAGGGAGGAAGAAATTGAGAAGAGAATGGGAATATGAAGTCACTTGGAAAGTTCATACTCAAGGTAAACGAATATCGATAATGCGTGACCATAACTGGGCTTTTGCCGCTTGGGAAATCGCTCGGATTGAGAAAAGAATCGACGAGAAATCTTTGCTTGTACATGTGGATGCGCATCTCGATGATGTCCCGGATGGCGTTTTGATCCGAAATGTAATTGAAGCAAAGACTATAGAAGAAATTATGGAAGTGTGTAGTGGCCATGATTACTTGACCTGTGAAATCTCTGAGTCAAATCTTATGAAGATTTCAAATTTTATTTGGCCTTCGTTAGCTCGCAAGACAATTGAAGAAGTCATTTATGTCTCAAGAGATCAGTCTGAAGTATGTACAGTTGCAGAACTAATAAAGCACGACGCAGTTGAGATTATGTCAAAACTACCTTCCGATTTCAGCTATAATCACAAAAGATTTAGAACAATAGATCTATTTTTCGATCAATTTGATGAGAATTCCTTTAAAGAGTATGTAGATGGCAGGACAGTCATTTTGGATTTTGATATAGATATCTTTAATGAAGCAGATAATGTTATTTATCCTGTTCTAACGCCTATGCACGAAATAAGAGAGTATACCGAAAGACTAGTGAATCTCTATCCATGGGACTTAATAACAATTGCAATATCTCCTGTATATTGTGGAGGAAATCTGGAGGCCGAATTAATTTTGGAGAATGTCTTGAAACCATTCAATCTTGATTCGAGCAAGTTAAAACAGTGGTGATTAAATCAAATCTTTTAATAAGTGAGGTGAATGAAAAAGAGAATGCCTTGGAAAGAAGGATGATAAATTAATTCAGCGGGAGAAACGAAGGTTCTAATAGAGAATTATTCCTGATCTGAGAAGATATTAATTAAGCGATGCTGTAAGCGTTGTAATAATCCTGAATGTTTTTAGATTATTTAAAAGAGAATTTTTCAGATAAATAAACAATAAAACTTTAGGCTTCGAGCATCAAATGAAAGAGTTGCATCATTTACCAAGCAAAAATGAAATTCAATTTCTAATTGGAGGTAAAAAATGTTTTGGAAGAAAAAGAAGGTAAATCAAGAATCAACTTCTGGCATTGTTTCACTTGCTACTCTATTTTCATACAGGGTTCACGATGTAGTAATGGAGGAAGACAAAAATACGATGTACTTCCAAGATAAAGGTGAGTGCCTTTTTATTCATGTGATGGCATCTTCAATTATGTTGGCAATTATTCAGTTAGATGATGAATATTATCCACTATATTATTCTGAAATTGTTGAGCATTTAGAGGTACACTACTCAACTCTAAGACAGGTTTGTGAAGATTTTAATGAATTTGTAACAAGGAATTATGATGAAGATTCTAGTCTGACAGTTGTTGTTTTAAAATGGCTTCATGATCGTGTCGGAACAGGCAACACTTCTGAACAGGTGGAAATTGAAATACTTGCTGGTGCTGTTAAAGCGATCTTTCAGGTATATTATGATTGGTTTCAGAAAAACGGAATGCCCATAAAATGATGAAGGGTATAAAACCTGAATTTCATATGAATTGTGAGGAAGAAAAAGATGCCTGAAATTACAATTGATTGGTTGCAGAAACAGGCTAAACAGCTTGTGAAGAAACACTGGAGCATCAGTGAGATACCTGTTATTTTGCTTGCAACTCGCAATGACTCAATCTCAATTGAAAGAGCTTTGGATTGGGACAACTATGGGGGTTATTATTGCTCAGATATTAAATCAGTATTAATGAACAATGAAAACAATGTAAACTACACTCTTCAAGGAGTGAAAAGGATACTTTTACATGAACTTGTTCACTGGAGACTGCACGTAACAGGGGAAGAATGGCATGATTCTGACGAAAGATTTGCAAGAGAACTTATACGTGTAGGTTTAGGACGAAGACACAATAAAGATGAACAGGCTCAATTAGCAGCTGCACAAGCGTGGAAGCGAATCAAAAGTCAAAGTTTTGAATTGTTTGATAGAACAGGTAGTGAAATATTTTCTATTAGATTGCGCCATCACAGAAAAGACAGAGATGATTTTAAGAGAGACTTGGCAAATACATTAATTAAGATTCATAATGAACGTGAAGAGGATGATTCAATTTTCCCTGGTGACGTCGCACACAAAATGAGAGAATGGTATGGATATAAATTAGACCCAATTTCATCATACGGTATTGAAATTAGTGCTGGGGATGGATACGGTGATGGATCAATTGGTGATAGAGATGATATATGGCTATTGTTAAGTAAACTTGATTATGATTATGATTTCATTGAAACTAATTTGAAGGATTCTGCATCAGAGGAAGAGTAAATACTTGAAAAATCTCATGAGAGGATGTTGTGCTTATGGTTGCTGTTTACATTCGTGTTGGAAGTCCCGAAAGATCAGTGCATAATCTCAATAAGCAGTTATCAGTATGCAGCAATTTTTTGGAGTCTAACGGTAAAAAAATAGAATATGTTTATGAAGATATCATCTCTGCTCACCAGTTAGATAAACGTTTTATAGATATCTTAGACGACATGATTAAACGAGACATTGATGAATTATATGTTCAAAACTGGAGTAGAGTGTCACGCAATACAAAAACAATAATTGAAATTGTTGAAATGTTTAGAGAAAATAAAAAGAGAATTATTTCCATTGAGAATTTTCCAGAAGTTTTGACTGAATCTTTTATAGTGGATGGTTTGAAAAATAAATTGACTTAGGTGAAGACAGTTGACACAAAACGTTTCTTGATGAATTAATACAAGGTGGGTACTGGAAGTGAATTTTGGCTCGTGATAAAATTATGTTAGTTAAAATCAATGAGTACAATAATCAAAAAGGAGATGTTACCTTTTGACAATTGACCACACTAAAGAAGAGATGGATAAATGTGTTGAGGAGTTAAAATCACTAACAAATTTCAAATATGATAATTATTATGTTGGTAGGCTTATTATCGATAGAATGGTACATTCAAACCTTTCGATTAAGACATATAAAGAAATGATTGCTTCGAGAACATGAATTATGTTAAATAATATTGGGAAATTCAAAAACTTGTTGTCTTGTGTTATTTAATAAATTAATTACAGGAGGAAAACCATGAAACCGATAAGGAAAGTTTATCTTGCAGAGTCTGTTTTCATTTCTCCAAAGACATGTAAGTTATACGATGACGAAGAGGTGGCTACCTATATTTTTCTATCTGAAGCACAAGAGATTATATATGTAGGAGCTACAAGAAATGTTAATAAGAGACTAAATAATCACAGATTGAAGAAAAAAGACAAGTTTAACGATGAAATTTACTTAATAGAAATTATTACTGGAATTCCTGATTGGAGAGCTTTTGAGCTGGAGAAAGAAATAATGAATAATCATTCCCCAAAGTATAATGGTGATCCAACTTATTATTACAATATGTCACCTAGATTTTAGAAAAAACTTGACCTCAATTGTTTTTTAAATTATAATATATATATTATTCAATTGAAAAAAGGATTAAATGAGATGAAAAAATCTAAATTCAAGAGCGAAGTTGAAATGAAAGGGGTAAAGGTTTATCCTTTCTATGCACAAACGAAATATACAGTTTTGTTTGCAGCGAAGAAGTTGATTAAGCAAACTCAGTTATCACACTATTCATACAACGTTCCTGCCGTAATAAATGTTTATGAAAATACAGATAATAACTGGGTTTTCGTCGAAAGTGTGAACATAGAAATAGTTCAAAAGGATCAATATACATAATTGACGCGTAATTATTGCGTTAATTGTGTATATTTTTTTATGATTGTGATATAATTGTTTTTATATACAAAAATATTTACAGTTTGTTGAGGAGATGATAAAGATGCCAGCAGCAGAAACAACCACTAAGATCATTGAAGAACTATCTTCAAGCAGTGTGATCCATGAGATTATAAATAATAAAGATTTGCAAGAAAATATCAATGAAACTTTATTGTCGCACAAAATACTCCCTGGTACGCTAGAAGAAATTCTGACTAATTTAGAAGCATTAGAACAATACTCAGCACTTGAACAAGGGGTTATTGTTAATGCAATTTACATTGCAACAAAGAGTGAAAATTTAAACCCAGAGTTTTTTTGGAACCAAAAGCAAATTGGTGCCATCAATAAATACAAAAAGAATCATAAAGAAGAAGAAGTGAAGCTACCTTATACATTCGGAAACTATGTTGTTCAATCATCTGAACATGATTATATTACCTCTTTAAAATTTAAAGAAGTTGGGAAACTATGGAATAAAATACTTTTTTATAATACTGATTTACAACGTAAACCTAAAGAAAAGACTGATAAAAAAGGTAATACAACAACAACGCCTAAAGTAATATCTAAATCCGTCAAAGAAATCACCAATTTAATGGAACGTGGTATGTTCAGAAGTAATACTATCACTTTTTGTGTCATCATGGATGACAAATCTGATATTTCATATGATGCTGGTGAACTAACACTCATCTCTGGAGATATGTATATTATTGACGGATTTCACAGACTGTCTGCAATCCTTAACAGACTCGAACAAGATCCTGACCTTGAGGATTCAATTGATGTAGCGATTAAGTACTTAAGTTTTGACGATGCAAGATTCTATTTGGGACAGATTAATAAAATGTCGAAATTTGATAAGTCGTTTGTAAACTACCTTATGAATGACACTCTCGAAGATAAGATTGCAATTGAAATTGAAAGAAAATCGGTTCTCAGAGGAAGAATTGCAAAAGAAGCAACTGTTAGTTCTAAACGTTCTTACCTGACAAGCTTTAATGTATTGTCCAAAGGCATAAGAGATATTTTCGATCCACAAAATAATGCCGATCGTATTAATATCGCCAGTGTATTGGTCTATTTCTTTGATTACGTTGTTGACAGTTATAAAGATGAATTCAGTAGTAATTTAGAGACTTTAATAAAAGCAAGGAAATCAAGCTTGAGGAACTACCACAACACTTTTGTTGTATATCTTGTAATTGCAAAAGCATTGTATGATAAATATGGTAAAGACATCCCAGCGGATGAAATTATCAGATTGGTTGAGTCATTTGACTACTCGTTTGATGGTGAATACAGCAAAGTCTTATTCGCTGAGGGAAAAGGCAAAGTAAATAGTAACCAGGTGAAACGGAATCTGAAAAAGTATGCTGAAGAAAAGATTGCTGGTTTACTTTGATAGATGGAGGGTTAATTTGAATGAGTAATGTTGTGAATATGGATAAGCTTTTTAATCGAGAAAGAAAAGTTGAATTCTTATCTCAGTATGAAAATAGCACTCAAATGGTAGTGTTGAGGTTCTTTAAGTTGTCACATACGAGCGAAATGGTTCTAGATAAAGATTTATCAGAATTCGACCGTGATGAATTAAAGAGACTTTTTTACAGCTTTAAACCAGGAACTTCGTATGTATCAAAGTTTAACATTAGTTGGATATCTAAGTATATAGAATGGTCAATTGTTAAAGGTTATATTAAGGGAGTTAACCCCTTGCTAACGGTGGATAGCGATTGGAAAGAGCAATTTGTAACATCCAAAGCTAAAACACTTTGGACTGCTAAAGAAATTGATGAGATTATAAAAAATCAAGTTAATTACCAAGATGCTGTTGTCGTAAGTTTGTTATTTAATGGCGTGTCAGGAGACGGTCTACAGGAGGTCGTCAACCTACAAAGGAAAGATATAAGAGAATCAGATAATACACTAGTTTTAAGGTCTAATAAGACCAGTAGAGAACTTACAGTGGATGATAACTGCATCAGACTATGTTTTAAAGCGGCAGCTGAAACTGAATATGAAAAAATGAATGGTAATCCTTCTCCAGACATTAAATCGGCCACAGCAAATTTGGTCGAAAATGACTTTGTAGTTAAGTCAGCGAATACCAAGACAATAAATTTTTACGAAGCCGATAAAAATATAGTTTATAGGCGCCTGACTAAAATCGCAAATGAAATAGGTGAACAATCTTTTATCCCGAGAAATATTATAAATAGTGGCATGCTTTATACAGCAAAGCAATTATATGATGTCACAGGGAAGCTAGATGAGGAAGAATTTAAAGTTGTCTTTGAAAAGTTCGATGAAAATGGAGTCCAAAACCAACGTCGAATCAAAGATGAATTTTTAAATCTAGGGACAATTCAAGCAGTTTATGGAACCTCAAATTAATTTTGAGGTTTTTTATATTTTATATTGACAGCAAGTTGAAAGATATGGTAATATATTTTTTGAGAGGAGAGGAAGTTTTGATAATTGAAAAAATATCTAGTAAAACAGCGAAATACATAAAAAATATAAACGAAGAAGAAACTGCGAGTTACGAAGTTTTAGACTATGGGTTAAGGATAATTTATAATGGGTTAGCAGTTGTTTTAATAAGTATGGTATTCGGTTTTATTATTGGAAGACCAATTGATACGCTTATTATTATTATTTCTTTTGCAACTCTAAGATACTTTTCTGGTGGGTATCACCTGAAAGAATCTGATAGTTGTGTCCTCGTTTCAAGTATGCTAATATGCGTATTATCAGCAGTACTAATGAATAATATTCCAGCACTCTTAAATATTCTATCGATAGCTATTTTATTAATTTTAGCGCCTAGAGATATAGACTCTCAATATAGGAATCCTGCTTTGTCCAATATGTTGTTTAAATTCATTTCAGTAAGCTTAGTAACTATTAATTTTTTATTTGTTCATTCAGATGCAGTAACTATTTCTTTTTTTGCTCAAAGCCTTACACTACTAATTCCTAATAAAAAGATGATTGGGTGAATCAAGATGAAATATATATATTTTATACTTTTCTCAATAATCGAGTATTTTTCAATTTTTTTATTGGGGGTATATCTTTTTAGAATAAAACTAAACTTAGCAAGAGTGAAAAAAATTCTGTTATCATCATTACTCCTCTCTAGCTTTTCGTTAATTTTGACAATTTTCGATTTAACCAGTATCGCTCCATTTCTACAGATACTGATTTACACTTTGTTGTTGAAAGCCAGTCTGGAGAGAGAGTGGTCTCATGCTACATTGGTATCAATAACATCATATGTGTTTTATGGACTAATACAAATATCATTAATTAAAATATTGACATTTGCCCAAATCGTGTCAGTAAGTGATATTGCAGCCTTCACTTTCAAAGGCTATCTCATTCAATTGATTTGTTTCTTTATAATTGTGGCTACAGTGTTTACGCTCAAAATTACCAATGAAGGTTATTCCTTTGATCTGGATGAGCCATTCGGATTAATAAAGAAATATACTAAAAAGTTTATATTGTTTATTATTATTCTAATTTTTCTGGTATCGACTGGAGCCTTTGTTTTGTACTCAGTCGAAAAGTATAATGGATACGTTTTTAATTTGATGTTCACAGTGTTGCTGTTTAGTACAGGTACATTACTGTACTTTGCATATAAAAGAGACCTTGAAGAAAATGAGGAAGGAGGGAATATCGATGAAAAAATTAGTGGCTAAACTTGCTTCAAAGACTATTGAAAAAACTGCATACGAGCATGCAGTGAGTGCTTCCGCTTGGTTCATAAATAAACAAGAAGTACCAGAAGAACTCAAAAACGTTAAAAAGTAAGAACTAAAAATACTAGGCCGTCAATACTTGGCGGCTTAGTAATAAAAAAGGTGAATTAATGAAAAATATTACCATGGAAGTCATTAATAGCATCGATAAATACAAAGATGACATAGCAGGTCTGACTCTTAACTTAAATAAGATGTTTGAATCTCTGTTGCAGGTCATTGGCGAATCCAATGAAGTTGAATGGATATGGATAAATGATATTAATTTCATTGATCGAGATGGTAGAGAGACTGTTATTTATCACAAAAACGCCAAAAGATATAAACACAGCATGAATCATGAAATGTGCCTAAAATTCCTTGAAAAATATAATTTTATTATCTCAGATAATAAAATTATTGTTAATATTGATAATGTTAAGTCATACTGTTCAGGTATGGGTAAATGTTATTTTGAGAATGGCATGTACACAACAATTTCAAAGCCAAACAAAAAAAAGTTTAAGGATTTGGGATGTGTAGATGAGAATGTCAAGGAGAGTTTACGCGACAAACGTTGGGTTTTTCGGTAAAAGGTAGTTTGTTGAAGCTATTCGACAGGATTAGACATTTTATGCAATTGAAGCATATATTTTTCTAATAGTAAAGATAGTATTTTTGTACATGGATTGCACTTTACCATTAGAGATAAATTGTGGTAAATTTAAATCAAAGAGGGATTGATTTAAAAAAAACACTATATTTATGATCGAATTGCGCCCGACACATAAATAAGTGCTTGTTCTTTCCTATAGTGTTATTGTAAAACACTACAGAAGAAACGTAAAGGTATATTCATGCCTTCCAATTTCTCTTGACAAAACAAAAAAAGTATGTTTGGAGGGGTATGAATTGAATTACGATCAACTATTGGAAGAGTGGGAACAAAGCCGGGAAAATTTTTTGGATTTTATGATTCACGTTTGTGGGTTGCCAGTAGATTCAAAGACTTATAAAGATTTAGATCGTACAATTAATAATATTGAAGATATTAAAAAATGGGGTGAATTTTTTGATGGAGACATTGAAAATATCACTGCAACAACTGAGAGTTTTCTAACTTTCGGACAACGTGAGGCCATCTAGAGATTTTCATACATAAGGGAGAACACTCTCCCTTAAATTATTTCTAAAAAAGATATTGACAGCTTTAAAAAGATAATATATACTTCTTTCGTTAACTAAGTAGGTGCTTTTAAAAAATAAATACTTAAATTAACTGTTAATCTGGGCCGTTAGTTCAGTTGGTTAGAGCACCTAGCTCATAACTAGGGAGTCGGAGGTTCGAGTCCTCCACGGCCCACTCTAAGCGGATATGATGGAATTGGCAGACATACAGCACTTAAAATGCTGCAATAGGTAACTATTATAAGGGTTCAAGTCCCTTTATCCGTATTATCTTGGGAACAGAGAGTATTTTGGATCAAAAGTGTTATTAAGGCTTGATCATCCTTAATAAAGTTGAGGGTTCAAATCCTTTATCCTGGACATATTATAAAAGCCTGCTTATAGTATAGGATTAAGATTTCAACTCTTCTAATCAATTAAAAGAGGAAAATACATAGTTTAGAGGTTTTAAAATATGAAACCCACTTATGGAAAATTTACTTGTGTAGGAACAGTAGTAGGAACACTCAATAATAACTTTTATACCTTCAAAGAAGACGATAAAAAACAACCGTGGAGGAAGATAACTTGTTCCATTAAGTTAAGCGATAATTCATTTGTGTATGTTGAACTGTTAGGTGTGAAAAACAAAAAAATTAATAAAATATTCAGAAATAAAACAACAGGTAAATATGTTTCCACTGAACGAAAAGAAGTAAATTGGGTAGATCGATATAGCAATTTAGAAAATTACGAGTTGATGATGCCAGTCAATGTTAAGTTGTCTGCATCGTATGAAGAAAGTCTTTTAGAGTATGATGCAGCTGAATTACTTGCAGAAAACTTAAAAGATGGGATGAAGGTATTCATCAGAGGAAATTTAGATTTTATAGTACATAAGGATAAGGTTTACGATAAGTATGTCATCAAAGAGTTGTCAGTAATTGATGACAGACAAGTTAGATCGATCGGTAATGGTCAGCAAGCTTACTTCCAGCAGGAAATTGTGTTTGATTCATATGATGAAGGTAAACTACATGCTTTGATAATCAAAAAGAACAAAGATAATATAAATAAAATACCATTTAGTTTCAATTTAAGTGAAAATGGAGAGTTGATCAATTATATTTCCTCACTTAGAAAACGGGATGTATTGATGGTTCATGGAGATATTGTTTACTCTGTATTAATACAGGATGACTCTATTGCTGGATTGAAGAAAGAGTTGCTGGTAACTGGCTGTTCAGAAATTAGCCATCATTATTCAGAAGAAGATTTTGAAAACCAAGATCCTTTTGATTATGTTGATGATGAGGTAATAGACGATGAGTTTGATTTTTAACATTGAAAGTAGGTGAGAGCTATAGTTAATCGCGATCCTCCTTAGACACACAGATAACTAATTTTATAATAAATATTTAATAATTAAAATAAACAAAAATACATAAAAACATAAACTAAGGAGAATGATTAAACAATGGCAAAAACACTTCGGGAGTCAGTAAATGTAGTAGAAATTGAAGGTATTGTATCATCTATTAATATGGAAGTACAAGAATTTAAAAAGGATGGTAAGACTCAACGTTCTGTCCGAGGAGAAGTAAATATTCTAGTAAACGAAGATACTCATTCTGTAAGTGTATTTGCGAATGAATTCACAAGTAAAGGCAAAGAAAATGGGCTGTTCAAAAGTTTACAAACTATTATGAATGAGTATAAATCTATTGAAACTCATGGTGAAGATGCTGATAAAGTTAGAATTACTACTGGTAAGGTTGGATTGAATGAATACGTAGGGCAAGACGGACTTTTGAAATCATTTCCTCAGATCAGCTCAAACTTTATTAATCGTTTGAAACCAAGTGACATCTTTGAGCCAAAAGCCACATTCCGTCTAGAAATGAGTGTTATTAGTGTAGTTGCCGAGCAAGATAAAGATGAAGAGGAAACAGGTAGGACTATCCTGAAAGGTATTGTAACTGCCTACGAAGGGCGAGTGTTCCCATTTGAACTTATTGTTGAAGATGCAGAAGTGGGCGAATACATGCAGGATAACTATGAGAAAAACAGCACTGTTACTGTATGGGGGGATTTAGTAAGTAAGACAATTGTAACTGAGGAAATTATCAAAGCTGCAATTGGGGCAGATCAAAAGAAAACAACTCGTCGTGATATTCGTGAATATATTGTTACTGCTGGAATGGAAGCAATTGATGACAAAGAAAACGGTAAATATCTTGATCCAAAACTTATTAAGCAAGGATTGGCAGATCGTAAGGAACGTCACGAAGAAATGATTGAAAAGAAAAAGAACAGTTCCAATAGTGGAGGGAGCAAAGGTAAGAAAGATAGTGGGAATCCGTTTAAAAAAGGGGATTCAGGGAAGCCGACTGATGTTAGTGAAGATGAATTACCATTCTGATGTTAATTAGGTAATATTTAGGATTCTATATAGAATAACATCAATGAATCGCTAATAGCAGAATGCCAATAATATATAAAATACATATATTTTTTATTTCTACCATCTTTAATTTTCAAAAATTTTTATAAAGTTGATTGATGAGACAAAATATAAAAATATCTTTATTAGCGACAATTAGATAGATAAATAAATACAGCGATTTCTAAAATAAAATTAAATGGAGTGATTACTTAATAGATGGACATTTTTAATCCTAAGATTTCACGTATTGCAGAAGGTCTAGAAGGAAAGATTATTTCAGTAATTGGTGGGAATTCCACCGGAAAGACAAAGCAGCTCACTAGGCTAAAAAAGCCTTTTTATCTCCCATTTGAAGGTGGGCTAGGAGCAATTGATGGAGTTCCTTACGAGATTATCAATAGTTGGGGAGATTTTAAAAAACTCAACAAACAACTCACTAATCCAAAGACACTCGATAAAGTTAAGGAGCTATATCAAACGATTATTTTTGATGAAATTTGGGCTTCATCGAAATATTGCCAGGGATATATTTGCGATAAGTACGAATCAGATTCTATTAAATCTGGTAATGCTGGTTACGGCCTCTGGTCAGAGTATGAGACGGAGTTCTTCACGGAGATTAGTAAACTCATTAGCTGTGGATACACTGTCGGCTTCATTGGTCATGTTAGCATTGATGAAGATGGTAAAGCATGGCCTAAAGGCGACAAACGTGCTCTCGGCCCTATTATTGATAATAGTGACATTGTAATATACTTGAAATCCAATGGCACAGATAAAGATGGCAATGTTATTAAATCTAGCGCATACCTTGCGGAAACAGAAGAGTATTTTGCAAGAAGTCGCTTCGACTATATCACTCCTTTCATCAAAGAGTTTACCGCTGAGAATCTAGAGAAGGCAGTTAACGAAGCAATTGAAAAAGAGAAGAAAATCAATGGCGTGAAGACTGTTACAGCAAAAGAGCAATTGGAAATGAACAAACCTGTTGAACTTGAGTACGACGATCTAATGAATCAGCTCAAGATCGCTGGTAGCTTTATTCACAAAAATGGTCGCAATGACGAAACAGTAGAAATTATTGAAAAGCATCTTGGACGCGACAAGAAGATAACTGATGCTACTAAATCACAGGTTCAGGTGTTGAGTGTTATCCTTCACGATCTTGAGGATATTGTTGAGGAAATTAAGAGCAAGGCAGAAGAGGAAGATGACGAATAAAAAAATTTTCTTATTAATTTCACCTTAATCAATTATCTATACATTTACATCTAGTTAAGGTCAACATGAGCTGACGAAGGGAATGAAAATTCCTATAAATGTTACATTTCATAGTATAAATACTCAAGGAGATAACTGAGATGATTCAAGTAAATGTAATGGAGAGAGGCACAGGAAAAAGTAATAGCTGAATTGAGAAAGGATAGAGATTTAATCTGCATAGTGTCTAATAGCTCTAGAGTTGAAAGATTTCCCGTAGATATTAGAAATAGAGTATTTTCAGCAGCCCAGTTCGAAGCGCTCAGAGGTATTAAATTTAATAGGGTGATTCTAGATGAAGGATTTCTCTACAGGCCTTCTTATTTTGCTAAATTATATTACCTTTTAGGTAAGCTCAATGTCGATGTTATAGTTTACGGTTCCGAATAATAATAGCTAATTTTAAAGGAGTGACAAAAAAAGTGCACATCAATCGCACACAAAATAGCGTCAGAAGCAATTTTAAAGACTACTGTACAAACATGTATCAGACAGAAGTTTATCCCTGGAATGGATACGGCGATGTTACAACAGTAGGAACCTTTCAACAGCAAAAAGGACTCGCAGATATGACATTTCTTTATGAAGTCATTATCATATCAAAAGAGGAAGAAATTCTGTTGGAAACAAAGGTAACAGCAAAAGACGAAGAAAACGCAAAGTTTAAAGCTGAAGTTTATGATACTCTGAGGAAAAATAGATTAACGCCAGATGATGTAACAATTATTACTAGACAGCTTGGATCAGTAAAAACAAATAGCTAAATTTACAAATCTATAAACCATCTAGAGAAATGACTTTAAAATAAAGTATATATCTAGGTGGTTTAATATTAAACTGAACTATCAGGAGGAATCATGAGAGAGATTATCTTGTCTTTGTTATCAGTGTTTTATATTCTTAGTAGTAATTCATTTGAGATGAATTTGGAATCATTTAATGATGTTTATGCTAATTCATCCAATAGTAAAATTGAAGAATTAAACGCAACTGAAATCAAAGAAGAAAAAAATAAAAATATGAAAAAGGAAACTGAAAAGTCACCTAGTAACTCAGTCAAACCCAAAACAGAAAATGTGTCCACTCAGTCTAAAAACCAATCTAAAATGAAAACTCAAAAGTTTAATGTTTCAGCATATACAGCAGGTTACGAATCTACAGGAAAAAGACCTGGACATAAAGATTATGGAAAAACCGCAAGTGGAAAAAAAGTAAAACCTAATCATACTTTAGCGTGTCCAAAATCAATGCCATTTGGTACTAAAGTGTTTATCCCTTATTTTGATAATACCTTTGTTTGTGAGGATCGTGGAGGAGCGATCACTGAAGGGAAATTAGATGTTTACATGGTTAAAAAAATTGACGCAAAAAAGTTTGGTAGAAAGAAAAATCTTGAAGTTATTGTTTACTATGAAAGTTAAAAAGTTTCTGAATAGGGAAGGTGAATACATGAACAAATGTGTTGATTCAGGAAATCGATTAAGCTTCAAAACTGGTGCTCAAAGGGACAGGGAGCCTGGTAAAGGGAAATATGTCTTATTGTCTCCGGTGGGGCTTAGACGTATTGCAGTGAGGTGTGAGCTTGGTCAAATTAAATACGGTGATGGCCGAAATTGGGAGAAAGGAATGCCTGTCTCAGAGTTCATTGATAGTGCTATGCGTCATATAAGCCAATATCTTGATGGTGACAATGAAGAAGATCATTTAGCAGCTGCTGCTTGGAATTTACAATGTGCAATGCATACAGAAGAAAAAATGCCACAAATGCAAGACATCCCGACCAGACTTGATAACAGAGGTGATTGAGCATGAGTAAATTGTTACTAGTCAGCGGAGTAAGCGGAAGTGGAAAAACTGTTATCATGCGAGAAATAATGAATAACGAGTTTGTATCATTTACGACAAGAGAACCGCGAGTAGGAGAAATTCACGGCAAGGACTATTTCTTTATCACAAAAGAAGAATTTCAAGACTTGCATGATGGTGGAAAACTAGTTGAAATGACAGAATACAGTGATAATTACTATGGTCTAACAAAGCAAGAGGTTAATACAAAACTTTCAATAGGAGACACATTCTTTATTTGTGATTTCAACGGCATGAAGCAAATTAAAAAGATGTATCCTGAGTCAATCTCAATTTTCTTTTATTGTGAAAAGGAAGAGGTTGAAGCTAACATGCGAGATCGCGGAGATTCAGAAGATAACATTGCTAAACGTCTTCGTACATATGATGAGGAAATTACAAATTTGATTCATTACGATTATGTTGTAACTAACAAAAGAGGAAATATTGAGGAAGCAATCCAAGACGTTAAGGATATTTTGGAGGTATAAAAAAGTCAATGAAACAACGAATTTCTGTGGATCAAGATCAGTGCATTGCCGACATTTTATCAGTGTGGCTATATCGCTACAATAATGACTACAATGACAATTTAACATCTGATCAAATTACACAATGGAACTTTCATGAGTTGGTGAAGCCTAGTTGTTCAAAGAAAATATACAAATACTTAGATGATCCTTCACTCTTTGCTAATTTACCAGTTATCGAAGGCAGTCAAGATGCTATTCGTAAATTGAGCGAAAGCTATGAAATATTCTTCGTGACAGCTCCATTTAATCCTAATAACATACTTCCTAAATATAATTGGTTGAAAAAGCATTTTGGTTTTATTCCTGAAGAAAATTATGTGTTCACTAGGAATAAATCAATTATTAACTCAAGTTGGTTGATTGATGACAAACCAGAAAATTTTATTGAGTTTCAAGGAGTCGGTTTACTCTATAGTGCACCGCATAACTCTAAGTGCAACAAGTATCGCAGGGTTGGTAATTGGCAAGATGTGTTAAATTTCTTCAATATCAACATTTAAACTTGGAGGCATCTAAATATGGTTCGGAATAATAAAAACCGTGATAGAAGAAAATTTACAAATGATAAATTTGAAAAAGTAAAACGAAAGAAAGACAATAAGAAAGAATCCAAAGAAAATACATATGAAAGTTGCTATTACATAGATATCCCTCATTTTTCAGAAGGTTTTGGTTACGTCGAGTACTAATTACCCAACTAATTGCTACCTCTAGAATAGTCTGGAGGTAGCTCATAAGGAGTGATTATTTGAGTCTTAGAGTTAATATTTGTGGTGCACCGAGTACATACAAAACAACAGTCTGCACTGCCTTAGAATCAAAGTTGAAACAGGACAAGTTAAATGCTGAGACAAGCAAAGAGTATGCGAGACATTATATTGCAACTTATGGTATTCCCAAAGATTTGCATGAGCAATTAATCATCCAGTCTAACCAGGAGACGAGAGACAGGGCAGTAGATGAAACAAATCAGATAATGCTTAGTGACACTCCTGCAATGGCAAGCTACTTGTTTGGAAAGAGACTGCTTGATAATTTGATGCGAAAACAAAACACGAAGGAACCGACAAAAGCAGAATATAAATTCTTAGAGGAACTTTATATGAAAACACTGAAAAAGACCTATTGGTTTGATTTGATTGTTGTATTCCCGCCTACGGGTACGATTGTAGAAGATGGAGTGCGCCATGAATCAATTAAAGATCAGCTCGATATCTATAATGGCATAATCGGATTTTTAAATCTAAATAATGTTAAATACTATGAAGTTGGAGGAGAAGTTGAGGATCGAATCCAATCGTGTTATGAATTAATATTAAGAACAATGGAAATGGAGTCATATAATTGAGTGTGAACAGATCAGATTATATTGTGTTAGGTTATGAAATTTCTGAAAAGCTAGAGGAAATGAGATTCTATTCTCAGGAGGATGAATTATAAATATGAGCACAGAATTTGGTTTTATAGTGGACACAAATAAATATACAGAATTTAGACATAGAATGTGTGCATATATGACAGGGCACACTCCTACTAATACATCAGATGGTGAAGATGAAAGAGTAGAATATTTAGAATATCACAAAAAGCTGGATGGTGTTTTATTTAAGCGTGATTTATTAGATATTAGTTCTCCATCAAATGTTTATCCCACTAATGATATATGGAATAATGGATATGGACATTATTATACAAAAGACACTGAAAAAAAAGCGCTTGAGCACTATAAAAGCTCAGTTATTGAGCTATACTTGGAATTTATTAATGAGTACATAAAACTTGATAGGAGTCTATATTCTGATACATTTATTAATAGTAAAATTACAGAGTGCAAGAAAGAAATAAATAAAGCAAAGAATGCGACCTGTATTAATAAATACCCTGCCTATTTGTCTTTTATTATTTACTTTAATCACATTCCCAGTAACAAGACTTTGAGCTTCTTAAAAAAACGGGCAATAGAATTTACAAATAAATATGAAAAGAACGTAGAAGTGACTGGCTTTAGAATTTTAAAGCCAGAACCTATTTGAAACTATGATGACGATGATCTTTATTACCCTCGTTATTTACACAGCAGTTGAAATAACAAAAAGTTCAGTTGAGTTAAAGAAGCTAGAAATTGGAGAGATGAACGGATGTTAGGAATATGAGTGTAATTAATTCGCACGATTATATAAAAATAGAAAGAATTAAAACTCAAAAACGGATTTTTAGTACTCCACTGTTGGTTAACTACTTTGATAATTTCGTTTATCAGGTTGAAAGTTATACTTTTAATACAGATAATTACACAATTGAAGTTGACATGCTTATTTCATATGAGTGTTTCTTCACTCTCAGAGAGAGAGATAGAGACTTTAAATTGTTTTACGATAACTATGATAAGAGAAAGGGGATTGAGCATACAGACAAAGTTGAAAAAATAATTTTAAAATTAAACAATATTTGCAAAAGAATTGATGATGTTAAAGTCAGTGAAGCTCATATTTGTAAAAAAATTAAAGGTCAAGATTGCATGGAAGTTGTACTCGATACAGAGTTTGTTGTTTTGGGAATTTGAATACATACATTGACATGAGGTAATAAGAAATGGAAAAGAAATTTGCTGAAATTGGAATCGATATTGATGATTTGGATAGTGAAATGATACCTCTATTGCACACACTTAATTTTACTTTGAATTTGAAAACTAAATATTCTTGTATTGGTCATCACCCAAATGACCCAATAAGCGTCATGTTCGATGAATCAGTTGAGTTTCTCAAGTTAGAGCAATTGTCAATTCTACTGGCTGAAAACAATGAGAGAATCAAGGGAGTAGCTAATATAAAAAATAACAAGTTTATGTATGTTAGCTGTAGTTACTGGATTCGAAAGCCACTTGGAAGACAACTGCTTAAAAATTGGACAATCAAAACAGATTATGAAAACCTGATTGAGTTGGAAAGGGTTAGTGTAGTCAGTGAAATCAGAAAAATACTTTTGGAAAATGCAGATATGTTCAAATAAGAGAGATTGGGCATTTGCGTTAATGTTCGGTGGTGATATTCATCAAAATGGCAAGTTGCAGTTGCACTATAACTCTTAAAATATCAGGTAATATAAAATCTTGAAAACTAAAGTTGATTTTGAAAGTGAAAAATTTTAATTACTATTATCCAAAATGAAATCGACGCTTCAAAATCCCCTCAAATTATAAAATGAGGAAGCAAGGCACTATTACTTTGAGGGACTTAAAGTAGCGAAACAAATCATTGAATCAGAACAGGAATTTGTTTGTTATTCTTATGAAAAATTAGAAGAAGTAATTAAATCATTGCTGATCGATGGAGACATTTTCGAAGGTGAGTTGAGATCAGTGGTCGATGACGTAACAAGAGAACTGGAATGAAACTAACATTTCACAGTATTTCAGATATAATTAAATCTATATAAAATAAGGATTTTTTGGAGGGTGTAATGACAGAAGAAACTCTAAAAAGAGCACAAGAACTTCATCGAATAATTGGAGTTACAAGGATGGCTGTAGACAAGATCAACACTGGATACAAAACAAGAAGTTATAAAGAAGATAGATACTACGACGATCAATTATATAGCCTAAATATCGGTGCAGATTATAGCAAAGAAGACAGTTTAAATTTAAATAGATATATGGGAAATTCCAAACTTATCGAGGTAATTAGGGCAGAGCTAAATAGGCAGCTTGAAGAATTTGAACAAGAGTTTGCTGAGTTGTAAGTGGTAACTTGGATAGCTAAAACAAAAACTAGAGGTTGAGGTGTAATATTTCATCGTATTTTGCAGAAAATAAAACCCATATAAAATAAGGATTTTTTGGAGGTCTGAAATTGAATCATTGGCAGAAAATTGAGCAGCGCGGAAGAGATGTTTTAAAACTGACTGATGAGCATTATCTTTATGCTGTGGACTTGGATGCAGCGCTTCTTGGATATGCCGAAGTAAAGTTTGCAAAGAAAGACGGAGAAAGATGGCTATCAAGAGATAATGTCGTAGGCTTGGTTGAATATTACGATTTGAGATAGGATTAAATGAACCTTTTATATGGATATGGAGGTAAAAATGAATATTAAAATCACAACCAAAAGTGGACGCGAATTACTTGTTGACAATCTCGAATATAAAACAATAACTGAATTTAGAACTCGCATTACAAATGATATGTTCCTGACTTTCAAAGATTTGATGGTCGCTATGGATGATGTCTCAACTATCCAGGAAGTCAACAAATGAAACCAACAGAAAAACAAGCCGCTTATGTAGCTCGTATCATTAATCAATTAGGAGAAGAAAGAGTTCAAAAATACATACAGCACTTCTACAGTTCGGCAACGATTGACAATTTAAAGAAACATGAAGCTCAAAAGGTCATTACAGGTCTTCAAACATATTTACCACTAAAGCATTGGGGTGGTAACGGAATGTCAATGGGATGGATTCAGAGCCAATAATAATAATAATAATAAAGTGTTTTAACATCATAATTGAAAGGGGATTTTAAAATGAATTCAACATTATTAAAAGATGAACCAATCAATTATAAAGGTAAATCGTATTATATTCATCTAACAAAATATTACAATGGTAAACCAGCCATAGTTTTAGATGTAGGTAAAGTTCTTAGTCATAATCAAGACAATATTGTTCTTACTGTTAACCTAGATGAAACCAAAGAAAACGAAGTTGCTATTATAGATCCAAACGACGATGGATGCGAGTTTCAGTTGCTTGAGCAAGAGGGGATCGTTGAATATTGTGGCCTTTTCCCATCAGGTTATAACGTTAATCTAGGTGGTAGACTATTGAAGCAGCCCCAATAAAGGTGAATTTTTAAAAAATAGTCATAAGGTGATTTGTTAAATAAATAAATTATATTATAAATTTTAGTGAACAGGAGAGATGGTTAAATGTTAGCTGAAGTGATTTTAGGAATGATTGAAGAGTATAGAGAGAAGATTCAACAGCTTGAGGAATCTTTGGATGATAATAATGAACGTACAAATTTTTATTTATCTCATCAAACAGAAATTTCTTGTTACGAGGAATTTACTGAAAAGCTTGAGCTTTTATTGAATACTGAACAGTGATGGAAAGGGAAAGGGTATGAATATTTGTGAAGAACACGGCAGGTTGCGCTGCTCCGAATGTGCATATATAAAAGAATTGAAAGAAACGATTGATGATCTGAAAAGGGACATCCAGAAAGCATTAAACGCACAATCCCAATGGGATGCCTATCATATTTTGCAAGTGGCGGTACTGAAGCATTCTGTGACTGAGGATGCTTGTTTAAATGACGCAACGCGCATCACGGAAGCTAGTACTGGCTGGCCTACGGCACTTGATGAGATTGAGCGGCTGAATGGAAGAGTTTTAATGCTAGAAAGGTCGCTTGAAATGAGCGACGAGGTAAAAAATCAATTAAGGAAGCAAAACTATTATCTAAAGGATCATGTTAAATTTCTGAGAGAAGTAGAAGAATATCCAACGCTAGAGTATCACATGGATGATGAAGGCAGCCTACATCACATTAAACCTAAGAAGGGATGCAAAACATGAGTAAAACTGTAGATTGTCCTTATTGTGGATACGAAAATGACGTTTATGAGTACCTTTCTGATGCACGAGACAATAAATTTGATTGCGAATGCGAATCTTGTGAAAAGGATTTTGAAGTTGAGGTAGAATATGAACCTTCATTTTCCTCTTGTGAAATTGTCTATGAAGATTGTCAGTCTTGTGGCAAGGAAACGCGGGAACCTTACAAGAAAGGTAGAATATTTCCTTATCCGTCTCATATAGACCATGATATGATTTGCCAAGCTTGTTGGCACTCGGCATACCTCGAAGAATTGGAGATGAAAGCAAATGACTGATATGAGTTTGATCGAGCAGATGGAGCCAGGAAGGGAACTCGATGAAGTATTTGCAGAGTTAATTGGCTACCGTTTCTTGACTACGCAGCTTAATTCAGATGGCACATTTGGGACAATTCCACCCTACTCCACCACCTGGGAGGGGATTCGCTTTGTGGAGCAGGAGATGCAACTGCGTGGGTACCAGTTAGCGTTGTTTCACTTCGAAGGCCTGGTTGGTTGGCGGTGGTCAGCAAGATTTAAAAATGATGATATGAGTACAACTGATTCAGCTCCACACGCTGTCTGTCTGGCAGCAATAAGGGCGCTACAAGGGGAACGAGAGAAAATGATTGAGTTCATTAATCGTATATTCAGGGGCAAAGTGACTCCTGACGAGATCCGAACAGACGAGCAAATCAAAAAGGTTTATCAAGAAGCACTAAATTGTTCTGGATGGGGGCTGTGAGCATGACATGGATTAAGTTCAGGGGCAAGCGACTTGATAACAGATAGAAAGAAGTGATAAAAATGGATAAAGGAAAGTATCTTCAAATTAAAAATGGAGATAGAATTGTATTAAACAGTGAGTTGAATGATGGGGTGATCAACCTCAAAAAACTATCAGAAGGAAAGATTGTTTATCATCAGAATCAAGTCGAAGCTGACATTTGGTTTTACAATATGAAGACTAGATACTGGGATAATCCAATTCGACAAGTTCTAGCGGTGAAAGATCTGAGATTGGAAGGATTAGTATTTAATTTAAAAAAAGAATACTTTTCTGTTCTCTATCAATGGCGAGAACACACTGAAATTCAAATTGACTCTAGAGAGGTAATGAAGATTCCTTTCTTTAAGGAAAATGATTCTATTGAAAAAATCCCTTCTAGTTGGTATGAAAATAACGAAAGAGTTATCAATTACAAACTATCTGATATCATCGAAATTATTAATGATGAGTTCAGTCAGTGGGTTAGTGAGAACCTAAAAACTAGGAAGGTCTACAAATATGAAAAAGAGAACGGCGAATATCCTGAAGACTGGGACAGAGTGTATACAGAAGGATCGATGAAAACATACTGGGAAAAAAGGAATGAGATTGAAGAAGCATTTAGAAAAGTAACAAAACTACATAATGAATTTCTTGGTGGAGTATTGTTCGAATAAATTGTTGGAGGAAAACTATGAAGATTATTCGCAAAGATAATTACAATCGTGAACACGTTGCTGATCAATTGGTTGCTGAAAATATTATCAAATACTATGGTGAGGTTATTGTGGAAATGCTAAATGATAAATTTGTTGACTGTAGGGAAGGGTGCTATTCGCCTGACTACTATGAGCTAGTAGAAGACGATTATGTTTTATGGAAAGGAATGGAGGAACTAGTGTGACTGAGTGTGGAACTTGTTTAGATGACATTGTGATAGTAGATGATTTGTTGGGCTATCATCTGATCATTGAAACATCGGAATGGGATAACTATAGCGATGGTCTGAAAAAAGTGTATTTGCCAATTAACTATTGTCCTATGTGCGGGATAAGATTTAGTCAAGGGGAGAAGATAGATGTTAATTAAATCAGATTGGAGTATTGCAAGAGAAGCAGAGGAAAAAGGTTTAATGGCAGCAATGACAAATGTAGTTGAACGCAAGAGAACAAAGCTTAATAATGAACTGAGCAGCTACTTTAGATCGAAATTGCCTGATTATAAAGGTAGTTATGGTGAAGATGATAGCGAAGAGACTTTAGAGTTAATTAATGATTATATGCAGAGCAAGAATAGTGACAAATGTAAGAGCGTTGATAGATTCTTATTGCGTTTTCCTGTGAATACAGGAACAGAAAATTATTTGGTTCCGATTACTCCCAACCTTCAGCTCAAAGTTATTGTTTGCGATGAATACTATGGTAATGGAGAATATGAAAAATACATAATGATTAAATACTTTACGATTACCGAACAAACAACAAAAACAGATGTTGATGAATTAGTGAGTTTTGTTGAAGCATATTTGATGTGAATCAGGAGGTTGTTCTTATTAACAAGACAATGAAATTTTGCAATACAGGTTGCCAGAACTTGCACGATTCAATAGGAATATGCGATTTCTGCCTATATTATAATTTTAATGGAGACGAAGAAGGGGTATACACAGGTGACGGCTTCTGTAACAGACATAGTGATAAAAGAGAGCCACATGAAGGTTGCACTGATTTCGCTTGTAGGAATGTAAGCTCATAGCCGAGGAAATCGGGATTTCATCTGCATACATAAAGGAGAGTTTTATGAGAATTGATATTATGACTGATATTGAAACGCTAGGAGTAAAATCTGATGCTACTATTTTTCAGATATCAGCAGTCGCATTTGATATTAATACTGGTCAACATTTGGCTACTTTTAATCAAATTGCAGACATTGAAAAAAAACAGTTACCTACGTGTCGATGGATTAACCCTCAAGTGGTGGCTCAATACAAACAAGGAACTACTAACTAATTTATTAAATCAAGGTTCTGTGTCAATTGAGGAATTGCTAGAGAATTTTCATGCTTGGCTGGAAGAATTAAAAGAAGATGGAGGTGAAATTTATTTTTGGGGAAATGGGATTCTTTTCGACAATAAAATGATACAATATCAATTTGAAGAAAACGGGCTAGATTACCCCATCTATTATAAAAATGACAGAGATGTAAGAACGATTGTTGATCTCACATGTGCCAAACTAGGAATGTCTGAAAAGGAACTGAAAGAAGAGCTCAATGATGATTTGTTAGTGAAGCATAATGCTTTAGATGATGTAAAGTATCAAATTAAATTAGTAACTAAATGCTATGAGGTTTTAATTGATTGATACAGCGAAAAGTGTTTTTGAAAGGAGAATGTATATGGAATTTAAAAAATTCAAAGAAGTCCATATCGTACTTGAAAATTGTGAAGCCTACAGAATTACATGGAGCAACCTCAAATCATTTTCTATAAGCGATATTTCAAAAAGGATTTACAAACATGAAAATAGACTGGGAACTTCATTTTATTGCAAACATGTCTTCATGAAAATTTCGAAAGAATCAAACTTAATTGACTGTCAAGCTGACTCCTTTCCTGTTGAATGGAAGAAGCCTGTACTTGATCGATTAACTGAACATGCAGATATTGTTGCACTTGATATAATTTATGAAGACGGTACTAATGAATACATATATGTCGATTGGGTTGGTGATTCAGATTATGTTAATCCTGTTCAATTACATAAATTTTGCAGCCAAACTGGTGATTTATTTATCGCTATCACTCAAGATGCTGAAATGAGAAATGAATATTTTGAATATAATTAAAAAACAACGGGAGAGTGTTTAACAATGCAGTTAACTACTGCTTTAAATAGATTAAAGATATTTATATTTCTATTCTGGAATTTGTTTAAGGTTGCAGTTTTATTGGAATCGGAAGGAGTATTTTATAAAAGCTGTGGTATATGCCGAGGCGTAAAGCACACCAGGATCAACGCTGATGAAAATCTGTCAACTGGGGAGTATGCTGCTGAGTTTCAGTGTTTAAGATGTGGAGCAATTGGAAAAACAACAGAGCAGTGGTCTAAGGTGTAAAGTGGATTTCTTAAATTAATAAATATAGTGAGAAATTTCTTTTTAACTGAGTAAACAATAGCTCAAAGAAGGAGAGTCTAATATGAGAAGTGTAAAATTAGAAGAGATTTATGAGGTATTAAAAGAGCTTAAGCCCTTGCTTAAAGATGTTGTATTTACCTATAATATTGAACAATATCCTGAAGATCGAACTTTTAGAGATGACCAGTTTATTCCACCTTATGCTCGTCTTTCTGTCAAGAAAAGCAGAAGCAAGAAAAAAAAGCAGATGGAATATCACATGACACTTTTTTCAAACATGATGAATTACTACCAGGAAGAGATTTATAAAGGTTCAAACGCAGATGTGCTAAAGTTATTTGAATCTCTAGACGTTGAGTTTAACGATGATAGTCTGCTAGTTTTTAACTTCCTACATGAACTAGGTCATGTCTTAGTATATGAAGAATATAGAAAAGAAGTTGAATCATACGATAATTTATTAACATTTACTGACTTGCAGTATAATGCTTTGGATCTAGCATTTATAGACAAACCAGAATTGATTTATAAGTTCGATTTTCATGAGTTGGCAGCAGAGAAATTTGCTTACTCGACGTTTCCGGTTGTAATGAAAGTCTTAAGACATAGAGAACTATCTTAATAAGAGGTGAATTACATGAATGATATCATTGAATATAGGCAACGAGAAGCAATAGAAAACAAAATAAATAAATATGATTTTTATGCGTTCGACACTATTACTGGTAAGAGATATTATTGCGCTAAATTTGCTTCAATAGCAAAGTTTTTTTCACTTTTTGATAGTGACCGTTATATTCTTTCAAAGTTTTAAATAAAATCACAATGAAGAGTAGTTAGTAGTATTGCTGAATCACTAATAAATGAAAAATTAAAGAGGTAAAAACATGCTTTATATTGTTACCAGTATTTACTTAATTATAGGATTTTCTATTTTCTTTTGGTCTGGTGCTTACAGAGCACTCCCACAACCTTCAAGATTGGTTAAGGTTAATGATGATGGTAGCTATATGTACAAAGATTATTTTCATGTGCCGCATTGGTTATGGTGCATTACATTAACAATCATCTGGTTGCCTTATCTAATCTGGTTTATTGTAATGTTTAAGCGAAATTTCAGAGGATAAGCTATAAATATTAAATATATTAATAATGGAGATTTTTCATAGGGAGGACAAAAATGTCATTGAGAAGTGAAGTAAGAGAGCTTCATTACAGCATCTCGGCAGATATTGAACATGGTGAGTGCTTCTACAGTGAGAAGTATTTTGCAGAGTTTATTGAGAAAATTGACCAGCTAAAAGAGACATCTGAGAAACTGTTTGAGGAGAACAAAGCGGAGGATGATGAAGATGAAGATTATTAAAACCGATAATTATGATCGCGATTCTGTAGCAGATATCTTAATTGCAGAGAATATTAATACATATTACGGAGAGAAAATGGTTGATCTCCTCAATGACAAATTTTCAGGTGAAGGCTCTTCAGACTTTTATAAATTGGTCGAAGATAATTACAAACTCTGGAGAGGTATGGAGGAACTGGTTTGAGAAGACCAATCTATTTTAACCACAAACATTATCGCTATTTAGACAACTTTTACAATGACATCAAAGTAGCCAGGAAAACAAAGAAGTTTCTTAAAAAAGCTATTTCTGAAGGATACCTTTTCTCTAAAGAAGATCATCATTGGGAGCTACTACCTGATTGTCGCTGGTGTGAGGGATATGGCACTGTTAGAGAACATCCATTCGACACAGGTTACACCTGTCCCGATTGTATTGGTACTGGCAAATCAGGATGGGAATTTAATGATAAAGGAAAAAAGTTATCATTTGAAGTGGCATGAATCCAGGATTTTATAGGAGGTTGTAAATTGAAGCTTATAGTAGCAGCCAAGGAAGAGTACTTTAATGACATTGTTGCACTATCAGACGAAGTAAGAGAGTTTGCTTCTCTATTTCAAAACAATGGGCAAATAGTGGATATGACTGTTCTTAATGAGTGGTATGCTTCGATCTTCACAATTGAAGAGAAATTAAAAGAAATTAGAGAAAAAGTCGGAGAGAACATGAAGATATATGAGGAGGATAATATTTGAGCGAATTTAAATATGCTGATCCACTGAAAAACGGATACAAACAATTTAACTTGACGAAGAAGCAGCACAACAGACTGTTCAAGTATCGTCAACGAACCTGGACTGATTATTATGAATATTACTGTAATGATAATCACATTATTATGCACAGATTTACGAGTTTGATTGCCAAATGCGTTACTACATTGCTATTCCCATTGACGTTTTTTGTCTATGGAATTGCCAACCATAAAGAGATAATCAGGGATCATAAACGAGTATTCAATGAAAAGAAATATGGTTCATATTATAGCGATCATATCTCAAAAAGAATGAACTTTATGATGAAATCATGAGACTTATCAATACATAGAATAGGAGAATGATAAATGTATACAGATAATGATTTTATTGAAGTAGCAGAAATCGTATTGGTTCAAAATTATAACTTTGAATTTTGGATGCACAAAAATAGACATGGAAGAACAAATTACTACATCAATTCAGGCAGTGTGCCTAACTTGTTCAATAAGAAGTTAAGATTGGTTATTGTCGATAAAAGTTTCAAAGTGTTGAGCGACAATCAATACCAAAAACCAGTGATTGAAGGTGCAGCCGAAATTATAGACATTCATAACTATACATATGATCCAAACAGTTACGCTGCAACTGAAATTTATCCATTGCTCTCAGAGAGAGTTCAATAGCATGAAATTCGTCTTTCATAGGAGGCAGGAAATGAGAATTGAGGCTTGTGGAGTTTGTAATGAAACGATTCATTATAAGTATCCTAGTAAATGCAGGAGAGAATCAAAGAAAAAAGTGATCACACTCTGTGGATCAACAAAATTCAAAGATCAGTTTAATGAAATGAATGCCGCATTAACTTTAGAGGGTAATGTAGTAATCTCAGTAGGTGTATTTGGACACGCAGACCACATTCATGTCACGGAGCAAGAGAAAGAGATGTTGGACGGAATTCACTTTCAAAAAATAGATATGGCTGATGAGATTTATGTTATTAATGTTGGTGGGTATATTGGTACCAGCACTAAAAGAGAAATTGAATATGCATTGAGCCAGGGTAAGACAGTTAACTACTTTGAAGAAAGAAGAGAAGGGGAATAAGATTTGAAAGTAAACACTGATAGTATATGCTTGGATTGTGAGAACTTTAATCACGAATGCAATGTTGAAGTTGTGGAAGGTGAATATGACTGCTTTGAATTCTGTGAATCAAAATATCAAGATGCAAAAGATGGATTTTACAATAATGATGAAATTAGTAGTTGTAGGGATTACAAAAAAGAAGAATGGACGTATTAAAGCGATACTCTTAATTTTGAAGATACTTGCTGTTATCGTAGTTGCAACAGATTTATTTATCATATAGAGGGGGTATGAAAATTGAGTGTCAGACTGAATTCAGTTTATTTGGTTAAAGTGGAAGCAAACGCGAATAATAATAAATTTTATAGAATGATTAAAGATGGAGATTCATTCGATGTTCAATTTGGCAGGATAGGTACGTCAGGTTATCAATCCACCAGGTATCCGATGTCAAGGTGGGAATCTACATTAAAGAGCAAGTTGAAGAAAGGATATGTAGATCAAACCAGGCTTGTTTCTGAGCCTATTACAGCAAAGAGAAAAGAATATTTAGAGATTGAAAATATAAGCATCTCCACGATTGTTACTAGGCTGCAAGCAATGGCAAAAAAAGCTATTGAAGACAATTATACTATCTCGTCAAATAAAGTGACAAAGGCAATGATAGATGAAGCTCAAATAGTAATTAATAAGTTAATGAATACGGATTCCATGGATCGCTTCAATGCTATTCTTATTGAATTGTTTAAAACAATACCCAGAAAAATGAGAAATGTAAAAGGACACCTAGCTACAAGTACTAATGATTTTGTTCAGATCCTTCAACAGGAGCAAGATTTGTTAGATGTAATGAAAGGTCAGGTATCACAAGAAGATGAAGAAAAGGTGATACAGGAAGAAATTAATGCTAAGCCCAAACAAACTATTTTAGAGGCTATGGGGCTTGTATTTGAAGATACATCAACTGAAGAAGATAATTTAATAAAAGAACAGATGGGATCAATCAAGAATAAGTTTTATCGCGCTTGGAAAGTAACAAATATTAGAACACAGAAAAAGTTTGATGATTTTCTTATTCACAATAAGCTAAAAGATAAGAGACTGTTGTTCCATGGCTCTAAAAACGAGAATTTTTGGAGTATTATCAATACTGGATTAGTACTTAGACCAGCGGCAGCAATCACAGGAAAAATGTTTGGGCATGGTATCTACTTTGCACCTAAAGCACAGAAAAGCTTGGGTTACACTTCTTTGAATGGTTCTTATTGGGCAGGTGGAAATTCCAATTCAGCTTTCATGGGGATATTCGATGTTGCATACGGAAAACCATATAATGTTCACTCTTTCGATAAAAAATATTATGAATTTAATTATGAACAACTTCAAAAGTCTTGTGCAGAAAGCAATTGTTTGCATGCCCATGCTGGAGACATGCTTAAAAATGACGAGATTGTAGTTTACAAAGAAGATCAATTAACTATTAAATACTTAATAGAATTACGATAAAAGGAGATTTTATAATATGAAGAATAATAAAGTTACTAACACTGAAGTCAAAGAGATTGTCTACAAAGAAGTTCGCCAACACTTCACAGAGTTGTCTTTATCATCAGGCTTTCTAAAGCAAGATTATTTTAGAATTCCTGAGCGAAAACAGAAAGTTATTCATACCAAAGATGAGACTATTGTTTTGTTAGATGATGGCTCCAAGGGTGTGGCTAAATGTAGCTACAAAGATAAATACAATAAATTAACTGGTATAAAAATTGCTTATATTAGAGCGAAAATTAAAAGTTTGGAAAAGGAATTAAAAGAACTTTGTAATTGAAACTTAATTCAAGAATAATACAAATGGACAATAAAAGGAGATTATGAATGAAAAATATAGTTAAAACTTTTCACGATTTAAAAGAGACATCAGGCAGAAAAGATAAAGAAGCAATCTTGGAAAAGAATAAAGACAATGAGGAATTCAGGAATGTTCTAAAATTCATGTATGATCCATTCTGTCTCACAGGAATTAAATATAAGAAACTTCTGAAATTTGCTAACTTTCAAGACGAAAACTATCCAGTCCAATTTCAAAATGTTTTTGATGTAATGGAATATATCTCTACTAATAATTCTGGAAAAGATGAAGATATAAAGGCAATTGCAAATTTCATAAATACATATGATACTAACATCGATTCACCTGTACATGATTTTCTTCAAGAGATGTTTACAAAGGATTTTAAGTGTGGAATTACAGCATCAACAATTAACAAAGTGTATGGGAAAGGAACAATTCCTGAGTTCGAAGTACTATTGGCAAAGTCCTATAAAGATCACGGCCACAAGATCAAGGGTAAGTTCTATGTGACATTGAAGCTCGATGGCATCAGATGTGTAGCAATCAAAAAGAATGGCAGCGTTCAGTTCTTCACTCGTCAAGGACAGCCAATTGATGAACTAGTTGAGATTGAATCACAGATCGAGAAGAGTCTACCTGATAACTATGTATACGATGGTGAACTGCTTCTCACCAACCCAGGAAATCTACCAAGTGCAGATTTGTTCAGGGCTACACAAAAAATTGTTCGGAAAGATGGGGTTAAGAAAGATCTGGAATTTCATTTATTTGATGCATTGCCATTAGAAGAGTTTGTAAACGGGAAGTCCAAAAATACATATGAAAAAAGAAGAATTGATTCGGAGATTTTGTTTAATAGTTTGCTGACCACTGAATATGTGAAGTTGCTGCAAACTATGTACGTTGGTGAAGATAAGACGAAAATTAGCGAATTGTTAAACAAAGCAATCAAAGACGGCCATGAAGGTCTTATGATTAATACAGCAGAAGGTCACTATGTTACCAAGCGTTCAGATGTCTTACTAAAAGTAAAAGAGATGCACACAGTTGATCTCAGAATTACGGGCTATGAAGAGGGTAGTGGTAAATTTAAAGGCACTCTTGGAGCTTTGATCGTGGATTACAAGGGCTATGAGGTGAAAGTAGGTTCAGGCTATACAGATATCGAGCGAGACCATATTTGGAATACAAGAGAAGAGATTATGGGCAGTATTGTTGAGGTTCAGTACTTTGAAGAATCGTCAAATCAAGATGGCGGTATCTCATTAAGATTTCCTGTATTTAAACGGTTGAGAGATGATAAAAGTGGGCCAAGTTTACACTAAAATAATTCGAAGTTGATGCAGCTACTACAACTGAAAAGGTGAGAAGCAAAGAATGTGGAGAAGACTATTTAAGATATTTGGGAAAAGGGTTGTTATTCTATATCTTAGCAATGGAGATGTTCATATTAGATTTGCTAAAGAGATTTCTAAGGGGAAGCTGTTGTGCTTCGTAACATACGGAAAAACTATTCTTTACACAACAGACAACACAGCGGCTAAATCATACATATCTAAATGGGAAGAACTTTAGGATTGAAATGGTGATTTCATAATGAAAGGGGAATGAAACATATGGATGAAAAAGAGTACGATATTGTTGAATATTTGCTTGGATTGATCGAAAAATACGAGTTCAAAGTTTCCGAAATTGAGGATTATTTAGATGAACATGAAGTAGATTTGCCAATCAGTACTGTAAATGCATTGGACGGAAGAGTAAAGATTACAAAAAGTTTATCGAAGAGTTAAACGTAATTTTAAACACACCACAATAGGAGCGAAGGCAGAATGCTTAAAATTCATTTAGTATTTACCTTGACGGAAAGAAAGTTGCTGAGAGACATTCGTTGTCATCATTTTGCGTACTTAAAGCATTATTCGATAATGGAGCTATTGGAGAATTGTCCATCACGGACATAGAACATTTGAGGGATGAATATGATTATCTTGATTTTCCAGAAGATTTGTCTGGAATAATGAGTGAGGAGAACTAGATGAGAATCTATGCTTATAAACTGAGTACTGGAAATGGCGAATATGATGACATGCTGATCTATTCGAGAAAATATTACAGTAAAAAGAGATTGGATAGTCTTTATGAACAAGTCCTGCACAAACTATTAGTAAAGCAAGAATACGTAAATTTGGAGGATATCGTAAGGCATATGTGTTCATACTATGACTTTTTCATCATTCCAATTAAAAATAAGTCGTACATTCACACATTGTCACAAGATTATTTTGATGTTAAAGAAGCAAGATATGCCGAATCTAAAAGAAAGAAGGAATATGTATTCATTTCAGATGAAAGACTGTTGAATGAATACAAACTAAATCTATCTGGACATAATTTCTACTTTGATGTGATGAGTGATAAGGTGATCGATTATAATAGTCAGAAACATTATCAATTTCACGAATCCGATAAGCCTCCTAGTATTTTTACTGATAAATTAAATTATGATATTAAGAATATGTATTTATCCGCAGAGTTATATGATGAATTTGGAGATCTAGTTGAACTCAATATTTCATCATCTGCGGGAACAATTAAGACAAAAATATTAGGCTTTTTACTTGAGGTTTATTGTGAATGAAGCGTAAGTCTCAAAGGAGTTTAAAAGGGAGGATATTATGAGCAATCACGGCAAATGGACGTTCAGTGGTAATGAGGAGTTTTTTAATGAGGGAAAATATTTCGACACAAAAGAGCAGGCGATAGAAGAAGGTAAACAATATTTTGAAAAGGATTATTACAATAGTTTCTATGTGGCCCAAGTCGAAGAAGTGGGTAATGGTGCCACTGTTGATGTGGACAGTATTCTAGAACACATTACCGATTCTATGTTCGATGAATTGGGAGAGGTTGCTGAAGACTATTTAAGCCACGTAAAAACTGAGCATTATGAAGAGCTTGAGCTGCAACTTGTGGAGGTCATTGACGCCTGGATCAATAAGTATAATTACAATCCAACCTTCTTTATAGTGGCAAACACTGAAAGGATTGATATGGATGTTTAGAAGTAACGATGATCAAACATTGAAGTTTAGATTAGTTAATGCATATGCTCCAGATGACAGAGATTTTTTGGAAGATGAATATGATGTGAGTCTCTATGACTTAGATGATAATAAATTAATCATGAGTGGCGATTACTATCACAATAAGATTCATGTTAGGATTAATGGCTTTTTCAAAGCATTGGATTACTATGATATTGCCTACGATGTTGAAACAGTTAGAGTCAATTCAGACCATTATTGATATATGGGGAGGATAAATAGAATGTTTTTCATTACAGAAGAGGAAGAACTACTAGGCAAAACAATTGTTTTTACGCATATGGCTCAGTTTGCAGACTACATAACAATTGTTACAGGTGATGGTGGAGTATTAGTTATCGATGTTGAATCTGACAGTGATGGTAAGTGTAATAGTATTTTTCCAGAGCATTTAGCGAAAAGGTATTTGTTTGATCACTCCTGGCTACGAAAGGAACTTAATTCAAAAGGGATTGTCACAGATCATGATATTAGCGAGTACGAAAGAATTAAGAAAGAAGAGGCAGATAGGTATCGAGAACGAATGCTTAAAATTAAAGAGGATAATGAAAGAAAAAAATACAATGAGCTGAAATTGAAATATGAAAACGAATAGTATGAAATAAGGGTTTCATATCAAATTATAATTATAAAGGAGATTACATAAATGGAGAACCTCATGTATGTTGCAAGAAAGATTATGGAGATTGAGGATTTTATTAAGGAGAATATTCACACCTATTATGGAGATGTTTTAGAACATGTAGAAAATAAATTGTATGAAGTTAAACACTATGCCGAAAAGAATAATGTTCCACTATTAGTCACACCGGAGGAGCTTATTGCTAAATTCAGAGATGATTCAGATCATTATGAAGAAGAGAGCAGTTCTTACTATGAAGAGGAAGAGTCTTCATATTACGAAGAATAAGGTGCGGACAATGATTGTAATTGGATCAAAAGCTTTGACATTTAGACTACAACGAACCGATGAGGTAGTTAATCGCTGTCTCAAAGCAGATTATGACGTACTCATGTCACAAGATGAATTTCATAAATGGTATTCTTTGAACAGAAAATATATTCTCAAAATTTATCCTACACAATTAAACAAATATAAAGCAGTCGCCTTAAAAAATGAAGAGAGAAAGCAATATGAAATAGAAATCGCAACCGAAGGATCATCGGCAAAGTTACTATTAGATAATGCTGAAGCAGTTACCGATTTTGTAATAGACGGTTTTTTAGATGATCAATTTGCAACTTTAACTCCAGAGTATCAAATGTTAACCAAGAGATCTCACTTGGTTTATCCAGTACATTTCGAAAAGAATATGGATGATTATAACCTTTTGAGGAAAATGGCTAATAAGAGTGAACACGATGGGCTGATGCAAGAATACTATTTCTTGCGTAGTGAGGAAGCGAAGGAAAGGTATTCAAAATTCAAAACACCAAAACTTAATGTTTCCAACGAAGATTTTTTCAGTTCAAAATTAGCAGTGAAAAATTACTTTATACATGATGATATCCACGAAGTTATGAAACATCATGAGAAACCAGTTTATGAAATGATGAAGAAAGATTTTACTATGGCTAAATGCGAGAAAGATTTATTCTTTGAACTTCCTTATACATATCAGTTACAGGCAGTCCAGGAAGAAGCTTATACTATAGCGCTTGAGAGATACATTATACCGCAAGCAGGGGAAGATTGGATGGATTACTTTAATTGCTACAAGAAGGCTTTAAAACGGATTTGTACCACTCTATGCTCTGGTTGGTTTAGGGATTTTGCAATTGACAATTATGAGGAGGCTATTCATCAATACAGTTCTTTGTTTGTAGATAAATTTTGGAGTTCTTATAAATCTGGAAAAATCAAATTAATCGAAGGAAGAGAATTGCCTAGATCAAGCATTTATGAACTCGATGCTCACAAGATGAAATAGAAGTTTCCTCTGAGATAGAATTTTAAAAAATAAAAATTGCAAATCTGAATTTAATGTGTTAGAGTATATCAACTCTTAACAAGGTGAAAAATTAACCTTGTTAAGAGTAGCAATAGATTTTAGTTTTTATTGTAAATAATATTATGAGAAAGGGTGTACGAGATACAAAGGATTAACTTTTAATGTGTATTTGAGTGAAGACCAAATGGAACATATCGCTTCTCTAACTTCTAATAAAGCTAATTATACATTTTAAAAAGTAAAGTTCAATAATCTGGTGAGTGAAAATGAAATAAAAAACTTGAGAGGTGAAAAATTGACAGGAATTAAAGTTGAACGTGTAGATACGGTGAAAAGGCTGCTAGACGAAGATAAGGGCGTAGGCGTTGAAATTCAAATGATACAACGAAAATTATATCAACGAGTCGATATCAAAACATACAATAAAAATGGCTGGTCAGACAGAACTGAAAGATTCTACACACCTAATTTTGGATTTAAATACATACTGAGACATCAAATTAATTATTATTTCAAGAAAATTAAACATCGCTATATCGAATGGGGATTGAGTGAAGAGCAGGCACAGTTTCCTTGGAAGGAGAAGTAAAATGGGTAGCATTTTCCCGAACACATGGGAGGAACTATTTGACAGAAAAAGATATATTAAATGGTATGGAATGCCTCTGGTGATATTTCTTGTAATGGTGATGTTCGCAGTTTACTATTTAATTACTATTCCATTCTACACTATAAAATTCACTAAGAAAGCCTTTAGAAGGTGCTTCAAATGAGGAATTTTGAATGGGAGGAGCTTGAACTGTTTTGGGAAGTTGAGAAGTATCCTCTAGCAGTAGCTGCTGTAAAAGAATCTGAATTACAGGTGAGCGATGTGTCGATTGGCTTTATTCAAAGGTCGGTACGAGTGGGATATTTACAAGCAGTCAGATTCTTGGAGAAAATGGAAAGTGAAAAAAATACATAGAAACAGGTGTATAGAATGATTTATAAACAGATGGATGAAGGAGAAGTTGCTTTCAAAGTGGGATTAGTTATTTCAGGTCTCGCGAAGAATGGTCACGCTGTTGATAAAGGCTCGGTAATGAAAAGTATTATGCCAATTGTAAAAGGCAAGGCAGACAATAAATTAGTCAACGAGGTTGTAAATCGAATTTTAGGTGGTGTGATCTAGGTGAAAAGATTTTCAGAGTTTGTTGAAAGACTCCAAAAGTTGTCCGATGAGACAGGTGTTTATATTGAAGATCTAGAGTGGTTCTATGCACCCAACTTACAAACCCTAGATGAAATTAGGGACGGAAGACATGAATCGAGGAGACTCTATATCGAAAACAGAGACGGAAGGTATGGGTTTGATGGTGAGGATGATGACCAATGAGTAGGCTCGATGAATATCCTTATGAGCTACACGCTAATGTACTGCTGCTCGATGGGAAGATTGAGAATTGGAAAGTAGGCAGCACAAAAGCAGATGTTGACTTTTGGCCTTTTAAATCATACTGGAAAACAAACAGACTGAATATCGTTGAAGAAGAATGTTATCAGCGATTTGGGATGGGTGATTACAAAATAGAAACAAAGACCTGGACTGTGAACGATAGTCAAGAACATGCAGATGTATTCTATGTTCATTCAAAAGAATGGTTTAGACAATGGAAGCATGCAGATGATTATAAATTAGCCAAAGCTTACTAATCTAATTAAAAAGGAGTTACACAAATGACTTATAATAATAATTATTTTGCACAAATCGAAGAAAAAGAAGAGCAAATTGTTGTTACGATTAGTAAAGAGGCGTTGCTGATTGTAATAAACAATCACCCAGACGGATATAAAATTACTGATGAAGGTAATTTCTTTAAATACTTCTGTGAAAATTGGTTTCATTATCGGGAAGAAGAGAATGGCGATACTCCATTTTCAAAGTCAGTTGATGGTTTAATTGAAGAGGCATATGAAGATGGTGAGGAATTTGTAAAGAATCTTTATTGGGATGACGAAGATGAGTAGTTTAATCACCAAAACAAATATTGTTGTGTTTGGGAAATCTGAATTAACCGCAGTTCTCCAAACAGAACGATTACTGGAAGAGTGGAGTGAAAAGATTGTAAAAAGCTTTTATAATGCTTTTGAAACAGAACACAAACTGATAAGAAGTCTAAAGTTCAGTCCCGATCAAAGAGTTATTAGATATCATGAAGTATATGTTGATCAACATATTGATGAAAAATATGTTGAAGACATAATTATACCTCGCATAATTCCTAAAAGAGAGCAAATTGAGAATCTAAGTTCGTGGGATTGGAAGAGTTATATTCATTACTATTAATAATTTGAAATGATGCTTTCACAGGAGTAAATAGAATGACGAATCTATTAAAGCAAGATATTGTTTTTTGTAAGGTAGTAACTCACAACGAACTTTACACAAACTCTGATATCACAAATATAAAAGTAAATAGGGGTTACTTAAATACTGCTACTGAAGATAAAGGCACTGTTAAAGGAACAGTCGTAATTGAATACATATGTTTTTATAACGGAATGGATGTTGGATTCAGTTCTAGCAAGGAGATTGATTTTCAATTCGAGTTCAGTTCTGAAGATACTGAGAAAGTTGGAGAACTGAGAATTGACAGTGTATATGGAAATATTAATATTCACGGAAGAACAACGAGAACCAATATAGGTTGCACACTAATAGGATTAAGAAGTTTTGATTAACTTCAAAAACGAGGCAGCAAAATTTTTACTAGATGTTACGAGATTTACAGCAGTTCATTTTTAAGCTTCCTGATAATATAAGCGTCATTATAAATAAGAGAAGAGTATAAAAAAGAGAAAGAGGTTAAAATCCCCTTTCTCCGCAATACAAAAGAACTAATAGAAGAAACTAAAGCCATCACCGTTTAGTGCGTCTAGTGCCTCTTGCTCAGTTTTGAAAGTTTCGTTAGAAAATGATTTCGTTGTAAAACAGTAAACTCTCCATTCTCCAGGGCGAGCCTGATCAACACCATATACCATCCCGTTTATTGATTTCATATTAATATTCACCTCCAGTCTTACGTTCTAAGATTAATTATAGCCATCTTAGGTAAAAAATATTCACTTTTCACTTCAACTCAATTAGGCAAGTTCAGTTGTGTATGTTGATGAGATATAGATATTCTATGATATGAATTGAACTTGTATGAAACCAAGAGGAGGACAGCCTTGTGTATATTTGTTTAACTTGTTATGAGATTTATGACAGTTCATTTTTAAATCTTTCCAATGCTAAGAATAAACGTAAGTGTGATTGTCCAAAACACTCCTGCCATGGGGATGTCGTGCAAATAGACGAATTAATCGCTCCTACAATTATACTGTTGAATCAGAAGGGATATGCAACAAAATATTGTTGCAGTGGTCATTGGTATAGTGATCATCCACCAAATGCTTATATAATGTTTGAAGGAGAAGTGGAAAAATTCAGAGTTCTTCCACAAGGTTTTAAGTATGATGTGGATACAATTAACTCTAAACGCACCTATTATGCAGGAAATACAATTAGAAACAACTATAATGATTCCGATAATTTGAGTAAATTTGAATTTGTTTTGAGTTCTAATAAGCGACTCTATGATTGGGCGGTATCACTACCGCATTTCAAATAGTATATTCTCATCTTGGGAGGAATGGTTCAAATAAAATGTTTAAATTAATAGTTGCTGGTTCTCGTGATTTTAATGATTATGACCTAGTATGCTCGTCACTCGATAAACTGCTTCAAAATATTAATGATGAGATTTGTATCATATCAGGTGCAGCAAGAGGGGCTGATAAACTTGGTGAACGATACGCTTTAGAGAAGGGGTATGTAATATCTTCTCATCCTGCCAAATGGGATGAACTAGGAAAAAAGGCTGGATATATTAGAAATGTAGAGATGGCTGAAGAAGGAGATGCCCTAGCATTATTTTGGGACGGTGAAAGTAAAGGAAGTAAGCATATGTATGACATTGCAAAGAAATATGGATTGAAAATAAGGGTGATTACTTATAAATAAAATCATTAAATATGTAAACGAAAATGAGATTGAAGTAATGACATCTTCTATAGTTAAAAGTGGCAAAGATATTCGAAATGTAATCCAAGATATTAAAAACAGCAGAGTTGAATACCAAACCAAGTCACAGCAGTTAGAATGGGCATTGCAGAATCACCTAGAACCAATAAAAACAACAGTGGTCAACAAAGATCATAAGGTTCCCTATGATATTTACATTGGACGTGGATCGATGTGGGGCAATCCATTTTCTCATATGAAAAACACAAAAGCGGAATTCAAAGTAGGCACAAGAGAGGAAGCAATTGAGTGTTTTAAGAAATGGATAGTGAATCAAAAGGATTTGCTGCTTAACTTAAAAGACTTGAAGGGTAAAGTATTATGCTGTTACTGCAGTCCAGCAGCTTGTCATGGTCATGTGCTTGCTGAGATGGCTGATAATTGGGAATATTGGTTTAAATATGCGCATGCGCTTTGAAAAGTTGAACTTTTTATTGGTGAAATTAGGTTGAATGGAAAAGGAAAGGAGAATATAAAAATGAAAAAACATATTAAAGAATATGGTTTGCTTTATCTTCTTATCATTATGTCACTATATCTTGGTTTAGCATTTCCTGATTATAGCGTGACAGTTACAGGTGGATTAGCATGGTTCCTCACGGCAATCGCATTAATGTTTAGTGCTATGGTTGTAGGTTTGGGCATCTATGGAGGAACAATTAGTTGCTCAGCAAAAGGATTGATTTCTAGATTCAAAAAGAAAAATTAAGTGTTATTAATGCATATATACTGAAATTAAGGAGGTTTAATGAATGGAAACAATGAGATTTCACTGGGAAAAAGAAGATAAGACAGGTTCTTTCACAGTGACCTCTTACACAGTTGATGAATGCATTAAAATCGCAAAAGAAGAAATTGAAAAAGGTGGTTCAGAGTTGATTGATTGGTACTCTGTATAGCGACCAATTCAAATTGATAAAGGTGGAATGTAAATGGCAATTGAAGCACATCGTTGTAATAAACCAGGATGCAAAGGATATGTTGTTTTTGAAAATGCTGATTTTGATCTGAAAGACATTCCGCGGAATAAAGACATTGAAGCATATGCTTTTGATGACCCCACATGTAACGAATGCGGAAAGAGATTCTACGTAGTACCACATTATATCGTGATTGATGTGATAGATAAGGGACTAGGTGACTACAGGCAGTTGGATTCGGCTTGCATGACTTCTGTGGGACGTAGACAGGAACAAATAAAATATGAATGTGAGACTGATCCACGCAGGCGTATTGAAATGTACATAGAAAGATGTGGTTACACATACAGCGTGACTGACGTAACACTAGGCTATAAAGAATTCAAGGATCATGGTTATGTCAGCTACACAATGAAAGATTGTATTAATAATCTAGAAAATGAAATAAAAATAATTACTTTAAAACTATAGATGAAAGAGGTGTTGTATAGATGATTGTTGGTTACTGTGGAGATTGTGATGAGCAGTTTGATATTGAAACGAATACGATTCTGACAGTTGGACAAGAAGAAGATGGAGAATTGAATGGGATTACTTGTTTCTGTGTTAATTGTCCGCATTGCAACGAGGATATAATTTGGAAACTACCTTAGTAGAAAAGTAACAAAGGAGATGAATAAATGGCATTATCACCAGCAGAAAGAGAGACTATTTTGCAGATTGATGAAGAAAAAAAATTGTGGAGAATATATAGCTGCCAAAGCAGACTAATCAACAAGATCAGTAAAGTTTCTGAACCTGTTCGTGTCGATTCAGATGGAGGACATTACTTTGAATTAGATTTTAACCAAGTTTCCTTCCGACAAAAATCTAAACCGAGAGTGTACACTGAAGATCAGCGTCAAAAACAGATGGAACGAATAGCAAATATGCACATGCAGAGAAAATTGAAAAATGAAGGAAATTGAATTGTATGAGCCAGTCAAACGCTGGCTGGAATCGCACGATTTAAAAGTGTACAGTGAAGTAACTCCTAGTGGAACAATGAAACGAGCAGATGTTGTTGGCATCGACACAGAAACAGGTATGACGACTGTGGTTGAGCTTAAGGTAAGCCTATCACTTGATTTGTTAAATCAAGCCGTATATTGGTCTAAATACAAAATGGCAAACTATGTGTACGTAGCTGTCCCATGGAAAGATAAGAAAAATAGTCCCAGGCTCGATAATTGGTTGGTCGAATATATATGCAAAACTTTTGGTATCGGACTGCTGTATGTAAGACCATTGAAAGATTATGAATGTCAGATGAATTATTCGGACTTGAATCCTGGCGATATGATTGTTCATGGTTTCAAATCTCATCTTAAAGCTAAATTTCATAGAAATATTAGAAATGATAATCCTTTCAAAGAAATAATCGAACAATATAAGCATGATTTTGATAATAGCAATATATCAGGAGGTTTATCAGGCGGTGGATATGTTACACCATATAGGTCAACCATGAACCGCGTCCGTGAGCTTCTGAGTAGTGTTAGAAGTGACGTAAGAAATGTTCGACTGTGGTGGTATGAAGATAATAAGTTGATTGATCTCAGGAAGGTAAACGAAGACGGCTGGCTGGATATGAACACGATACTGAAATATTGTGAAACTCACTACTCGTCACCAAAACCGTCACTATCTAAGGCATTGACAGACTTTGAGCACAAGTGGTGCGAAGTCAAAAAAGAAAATAGAAAATTGTACTTTAGACATAGAATGGAGAGTGAAAATGAACTGTAATAACAATCACTGCCTATGGAACAATTTTGATACTTGCTGCCATGAGAGCGAAGAAGGTCATTTAAATGCAGTACCTGATACACTTGACTGTCCTTCTTCTTTGCGAAATGATTTTCAAGAGCAATTGTTTACCTTGAGAGATGAATGTGCAGAGTTGCTGAATAAACGTAATATGCGTGAGCTAATTGCCATCTTCAGTTTTATAAAAAAAAACAAAGGAAACATTGATAAAATTACTTAAGGAGAATGATTGAAAATTAAAACCAAAAGATATAAAATTGAACTTTCATTGGATGAGCTAGAGCTGATTGACGGTAAGGTTTCGGAAGAAGCTCAGAAGGTAATTGAAGAAGCCAAGAAAGAATCTTCATATGGCTTTGAGCTGCCTATTATGAATGAAATAATTAAGAATTCAGAAAAGACAGGTATGCTGAAATGGAAACATAAATACATACTCTCTTGTGATTATTGTGATAAAAAGAGTGATTACAAAATTTATCCTAGATCCAGTCGCAACCATAATAAAGGTGATAAAAACTACAATAAGCCCATTTACTATTCAGGAATCATTTACAATGAAGGCTTTATCACTATTCAAGGATTGGGAGACATGTGTCAGGAGTGCAGTAAAAAGTACAATATTACTAATCGCTTAATTGATTATATTATCGATAATGATTTGAAAATTGAAATCATTCAGAATGATTATATGGACTCGAAGTATCTTAAAGATGATATTAGTATCTGTTATAATTGCTCAAAAGAAATGTTAGAGTCTCAAATGAGCAGAGAAAGAACTTTGATGGGAGATGGGACATACCCAAGTGGCTGTCCTCACTGTAAATCAAAATCGTTGCCCTTTGGGAGAAGTCACAATGTAACGAATAGATTCGCACATGTGCTCAATCCTGAATTCAACAAAGAGATACAAGAAATAAAAAAGAGAGTTAAATCATTTAATGAGAGTGTTGAAAAAGATCGAAGAATTAGATTTTATCAATCTAAATATTATAATACTATGTTCTATATTGAAGAAGCAGAATTCAGAAATGGGTATGATGAAATCATGAAAATTGATTTAAAGTCTAAAAAGTTTACAGTTGGATATTCATGGAGAACTAAATGCGATGAGTTTAAATCCTGCTTTTTAAATGAAGGATACACAGAAATCGAAAAATAGAGGAGACTTTATATGGCCAAATTATATGAGCTGGGAACACAATATAGAAAATTAATGGAATTTATTGATGCTTCCTGGGACAATGAACTTGAAGAAGACGATCTGGAAATGTTTATTGAAACACTAGAAAGCGTTGAAGATGCTTTAGGAAATAAACTCGACAACATTGCTAGATTCCTAAAAAATATCGAATCGGAAATTGAAATGTTCAAAGCGGAGGAAGATAGACTTGCCAAACGCCGTAAGTACCTTGAAAATAAATTTAAAGGTTTGAAGCAATATGCTCAAGGCATAATGGTTAATAATAATATTGAAAAAATTGAAGCAGGTGTCTTTCGAGTTAGACTACAAAGAAATCCTCCATCTGTTTTGATACTCAATGAGTCAAAAATCCCTGAGAAGTATCGTGAGAAGCAACCTGATAACATTCTTAAAAAAGATATTCTTGCAGATCTAAAATTAAAAGTAAAGATTGAGGGAGCAACAATTGCACCAGAATCAAAACATATTCGTTTCAGCTAATAAAAAGAAAAATACATATAACATATATTAATATTAATTGACTGTATGTAGAGCGATATGCTAAACTTAACTTAGAAATAGGAAATGGTTGGCATATCGCTCTTATTATTATGGAAAGTATTAAATTAAACAATACCATTTATAAGGAGTTATGTGGTATGAATTATATTGAGGACTACATTCGCGCTGTTACAGATGAAAATTTACATAAAGCATTAAGGGATAGTTCATAGTCTTGAGTGAGAAAGTTCATAAGAGAGTTTTTGTATAAAAAGAATAAACATAAGAAAGAGGACAGGGATTTGTTCAAACTAAAACAAACATGTAAAGATTGTCCTTTTGTTGAAGGGAGTAGCACAAATAAAACTATTCTCAATAAACGCATCATTCAAATCAAAAGCGATCTGCTGCAAGATCAAAGTTTTTCTTGTCACAAAACTGTTAATTATAACGAAGATAAGCCAACGACAGTTAAAGAACAGCACTGTGTAGGCGCTATGATGTGGCTATACAAAGTAAATCATCCAAATCAAATGATGAGAATAGGCGAGAGATTTGGGCTTTTAAAAGAAGAAAATCTATCTTCAGAGGGACGAATAATTGATTGATGTCATGAAACAAATGGTTATTTTATAGGAAGAGGATGAGGAGAAGTTAACATGTGGCGTACATACAAACACGAAGAAAAAGTAGAGGCTGGAAAAGTGGAAGTTAATGTAATATTTAATGAAGATGACTGGAATCATATCATTCAAAATGTTAGATTCGTTCCTAAAGGGAAGAGGAAAATGATCTTCTTGGATAGTCAGATTAATGAAGAATATTCTTATTATATACTCAACAGGGATGACAGAGATAAATACATGATGAAAAGGTATATTGAGATTGTTGGAATCGAAGTTCTAAACAATGCACTAAATGCAGCTTGGGAAGCGAGTAAGCCGAAGTTGATTAATGCTGATGATTATCGAATCGAAAGTGGTGGAACTAATTAACAACAACGAATTTCTAAATAAGATCACAAAATCAATATGGTTTGCGGTTAATACACGATATGACAAATATGCGGTTAAAATGGTAGCTAGTAAACACTATGAAAATGGGATTCACTCAGTTTGGCTATCCGTAGGTGACCCCGAGTCAATGGCTGTGGAAGATTATTTAGATCGCAATTGGGATTACATTGATAAAGTATTTCACAAATACGGTGCAGGAGTTTTTCACTTTGGCTCTAATGAAGTAGAGAAAGAATCGATCTATGACGCATATGGCAATGTTAATGTGGAAATTATGATTAGAGAAATTTTAAATAACGTTGAGGAAGATTTCGTTACCGAAGATGAGTTGAGGGAAGTTTGGAGCAAGTTGATCAAAGGTGAAGAGTTAGGATTTGAAGTATTGGAGTGCAAGTAGGAGGAGACTTATATTGATACGCTCTAATGATTTACATAAAGCACTAAATAGACTGGAAAAAGAGATTGACAAGCCTGGTGGATTCAATGAATATGCACAATTTTGCGAGGAGTTGTTGCTTGAATTGTTGCCTCACCTAACAGCGAAAGGAAAAGCGATGGCTTTGGAGGCAATTAGGAGCAACTATTGTTTAGAATCAGATGAGAACGAGCACAGGCTATGAAAGAATAGTTTTATGGGGCTTGGAGGAGAGATATGATAAAGGTCGTATGTAATTGTGGAAATGAGGCAAAGTTTGAGATTGATAAACGTGGGGGCGTTGATGTGGATAGTAAAAAATTCATTTTAATGTGTGGAGACTACACACTAGAACTAATTGAGTGTGTATCTTGCGGCTCTCAGATCGGCAAATGATAGGAGGATAATATTATGATAAATTGGATGCTATATGACACTTCAAATCCGCCCGAAGAAAGGCGATACTATTTAATATCTGACGGTGAAAACGTTGATGTAGCTTACTATAACGATGGTTTAATATTCGTCCCAGATCGAAGTAACATTGACGGTGAAAATGCTGTTGAGTATTATGCAATAATTAATTTGCCAAATCAAATTGTTGATACACCTGCGATACAAAAAGCAGAATATGAGATTAATGAATACGTTGGATTGACTTGGCAGCCGACATCTGAAATTGAATTCTATGTTAGAGATATAAGATTGATCAGCGAACAGAAACGGGACAGACAGTGGTTTGAGTATGAAATCGTGCGAAGAGTGGTCGATACAAAAATGATCTATACTACTGGCTGGCATTCAGGAGATAAGTTGTTCAAAGTGGATCAGAGAAAAGGATAAATGTCTGCTCCGCTGTCTGTGGGAAATTCACTATTAAAGAAATGGATTTGAAGCTAAGTGGCTCTTGGATTTATTCAAACTTAAAGAATAAATAAAAACAAGTTCGGTGCTCTTTTGATACTAAGCAAAGAGCAATTGAAATCGCGCGGCATTGAAATAATCCATAATAAATTATGTAGTATGTATATAGCAAATTTCAAAAAGACAGGAGCGGATAATTTAATGAAAAAAATCCCTGAGCACATTCAAAAATCTATTGAACAAGCAGCTGAACATTATGCCAAAGCGAATGAGCAACTTATTTTAATAAAAAGTTGGATGGAAGATATGTACGGAGAAGTAGCAATTAATGATAATGGAATTAGAGATACTATTGTTACTTATATTGAGCAATCGAACAATCCCCAAAAAGCAATTGAGAACCTTTCGGTTTTACTAGATAAGTATTTAATGAAAGAATAAAGAATAATTTTATTCTTGAGAACTAATTCAAAAAGGTGGTGGCGTATGGTTCACAGTTGTAAATGTGGAAGAGATATACATTGGAGCGAAACGGAATGCGACATATGTCAAGAAGATACAGTTAATAAGCCTGTAGAAGTCGATGAACCAGAAGATGTGAAATTCATTGCTAATTTAAAAAGAATGATTAAAACTGCAAATAAAATGGCAGAAAAGCAAGGTTACATTCATGGACAAATTGAGTTGGGAGCGATAGAGAGGGTTATGAATGCTCATAGTATCATCTCAATACCTCCTGGCATAGAGCGAGTTATTGGGGCTTACTATGAGCGATTAACAGGACGCAAAGCATATTATTAATTTTAGGGAAGTGATATTTACATGGGAAAAACGGTGACGATTAAAGAAACAGAAGCATCTAGTCTGGAAGTTGGATGTCTCTACGGAGACTATTATACAATAAGGAAAATCGTAAAGATTAATTACGAGACAAATAGGGTTTCATATGTAATTAGCCCGCATAATCCAGATTGTGACCATCGAATTAAATCATGTTCCGTATCTAGCTTCAATAACTGGGCAATAGACAAGCTAAATTGACATTTTAGGAAGGGGCGTTAAATGAGAGCACATTTGTGTTTGAAAAATTGGACAGTTGATATTAGAACCTATTTTGAAAAAGGTAAAACTTATCAAATCAAGCCTTTCAATAACGGATAGTCAGTAAAGATGTTTGGAGAAGTAGGCATGGTAATAAATTTTCATGTTGGTGGTGAATACTTTGTAATAGAAGAAGAGTGTCATACACTTGTTAAGATGAAATAATGGGAGGAGTTAATATGGAATTTAGTTCTTGCAAAGATATGTCATTGTATCGTAAAGGAAGATTAGAGTCTGATGTGATGCAAACTTGGCTTACAAAATATAAGCATCAAATAATGCAACATGTTATTTACCGCACTACAAACCCTGATACAGTCTCTGATGAGGTGTGGAACGCAATACACAAAGGAACACCAGAAACTGCCGAGATTGTTGCTGATACAATTATTGGATGGTTGAACACCCATGTTGGACGCTGTTTTATTCAAGATGCTTTTGGGGTAGGTATCCCCACCCATGATCAAAAAGGTACAGATTAAGTTTGAGAGGAGAAAAATAGAAACCTTACATACAATTGCCTGAGGCAGTGTGTAAAGCTGCTTTAGTATCATATATCCAAAAGGAACAGAGAAACAAATGACACATACGCTAGTAAAATAAATTAATGACTTTTAAATTAAACACTGTTCATTGGGAATGTGTTTTATATTCAATATGGTGGAGAATGAATGATCGTAGAGAATGAGGACGTCCAGGTTGTTATTGAAGAAGCAAAGAAATTGAGATACGCAAAATACTAATAAGTGAGATGGAAATATGAGCTACATAAAAAGCGCATTCGAAAGACCTTCATACATGCTAACAATGAGATTTGCTGATCCACTCTTAATCTGCGTGGCTAGCTTGATTTTTGTGAATGTTTTGATTTATGGATTCGACTATATTTTCAGTATGTCATTCCTTTATTTACTACTTTGTCCAACAATTATCTTTGTCTTGATTGTCTCATTGCAAACATATAAATTCTTTAAGAGAAAAAAAGTAATAGTTAATGACCTTGGTTGTTTTGGAGAAGAAGACTTGTTTAACTCTTTTACTGTGCAAAAGGCCGTAGCGATTCATTTACAAGAAAAAGATGGGCTCAAACAACTTTCCCTTCTTCCATTCAAAAGTCGTTCCACATTTTTTTCTTATCAAGCCATTGATGCTGTGATAAAAACACATGAATATCTTATAAAAAACAATAGAACAGATGTGAGATTTATTTTTGGAGATTCTGTGTCAGCTAAATCTTTTGTGAGATTTTTAAAAACCGATGGAATAAAGAGTTATCAAATTAAATCGCCTGCATTTGTATTTGCGTCTTTGGCATTCTACTCTGTGTATGATATTAAATACTTCAAACGATTTCCTCAATTAATAAAATACTTCAAATGGCCTACACATGTTGAAATTTCTAGGGAATGGCTTAATTATGATCAAAATATGAGACAATTAAAGATGCTCAGAGAAATGTATAAGCGCCGTTTAACTTAGCATGAAACGAGTGTTTCATAGAATCAGAAAGGAGTGATTAGTTGTGATAATTAAAGATCTTCAGAAATGTATGCATATTATTAATAAATATGGTTCTCCAGATGAGGCAGAAGCGCTAGATAAATTACGAGCCTTAACTTGGGAACGAGATAATTTAAGAGAAGGAAGCTACAGGTTGCTCGATGAGATCGTTGCCAAGTTTATGCTAGAGACCGCAAATAAAATATATCTTCAACATGAACACAATCACAATAATGAATGGTATATGGTTGAAAGAGATAAATCTCGACCATAAAATAAAAACCTATATTGCATCTTATAAAATAATCTTTTCATGTTACATAAGGAGGCAATAAATATGAACTTAGAAGCCATGAACATTTATGAGATTGAAGAATATGCAAAGGATCATGGATATGATTCTCTGGAATTTTTAATTATCAACAAAGAAGGAAATTCATTCAACGGCAGATTCCTGGACGCCTACTTTGGTATGATTCAAATTGAAGCAATTAGCGATGGCTTTATCCGATTGGAACAATTAAGAAATCAATTCGGCTCTGAATATTTTAAATTTATACCACTAGCCAAATCATAAAATTAAATCTCAGTTTCATTTGAGGAGGATGAGTAGAATATGTGGGATATTAGAAAGGTATATAGAGAAAATCATTCTGGCAAAAATGAAGTCGTTTCCATGACTTTGGTTGGCTCAGAATACAATAATACCGAAGTGTCAATCAGATGGGATGGCTGTATTAATTTATGGAGCTATTATAATGGCTACTCACCAGATGACGAGGACTCAAAAGAAAAAGGTGAAAATTGTCACTATATTCATATGTGTGACATTGATGATATGATTAACAAACTTACTGAATTAAAGAAGATTGCTAAAGAGAATTTTAGTGAGAAGTATTACAAAGAGTTTTGGGATAATAACGATGAAAACTCTCTTTCAAAAGAATAAATTAACGGAGTTGAGAAGATGAGTCAATTGACAAAGGCGATTACATTAGCGACAGGAATGCATGATGGACAATATGATAAAGGTGGGAATCCATACATATTACATCCTCTCCGTTTAATGCTAAAATGTGAAACAGAAGAGGAGAGAATTGTAGCTTTGCTTCATGACATCGTAGAGGATACCGAAATCACCCTGGAGTATTTGCAAAGCCTAAATCTGTTTTCTAATAAAGTTGTTGATGCTATTGACTGTCTCACAAGAAGGAAGAGTGAGAAATACGATGAATTTATTTATAGAGTAAAAACAAATGAATTGGCGACTAAAATTAAGATATTGGATATTGAAGATAATATGGATGTGTCCAGGCTTATCGAATTCACAGTAAAAGACAAGGAACGGATGAAAAAATATGGGGCTGCTATGTATATATTAACTGATGGAAAGAGGCGGTAGGAATGAATAAACATGGACTTAATCAATATAGGCTGAACTATGCTAAAGGATATGCAAAAGAGTTTTTTGAAATGGTCTCTAAGATTGAACTAATGTATCAATTGTCTGTCCAAGGGCTAGTAGATGATTCTGTTGCCGAAAGCTATATCAAAAGAAATATCGATGAACTTGATGCACAATGGGAATATTTTAAGGGATACATTGAGCAACGAGAAAATATGAAATAGGATGATTTATGATAATAGTGGTGAAGAGGGGAAAATAAAAATGTCACTAGAAACCAGAGAACAAACGATATTGAATAGAGTGAAGTCGTTTAAAGTCATTCTAGATCAACCATTTGAAGATGAATCCTGGCTAGGAAATTTATTTACTCCAGAACGCAGAGAATTACACAGGCAGAATAATACAGCAAAGAAAAAGCTCATGAGTGATGTTATAAAATGGTATGAAAAAATTCCTGTTGTAGTTGGTACTGATGATTTACTATTAATTTTTCCTGAGCCAGATCTTGATTCTTGTGATTTTCTTCCGTTCAGTAGCACACGCTTTAGCACTGATAATGACAATTTTGAAAGAATTGAGTACATTATCAAACACAACAGGGAAAACAATGAAAGAGTTTCTTATGTATGGGAAGAGTTCGCGGATAAGTGGAGAATCATTCCTCCTCCAGAGTCATCAAAGTTTAGTATTTATTTTGATGTGGAAGGAAAGAGAATGCACAGGACATGCACTGAAACAGGAGAAAAAGAATATTTCTATTTGCAGAAATAAGGAGGGTTTGTTTTGAAGATGTATAATTTCATATGGTTGATGGCTCCAGGATCAAAGTGACATCGATAAATGGTATATTGAGCAACAATTAAAATTTGCGAAAAGGTTTTTGAAAAGTGAGGTGAATTAATGACTACCCGAGAAGAGCGCATTAAAACACTCGAAGATATGCGAAGTGAATTGGGAATTTACGATGATATATCAGCAATTGATCTTACAGGAGATAGCTGCTCAGAAGAAATGACAGTAAAATTTAAAGCAATTAAATTCGGAAATAAGAACGATTATCTAAATATACTTGTTTCAGACAGGACTAGCAGTGATTCTAAAGTGATCGGTGAGATAATCGATGTTTTTGAACACGAGCATTACTTTGAAATGACGGTGTTATTGTTTAATAAAACTTTTAAATACGATTTTAATTTTTGGAACGGAAAGAGGTCTTCGGTAAGTTTTGAAATAGTAAGTGGAGGTTGAAATGAATTATGTATATCTGATTAATTGGTAGAAAGTATTATCATTGGGCGTACAAAGAAGAAGTTGAAATTGTAAACGTTCATGTTAACCAGGAAACGTACAAAATAACAGGATTTGATATCAAACATGTAAAATCAGATGGGTCTGTTGAAATTGTTTCTTGGGACATAGCTAATTTTCTTGATTTATATAAAGTGAAGAAATAATAAAGTTTAAGAGGAGGTAAAAATTAATGAATAAATTATGCCTTAATTCAGATGCTCCAGGTTGGCTAGAAGAGCGTACAATTATTCTTGCGCCTACTGGGAGTTATGCATACGGGACAAACACCAAAGACTCAGATCGAGATTATAAAGGTGTTTGCATTCCACCAGTTGAATACTATCTAGGATTAAACTCGTTTAATGAGTACAATAGCAGCGGCGGTAAAAATTTTAGAAACACTAAGGACGACACAGATGTTAATATCATACATATTAATAAATTTGTAAAGGATGCAATGTCAGGGGTTCCAAATAACATTGAGATTCTATTCTTAAGACCACAAGACTATATGAAATTAACTTTTATTGGGCATCAACTAATTAATAATCGTCATTTGTTTTTGTCTAAAGCAATTAAACACAAATTTGGAGGCTATGCACATTCTCAAATTCAAAAGATTAAAGTGAAAAATTCTAATGGTACTGGAAGACAAGATTTGATAGAAAAGCATGGCTACGACACTAAATTCTTTTCTCATGCTGTTAGACTGCTCACAAGTGCGATTGAAATACTTGAGACAGGTACCTTTTGCACATATAGAGGAAACAGAGAATTACTGTTGAATTGTAGAGATGGAAAGTTTACTTTTGATGAAGCTCTGAAGATGATTGAAGAATATGATAACCATTTAAAAACAGCATATGAAAAATCTGATCTGCCTAAAACACCAGATTATGAAAAAGTCAATAAGATGTTGATTGATATTAATATGCATAAGATTCTTGCATACTAGGCAAGGAGGTAGTGAAATGACTGTAGTTAAAGGTGATCAAATTATTGAGATTTCATCTGATAACCTATTAACTGTTCATCAGATATGGGGCAGGGCAGTATCTAAAGTAATTGACTTTGCAGCACAATATAATTTCAGTATTGGGATTGACCAGAATGACAATGATGTTATTCCCAGTAGAGGTTTTGCCTATGAAGATGAAGGAGTTGTCTGGAAAAGAAAAGCATGAAAAATAAAAAATCTGTTTGATAAAGGAGTATATGCAATATTAATTATGAATTTTTAAACGAGGAAATACCAAGTCGCTTATTGAAGCTGGAACTAGATCAGCTTTAAATGGAGACAAATGCGTTATTGTTCACGCAAATAATGCAGAAAATATTGACGGAGAGGAGTTTTGTGAAATTGAAGTTTGGGATTACATTGGAGACAGATTAGTCTTTGCTCAAACTGTTTGGGGGCACTTAGAGTCAAGAGAAGATGTCGATTTTTTATATAACTAATACAATAATAACATGATTTAAAGAGGAGACAAATGTATACATATCTAATTGGAGAAGATGAACACTTTGATCTACAATGGCACAAATCAAGAAGTGACGCGGAAGAATACTTAAAGAGACAGTTATCATTATATGCAATTTGCTATGATGAAAATAATGCAAAATATGATGTAATTGCCGATAGGGAATTTTACAGGATGTTTGATAAGGTTTATCATAATTCAGTCACAGTACGTAGGTTGGGTAATAAACTGCTAGATAGGATAGATGAAGTAAAATCTAACAGAGTATGAAAACATGATTTCATAGAAGGGAGTAAAAAACTAAATCAATATGCCTTAAGCTTTATTATATTTGGCAGTTTTATTTTTAATAGTAGACATATATTTTTGCTTAGTGATTACAGTTGTGACGAGTGCAATGTTACTTTGCTTAAAATCAAGGCCAACCCGTGTCATGTTATTAGTTTTCCAAGTGATTTTTCCATGCCCTGGTGGAATTTTTGTAAGTTCATTTGTTAAGATTTCCATATTAATATTTTGCTGTTTACATCTCAACTTCGCATGTTTAGTGAAAATAATTTTTACCATAATAGATCACCGTATTTTCTATTAGTGTTGTGTACATATTATAACACATATAATTAGTTAGAGGTTAATCAAAATTTGTAAATGCTTTATGGGAGACAAATTATTAATTGTATATATTTCCATAAAATTTCTCTTGCATAAGGAACGTATGTTTGTAGTATAATAACATTACCAAACAAATGTTCTAAGGTGGAGGAATGTTAATGACACACAGAACTAAACGTTCGATAATGTTAATTGACATGCAAAGTTTCTATGCATCGGTGGAAAAAGTTCGACATCCGGAATTTCAGCATAAGCCTCTTGTGGTTGCTGGAGATCCTGAAAGAAGATCAGGTATTATATTGGCCGCATGCCCACTTGCCAAAAGTTTTGGAGTTACTACTGCTGAAGCATTATGGCAGGCAACAAAGAAATGTCCTGATTTAGTGATTGTGCGGCCAAGGATGCAATTGTATATCGATGTGTCGATGCATATTAATGATATTCTTGAGTCATTCAGCGATTTGGTTGAGCCGTATAGTATTGATGAGCTTTTTATTGACTGTACGGGTTCCATGCATTTATTTGGCAATTCTATTGAGGATGTTGCACGACAAATTCAAAATAAAATAATGATTGAAACTGGAGTTTTTGCCAGATGTGGAATCGGTGAAAATAAAGTGATTGCAAAATTGTGCTGTGACATGATTGCCAAAAAAAATAAGAATGGGATATTTCAATTACACAAAGATGAGCTGGATAAACACATTTGGAGTAATCCTATCCGTGACATGTGGGGAATTGGTTCTAGGATGGAAAAGCATTTGCTTCGAATGGGAATACGCACTATTGGTGATTTAGCAAAAACACCTATAAAAAGATTAAGCAAATGGGGAGTAAATGGGCAGGTTATTTGGCGAGTAGCTAATGGATACGATGACTCCCCAGTAACACCAGGCACTCACAGTAATCAAAAGGTGATTGGCAATGGAATGACTCTTCCTAGGGATTACAAAGAAGCGTGGGAGATAGAGACAGTGATTTTAGATTTAGTGACACAAGTATGCAGAAGAACTCGTCAAAAAGGTTTAATGGCCTCTGTAGTGTCGCTAGGATGCTCAGGAGCAGACTGGGATAATCCAACAGGGTTTAGCAGACAGGTAAAGTTTATCGATCCCACAAACGTGACAGTTGATGTCTACGCAGCTGTTAAGAAACTGTTTTATCAACACTGGGACACAAAGCCAGTTAGAAGAATCGGTGTTTCCCTTTCTAATTTGTCTAGTACTGAGGTTTATCAACTATCATTGTTTTCTAACACAGAAAAGAAAATGCAAGTAGATAAAGCAATGGATGGAATCAAAGACAGGTTCGGGGAAGTGTCAATTTTACGCGCCAGTTCCTTGACAGCAGCAGGTCAGGCTCTAGACAGGAACGCTAAGATCGGAGGTCATTATAAATGAGCAAGAAACTCACTGGTAATGGCCTTTGGGAATCATCGCGGATGATGTTGCCTGAGCACAAAGAGCGTATAAATGAAAGCCAGGAAAACCATAAGAAGCGTAGCAAACCAATTATACATGAAGATGAATGGGAGATTATTCTTCGAAGTATAAGCGATTCCTATCTTGAGGGGTTTGGGATTGAAGTTAATTTGTTTACACTTTATGGAGACAGGATGATAAGTGGAACAGTTTCTCAAATTTCAAGTCACAGTAAGAAATTTAGAATTAACTTTAGTGAGGGGTATGAGTGGGTAGATTTTACTGAGGTAACAGGAGCAAGATTAATCTAATTAGCCATTTATGTGGGACAATGGACGATCAAAACCGCGATGAAGTTTGATCGTCCAGAGACTTGATTAATCGAATTCAGGAGTTATTTTCCCTGTGTGTTTATTTACATCATAAAAATTATATGTGGTGGTATGTGACAATCCTGTCTTATAGTCATCAATTACAACTGCATAAATCTTTATTCTGTATTCACCTGTTTCAGTTAAGCTATCTAGCATCATATACTTATAGCTAGGAGGAAGCTCGTTCTTATATTTGTTCCAAACTTTACTCATAGCTTGTTCTAGTGTCAGCCCTTTGTTTTTAGGTTCTTTTCCTAAGTAGATACTTTGTCGATCAAAATCCGGTTTTACTGTAGTGCCTACTGCTTTTGCAATAGTTCTGACCGGCACGTAGGTGGTTCCATTGTGTGCAATTGCTTCATCAATAACTTTAAGATCACCATTAAAGTAAAAATTTAATTCTTTAAACATTGGTTGAATTGTGGTTCTATAGTCAGCTGCTAAGGCAACTGCACCACTAAACATTAAGCCAATTGATAGACCCACTACTAAGCCCTTAACTTTATCTTTCATTAAGTATTTCAATTCCTCCCAAAAGTAATATTATCCAATTATACACTATATAAGAAGAAAAGGAAGTGATCAGAATCGATAGAATAAATAAAATAGAGTTTGACAAAAAAGGAATCAACGTGTATTCTTACAAAGAAGATAAATATGTAAATAGAAAATGTTTCACAAGAAAAGAAGCTATGATTAAATACATAGAAGAGTTACCAAAAGATCATACTTATAAAATTGTATTAGAGTGTTCAACCTGTGGTGATCAACGATTCTCAGCGTTTGGAGCCAATGTCGAAGCTTTTGGTAAAGAGGATTATATAGAGTTTCATTATCAGTTATCAAAAGGATTTAATGTTAATGACAATCTTGAAAATATTTCTATAAAATCAAATTGGTCCAAAAAGATGAAATACGTAAATTCGATTAAAGGAATAGATTTTGACTATGCGATTATTAACAACAAACCATACAAAAAAGAACTAATTCATCAGTGGTATCATTTACTATGGATTAAATATCTTGATCAGCATCCTGAATTGGTAGATTACCTAAAACTATTTGACGACTACAACGATGTCTTCAAAGGAAAGAGTGTATCATGTCAGGCTGACTCAATAAGGAAATATATACAGGATGGTAGAAAAAGTTTAATTGATGAATGCGAAGAACTTTTAAAGGAATTGTATTGAGATAAATATCCTTTTTTAAAGAGAGGGGTAGATAGCTGCTTGCCATGGTTTAACAGAATATAACTGAGTGGAAATTCAAAAAAATTCTGGAGGTTTCAGTAAAATGCCTGACTTGTCACTTATAGAGCAGATGATTAAGGCCTACAGTAATGCGTTCCCAGAATACACATTGGATGCTGGTGTAAACAATGTTGAAAGTATATTTCTAATCGAGGCTCATTCCGAGTGGAGAGTTGTAGGGTATTATGGCTTAATGATTCTCGATCATCCCCCAAATGATGATGCAGAGTTTTAAGTTAATGCTGATGGATATTGAGAAAGGATTGTGTAGATGAAATTAACTGAGATGGAACGGGAGTATGAATTAGCAAAGATTGATTTTGAAAATGTAAAATCACGAGCTGCCAAGTTGGGTGTTAGAAGTGAAATGAATAAGCTCTATGATAAAATACAATTAGAAAAGAACAGAGTAAATACAGAGCTTAGAACTACAAAAGTAAAAGGTGTAGAAATTAGCCTGCCAACCGTATTTGAATACTTAGGCTATCGTAGAGACAATAGTGATGTTGCTTTACGTGTAGAAGATAATATTATTTATGCAGCAGGTGAGAAGAAGGTTGATAGTGACGGATCGTATCGATCTTTCAATTATGTATGGATACCCCAGACTGACAGCAAATTTGCCAAGCTATGTGTGAGAATTTTAGGTGGAAATATTTACGGTGATAGGTTTTATCTGAGTGTAGAATATTTTAAGCATCCTGCAGATCAGAGTTCTTATTTGAGTAAAGACTTAAGAACTGACAACAAAACATACAATCCTTATTGTGATTACTTCTTTGATAAGCTGAATCTGGAACGCAAAAAAGACAGAAACAAAACTAACTTACTTCAACCTAAAAATGAAGGAGTGTTGTAAATGAAATTAAGTTGAAAGGTATGATTAATTCATCAATAGTGTCATCTGCTATGGATCAAATATCTTAATCAGAATCAAGAACTGGTCGAACACCTGAAACTGTTTAAAGGAATTACAATGATAAGATGTTATTGTATAAATATCCTTCTTTAAGAGGAGAGATAGGCTAAATGTTTGATTCTCGTATGTATATGGAATTTACAATCTCAGTATGTACTATCTATCTAATGTCTTTATTATGGGAAATAATTGATTCAAAACAACAAGAGAGGGATTATAGCTTAAAAGCTTCATTTTGGCTAGCTACGGTATCATTAATAATTTTGGCATTTATAAACTTCATAAAGAGGTGAAATATGAAAATAACAGAACTTTCAATTTCAAGGATGAATAGTCACAATGATCAGGCTTATGAGGATTTAATAAATAATATTGAAAAGTATGAAAAAGATAAATATGAGAACAGAAGACTTTCACTTCCAGAATGTAAAACCTGCTTTTATTTAAAAGGTGGTTCAATTGCTTTTCAAGTGTTCACACAATATAACTGTGGTAACTGCAATAGGCTGAATGCACATCCAAATAGCAATGTTCCTTTATACTGCAAATCATGCTGTTCAGAATTTAGAGTTTGTCGCAGATGTGGGGCGAATACATAAAAGGAGGTAGGAATGGCAGACTTTCTTATTCAAACAATCAATGGCCAAGTTAAGCACGATATGTTTGAGCATGATTATTCAAACTATACGCCTTCAGGGACAATAGAGTTTATTAGAAAATATTTGTCTAATTATCATGACATTCATAGCGAAATAAAACCAATTAACATTCCAGCAGAATTATGGAGTTTTGAATATCTAAAAAGGATGCCTATATTATTAGAAAAGCATAGTGAATATTTCCCGAAAGAAGATGTGTTCGTAAAAAGTAATAATAAGGTAAAGGGTTACACTGGAATTATCCATGGGTCAAAAAGAGAACATATTCCTGAAGGAGAATACATAGTATCCAGGATTATGAATATTGAATCTGAATGGAGAGGTTTTGTACACAATGGAAAATTGGTGGGAATTCAGAATTATTCTGGAGACTTCACTAAAATGCCTGATATCAACCTTATAAATAAAATGATTCGAAATTATACCTACTCTCCAGCTGCTTATACGATTGATGTTGGCTTAAACGATATCGAAGGAACGTTCCTTATTGAAATACACTGCTTGTTTTCATGTGGATTTTATGGATTCTCAGAGAGTCGGATTATTCCCCAAATGATTCTGAGAGGCTTTCAATCTCTATTAAAAAGTTCCAGCATGTCGAATCATGCGATTTCCTAGGGAATTCAAAATCATGATTAACAAAAAGGAGTGAACAAGTTAAGGAGCAGCAGGATATAGTTGGTTTGTGCAACCAAGCATTAAAAACAATTGAAGAAAGTGTGTGTGTATTATAATGAATAAAGCTGCCGAACTGATTTTTCTAAGACAAGAAAGAAAAAGAATTGAAAGTGAAATCGAAAATCTTGAAAACTCTCTGAGTGAAATAGAGTTTTATGATTATCAAAATTATGATCATACTTATGTTGAATTTATTCATGAGGATCAGGCGCATATTTGTTGCGGAAAGTATGAAGATGATAGAGGTGAAGAGATGGATTATGAAGATAAGATCATATCTCTTGAAGAACTATCTCAAATTCTTTGATGAATTCAGATAGTGGATAATAACCTGAAATGAAGAGAATATGGGGTGAAAAATGAAAAGTCAGCTAACATCTGCGAGAATTCTGAAAGAGTATTTGAGTAAAATAGATCCAGACTTTAATTCACTAAGAATAGAAATATACATGTATCTCTTGTTTGGGTACTGGGGTGCTATAGTAAGCACTGATTTAAAATATCAACACTACAATAAATACCTGTTCCCAGAGAACATTTTTTCTTCTGAAATAACAGTAAGTATATTAAATGGCGCTGACGAAACAGAATCAGCAAATGATCTTGATTCAGAAAAAGAAATAACTGATAACATTCTATTAAAAAGTACAATTGATGATTTGGCAGTGCAGTTTGGTTTATTCGGGACATTCACTTTAATTTCAAGAGTCAGGCAAGATTTTTGTTGGCAAACCTCTCGGTGTTCGAAAGAATCTGGGATTATCAGTAAGGAAAGCATTATATACGAATATATTGAAAGGTATCTATAAGTTAGAACTGAATTTGCATTTTTAATAAACTCAATGGAGGAAAAGTAAATGGCTAAGAGAATTGATCTTAACAAAGTTGCAATTTGGTATGAAGAAGCAGATATTAAGCCAATACAAAAGGAATATTACGACACAGAAACTGATTGTGGTTGCTTATTGACAGCAATGTGTATTGGAGAATCCATCATTTCAAAAGAAAAATTTTCAGATTTGAATAGTTTTGAATATGAACACTTAATAATTGATACCTTAATCTCAGAACATGAGTTTTTACCAGAGTATATAAATGGAGTTATTGATGGATTTGACTTTGGAGCTTATGATATTGATTTAGGTCGATCAGAAAATGAATTGTTCCTCAAAGGCAAAGAAGATGGTGCAAAAGCGTGGGAAATTACTACAAAACATTTTAAGGATAAACAATTAATTTAGTATAAAACATGCATTTCACGGGAAGGTGAATAACGAAAGGAGGATTTATAAATGAAGAAGGCATTTAGAGTGTTTTATGAAACTAGAAATAAAACAAGCAGCATATTATTGTTATCAGAGGATAAGTCAACAATTGATATCTATCTCTCACAAAAAGACATTAACTATAAACTTAATGACATAAGGTGTAGAACTACTATAGTCGAAGAAGTTCCACTTACAAATATTATGTTGAATGAACTATCTGTCCCTGAGCTATCATATTTAATTGGAAAATAGATGGAGTCCAGATTTCAAGTATGTTGAGGTGATTAAATGTATTTAAACTATGAGTGTGAGAATTGTGGAAGGGTTCGTATCGAGAAAACCTTTGATGGGAACGTTTGTGAGAAATGCGATTGGAATCATGATCTTAGTGAGTATAATTTTACTAGGCAAAGAGAAGCAGAAAGAGAATTAGAGCATCAAAAGGAATTAATGATGAATTGCCTGGAAAGGCGCACACACAACAGTTGAATCGAGGTAGGGATGGTTGAAGAGATACTTATGTAAAGTACAGCGAACAGACGAATACATAGTCGAACTTGATGAAAGTGTACTGGATGAGGAATGGATGAAGGGTTATCGAGAATACTTTGCTGACTTGCATGACCTAGAAGAACACGCAGAAAACATTGCACAATACCGCGCAAGGTTCGGTGAAAGATATATTGAAGGATATGGGGTGCCTTTAAATGATGGTAAGAAGCCCTGGTTTGCTAATGATAAAGAAGTGAATAGAGCCATAAATATAAAAATAATTAGCGAAGATAGTGAATGCGAAGTGGATGTTAGCGAAATGAAAAGTTAACCGGAGGAACAAAAATGAATAAAACTTGTGTAGAATGTGAAGTGGAGTACGAAACCGAAAGTTGCCCTGAGTGTGAGTGCGCGCGTCAATTTACAGAATTAGAAAACATGTCTCTTAGACTTCAGGATGAGCTTTCTGATCGGTTGTCTGAATTATATTGGGCAGAAAAATCTATTGAGAAATATAAAAATGCAGTCCAAGAAGCACGAAACAATATAGAAGAAAACGACATCGCCATGAGAAATTTCAAATGGTGGACAGAATAAGATATGAGGAAAGATAATCAAGAAACTTACATGTCGAGCGCACATGAGTTTTATAAGTGGGCAGATAAACACCCAATAGAGCTATTTGAACAATTCTTCGGTTTGAGACTAAAATGGTATCAAAAGCTATATATTCTAGTCATTCACTTTAATGAAAAACAGAAAGAAAAGAAGAAAGTTTAATAAAATGTTCAATAAGAGCATTAATCGTTGAACAATTTGAAATCCATGTTTCATAGGAGGAAAAGAAATGAAGACCGACAGATGGGGCGATATTATTCCTATCAATTGCCATAGTCAAGAGGTGAAAGTAAGCTCTGGCGATTTGCTAATTGCAAATACAAGCGACTTTGATTTGACAGAAGGTAAAGTTTACGTATGCAAAACTTCTTATTGTGACATAGAGGTTGTAAATGACAAGGGCAAACTCGAACGATATTCATATGAATGGTTTGACGTATATCAAGGCAACATTGTGAAAGGGTATTAGTTATAATGAGGAAGATGATATTGAACATTAAATTCATACCGTGATACATAAAAAGCCTCTTAGAGAGGCTTAGGATTAGATTTGAAGTGATTATTTATGACAGTGGTGAATTGCTCCAAAACGGTCTGACAATCTGAAATAACTTTCTCAGAGAACTTGTCTGAAAATGTTATTTCATGATAGGTATTCAAGCCGACAATACCAGAACCTTGCGATTCAATTTGCTTAATACGACCAAACAGTTCTTCGTGCTTTTTAGGATGGACAAGGCCAGCATCATGGACGACACGATTTCTAATGTCAATGTAGAATTTTAAATTTTTCCATTCCTCGCTGCTGATAAGTTCATGAAGTGAGATTTCATCAGAGTGAATACTAGTTACAACTTTGTTAATAGTACTGCCTTTCAACTTTTTACTATTTAAACCTACAATGTTAATATCGGTTTCATTTTTAATATCATAATGAATGTTCGTCAACGTCTTTTCTACGATAGTAATACAAGTGATTAGTAACGATGAACGAAGATGATTGGGATAATCAATATGAAGCTCTTTTAGACGATCAGACCCATATTCCCAGAATTGATCATCAAACGAATCAATACTTTTAGCTTCTTCATTTAGGTGTTCTCGATATTTAGCTGCACTCGACTTAATTGAATCCTCCATTTCTTCAGAGTAGCTTTTAAGGGAATGAAATTGCATTATTGCTAGTTGATATAGAACTCTGTTTTTTAACAAAAGTATCACTCCAATTACAATATTATTTTAATATTCTACCACAAATTAGTATAGAGCATAATGGAAGTGAACAATAGAACGGTTATCAACATTCAATATAAAAGGGAGGTTGTTTAATGACATTAGATATAAATAAACTAAACGAACTAATGAACCAACTTATTCCTGAATATGATCATCAAGATATTGATAAGTTTGTAGCTGCTGGCAATAAAATAGAGAGCACTGTTCTGATTACCTCACTTGAGACTATGAAAAATATAGCAAAATTACGTACAAAACATGGATTAGTGAGGGTACAGTATAGCAAATATATTCCTGCAAACACTTTTTATCTAGTCAGGGTGCCACAAGAATTAACTGATTACACCACATTCTCGTATTGTTATCAAGAGTAAAGGAGATGTAACTGTAATTGATTTATAAGTACAGAAAAGTAGTAATTATATTTACAAATTAAGATATTATAAGTGGAATATATATAAGAGGTGATTATTAATTTGAATATGCTATACATCCTTGGCGCTGAACGTTATCCAGAACAAGTGATTATACAAAGAATTAATCTTGATGAGAACAAGTACTTAGAGCCAAGAGTATTCAAAGGAAGATTTTATGAAACAGCGAACAGAGCTATTAAATACATATTAGAACGAATGCCTGATAAAGTAATTTATGATGAATTCGGTGATGGAAAAATCCTGAAACATTTTGTTGAAAACGATATTGATCGTTATTATAAGCATTACACAGAGCAGAGAAAATTAGAGGAAGAAACATTAAAATATCGACCGAATACTTACTTTTAAAGAGGAAGGAATAACAAATGACATACTCACAGGACGACTGTATTAGAGATACAAGAGAACATATTGCACAAGTTCGAGAGTTTATGATTGGGTTTTCTAGGGAAATTCTTGATCGTTCACTAAAACATGACCAATCAAAATTAAAGTCTCCTGAGCTTGAAATCTTTACCGAATTTACACCAAAACTCAAGAACAGCACATATGGATCTGATGAATACAAATCATTTTTGAATGAAATGGATGTGGCACTAAAACATCACTATTCAAAAAATTCTCATCATCCTGAACATTATCCCAATGGCATTCAAGATATGAATTTGTTTGATATCGTAGAAATGTTTTGCGATTGGCATGCAGCAACAATGCGACATGATGACGGGAATCTAATAAAGAGTATTAGCATAAATAAGAATAGATTTGGATACTCTCATGATCTGAAAAGAATATTTGAAAACACAATTAAAAAGGTTTATAAGTATTCAGTTTTATATGGTTGCACTGATGGAAGAGATGGTGGTTTCTATGCGAATACCCAAGAAGAACTTTATTTAAAGATCGAAGCAGATGCAACATTGTCAGATTTAGAGAAAGACGATTTAAAATATGGCTTTTTTAGAGAATTTAAAAATCATGAAATAGAAACTAAAAATGTATGTTGGGACAATTGCTTAGATGTTTGCTGGTATGTAAATAAGGAGGCTTAAAGCAGATGATCATTGTTAAGTGTAGCGGTGAGCAAGCTTTTGGAGGAAGAACTGAAGATACGTTTGTGATTGAAGATTATCATACACTGGACGAGCTTAAGGCTTACATTGATAATAAGCAGCCAATTATTTGTAAGGAACCAAAGAGATATTACAAGTGGAATATAATTGCGGAAGAACAGTTATACAGTCGAATCGTATACTTATACAATTATTTGAAAATAAGAAAAGTTGATTTTTATATAATGAACAAAGAAGACAGACAAGAGCTAAGCGAGGTTGTCTGTAAGAATTGTAGTCTTAATAACGATACATCAAGTTCGGCATTTAGATGCTCATATGAAAAGAGTGAAAATGGATGTCACAACTTTGAAGAGCGCTCATCGATTTCATTTGCAAAGTGGATTAAAAAGATTTTTAGCAGGAGTAGTACTAATGAATAAATCAAATGAGATGATTGACTGGATTGAGAAACATTTTGGATACAAACTCTTACAATGGCAAAAGCAACTAGTAAACGCGTTTGTAGAAAATGAAGATCGAATAAATTACATGATAGTGTACGCAGGCAGAAGAACAGGGAAAGTAAATTTTCAAATAGCATTTAATGAATATTTGAGAATGAAGAAACTTAAAGAGGAGGGCAGATAAGTATGAAAAAGTATTCAATTTTTTTCGAAGTGTATTTAAAAAGAATCATTATCGCGTTAATTATCATTCTTCTGATAGCCTCTTATCATATGGTCTTCATTAATTACAACAGACTTAAATCGTCCAATGATGAACTGTTGAGAATAACAGATGCACAAAATGACCTGCTATCGTTAGAAAGACTAGAAAGAGAAATTCATGGTAATAATGGAGAAATTTCAGATGCTACACTAGATGAGTTTATAGAAGTATTACAAAACATTCAAAAAAGGAGGAGTAGAAATGAGTAGATTTGATATCACAGAGGTAATAGTCGAAGTAATTATTGTTGATGCGTTCGAATCAGAGATTACTTCTTTTAAACATAGAAAATCTGGAGATGAATTGAATTTCGGATTAGTAGGGATGGATATGAATGATTTCTGTAATAACAGAATTGAGATGCCTGTGGAACCAGGAAGATATGCCATGAAAGCTGATTGGGATGATGATAAAGAGTTATTTGTAAGTGTGTATGATGTAGTTAAAGTTTGAAAATGAATAGGAAATACTATAACGATGCTTGATAAGTTCAAACAAAACTTAAAATTATAGGTAATAAAGATGAAGGGAGAGGGAAAATGAAAAATAATAAAATACGCTCTAATAATGGTGTAGGATTCACAGGCATGCTAGCAATCGTATTTATTGCATTGAAAATATCTGGTTATATTTTGTGGTCTTGGTGGTGGGTTTTATCGCCAATATGGATCAATGTTCTAATTGTAATGTTAGTAATGATTTTTGCTCTAGCTTTTAGTATTGGATTGAAAAATGATGACAAGTAGTTTCATAGGGAGGTATCTAATTGAAATACGCTAAAGCTCAAATGTCTAATGGCCTTACCAGTCTAGATTTAGTAAGTGATACCGACACTGATTCTCATTTTTTCAGAAAGCTTGAAGAACTAAACATCAAACTAAACAGTGGTCAAATCGAACTTGTTCGACACAGAGAAAACTTTGCACTAGTCAACGCTGTTGCAGGTGCAGGTAAATCCTCAACAGTAGTTTCAAGGCTTTCATATTTAAATAAGATACATAAAGTTGATTTAAGTAATGTTTTACTTATAACGTTTACTAAAACTGCTGCAAAAGAAATGATTGAAAAGGCAGTTAAACTTGGATTAAACACTAAGAAAGAACTTTCAAAAGTGACTGCTGGAACTTTTCATAGCTTCTTTTTAAAGATACTGAGGGAGAACGGTGAAGAACGAGGGATATTATCAAGTGACAAAAGCAAGCAAATCACAATAAAAATGATTACACGGTCTTTAGGAATTGACGAGAAGAAATATAGACCAGAAGATATCCTTTCGTTGATTTCTAGTTGCAAGAATCAGCTCAAGACATTAAAGGATTATCGTAAAAGTGATAATTGTAATCTTGAAATTTATAAAATATGGAATAAGTATGAGGAATATAAGAGAGATAAAGATCTGCTCGATTTCGACGATATGGGACTAGACTGTTATCATCTGCTTAAGTCAGATCCATCACTATTAGAATCAATCAGAAACAGATATCAATACATAATGGTTGATGAAGCTCAAGATACAAATTTACTGCAATTTGAAATCATTGAAATGATCACAGCACCGAAGAATAATTTGGTTATAATTGGTGACTCAGATCAGTGTGTATTTTCATTCAATGGAGCTAGGATACAAAATATTTTAAACTTCCCCAAAAGGTATCCAGAAACAAAAATTATTATGATGAATACAAATTATAGGTCAACAAATACCATTTTGGGGCTTGCTAATGATGCAATCAAAAAGAACAAGATGAGACTTGAAAAAGAATCGTTAGCTTCGAAGCAATCAAGTATCTATCCAAGTATAAAAGTTTATGAATCTGCTGATCACGAAGCAGCTGAGATTACCAAAAAAATTAAGGAAAAAGTAAAGCTCGAAGACGCTAAGTATTCTGATTTCGCGATCATATATCGAACCAATTCTAATTCAAGAGCTATATTTGAAGAGTTGCTGTTAAGTGATGTTCCTTTCATCACATCAAGTACAGACGATGTTTTTTATGAAAACTCTATAGTCAAACCACTACTTGCCTTTTTGAGAGTCATTGCTGATCCATATGATTTCAATGCAATTGGAGAGGTACTTCCAACAATGTACATTAGGAAGGATAAAATAGTTGATATCGGTAAGTTACAGAAACAAAGTCCTATAGCTAGACCAATTGAGCATGTTTTGAATTTGATCGACAATCAATATGCAAAAAGAAAAGTGGCTGATAAACTATCCGCGCTGAAACGAATTGAAGATTATAAGCCTATTATCGCTCTGAAGGTCTTGAGAGAAGATTATGAAAAATATCTTATTGGAGATGATGACAGCGAAACTACTTCATTACACAGGGAGATTATCATCGAAACCCTGGATGAATTAGAGAACTCCAGTAAGCGATACGAAGATATTGGTTCATATATCAGATTTGTTAATAGGGTCATTAAAAATGCAAAGAAGCAAAAAGAATCTAAAGGATTTGGAAATAAAGATGCTGTTAAATTAATGACCATACATAAGTCTAAGGGATTGGAATACAAACACGTATTTGGGATTCTGATGAATGAGACAGTGCTTCCTCATAGTTCTGCATTAAATGAGTGTTCAGACAGCATCTCACCAGCACAGGCTCTTGAAGAAGAAAATCGGCTGTTCTATGTTTTAGTCACACGAGCAGAAGAAGAGCTGAATCTTAGTTTTGTTCAACAATACAGAAATAAAGAGGCGTTTCCGAGTAGATTTATTACAGATTATATTGACTTTGAGTATGGAGGTTATGTTGCAGATGACGGAAGTGAAGAGGAAGGTGACGAAGAGGAAGTGTTTGATTTGTGGAATCCAAGAAGATATTAATCTGATGGTTCCTGCAAACGAAAAAAGATATGTTTGCATTGAAGGATGTAATAATAAATACATAGAACAAAGAGAATACACAGCGAAAGAGCTTGAGAAATGGGATGAGTTATTCCTGTATGTTAAAGAACTACACCAGCTAATTGAAATGCCAAAAGCAATTATTATACGTCTACAAGCTTTAAGAAATGGCTATGACGTTGTTAAAGGTAAGAGAGAGAAGAGATTCAAAATGGGAGCTGAGTACAGTTTAATGCTTGAAGCTTATGCTCTTGCAGACGATAGTATTCAATGGTGCATTAAAAATAAACTTAGAGGGAGCAATGATGTCAGAGCAATAAATTACTGTATAAGTATTATGATTGGAGAATTAAACGAAGCATGGCTAAGAAGAAAAAAACGGGAAAAATTCGAAGCGAACAAGACCAAAGAATTAAATAGAAAAATACATAATCTTTCCGTTATTGACGATAGCAACGAAGAAGAAAACAGTCATGTTTATGCAAACAGTAAAGATGAACTCGACATCACAGACCTACTACAATAGAGGAGTGTTAATATTAGCAAACATTTAAAGGAGTTTACTGTTCCTTCCGAAATGCATGAAACATTATTAGTTGGTACGTTGTGGTTTAATCCTAATCTCTATTCTAAGTACAAATCTCATAAAATAGAAAAATCTACTTTTACAAAGAGCATATGGTACTTCTATTATTTAATTGGCCTTCAAATGTATGAAAGTGGAATCCGAACATTTGAGGATAGTACTGTTTACACATATCTGATCTCCAAGCCAAAGGAAAAGGGTAAGTCTTCTTATTTTGATACATATGATAAGTTCGGAGGTTACGCAACAATTAAAGAAGTGATGGATGAATGCTCCACCTCAAAGCCGAATGATGATTATCATTTAAGTGAGATACAAAAGTATGAATCTTTAAGGAAGATGCAAGATAATTATCTAATTAATATAGAAGAAAAAGAGTATGTAGAGAAGTTGGCAAATATGTCATTAAAACAATTACTGACATATTGTCAACACCAGTTTAAAACCTCTTTTGCTCATATTAATTCAGGAGATGTGGTTGTATACAATCTCACAGAGGATATTGTCGAAATGGTTGAAGAATTAGACAAGGGTGAAGAGGTGGGTCTACCACTTTTTGATGCACCAAGGCTGACAAGACGGATTAATGGGCAAAAGCTTGGTAACCTAGTGTATCTTGTTCTCTCCTCTGGAGTAGGAAAAAGTAGCATAGTTACTGAAAAATATGTTCTTTCTATTTTTGATCATAACGTTAAGGCACTCAATCCGAAGAACAATTTACAATTTCAAAAAGCGATTATTTTTGTAAATGAGGAAGGGAAGAAAAGATGGCAGGGTAGGTTGTTAGCAACAGTTGCTTCTAGGATTCTAAAAAAACCTATCCCACGAGATGTTGTTAATAGAGGGAAATATTCAAAGGAAACAAAAGAAATATTGCTTGAAGCAGCTGTATGGCTATCTCAAAATCAGCCAGACTTTATCAAACTGATTGTTCTCAAGAAATACAGGATTGAAGATGTAATAAATAACATTGAATTGCACAGACCATTGAACTACCGCTATATTTATTTCGATACTTTTAAACCAGATTTATCCCAACAGTCAGATCGATGGCTTGCATTCTCCAACTCAGCACAAGAGCTGCATGATTGTGTAAAAGAGGAGAATTACAATTGTGCAACTTTGGCAACAGTACAAATGAAAATAGGTAAAGAGTTTAGATATGTTGATCTGGACAGCATTGGTAAATCGATGGAGATTGTAGAGGTTGCAGCCGTAGTGATAGCAGGCCGCTTAGTATTTGATGATGAATACCCTGGTGAAAGAAATTCATTTGATTGCTATAATTACAAGAAACAAAAAGACGGGACAATTGACGAGGAAGAATACATATTAGATAAAGAAAAGAAATATTTGATTTTATTTCTTCCCAAGAATCGTGAAGGTAGTGAAAATGAGCAAATTATTTATGAGGTGATATCCGATCTAAATATCTGGAAAGAAGTTTGTTGGGCTAGAGTTAAGAACAACGGTCGTGAACGCTGATGAGGTGATAGTTTGAGCAGTGAAAATGACTTAATCGAGATTAAAAATAAAATTTATAATGAGAATCAAATCAGTAAACTGCTGTTAAAATTGGGCTGCAAAAACATCGTAGATAGGTCAAATAGGTTCGAAGCACAATTACCTGACAAATTTAATTCCGATAATCCAAGGTCTGTCCAGGTGTACAATACAGAGTATTTGCAATGTCGTATTAGATCGAGGAGTATAAGCAATATAGATATCTATGGCCTTGTTTCATACATAGAATTCAATTCTTACACTGAAGAAAGCAGAAAACGTAAATTATATGAAGCAAAACAATGGATTTGTGATGTCTTAGGCTATGAATTAAAGCACTATAAGGGAAAAGTAGCTTTTGATTTGAAAAATCCGGTTAAGATTGATCATCTTAGTTGGCTGAAGTCGGTCAAAAACAGTCGAAAGAAAAGTAGCATTAAAGAATATAGTGAAAACAAAATATATGAAGATTCAGTCTTAGATCAATATGTGATGAAGCCGTATCGAGAGTATGTTAGCGAAGGAATTGATAAAGAGACACAAGTGGATTTTCAAATAGGCGTTGATGTTTTGTCTGAACGAATCATTTTTCCTGTTCACAATCAATATGGAGATATCGTATCTATCAAAGGAAGGACAATTCACAAAGATTACGACAAAAAAGGGATTTATAAGTTCATGTATTTGTATAACTTCAATAAAGTGATTGAACTATACAATTTCCACAAAGCGTTAACTCATATTTTAATTAGAAAAGAAGTTATAATTTTTGAAGGAGAAAAGAGCTGCTGGTTAGCTACACAGTATGGTTATGCTAACTGTGTAGCCATAAGCGGCGACGATTTGAGCGCTCAACAAGTGAAGTTAATCAAAGACTTAGGCTCAGGGATCAGAGTAATAATTGCAATGGACAAGGACAAAGGGATTGAAGATGTTAAGAAACAAGGTGATAAGTTTGGTATGAATCGAAGTGTTTTTGCTTTGTGGGATAGCGAAGACTTACTTTCCGAGGAAGAGAAAGATTCTCCGGTCGATAAAGGAAGGGAAATATTTGAGCAGCTTTATGATTCTTATGAAAACTTCAGAATTAACTAATTTCCTGTTTCAAAACTCTTGATTTCATTGTCTTTTTTAGTGCTCTTTTTAGTATAAAATTCCTCTTTTATAGCATTTAAATAAATCCTAGTAGTGCAATAATATAAAATATAAAAATATTATGTTGCACTATTAGGATTGTGATGGTATAGTTATCCATATCAAAAAAATAACAGGAAGGAGAAATGAAGTTGAAATTAAATGTAACAAACAAATCAATAGAAAAATACATAAAAGTTTGCAAGTTCAGTGCGGCAAAATGTGATTCGCTAGAAGAGGTTGTATATAAGATTACTAGAGGCGTAGAACTCGGAAAGACGATTATGAGGTTTGCAGGAGGATTTAGAATTATTCGGTATCACAATGTAAACTTCACATTAAAATGCAATGAAGTAATTGATATAAATGTGGACAAAAAGAATAATGAAGTTCCAATCACCGAAAGACTAAAAAGAATGCATTATAATAAACATTATAAAGTAATGGTTTAAAAGGAGAATACATAGATGAGCAATGTTGAAGTGAAAGTAAATGTTATTAACCAGTTAAAACTTCTAAGACAAAGCACATTTAAGGATAAACTATCATTTTTAGACGAGACTGTTCAAAACGCTCAGAGAGCCAAAGCTTCTAAGGTGTACGTGACAACAGACACATTAAATAATAGAGTAATAATTGAAAATGACGGAGCAATATTAAACAATCCGCAAGCATTGTTTTCAATTGCGGAGTCAGAGTGGGATGAGGATGTACAAAAACAAGAGTCTCCTTTTGGAATGGGTTTCTTTAGTAACATTACAGTTAGCAACTACATAGAAGTATACAGCGGCAAAAAACATATTGTATTCGATGTTGAGAATATGATTAGAACAAATAATACTGAAATCATAGTAAATGAAAAAAATGAAGAGCGTAAAGGTTTTAAACTCATACTTAATCATTTTGATTTTTCTCAATTCCCTTCATACTCCATAAGAGAAAGAGTCGAATTGTTGGGTAGATACATTCATGAACTAGATATCTATTATAATGGGGAGCTGCAAATAAAAAAGGATTTAACTGAAGGAGACAATAGTACTTTTTTAAAAGTCATTGAAGATAACGAGTTGTTCAAAGGCTGGATAGCTTTGACTAATTTCAGTCAAGAACTTAAGTTATTTTATAAAGGAAGATTTATTACAAAGTTAGACAGCTTCTACTATTTGAAAGGTGATTTGCACATAACAGATAGAGCACTAAATTTAACAGCTCCAGATAGAAAAGATATTATTCGAGATGATAAATATTACTCATTTATAAGTTTGATTAAAAAATACGCAAGTGAATTGACAGAAGATAGTTTTTTAAATGGACAAGCATCTGACATCGAAACATACATTGATGCAATCAATAATCATATCGATGAAAATTCTGTAAAAGATAAGATAGCTTTCAATGTTCTTGATACAGAACAAAAGGAGCAAAAAAAATACTTATTAGGAATCGCATTAGACAAATTAGATAATCCAGACATCACAACTTTAAATCAATATAATGTATTTTTAAAACAAGAAGCAGTACGACAATCGGTAGGACATTTTGATAATGTGGAAATGCAAGCAGATATTGAAAACAAAGCACCAGAAGCTCGTGGTGTGCGACATTATAGTGGAAGTAGTGGTACTCTTGGTTACATAGAAAGGTTTGAACTAGATTCAGATGATATTTATATTAAACAGGGATCAGAACTTTTCGATGATGAGACAATCTTCTGGTTCAACTTCAACGAAGTACTGGAACAAGAAAAGAAAATAAAAATAGCCATACATTACAAAATGAAAATAGTTGTTTCTGACAATAAAGTAGAAGACCGAATTCTAAAATTACTTTCTAAAGATAAGAATATAATACATATTTCAAACTTAAATGAAAAAGTGAAGCTCAAAGGATGTGTTTCAAATACTAGCTTATCCACACAGGAAGAGCGAGCTATGATGATTCTTGAAATGATTAGCAGAATCGTAGGGTTTGAACACAATGTATTTTCAATCGGTGATGTAATGGTAATCAGACAGACAGAAGTGGATGCTTTGGGAATAATCACAGAAGAGGTAGAAGATAGTGTTGTGTATTATGATGCAATGAATAATAAGGCATATTTAGATCGAATTATCATCGAAAAATGTAAACTAAGGAATGAATTAAGTACAGAACTCGATATCGAAGATTACAAGTTTATACTGATGAACCTAAAAAGAGTTGTAGACGCATTGGACTTAATTAGGTTCAAGCATGAAAAACCGAAAAACTTGTACAAATATATTGTTGAAAGTATTGCTGCTGCATAGAAGAGGTGAAAATATTGATACCTGAAAACTTTAATTTTTTCTGGAGTGCGCATAAAAATAAAATGTTTAATGCCAGAATAGTTGACTCAAATACCCTTTCTGTTGAATGGAGAGATGGAATCACATCTCATAAAACTAAATATGATTTAAACAGTTTTATTGAGTTACTATTGAAAAAACAAATTGTAATTATTAAGGGGGATGATAGGGTTGAGTAGATATTTCAAAGTGAAAAGGAACACTGAAGCATGGGATAAAATTAATCACTTATGGACTTTTGGAGATAAATGGATTGCAAATAAAATAGAAATAGAAAGCTTCCTTGGTTTCCCTATGCAGAAAAACCTGTATCTTGACATTGAGACCTTGACTATTGATCGGAGTGTTCTCCCTAGAGAATGGGAGAACCAATTTAAGAAAAACACATATCCAGCTACAGCTAAAAAAAATTCTAAAATTAACATCCAATGGAGAGAACTTGCAAACAAATTAAAATTAGAAGTTGTAAGAAGTTCAGAACTGTCAATATCATTAGGAATTTTCGGACAAGTATCGACATATTACCCACAAATAAACGAAGAATATTATTTCAAACTAAAGGATGACACAAGTAGAGCCTGGGATAAAATTAATGATTGGGCAGAAGTTGAATGGGCAGAAGAAATAAAAGAATATGACTTTCTGAGAATTCAAGCAACTTGGATTGAACAAAGAGAATTTGAACAAACTAGCTAGCATGAAACGGCGATTTTATTCTGAAAGGATGAGAACAATGAATCTATATAAAATAATGTTTATTCATTATTCACCAAGAGACAGCCAAAAAGGTATCTTGACTTACTTAGTTGCAAACACAGATGAAGAAGTGTATGAATGGTTAAAATCAGATCCAAAATTGCCAGACGAGATGTATATTTTCACAACTTACAAGGATAGTGAGAGAGATGAGGAATCTTTTAATTTGTATGATGATGAGTATAATATCATTGGAAATGAATTTTTTAAAGAGCGAATTGTCCGAATGAGAGGAGATATGTTTGATAAGGAATTAGAGTTGAACGATCTTTATTATGGTAGGACATTATTTGGATGGGGTCTTGTAAAAGAAGATGTAAAAAATGAGGATCTGTCTAATATTAAAGACAATGGGATTGAAATTACATTTCCACAAGGAGCACAACATGAATAACGCAATTAGAAATTTAAAAAACAGGAATCTATTTGCAAAGTATATAAAAAAATCTTCACTAGAATTAATTGGTATTGTGGTGCTGGTGATTATTGGGGGTTTATTCCTTTCGGTTTATAGTATTAATAAAGTTGATGCAAATATAAAAATCTTTGGTTATTTAGTATTGCTGCTTTTTGCTCCTATACAGTCATTCTTAATTATTAGCTCAAACTACAAAGAGTTAATTGCTAATTATGATAATGACAAGCTTGATAATATGATCGAAAATATTCTCCAGGAGATTAATGAGCCAAATAGCGGGTTTAGAATGGAAGTGACCGCAGAAAAAATAAACAAACTTCCGTTTCACAAGCAAAAACAACTGTTGAAAATGTTGGCATACATAGATGATCATTTAATCAAGTGAAAAACATAGACCAGAGGTGAATAAAATGAGAGTGTTATTCAATAGAAACCCCCTACGATTCGGAAATAAAATTGTTCAGCCATCTGAAGATGTAATCAAAAACACTCCTCAGCTATGGAATGCAAGCCTAGAGGACGCATTAAAATACGGTGGCGAACTAACTAAGTCCGCAATTGGAGCAATGAATTTAAAGTTTGATAGAAAGCATATTATTGTTGATACCAAAATACATATGCTAGTTCCAGGCTTTTATCCAGCAATTCCTTCGTGGCATACTGATGGTGTACCAAGAGGTAATGATCTTCGTCCTGATTCCAAAGGTAATCCTGACATTCATTCACAAGAGAATATGACGTACTCGCGATTTCATTTGCTGGTGACGGGGCAAGGTTGCTTAACTGAATTCGTGACACAGCCTACAATACTAAATGTCCCTAATGAACCCACAACAGATTTATATAAGATGGTTAATGAACAGATTAATGATAAAGAAGATCTATCGGTAACGCCCGTACCATCATGTACAGCAGTAGAATGGGACTGGTGGAATATTCATCGTGGAGTAAGGGCAACTGAGCATGAGTGGAGATACTTGATCCGAGTCACGGAGACTGATCACATGCAACCTCAAAGTGACCTGAGAAAGATTCTAAGGACACAAATTCAAGTATATGTCCCAGAGAATTTTGGCTGGTAAAAACAAAGGAGGAAGGTAATTGATAAAACTTATAGAAGGTGATTTATTACAGGCAACTGAAGATATTATTGGCCATCAAGTAAACTGTAAGGGTGTAATGGGTTCCGGTGTTGCTAAACAGCTTAGTGACAAGTATAGTGATTTGCTTGTTACATATAAAGCTTTTATAGAGATGCACTCTCCAAAAATACTGGGAAAATGTCAGTTCACAGCAGTGGACAATTACTCCAAAATTGTTGCAAATCTCTTTGCTCAAGATGGTTATGGTTATGGAAAGCAATTCACCGATCTGTCTGCTTTAAAAGCAACGTTAACGGATCTCAAATTTTTTGCTAAAAGACATAATTATTCAGTAGCACTTCCTTATAAAATTGGTTCTGATCGAGGTGGAGCTGATTGGAATGTAGTAAAGGGTATAATAGCTGAGGTATTCGAAGATTATGAAGTTACCCTTTACAAATTGGAAGGAAAATGATTGAGAAGATGATTCGTTTATCGATGCGATTTTCAAATGTGAAAAAGTCGGATTTGAGATGATAAAACGGAAATAAGTACGAATAAACTCATTATATTATAAAATAAGAAAAAATTCTTATTGACAATTAACATTACACTATATATTGATTATATATTCTACCTGTTGCTATATGTTGTATTATATGATAATATGGAATTGTGTTCCAAACGAACGCATATTCTTATTATGGAGTGTGATGCAATATTAAAAGGAATCAGTTTAAAGTGGTTAGAGTTAATGTGAACGATAAGATTGAGTTGAAGTCGCCTAACTCTTCAGTTGTAAATCGCTTAGTTATTAATTGCAAAAGTTCTACTTTTGATGAAGCTAAGAGGGAGTGGCAACTGGAAGATATAGTTGATAAAACTTCAGACCGATTTAAAAATAAATGCTGTTTATGTCATAACTGTTCATTGAAGTACAATTTTATAATATTTAATCCTAACACTGAAAAATTTATGCATGTGGGCTCAACTTGTATAATACGTTTTGGTTTAATTGATGGGAATATAGATTTTGAGTCTGGAGCTGCAATAATAAATAACTTCATTGACGAAAAATACTATACAACAGAGATTCGGGCATCAGTTTCATCAGTGATGTTTATGCGTCCAGAAGGTGGAGCACTTAAAAATTTTCATGAATTGTTAAAAAGCTATTTTGAAATGAAGGGAATAAACAATCCCACACAAACACAACTGTTGCAATTATGTTATGGAGAGAGGTGGACAGAAGTATTAAAAGATCCTTTTAAACCGCACTGGATCATGAATATCTGGAAGAATCCTGGTTCAATTGAAACTGTGAAGACTAAAAAAGTTCATAAAGATCCTGTATTTAAAGAAGGCACAACACTGGGACATAAAACACGTAAAAGTCAAGTGTATGCTCATAGTGCTGGACGATCCGATATTTATAATGTTCAAAAGCATGTTGTAAATAATTCATAGTAAATTTTCGAAGGAGAGCGTGAAACGTTCGTTCTCCTTCATATATATTATTAAATGGGGGCGGTGATATATATGGTCAGAATAAAAACAAAAATCAAACAAATTGACAGAGAATTTCTAATTTTCGCTAGCTTATTAATGTTGTCAGATGCTGATAAAGCTTTTGAAACTATTGAAAATCACACGGAAGAGAATAAAATGGCGCTACAGAATTATCTAGAAAAATATTATAAAGATGATCTTGAGGCCGAGAAGCTTGAGAATATTATTAATCAATTAAAAAATGAATATTATAAAAAGGTAATAAAAAAAATTCCTAAAAGTGAGTGATTTCATGACTATCAAACCTCTTAGTTTGGATGATAAAGTTAAATTGTATGGTTATGGTGATGATGTTTACATTATCAATACAGTTTTTATTAAATATCAATACAATCGAGGAGTAGGGAAAAGGGAAGTAACTTATCTTGTGCATGCAAAAAACAATTCCAATCAAATCATAGAGGCAGCACACGCGGCATGCATACCAATTCAAGATAAAAATCTATCAAATGAACAAAAACTTGCAGTGGATTTGCTTCTACAGGAAATCGAAGATTATAAAAGCTTATACAAATTATTTAATGATATTGAGTACCAGCAAAAAATCAACTCTCTGAAAAGCGAATTAATCCAGCTAACCAAATAAGGAGATAGTGGACTATGAAAACACTAACCATCGAAACGTTAGAGGAAACAAAAACAACTGGTACATTTAAATTGACTGAAAAACAATTATTGAATATGCATACTGGTTTGATGAAGGTAATGGAGTGTTTGTATGAAGAAAAAGAACTATTCTTGAACCCTAAAGAGTTTGCCATATTGAGCAGTATGGTTCAAGATATAGAAAAATCCGGTCTGATATTAGATAATAAATAAAATACATAAATATTATATTGACAATGTATACTGTTCACTGATATATTGGTTCAGCAATAAGAAAGGGGTAATACAAAATGGCTTGGAAAGAAAAGATTCCCATTACTAAATACAATAAAGGAGATGAACTAAAAGAAAAACTTGGGAAGATAAGAGGGATAAAAGATTTAGAGAAACATCTGAATCCGACAACTAAAGAGTTGCATAGCCCATATCTACTAAGGAATATTGAAAAAGTAAAAGAGCGAATAATGAAAGCGATATTCAATAATGAGAATATTTCATTACATGCTGATATTGATGCAGATGGTGAGAATTCAACAGCAATAATTTTTAATTATTTAATTAATTTCACAAAAAAAGTTAAATATTTTCATGCTCAACGTTCTGAAGGTCATGGAGTTCATCTCAGGAAAGATGAAGTTCCAGAGAATACGGATTTACTTATCGTCCTGGATAGCAGCAGCAATGAATGGGAAGCATGCAAGGAAATCAGTGAACGTGGCATCGATATTATTATCATTGATCACCATGAAGTGAATGTCGAAAATGATTATTGTATCTTATTAAATGACAAGCATAAAGATTGTAATTATCCGAATAAGCATACTTCAGGTTCACTGTTAGCATGGAAAGTCTGTCAGGTGTTAGATGATCATTTCTTGACAAGCTATTCAGATGATTTAATTGACTTAGCTGGAATTGGATTACATAGTGATCAAATGTCAATGTTGAAGGAAGAGAATCGATACATAGTAAAATCATCGCTTGAAAATGTCAAGAATCCAGGTGTTAAAGCTATTTTAAAAGTATTAAAAAAAGACACGAGCAAGCTAACGTCTACAGATTATTCATTTGGTGTCACTCCATTCTTAAACGCAGCTTCAAGAATGGATAAAATCGAAATGGCTATTGAGCTATTAACAACAAAAGATGAAAAATATGCAGAAAAGCTTGCAAGAGAATTGCAAGCTATGAATGAAGAACGTAAGATTAAACAAAAGGCTGCTATTGAAAGAATAGTCCCAGCAATTGATTTAAGTAGCAAATGTATTATTATTGTCGATGAAACACTCGGGAAAAATATGAATGGATTGATTGCTTCTGATATTGCTAACAAGTTTAAGCGTCCAGTTATTGTACTTGGAAAGTCAGCGGAGAATGATGACGAATTTCATGGTAGCTTCAGGTCATTTGCAGGATTCAATTTTCTGAGCTTTGTTGGCTCAATGCCAGAGGTTTTATTCTCAGGTGGACATCCTGGTGCTGGAGGAGTGGGGATTAAAAGGAACACTCTTGACGCATTTCAGTTGAGTTTAAATAAAGGATTAAATGATGTGAGATTTGATTATGAAGTTGAATATGACTTTGCGGTTAATGTGTCAGACATTACAGAAAAGCTAATTAATGATGTTGCAGAGTTTGCAAAAGTCAGTGGGAATGAATGTCCAGAGCCTAAATTTCTCATCAAAGATTTATACATAGTTAAAAAAGATACGATTGGAAAAAACCTAGACACACTGAAAGCTTCTGGATTTGCTGAATCAGCAACCTGGGCCATGAAAAAGAGTGACCTGGAAAGTAAAAAGCCTAATCTCACTGTATTAAAATTCAGAGTCGAAACAGAGTATTTGGAAGAGTTTCCTATTGATAAGACAATTGATGTCATCGGTAATTTGAATTTAAATGAATGGAAAGTATTCAAACCCAAATTTAAGATTGAAAAAACTAAACAAGTTTTCATTGACGATTACAGATAAGTAAAACACATAAAAGGAGATAATTTAAATGACTAATTATATTTACTATGCCACAGCAACAAACAAGGAAGGAAAGAGCTTCGTTATTAACAACCTAATTGGAGTGAGAGCGGCAGCTGAACGGGAGGCGATTACAGAGTGTAAGAAACTCGAGTTAACTTTCGAGGGACTGTACTTGGTTCCAGGGAGTAAGAATACAGAGTCAACTTTGACTAAATTTGCCGCTGAACGAAAGTTGAAACGAGCAGCTAAAAAGAAAAAATAAATAATTTTAAATTTCCATTGAAAAATAGAAAGTTGAAATCTTTCATTAAAGGAGGTGGAACACTTAATGTGGCGATGGAAAGGAGCAAGAGAAGCTGCTGAGATAGTCTTTGAGCACTTACATGGAGATATTTATAAAGTGATACAGGATCAACCAGGTGACTATTCAGGAAGGCTCTATGTATCAGCAAAAGAGGTGATTAATTCTTTAGAGTTTAAGAAAGTCATAATTACTCATGAACAAGAACTAATTTACATTAATTTCGGGAAGTGGGAGGAGGAATTCTAATTCAAATTTTGGCTGGCTGCATTGTCATTATAATGCTTATGGGTGTTTTATGGATTCTAATGGCACCCTTGTATTATAAGATTGGAAAGTACATTGATACAAAGATACAACCCTTCAAAAATAAAAAACAAGAGGATGATAATAAAAATGAATTTCTTTAGAATTGGTGCAAGCGTAATTGGTGCAATATTGATTGTCGGATTGATTGTCGCTATGATGGTGACTGTGAGAATTCCAAATGGCTATGTGGGGATTGTATATTCTCCAAACGGTGGTGTGAAAGATGCGAATCTAGGACAAGGATGGCAAGTAACAGGTCTATTTGATAAAGTAACCAAGTATCCTGTTCGCATGCAAACTAAAGAATACAAAGAAATTCAAATTGCAACCTCCGATGGTAAGAATATCACGATTGATTTTGCATTCAATTACCAAATTGAACCAGATAAAGTTTCATATATTTTTAATACATTCGGGCCAATTCCAGTTAGTGAAATCGAAGATACATATCTACGCACACGCTTTTGGGATGCAGCACGTAAATCAATTTCAAAGTTTACAGTGATTGATGTATATGGAGAAAAGTCATCAGAGGCAGCTATTGAGGTTCAGAAACAATTCTCTGAAGATGTTGCTAAGCTTGGATTCATTGTCTCTAACGTAACAGTTGGTGTTCCAAAACCAGATGCAAAAACACAGGAAGCTATTGACAAACGTGTAGAAGCAGCACAAGAACTAGAGCGCAAAAACACTGAGCTTGAAATCGCAAAGAAAGAAGCTCAACGGAAAAGAGAGGAAGCAAAAGGAGTAGCTGATTCTGCTATTGAAAAAGCTCGTGGTGAAAGCGAATCGAATCGTCTCATTCAGCAATCAATCAACAGTAACATTATCACTTGGGAATTTGTAAAGAATATCAAGGATGTTCAATTCCCTAAAGTATGGGGATCGGATTCAGGAATTCTACAACTGCCTAAAGAATTTTTAGAATAGAAAGGGTGAATTGAAATATGGATTTTAAGAAAAATAGAGTAACACATGCAAAACAAAAAGTTGCAAATGCCATTTCAATGTTTACCAAAGCATCAGAAGAAGTTGAACAAGCTAATATTTTGCTAAATGATGAAAAGTTAACTCGAATCAATGAGAAAGAGGAACTTGAAGAGCGTATTAGACAAATTAATAACGAAGTAGATGATGTGAGCAATCAAATTGAGTCTAACAATGTATTAAAAAGCAAGCTGTCAGAATTCATTCTAAAATAGAAATTTTGTTTAAATAAAAATAACAAGTAAGAACACCCACTCTTTCTCAATATGTTGGAAAGAGTGGAAAAAAATTAGAAATTCATTAGGAGGAAATAATTAAAATGACAATTAGATACGGTGCTCAAGTGTGGGGTACTGTTCCACTCAATCGAATGATCGAAATCGATTCAAGCAATAACACATTTTCATTTTCTGTGGATGGAACAGCTATTTTAATCACCATTCCAGATGGAAACTATTTTGGCAACAGAGACATATTTACTTCTGAAATTATTGCTCCCATCAATGAACAATTTATACAGAACGGGAGTCCTGTGTTCGCTAGATTAGGAGGTGTTCACATCGATCAACACAGTAATGTGTTAGTTCTAGAGCATACTGATAAAGACAATAACCATACTTTCACTGCATTTGGTGGGACGTCATTAAGTGACATTTTTGGAGAAGTTCAGTTTACCGATAGGCCAAAAACCATTTAGTAAAAATTATTTTAGAGAATAATGATTCACACTAATTGATGAGGTGAGTTTTTTGACTGAGACATATGAAACTTTATTTAATTTCCATAATGATGATTTTGAAGTTTACAAAAATGATAATAGTCACGGAACAGATAGATACTACTTATTTGTTGAAGGATACTTGGCTTTTCGCACTCTTGATGAAGTCGTCAATCTCTATAATGATTTCTTGAAAGAGTTCAATTCATATCTAAGTAGAATGAGTTTCGAGAAAACAGCTAAAACACCAATTAATAGTTTTTATCGTACAAGAGAGATTGCGGTCAATTATGAACATGGATACTATGAGGTCTTTCTTGATACGCATATCACTCATGATATTTGGGACTTATACTATTACATGGAGGATGTCATTAAGCAACTGAATGACCTGGATAACGACATCAAGTCTGGAAAAGTCACTCCAAAAGTAGAAGGTGAATCAAATGAGTAGAAACATTCCATTTGGATCAGTAGTTAAACATAAGAAATCTGGGAAATATGGTACAGTAGAATTCTCCTCATTTGGATATAGTGTTCATACATATGTAGATAGCAATGGACAACAGACACTGGAAAAGACAGCAGCAATGAAGGAAAGTGAATTACTCCTAAAATATAAGCTTGTAAAGCTGCCAAAAGGTTGTGTAATTGGGGAATATGGAGGAGTAATTAAAGAAGATAGCATCGATTTTCTTTGGAGAATGGTTTGGGATTTTGGGAGAATTGGTGAGGTAAGAGGAGTATTCATCGCTACTCAAAAACAAGTAAGCAATGCAATAGGCAAATATATTCGTTTTGGTGAAGTGCTAGGCAAATATAGTGAAGTTGGTGGTATTTTACATGAAGATTGCTTGGAGAGGATAAGTGTCTCCAGTGGTGCTATTGAAGAAATTTCATCTCATTTGGGGAGTACCTGGAGTGGATATAATCCACTTAGTTATGTTCGATATGATTGTAAATTGTGCAAACAAGGATTCTATGCAGATGAAATGGAAGAAAGCAAAAATCCGAAAATTTGTATTTACTGCGAAGATGAAGAATTACAAGAAGAAGGAGAAAATAAAAATGAAAATCAATATTAAAAATGAATTAATGGAAGTTATGAAAGAAGCGACTGAGAAAAAAGCCAAATACATTTCACTACTTATAACAGACAAAGATGGATTTGTAGTAAAGCAGTTTTCTATTCTGAAAGTATCTGATCTGGCAAGATTGGATTGTCTTTTAAATGATATTGATGACAAACTTCAGATAATTAATTCTTACTCAAAGATAGCGGCAGCGGTCTATGGAAACACATTTTCAGAACTAGAAGAAAAATTTAAGAAAACTAAATTAGAATATGATTTAAACAAGAGTATCAACAACTTTTTGATTCAAAATCAGGCGCAAACATCTTCAGAACTAGTTGTCAAGACTCTGAAATCTATTGTTAAACAACTGGAGAAACCACGAAGTTTCTAGTGTTTGTAGGAATTATAAAGTAGAATTAGAGGAGAGTGATGAAAATGAATAAGGAGCAATTGAATTCTGTTATTCATGAAGCATTGAAAAACGATACAAGATTTATTGGGGTACTTGTTAAAATGGAAGGTTTTGAAAAGCCGGAGATTATTATCAATGAGAGAGAAAATTTCATTTCAAAGTTGGAATATTATAATAATACTTACGATGAAAACCTGATCCATAATTATTCTCCAGTAATATCTATTATTGATGTAGCATATGGCAACAGTATTGATAAAATTCAGTCGATGCTATTAGGGAGTGGACTGATTTGGCGATGGACTGCTTTTCCTACACAGACAGAGCAAACTTCAAAATCAATAGCTGAAAGCTTAAAAAGCATTAACAAAAGGCTAGAGAAACATTGAGATTTTTTAAACAAAAAATAGTATGAAATTGTAAATTTATTTGGGATGAAAAAATATAAAAATAAGGGGAGAGATAAGAATGGGGACTAAATACAATATTATCTTAAAAAGCGGCGCTAACATTCCTGTATTTAACGTTGATGTTGCAAAACTAGCAACAGAACTTAATGATAACAGATTTGAATTCGTTACAATTGATGGAAACATGCTTTCTGCAAATACTATTGTAGGTGTAGTTAAAACAGCTCTATAAGTAAATTATGTAAAGGGCAAGGTGCTCAGATAAGTTATGTCGACTCTAATGAGTTGAGGTTAAACACGACGATAGTGGGGAGCACACATGATCAACGAGAGAAAATGCCTCGGTTTGGGATGAGGTTGATCAAATAAATGATAAGGAGATTGATAGATTGACACAAGTGTTAAAAGACAGAAAGTCGCAGATTCAGAAATTAGAATTCGATGAACAAAGGTTAGTGAGGCATGTAGAAAAAGTTATGTCCGATTTTCCTAATCTTCAATCGGATAATCTTAGTGAGAGAACAATTAAATCTATTCTTTCTCAGAAAGAAATTAAAGCATCTGAAATTAGCAATAAACTTGTCCTCAATGCTTTGGATAACATTACAACATCCGAGACGGAATGGACACATGTGGCTGCTAGACTATATCTGAAAAGACTCTATAAAGAGGCAGGATACAATCGTTCATATGATCCTGGGGATAAATATGGTAGCTACTATGGGATTCTCAAAAAGCTTGGAGAAATGGGTATCTACTCAGAGACCATCTTGAAAAAATATACTAATGAAGAAATAAAACTAGCCAATTCATACATAGAACCGGAGAAAGATTATCTATTTACATACATTGGCCTAAAGACATTGGTGGATAGATATCTTGCAAAAGGATATGCAGGAGAAATTTATGAGCTACCGCAAGAGAGATATCTAACCATTGCTCTCGTTCTCATGTCTGATGAAGAGAAAGAGAAGCGAATGGAACTAGTAAAAGAAGCGTATTGGGCATTGTCGAACCAATACATGACTGTGGCTACACCAACCTTCAGTAATGCTGGCAAGTCTTATGGTCAATTGTCTAGTTGCTTTATTGATACTATTGAAGACAGTTTGCAAGGAATATATGATTCTAATACAGATATTGCAAACTTATCAAAAAATTCCGGTGGAATAGGCGCGTACGTGGGTAAAATTCGTAGCAGAGGTTCTGATATTAAAGGATTTAAAAATGTCAGTTCAGGTGTTATTCCGTGGATTAGGCAGCTTAATAACACCGCAGTATCAGTTGACCAGTTAGGAACTAGAAGTGGATCGGTCGCGGTGTACTTGGATGTGTGGCACAAAGATATTATGTCATTCCTTGATTTAAAACTAAATAATGGTGATGAGAGACAGAGAGCGCATGATATTTTTACAGCAGTTTGTCTTCCAGATTTATTCATGGAGCAGGTTGAGAAAAGAGCGGACTGGTATCTTTTTGATCCTCACGAAGTAAAAAGTGTTATGGGTTGGTGCCTTGAAGATTTTTTTGATGATGAAAAAGGAAACGGAGAATTCAGAGAGCGATATGAAGAATGCGTTCGTTGTAACGATTTGAATAAAGATAAAGTTGCGGCAATCGACATCATGAAACGTATTATGGTTTCCCAACTTGAAACTGGAACTCCATATATGTTCTATCGTGACACTGTTAATCGTGCCAATCCTAATAAGCATGCAGGGATGATTTACTCAAGTAATTTGTGTGTTGAAGTCGTAAATAATCAATCTCCAACAACTGTCACTAAGCAATATATTAAAGATGGAGAAATTATTATTCACAAGAAGCCAGGGGATATGGTTGTTTGCAATCTATCAAGTATCCACCTTGGCAGAGCTGTGGTTGACAATGTATTAAGTAGACTAATTCCTATCCAGATGAGAATGCTTGATAATGTTATCGATCAAAACACAATCCCAGTCCTTCAAGCTCAAGTGAGTAATATAAATTACAGATCAACCGGAATGGGAACCTTCTCTTGGAATGAGCTTTTGGCTATTAAAGGTATTAGATGGGAAAGCGAAGAGGCTGTAGAATTTGCCGATAAACTTTATGAAGAAATTGCTTATTATGCAATTAAAGCAAGTTCTGACCTAGCTATTGAGAAAGGCTCGTATCCGCTTTATAAAGGTTCAGAATGGAATACTGGAAAATACTTCGAGAGAAGAAATTATAAAACCAATGACCGTCATGATTGGGGAGCGCTTAAAAAGCAGGTTATGAGCCAGGGAATGAGAAATGGTTGGCTTATGGCTGTTGCACCTAATGGCAGTACCGCATTACTTGCTAATGGCACAGCCTCAATTGATCCGGTTTTTAATAAACTCTATTACGAAGAAAAGAAAAACTATAAAATTCCTGTTACTGTCCCAAGTCTAAACTCCAAGACAACTTGGTTTTATAAATCAGCACACGAGATTGACCAAATTTGGAGTGTTAGGCAAAATGCGGCACGACAGCGAAACATTGATCAATCTCAGAGTTTTAACATCTATGTTAAAAACGATATTAAAGCTAAAGATTTATTGAGTATTCACATGACTGCCTGGTCTGAAGGTTGTAAAACAACCTACTATGTTAGATCGACCTCGATTGATATCGCTGAGGCTTGTGAAAGCTGCTCTTCGTAATGAAGGTGGCAATTCTTTATGCTTCAATGAGTGGCAATACAAAGTTAGTTTCTGACATCATCGAAAAAGAATTGATAAGAAGAGGCTGTATCGTCTCTTCTGTCAATCTTCATTCTCAAGAATCTAACTTAGAGGAATTAGTGGCTGATACCGATATTCTGCTTATCGGATCTTACACTTGGGGAAATGGTAAACTGCCTGCCAGAATGAGAAAATTTCTTTCTTATCACTTGAAGGATAATAAGACTCATTTTCCCATGACATTTGTATTTGGAACAGGTGAAACGCAATGGATGCACTATTGCAGAGCAGTCGATGAAATAAAATATCATTTGAAAAGACATAGTATCAATGTTCAGGAATTAAGTTTGAAAATAGAGCAGTCTCCATTGAATGGACAAGAGAACAAAGTATTATATTACATAGATGAGATAATGAAGGAGATTGATAAGTTTGAACTTAAATAAACCGCTTAGTAAAGCAAGATTTTTAGATGTTTCTGCTCCAAATAAATCAGACTTCCTGATTGGAGGCAAGTCGAGTGGAATTGTGAACTGGAACGATATTAAGTACACACAATTCTATGAAATTTACAAAAACCTAGTTAGCAACTTCTGGCGACCAGAAGAAATCCCTATGATTGATGATGCAAAGCAATGGAAGACTTTATCTGAACTCGAACAAAAATCCTTTCTGAACATTATTGGGCTACTATCTATCCTTGACTCAGTACAGCCAAACTATCTTAGCGTCTTGAAGGACTATCTGAGTGATTCTAGTGCCAGAATGGTACTGTCTGTTATTGAGGATCAAGAAGTAATTCATAACCAGAGTTATTCGTATGTGTTGTCATCTATTGAGAAACTTGAATCTCAAAATAAAGCTTTTGATATGGCTAGAACTCGTAAAGAAATTTATGAACGGAACAGTCTGATCATCGATATCTATGAGGAGTTTAAGAATAATCCTACACCGATTAATCTATGCAATTCAATTGCAGCATCGATTGTACTAGAAGGTATCAATTTTTATTCTTCCTTTGCCTTTTTCTACAACCTTGCTCGTAATCAGAAGATGGTAAAAACATCTACTATGATTTCATATATTAACAAAGACGAATTCGCACATAGCTATTTTATGTCTTTACTTCTCAAGTTAATCATAAGTGAATATCCAGAAATTAATAAGGACGGAGTATTTGAGGTTTATGTGCAAAACTTGTTTAAAAGAGCAGTAGAGTTAGAGACTGAGTGGTCTCGCTTCGTTCTTAATGGTATTGATGTAGATATTGATGAAATGAGCGAATACATCGAATACAGAGCTAATAAATGCCTTGGCATGCTGAATTTTTCTCCAGTGTATGATGGAGTAAGTGAAAACTCAATGCCGTGGATCAGAGTTTTTAGCGATGAAAACTTGAATCTTGGTAAAACTGATTTCTTTGAAAATAAGTCACGTCAATATTCGAAAACAAGTGATAATAATGGTTTTGATGAACTGTGATTGAAGAAGAAATTTGGAAAGATGTTGCTGAAATCAGTGTTCTGCCTAATAAATTTGGTCATACATACAGTGTAAGTAATTTTGGTAGAGCGAAGAATAATAGTACAGGCAGAGTTCTTAAAAATCAATTGAAAATACATGAGTATGAAATCGTTAACCTGTCTAACAAGCAGTATAAAATCCACAGATTAGTTGCTAAACTGTTTGTTCATAATCCAGATCCAGATAAATATGATGTTGTAAATCATATAGACAGAAATAAAACAAACAATCACTATGCAAATTTGGAATGGTGCGATCAAAGCTATAATATGAAACACGCATCGGAAACCGGAGCATTTGAAGGTGTGCAAACTGGAGAGAATAATGGGAATGCAATTTTGACTGATGATGATGTTTTAGATATTTGGTTGCACGACAGAAGTGTTAAATACATAGTGAAGAAATTCAATATGAAGCCTGGCTCAGCAAAAAGAGTGAGGAATAAAAGCAACTGGAAACATCTTATTCCTGTATTTGAGTCAATGGTTACAAAAGAACATATACAAATGTTAAAAGATCAAAGGCTGAAAAACGATGGTAGACAAAGATTGAGAAAATTAAACGACGAGCAAGTTTTAGCAGTTTATAGAAAATCCCTTTCAGGAATCAGCAATGTGAAGCTTGCAAAAGAATATGGTGTTAGCGAAATACTTATTTCAACTATAAAAAACAAAAAGGCGCAATATATAGTGGAAATAATTGGTGATAATCAAAATACATAAAAATAGTAAATCAAAAAACTCAATAAAATCAATGCTTTTTAAACATGAAAATTAGAATAAAAGGAGAATTTCATAGTATGGGGAAAAAAACGGCATGGGAAGTTGAAAGCAGCATTTGGATTAGACCACTGAAGAAAAAAGGTGTTATCAAGCAGTTAAAAGAACGAGGTTTAATCTTAGTTACATATTTTGATCATAAAGATGTGCGAAGAGTAAAAGAGTTTCATGTGTCATTACTTGAATCTGTTAAAGTAAGAAAATTTCGCGGAAAAACTGATACAATAGTTAAAAGAGATCAAGTTAATACTGAATTTGAAAAAGTTCGTGAATTCCATAAAGCTTTCAAATATCCAATGAATGATAACCCAACTCCTATGTCAAAAGAGATGATTTTAAATAGAACAGGGTTTATCGCAGAGGAATTAATCGAAGCATTACATGCAACTTCATTTAATGAAAATGAGTTTAATGCACTGTATACTGAGTTTAGATTAAGACTGTCTCAATCTTTCCATAAACAAGTAGTCAAACCATACCCAAGAAATTATTTTGACGTTTTAACTGGTCAAATCGACTCATGCACTGATATTTCCTATTTCAATAAAGGTGACTTTACCATCCTTGGCACTTGTCCTGATCCAATCTTTAATATCGTCCATGAAGCTAATATGAACAAGCTGCATGCGGATGGTTACCCTCGATACAACGAACACGGAAAAATTATCAAACCAGAAGGATGGGTTGCACCAGAGCCACTGATTGAAAAAGAAATCCAACGACAAAAAAAGAAAAAATAATATAAAATAGTATAAGGGAGGACTACATGTCCTCTTTTGTGCTAAACATTATAGGAGGCTGATAGTAGAAATGTGTAATGATGCAGACACGCAATACTTAGCACTATTAAATGAAGTGCTGAATAAAGGTTACTATGATAATAATAGAACAGGAATTCCCACAAAAAAAATCTTTGGAAAGTTAATGGAGTTCGACCTTCAAAAAGAATTTCCTATCCTAACAACCAAGTTTGTTTCTTTTAAAACTTTGCTTAAAGAATTGTTTTGGATCTATGTATATCAAAGTAATGATGTTCGACTGTTACAAAATATGGGCGTAAAAGTGTGGAATGAATGGATGAGAGAAGATTTTACTATCGGAAAAGCCTATGGATACCAGGTGAAAAAATATCGTCAAATCGATAAACTAATTGAAGGACTTAAAAGCGATCCACAATCAAGAAGGCATTTAATGACTCTTTGGAATCTTGAAGATTTGGACGATATGGTATTGCAACCATGTGCACTCCAGACAATTTGGGATGTGTCGGATGGGAAATTAAATTGCACTCTTATTCAGCGCTCAGGAGATCTGGGATTGGGTGTTTGCTTTAATACAGCACAGTATGCATTATTAGTTCACATGATTGCACAAGTGACAAATTTACAAGTTGGATATTTTAAACATTATATTAACAATGTGCACTTATATGAAAATCATTTTGAACCGATAAAAGAACAGCTTAATAGAAACCCTTACAATGCACCCCAATTATGGATTAATCCCGAAATAAGAGATTTTTACGATTTTACAGTTGATGATTTTAAACTATTAAATTATCGGAGCCATCCCTCAATTAAAATGGAGGTAGCTATCTGATGGCAATTGCTCTTATTGCGGCTGTAGACAGAAATAATTTAATAGGGGATCACAACAATTCACTTCCATGGAAAATTCCCGAAGACCTTGCTTATTTTAAGGAAATTACGTCTGGTAATGTTGTAATTATGGGTTCAAGAACTTTTAATTCAATTGGAAGACCATTGCCTAACAGAGTTAACATTATTCTAACCAGGGAAACTAACACGGCATCTAATAAATACCCTGAATGTCATGTCGTTAATTCTATTGAACAAGCAATCTCATTATGTCAAAAATCTTTTCATAACAAAAAAGTATTTGTTATCGGAGGAGCAGATATTTATAAACAGTTTCTACCTTTTGCAGATTACTTGTATCTCACTCATATTAATCACTCTTTCAAAGGTGACAAATTTTTCCCAGATTATGATCATGATGATTATGAAATCAGTTCATATCAAGCTATTTATAAAGAAGATACCAAGTCTTACGATTTAATCTTTGGAGTGTATAAAAGAGTAAAGAAATAAAACATATTGACATTTATAATTTATATCTATACTATAAAGATTAATAGAAAATACATATCTGAAACCTTATTATAAAGAACAAAGGAGCTTTTCAAATTAGAAGAAAAATAGTAATTTCAGATATCCATGGTTGCTACGATGAGTTTGTTTCACTATTAGACATAATAAACTATGAACCAGAGCAGGATCAATTAATTCTTCTTGGTGATTACTGTGACAGAGGTTTTAAAAGTAGACAGGTTATTGAAAAACTAATAGAAATGAAAAATAAATATAATATGATAATTTTGCGAGGTAATCATGATCAGATGTTTATTGACTATCTCAGCAACAGCAATGAACAACTTTTTTTAATAAACGGTGGATTCTTTACTATTGAAAGTTACATAGGAACAAACTGGTTTGAAAATGGATATGACTATAACCTATCACAAGAAACTAAGAAATTCATAACATTGCATTACCGGCATCATTTGGAGTTTTTAGAATCAACAGAATATTATTACGAAGATGAAAATTTCATTTATGTTCATGCAGGTATAGACCCAAATGTTTCAAACTGGAGAGACCAATCCCATGATCAATTTCTATGGATTAGGAATAGTTTTCTTAATCAACCAACTAATTTAAACAAGTTAGTAATATTCGGACATACCCCTGCATTCCATCTGCATAATTCACCTGATATATGGTTTGGAAAAGATAAAATTGGGATTGATGGAGGTTGCGTCTATGGTTATCAATTAAATTGCCTTGAGATAAGTAATGAAGGATTCAAGGAGTATCATATTAAAAAGGGAGTGAGTGTAATTGGCAAAAACTAAGAAGATAAAAGAGCAACCAATGGATTCAACTGTAGACGCTTTTGTATCAAAATGTTTCAACAATGGCGAGGTTAGGTCAATCAGTCCAGTGTTAAACAATGTTTACACTATTAATGGAATAGAATACATATTTACAGAGGAAGTTCTAGAGAATATCCTCAAGAAGGATGATGTTATTGTGAAGGTTACAGAAAAAAATGTTATTGTCACTGGACTATTAATTGAATAAAGTGAAATACAAAAAAGAAACATAAAGATGTTATTCAACAGAGGAGATGATGAATTTGATCACAAAAACTATTCATTTTGAAGACAAAGGAAGTATAAGAATCAGCATCCCGATGAACTACTTAATAAAAAGCAATTTAAAAAAAGGGGACAGAATCAGAATAGGAAATCATCTTGATAATTTCACAATTCAAAACACTGGTTCTAATATTGGCATATTAATTGATTCAAGAGGATTAATTTCCTTGCCTATGAGATTTGTTGATAAGCATAGGCTGCAAAAATGTTCAGAAATTGAAATCTGGATGGAAAAAAATAATATTATGTTCAAGTTTTTAAAAAACAAATCTGTTGAAAAAGCGGTTTGAATAAATAAAATACATAGAAAAAGCTCACTTGAACCCTGAGTGAGCTAAAAAAGAATCGAACATGACTATATAAGTATCTCACAATTAAATTTAGTTTTCAATATCTTACCAATTTAAACTAGTGTCTCTATAGTTTCCAGCTATGAAAAAATTTCCAAGACTATCTCTATAACTTTCATTGATTTCTTCTTGTTTAACGACTGTCCTGTGATATTTAGGAATTGCAGGTTTCACTATCAGTTTATGATCACACGAATGACACCATGTAAATTTTGAATTCGCATAAACATAGTGTATTCCATTATCGTGACACTTATCGCATTTATAACGAAGTTTATACCTTGGGCTGCTATTACTATCTACTTTTATTCCTGTTCGATAATAATCAGGTGAGTCATCCTTTGATTTGTAAGTATTTTTTAAACTTTCATGATTTTTAATTAGAGATTCCTTTAAATCAGTAGCAATGATCTTATTATCTTTTACTACAGGCTCGATAGGTTCTATTGGCTTTACTTTTTCAAAAAACGATTTATAAGCTTTTCCAGCATTATTAAATGTATTTACAGTATCCATTATGTTGTTATCTACTCCAAATAATTTAAATACATTTTGGATAATGACTAGTTTTGAAAGGTTGTCTGCTTCAGATAGCTCTATTTCAGAATTCAGTCCTTTAGAAACATCGGTAATTTGTATTTTAACATTTAACATTTCTCAGCCCTCCTATGTAGGATTGTATCATATTTTAACTTTAGGTTGTATTGTTCTTTGAAAGGATGTGTATAAACACTGTGTATTAATTTTATTGGCCTTCATTGCCATACTGCTATGGGGAGCAACATCCGTTTATTGGATTGTATCAATAAAACTGATGCTCTGCTTAAAACTGCCGTTGACTTAGGCTATAATGGACTAGCTATAACTGATCACGAAGCTTTATCTTCACATGTTAATGCAATAAAAACAGTGAAAGAAATGAAAAAAAAGAAAGAGATGAAGGAAGATTTTAAGCTAATACTTGGGAATGAAATTTACTTGGTAGATTCGTTATCAGAAGTCAGAGATAACTACCAATCAGGTGTAACTAAATTCCCACACTTTATTCTCCTTGCTTGTGATTTAGAAGGCCATGATCAGTTGCGACAGTTATCTTCAATTGCCTGGAGCCAAAGTTTTAAAACAGGACTTATGGAACGTGTACCTACTGAAAAACACATTCTTGCTGAAATAGTAAGTAAAAATAAAGGGCATTTGATCGCAACAACAGCTTGCTTAGGATCTGAACTAGCGATACATACATTAGAATTAATTGAGGCTGAAAAAATAAATGATACAGATCGAATCACAGAGCAAAAGAAAAAGATTAATGGGTTTATGAAATGGTGTATCGATGTATTTGGCAAAGAAAAGTTTTTTGTAGAGTTACAGCCTTCTTTCAGTGTAGAGCAAAAAGATTTCAATAAAAAAGCAATTTTGATTGCTCAAGCCTATGGGTTGAAAACTATAGTTGCCACTGATGCACATTTTTTAAGACCTGAACATTTAGCTATACATGGTGCATACTTAAACTCCAAGCAAGGAGACAGGGAAACCGAGAGTTTTTATGCCTCATGTTTTGTTCAAACAGAAGAAGAAATGTTAGAAAGACTTTGTGATGAACATAATATCACTATAGAACAAGCAAAAGAAGCTATAAACAATACAATGCTCATTGGCAATATGGTAGAAGATTACGACCTATTTAAGCCAGTTTCAATTCCTAGAATAAAACTTCCTGATTTTTCGGTGCGACACATTTTTAAACCAGCTTATGAAAAGTATGAATATATTAAGAAACTCGCATACTCTGAAGATGATCAAGATAGGTACTTGATTAAACTGATTGAAGATGGATTTGATGAGAAGGTTCCACGTAACACTCTGACATCAGAAAGTCTTCATGAAAAACTTGCTCGTATTAATTTGGAATTTGAAGAATTGTGGCATATCTCTCAAGCTCTCAGTGAATCTATGTCGGCATACTACGTTACTATTCAAGAGATCATAAATATTATTTGGGATGATTGTGGGGGCAACAGTATTGTTGGTGCTGGAAGGGGGAGTGCTGCTGGATTCTATATCAATTATCTTTTAGATATTACTCAGGTAGATCCACTAACTTATAATCTTCCTCATTGGCGTCACTTGCATAAGTCGAGACCAGACCACCCCGATATCGATATCGATTCTGAAGGTGGAAAAAGAAAACAAATTATTACAGCACTAAAAAACAGATTAGGGGAACGCAAAGTAATAAACATAGCAACCTTTGGTACTGAAAAATCTAAAAGTGCTGTATTAACGTCATGTAGAGGTCTGGGAATAGATAATGACATAGCGATGAACATTGCCTCTCTCATTCCTTTTGAAAGAGGGAGTAACTGGAGTCTTTCCGATTGCTTATATGGAAATGAAGAAGAAGACAGGAAACCAGTAACAGAATTTATAAATGAAATTGAAAAGTACCCACTATTAAAAGAAATGGCTCTCCAAATTGAAGGAGTTGAAAATAAGCGAAGCATTCATGCAGGTGGTGTTTTCATCTACAACGAGGATTTAACTGCACGAAATGCTTTAATGAAAGCACCGAATGGACAATTTATCACACAGTTCACTATGGGTGATAGCGAGTATATGGGAGGTATTAAATATGACCTTCTAACAGTTGAAGCAATGGATAAGATTCGAGAAAGTATGAATTTGCTTCTGGAGTTTGATCAAATAAAATGGAAAGGTAACTTGCGTAATACATATAAGGAATATTTCCATCCAGATGTGTTAACATATGATGATCCCAAGATATGGGAGCGAATGGCAAAGGGAGAAGTTTTGGATCTATTTCAATTCAACACACAAATTGGTGTTGAGACTGCAAAAAAGGTTAAACCGGAGAATATACTTGAAACTTCTGTTGCCAATTCTTTGATGAGACTGATGGCAGATGGAGGAGAAACGCAGCCAGTAGATTTATATGTAAAATATAAGAATGATATTAGTAAATGGTACGATGAACTGGATAAATGGAACTTAAACAGTGAAGAAATTAAACTAATGGAACACCATCTTAAGAAGATTTATGGTGTAGCAGATACTCAAGAAGTGTTAATGTTAATAGTCCTGGATAGCCAAATTAATAATTTTTCAATTGAGGAAGCTAATAAATTAAGAAAGGCCATAGCAAAGAGAAGTAAAAAAGTGCTGGAAGAAGTTAAGCAATTGTTTTTTGAAAAGGGCAGGGAAAATAACGCATCAGAAAATTTATTGAAATACATATGGAATGTTCAGATAAAGCGCCAAATCGGATATAGCTTCAGTACTCTTCACACTCTTGTGTATAGTATTATTGCACTTCAAGAGTTAAATATTTATCACAACTACGATCCGCTTTTCTGGAATACAGCCTGCCTAACAGTCAACTCAGCAAGTGGAGAAGATATTAGTGGCGAAGAAAGTGAAGAAGATAAAAAGAATAAAGCTACAGACTATGGTAAAGTTGCTTCTGCTATTGGGAATATGCAACAGCATGGAGTGAAAATTGGTTTGCCAAATATCAATAAGGCTCACTTTGGTTTTAAACCAGATTTCGAAACCAGAGAAATTGTATATGGACTAAAAGGATTGGTTGGAATCGGGGATGATGCTGTCCAACTTATAATAAAGCATCGACCATACGCTTCATTTGATGATTTCATTGAAAGGATGTACAATACCGGACTGATTAAGAAGTCTCAGATGGTGCAACTAATTAAAGCTGGTTGTTTTGATTCGTTTGGAGAACGAGTGCAACTGATGAAAGAATTTATCTTTTTAATTCATGAACGCAAAGATAAGTTAACGCTTCAAAACTTTAACTTGATCATTGAAAAGAAATTGCTTCCCCCTGAGCATGAGCTATATTCTCGACTATTCAAATTTCGCAAATATGTAATGACCAAAGTATTCAAAGAGGAAGTTAAGAATAAATTCTATATTCTTGATGACAGAGCACGTTTGTTCTTCAATGAGCACTTTACCAATGCAAGTATTGTTGATTATGTTGATGGTTATCCAGTTGTTAGTGAGAAAATATTTAAAAAAGAATATGACAAACTGATGAATGGTGTTCGTGAATGGCTAAGTAGTGAAGAAGTATTGATATCTACAAATCAGAAAATATTTGATGATGAGTGGGACAAGCATGCTTCAGGAACGATTAGTAAGTGGGAGATGGATTCACTATCTTTCTATTATAATATTCATGAATTATCTCATATTGATCGTGCAAAGTATGGAATTGTTAATTTCGAGAATCAGCCTGAGAAGCCAGTAATTGCAGGAAGAATTAAGTTCAGAGATGTGGACAAGCCCAAGTTTAAAATTGATGCAATCGTTGGCACTGTTCTTGACAAGGATAAAAATAAACATACTGTGTCACTACTCACTCCTGATGGCGTTGTCAACATTAAGTATTATGATGGTCAATTTGCACATTACAATAAGCAAATTTCATCTGTGGCTACTGATGGGAAGAAGACTACTGTAGAAAAAAGCTGGTTCACACGAGGAAACAAACTTTTCATTTGTGGTTATAGAAGAGGTTCGCAATTCAAACCTCACCGTTATAAGGATACCAAGTTTCCACACACGACACTACTAATTGAAGAAATCTCTGAGTTAGGAGTTTTAAAAGTAAGAGAAGATAGAGTAGTAATTTAAAAACAATTTACGCAGAAGTAGGTGTTAAAAATAAATAATGAATTTTATGCTTCAAGTTTTTTGGCAGACGCACAAGAAAGAAAGGTAATAACTTATTGCACTGTTACAAAAGCAGAAATATTTGCAGGAGAAGATTATTTAGAAACAAACGATGGAGATGCCCTTTTAGACAATAAAGAAGTATTAATGGAACATTTTAATGTTATTAGAAGAACCGCAGGGGAAAATGAGGAGTGATATATTGAGTAAAAAAAATGAAGGAAAGATTTTTGAAGATAACTGGAAAGCAAGCTATAAAAAACTACCTTTTTATTTTTTAAGATTGGCTGATGCAGCAAAGTGGGGAAGGGGATCTGACTCACGTTTTATGACTACGAACCCATTTGATTTGCTACATTTTAAGCCTCCATATTTATGGTTGCTTGAATTAAAAAGTACATCAGATAATAGAATTAGTTTTTATCCTGAAACACCTTGGATAAAACCTGAAAATGTAAAATCTCAGCCAATGATTAAACACTCACAGGTCAAATCTCTTATGGAAAGTACTCAAAAGGATAACACAATCCCAGGATTTATTATAAATTTTCGAGAAAAAGAAAAGAAAACTAAAACATTTGAGCATGAAACGTATTTCGTACATATTAATGATTTTGTGCAATTTGCAATTGAAAGTAAGAAATCAAGTATTAATAGAGAAGAATGTAAAAAAATCGGAGTATCAATAGATTCAAAAAAGAAAAAAGTAAATTATACATATGATATCGAAAAATTTTGTGAAGATAGTGTCAAAATCTTATTTAGGGAAAAGGAAAATACATATGGCAACTAATATTCCGAAAAAATTCACAGTAATTAAAAATACAAGAAATGACCTTACAAAAAAAGAAGAAATCGAAAACTTGTTAGCATCATTAATAGCAGACTTTATTAAAAAACAAAAATAGAAGTATTTTCAAAAAACGGTTTATTACTTTACCGTTTTTTGTTATAATCAATGAACATAAAAGTCCAGACAAAAAACATAAATATATTGGGGTGATTGAAATTACTGATAACAAAATTTATGCTATTTATATTCGAGTTTCTACTGACAAACAAGTTGAACATGGTGATTCAATTGAAATGCAACAGTCTCTTGGTGAAAAGATTATTTTAGAGAATGAAGGTATTCTTTATAAAATTTATATTGAACCCGCAGTTTCTGCATCAAAAACCAAATTAAAAGACAGAAAAATCTTACTAGAATGTTTAAGTGATGCAAAAGCTGGCTACTTCAATAAACTAATCGTATACAGAAGAGACAGACTTTCGAGAAAAGCGGAAGATTCCTTAGCAATTAGATCAATTTTAGAATCTGCTAAATGCGAAATAATTTTTTCAGCAACAGGAGAAATGCAGGTGAACTTAAATGATCCATATGGGAAGCTAATGGAAAACATAAGAGCTTCATTGGATGAAATAGAAAGTGCAACAATTTCAATGAGGGTTTCTGATGTGATGCGTTCAAAAGCTGAAAAAGGGGAATTTGGTGGTGGCACTTTACCGTATGGATACATTAGAACAGATAAAGGTATAGTAGTAAGCAGAGAAGACGTTCCAATTATCTATGAAATTGAAGATTTGTATCTAAAGGGATATGGAATTTATTCTATAGTTAAATGGTTAAACGGAGGAGAAATAAGAAATTTGGGCTTTAGGCCTAATGGCAAAGCCATTAGAAGACTAAAACAACATAAAAACTGCTCAGAACTTTGGACGAAAGATGTTGTCCATAACGTAATATTCTCTAAGTTTTATAGCGGCTATGTGGAATATGGTGGAAAAGGCAGTGAAAAAGAAATTATAGCTAAAGGTTTGCATGAAGCAATTCGGTCTGAAGAAAGGCAACAACTAATTAACAGCAAGAGAGATTTAAGAGTTAGTAAAATCACACCACCAAGACATTACCAAACAAACTTTTTATTAACAGGTCTTCTTTTTTGTGGGGAGTGTGGTTTGAAATATATATCTCGAAATTCAACCAGGAAAAATAAAAAGCCATATCTATATTATTATTGTTCAAGTAGTTACAACCGTAATGCAATTAGGGAGTGCAACAATCATAATTTTAAAAAGGATATTATTGAGGAATTTATCATTCAAAAAATAAAGGAATATATTAAGACTGTAGACATAAATAACTTAACAGACAAGATAGAAAAACAATTGATTAAAAATCAACTGGATGATAAAGTTGATTTAGAAAAAATTAACAAGGGAATAAGGAGATTGGAAAAAAGTAAGGAATCGATAAAACGACTATTATTTGAACTCGATGAACAAGATGAAAATTACTTAATTTTAAAAAAGGAATACCAAGAAGATCAAATTCAGTTGATAAAAGAACTAAATGAAGCAAATAGAGTAAAGGAGATAATAATGAAAAAAACAAATGAAAAAAAGGATGATAAAATCACTTATGATGAAATACTAAGAAATATGAAAAGTTTTCTTGATATGTTTGACAAATTACCGCAAATAAGTCAAAAAGTTCTTTTAGACACGATCATTGATAAAATTGAAATTTTCAAAGACGGTGAGATACAATGTCAATTTGCATTTGATACTGGATATAATGGCAAAGAAGAAGACATTGAAGTCGAATTTATGTCTTTAGGTGGCACTTCCGATAAGGTGACGCTTGTCGTTGCGCCGCTTGTAGCGGCTGTCGGTGTTCCGGTTGCCAAGATGTCCGGGCGCGGTCTCGGTCATACTGGCGGGACAATTGACAAGCTTGAGGCGATTCAAGGATTTCAGACAGAATTGTCGCGCGAACGTTTTATTGAACAGGTTAACGAGATTGGTGTCGCAGTGATCGGCCAGAGCGGGGATTTGACGCCAGCGGACAAAAAATTGTATGCGCTTCGTGACGTGACGGCTACGGTGGAATCGATTCCATTAATCGCCAGTTCCATCATGAGCAAGAAAATTGCCTCCGGTGCCGACAGCATTGTACTTGATGTCAAGGTGGGAGACGGCGCATTCATGAAGACGCTTGCTGAAGCGGAAGCGCTTGCCGAAGCGATGGTGGCGATCGGCTCTGAGCTTGGCCGCCGCACCGCTGCGGTCATCAGCGATATGAACCAGCCGCTCGGATTTGCGATTGGCAATGCGCTTGAGGTGGCGGAAGCGCTGACTGCGCTGCAAGGGGAAGGCCCTTCCGACCTGATGGAAGTTTCGCTCACGCTCGGCGCGCATATGGTTGTGCTCGGCGGCAAAGCGGACACGCTGGAGGAGGCGCGCGCATTGGTGGAGCAAAAGCTGATGGATGGTTCGGCGCTGCGCTTGTTCCACAATTTCGTGAAAGCACAGGGCGGCAATGAGGCGTTGTTGGAACACCCGGAACGGGTGCTTCCGCAAGCGAAGATGCAAATTCGTGTACCCGCTCCATCAACAGGCATCGTGCAGACGATCGCTGCAGAGCAGCTGGGCATTGCGGCGATGAAGCTGGGCGCCGGCAGGGCGTCGAAGGACGATCAAATCGACCATGCCGTCGGCTTGGTCCTGAGCAAGAAAGCGGGCGACCGCGTCAAGGCGGGCGACACGATTGCCACTGTTCATGCGCAGGCGGACAACGCGGCTGCATTGGAAGCGGTCAGAACGATCCAGCGTGCCTACACCATCGAGGACAAAGATTGCGAGAGACGGCCGCTGATTTTGTCGGTGGTGACCACGGCAGGAACAAGCAGGCTGTAGCTTGTTTTTTGCATACGGGATCGGGTGGAATAATTTTCTTGTTTATGGACCATACTGAGGAAGAGAAATCAGCCTCATAATGTCCAGGAGGGAAATTAACATGAAATCGAAAATCGCGTTCCGGTTCGGGATGCTGTTGACCGTATGCGCTTTGCTGCTGCCTTCCGCAGCCTTTGCCAAAGAGGAAACAAAGCAGGCACCGACTGATTTGGCGCCATCTGCCCGCTCAGCCGTCCTGCTGGATGCCGACAGCGGCACGATTATTTTTGAGAAGAACAGCCATGATCAACTGCCTCCGGCCAGCATTACCAAAGTGATGACAATGCTGCTCATTATGGAGTCGATTCAAGATGGCTCGCTAGCCTTTACGGATAAAGTAGCAACCAGCGAATATGCCGCATCGATGGGCGGATCCCAAATTTTTCTGGAGCCTGGCGAAGAGCTGACCGTGGAAGAGATGCTCAAAGGCATCGCGCTTGCTTCCGGCAATGACGCGTCGGTGGCCATGGCCGAGAAGATTGCCGGATCAGAGCAGGCTTTTGTAGAGAAAATGAACAACCGGGCAGCCGAACTGGGCATGAAGAACACCCATTTTGCCAACTGCAACGGACTGCCTGCAGACAACCACTACAGCTCCGCTCATGATATTGCGATCATGTCCCGTGAACTGCTGAAGCATCCTGAAGTGACCCGTTTCACCGGCCTGTATCAGGATTATCTGCGCAAAGATTCCGCCAAGCCGTTTTGGCTCGTCAATACGAATAAACTTGTTCGTTTCTACAATGGAGCAGACGGTTTGAAAACAGGCTTTACGAGCGAAGCGAAGTTCTGCCTCTCCGCGACAGCGATCCGCGATAACCTGCGGGTCGTCGCAGTAGTGATGGGGGAGCCCAATACGAAAACACGCAACAATGAAGTTTCCCAAATGTTTGACTACTCGTTCGCACAGTATAAAAACCATCCGATTTTCAAAACAGGCGATGCGATGGGCGCGGTAAAAGTGGAAAAGGGCCGTTTGGCAGAGCTGCCGCTAGTTGCTCAGCACCCTTACAGCATCCTGCTGAAGAAAGGGGAATCGCTCGAAGAGCTGCGCCATGAGCTGGTCATTGACAATCCCCTCAAAGCCCCGGTCAAGGCGGGGCAGCCGATTGGCAAACTGATCGTTTATCAGGGCGACCAGAAGCTTTCGGAGTTTGAGATCAAGGCGTCCGAAACCATTGAGCGTGCCGGCTGGTGGACGCTGATGAAGCGAACGACAAGAAACTTCTTTTTTTAAAGGCAAGGTTTACGACGGAAAGCTAACAACCAGATCATGGAAGGGCGAATGTCACTAGCGTATTTTGTCGCTTTGTATCGTCCTTCTTCTAGTTTTGTCGGGGAGCAGGAAATGACCGTCTTCATGTAGAAAACTCTGTTCTATCAACGGGAGGAGTGAACAGATTATGAGTTTGAATGTGGATCTGGAACATTACCGCAATGTGTTGATTGTCCGTTTGCAGGGCGAACTGGATCACCATACTGCGGACGCTGTTCGCCACAAAATGGAGGATGCGATTATCCACGGCACCAGCGATCATGTTATTCTCAGTTTAAAAGAGCTGCTGTTTATGGACAGCTCAGGCCTCGGCGTTATATTGGGCAGATACAAGCTGCTTAAGGCCAGGGGAGGCAAAATGATCGTTTGCGATGTCAATCCCAGTGTCTATCGGCTGCTGGAGATGTCCGGTCTTTTCAAAATTTTGACCATTCACGAAAATGAGCGGTTGGCGCTCTCTAGTCTGGAGGTCGTATCATGAGTGGAACGAACTTTATGACACTGTCGTTCGCGAGCCGTTCGGAGAATGAAGCATTTGCAAGGGTAGCTGTAGCGGCCTTTGTCTCCCAACTGGACCCGACGATGGAGGAACTGAACGATTTGAAGACTGTAGTGTCCGAAGCGGTCACCAATGCCATTATTCACGGCTACAACGGCAATCCCGAAGGTGTTGTCACCATTAACGCCTCGATAGATGGCGATACCGTGTCCATTGCAATAAGCGACAGCGGAGACGGTATTGAAGATCTTGAGCTTGCGCGGCAGCCGCTTTATACTTCCAAGCCTGAATTGGAGCGGTCCGGGATGGGTTTCACCATTATGGAAAATTTTATGGATCGGTTTGAAGTGACGAGCGAGCAGGGGAATGGGACACGAATCATCATGATGAAGCGAATAGAATCGAAAAAAGCGCTGTATAATTAGGGGTTGGACCTCATGGATGTGGATATGAAAAAAGCGTCGCAGCATTATTTGGATGATTCGGAAGTCAAGCGGTTAATTTTGCTCAGTCAGTCCGGCGATACCTGTGCCCGCGATACGCTGGTTCAGTGCAACATCCGGCTTGTCTGGTCCGTTGTACAGCGGTTTATTAATCGGGGATATGATCCCGAGGATTTATTCCAGATCGGCTGCATTGGATTGCTCAAGTCGGTGGACAAGTTTGATCTATCCTATGAAGTGAAATTTTCTACTTATGCGGTACCGATGATTATCGGTGAGATCCAGCGGTTTTTAAGGGATGACGGCACCTTGAAAGTAAGCCGCTCGCTCAAGGAAATGGCCAATAAAGTCCGCAAAACAAAAGATGAGCTGTCCAAAGTGCTGGGCCGCCTGCCGACGATCAAAGAAGTGGCGCAGCAGCTTGAGGTCAGCCCTGAGGATGTAGTGTTCGCTCAGGAGGCGAACAAGCCGCCGACATCGATTCATGAGACGGTGTTTGAGAACGATGGCGACCCGATTACCTTGATGGACCAAATCGCTGATGATTCGCAGGAAAAGTGGTTTGACAAGCTCGCTTTGAACGAGGCAATCGGCACACTCTCCGAGCGCGAACGACTGATTGTGTATCTGCGTTACTATCGTGACCAGACCCAGTCGGAGGTGGCCTCGCGTCTTGGCATATCACAGGTTCAGGTATCACGTCTGGAAAAGAAAATATTGCAGTGCATTAAAGATCAAATCGCGCAATAAGGCGGTTTGGTCTTTTTTTTTTGCTGCCTTGTCTCGCGGCAAATGACGATCCCTTCCACGCAACGCATGCGTACTGGACGATTTTACCTGATGTGAATTGATTATCCTGTACAGTCTTTAATCATACTAACCTCAGAAGCGATACTTTTACACAATGTAAGGATGATGAGCATGGCGGAAAAAATGCTGTATTTGCGATTGCGAAAGCGGATCACGATCAGACCCGGAACAGAGGTGACGCTTGGACAAGTGGCACGGCTGCTGACGGATAACGGCAATGCCGAGCAATTTGGCAGGCTGGTGCTTTACAGACACCGTCCTGAGGATGGAAACCGGTTTGTTATTGACATGCTGCATATCATTCGCATCATTCGCGAGACCGCCCCGAATATCGCTGTCGAGCCTTATGGGGACCCGCAGGTATTGGTGATGATTGCCGATAAGCCGGTTAAACCGCGGATGGTTGTTCTTGTGTTTGCCTGGCTGATATTGTTTTTCGGTGCGGGTCTGGCCATTATGAATTTCCATGCCGATGTGAGCATGCGTGAAGTGCACGTGCGGATTACCGAACTGATTACCGGCAAAAAAACGGATCACCCGCTCTGGTTTCAGATTCCTTATTCATTTGGGGTCGGACTTGGCATGATCCTGTTCTTTAATCATATTTTTCGCAAGCGGCTCAATGATGAACCCAATCCGCTGGAAATGGAAATGTATATGTATCAGGAAAATGTCAATGCGTATGTGATATCCGACGAAATGCGCAAAAAACAGGCGGATCACAGGCAAAATAACGATGATTATTGAGTGGCTTGGCAAGCTGTGGCTGATCATGCTTGGCTTGTCAGGGGGGATTGCCGTCGGCAGCGGGATGGTAGCTCTGCTTGTCGTGTTTGACCTGATTCCGAGACTGGCGCAGCTCGCACGGGCATACCATAAATCCGCCTGGTTTGAAACAGCGGTTATTGCCGGCTCGGTCTACTGGTCGTTTGCCGATTTTTTGAATTGGCGCCTACCGGCGTCATTTTCAACTTTTCTGGCGGGCATCGGTCTGCTCGACGGCATCTTTGTCGGGATGTTGGCGGCGGCGCTGACCGAAGTGATGAACGTCCTGCCAATATTGGCCAAACGGATGCGGCTGGCCAATTACCTGGTTGCTTTGGTAATGGCGATGGTGCTTGGCAAAATAGCCGGTTCGCTGTTTGACTGGCTTGTTTTTCAGTGGTAAGGGAGGAATGGGTAAGATGAATAGCCAACAAGGGCAATCTGTCATAGATAAAGTGTCGAATGAGCAAGCGGATCCATCAGATCATTCCGTTGATGATCAGAAATCTGCTCATGATGGTAATTCAGATAACGATAGTAACGAAAGAAGTTCCGACGCCAATAAAGGAAAATTGCCATTCAAGCCCGTCCCGAAACGTCTTGAGGCGTTCCGCAAGCTGCTCACTGAGGAGGTAGGGCTTGATACGAGCTTTGATGTGGTCGCCCGTGAGATGACGTTTGGCAGCCGGCGAACTTCCCTTTTTTTTATGAACGGACTGGTCAAGGAAGAAATATTGACGGAAGTGTTAAAGCGACTGACCTATCTTCAGCCGGAGGATATTACGACCCATGCGCTTCAGTCTTTCCTCGACCTGTATGTTCCGGCTGTTCAAGTCGACAAGGAGCAGGATTTTAACAATGTCGTCAATGCTGTCCTTGCGGGCAGCTCGGCGCTGTTTATTGAACATGAAGGCGTGGCTCTGCTTATCGATGCGAAAAGCTTCCCTTCAAGAGGGCCGGAAGAGCCATCGTTGGAACGCGTTGTCCGCGGCAGCAGGGACGGGTTTGTCGAGACGCTGATGGTGAATGTGACCCTCGTGCGAAGAAGGGTTCGCGACCCTGGGCTCCGCTATGAAATTATCAAAATCGGCAAACGGACACAAACGGATGTTTGCATCGCTTACATTAACGATATCGCTGATCCGGAGCTTGTCGATTCGATCCGTGCCAAGTTTCAGGAGGTGGAGCTCGACGGTCTGCCGCTGGCCGACAAGCAGCTGGAGGAGGCGACCGTGAAGCGAGGGTGGAATCCGTACCCGCTGGTGCGGTATTCGGAACGGCCGGATGTGGTGGCAGCACATTTGCTGGAAGGCAATATAGCGGTATTTGTGGATACAACGCCGAGTGTGATGATTTTGCCGACCACCTTTTTTGATTTGATGCAGCATGCGGAGGAGAACAGGCAGACGCCGTTTATCGGAACCTATTTGAGGTGGGTCCGCTTTATCGGAATTATCGCGTCCATGGTGTTGATGCCCATCTGGTTTTTGTTCGTTTTGCAGCCGGATTTGAAACCGCCGGGCTTGGAATTTATCGGTCCGGAAAGTGTAGGGAAGATTCCGCTTTTCATTCAGTTTCTCATTGCCGAGGTCGGGGTCGATTTGTTAAGGATGGCTTCGGTGCACACGCCAACACCGCTGGCCACGGCGATGTCGCTCGTATCAGCGATTCTGATCGGTGAAATTGCTGTCAGTACAGGGCTTTTTATCAATGAGGTCATATTGTATATGGCGATCTCTGCCATCGGCATGTTTGCTACACCAAGCTATGAGCTGGGACTGGCCAACCGGATCGCCCGGCTGGTGCTGCTGATTGCGGTTGCCCTGTTCAAAGTGCCTGGCTTGATGGTGGCGTTGACCTTATTGATTGTTCTGCTCGCAACGGAGCGTTCTTTCAACCGCCCTTACCTATGGCCGTTTATACCGTTTGATCTGCGTGCGATGTTGAATATCATTATTCGTAATCCGGTGCTGAAAAATCGGATTCGACCGAATCTGCTTCGTCCGCAGCAGCGCGAGAAAATACCGAAGCCTGAGTAGCAAGAGCAGAACTTTGAAAATTAATGCAAAAAAAATTCGCATTAATCCATTCAAACTCGGCTCGCTATACGATATACTTAGGTAAGTTTTAGCCACAAGTTGAAAACGGATCTCTCTTGCACAGAATGCGAAGGGCATCGTTTTGTTTGAATCAATGGGGGCAATTGGAGAAAGCGGAGGGAAATATATGTACTTTCATGGAACAAGCAAAATTAATGATAAAGGTCATCTGGAAATTGGGGGCTGCGATACGTCAGACCTGGCAGCTGAATTCGGCACACCGCTTTATATTGTAGATGAAGACTTAGTGCGCAAGCGTGCGCGGCAGTATGTTGAAGCGTTTCGCGCATCCGGTCTGAAATTTCAGGTCGCTTACGCCAGCAAAGCTTTTTGTGTAATGGCCATGTGCGCGATCGTTGAAGAGGAGGACATGTCGCTGGACGTTGTATCCGACGGCGAGCTGTACACAGCGCTGCAAGCCGGATTCCCTGCCGGACGCATTCATTTCCACGGCAACAATAAAACGCCTGACGAAATCAATATGGCGCTGGATGCCAATATCGGCTGCTATGTAGTCGACAATTTCGTGGAGCTTCATTTGCTGAACGCTCTGGCTGCGGAGAAGGGCAAAAGCGTAAACGTGCTGCTGCGTGTTACACCTGGCGTTGAGGCGCATACCCATGACTATATTTCCACAGGGCAGCAAGATTCCAAGTTCGGTTTCGATCTGGGCAACGGCGCCGCTTATCGGGCAATCCAGGAAGGACTGCAATTGAAAAATCTGAAGCTGCTTGGCGTGCATTCCCATATCGGCTCGCAGATTTTTGAAGTGGAAGGCTTCAGGATGGCGGTCGATAAAGTTTCCGAGTTCGCTGTGCAAATTAAATCCGAGCTTGGCTTGACCTTTGAAGTCATCAATTTGGGCGGAGGCTTTGGTATTCGCTATACTTCCGAGGATGCGCCGCTGCAGGTTGAAGAGTATGTAAAGGCAATTACAGATGCCATTAAATCGAATTTCTCGCAGGCAGGCTACCCGCTACCTGAAATTTGGGTAGAGCCAGGCCGCAGCGTGGTCGGCGATGCCGGTACGACGCTGTATACGGTCGGTACAAGCAAGGATATTCCGGGCGTTCGCAAGTATATTGCTGTTGATGGCGGCATGACCGATAACCCGCGTCCTGCACTGTATGAATCCAAATATGAGGCAGTTCTGGCTAACCGCGCGAATGAAGCGGTTCAGGAAACCGTATCAGTAGCCGGCAAATGCTGTGAAAGCGGAGATATGCTGATTTGGGATCTCGAGCTTCCGGAAGTCAACATCGGAGATTTGCTGGCGGTGTTCTGTACGGGCGCCTACAATTATGCGATGGCGAGCAATTACAACCGGATCCGCCGTCCGGCTGTCGTCTTCGTAAAGGATGGGCAGGCCGATCTGGCTGTTCGCCGGGAATCATTCAATGATATCGTAGGCAACGACATCATTCCGGCCCGTTTGAAAAAAGAGGCTGTGCTGTAATAGCAGTCAAGCCATACGCAAGAAACAACAACAAGGCCCTATAAGCAAGCGGATAGCAGCCCCGTTACAGAACGGGGCTGCCGCTGCATGGGCATTTTGCGTCATGTCCACAAACAAGCAATCCCCCGACCGGATGCCCGGTCGGGGGATTGCTTTGTTCAACTTTGGTTAAAAATCAGGCTTCGATAATTTCAACCTTGTCCATTTTATCGCGTCCTTTAAAGCCGTCAACAATGTCCATGCCTTCCACAACTTTACCGAACACAGTATGCTGTCCATCCAGGTGCGGCTGTGGCTGATAGACGATATAGAACTGGCTGCCGCCTGTATTGCGACCTGCGTGCGCCATTGCGAGCGCTCCGCGCTCATGTTTATTAGGGTTAATCTCACAGTTGATCGTGTAGCCAGGACCACCGCTGCCGCTGCCGCTCGGACAGCCGCCTTGTGCTACGAACCCTGGGATGACTCGGTGGAATACGAGACCATTATAAAACCCTTCGTTGGCAAGCTTTTCGAAATTAGCTACTGTATTCGGAGCATCCTGCTCGAATAAATCAATTTTTACTACACTGCCGTCTGTCATGGTGATCTTTGCTTGTTTAGCCATTTTCAACAACACTCCTTCATCATCTATGTACCGTCCTATCATACTACAAACGGATGCATTACGCCAAATACATGTATTCCGAATGGAATAAACGGAAAAAAGTCGGAAATTGTGAAAAAGTCCCTTGCAATTTTCAAAATTCAATGGTAGTATTTCAATCATTAGTAGAAAAATACAACAATGTTTAATAAAGCAGCAGTCCTTTCGGGGTAGGGTGCAATTCCCAACCGGCGGTGATCAAGTGTTCAGGAGACGTCAAGTCAACTTTTGCTTTCCTGGCGCGAGTTAGTCCGTGACCCGGATGGAAACCAACCGATAGCAGTTTTTACTGCTTGATTGGCTTCCATACGGTGGACCCGGTGCAATTCCGGGACCGACAGTATAGTCTGGATGGGAGAAGGAGACGCTGGCTGACCGTTATTCACCGTGCCCGTATACTTGTTATTTTTTTCACAAGTTGCGAAGGCTTCTTTGAATATGGATGGCAAGCTGATTTTTCACACATACCATTACCCCTGAGGCTGCCTTGGCTATCGGGGGTTTTTTAATTGATTGATATTATAAACGACAGTTACTACATGCGGTTGGCGCTGGAACTGGCCGCCAAGGCTAGCGGGCAGACAGGGATCAACCCGGTCGTAGGTTGCGTAATCGTCAAGGAAGGCCGAATCATCGGTGTGGGCACGCATTTGAAACGCGGCACCGGACATGCTGAAGTTCATGCGCTTGCGATGGCTGGCACCGAAGCTGAGGGCTCCAGTATATATGTCACGCTTGAGCCATGCAGTCATTACGGAGTGACGCCGCCTTGCAGTGAACGCATCATTGAGGCCAAGGCAGCGAAGGTTGTCGTGGCGATGCAGGACCCTAACCCGAAAGTAGCCGGCCGCGGCATTGCAAGGCTGCGTGAAGCAGGCATTGAAGTCGTCGTCGGGGTACTGGAGGAAGAAGCCCGCATGCTGAATGAGGCTTTCATCAAGTACATTACGACTGGCCTGCCGTTTGTGACATTGAAGACCGCAAGCACCCTCGATGGCAAAATCGCTTCGAAAACGGGCGATAGTCAGTGGGTAACCGGTCCTGCTGCCCGGGAATTGGTGCATACGCTGCGCCACAGACACAGCGGGATTATGGTGGGTTCGGCCACTGCGCTTGCGGATGACCCGCTGCTGACGACTCGCCTGTCGGTTCCCGCACTGCATCCGGTCCGTATCGTAGCGGATTCCAGGCTGCGCATGCCGCTTCAGGCGCGGATGCTCGCGGCGGAGAGCGGCATACCGGTCACTGTACTGACTACCGGGAGAGCTGATGCGCATAAGCGCAGCCAACTGGAGGACCGCGGCGTGCAGGTGTTGATTTGCGGCGATGGAGAGCATGTTGACCTGCAGGATGCGATGCGGCAGCTTGCGGAACGTGAGATAGGCTCGATTCTGCTTGAAGGCGGCGGACGGCTGAATGGCGCTATGCTGGAGGCCAAGCTGATCGATAAAGTAATGCTGTTCTTCGCTCCCAAGCTAATTGGCGGAACGTCGGCGCCTGCCAGCTTTCAAATGGAGGGCTGGGAACAAATGGCTGACGCGCTGCACATTCGCGAGATGAAAGCCGAGCAGGTTGGGGAAGATATTTGTATTTCCGGTTACCCTGACTACCGGCTCTAATAATGATCAAGGAGTTGAAAGCATGTTTACCGGGCTGATAGAAGAAATAGGAAAACTCCGCTATAGCGGCAAACAAGGGGAATCGATGGTGCTGGTCATCGAAGCAAGCAAAGTGCTTGAAGGAGTCCGCCTTGGGGACAGCATTTCGGTAAACGGCGTATGTTTGACGGTAACCGCGTATGACCGCACCTCTTTCACGGTGGATGTCACCCCGCAAACGTATCGTCATTCCAATTTAAAAGATGTGAGGAGCGGCGGCGCTTTGAATCTGGAGCGGGCAATGCTCGCTGGAGGACGTTTCGGCGGGCATATTGTTCAAGGGCATAGCGACGCAACGGGAACCATTATTGCCCGCTCCGACGAAGGGAACTCCGTCTGGTACACGATTCGGCCTGATGATGCTGCGGTTGTCCGCCATATTATCCCGCAGGGCTCCATTACATTGGATGGCATCAGCCTTACGATCGCCGAATCAGACGGGCAAACCTTTTCTGTCGCAATTATTCCCCTGACGCTTAAAGAAACGGCGCTGCAGTTCAAGAAGCCCGGCGATACAGTAAATATCGAAACGGACATTCTTGGCAAATATGTAGAGCACTTGCTTAAGCAGCGTCCCGCATCCGGCGCAGACAGCGGAGGCGGATCGCGGCGGCGCGGCGGCTTAACGACAAACTATTTAACCGAACATGGTTTTCTATAAATAACAGCAGGAAGGGTGGAGACCGCAATGACAGACATACGATTTGACGCAATTGAAGATGCCATATATGATTTAATGTTAGGGAAGGCAATTATCGTTGTCGACGATGAAGACCGTGAGAATGAAGGCGATCTGATTGCGCTCGCCGACAAAACAACGCCTGAAATTATTAACTTTATGATCAAAGAGGCCCGCGGTCTGGTGTGTGTTCCCATTACGCAGGAGCGTGCTGAGGAGCTTGATCTCCAGCCGATGGTCAAGCACAATACAGATTACCACGGCACAGCCTTCACCGTTTCGGTTGATTATCAGTCAACGACAACAGGCATTTCCGCCTATGAACGGGCAGAAACAGTTAAAGCGCTGATTGATCCGACGACCAAAGCGAGCGATTTTCGCAGACCGGGCCATATTTTCCCGTTGATTGCCAAGGATGGCGGCGTGCTGCGCAGAGCCGGCCATACGGAAGCGGCGATTGACCTGGCGAGAATGTGCGGTTCCAAGCCGGCGGCTGTTATCTGTGAAGTGATCAAAGAGGATGGGACGATGGCCAGACTGCCAGATCTCGTCAAGTTTAAAGAACAGCACCAATTGAAACTAATTACCATTCGCGATCTCATCCTGTATCGCAATGAGAAGGAAAAGCTGGTTGAGCGCGCAGTGGAAGTGAAAATGCCGACCGATTTTGGAACATTCCGTGCTGTAGCCTATACGAACGAGGTTGATCACAAGGAGCATGTAGCGCTGGTTAAAGGCAAAATTGACAGCAACACACCAACACTCGTGCGTGTTCACTCGGAATGCTTAACCGGAGATGTGTTCCACTCACACCGTTGTGATTGCGGCCCGCAGCTTGCTGCCGCGCTGCAGCAGATCGACGAGGCGGGCAGTGGCGTTCTGCTGTATATGCGTCAGGAGGGGCGGGGAATTGGCCTGATTAACAAACTGAAAGCCTATGCGCTGCAGGAGCAGGGACTGGACACCGTCGACGCCAATATTAAATTGGGGTTTGCCCCTGATTTGCGAGAATATGGAATCGGCGCGCAAATACTGAAAGATCTGGGTGTGCGGAAGATGCGTTTATTAACGAATAACCCGCGCAAAATCAAAGGTCTGGAAGGCTATGGCATCGAGGTGACAGAGCGCGTGCCGCTGCAAATGAAAGAGAATGAGAACAATCGGAACTATCTGCGCACCAAGCAGTCGAAGCTGGGGCATCTGCTGCGGTTTGAGGAAGACAGCAAAGTGTAACAGAGCAAGTAGGTATAGGTTTGCCCGCAATAACAACCAATCTAATTGATATAACATAAGGAGAGATAGCACATGACACGCATCTATGAAGGAAATCTTGTTTCGGAAGGTTTGAAATACGGCATTACAGTAGGACGCTTCAACGAGTTTATTACCGGCAAATTGCTTAGCGGGGCGCTGGATTCCTTGAAACGCCACGGCGTTCGCGAAGAGGAAATCGAGATTGCATGGGTACCGGGCGCTTTTGAAATTCCGCTGATTGCCCAGAAGATGGCGGAGAGCGGCAAGTATGATGCCGTCATTACGCTTGGCGCCGTCATTCGGGGATCAACACCGCATTTTGATTATGTGTGCAACGAAGTTGCCAAAGGCGTTTCCGCTATTTCCCTGAAAACTGGCGTGCCTACAATTTTCGGTGTGCTGACAACGGATTCCATTGAGCAGGCTGTTGAAAGAGCCGGCACAAAAGCAGGCAACAAAGGCTGGGAAGCGGCAGCAACAGCGATTGAAATGGCCAACTTAACGCAAGCGTTGAAAGGCTAGCGCCCAGGGGGACGAAGCGGTGACAATGCATTACAAGCTTGAATCATTTGAAGGGCCGCTTGATCTGCTGCTTCATCTGATTGACAAAGCTGAAATTGATATTCAAGATATATCGATCAGTGAAATCACCGAACAGTACATGGACTACCTGAATGCCATGCAGGAGATGGAGCTGGAAGTAACGAGCGAGTTTCTTGTCATGGCAGCCACGCTCCTATCGATCAAGAGCAGCCAATTGCTGCCGAAGCCTCCGCTGCCGATGGATGAGCCGGAGGACTGGTTCGATGATGGTCTGGACCCGCGGGATGAACTGATTCAAAAACTCGTCGAATATCGGAAATACAAGCAAATTGCCGAGCAATTACGGGAGAAAGAACTGGAGCGCAGTCTTGTCTTTAGCAAGGAGCCGGAAGATTTGACGCCGTTTATGCCAACGATCGTTGCCAATCCGGTCAAGGGACTTCATATATCCGATTTAATTGCAGCCTTTCAAAAAGCGTTGAAGCGGGCGGCCAGACGTTCATTTGTTGCGACAGTAAGACGGGATGAAATATCGGTGAAAGATCGAATTGTCGATATTATGACACTGCTGCGTGAACATGAAACGGTCCGATTTTCCCGCTTGGTAGGTACAGAAGTGGAGCGTCACGAAATTGTCGTGACGTTTCTGGCTGTTTTGGAACTGATGAAAATGAAACAAATCCGCTGCTTTCAGCATCAACTGTTTGAGGATATCGTGATTCATTGGAGAGGGGAAGCGGGGGAAAGTGGATTTTCAAACATTGAAATCGATTATTGAGGGCCTGCTTTTTATGGCGGGTGATGAAGGCTTGAGCGCCAAGCAGTTGGCCGAGGTGACCGAGCGCGATGCAGGTATTGTGCGCGATGCGCTGCACGAGCTGGCATTGGAACTTGGACGAGCAGGGCGCGGACTGCGAATCGCGGAGGTGGCGGGGGCTTTCAGGCTGACAACCAATCCCGAGCATGCTCCGTATTTTGAGAAACTCGCTTACTCGCCAAGCAGGGCCAGCTTGTCTCAGGCTGCGCTCGAAACACTTTCCATCGTTGCTTACAGGCAACCGATTACCCGTGTGGAGATCGAGGAGATTCGCGGGGTGAAAAGCGAGCGCGCCATTCAATCGCTCGTCAGCAAAGACCTGATCGAGGAGACAGGCCGTGCAGAGGCGATTGGTCGACCGATTTTATATGGTACAACCAAAGCGTTCCTTGACTATTTCGGTCTGTCCGGACTCGATGCGCTGCCGCCGCCAACGGCGCTTCATGCCGATGATATGCTCGAAGAGCAAACCCAGACGCTGTTTGATCAACTGGACAAGCGCCAATTGACGATTGATGAAATTCAAGTGTTTGAGGAAAACAAACAAAACGGGTAAAGAATGAGATTTGCTGTCATGGCCTATACTAATCCCAACAATTACAGGAGCGGGGTGACGCTTAAGTGCGTACAATGCCGTGGGAATGGATATGGGCAGCGATATTGACAGCAAGTCTTTTTTTGTTGATTTTTTTTGCGGTGCGCTCGGAAGTTACTTGCCGGTTCGAAATCAAAAGAAGAGGCGAGGACGACTATTTATCGTTTCAGATCAGGGCGCTGTTCGGTTTGCTCAGCTATCAGTTTGAAGTGCCTGTGCTCTTCATGAAGAACGGCCGACTGCAGATTCAGACAGAGAAGGAAAAACATCAAATAGCAGGGGAAAACCAGCAATCCGGCCGTCAAAAAATCAGTTTTGAAAGAGCGCTGGAGTTTTACCAACGTTTGAAGCTGTTGCGATTGCATACCGACCATTTTACTACCTGGCTGCTGCATACTTTGCGCAGATTCAGAATTACCGCTTGGGACTGGAACACTTCGATCGGTACCGGCGAAGCGGCTTGGACAGCGATAGCCACCGGGCAAATCTGGGCGATACAAACATCTCTCCTTGGAGGGTTATCCCACTTTATCCATTTGCAAAGCATGCCGCGTATGGCGGTGCGGCCGGTATACAATCATGTGTATTTTTCCACTGACCTGTTGTGCATAGCGAAAATCCGCTTCGGTTATGCTATGCTTGCCGGACTGCATTTGCTGGTTCGCATAAGAAGGGTGAAGGGAGGACTCTCAGTATGGCAGAACATCCTATTCAAGGCTTGATGCAAACCGCAATGGAAAACATCAAGGAGATGGTCGATGTTAATACGATCGTCGGCGACCCGGTCCAAACGCCTGACGGTAGTGTGATTATGCCGATCAGCAAAGTTGGATTTGGTTTTGTAGCGGGCGGAAGCGACATCCGTTATGAAGGGCTTGAAGGGCATGCTCCCACAACGGGTACAGCGAACAAGGCCGAGGTTGCAATGCCATTTGGCGGCGGCAGCGGCGGCGGGGTATCCATTACACCGATCGCTTTTCTCGTTGTCGGCACCGAAGGGGTTAAAGTTGTTCCACTGGACAATCAAACCCACTTGATGGAGCGTGTCATCGATTCTGCACCGAAAGTGTTCGACCGCATTCAGACGATGTTCAAATCGTCTAATGAATCGAATGCCAACTTGAATGATTCCATTGTCATGACGCCAGAAACCGAAGTCCACGGAAATTTGAGCTGATTTGCATAGCAAGGCTGAACTGCCCCGGGGCGCTGTGTCGCCCTGAAGGGCAGTTCTTTGCGCCAGCAGAGGAGGTAGCAGAATGTACACTTATCGAAATGAAGATCCGCAAAAGCAAAATCAGCCCGTTACTGAGCCCCAGGAAAAAGAGCCTTCCATCGTTGAGACCATTCAACAGTTGGGGCAGACAACTGCGCCGATGCTGGAATCCAACATCTATTGCATGACAATTATTGGTCAGGTGGAGGGCCATCTTGTGCTCCCGCCGCAAAACAAGACGACAAAGTATGAGCATATTATCCCTCAATTGGTTGCAGCCGAGCAGAACATGAAAATTGAAGGGGTGCTTGTCGTGCTCAACACAGTCGGCGGCGATGTGGAGGCAGGATTGGCGATCGCCGAAATGATCGCATCCCTGTCCAAGCCGACAGTGACGCTGGTGCTGGGCGGCGGTCATTCAATTGGCGTTCCGATTGCGGTGGCAGGCAATAAATCCTTCATTGCTGAAACGGCAACGATGACTATCCATCCGATCCGGCTGAACGGCATGGTGATCGGCGTGCCCCAGACATTTGAATATATGGATAAAATGCAGGAGCGAGTAGTGCGGTTCGTTACCTCCCACTCCAACATCACTGAGTTCCGGTTCAAGGAACTGATGTTCAAAACCGGAGAGCTTGCTCGCGATATCGGTACGACGGTTATCGGCCAGGATGCAGTGCGCGATGGGCTGATCGATGCAGTGGGCGGCGTAGGCGACGCGATCAGCGAGCTGACCAGACAGATCAATGCCCGCAAGCAGCAGACGCATGCGATGGGCGGTGCGCTCCAATGACACTGTATACAAGCATGCCGCTTGAAGCGGTGCTGGATGGGGTCAATAATGACCGCGAGCCAGCTGTTGAAATTCACTATGGCAGCGTACTGCTGTCTGTCGAGCCTGTCGCTCCAGGCATTGGGCGCGTTGTCAGAGTACTGCAGGGATCGCTCGAAGATTACTTGCGCCCGGAACTGACGCCTGGCACAATGCTGACATACGGCAAAAAATCGTAAAGGATAAGCATAAATGACGGTTTTAGATAGAGCGTTTTGTTCGCAAATTAAAAATAATTTGCAACCGAATAGGAACATTTGTCCTCTTATGGTATAATACTGTACCAAGAGGTGACCTAATTTGGTGAAGCGTAAACGTAAAAAAAATTCACTTGCCGTCAATTTAAAATATGAAGTGTACGGTATTTTACTTATAACGATCTCAGTCATTGCCTTGTCGGGGGAAGCCGCTGTTGGACGATCGTTGTCCAAGCTGTTCGGCTTGTTCCTTGGCAAGTTTTATTTTGCGCTGGCGCTTGTTGGCATTTATGTCGGCTTGGTCGTCATGGTGAAGCGGGCCTGGCCGTCAGGGTGGTCTAACCGCAAAACCGGACTGGTGCTATTTGTGCTGGCGTTAACGTTGATGAGCGCTATTTCCGAAATTGATCTTAAGCTTGCTCCCGCCGGTGAGTTTACCGCCAGTGAGGTGATGTATGCGTTAGGCAGGGATATTCGAAGCGAACTGCTTACGAGCGAAGACGCGCATAAGCCGATGATGTCTAGAGCGGTGAGCGGCGGTTATGCGGGAGCGATTCAGTACTCGATCCTGTATTGGCTATTTGGCTATTTCGGAGCTAAATTTGTGTTGATCGTTATGTTTGCCATTTCGGTCATGCTCATAACCGGGAAATCCTATGTCGAACTGTCCAAAATCATTTACCGCCGCGGCAGTCACTTAGCGGAACTGCTCCGGCGGAAATTTGCCGCCGCTGCGGCAAATCGGAGAAAACAGCAGAAAGTGAAGCGTACCCAAGCCAGAAAGACGCCGGAGAAAGATGTGCCGGTCCTTGTGCTTGACGATGACGATGAACTGGATGATCTGGAAGAACAAGATGAGCGGCCGGGAAGAGCTGAGCGCAGCAAGGCTAAGAAGCCGTCGGCTATCGCTGTATGGCTGCAGGACAAGCTCGCCGGAATGCTGGGCGAAAAAGAAGAGCAGAAGCAGCAGCACAGCCGAAATGAGCAGGGATATGATGACAACGCCGACGTACATACGGCTGCTTCTGCATGGCAGGAACAACAGCCAGAGGTTTTCGAAAGAAAGGAAAGGGACGGCGATGCTGATCACGTTGATGCAATCCCGCCTTGGGAGCAGCAGATTGAGGAGATTCCTGCAGACAGCTCGCTGATCTGGCCGGATGCGCTTATTCCGCCAGATCCAGACGGGACGAGTCAACTGCCTGCTGTCGAAGGAGAGTTGTACGACGACAGCGGCAATTCGGGAGATGCCGAAGCGCCGGATCATTTGCTTGAAGGCGCGGAAGGGCAGCCTGCACCTGACCAAACAGCTGTACTGGGTGCGGCTCAAGGCGCAGTAACGGGGACGCCTGTACCGATTCCGTACAAGCTGCCTTCCCTTGCGCTGCTGGCCCGGCCGAAACAAGGCAAATTTGGCGGTGCTGACGCAAGTGATTCCAGACGGAAGCTGGAGGCAACGCTTGAGAGCTTTGGCGTTCGGGCGACCGTGCTCGACGTTGTGCGCGGTCCTGCCGTTACCCGTTATGAAGTGCAGCCTGCTTCAGGGGTGAAGGTCAGCCGGATCGTCGGGCTCACCGACGATATCGCACTGGCTCTGGCTGCCAAGGATATTCGAATGGAGGCACCGATTCCGGGCAAGTCTGCGATCGGTATTGAAGTGCCGAATACGGAAGTTTCCGTCGTCACAATGCGTGAGGTGATGGAGACACCGGCATTCCAGCACGCCTCTTCCAAGCTGTCAATTGTTTTCGGCCGGGATATTTCCGGACAGCCGATTGTTGGCGATCTGGCGAAGATGCCCCATCTGCTCGTCGCCGGCGCGACAGGCTCGGGGAAGTCGGTTTGTATCAACGGGATTATTACGAGCATTCTCTACAAAGCGGCACCGGATGAAGTGCGTTTTCTGATGATTGACCCCAAGATGGTTGAGCTGAATGTCTACAATGGCATTCCTCATCTTCTGGCGCCGGTTGTTACGGATCCGCGCCGCGCTTCGCTGGCGCTTAAGAAAATCGTAGTGGAGATGGAGAAGCGCTATGAGCTGTTCTCTAAATCCGGCACGCGTAATATTGAAGGCTACAACAATTTAATGAAGGATAATCCGGCTGCGATACTTCCACTGATCGTCGTAATTGTCGACGAGCTTGCGGATCTGATGATGGTCGCCGCAGGCGATGTGGAAGACGCGATAACGAGGCTTGCCCAGATGGCGCGGGCGGCAGGCATCCATCTGATTATCGCTACCCAGCGTCCGTCTGTAGATGTCATTACAGGCGTTATCAAGGCTAATATCCCTTCCCGGATCGCATTTGGCGTTTCTTCGCAGATCGATTCCCGGACAATTCTGGATATGGCTGGCGCAGAGAAGCTGCTCGGCCGAGGGGATATGCTGTTTCTGCCGGTCGGCATGTCGAAGCCGATAAGGGTGCAAGGCGCTTTTCTGTCTGATCAGGAAGTTGAAACGATCGTCAATTATGCGCGCGGACAAGCAGAGGCGGAATACAAGGAAGATCTCGTGCCGGAAATCGAGGAGAACGATCAGAATATGGATGCTCAGCTCGATGAATTGTTTGATCAGGCCGTGCAAATTGTTGTAGAGGCCAAACAGGCCTCCGTGTCGCTGCTGCAGCGCAGAATGCGTATCGGTTATACTCGGGCGGCCAGACTGATCGATCAGATGGAAGCACGCAGCATTGTCGGCCCGTATGAAGGCAGCAAACCCCGTGAGGTGCTGGTTTCGATCGAGCAGCATCAAGCTTCGAAAATTTCATCCTAACATGCAATTTAAGTGAACCGTCAATTATTGAAGCTGTCGTTTCCAGTGCGTTAATATGCGCTGGAGCGGCAGCTTTATTGGCATAATCAGGGAGTGCGGGCAACAAGTGCATAGACAACGAAATCATTTCTCATACTAGGGACAAGCAGCGTTCGCAATTTGCGAATGCCAACTAAGCTAGAGAAAGGCTGAGTCCACAGCATGAGAAATCGAATCCTTGTCTTGACAGCAGTAATGGTTGCGCTGTTGCTAGGTGTCTACACTATGAAACATACAGGGGATAGTATTGCGACAGAAACCTTCAGCAATGCTACGCTTAAACAAGGCGCTTCCGGAACGGATGTATATGAGCTGCAAGGCCGACTGAAGTTTCTGGGGTATTATGATGGCGAGATTGACGGGCAGTTTGGTTCAAAGACAGGCAATGCGGTTACCTGGTTTCAATGGAAATTCGGCTTGAAGTCAGATGGGGTCGTCGGAGCGAAGACGAAGCTTAAACTATGGGAAGCTACGAAGTCATGGAAGCCTACCGGCAAAGAATCGCCTTCGTCCGGTCAAGGTCAAGACCAGGGCGCTGCCGATAGCGGCGGCGATCTAACGCAATCAAACCGTCTCGGACTATCAGAGAATGATCTGAAGCTGATGGCCAATGCGGTTTACGGCGAAGCGCGCGGCGAGCCTTATGAAGGCCAGGTCGCCGTTGCCGCAGTCATCATTAACCGGGTCAAATCCCAGAGCTTTCCCAACACCGTCTCAGGCGTAATTTTTCAACCACGCGCCTTCACCGCAGTTGCCGACGGACAGATTTATCTTGAGCCGAACGAGAAGGCCCGCCGAGCTGTACAGGATGCAATTAACGGCACGGACCCTACCCGCGGCTGCCTCTATTATTTCAATCCGGTCACTGCAACGTCCAAATGGATTTGGACAAGACCGCAGGTCATGACGATCGGCAAACATATTTTCTGCATGTAGCATGCACCCAAGGAAGTAACCCGTGATCGAAATGAGCATCGGGTTGCTTCTTCCTTTTCGGATAGGTTAGAATGGTATAGAATAATGAATTCCGGCATAAAATGGACGCTATACGCTGCGACGGAAGGAGCAATTGCAAAGTGACAGAGACGTATTTTGAAAGAGGCCGGCATGACCGGTTTCGGCTGCATGTGCTGCCGACCAAACGCTTTAAAACATTTGCAATAACTTTGTATGCAGGCATCCCGCTCGACGAACAAAAGGTTACTCCTACAGCTCTGACTCCTTTTGTACTGCGCAGAGGAACGGCTTCTACTCCGGAGACGCTTGCTTTTCGCGAACGGCTTGATGATATGTATGGCGCTGGTTTTGGCTTTGATGTCTATAAGCGGGGCGATTCGCAAATCATTCAATTCCGGTTGGATATTATCCATGACCGTTTTGTTTCATCCAAAACCTCTCTGCTTACCGAAGCATTGAAATTTCTTGGTGAAGTGGTGACTGATCCGGCGCTGGAGCACGGCGCTTTCCGTAGCGCGTACGTTGCCGCGGAGCAGCGGACGCTGCAGAAACGGCTGGAAGCCATTGTGAACGACAAAATCCGTTACGCGGCAGAACGCTGTCTGGAGGAAATGTGCGCCGGCGAGCCTTATCGTCTTCATCCGCTTGGCCGAATTGCTGATCTGGACCAGCTTGATGCTTCATCTTTATATGCAAATTACGAATCTTGGATTCAAAATGCTGCGTTTGACTTGTACATTGCCGGCGATACGACGCTTGAAGAAGTGCGGCCGATTGTGGAGCAGGCGTTTCAGACAAAAGGCGGCGAGCCTGCGTCATTCAACGCTGTTAGCGTTGCCCATCAGGTGACCGAGGTCAAGACCATCATCGAGACGATGGATGTAAGCCAAGGCAAGCTTAATATGGGCCTTCGAACCAATGTTGGCTACAGTGATGATCGCTATCCTGCGCTGCTTCTTTACAACGGCATACTCGGCGGTTATCCGCATTCCAAGCTATTCATCAATGTGCGTGAGAAGGCATCGCTTGCCTATTACGCTGCTTCACGGCTTGATGGACATAAGGGGATCTGTACGATCCAGTCAGGTATTGAAACGCAAAATTACGAGCGTGCGTCGGAAATTATCAAAGAGCAGCTGGACAGCATGAGAGCCGGACAGTTAAGCCCGCTGGAGATGAACCAGACAAAAGCGATGATTACGAACCAGCTGCGTGAAATGCAGGACTCCGCATTTGAGATGGTTGGTTTCGATTATAATGCCGTACTTTCCGGACGGACTCGCACAGCGGATGAGCTGATTGCAGCCATTGAGGCAGTAACTCCCGAACAGGTAGCGGAAGTCGCGAGCGGCGTGGAACTGGATACGGTTTATTTCCTGCGGGATGGGAAGGAGGCGCAATCGTAAGATGAAGACGTTAGCTTACTCTGATGTTCAGGAAACGTTGTTTCATGAAGTTTTGCCCAATGGCCTTTCCGTCTATGTGCTGTCGAAACCGGGCTTTCAAAAAACGTATGCGTCATTTGCAACCCGTTTTGGTTCAGTAGACAACTGGTTTGCCGTTGGCGAGCAGCCATTTGAGCGGATGCCTGACGGGGTTGCCCATTTCCTGGAGCATAAAATGTTCGAAGAGCCGACCGGCGATGTTTTCTCGACATTTGCTTCGCAGGGAGCGTCCTCCAACGCCTTTACAAGTTTTGACCGGACGGTATACTTGTTCTCCGCAACCGGGCAAATTCATGAAAATTTGCAAACGCTGCTTGATTTTGTACAAAATCCTTATTTCACCGATGAAAATGTGGAGAAGGAAAAGGGGATTATCGAGCAGGAAATCAATATGTATAAAGATAACCCGGATTGGCGGGTTTATATGGGCTTAATTGATGCGCTGTATCATAACCATCCTGTGCATATCGACATCGCTGGGACAGTGGAATCAATCTACGCCATCAATAAAGAGACATTGTATAAATGTTACGAGACGTTCTATCATCCGTCAAATATGCTGCTGTTTGTCGTCGGCGGGGTAGATGCGGAAGAAATTATGAAGCTGGTTCGCGACAATCAAGCTGCCAAATCGTACGCGCCGCTTCCCCAAATTAAGCGCAAAACCGACACCGAGCCATCAGGTGTCAAAATTCCGCGCAAAGAAATCAAACTGCCGGTTTCCATTGACAAATGCCTATTCGGCTTCAAAGAGGTGGAGCCTGCCGCTGATGCAGAACAATTGCAGCATCGGGAGGCGGTAACGAAACTGATGCTGGATTCACTGCTTGGCTCAAGTACGAAGCTATACCAGAAGCTGTACGATGACAATCTAATTTCAGATTCGTTTGGCTATGAATACAATTCGAGCCATGATTATGCATTCTCTATTATCGGAGGCGACACACGCGATCCTGATGCGTTGCTGGCCAGCGTACGCAGTGCCATTGATCAGGCATTGGCGGAAGGGATTGATGCGGAAGTGTTTGAGCGTACGCGCCGCAAACGGATTGGCGGTTACTTGCGCATGCTGAATTCGCCGGAAACGATTGCCAACGAATTTACCCGCTATAAATTTCGTGAGGGCGACCTCTTTAAAATTCTTTCGCTGTATGAGGGGGTAACGCTTGCCGAAGCAAACGAGCGCATGCGCGAGCATTTCAACTGGGACCAGTTGGCGATTTCGATTGTGAGCAAGCAATAGAACATGAAGCCGTTGAATGAAATGACCGTGCTTGTTACTGGAGCAAGCCGCGGCATCGGCGCTGCCATTGCGCAGCGCTTTGCCGCCGAGGGGATGAATCTTGTTCTCCATTATTTGCATTCCCATGAGGAAGCCAATCAGACCGCACGAATGTGCATGCGAAGCGGAGCCAATGTAATGACCGTAAGCGCCGATTTGCGATCCAGGGAACAACTGCTGCGTATGCGGGAGAAACTGGAGCAAAGTGGTATGGTTCCGGATATTTTGGTAAATAATGCAGGTATATCCCATTTTGGCATGCTCTCCGAAGTTTCTGATGAAGATTGGGATAATGTGATGAATGTTAATCTAAAGGGCATGTTTTTGTGCACACAGCTGTTCATGCCCGCGATGATTAAGCAAAAGTATGGCCGAATCATCAATGTTTCCTCCGTGTGGGGAATTTCAGGCGCCTCTTGCGAGGTGCTGTATTCCACGACCAAAGGCGGAATGAACGCTTTCTCCAAAGCGTTGGCGAAGGAGCTGGCTCCCTCTGGCGTTACGGTCAATGCAGTGGCGCCCGGCGCCATTAATACCACGATGAATGACCAGCTTGATGACAATGAAAAAGCCATGCTTGCCGAGGAAATACCGGCTGGCCGGTTTGGTGAGCCCAAGGAAATTGCCTCGCTCGTTTATTTTCTCGCACTACCCGAATCAAGCTATATTACTGGACAAATTATTAGTCCGAATGGCGGATGGATTACTTAACATGAAACTTTGACCGGCGCTGTATCGTCGAATAATTATAAGCCCTTGGGCAAACAATAGGACTGTTGAATCGTCTTTCTCAAGCTTAATCATTTTAAGGAGGCTATCAGCATGTCCACAGTTCTTACAAATTTTGATACTTGGAAAGAATTTTTGGCTGACCGCGTTGAACAAGCGAAGAAAATCGGGTTAAGTGAAGAAACCATCTCGAAGCTCGCCTACGAAATTGGCAACTTTCTTGGTGAAAAAGTGGATCCCAAAAATCACCAGGAGCGTACGCTTAAGGAGATTTGGGATGTCGGCAATGAGGAAGAGCGCAAGACCATTGCTCGGCTTATGGTGAAGCTTGTTCAAAACTCGTAATACCGCTTTGCAGGAAAGCCTCCCTTCAGGGGGCTTTTCTGCAATGTTTGTGAAAAGACTTGCAGGAGTTTGGCGAAAACTGTAGAATTATTTTCTAATGTCATTTTTATTGCCATCATCACAATTATCACACAATTTTCGCCTACGAGGTGTTTTATGGAACGCAAACAATGGTATATGGAATACAAGATACATAAAAACCGTCCCGGCCTGCTCGGCGATATCGCATCGCTGCTTGGGATGCTTGAAGTGAACATAATGACGATTAATGGTGTAGAAGACCGGACACGCGGCATGCTGCTGCAGACGGACGATGACGAGAAGATTGAGCTGTTGGGTAAAATGCTGCGAAAAGTGGACAACATTACTTTGAACGCCCTGCGCACGCCTAAACTGGTCGATATTTTGGCGGTTCGCCATGGAAGATATATTGAGCGGGATTCCGATGACAAGAAAACCTTTCGTTTTACCCGGGACGAGCTGGGTCTTTTGGTCGATTTCCTGGGTGAAGTATTCAAGCGGGAAGGGAATCAGGTTGTAGGCCTCAGGGGTATGCCAAGGGTTGGGAAAACCGAGTCAATCATTGCCGGAAGCGTATGCTCCAATAAGCGATGGACATTTGTTTCCTCGACCTTATTGCGTCAGACCGTGAGAAGCCAGCTGTCGGAAGAGGAAATGAACGACAACAATATTTTTATCATCGACGGTATTGTCAGCACGATTCGCTCCAATGAAAAACATCATGCGCTGCTTCAGGAAATTATGGTCATGCCCGCAACAAAAGTTATTGAGCACCCGGATATTTTTATTAAAGAATCCAAATACGATTATGGAACGTTCGATTGCATTATTGAGCTTCGCAATACACCGGACGAAGAAATAAATTACGATAAATTTACAAGCTACAATGAGTTTTGAAGAAGGAGGTGGGGTCATGACGGAACTGGGAGAACTGCTCAAACAAGCCCGGAATGATAAGGAAATGTCGCTTGACGACATTCAGGATATGACCAAAATTCGCAAACGGTATCTCGAAGCGATTGAAGAAGGCAATTACAAGGTGCTACCAGGAAGTTTTTACGTAAGGGCATTTGTCAAAACCTATGCGGAGACAGTCGGTCTAGATGCCGACGAAGTGCTGCGGCTTTACAACAAGGATATGCCCGCGCTTCCAGCTGAACCGGTTTCCGAGCCGATGATGAAGCCTCGCCGCGGCTCTGCGCGCGCATCTGATCGCTGGAGCAAATGGGGATTTACCATTTTGATGTGGGCATTTTTTATTCTGATTATTGTTGTGGTTTATGTATTTTATATCGGTCCTGACACTGGGAAGGAAATTAACCCGAACGGGAACGAAAAAGTGACGGAGGGCAACCAAGGTACGCAGCCCGGCAACAACAATCCTGGAGAAGAAACCCCGGATAACACCAAGGAGGAAGAGGAAGTTGAACCGCCTCCGGTGGAACCGCCAGTTACAAACGAAACAAAGTTAAACCTTGTCGATACGAAGGGCTCGACCGATTACTATGAGGTGTCGCCTGCCGGCAAGCACAAGTATGAAGTGAAAATCATTGGAGGAAGCTCCTGGCTCGAAATCCGCCGCGATAAGCGGGGCGGGGACAGAATTGAATATTTAACCGCAGAGGATGGACAGGTGTTTACGCATGAACTGGAAGGCGCCGTATATATTAATGCTGCGCGTGCAGATTTCGTCGAAATAACAATCGATGGCGTTCCAGTAGACAATCCGAAGGAAACCGGCAAGCCAAGAAGGTTCCAATTTGACCCAGCCGGAGCTGTCGAATAAAATAAATAATAGCTGTTTTATGTCGAGCATCTCTCCTGCCGGAGGGATGTCTTTTCTTGTAGTGGCAAATAGAGTATAATTTGGACAAAACGAAGCCTGTGTGAGGAGTGAAATGAAGTATGAGTTCAGAAAGTTACTTTGATATTGTTTCCAAAGTGGATATGCAGGAATTGAACAACGCCATTGCGCAGGCGGAGCGTGAGATTGAGACGCGTTTTGATTTTAAAGGCAGCAAGAGCAGCATTGCTGTGGAGAAGGAAGAGGTTGTCGTCGGATCAGAAGATGATTACAAGCTGAAAAGCGTCATTGATATTTTGCTCTCCAAAATGATTAAACGGGGCGTACCGATTAAAAACCTGGATTATGGCAAAATCGAGCCGGCTTCCGGCGGGACAGTTCGGCAGCGCATCCGCTTGAAGCAAGGCATTGAACAGGATATATCCAAAAAAATAAATGTGTTGATTCGCGATTCGAAACTGAAAGTGAAAAGTCAAATTCAGGGCGATCAGATTCGCGTAACCGGCAAAAGCCGCGATGATCTGCAAGCTGTAATCAAAATGCTCCGTGAAGCTGATCTGGCTGTCGACCTGCAGTTTACCAATTACCGATAAGAGAACATTTACTGGCAACTTGAGGCATTGGGGGGATAACAATGACTGAACGCGTGAAGGTAGTCACATTAGGTTGTGAGAAAAATCTCGTAGATTCTGAAATCATGTCAGGCCTGATTGATGGCCGAGGCTACAAGCTTGTAGAGGAATCCGAAGAAGCGACTGTCATCATTGTAAATACATGCGGGTTCATCGACGCTGCGAAAGAAGAATCGGTCAATACGATTTTGAATATGGCGGAATATAAAGATACAGGCCGATTGAAGGCGCTTATTGTGTCAGGTTGTCTAACGCAGCGGTACAAGCAGCAGCTGATGGAGGAAATGCCGGAAATCGACGGTATTGTCGGAACAGGCGATTTTCACAATATTAACGATATTGTCGACGAAGCGCTGCGCGGCAAGAAACCGGTGAGAGTCGGCAACCCGATCTTCAATTACGAGGAGGCGCTCCCGCGTAAAGTTGCTACGCCGCGTTATACCGCCTTTGTCAAAATTGCCGAAGGCTGTGACAATGCCTGCACATTCTGCAGCATACCGATCATGCGAGGCAAATTCCGCAGCCGTTCAATCGAGTCGATCGTCCGTGAAGTGACGCAGTTGGCCGAGCAGGGCGTGAAGGAAGTCAGTCTGATCGCTCAGGATTCGACAAACTATGGTACAGACTTGTACGACCGCTTTATGCTGCCGGAATTGTTGAACAAAGTCAGCGAAGTGCCTGGTATTGTGTGGGTCAGGCTGCATTATGCCTATCCGGGCTTTTTCACAGATGAGCTGTTGGAAGTTATCGCGACAAATCCGAAAGTTTGCAAATATATTGATATGCCGCTGCAGCACAGCGAAGATACGATTCTGAAGCGGATGCGCCGCCCAGGACGTCAGCGCGATGCGCGGGAGTTGATCTCCAAGATTAGAGCCAGAATTCCTGAAGCGGCGCTGCGTACCTCCATTATTGTCGGCTTTCCGGGTGAGACGGAGGAAGATTTTGAGCGCCTGAGCAATTTTGTGCGGGAGATGAAGTTCGATCGGCTTGGCGTATTCGCTTATTCAAGCGAAGAGGACACACCTGCTGTGCGGCTGCCGAATCACGTTCCTGAAGATGTGCGAGAATGGCGGGCCAATACGCTGATGGAAATTCAGCGTGAAGTGGCGAAGACGAACGGCAGCAAGTATGTCGGCAAAGAGATTGAAGTGCTGGTAGAAAGATATGATGGACGAAGCGACATTTATGTTGGGCGTTCGCAATATGATGCGCCGGAAATCGATGGCGAGGTTTTCATTTCAAGTTGTCATGGCAACATTGGTGAAATTCAAAAAGTGCGCGTTACGCATGCTTATGAGTTTGATTTGTCCGGGGAGGGAATCGCATGAATCTGGCCAATAGAATTACATTGGCGAGAATATTTCTTGTTCCGATCATTATGTTTTTCCTGCTTATGAATCTGGACAGTCGTTTGAATTTAAGCCCAATCATCATTGATGATTTTTCCATTACGTACAGTCAGATTATCGCTGCCCTGATCTTTATCATTGCAGCAAGTACCGATGGACTTGACGGGTATATCGCGCGCAAGAGCAAGACCGTAACCAATCTCGGCAAACTGCTGGACCCCCTTGCAGATAAACTGCTCGTTGCCGCAGTGCTTATTTCGCTGGTAGAGATGGACAAGGTCAATGCTTTGATTGCCATCGTCATTATCAGCCGGGAGTTTGCTGTGACAGGACTGCGTCAGGTGGCGCTGCTGGAAGGCAAAGTGCTCGCGGCCAGCAAGTGGGGCAAATGGAAAACAGCGGTGCAGATTACGATGATTATTGCGCTGCTGCTTAACAATTTCCCGTTTGCTTTTATCGATATCAGGTTTGATCTCATTTCAAGCTGGGTAGCGGCGTTGATCACGGTATACTCGGGTATCGATTATTTCGTGAAAAATAAAAATATTATCCCGATTTCGCAATAGGCTTGGCGCGATGGCAATCCGCAGTCACATAATGGGGGAATGAACTGGAATGAAGGCAGAGATTATTGCCGTCGGCACAGAGCTGCTGCTCGGACAAATTGTCAATACGAATGCGCAGTTTCTTTCGCAGGAACTGGCTGATCTGGGCATCGACGTTTATTTTCAGACGGTGGTTGGCGACAATCAGGAGCGGCTGCTGGAAGCGACCAGGATCGGGCGCAGCAGGGCAGATCTGCTCATCTACACCGGCGGCCTCGGTCCGACACAGGATGATCTGACAAAGGACGCGGTGGCTGAATACATAGGCAGAGGCTTGTTCATTCATGAGCCTTCAATGGATAAGATTGAAGCGTTGTTTGCCGGCAGAGGCGTGCATATGGTCGAGAGCAATCGCCGGCAGGCGCTCATGATCGAAGGCAGCGATCCGCTGGCGAATGAGACGGGGCTGGCTGTTGGCAATGCGCTGACCGTTGACGGCACGCATTATATGCTGCTGCCCGGTCCGCCGCGGGAACTGCAGCCGATGTTCAAAGGGCCGGCTAAAGCCTGGCTGCGCGGCAAGACGGGCGAGGAACTGCCGCTGCATTCCAGGCAGCTGCGGTTTGCGGGCATCGGGGAGTCAAGTCTGGAAGCGGCGGTGATCGATCTGATCGAGCAGCAGTCCGATCCGACGATTGCCCCCTATGCCAAAGAAGGCGAAGTTGCGCTGCGGATTTCCACCAAAGCGCGCAGTGAAGCCGAAGCATTCGCCAAGATTGACGAAACGGTCAGTGCCATTATGGCGCGTGTTGGCGAATTTATGTACGCGCAGGAGGATATTTCGATTGAGGAAGCGGTCGTGCAACTGCTCCGCAATTCGACGCGGACAATGGCGGTTGCCGAGAGTTGCAGCGGAGGACTGCTTGCGGAGATGATTACAAGCGTTCCTGGCAGCAGCAGTGAGTTTGTCGGAGGCGTAGTGACCTATACGAACGCGATGAAGCACAAGCTGCTTGGCATCCCGCTGGCGCAGCTGGAGGGCGCTGGCGCCCCCGGGGCAATCAGCGAATCGACTGCGGCGCAGATGGCAGAGCGGGTGCGTGAAATTGCCGACAGCGATTTCGGTGTCTCCCTTACCGGTGTTGCCGGTCCGGCCGAAAGTGAAGGCAAGCCCGTAGGACTCGTTTATTTGGGCATTGCACAGCGGGGACAGCAGACGGCTGTCCACACCTTGAACTTAGGCGGCAACCGCAGCACAATCCGTCTGAGAGCCGCCAAAGCGGCATGCTATCGTCTATGGCAGATGATGCGCGGCTCGTAAGCTTCCGGCTGCAGCATCGACGGCAGCCGGAAGCCAGTTGACGGATTGCGGGCGTCATTGCGCAAGAACTGTGCTAATGGCTCGTACGAGAGGGCGATGAGCAGCATGAGCCTTGCGAAAGAGCCGGGATTGAGCAAGAGCAGGTGGGGCAAGAACAGGATGGGCAAGGCACTCCTGTGGGTGAAAATACCCGCGCGTGTACGCGTGAGCAGGAGCGTAAGTAATGAGCGATAGCGATCATGATGTGCGTGATTACGGAAGAACCGTAGCGAAGAATTCTTTGCTGCGGTTTTTTTTGTGTCTTCATAGCGGAGTCTCCAGCTATGGAGGGTGCGATGTGCTAAGGTTGCCGACCGCGTGTGAAGACAGCTTGAAAGCGAGGCTTGGAATCTGGAAGGGAGGTGATGGACTGGGAGAAAGCAGCGTTAAACGGTGCAAAAGAGTAAATCAGTAAATGAGTAAAAGGAGCAGAATAGCAGGGCAACAGAGCAACAAAGTAAAAGAGGAATAAAGTAAAAGAGTAACAGAGTAACAAAGTAAAAGAGCAACAGAGCAACAGAGCAACAGAGTAGCAGAGCAGCAGAGCAACAAAGTACAGAGCAACAAAGTAGCAGAGGAACAAAGTAACGAAGTAACAGAGCAACAGAGTAGCAGAGCAGTAGAGCAACAAAGTACAGAGCAACAAAGTACAGAGCAACAAAGTACAGAGCAACAAAGTAGCAGAGGAACAAAGTAACGAAGTAACAGAGGAACAAAGTAGTCGAGCAACAAAGTAACAGTGCAGCAGAGTAACAAAATAACAGAGTAACAAAGTAAACAGAGGAACAGTGCAACAGTGCAAAAGTGTCTACATCGATGCGGTGAAATTATGGGAAACTTCTGCTCTTTGGCAATAACGATGCGTTAGATATAAGTGGTCGTGAGAAATAATTGGTATGGTGGTGTACAAACTGTGTACGGGCAAGAATAATGCAATTATGCAGGATTTGATACATTAAAGTTGGTTTTTACAGGATATTGATGCTTTTGTGCAGGATTTTTCTTGAAAAAGTCCTGTATTATGAAGTTTATTGGAAAAAATCCTGTACTTTTGCAGCATTCTACATCAATACGGTGAAATATATGGGAAAATCCTGCATTATTGCAGCAATGGAGCGCGCGTGTTAACAATTCATCCGTCCGCCCGCCACTTGCACCCTTGCTGCCTGTCAACGCCTTGCCCGTGGGCCGCGCTCCTGCTGCCGTCAACGCCTTGCCCGTGCGCCGCGCCCTTGCTGCCGTCAACGCCATGCCCGTGCGCCGCGCTCCTGCTGCCGTCAACGGCTTGCCCGTGCGCCGCGCTCCTGCTGCGGTCAACGGCTTGCCCGTGCGCCGCGCACCTGCTGGCCGTTAACGCCTTGCCCGTGCGCCGCTCCTGCTGCCGTCAACAGCTTGCCCGTGCGCCGCGCCCCTGCTGCCAGTCAACGGCTTGCCCGTGCGCCGCGACATTGCTGCCAGTCAACGCCTTACCCGTACGCTGCGACTTTGCTGCCCGTGCGCCACGCTCCTGCTGCCGTCAACGCCCTATCCGTGCGCCGCACCTCGTACACTGATCCCGCGACGCGATCGTCGCCGGTCGCTGGTGTAGTGTACGGGGCGCTAAGTGCCCTGACGCTCGTTGCGTCTGGGCATACTTGGCCGCAGCAAACGGCAGCGACGCCGCTTCTGAACTGTTAATTTGAGCTTTCAACGCTCAAAGAAGCGAGCAAAAGTTTTAATGGGCGGTATGCGGCTGATTAAAAAAAACGAATGTATGTTCGAAAAAAAGCTTGGCAAAGTGTTCAAAACAAGGTATCATAATAATATCACTTGTTACCATCACTTATAAAGGATGTGAGATTGTTGTCAGATCGTCGTGCAGCTTTAGATATGGCTTTGCGCCAAATAGAGAAACAATTCGGTAAAGGTTCGATTATGAAATTGGGTGAGAATGCTGGCATGCAGGTTGAGACTGTGCCTAGCGGATCTCTTGCTTTAGATATTGCACTTGGAATTGGCGGCTTGCCCCGCGGAAGAATTATCGAGGTATACGGACCGGAATCCTCCGGTAAGACAACGGTTGCGCTCCATGCGATTGCAGAGGTTCAGCGCATTGGCGGACAAGCTGCTTTTATTGATGCGGAGCACGCGCTTGATCCGCTCTATGCACGCAAGCTTGGCGTCAATATTGATGAATTGCTTTTGTCGCAGCCGGATACAGGGGAGCAGGCATTGGAAATTGCCGAGGCGCTTGTACGCAGCGGCGCTGTCGATATTATTGTAGTAGACTCCGTTGCAGCCCTTGTACCGAAAGCCGAGATCGAAGGCGAGATGGGCGATGCCCACGTAGGACTGCAGGCTCGTTTGATGTCGCAGGCGCTGCGGAAGCTGTCCGGCGCGATCAGCAAGTCGAAGACGATCGCGATCTTTATCAACCAGCTTCGTGAGAAAGTCGGCGTTATGTTCGGTAATCCTGAGACGACGCCAGGCGGCCGGGCACTGAAATTCTACTCCAGCGTTCGTCTAGAGGTTCGCAGAATCGAAACGATCAAGCAAGGCAATGAGATGGTGGGCAACCGGACAAGAATCAAAGTTGTCAAGAATAAGGTAGCTCCACCATTCAAACAAGCCGAAGTAGATATTATGTATGGCGAAGGCATTTCCCGAGAAGGCAGCCTGGTTGACATCGGCACAGATCTGGAAATCGTGCAAAAGAGCGGTGCCTGGTTCTCATACAAAGGAGAGCGTCTTGGTCAGGGCCGTGAGAATGCGAAGCAGTTTTTGCGGGACAACCCGCAAGTCGCAACAACAATCGAGCAGGAAGTGCGCAGTGCAAGCAGCCTGTCTGAATCTGCAGTACTGGCTGGCAACCTTGGGGAAGGCCAGAATGATGAGGACGACGATTTTGAGGATTTGGTATAGTCGGTAATGAAGCGTCTGGCTCCTAACGGGTTAGCGCGAAGCTTTTAATACGTTTTGAAGAAGAAAGCACCTTCTGCGCAAGGTGTTTTCTTCATGAAAAGGGGTGAAGATAAGCATGGATGCGGATATTACGATGCAGGATGACTCGATACAAATTATTGCCGTCAAGCGGGAGCGAAAGCGCCGCGGCAAATATTTTATCTATGCGGAGCATCAGGAAGAAGCGATCATGTCAGTCAGTGAAGATATCCTCATCCGTTACAACCTTCTGAAAGGGCAGCACGTGACCGCTGACCGCTTGTCCGAAATTATTCGTGCCGATAACCGGCAGAGCGCTTATGAGCTCGCCTTGGTCTATTTGGGCAACAAGGCGCGTGCTCGCAAGGAGGTGGAGCGTTATTTGCTCCGTAAAGCGGTCGAACAAGACGATATTCAGGCTGCGCTCGATCGGCTTGAGAAAGAACGTATAATTGAAGACGGAGAATATGCGAAGCGATTTGCCCAACAAAGTATGCGAAGCCGTGGCAAAGGAAGTCTGGCAATCAGGCAGGATTTGATGCAGCGCGGCATTTCCAAGCAGCAGGCGGCCGAGGCGGTTATGGAGCTGGATCAGGAGGCGGAGATGGAGGCAGCCATCCGGGCAGCATGCAGAAAGTGGCCGTATATTAAGGGAGAGACTCGGCAGCGGACACAGAAGCTTGCGATGTTTCTGATGCGCCGAGGATACCCCGGCGAAATTGTAAGAAAAGCGGTAAATATCGCGATAAAAAGCGAAGATTTGGATGAAGACGGGCTAATGCTTGACAATTGAAATTCGCAAAAGATAAAATGAGGGTGTATTCTTTCTTAATTTGAATCAGTTTTCCTTCCAAAAATTGATTCGGTTTCGATTATGTTTTCTAATGGCTGTGTTGATGAACGGTGTGAAACCGGCTTGAAAACCCAATATCATCCCTGGGCGATTGCCTTGGTGAATGCAACGAGGAGGTGAGAAAGATGCTGCCAACTTGGATCTGGATCACGATTATTCTCGTTGTTGGCGCGGTACTCTTTATTTTGGGTTATCTTATTCGCAAGTCGATTGCCGAGGCCAAGATTTCTAGCGCGGAGCAAGCTGCCGTTCAGATTGTAGAGAATGCCAAGAAAGAAGCAGAAGCGCAGAAAAAAGAAACAGTTCTCGAAGCAAAAGACGAAATCCACAAACTCCGTGCAGAAGCTGAAAAAGACATTCGTGAGCGTCGTAATGAAATACAACGTTTAGAAAGACGGCTGTTGCAGAAAGAGGAGTCGCTGGATAAGAAAATAGAGGCGCTGGAACGCAAAGAAGAACAAGTGGCCAACAAAGAGAAAAAGATCGAACAAACCCAGGAACAGATTGAGTCAGTTTGCAAGGAACAGGTTACTGAGTTGGAGCGCATTTCCGCCCTTACGATGGAAGAAGCCAAAGAAATGATTTTGTCGAATGTGGAACAGGAAGTACGTCATGAAACCGCTCAATTAATTAAAGAAATCGAACAACAAGCGAAAGAAGAAGCAGACAAAAAAGCGCGGAATATTATTTCACTGGCTATTCAACGATGTGCGGCGGATCACGTCGCGGAGACGACAGTTTCCGTAGTGTCGCTGCCAAACGAAGAAATGAAAGGCCGAATTATCGGCAGAGAAGGCCGCAATATCCGTGCTTTGGAAACATTGACCGGTATCGATCTCATCATCGACGATACACCGGAAGCGGTCATTTTGTCAGGTTTCGATCCGATTCGCCGCGAAATCGCGCGAACGTCGCTGGAGAAACTGGTAGCGGACGGGCGGATTCACCCGGCGCGAATCGAAGAAATGGTCGAAAAATCGCGTAAAGAAGTGGATGAACGAATTCGTGAATACGGTGAGCAAGCAACGTTCGAAGTGGGCGTGCATGGCTTGCATCCTGATTTAATCAAAATTCTCGGACGGTTGAAATATCGGACGAGCTATGGTCAGAATGTGTTGAAACATTCGATGGAAGTCGCTTATTTGACGGGTTTGATGGCTGCCGAATTGGGCGAGGACATCACGCTTGCAAAACGTGCAGGACTTCTCCACGATATCGGCAAGGCGCTTGATCATGAAGTAGAAGGCTCACATGTGGAAATTGGCGTGGAACTGGCCAAGAAATACAAAGAGCATCCGGTTGTTATCAACAGTATTGCCTCTCACCATGGAGACTGTGAAGCAACATCTGTCATTGCCATGCTTGTTGGCGCAGCAGATGCGTTGTCAGCAGCTCGTCCTGGCGCACGGAGGGAAACGCTGGAGACTTATATCAAACGGCTTGAGAAGCTTGAAGCGATTTCCGAATCGTTTGAAGGCGTTGAGAAATCGTATGCGATTCAAGCAGGCCGGGAAGTACGTGTCATGGTACAACCAGAAAGAATTGACGATTCGGAAGCATTCCGATTGGCGCGTGAGATTACGAAGAAGATTGAAAGTGAACTGGATTATCCTGGTCACATTAAGGTCACTGTAATCCGCGAAACCAGAGCAGTCGAATACGCCAAATAACGGTTTTAAATAAGCTATGAAGGAAAGCGGCTGCTTGTTAGCCGCTTTCTCTTTATTCTGTGAAGCGAGGGAACGCATGAAAGTATTATTTATTGGCGATATTGTTGGAAATGTAGGAAGAAACGCATTGAAACGTGTGCTGCCTGTGCTGCGGGACAAGCATAACCCGCACATCATTATTGCAAATGGCGAAAATGCCGCCGCAGGACGAGGAATTACGGCAGCCATTGCCCGGGATTTTTTTCAGTGGGGCGTACACGGCATCACAATGGGCAATCACACTTGGGACAATAAAGATATTTTTGAGTGGATTGACGATGAGCCGCGGCTGGTCAGGCCTGCGAATTACGTGCCGGAGGCGCCTGGACAGGGTGTTGCCATCATTCGCGCAAACGGAAAGGAGCTGGCGATTGTCAATTTGCAGGGCAGAACTTTCCTGCCGCCGATTGATTGCCCGTTCCGCAAAGCCGATGAAATTCTGGATGAACTAGGCGGCAGAGTAAAACATATTTTCGTTGATTTTCATGCCGAAGCGACTTCAGAGAAGATTGCAATGGGATGGTACCTGGATGGACGGGCTTCGCTCGTTGTTGGCACGCATACCCATGTGCAGACCAATGATGACACCATTTTGCCGGAGGGCACAGCCTACATAACCGATGTCGGCATGGTCGGCTCCAAGGAAGGTGTGCTTGGAATGGAGCGGAAAGCGGTGGAGCACCGGTTTTTGACGCAAATGCCCACCCGGTTTGTTGTTGATGAAGGCAAATGGCACTTTCATGCGGTCCTCGCCGATCTTGATGATGCGACAGGCAAAGCGCGTTCCTTAACTAAAATTCGGTGGACGGAAGATGATTTGTTGATGATATGATGTAATTTTCAGAAAAAAGCACACTATTCTGAATATTTTGTGAAAGTAAGTGTGTAAAAGCAGGAATTTTTTCTTTACCCTCGAATATGATTTATTAAGGTTCATGATCATTCCCGGGGGAGGTTACTTTTTATGGAAGTATTAAAAGTTTCAGCAAAATCCAATCCAAACTCAGTTGCTGGTGCGCTTGCTGGAGTTTTGCGTGAACGCGGCGCTGCGGAACTGCAAGCCATCGGGGCTGGTGCATTGAATCAAGCGATCAAGGCGGTGGCAATTGCCAGAGGGTTCGTTGCGCCAAGCGGAGTGGATCTCATCTGTATCCCGGCTTTTACCGACATTGTTATTGATGGAGAGAACCGTACGGCGATCAAATTGATTGTGGAACCGAGATAACGGCTGTATTGCGATAAAGCTTGGGATAGAAACCTATATGCCAACCTGTTTACTGCAGAGTAGACAGGTTTTTTGTGTCTATATTGACCCCAATGTATGGAGGATAACGTTAGGAGGTTGTCAAAAAGGATGGTCATGAGAACAGCGGATTTTCATTGTGACGTGCTGGCCAAAATGCTGACAGACGAGACGGTTGATTTTGGACAAAGGGGGAACGGGCCGCTTGATGTCACCTATGAGAGACTGCTGCAGGCCAATAGTGTATTCCAAACTTTTGCGATCTATATTCCTTCCAGCTGTGAATCGAATGCCGGCTCCCTGCTGCGCAGCATTGATTTGTTTTATCGCAGAGTCATCCCTCATCCGCAAATCGAGCTTATTCAAACGTCGGCAGATTTGCAGCGGACATTAACGAATGGAAAAATCGGAGCAATGCTTTCGCTCGAAGGTGCAGATGCGCTGCAAGGCGATTTTACGCTGCTGCGTATTTTATATTATCTAGGTGTGCGGGCGCTCGGTTTGACCTGGAATGAGGCGAATTGGGCTGCTGACGGCGTTATGGAGCCTCGTCAGGGGGGGCTAAGCAGCAAAGGGGTGCAGTTGGTAGCCGAATGCAATCGGCTTGGTATTATGCTCGATGTTTCCCATTTAACGGATCAGGGGTTTTGGGAAGTGCTGGGGCTGACCCGCAAACCCGTCATTGCGTCCCATTCCAACGCCCGCGCGTTATGCAGCCATCCTCGCAATTTGTCGGATGATCAAATCAGTGCGCTCATTGCAGCCGATGGACGGATTGGAATTACCTATGTACCCTGGTTTGTAGAAGAACAGGAGCCGGCAACGATTGATGATCTTCTGCGTCATATTGAACATATTTGCTCGCTTGGCGGCCAACATCATTTGATGCTTGGTTCGGATTTTGACGGAATTGACCGTCATGTTCAAGGGCTGCGCCATCCTGCGGAGGTCTATCAAGTGACAGAAGCATTGCTGAGGCGCTATGATCAATCATTGGTTGCGGGCATCATGTCTGACAATGCCATTCGCTTCCTGCTTGCCCATCTCCCAAAATAATTGATCCTTATTATTCAATCTCATTTCGGTATCGTTTCAATCGAAAACAGCTATCTGTACAAATTTTTGAAATCCCTTGCTTTTTCCAAAAATGAATCATAGAATTTATGTGACTTGGGGAAAGGCTCGAACCGACAGCAGCCTGCACACAGGCGAAAACGATTCAGGCGAATAAGATGAATGGATGCTGTCCGTGCTTGACTCATGGCAGGATGTACTTATGGGGGATGACCAAAAAGAGGAGTTGGACGTTTTGATCAGTCAATTGTCTTGGAAAATCGGGGGACAACAGGGAGAAGGAGTAGAGAGCACCGACCGTATTTTCTCCACGGCGCTTAATCGGCTTGGTTATTATCTTTACGGTTACCGGCATTTCTCTTCACGCATCAAGGGTGGGCATACAAATAATAAAATCAGAATCAGCACCACGCCGATGCGGGCGATTTCCGACGATCTAGATATTTTGGTCGCATTCGACCAGGAGAGCATTGATTTAAATGCCTATGAATTGCGTAAAGGCGGCGTTGTGGTCGCGGATGCCAAATTCAATCCGGTGCTGCCCGAAGGTGTAGATGCCCGATTGTTTCCGGTCCCGATTACATCGATTGCGGAAGAGTTAGGAACGTCATTAATGAAAAATATGGTTGCTTCAGGCGCATCATGGGCTTTGCTCGGTTTGCCGCTTGAAGTATTTAATAAAGCGGTTGAGGATGAGTTTGGCCGCAAAGGACAGACAATCGTCGATAAAAACGTGGCGGCAGTGAAGAACGGCGCGGAATTTGTGCTGGAGCTTGCGGGCGGTCCGCTTGAAGAATTTCGGCTCGCTGAAGCGGACGGAAAGCAGAAGCTGTTCATGATCGGCAATGAGGCGATCGGGCTTGGTTCCATTGCAGCGGGCTGTCGGCTCATGTCGGCATATCCCATTACGCCAGCTTCTGAGATTATGGAATATTTGATCAAAAAGCTGCCGAAATTCGGGGGAACTGTCGTTCAAACGGAAGATGAGATCGCGGCGGCTACGATGGCGATTGGCGCCAACTATGCAGGCGTCCGCGCAATGACAGCGTCCGCTGGGCCAGGCTTATCGCTTATGATGGAAGCGATTGGCCTGTCAGGGATGACAGAGACGCCGCTTGTCATTGTCGATACGCAGCGCGGCGGCCCTTCGACCGGACTGCCAACCAAACAGGAGCAGTCCGATTTGAATGCGATGGTGTACGGTACACACGGTGAAATCCCTAAGGTGGTCATTGCGCCGGCTTCAATTGAAGATTGCTTCTATGATACGATTGAGGCGTTTAATGTGTCAGAAATGTATCAGGTTCCCGTTATTTTGATGACAGATTTGCAATTATCGCTTGGCAAACAGTCCTGTGAAGCGTTACGATACAATGAGGTAACCATTGACCGCGGCAAGCTCGTCAAGGATCTGCCTGAACTGGAGCAGCACAAGTTGTTCAAGCGCTACGAATTTACGGAAGACGGCGTATCGCCGCGCGTGCTTCCGGGTGAAAAGTCCGGTATTCATCATGTGACCGGAGTGGAGCATGACGAGGAAGGCAGACCGTCAGAAAATGCGCTGAACCGTCTTAAAATGATGGATAAGCGTCTGAACAAGTTGAACCAGCTGTCTATCCGTGAAGCGCTGCGCATTGACGCGCCGCATGAACAGCCGGATTTGCTTATTATCGCAATGGGTTCGATCGGCGGCACAATCGACGAGGCGCGGCAGCGGCTGGAAGAGGACGGCATCGCGACGAATCGCATTATGGTGCGTCAGATCCATCCATTCCCGACCGAACTGCTGCATCCTTTTGTTGAAAATGCGAAGCAGGTGCTTGTTGTGGAAAATAATGCGACTGCACAGCTTGCTTCCCAAGTGAAGCTTCATGTTGGGCACGGGAGTAAAATTCGCAGTCAGCTAAAGTATGATGGCAATCCGTTTCTGCCTTCTGAAATCCATACCGCATGCAAGGAGATGAACTGAGATGGCGACATTTAAAGAGTTTAGAAACAACGTCAAGCCTAACTGGTGTCCCGGCTGCGGAGATTTCTCCATTCAAGCGGCAATTCAGCGCGCTGCTGCCAACGTCGGACTTGAGCCGAACAATCTGGCTGTTATTTCAGGAATTGGCTGTTCAGGGCGGATTTCCGGTTATATTAATGCTTATGGACTGCACGGCATTCATGGCCGGGCGCTGCCGATCGCGCAGGGTGTCAAGCTTGCGAATCGTGAATTGACGGTTATTGCATCAGGCGGTGACGGTGACGGATTTGCAATCGGAATGGGGCATACTGTTCATGCAATCCGGCGCAACCTGGATATTACTTATATTGTTATGGATAATCAGATCTACGGGTTGACCAAGGGTCAGACCTCGCCGCGCAGCGCGGAAGGCTTCAAGACCAAATCAACGCCGGAAGGTTCGATTGAATCGACCTTATCACCGCTTGAAATTGCCTTGTCGGCGGGCGCAACTTTTATTGCGCAATCATTTTCCAGTGATTTGAAACAGCTCACTGCCTTGATTGAAGCGGGACTGAATCATAAAGGTTTTTCATTGATCAATGTATTCAGCCCGTGCGTCACGTTCAATAAAGTCAATACTTACGATTGGTTCAAGCAAAATATTGTCAATCTGGAGCAATTCCCGGATTATGATCCTTCAAACCGCATTGCGGCCATGACCAAAATCATGGAAACAAACGGATTGCTTACTGGACTTATCTATCAAAATAAAGAGCGTAAGCCTTATGAGGATCTGATTGCCGGCTTCCAGCAGGAAGGCTTGGCACATCAGGACATCCAGCTGTCGGAACAGCAATTCGACCAGCTGGTTGCCGAATTCAAATAAGGCACGTTCTTGACAAGGCATACGGCGTCTCCCGCCGTGTGCCTTTTGCCGCATAAGTCATGTTAACCCAAAAAAAGGTTGGAGTGATAAATCATGAAAAGTGTACCTGTTGGTGTTTCTGCCCGTCATATTCATCTGTCCCAGGAGGACGTCGAAACGTTGTTCGGCGCCGGCTATGAACTGACAGAGTTCAAGCCGTTGTCACAGCCTGGCCAGTACGCAGCGAACGAGACGGTTGCCGTCATCGGACCGAAAGCCAGCTTTAACAAAGTGAGAATTCTTGGTCCGGCCCGCAGTCAGACGCAACTGGAATTGTCGCGTACCGACGCATTCGCGGCAGGAGTTAATCCTCCGGTTCGCGAATCAGGACAAATTGCAGACACGCCTGGCATTACATTGCGTGGTCCTGCTGGCGAAATAACGATCGATCAGGGCGTTATCGTTGCCGCGCGCCATATCCACTTTCATACATCGGATGCCGAACGGTGGCAGATCAAGGACAAGCAGCTGCTGCGGGTGCGGCTAGGCGACGAGCGTGGCGCCATCTTTGAAAATGTCATTGCACGGGTATCGCCGTCCTTTGCGCTCGATATGCATATTGATACCGACGAGGCGAATGCTGCCGGCGTAAAAACAGGCGACACAGCTACCATTTTGGACTAACTCAGCCAAAGCGCATCCCGGAATGCAGGGCGGTAGCACCTCTCATCAAAACATGTTATAATTTGAAAGAATTGATTAGGGGGAAGTGGCGTCTGTGACGAAAGAAACGAAAGATTACAGTAAATATTTCGATTTTTCCGGGGCCAAGATCATTTCCGAAGACGAATATGGCAAGAAAATCCGGATCAGCGGCAGAGATATTCATCTCGTCTCTGAACCGAATTACCGTCAGGAGAAGCAACGCGGCAAAGAGGAAGTTAAAGTACTGTATGACAGTGCAATTCCGGATGAGCTGCGCATGCTGGGCAAGGGAAAATTTTATTTGATTTATACGTATGGCTGTCAGATGAATGAGCATGACACGGAAGTCATGAAAGGCATTTTCGAGCAGATGGGCTATGCCCCGACAGAGGATCGTCAGCAGGCGGATGTCATCTTGCTCAACACGTGTGCAATTCGTGAAAATGCAGAGGATAAAGTGTTTGGTGAGCTCGGTCACCTCAAGCATCTCAAAACGGAAAAACCTGATCTGCTGCTTGGTGTCTGCGGCTGTATGTCGCAGGAGGAATCGGTTGTACACCGGATTCTGAACAAGCATGCGTTTGTCGATATGATTTTTGGCACGCATAATATTCACCGGCTACCTTACCTGATCAGCGATGCGATGTTCAGTAAGGAACTGGTGGTCGAGGTGTGGTCCAAGGAAGGCGACATTATCGAGAATCTGCCGAAGAAGCGGGAAGGCATGCGGGCATGGGTGAACATTATGTATGGCTGCGACAAGTTTTGCACCTACTGTATTGTTCCTTATACGCGGGGCAAGGAGCGCAGCCGCCGGCCGGAGGATGTCATTGCCGAAGTGCGTGAACTGGCGCGTGAAGGATATAAGGAAATCACATTGCTTGGGCAAAATGTCAATGCATACGGCAAAGATTTTGATGACCTCGATTACCAACTGGGCGACTTGATGGAGGCCATCTCCAAAATCGATATCCCGCGGATTCGCTTCACGACCTCCCATCCACGCGATTTTGATGACCGGTTGATCGAGGTGCTCGCTCGTAAAGGCAATCTGGTGGAACATATTCATCTGCCAGTCCAATCCGGAAGCACAGCGGTATTAAAGCGGATGAGCCGCAAGTACAGTCGGGAGCAATATTTGGAACTGGTAGCTAAGATAAAGACCGCTATTCCGGATGCTGTTCTGACGACCGATATTATTGTCGGTTTCCCTGGGGAGACAGAAGAACAGTTTGAAGAGACGCTGTCACTGGCGCGCACGGTTGGCTTTGATGCTGCATACACCTTCATCTATTCACCGCGTGCAGGAACGCCCGCTGCGGAGATGGAAGATAACGTGCCGATGGCAGACAAAAAGGAACGGCTGCAGCGTTTGAACGCCTTGATGGGTGAATTGGCGCGCGAGGCTAATGAACGGCTGGTCGGCCAAACCTTCGAGGTGCTCGTTGAAGGGGAAAGCAAGAACAATGCCGAGGTGCTCTCAGGCCGGACAAGGACGAACAAGCTGGTCCATTTTGAAGGATCGAAGGCGCTGATCGGCCAGATGGTTCAAGTCAAAGTAACGGCAGCGCAAACTTGGTACATTAAAGCGGAACTATTAAATACGAAAATGGCTGAAGCTGTATCATAGGACAGCAAGGGCAGGGAGGAGAGCAACTGATGAGCAACCAACCAATAGCAGAACAGGATACATGCGCACACGGCCATGGCCACAGTCACGATCATGACCATGCCGGAGGTTGCGGAATTGTTAAACATGAAACGATTAACCTCATTGTCAAAGAGGATATTCAAGAAAAGGCCAGAGAATTGGCTGGCATGATTTTCAGCTCCGAGGAAGTGCGGCACTTTCAGCGTGCGGAGAGTCAAATAAACGGCAATACCCGGGTACAGGCTCTTATCGCCCAGATGAAGAAGAAGCAGAAGGAAATCGTCGCGTTTAAATCTTTTCAAAATGAAAAGATGGTTTCCAAGATCGAGGGAGAAATCGAGACGCTTCAGGAAGAACTTGACGGCATTCCGATAGTATCGGAATTTCAGCAAAGCCAGACGGACATTAACTATTTGCTTCAACTCGTTATTTCGATCGTTCGGGATACAGTAGCGGAGAAGATTAATGTTGAAGCATCGTCCGAGAAGGAAGATCCGGAAGAGTGTATGGAATAAGTGAAACCGGAAATTGGCTATCCCAAAGTCATGAAGATGACAAGGGATAGCCTTTTATTTATCCTGAAAGGGCGGCGAAAAACGTTATGTACCGCTTTCCAGCGGGGAGGTGCAGCTGTTGTGAATTCGCTATTTGCTTATTCTGACAGCAGGCAAATAGGGCCGCAGCGCCATCACGACTCCTGCTGAAACAAGCGATTTAATTATGTCGCCAGGCAGAAATGGCGTCATGCCTGCAGCGATTGCTTTGCCAAGGCTCATCTGATAGGAATACGCCAGCCATGGCACGCCGCATAAGTAGGAAATCATCGGCCCAAACAGCATGAACGAAACGACCAGAACGATGAATAGCAAGGCGGGCCTTTGCTTCAGTAATGACGAGCGCAGCGCACGCTGCACGACAAACCCGGTTACTAACGCACAGATCGAGAAGGACCATATAAAGCCTCCGGTCGGTCCCAGCAGCAAGGCAAGTCCGCCTTCGCCATGCAGCAGCGGCAGACCGAGCGCGGTCAGCAGGACGACGGCCAGAATGCTAAGAAATCCATAAATCGGGCCTAAAAAGGCGGCAGAGAGCATCGCCCCCAGATTTTGCAGTGAGATCGGAATCGGAGTGAAGCCAAGCGGGATTTTGATCGCGCTCAAGACAATAAACAAAGCGGCGAATAATGCGGTGAACACCATTCTTCTAATAGGACTGGACATCGATTCTCTTCTCCTTTATTATATTGTTAACCTATTAATTTTATTTTGGTTAACAAATGGAATTGTAACACATCCGCTTTATTTGGGGAAGAGGCCTGGGAGGATTTTTTTATGGTACGCAATAAAGTGATAATGGAGGAAGCGGCGGTGTTGGCTGCCGACCCCCTCACAGGAGAAGAGAGCGTTCTATTGCACGCGTTCAACTGGTCGCTGCAGCCGGGAGATTGGGTACAAGTTGTCGGGCCGAACGGCAGCGGGAAAAGCACGTTTATCCGTCTGCTGGCCGGGCAGCTTGCCCAAGGCACAAGGGTGGAGGCGAGTGTACTGGAACGCGGCTTTGCTGATGCGGTGCCCATCCCTTATGTGATGCAGTATCCGGAAGCGAGCATGATCGGCTCCTCCCCGTGGGAGGAACTGCTCATTACGCTGGAGCAGCAAGGGATGGAGGAAGCGCTTATTTTGCCTGCCATTGACCGCGCGCTCCAGGAAGCCGGGCTGGAGCAGCTGCGCAACCGTTCGGTCGCAACGCTCTCCGGGGGGCAAAAGCAGTTGACCGCGATCATCTCCTGTCTGGCATCCGGAGCGCCCATTCTTATTATGGATGAAGCTACTTCAATGCTCGATCGGGAGGCGCGGGCTGCTGTGCTGGCAGCCGTCCGCCGCATGCATGCCGACGGAACGACCGTTGTATGGGTAACCCATCATCTGGATGAAATGCAGGCGACGGACCGCGTTGTCGGCATTAAGGCACGAAGGCTCGTTTATGATGGGGATGTGGATGGTTTTTATCGCGCGAAGGGCAAGGGAGAAGCGGGCTCTGTCTGCGAGCAACTGGGGTGGGAAATACCTTACGCTGTCCAGACCGCCTTGGCTTTGCGCAGTCATGGCGTACAGCTTGACCCGCTGCCGCTGAATTCAGAGGCTTTGCTGGAGGCGCTATGGGAGAAATAGTGAGAGGAAGGGCGCGAGATACATCAGTAGGGGAAGTAACGGAAAGAGCAGCAGATGAAGCTGTGAATAAAACAGCAGAGATAGCGGCAGCTGCGGCAACAGATAAAGGGGCAGGCAAAATAACTAATAGAAACACAGATGGAGCAGCAAATAAAGTGCCGAATTCAGTAGCGAATGCATTAGCGAATACAACAACAGAGATAGCAACAGATGAGATATCGAATGATAGCGTAGGCAGAGCAGCAGCGGGCGGATGGGTGTTGAGCGACGCAGCATTTTTCATCCGGCAAGCGGACAGCGGACGGACGGTCAAAGCAGATCACATTCATCTCAAACCGGGTACGGTTACGCTTATTGTCGGCAGCAACGGCGCAGGGAAGACGACCCTGCTTGAGGGATTGGCCGGGCTGCGGGAGCTGGCCTATGGCAGTGTCACACTGGATGGAGAGGCGCTGTGGAAAGGCAAAAAGATCAACCGTCAGGTCATCATGCAGTTGATGATTGCACTGCAGCACAGTGAGTCGCAGTGGTTTGCGAGGACAGTTGGCGAGGAGCTGCGTTATTCGCTGCGTCCGTTTGCGCTCGCTGCACCGATCGTGCAGGAGCGGATAATGCAGGCACTGGAGCAGACAGGCTTGGAAAGCGGTGATCTGCTGGAACGTGATCCTTGGTCGCTCAGCGGCGGGCAGCAGCGGCGCCTTGCGCTGGCCTGTGTGCTGGCTGCAGAGACGCCCTGGCTGCTGCTGGACGAGCCGACTGCGGGGCTTGATGCCAGCGGCATCCGCATGCTGCGGGCTGTCCTTGCCGACCATAAGGCAGCTGGTCGCGGCGCGGTCATTGTCACGCATGACAGCGAAGCACTGGCCGAGCTTGCCGACCAGGTACTGCTGGTCGGCGATGGTGTGGCCCGGCTGCTGCCGCCAGCGAGCGAGCAGCCTGCCGATGGCACAGGCGGCAGCGCTGGCCCGTGGGCAAGCGGGCAGCAGCGCGCCGTGAGCGGCCCTGCCCGCTTGCCAGAGGCGCTCGCCCTGGCCGCGGGGCTGCGCGAATGCGGCTTTGAGCTGCCGCATTCGCACGGCCCGCTGGCGCCGGAAGCGTTGGCCGCGGCGCTGGCGCAGCAGCTCGCTAGCCGCTCGCTCAATGGCGCGGCGGCAGGCGGTGCTGCTGCCGCCGATGAGCATGCGGCGGCCCGCAAAGCCGCAGGCGCTCGCGGGGAGACAGGCACCCGCGAGGAGGCGGCTGCCGCGCTCCAGCGCAGCGGCGGTGAGGCAGCGCAGGCGGGCGGCTCCGCGGCCGTGGAGCATGGCGGCAAAGCGCGCCGCCAGGCGGGCGCAGCAGGGACTGGACGGGAGGGCCATAGTGCTGGCCCTCCCGTCCAGTCCGCGGGTGCAGCTGCAGAAGCGCTCGAGCGTGCTGCGCCTGAGGCGTCTGCGCTCGCAGAAGCGCCCGAACGCGCTGAGCCCGAGGCGTCTACGCTCGCAGAAGCGCCCGAACGCGCTGCACCCGAGGCGTCTGCGCCTGCAGAAGCGCCCGATCGCGCTGAGCCCGAGGCGTCTGCGCCAGCAGAAGCGCCCGAGCGTGCTGAGCTCGAGGCGTCTGCGCTCGCAGAAGCGCCCGAGCGTGCTGCGCTCGAGGCGCCTGCGCCTGCAGCAGCGCCGGAACGCGCTGCGCCCGAGGCGTCTGCGCTCGCAGAAGCGCCCGAACGTGCTGCGCCCAAGGCGTCTGCGCCTGCAGAAGCACCCGATCGCGCTGCGCCCGAGGCGTCTGCGCTCGCAGAAGCGCCCGAACGTGCTGCGCCCGAGGCGTCTTCTCCTGCAGAAGCGCCCGAACGTGCTGTGCCCAAGGCGTCTGCGCCTGCAGAAGCGCCCGAACGTGCTGTGCCCGAGGCGTCTGCGCCTGCAGAAGCGCCCGATCATGGGGCACACCCTTGGTCGCGGCGAGATCCGCGTGCGCTATGGGCCGCGTATTTGCTGCTTGCCGCAGGCGTGCTTATGCAGCAGCAATGGTGGGGTGCGGCGCTTGGGGGCGTTGTGACAGCGAGCCTGCTGAATGGGCTGTGGGCGTCTTTACGTCCTTGGTTTGGCGCGATTCGAATGTATGCTGGAGTGATGGCCGTATTTCTATGTTTTTCTTCATTGTCGTTTGCACCGCTGAGTTTTGATCCGGGGCATTTCATCAATACTGCGCTTCATCTTTTTAAGCTGCTGCTGGTTATGCTGCTAGGCTTGGCGCTGCCGACGCTTATTACGCCGCTGCGGCTGCGCCGTGCTCTGGAGCAAGGATTGGCTTTTCTCAAGCCGCTTAAAGTGCCTGTAGCGGGGATGGCGCTCACCGCAGCACTAATTTTCCGCTTTATCCCGCTGCTTGTGGGGGAATGGGAGCGTTTTGCATTGATTGCCCACGCGCGCGGGAAGGCTGTTTCTCCAGCCGGTAAAGTGCCGCTTGGCAAGCTGCATCAAGTGCTGCTGCCTTTTATGGTCGCGATGCTGCGGCTCGCTGACCAGATGTCCGCTGCTATGGAAGCACGGGGATTTGGGGTTGCCGGCCGGCGAACGACTTATGCATACCGGCTGCGGTTTACTCGGAGCGATGCGATGCTGGTAGTATCCGCAGGTGGCGTATTTCTTGGCTTGCTTGGTTTCGCTGCCTTACTGAAATAGAAAAATGATGCAATAATGCAGGATATGGGCCGGATTATGAAGTTAATAGGATAGAATAATGCGATAATGCAGTATTTATCCATACAATTATGCTGAATGATTGAATAATCAAATAAAATCCTGCACAATTGCAGCAATCATTCACCAAACAGGCGATATGGCCCCGAAATCCTGCATTATTGCATTTTCGGAGTTTTCGGAGGATAGTATTCGCGCAATTTCTTACTTTTCCCGCGTGGATGTCTCGTCGCCCTCGCCAGTCAATAATGTCAAGGGCGGTGCAGACCCTTATACTTGTCCAGCTTTCTTTTAAGATACATTTTCAAAGTAAGCCATCTAACCCGCTTCGACAGTGGGTTGGATGGCTTTTTGCGTACAGATTGCGAACTGGGGCGATTGGGTTTTATTGCATTTTACGGAAAAATGCTTGTTGTAGGCATACCCTTATTTTAGTAAAATAAGAATAAGTTTCTGTAGAAAGAAATTCGATGAGCATAGCTATTCGACCATACTTTGCAAAGTGCAAACTGGTTTCTAAAGATGATATTGAAAGAGAAGTCCATTTTTCATAACACGTTATACTAGGGGATGAGCCATTGACCGCAATTGATACGGATGAAATAGTAAACATTTGTGCGAGTTTTACCGGTTCGGGTTACTTTGTAGGAGAGCAGATTCCGATAAAAAAACTGAATAATGCTTTGGCCTACTTCCCTGTTTCATTAGGTGAGCATCCTGTAATCGCCTTTGCTGATGGGACTCTTTTTGGAAGCGGCAAAAAAGGATTCGCGATCGGATTTAAAGGGATCTATTGGGTAAATAGTTGGAGAACGTCAACGAATTATAATTATCTGTACTGGAACGATTTTGCGGGGGTAATCCTTCGACGTTTGCCATACAGTATTGAACTCGGTGCTGGAAACTACTTTGAACTATCCAGTTGCAGTTTCGGGGTCGAAGGCAGGCTTTTTGAACTGCTTGAACAACTGCAGGAGTACGTTTGCGAAGCGTTAGATATTCCTAAACCAGCATCCCCAGCGGTCATGGCGCCACCACCACCACCACCGCCGCCGCCCGTTTCAACTGCTGAATGGATGGTGGCAATCGATGGCCAGCAACAAGGACCATATAGCATACCTTCGCTGGAAAAAATGATTGCTGCCAACCAGATTCAACCCTACGCTGCCCATGTTTGGAGGCAAGGGATGCCGGAGTGGGTTCCGCTCAGGCAGCAGCCAGAGCTTATGTTCCTCGCCGTTATTCCTCCTGGTTCTCCAGCAACCTTCGTTACCCAATCGTCTGCTGCATCTTTTTTTTCCGATCAAGCGAGGGTAACCGTATCATTTGATCTGTCAGAGGAACGCGAGGAACGCTCTTCTGAACGCGAACCGGTCGATGTGAACAGAGCATCACAGGAGCAGTTGCTCAATCTGCCGTCTATTGGCATCGTTGGAGCAAAGCGTATTATTCAGGAGCGATCCTCCTCAGGAGGATTCGCAACAGTAGAAGAAATAGGAACCTTGCTTGGCCTGAAGCCGCATCAAGTGGAGAGACTTCGCCCGTTAACGGTGTTCAGTCCTTTGAATGACCGTAATCCAGTAGGACGTATCGTTGATTTTTAAAAGGGCGCATCTTCCCCATTCCCATCCGTCTTCTGCAGCTAAGCCTATTAAGGATATATCCCAACATGGCCGGACCATTATTCCGGCCATTGACTTTTTGTACGGAAATTCGGTTTTTTTCTCCATTGAGCCTCTCTGGGCGGTGAGGTATGATCAACTTTGTCAGAAATGATAACGATTATCAACTAACCGGGAGGCGTAGCGTTATGCGTTTTCAGGAACTGCTTGTTCTGCTGCTTGAAAGCGAGCGTGAAGCGGGGAATGAGCCGTTTGCTCCGGCCCATTCTGTGGAGCGCAGCATCCGGCAGATGGAGCGCTGTGGCAGGCGCTTCCCGCTGTACAAGCAGGGAAAGTCTACTTTATTGATTCGAAGTGGGGCATGTTTGACGCCATTACTTCGGAGCGGCTGCTTGACTATCTTCCTTCGATTCTGGCCCGTTAGGTTCACATCCTGCACATAGCGTCCCGTACGATCCTCGACGTCCGCCTGTTGGATGCTGCCCGCATGCTTCCCAGCAGTGCGAAACTATTCAGCCAATACAAGCTCAACTTGTATAAGCTCAACTTGCAAAGTCACGCTTGCTAAGCGTGACGAACAGCGCCCCTATCAGAGCGATGACTGCCCCGAGATAAAATCCGCTTTGCAGCCCGAAGCTTCCGTTCAGCCATCCTGCCAGGAACGGACCAGCAAACATCCCTACGGAATAGATGGCCTGATAAAACCCCATTGCTGTCGCGCGTTTGGACGTTTCAAAGTCGCGTATCGCCATGCCGAGCAGCAGCGGGAAGTACAGTCCTTGCACCAGCCCGTTGCAGGCTTGGGTCACCATCAGCCATGGCAATGACGGCGAGAAGGCAATCGCGGCGGTGAACAGCCCGCTCAGTATAAAGCCGATCGTCATCAGCTTCCATTCTCCGATTAGCGGAACGAACCATTTGGCGCTGAACAGGCAGGTGATGGCATGCGGGACCATAAAGGCAATGACGACATAAGTCAATTCCCATTTGCTTGCTCCAAGTGCAGTCGCTTGCAGCGGCGTAAACCCGAACATCGTAATAAATAAAATGCAGTGCGCGAAAATAGACAAGATCGACACGCGGATAAGCACTCTGGTACGTACGACTTCACCGAGTTTGGCAAGCGAAATTGGCGCACGCTCGACGCCTTGCCGCGGCTCTTTGACAGCGAATGCCAATACAAGCCCGGCAATTCCGAAGGCAACCCCGGTAAAAAACGCGGTATTCCAGTGGAAGCGCTCAGCTAGCCAGCCGCTGACCGACATGCCGATCAGTTGGCCGCTTACCGTAATGAAGCTGATTGCGCCCATCGCTTTGGTTGCTCCGGATGTTTTAAAGTAGCTCGCATAGAGCACTGTAAAAGCAACCCACGTGGATGCACAGACCCCGGACATTACCCTGCCCAGCAGCGGCCAAACCCATGAACCGGGAACAATAAAGAGCAGGCAGCTGAGCGCGCCAGTAATCATGCCAAGCATAATGAACGGCTTGCGCCTGCGCAGTTTGTCGGATGCGATTCCGAGGGGAAAGCGTACAATAATTTGAGTCAGCCCATAGCTGCCGAGCACAAACCCGATCAATTGCATCGAGAGGCCGCGAAACTCCAGATAGGGCGTCAAAATCGGGACATACACATACAAGGTTGCCCAGTACATAAGTGTAACTGCAATAAAAATAACGTGATCGGACCTGTTCGTGGCAATTGCTGCGGTGTCTTCTATTTGATGTGCAACCGCTTGCGACGATTCAGGCACACCTGTCTTTTCCGGTATTAATGTCGTTGTTGCCATCGAATGAAACTCCTTCTGTACTGCGCTTAATATGCCTTGAGGGCGGCATGATCGTGCGAACTCATCTTATTTTATAACCCTGCATATGGATTGTCACGCTCTTTTTAACCCCTTCAACTGTGATGGGGAACGAAGCTTTGAACCGTGGATTAGCCATCAGACCAGAGCGGGTGCCGCCTGGCTGTGTTGTTCGCCCTACATTCTGGTATACTGTTTTTGACAGATTTGTGACCTGATGAAGGAATTAATAAACAATTAATAACTGGTTTTTATTTTGTTTATAACTACCCGCTAAGCTTTAACTATAACGTGCCAAAGGCGTGAAAAACCGATGTCCATTCGCTTGAAAATGAAATTGTCGCTGCTTGCGATGATTATTGTACCGTTGCTGCTGTTCACAGTTCTCAGTCTGATGCTGATGCCGTTCTTTTGGGAGAAGCTGCCTGCCTTGCAGGGGTACGAAGCCAACAAGAAGCGTGAAAACTATTTGTGGCATTTGTCCGGCGAGTTGAATTATGTCTCCGCTAATCATCCCGATCGGTTTCTAGACCAAACCTATACTGACGCCATTGTAAAGCGCATGGAGGAATGGAGTTCCGGTCTGCTGCTCATCTCGGACGGGGAACTGCTGCTCAAGCCGAAATGGCTGCAGGATACGGAATTGGATAAGCGCTGGTTGGACATGGATCCCAACAAAAGCCAAAACGTGAAAATCGGCGCGGTACAATATGAAGCTTACAAACAGGAACTTGTTTTCCATAACGGCAAAACTGGCGAACTGATTATGCTGATGCGGTTTGAGCCGCTGCCGGTCTACTTGCGTCCGCTAATCTGGCTCACCTTTCTCGGTATTATCATGTTTACGCATCTCGTAATCAGTTATGTTGTCTCAAGAAATCTGGTCAGGCCGCTGAATGAATTGAAAAACGCCGCAGAGCGCATTAAGGACGGCAATTTAAATTTCATCGTAAAGACGAAATCCAATGATGAGATTGGCGAACTGGGAACCGTTTTTGAGGAGATGCGGCAAAGGCTGGAACAGTCGATTAATCAGAATCTGATGTATGAGGAAAACCGCAAGGAGCTGATATCGAACATATCGCATGATTTGAAAACACCGATTACGGCCATAAAAGGTTATGTGGAGGGGATAATGGACGGCGTAGCCAGTACCGAAGCAATGCGGACGCGCTATATTACGACAATTTATCGGAAAGCCTCCGAGATGGATAAACTGATAGACGAATTGTTTCTGCTCTCCAAGCTGGACCTTAACATGGAGCCGTACAACTTTCAAACTTGCGACCTGGAATCGTATTTGCTCGATTATACGGAAGAGAGACAATTTGATATGGAGAAGGCTGGTGTGGAGCTTTATTTTGTCAACAAGGCAAAGGGGCCTGTCTACGTGGAAGCGGACCGGGAAAAGCTGAGCAGAGTACTCTCCAACATTATCGATAACAGTCTCAAGTATATGACACAGGGGCGTGCGCCTTCAGGCAACAACATCACCGTTGCAATGTTTGAGTTGAAATCGGAGGCTGCGGTCGAAATTATTGATACCGGGCCAGGCATTGCCAAAGAAGCCTTGCCGCATATTTTCAATCGCTTCTACCGTGCAGAGCATTCGCGTAATTCCGATCATGGCGGCAGCGGACTGGGCCTTTCGATTGTTAAACATATTGTGGAAAGGCATGGCGGCAGAGTCAATGCCACGAGCATAGAAGGGGAGGGCAGCCGGATTTCATTTACATTACGCAAAGCTGCGTCCGAACGGATGGGGGAGTAAGAGAATGGGGAAGAAAATATTAATTGTCGAAGATGAAACAACGATCGCTGAGTTGGAGCGGGATTACCTGGAAAGCCATGGGTTCGAGGTTGAGATGGCCGGCAGCGGTGAATTGGGACTGCAGATGGCTTTGAGCGGCGATTATGATTTGCTTATTTTGGACTTGATGCTTCCTAAAGTCGATGGATTTGAAATCTGCCGGCAGTTAAGGGAGAAGAAGGATATTCCGATTTTGATGGTTTCCGCCAAAAAGGAGGAGATTGACAAGATTAAAGGGCTGGGCCTTGGGGCGGACGATTATATGACCAAACCGTTCAGCCCGGGTGAACTGGTCGCTCGGGTCAAGGCGCATCTATCCCGTTATGACCGATTAATCGGCAGCAGGGAAGAACAAGCTGAACAGGTAAGAATCCGCGGCCTCATTATTGAGAAGCCTTCACGCCGAGTGTTCATTAATGAACGAGAAGTGAGTTTGACGAGCAAGGAATATGATCTTCTGCTTTTCATGGCTGTCCATCCGAACCGTGTTTTTGGCAAGGAAGAGTTGTTCGAGCGGATCTGGGGGATGGATTCAATGGGGGAATTAACGACAGTGACCGTGCATATTCGCCGGATTCGTGAAAAAATCGAGCTGGACCCATCAACCCCGCAATATATTGAGACAATCTGGGGCGTTGGCTACCGCTTTAAAATATAAATAAATAATAGAGTATAGGAGTGGGGCGTTTGAAAAGCACGATTCGTTTTTCTTTGAACAACAAGTTTGCCATTTGGATTTTGACGATTTTGGTAACGGTTGGAGGATTGTATTCGGGTCTGAACATGAAGATGGAAACGATGCCGGATATTACGATTCCGATAGTCAGTGTCACAACGATTTATCCCGGAGCGACACCGGATGAGGTGATGGAGAAGCTGACGGTTCCAATCGAGCAGCGGACGCGAAATCTGGAGGGGGTCAATGTCGTAACCTCCTCATCGATGGAGAACGTTTCCTCGGTTGTTATTGAATATCATTACAAAAAAGATATGGAGAAAGCGGTCAGTGAAGTGAATGATGCGCTGGCCGGGGTAACGCTGCCGGAAGGCGCACAGCAGTCCAGTGTTTCACGGCTGTCGTTAAATGCATTCCCAATTCTGTCACTCAGCGTTTCCAATCAATCATTGGAGCTTTCCGAGCTTACAAAATTGGTTGAGGAAACAGTGTTGCCAAGGATGCAAGGCATTTCCGGCGTCTCCTCCGTACAAATATCCGGACAGCATGTGGAAGAAGTAGAGCTTGTCTTCGACCGTGCCAAGATGGGCGAGCTGGGCATTAGCGAGGAGACCGTAACAGGTCTTATCCAAGGCAATGCGATTACGTTCCCGCTCGGGATTTACCAGTTTGGCAATACGGAAAAAGCCGTTGCCGTTAACGGCAACATTATTGGACTCGATGATCTGAAAAATCTGCCGATTCCGGTGGTGCCTTCAGCGCCGCCAGCTGGCTTGCCACAGCAGCCGGGTGAAGCGGGTGCCGATGGAACAGCGCCTGGCGTTCCTGACGATGCTGCATCGCTGCAAGGCGAGGCACAGGAAGGCGCGGCGGCTGGACAGCCAACGCCGGAACAACTGGCTCAATTGGCTGCAATGGGACTGCCTACAGTTTCCCTGGAAGAGATTGCAGAACTTAATATCATTGGCAAGGCGCAATCCATTTCGCGTACGAATGGGCAGGATTCCATTGGCCTGTCGATTGTGAAAGCAGCGGATGCGAATACGGTCGATGTGGTCAACGCTGTCAAGGAGGAAATGACGAAGCTTGAGCAGGACATAAGCGGAATCTCCATGGCTACGGCGTTCGACCAAGGCGAGCCGATTGAGAAATCCGTCCATACAATGCTTAACAAAGCCTTGATGGGCTCCTTGTTTGCCGTCCTGATCATCCTGGTGTTTCTGCGGGATATCCGTTCTACCATTATTGCAGTCGTCTCCATTCCGTTGTCTATCTTGATTGCGCTGCTCGTATTGAGCCGGATGGACATTACATTGAATATCATGACGCTTGGGGCGATGACGGTAGCGATTGGGCGGGTTATCGACGATTCCATCGTTGTTATCGAAAATATTTATAGGCGAATGTCGCTCCAGTCAGAGAAGTTGACTGGCAAGCAATTGGTGCTTGAATCGACACGCGAAATGTTTTTGCCGATTATGGCTTCGACGATTGTAACGATTGCGGTATTTGTACCGCTGGGTCTGGTTGAGGGAGCGATCGGGGAAATCTTCTTGCCATTCGCCTTGACTATAGTGTTTGCTCTGCTGGCCTCGCTGCTGGTCGCCATCACAATTGTTCCGATGCTGGCGCATGTCATGTTCCGCAAAATGATGGCTAACGGAGTCAAAACCAAACATAGCGATGAACCGGGCAAGCTTGCCGCGGGATATAAGCGCCTGTTGAACTGGTCACTGAACCACAAGTTCATTACGTTCGGCGGGGCGACGCTGCTGCTACTGCTCAGCTTCCTGCTTACGCCTTTGATTGGGGTCAGCTTCCTGGCTTCTGATGAAGAGAAAATGATGATGATCACTTACAACCCGGCTCCGGGAGAAACGTTGGAGAAGGTAGAAGAAATAACGCTTCTTGCCGAGGAGACGGTTATCGGACGCGAGGGCGTGAACCTCGTCCAGTATTCTGTGGGCGGCGGCAACCCGATGAGTCCAGGGTCAACGAAACAAGCGTTGTTCTTCCTGAAATATGATGATAAGTACAAGCAATTTAATGAAGAGAAGGAAAAAGTGCTTGAAACGCTGTCCGCGCTTGGCGGAAGCGGCGAATGGAAGCAGCAGGACTTCACCGGCGGTCTTGGCGGCAGTAAAGTATCATTGTTGGTCTACGGGCCGGATATGAAAACTTTGCAGCCGATCGTCAGCGAAATTACTGAAGTGTTCAGTGCCCGCGAGGACTTGAGCAATGTTTCTTCCAGCTTGTCGGAAACATATGAACAGTATGTGCTCGTTGCCGATCAGAAGAAGTTGAGCCAGTTCGGCCTTGCGGCGGGCATGGCTGCGATGGAACTGAGCCCGGCGCGCACCAAGCCGGTGTTGACGACGATTGAGCAGGACGGCAAGGATCTTAACGTTTATGTACATGTGGAAGAACGCAGCTTCTCCAGTCTCGAAGATTTGAAAAAGGTGAAACTGAAATCCCCGCTTGGCATGGAAGTGGCGATTGAAGATGTATTTACAATTGAAGAAGGCGAGACGCCAAATACAATTACGAGACGCGATGACCGTATTTATGCGGAAGTGAGCGGAGAGGTGAAAGGCTCTGATATTGGAGCGGTGTCCCGGGAATTGGAAAAGGCAGTTAAAGAACTGCAGCTTCCTGCTTCTGTTGACGTGTCCTTCGGTGGCGTGACGGAGGAAATTACGAAGTCCTTCACACAGCTGGGACTTGCGATGCTCGCTGCGATAGCGGTCGTTTACCTCGTGCTGGTCATCACGTTCGGCGGCGGACTGACGCCATTTGCCATTTTGTTCTCGCTGCCGTTTACAATTATCGGCGCATTGGTTGCTCTCTGGATTGCCGGAGAAACAATCAGCGTAACGGCGCTGATCGGGGCGTTGATGCTGATCGGGATAGTTGTAACGAATGCAATTGTCTTGATCGACCGGGTCATTCAGAAGCAGAAGGAAGGCTTGTCCGTGCGCGAATCGTTGCTGGAAGCGGCGGGCACAAGGCTTCGTCCGATTTTAATGACGGCACTTGCAACAATCGGCGCGCTGCTGCCGCTGGCGTTCGGATTCGAATCCGGCGGATTGATTTCCAAAGGGCTTGGCGTAACGGTTATCGGAGGGTTGACTAGTTCCACCCTGCTGACGCTCATTATCGTCCCGGTTGTTTATGAATTCTTGGAGCGTTTCCGCAGTAAAACGCCTGATGCCAAAGTTTAAATAGGGTAAGCTCGAACGCGTTACTAGCGCGGGCATACACTGCTGCAAGGCTTTCCTGGCGGGTTTTATCCTGGTCAGGAAAGCCTTGTCTTATTTTGTGGATTGTATAATTTGCTCTAGCGGAAAAAAATTCTTATAATAAGGATATTGCACTTTAAAACTACAGTCCATGAAGAAGGAAGGTCGACATGCTCGCACTCCAATTGTTTCTTGTTGCACTTCTGATTTTGCTTACCGCTTTCTTTGTGGCCACAGAATTCGCCATTATCCGGCTGCGATCAAGCCGGGTGGATCAGCTTGTTGTGGAAGGCAAGAAAAACGCGCTTAGCGTACAGCGTGTCATCAACAACCTCGACGGGTATTTATCAGCCTGTCAGCTTGGAATAACGATTACAGCACTAGGACTTGGCTGGTTGGGTGAACCAACTGTGGAAGTAATGCTGCATCCATTATTTCACTATTTAGGTATTGTGGAACCGCTTAGCAGCGTGCTGTCCTTTATCATTGCTTTTGCCGTGGTAACATTTCTGCATGTGGTATTGGGGGAACTTGCTCCTAAAACGCTGGCGATTCAGAAAGCAGAACAAATCAGCTTCATTACTGCCAAACCCATCATCTTTTTTTATAAAATGATGTATCCTTTCATTTGGCTGCTCAATGGCTCGGCCAACAAGGTCATTCGTCTGTTCGGGCTTCATCCCGTTAATGAGCATGAAGATGCGCACTCGGAAGAAGAGATTCGAATTATTTTGTCTGACAGCTACGAAAGTGGCAAGATCAATCAAACGGAACTTGGCTATGTCAGCCGTATTTTTACCTTTGACAATTTATTGGCCAGAGAAATTATGGTGCCGCGCACGGACATGATCTGTCTGTATACGAGCAAATCACTGCAAGAAAACTTGAAAATAATTAAGCGAGAACAATATACCCGCTTCCCAGTCGTTCATGAGAACAAGGACAATATTGTCGGGTTTATTAATACAAAACAGTTTTTCCTCAAGTATGACAATAATCCTGATTTTGATATGCAGTCGCTGCTGCTGCCGCCTATGACCGTTCCAGACGTGATACCAGTCAAATCGCTTCTGAAAAAAATGCAGGCGGAGCAAGTGCATATCGCACTGCTGTTGGATGAATACGGCGGCACCTCAGGGATTATTACGATCGAAGATATTTTGGAAGAGATCGTCGGTGAAATCAGGGACGAATTTGATAAGGATGAGAAGAAAGCAATTGAGATGATTGAGCCGAATCGTTACTTGGTAGAAGGAAAGGTTCAGCTAAACGAACTTAGCGATGTGATCGGCATCAAATTGGAAAATGATGAAATTCATACGATCGGCGGCTGGATTTACAGCATGCAGCCCGAAATCAAAAAAGGCGAATCGATTATTGTGGATGATGTGACTTATATCGTTCGCGAGAAAGAACGCAATCGAATCCGTAAAGTCGAAATTCTTCTTCATTCGTAGCACCGTTGTTTTTGGGATCATTGTGAACATTCATATTAAAGGGAGTGCAAGCTATCTTGTTGCACTCCCTTTGGCATGAATGGGGAACAAGTCATGACTTCCGCAACTGGACAACATTTATTTCAAAGTGTTATATTAACTCAGAATATGAATCTAATGAAAAGAGGCTGTTGAACAAAATGGGGAAAGAGTTAGAGAAATTGGCTCGCTGGAATAAATCATGGATAGCGATGGTGCTGCTCGTTGCGATGCTTGGACTGTCCGCTTGCGGCGGAGGTTCAACTGTGTCGGACAACAATCCGGCAGTAGGCGAATCATCGCAAAATAACACGCAATCGAGCGGCAACAGCGACAGCAATGCGAACAGCACAAACAATAGCACGGAAGAGGCGCCACAAGCGGCTTATCCTCTTACATTAACTGATGCTACGGGAACCGAAGTGACGTTTGACAAGGCGCCTGAGCGGATTATTTCACTGGTGCCGTCCGAGACGGAAAATTTGTTTGCTGTTGGTGCAGGCGAGCAGGTAGTAGGGGTTGATGAGTGGAGCAATTACCCGGAAGAAGCGACAGCCAAGCCGAAAGTTGGAGACATGAATACGAATGTTGAAGCGGTGCTCGCTTTGAATCCCGATCTGGTCATTACTTCAGCTTCGATGACCAAGGAGGTAATCGATCAACTGCGTGAACTGAATATTACGGTTTTCTCTTCAAATCCCACTACGCTGGATGAGACGATTACACATATGGAGCAGCTAGGCTTGATTACCGGCCATGCGGAGGAAGCGTCGAAAGTGGCAGAAGAAATGCGTCAGGCGAAGGAACAGGTTGTGAACACGGTCAAGGATGCGCCGAAGAAAAAGGTGTACCTGGAATACTATGCGGGCTACTCGGCAGGTCAAGGAACATTTCTTGATGAGCTGATGACGTTGGCAGGCGGGGAAAATGTTGCCGGCGATGAGCAAGGATGGTTCGAAATCGATCCTGAAAAAGTACTGGAAAGCAATCCTGATGTAATTGTTTATCCAAATATGGGCGATGACAAGAGTCTTCTTGAAGGGATCACCAGCCGTCCGGGCTGGGAGAACGTAGAAGCGGTAAAGAATGACCGGCTCATTGCTGTGACGGAAGATCCGTTGGTGCGTCCAGGTCCCCGGTTGACTGAGGGGCTTTTGGAGCTTGCCAAGGCGATTCATCCTGATCTGTTCAAGTAATACAATGAAATCAAAAGCAGTAGCTTATGGAGGAGCAGCGATGCTCCTCCTTGCCGCATCCATCGTCGCAGCGTTGTCCATTGGTTCCGCAGGTTTTCCATTCGTGAAAGTATGGCATATTTTGCTGCATCAGCTACCATGGGTAAGCAAGGCAGCGGTGGAGTGGACACCGCTGGAAGAAGCGATTATTGTTCAGGTAAGGCTGTCGCGGATTATGCTGGCTGTGCTGGTGGGCGCCTGTCTGGCGCTGGCAGGCGCGGGGTTTCAAGGCGTGCTGCGCAATCCGCTGGCCGATCCGTATACGCTCGGCGTCGCCTCTGGCAGCTCGCTCGGGGCTGCCTTTATTATTTTATTCGGCTTGCAAGGCATCATTGGCCTCTGGTCGATTCCAGCCGTTGCGTTCGCTACCGGCATGATAACGATGCTTGCGGTGTTCTGGCTTGCCCGCAGCGAGGGACAAATGGGCATCGAGACGCTTATTTTGTCAGGTGTTGTGCTGCAAGCTTTTTTAAGCGCTTTTGTATCTTATATGGTTTCATTATCGCAGGGAGTCATCAATGAGATTTTATTTTGGCTGATGGGGAGTCTTTCCAAGCGCAACTGGAGCCATGTGAGCATGCTGGCGCCTTTTGTAATCGGGTCATTGCCGGTTCTGATCTACTATGCGCGGGCGCTGAACCTGTTTACACTGGGCGAGCGACAGGCAGCTCATATGGGCGTCCATGTTGAGCGGACGAAACTGATTGTGCTCGTGTTCAGCACGCTGCTTACGGCTGCTGCCGTATCGGTCGCCGGTGTGATCGGGTTCGTTGGTCTGGTCGTTCCCCACATTGTGCGCCTGCTGGTCGGCCCGGATTATCGGCTGATCATTCCGCTGTCCGCTATCGGTGGCGGGCTGTATGTGCTGTGGGCGGATACATTGGCCAGAATGCTGATGAGTCCGAAGGAAATTCAGCTTGGCATTATTACAGCGTTTATCGGCGCGCCGTTTTTCGCTTATTTGCTCAAGCGGCGCAAGACGGGACTGAAAGGGGGATAATGTCATGATTGAAGTGCAAAACCTCGTAAAAAGCGGGCCGAACGGCCCGGTGCTGCAAGGTCTCAGCTTTACATTGCCAACTGGCGGGATATATGGCATTATCGGACCCAATGGCGCAGGGAAATCGACGCTGCTTGGCATTTTGTCGGGTGTTATTCCATATGATGGCGGTGAGGTCAAGCTCGCTGGCAAGGCGGTCGGCGCATACAGCCGCAAAGCGCTTGCCAGACGGCTGGCTGTACTGCAGCAGGAAGGTTTGCCGGCTGCCGGATTTACAGTTAAGGAAGTTGTCGGCATGGCACGATTTCCTTTCCAGAACTGGCTGGGGGATGAACCTGCTGCAGCAGACGGGGAGAAAGGCATTGACAAGGCGCTTGCTGTAATGGGATTGACTTCGCTGGCGTCGCGGCGGCTCGATCAGCTTAGCGGCGGGGAGCGGCAGCGTGTAGCGCTCGCCAAAGTGATGGCCCAGCAGCCCGAGATCGTACTGCTCGATGAGCCAACGACATTTCTGGACATCGGCTATCAGGTGCAGCTGCTGGATGCGGTGAAAGCCTGGCAGCGCCGTGAGCAGCTGACGGTAGTAGCGGTGCTGCATGATCTGAATTTGGCGGCGCAATATTGCGATCGTCTAATTGTCATTGACGAAGGCTGCATTGTTTGTACGGGAACGCCGCAGGAAGTCGTGACAAGTAGGATGATTCGTGCGGTTTATGCGGCGGAGGCTGTCGTCCTGCCTCATCCGGCAACCGGCTGCCCGCAGCTGTTGCTGCAATCCGGGAGCAGCCTGCAAGGAGGAGAACGAACATGAATGAAGAAACATGGGAGCAGCGCGTAATAAGGACGGCTGCTTCCATTCCGGTGCTGGATAAGGCAGCGATGAATATCGCCATCGAGCATCTTAACAATTTGACGAAACCGCAGGGCAGTTTGGGGAAGCTGGAGCAGATCGCCATTCAGCTGTCCGGAATTACTGGGCAGCTTTTTACGGCAATGGACCGCAGGGCGGTCGTCGTTATGGCTGCTGATCATGGCGTATGTGAAGAAAACGTGAGCGCCTACCCTGCTGAAATTACAGCGCAGATGGTCAACAACATTGCGAGCGGCGGCGCAGCGATCAATGTGCTTGCCAGACAGGCGGGGGCTGACGTCATTTGCGTGGACATCGGGGTCAACGGAGTTGTTGGCCATTCCGCCGTAATGCCGCGTAAAATCAGAGAGGGGACGGCGAATATCGTGCATGCCCCAGCCATGGAACGGGATGAGGCTGCCCGCGCACTCGTTGTCGGCATTGAGCTGGCGGAAACGTTGACCGACCAAGGGTATGCGCTGTTTGCCACCGGCGAGATGGGCATTGGCAATACGACAGCCAGCTCTGCTGTTGCTTCCGTACTGTGCAGTGTTGATCCGGTGCTAGTCGTCGGCCGAGGAACCGGGATTGATGTAACGACACAACGTCATAAAATTGCGATTGTTGAACAGGCGATTCAACTGCACGCCCCAGACGCGGGTGATCCGCTTGATGTCCTAAGCAAGATTGGCGGCCTGGAAATTGCCGGGTTGGCGGGACTTATTATTGGCGCTGCGGCCAAACAGCGACCGGTCGTTATTGACGGTTTTATTTCCTCTGTCGCCGCGCTGGCCGCCGTCAGGATCGCGCCTGCCGCTGCCGCATATCTCATACCGTCTCATCTGTCGGAGGAGCGGGGTCATGCTAAAGTGTTGACGGCGCTGCAGTTGTCACCGTTTATCCAAATGGATATGCGGCTGGGAGAAGGCACTGGAGCTGCTTTATGTTTTCATCTCATTGAGGCGTCGCAGCGAATTATGCGCGAAATGGCGACGTTCTCAAGTGCCGGCGTTACGCGCGGCTGAATGAGCTGTGCCGCTGCGCTGGATGAGCTGCAGCCAAGGGCAGCGGCAGGCTTGTAGCGAAGGATAGGTAGCAAGGTTGAGGAAGGGGGAAGCGGGTATGGCGATCTTGGTTACAGGGGGAGCGCGCAGCGGAAAAAGCACATTTGCCGAAAAATACGCCTCCCGGCTGGGGAAGAGCGGGATTTATATTGCGACATTGCAGCCGTTTGATGAGGAAATGACAGCGCGAACGAGCGAGCATCAGCTTGCGCGCACAGCATCCGGATTTGAGTGGGAAACGATCGAAGAGCCGCTTGAATTGGTCGCTTGTCTGGAGCAGCTGGCCGGATCGGAAAATGCGACAGAGGTGACGGAACAGGTTGGAGACCAGGAATACGCGGAAGATCAGACATTGGCGGAATCGGAGCCCGTTGTGCTCGTCGATTGTCTGACCATCTGGCTCTCCAACATGATGATGCAAATTGAGCTTGATAATGGCGGTTGGGGAGCGGAAGAAACAGCCTGTTTGGAAGGGTGGACCAGTCTGCTTGCGGATACGGCCGCTCAGCTCCCGTTCCCGGCGATTTTTGTAACCAATGAGGTCGGCAGCGGTATTGTCCCCGAATATCCCCTTGGCCGGCGCTTTCGGGATGCGCAGGGCAGGCTGAATCAAAAGATGGCCGCGCATTGCGAACAAGTTTTTCTCGTCACCGCAGGCATCCCGGTCGAGTTGAAATCAATCGCTTACCGGTGGGAGTGAACCAATGCTCCTCTATTCGCTTAGTGAAATACTGTGGATGATTGCCGCTGCCATTGCGCTTGATTGGATCATAGGCGACCCGCGTTTTATTACCCATCCGGTCATCTTGATCGGTCGGCTCATTAAAGTTCTGGAGCGGGCGCTGCGCAGCGGGGAGAAGCAAGTGCTGCAAGCTGGAAGTATAGATACGTCATGGAGCGGTACTCAGTTGCGCTGGCGCGGCGTCGTTCTGACCGGTGTGACGGTTACGGTTGCAGGTCTCATCACGCTGCTCGTGCTGCTGGGGCTGCAGCTTATTCATCCCTGGCTCGGATACGCGGCCAATATTTGGCTGATCGCGGCGACCATCGCCGTCAAAGGTTTGCGCGAGGCGGCGATGAAGGTTTATGTGCCTTTAATGGAAGGGCAAACCGACGAAGCTGCGGAATATGCGGGGCAAATTGTCAGCCGGGACATGAAGGGGCAGGAAGCGAGCCAAATTTCAAGGGCTGCGGTGGAGACGGTTGCCGAGAATACGGTTGATGCGCTGATCTCACCGCTTTTTTTCGCTCTGATCGGCGCAGCTCCGCTTGCTATGCTGTACCGGGCAGCCAATACGCTTGACTCCATGGTCGGCTACAAAAACGAAAAATACTACTATTTCGGCTGGGCATCCGCACGTTTTGACGATGTGCTTAATTATGTGCCTGCGCGTCTTACCGGGCTGCTTCTCCTGGCAGCTGCGCTGCCGCTTCGCGGTCTGTCCGTGGGCAGCGGATGGCGGGCGATCAGAACATTTGCACGCCGCCATCCGAGCCCGAACAGCGGCATTCCGGAATCGGCGGTAGCTGGTCTGCTCGGCATTGAGCTTGGCGGGCTCAACTATTACTTCGGTGTGCCGAACGAGCGCGCGCGATTGGGTTGGCCGCACCGCCAACTGACGGGTTCGGATATTGTGCGAACGGTTCAGCTGCTCTACGGCGTAAGTATGATCTGTTTTGCTGGAGGGGTGATTGGCTGGTGGCTCGTTTATTAACAAATTGGATGCACGCTTGTCTGGCTGCTTTGCAGTTTCTTACCCGCTTGCCGGTTCCCGTGAATATTCCCTTCACTAATGCAACCGTGGCACGCAGTCTGGTCTTTTTTCCGGTGGCGGGTGTGACGGTCGGCTTGCTGGTGAGCGGCGGTTATATGGTTATGCAGCCGCTGCTGCCCCCGATGACGGCTGCTGTTCTGCTGGTTGTGCTCTGGACAGCCTTTACCGGCGGTCTGCATATGGACGGCTGGATGGATACGGCGGACGGAGTGCTCAGCCACCGGCCGCGCGAGCAGAAGCTGATTATTATGAAGGACAGCCGCGTCGGGGCGATGGGTGTAATCGCGGGGGTGCTGCTACTGCTGCTTAAAGTATCGGCTTTGAGCGAATTGCTTGACCGCCCTGCTTCCGTGGAAGTCCTTCTCCTTCTGGCAAGCATACCGGTCTGGAGTAGAGTATCGATGGCGGCGAGCATTCCCTTGTGGCCGCTGGCAAGAGGCGCAGAAGGGATGGCTGGCCTGTTCGCCTGGGCGACAAGAGGCCATGCAGCAGCAGCGCTTGCTATGGGCAGCGCTCTGCTTGCAGTCGCTTATGCATGTGCCGGAGTGCAGCTGCTTCAGCTTGGTCTATTCATCGGCAGCGGACTGCTCGTCTCCGCGCTTGTCACAGTATTCGTTGCAGGCAGGCTGAGCAAGTCGCTGGGCGGTTTGACAGGGGATACCTACGGCGCCATTAATGAAAGTGTGGAAGCGGCGCTGCTTATTGCACTGTTGATCGGCCTTAAACTGCAATTGATTTAGCAAAGACAACAAACGCTGATTACGAGAGCGGGAGGAATTACGGATGAAGCTTGAACAGTTTGGCCACGGCGGGGATCTGTTGACCGCTGCAGAGGCTTTTGGAAGAGATCGGGGAGACTTTATCGATTTCAGCGCCAATATGAATCCGTTCGGACCGCCGGCGGCAGTAAGGACACAGCTTATGCAGTATGCCGACGAGATTCGGCACTATCCCGATCCGGCGGTGCGGAAGCTGCGCAGCTTGCTTGCAGAGCGGCACGGAATCAGTGCGGACAGCGTGCTCATTGGCAACGGCGCTGCCGAAGTCATTGATCTGGCGGTCAGATCGATGAAGGCGGAGACCGTTGGCTTGACAGTTCCCTGCTTTGGCGAATATGCCGATGCGGTGCGCAAGGCTGGAGGAAAGGTGCACAGCATGGCGCTGCTGGAGGAAGACGGCTTCCAACTGACCAAGGAGCGATTGCAGGCTAGAGCCAGGCATATCCATACATGGGTGATTGGCTCGCCGAACAATCCGACCGGGCGTGTCGTTGATCCGGAGCTGATTCGGATGCTGCTTGATGAGAACTGTCAAATTATGCTGGATGAAGCCTTTATGGATTTTGTTCCGGGTGGCAGGCAGCTTACCATGATCAGGGAAGCGGCCGAGTCGGCTTCCTTGTTTGTCGTTCGTTCGTTGACGAAGTTTTATGCGATTCCAGGCATCAGACTTGGCTATATCGTCGGTTCACCGGAGCGGATTGCTGCGCTGCGCGCATTGCAAGTGCCATGGAGTGTTAATTCGCTCGCACAGCAAATCGGCAGCGCCGTGCTGGAGGATGCCGAATATGAACGTCAAACAATGCAATTTCTGTCTATAGAGCGTGAATGGATGAGCAGCCAACTTCGCAGTCTGGGGTTGCATGTTATCGACAGCCAGACAAACTATTTGCTCGTTGCGCTGCAGTCCCAGATGGCGATTGACAGTTCCGATCTGCAGCATGAGCTGGGGGAAGAAGGAATTCTGATCCGTAATGCCGCCTTGTTCGAAGGGCTTGACGGCCGCTGGTTTCGAATCGCTGTGCGGCTTCGGCAGGATAATGAACGGCTGCTGTCGGCTTTGCAAGCTGTGCTGGACAGCAGGGGTCCAGGCAAGGAGCGGGCGCGATGAACTACAATGACAACGGGAACACGAGCACGGCGGCCGCTCTGATGGTGCAGGGCACGGCATCTGATGTGGGCAAAAGCATCGTAACGGCGGCGCTGTGCCGTATATTCAAACAGGATGGGTGGCGATCCGCCCCCTTTAAATCACAAAATATGTCGCTCAATTCTTATGTGACCTGGGACGGCAAGGAAATTGGCCGCGCGCAGGGCATGCAGGCCGATGCATGCGGCATATTGGCTACAACCGATATGAACCCGATTCTTCTCAAACCGAAGAAGGACATGGTGTCCCAGGTAGTCGTTCATGGCGTGCCGCTGCGCGATTACGGGGCAATGGAATACCGGGAGCAGTTTTTGCCTGAAGCAGAAGCTATCGTCAAAGAGGCGCTGCGCCGACTGCGGGCCGACTGCGACATCGTTGTGCTGGAGGGTGCTGGCAGCCCCGCCGAAATCAATCTGAAGGACCGCGACATCGTCAATATGAGAATGGCTGCTTGGGCGGATGCCCCGGTGCTGCTGGTGGCAGATATTGACCGCGGCGGGGTGTTCGCAGCCATTGTGGGCACCTTGGAACTGCTTGAACCGGAAGAGCGCACGCGTGTCGCCGGCTTCATCATTAACAAGTTCCGAGGGGATATTGCGCTGCTTAAGCCTGGGCTGGACTGGCTTGAACAGCGTACCGGCAAGCCGGTGTTCGGCGTTATCCCTTATCTGCCCGATATCGGCATCGAAGATGAAGATTCGCTATCGCTCACACGAGCAATGTCTGAGGCAAGGGCTGGGAGCGGCAGGCATCTATCCGTACCTGCCGCTGACGCATCCGAGTTTGGCGGGGCGGTTACGCCTGGACAAGACTTGCTGGAGAAACAGGGCGTTATCGATGTCGCTGTCTTGCGACTGCCGCGTCTGTCCAACTTCACCGATTTGGACCCGCTGCGTCAGGAGCCGGATGTACAGCTGCGTTATATTGACAATAGCTCGTCATGGGGAAGTCCGGATGTCATTATTATTCCCGGCAGTAAAAACACGATCGATGATATGATATTTCTGCGCGATACGGGGCTGTCCAAGCGGATTGAACGGCATGCCCGGGAAGGAGGGCATATCGTCGGATTATGCGCCGGCTATGAAATGCTGGGCGAGCGGCTGCTTGATCCTGAATACAATGAATCCGATGTCGCTGAACTTGCTGGCCTGGGACTGTTTCCCTTCACGGTACGTTTCGGGAGTCGCAAGCGGACCGTTCGCGTTGAAGGGAAGGGAGCATTGCCAGGATGGGGCCAAGAGGTGCCGGTGAAGGGATATGAAATTCATACCGGTGTTATCCAAACTGCTTCCCGATTGAAACAGCCGTTTTTACTTGGAGCTGACGGCATCCCGGAGGGCGTGTGCTCCGAGGACGGGAAAATTTGGGGGACATTTATTCATGGCGTGCTTCATAATGATGCTTTTCGCCGTGCTTGGCTTAATCGGATTCGCAATGACAAAGGGTGGGCTGCCTTGCCGCAAGGCAGAGAGTTCCAGGCAATGCGCGAGGAGGCTTTTGACAGGTTGGCGGCCCATGTCCGGCAACATGTGGATATGAAGCGGATATATACTTTACTCTATATGAGTTGAACGATTGAATTTCGCATGAAAATAAAGACTCTATTTAAGTTGAACTAAAGACTAGCAAACGATTGTAAGTAATTCGCTGCTTAGAAGCCACGTTCCCAGAAAAAGATCGATGAAGGGCAAAATCGGACTTTTATAAAAAGAATGGCAAGCGAGCGGGGATAGAGGGAAAAAACAGCGTGCGCACCCTTCATTTCATTGATTAGCGCGTCCCGAGTGAGCCATTTTTGCAAAGGGGGAGATGGCTTTACTGTCTTCCCCTTGAGCGAGCTTCGTCACACGGCATGCCTGTTAATCTGTATGAATTTTCATATAGAATCGTCGAAATAATCGCCGGATGAGCTATTGTATATGATTTTTCATACAGAATCGTCGAAATAATCGCCGAATGATCTATTGTATATGATTTTTCATACAGAATCGTCGAAATGTTCGCCGGATGATCTATTGTATATGATTTTTCATACAGAATCATCCAAATAATTGCCGGATGATCTATTGTATATGATTTTTCATATAGAATCGTCGAAATGTTCGCCGAATGAGCTATTGTATATGATTTTTCATACAGAATTCTCGAAATAATCGCCGAATGAGCTATTGTATATGATTTTTCATATAGAATCGTCGAAATGTTCGCCGGATGAGCTATTGTATATGATTTTTCATACAGAATCATCGAAATAATTGCCGGATGATCTATTGTATATGATTTTTCATATAGAATCGTCGAAATGTTCGCCGAATGAACTATTGTATATGATTCATCATTCATAAAGTAAACTATAAACGATTTTCCATGATGACTCTTGCACCTTTGCTCAGGTACCGATCGTCTTTGCATCAAGTTCTAACGAGGCGGTTCATTAGTTCAACTTATATAGATAAGCTGAACGATTGAATTTGGCAAAGCAACCAATGTTGTATTTCTTACATTTCTTACAACAATCAAAAGAATGACTGCCACAAAAGTTGGAATTGTTGTATAAGCAAATCAATTTCAGGAGGGAATGCCGATGGCGCTGCCATTTCGTTCAGATCACACGTACAATTCGCAGGTATGGCCTGCACTTACGATTTCATTGAAAGAGGACCATTTGACAGCACTGGGGTGCGGAGAGCTGGAATGTCTGAGCAATGCCGTGTATAATGGCGGTTTTCAAAAAGCGGATCGCTGGATGAACTGGAAGGTGCCGATGGACTATGACTGCTCCGATCCAGTAGCCGATTATGAGCAGTTGCTCGTCCGGAAAGCGTATTCCCCGCAGACGGTCGGCATGATTACTGCCGCTAAGCTTACCTGTGCCTCCATTGTCGAAATGGCGGACGAAGCTTGTGCCATTGTGTGCTGCACAACAGCTGGCACCCGCAATGCGGCGCGCGCTGGCTCTGACCGGACGCTGTATGCAGCCTACAAGGCGGGAACGATCAATACGATGCTGCTCATCGACGGCAGACTTACCCCATCAGCGATGGTCAATGCGCTCATGACCGCCGTAGAAGCCAAAGCAGCGGCGCTTGGCGATCTCGGCATTAAGGATATGGATAATGGCCTGCAGGCTACAGGCACCACCTCGGACGCCCTGTTGATCGGAGTTAGTCAAAGCGAGCGTTTCCTTGCTGTGCATGAATACGCGGGAACGGCCACAACGCTTGGCGGTGCGATCGGCAAGATGGTCTACGCGTCCGTCTATGAGGCTGCAACAGCGCAGTATGAATAGCGAGTCGTTCCAACCTATGCCCAGGGAGCGGGGAACGAATTTGGGGTTGACTGCCAACACGTATCGCTCTATCGTGCGCGGGGAGCTGCGTGCGGTACAGCATAACCTGGTGTGGGATTTGCAATCCAGAGAGCAGGAAACTGTACATTCACGGAAGATGCCGTCTTCCCGCCCGCGGGATGCTGTACATTCCGGGAATAGATCAGCTTCTGACCTAAGGCCTGCTCTGGCAGCTCTGCAGGCGCGGCTGCCTGCTGCCGAGCTTTATTTGCTTCGGCATGGCAAAACAAACTGGAACCTGGAACGGCGCTATGGCGGCAGGACTGATCTTCCGCTGGCGGCAAGCGAACTGCATCTGCTGGACCCTGCCCGGAAACGACTTGCAGGCATGGCGTTTGAGGCTGTCTATTGCAGTGATTTGTGCAGGACATACCAGACATTGGAGGCCGTGCGGCCCGATTTGGCGGAACAAGCAGTCAGGGATACCCGTCTGCGCGAGCTTGATTTTGGCAATTGGGAAGGCTGCACTTATGAGCAATTAAAACATCAAGCGCTGTATTGCGCTTGGCTTGATGAGCCGGAGCATCATCGTCCTCCTGAAGGAGAGTCGATCGCCCAATTGCGCGAGCGTATCCGTTCGTTTTTGGAAGAAGCGCTCCCTGATCTTGACCAGAGAGGGACGCAACTGACTCCCAGGCGAATGCTGATCGTGTCTCACGGCGGAGCGATCCGGATGATGCTGTCGCTGCTGCTTACCGGGCACAATTTCTGGGATGGTGATGCCCCATGCGGCAGTTTGCTGGCAATCGGAGGCGGGCGTCCAGCATATGAACGGCTTGTTTAAACAAGAAGATCGCTGACGGATCAATCCGGCTGGCGGTCTTTCTTTGAATTGAATGGCCTGACAAACTAGCTTTTGGCAGATACCATGCCTTTCACAACGCAGCGTTTGAAGGACAATTTCACTTGAAAACCTGCCAATCTTTAAAAATGACTTAAGATTGTCTTAAGGTTTATAAAAAGAAGGTTAAACTACGGACAAGGACTGGCACCATCGTGTATAGTAAGTAAAAAAGCACTGAACGACCGAGTTAAAGGAGTTGTCTAAACATGAATAGCCGTCGGATACTGATCGTCGACGATGATCGGGAAATTGCCGATTTAATTGAAATATACTTAAACAATGAAGGTTTTGAAACGGAGAAGGCGCATAATGGCGAAGAGGCACTGCTGCTGCTGGAGCAGACGTCATTTCAACTCGTCGTCTTGGATGTGATGATGCCGAAGCTGGACGGTTTGGAAGTATGCCGGAGGCTGCGCAAGACGCAGTCGGTACCCATTCTCATGTTGAGCGCGAAGGCGGAGGATATGGATAAAATTATGGGATTGATGACGGGTGCGGATGATTATATGGTCAAGCCTTTCAACCCATTGGAGCTGACCGCCCGGATCAAGTCGCTCCTTCGCCGTTCCTATCAGTACAATACGACGATCCAGCAGCCTGTAGAAGACAGCGCCTTGCGCATCGGTCCGCTCGTCATCGACAAGCTCACCCATTCCGTGCATGCCGGGACAACGGCTCTTCATCTTACCTCAACAGAATTCGGTATCTTGTTTCTGCTCGCAAGCGCGCCGGGTCGGGTATTCAGTGCCGAGGAAATATTTCAGCATGTTTGGAAAGAGAAGTACTTTGAGTCCAACAATACAGTGATGGTGCATATAAGCAAGCTCAGGGACAAACTGGAACATGAAACAGGCGACAAGATGATTGTCACTGTCTGGGGGGTTGGCTACAAAATTGAAGGGTAATGTTACCGCAGGCATGACAATCCGGTTTATTGGCCAGCTGTTTCTGAGCGCGTTTTTGGGGATTTTTACGGCATTGGTTTTGATGCTAGGCGCTTCCTACTTTTACGAACAAGTGACGATCATTAGAAGAGTGGGCTCATTCTTCAACGATGCGATCGGCTTGACCGCAACATTTGTGCTCGCCTGCTGCATCTTTTTTATCGTGTACATTGTCGTATTGCAATGGCGCCGCTTTCGTTATTTTGGCGAGGTAACGGAGGCGATCATGCATATTTCGGAAGGCAACTTCGATGACAAAGTCCCTGTTCGTCAGCGCAATGAATTGGGGGAGCTGGCTTCCTTCACGAATCGGCTTGTGCTGCAGCTCAAAACATCGATGGATGAGGAAAGGCGAGCAGAGCAAACGAAAAATGAGCTGATTACAAATGTCTCCCATGATCTGCGTACGCCACTAACCTCCATTATCGGTTATTTGGGTCTAATTGAGCAGGATCGTTATCGCGATGAAGTCGAGTTGCGCCATTATGTACAGATTGCCTATGACAAGTCGCTCCGATTAAATGGGCTCATCAGCGATTTGTTCGAATACACTCGGATGAGAAACAATACGCTTCCCGTGAAGAATGTATCATTAAACCTGGTTGAACTGCTGAGTCAACTGCTTGAACAGTACCGGATTCCGCTTCAGCAGGCTGGGTTGGTTGGCGAACTTAGGGCGCAAAGTCCAAAACTGATCGTTGAGGGTGAACCGAATAAGCTTGTGCGGGTGTTCGAAAACTTGTTTTCCAACGCAATGACTTACGGGCAGGCAGGCAAACGCATCGACATTCGCCTGATTCAGGAACAGGGATTCGTCGTTGCTGAAATTAACAATTATGGTGAAGCGATTCCTGAATCAGATTTACCTTATTTGTTCGATCGTTTTTACCGGGTAGACAAATCGAGGACGGAGCACAGCGGCGGATCCGGACTCGGGCTGGCGATTGTAAAAAGCATTGTGGAGAAGCACGAGGGCACGATCTCCGTTTCCAGCGATCAGGATATGACTTCTTTTCAAGTGCGGCTGCCTCTTGCCACTAACAAAGAAAGCCGTTGATTGGCAGAACCGTTAAATCAGAGACATTTTTAAGAAAAAATTATGAATTGCTTACGATCCTTTTAAACGATGATCTGTACAATGCTTTATTATAGATGATCGATCTTGAAAGGATTGAATAAAATGACACGCTACTTTGTTGGTTCCCTCCTGCTGCTTGCCGGGGTAGGGATAGTGAATATGATCATTCCGGGGTTTGGGGCAGACCGCCCGAATATCAAAGCCTCATCCGCCGTACTAATCAATGCCGATACAGGAGAAGTTCTGTTTCAAAATAACGCGAATCAGCCGCTGCCTCCGGCCAGCATGTCCAAAATGATGACTGAATTTATTGTACTGGATGAAATCAAGCAGGGCAGGCTTGCATGGGATGATGAGGTATCGATCAGTCGCTATGCCTCGTCAGTGCCTGGCGCAAGCGCGGGCTTGACAACAAGGGCGCAACCGACCGTTCAGGAGCTGTTTCAGGCGATGGCCATTCATTCGGCCAATGATGCAGCTGTTGCGATCGCCGAGCATATTGCCGGGACAGAGGACGAATTTGTCAAACGGATGAACGAAAAGGGCGGGGCAATTGGGCTGTCTGCCAAGTCGAGGTTTGCGAATGCTACAGGGCTTGGCAGTTATGATCTTGAGAGGTTCCCGGAAGCGGCAGCAGCGGGAGATACGATTATGACTGCCAAGGATACAGCGCTGCTGGCCCAAAATCTGCTGCAGGCTCATCCGCAGCTGCTGCTGACAACGACCCGCAACCATGCGGAGATGCAAGGCGCCAAAAATGCGCTTCGAACAACAAATTTAATGCTTCCTGGTGAAGCTTATGCCTATCAGGGTAATGATGGTTTAAAGACAGGATATACATCTGTCGCAGGCTATTGCTTTACGGGGACTTCCAAGCATGGCGACACGCGGTTGATAACAGTTGTAATGGGAGCGAAAACGTCGGAAGCCAGATTTGCAGAAACAGAGAAGCTATTTCAGTTCGGTTTTAAGGAAAGGCAGGCCGAAGGATGGATTTCCAAACTAAAATTGCACTTTTAAAGCAGTTTGAAAAGCCGTGTTTTCAAATTTGCGCTTACTTGGTTGGCGATCATAGCGTTGCCTGCCAAACAGCGGAGCAAGTATTGACAGAACTGTTCGCCACGCCGAGGTTTTGGGATGGGGATGAGGAAGTCAGGAAAGGGATATTAAAGCGAATCGCAACAAGACATAGTTTACAGCAAATGAGCGTCGCCGGGTAATCCGGGACGCTCATTTGCTGTATTGGAACATCGTGGCCCAAGGGCATGTTCTTGTCAATCTGCTTGCTGTTGGGTTAAACTTTAAAAAGCTAAAATTACTGAATGAAGCGGAGGATTGCTTATGATTCCGGATCTTCCGGTCACGGAGGCTGTCCCCGAACTGCGTACGGCGCTTGGCGCAGGCCATGCAGCAGTGTTGATTGCAGAACCTGGAGCAGGCAAGACGACTCGGGTTCCGCTGCTGCTGATGGATGATGAGTGGCTGCTTGGCCGTAAAATTATCATGCTGGAGCCTCGCCGGCTAGCTGCGCGAACGGCAGCGCGCTATATGGCGGCTGCACTTGGAGAGCAGCCGGGAGAAACGGTAGGCTATCGGGTAAGAACGGATACGCGGGTGAGCGCCCGCACACGCATCGAGGTCGTGACCGAAGGCGTGCTGACCCGAATGCTGCAGACCGATCCAGCTTTAGAAGAGGTTGGACTTGTTATTTTTGATGAATACCATGAGCGCAGTCTGCATGCAGATCTTGGTCTTGCTCTGATCAGGCAGGCCCAGCAGCTGCTGCGCCCGGATTTGCGGCTGCTGATCATGTCAGCCACGCTTGCCGCGGAGCCGCTGGCAGCGATGCTTGGTGATCAGGAAGCTGGACCTGCTCCGATAGTGCGCAGTGCAGGGCGGGCTTATCCGGTAGCTACCCGATATTTGCAGCAAAAGTCGGAAGATGCCATTCCAGCCGCTGTTGCCAAGGCTGTTGCACGCGCGCTTGCGGAGGAGCGGGAAGGTGATTTGCTCGTATTTGTGCCGGGTATTGGTGAAATAAATCGCGTCACTGCGTTATTGCAAGAGATCAACATTCCGGGGCAGCCGCTCCACATCGTCCCGCTGCACGGCAATTTGTCCCATGATGCGCAAGATTTGGCCGTTCGGCCTTCAGCGGATGGACGCCGCAAAGTTGTGCTTGCTACGGCGGTGGCCGAATCCAGCATTACAGTGGATGGCGTAAAAATTGTCATCGATTGCGGATGGATGCGCGTTCCGCGCTTTTCGCCGCGTACAGGGATGACAAGACTCGAAACCGTCCCGGTGTCCAGAGCTTCCGCGGATCAGCGGAGAGGACGCGCCGGACGTCTGGGTCCGGGCATATGCTACCGCTTATGGACCACTGAGCAGCATGAACGGCTGCCTGAAGCAGGCGTTCCGGAAATATTAGCGGCTGATCTGGCAAGCCTGGCACTTGAAGTTGCGGCATGGGGAGCGGGCAGTCCGGCCGAACTCGACTGGATTGACCCGCCGCCGGAGGGCGCCTATAATCAGGCGGCTGCGCTGCTGCGCCAACTGGGAGCCTTCGGGGAGGATAATCGGCTGACTGCACATGGCCGCAAGCTTGCGGAAGCAGGTATGCATCCCCGCTTGGCACATATGGTGCTGCGCGCACAGCCGCTTGCCTTGGGCGGCAAAGCCTGCCAGCTTGCTGCATTGCTTGGCGAGCGGGACATGCTGCGTCGAGATGGGAGCAGGGCGGAAGCTGATCTTCGTCTGCGTCTGGATGCGCTTGAAGGCATTGAACCGCGCGGCTACACCATTGATCATACACTAAAGCGGCAAATTGTTCGGGAAGCGGAGCGCTGGCGGCGTGCCTTTCGCATTAAGGATGAGTCAGATGCAGCTGTGCCTGCGGAATATTGTGGACTGCTAGTTGCCTTTGCCTATCCGGATCGCATTGGGGAGGCTCGCTCCGGCGGGCGTTATCGGCTGCGGACAGGCCGCGGCGCCATATTAAAGGAAGCGCAGCTGCTTGCAAAATCCCCTTACTTGGCAGTGGCCGAGCTGGAGGACGGGAGCAGCGAAAGCCAGATTGTGCTGGCTGCGCCTGTGACGCTTGCAGAATTGGAGCAACATTTCAGTGACGATGTCGAGAAATTGGAGGTTGCCCAATGGGATGCCGAGCAGCAGGCCGTCAAGACGCGCAGACAGGTCAAGTTAGGGGAGATAATCCTCCGCGACCAGCAGATTGCATCGACCGATCCGGAAGCTGTAGCGGCAGTATTGGCTAATGCGATCCGCCAACAGGGACTGGCGCGCCTGCCCTGGACGAAAACAGCGAGACAACTGCAGCAGCGAATTGTTTTTATGCGGGCGTTTGACGCGAGCTTTCCTGCTGTCGATGATGCGTTTTTGCTTGCGGAAATCGATGTGTGGCTGTTGACGCATCTGTTCGGTCTAAGGTCGATGCAGGATGTAGGAAAGTTGTCAATGACTGCAATATTGGAGTCTCTGTTGACATGGGAACAGCGGGGAATATTAGAGCGTGAGGCGCCTACGTATATCATCGTGCCGAGCGGCTCCAAAATACCGATTGATTATAGCAACGCCGCGGGCCCGATCCTTGCCGTCCGCCTGCAGGAAATGTTCGGAATGGCGGAGACGCCGCGAATCGGGAACGGGCGGATTGCCCTGACATTACAGCTGTTATCCCCTGCCCAGCGACCTGTTCAAGTGACCAAAGATTTGGCCAGCTTCTGGCAAACGGCTTATTTTGATGTGAAAAAAGATTTAAAAGGCCGCTATCCAAAACACGCATGGCCGGATGATCCATTGATCGCCGCCCCTACGAGCCGGACACGGCCTCGGGTATAAACTACTATTGCAGTTAAAAATAGAAAAGCGGCGGCAGTGCGCCGCCGCTGATCAAGAAGATAACCGGGTCTGGACGTTACGCCAGAACGAACGCGTTATCTGCCGCGTCCTCCGCGTGAAGGACCGGAACGTGGAGAAGAGCTGCGTCTGCCTCCAGAAGATGAACTGCTGGAGCCGCCGCCGCGCTTGCCGCCAAATGTCGGCCTGCCTGTGGCTTTTCCACGCTTGTCGCCGCCGGATTCACCGCGTGGCGAGCCGAAAGCGGGAGCATCGGACGAGCCGCCGCGTCTGCCGCCAGCGGAACGACCGCCGGATTCACCGCGTGGCGAGCCGAAAGCGGGAGCATCGGACGAGCCGCCGCGTCTGCCGCCAGCGAAACGACCGCCGGATTCACCGCGTGGCGAGCTGAAAGCAGGAGCATCGGATGAACCGCCGCGTCTGCCGCCAGCGGAACGACCACCGGATTCACCGCGTGGCGAGTTGAAAGCGGGAGCATCGGATGAGCCGCCACGTCTGCCAGGGCGTTCGTCGTTTCGTCCACGTCTGTCCGCACCGCCGCCGCGCTGCTGGTTTCTGCCTTGTGGTGAGCGGCCGGATGTGCGCTTTGCTTCATCGCCGAAATTGCGGCGTCTGCTGCTGGCGCCTTCGTTTTTGGCATTGGAGCCTTTGGTGTGAACAGCTTCTTCTACTTGGATCGTTCCGGCTTTGACTGTGCGGCGTTCCAGCGTAGCGGCGATCCCGTGCTCGATCGCCTGCAGCGTCATGTTGTCCCGGGGAGCAGCGAAGGTGATCGCAACACCGTCATGACCTGCCCGGCCTGTCCGACCGATGCGGTGGATATAGCTTTCGGAATCAAACGGGATGTCATAGTTAAAAACATGCGTAACCCCTTCAATATCGAGTCCGCGCGCGGCTACATCCGTGGCAACAAGCAGTTGCAGCTTGGCATTGCGGAATCGCTTCATGACTTGCTCGCGCTTGGCCTGCGTGAGATCGCCATGCAATTCATCAACCGAATAGCCCGCTTCCTGCAATGATTGCGCAAGCTTCTTCGCTCTGATCTTTGTACGGCAAAAAATTACCCCAAGGTAAGGGCTGTCCGATTCAATAAGATGAATGAGCGTTTGGAGTTTGTTGCGGTCGCTTGTTTCTACTACGTATTGCGTGATATTATCCAGCGTAACCCGCTCGCTGCGAATACGGACATCTTCCGGGCTGCGCATATACTGCTGAGCCAGCCGGCGCACAGCATCGGGAATGGTCGCTGAGAACAGCAAAGTTTGGCGGTGTTTCGACGTTTGATCAATAATCTCTTCCACTTCATTCTGGAAACCCATATGAAGCATTTGATCAGCCTCATCGAGCACCAACACGGACAGCTTCCAGAAGGAAATGGTGCCTCTGCGCAAATGGTCGAGCAGACGTCCGGGCGTGCCCACGACAATGTGCGCTGCAGCGCCTTGCAATTTACGGATTTGACTTTCGACATCCTGACCGCCATAAGCGGCCAACACACTGATGCCAAGGCTGGAAGCCAGCTTTTTAATTTCAACGGTAATTTGAATGGCGAGCTCCCGGGTTGGCGTCAAGATCAGCGCTTGCACGTTGGCGTTGTCCGGCTGGATTTTTTCAAGCAGCGGCAGGGCAAAGGCCAATGTTTTGCCTGTTCCTGTCTGCGCCTGGACAATGACATCCTTGCCCTCCATTACAAGCGGAATCGCTTGCTGCTGTACTGGGGTTGGAGTGATAACACCCGTATCGCGCAGCAATTCGTTAATTGCGGGACGGATGCCTAAAGATTCAAATGGGACTGACATGAGAAAGTGCCTCTTTTCTTCAATTGATGACATGATTGTACCAGTATAGCAGGTTTGACAGCAAAAGCCGAACAGTTATGAATATTAATGAAGATAAGGGGGATATCAATGGCTTTTGGCATCAACCGCTCAGAAATGAATATATGGAAAGACAAGGTGCTCAGCGGTGAAATAGCGTATTTAACCCATTATTGGATTGATCACCGATTTCCTGGCATTCGCACAGTGACAAAGGTCGGCTGCGCTGATCTTGTGAAGCTCGGCAGCTGGTGTGAGCAACATGGGCTGGAACCCCGATATATTCACCGGCGGGAGAAATTTCCCCATTTTGACCTGTTCGGGAGAAAGCAAAAGGAGATTTTGATTAAGGAACAGCAATGGGAGCAAATTAACAGATTCAAGCTATAGGCAGATTTTTAAAAAATATAAGAAAGTATAAGTTTGCGTTCAACGAACTGGCTTATCTTTCACTGCGAAACGCTTTGCTCCATCGTCCCAGGGACGGTGCAGCCGTTTACGCTTGTAAAGGAGTTTATAGATCAATGGCATTTTCAGTTCATTATTTGTCTTTTTTCGTCATTCAGACCGATAACGGAGAAGCGCAAGCGGGCAGCAAGTCATTTAAACATTATCAAACCATGAATGGTGAAGAATACGAACAGAGTGAGCTGCGTTCCTTTCTAGACAGCGAGTTTGGCAGAATCAGCAAGCGCAAGGTGGAGAAAAATCCGATGACCGAGGCAGCCCCGACCAAGCTTGGCAGATTTATAGTTGAACCGGGCTATGAGCTTTCCAGCAATCCCAACTACAATTTGATGCAGCGGCTAATACAGGCGGAAAACAAGGAGCAGTTTTTTGGATTTGCGGATGAGATGGTTCGCATTTATGCGGACACGAGCGCTGTGCGGGGCGGCGCGTTTATAGTGGCAAGCGCTAAGCATAGCCGTTATTTTGATGAGCCGCTGCTGTTTGTGATGAAATGCGATTTTGAAGCGAAAATTGCGGCGATTTCCGACGAGCGCAGTTTGATTTCGCATGTTGAGATGGCAATCAGTGCGCGCAGCATTAAATCCATTCAGTATCCGCATATGCCGGAGGAAGGCATGTTGGATGAATGGGAGTTGAAAATCCATCAGGCCTCCCACGCCAAATATTTTGAGGAGTTTCTGAAATTTGTCTCTTACGAGAAAACGCTGCCCGATATGCTTGGCGAACAAGTTGTTGGCATGGTGCAGCAGTACATGGAGGAGAAGTGGGAAGCTGTTCCCGAGCAGGACAGATCTGGCCGGGAGCATGAAGAACAGGAGCTGGAGATGTGGGCTGCGTCAGATAAACGCGATCTGCAGCAGAAATGGTCGCATGATTATGTCATGGAAGCGACTTCGCAGCTGCTGGAGCATCAGCCGGATCTGGATTTCAAGTTCAAGCTGGACGGCGTGACGGTAAAAGGGCGCCTGTCCGATTATGGGATCAAGATCCGTTTTGCGAGTCACAATAACCGTTATGTGGCTTTGATTGAAGGCGATTTTTTCGAGTTTGAAAAAGGGATATCGCCGGTTGAACTGCTGCATCCTGCACCATTGGAAGAGGTAATCAAAGAGCTTGGCAGCGCCCGCCAGTATGATGAGGAGTAAAGACTGCGCCTTTTTCCTGTATTTATTTGGTACAATTGCTTTGACCAATTCGGCAGAATTGCTATAATAAGTGAAATCGCCTTAAGGGCAAGATCAGAATAGGCTGTCTGTACTATCAGATACGTGATTTTATTAGACAGCGCAGGAGGATAGAAAAACATTGAAACTGACAATCTTGAACACGACGATGACACACAGCAAAGAGGATGGCTACGTAGGGCAAGTCCAATTCAATGTTGAAGGCCACCGAGACGCCTATGAAATTACATTGCAGAGCAAGAAAGGCAAGGATTGGAGTTACGGACTTCATTTCCTGGACCGCTCCGGGAGCGAGGAGGAAATATTTGAAGTGGAGGAGCAGCTGGAAGAAGATGATGAACTGTTTGATTTGCTCGTGGACGCTGCCAAACAGGCATTAGCTTAAACAAACAGAAGTGGAAGTGATTCTCACCTATGGCTCCGCATGAAGAGTTGCGCATGCAAGAAAAATTGAATCGACAATCCAGATTAATTAAGGAAGGCCGTCGCAAATTTCTTAAAGCGCTCGGCGAGGAACTTCCTGAATTGCAACTCATGGTGGAAAAGCTGGAAAGTAATCCTTCGAAGGAAGCAATTCAGTACTTATACGAAAAGTTTCATACGATGAAAGGCAGCGCCCCGATTTTTGAGTTAAACGGAATTGGACAGCTCGCCGAGCAATTGCTGGAACGTTGGGACATGCCGCAGCCATCTGCGGACAAACACCAGTTAATTGAGGAAACGAAACAGCTGCTTGCCGCATTGGTGATCGAATATGAGCAATGTTCCAAACAATGGGACATGCAGGAAGCGGATGTTTTGGATATGCCTGCAGCCTCCATCGGCAGATCGAGGCTGCTTGTCATTGATGATGACGATGTGCTGCGTGCATATCTGAAGCGGCGGCTGGAAGCAGACGGTTATACTGTCATGGAAGCAGCAGATGTTGATACCGGCAAAAAAATGATCAGGGAGTACTCATTTGATCTTATTATTCTTGATTTAATTATGAGCCCGCGTTCTGGTTACGAACTGTTCGAGTTTCTCAAAGATGATCCCACTTTCAAATGGCTTCCGCTTATTGTTTTATCCGGAAGTTCCAATATTAATGATAAAGTGCAGTGCTTCTACCTCGGCGCGGATGACTTCGTTACCAAACCATTTCATTACGAGGAGTTGTCCGCCCGGCTGTACAGTATGCTGGAGCGCAACAAGTATTTTGAGCAAATGGCATTTCGCGACCCGTTGACTGGCGCCTATAACCGCCGCTTTCTTGAGCAATATATCCGAACCGAGCTGCAGCGGATCGTCAGATACCCGTCTCCGCTAATAGTCTGTCTGCTGGATATCGACCATTTCAAACAAATCAATGACTCTTTTGGGCACGCTGCTGGCGACCTGGTGCTGCAGGGGCTTGCCAATCTGCTGCAAAATCATCTGCGTATTACGGATTTGGTTGCCCGCTTTGGCGGGGAGGAGTTTATTGTCGTGATGCCTGCAACGACGCTGCAGGAAGGGATGAAAGTAATCCAGAATGTACTGGAACGGGTAAGAACGACGGCAGTTGCCAGAGATGAAAAACAGGATTACTTTGTTACATTCTCTGCAGGCATTGCCGAGTGGCATAGTGATCTTTCTATTCCAAAATGGCTGCAGGAAGCGGACGAAGCGATGTACAGCTCGAAGCTCAAAGGGCGCAATCAGATTTCAGCTGCTGTGCCGATTCCACTGGACGATGAGACTGCCCTGTCAAATTCAGTGTATGGCAAACAACTGTTGATTGCTGACGATGATCCCTTTGTCCGCTCATTGCTGGTCCGCAATTTGGAGCATCTGTTTGTGCGGATTTGGCAAGTTACCGATGGGGAAGAAGCGCTGCGTACGTTGGAAACGGAACGAATCGATGTATGTATATTGGATGTAGAGCTGCCAAAGCTGTCTGCTGAGACGCTGCTGCAGCAATGGCGCGGCGGCGGGCATCAGACCGCCGATGAGAGCAAGCCCGATACACGCTTCATTTTAATGTCAGCAAAGCATAAAAAGGCCAAAATGAAAAGGATTATTCATCCAGGCAAAGATGCATCCATGTCGAAACCGTTTGCAATTGTCGAGCTTGAAGTGATTGTGAATCAAATGCTGGGAAGACTTCCAGGAACATTGGACGGCAAGTGAGGTAGAAGCTTTAACCATGTATTAGTTCTGAAGTCGGCGGGAAAAACAAGGGGGAGCGCAAAGGAAGCACAGACCTTTAAACGGATCTGGTATTGCTGAAGTTGCGAACTCATAGAAAAGAAGGGATGGAACCCAATGAAACGCGTTTCGCTAAGCTTCTTGCTGGTCGCTGCTTTCATGATGATTTTGGCGCTTCCTGCTTTCGCCGACTCAGGTTACACAAAAGGTAAAACGCAGTCGATGAGAGGTACAGCCGGTTCAACTGCAACCGATAATTCAGGTACAGGCATGAACGGTGCAGGTACAGGAATGATGGATCGTGACTTTGATGACCGTGATGGCTACAATATGAACAATCGGGTAACTACGGACGGGAATTACCGTAATTACAGCAATAACGGTGCAACAAATACAGCGAACCGTTACCGTACCTACGCCAATAATGGCAATAATATGAGCTGGGGCTGGCTTGGTTTGCTCGGATTGATTGGTTTGGCCGGGATGAGGGGCCGCGATCGCGAAAAACACTAGCCTGATCGCTGATAAGAAATAAACTTAAACCACCTGCTTGTCATGATGCCGGGAATTCATCGTGACGAAGGGTGGTTTAAGTTTTACATACAGGCAGTTGCGGGCCGCTTAGCGGGAAGTCTTTCGCCCGTAGCTGCGGGCATAGCGAAGCATCCGTTGATATGCGGACGGATCGAGCTTGCGAAGCGGATGGAACTGGGGATGATTGGAATTGACTTCAATTACCCATAACCGCTGTTTTGTATCATAAGCCAAGTCGACCCCCATCTCGTGCATCCCTTTCTTGCGTTTGCTTAATGCTTTAGAAATGTTCAGCGCGGTTTTCGTGAGATGCTTTTTGCGTGTGCTTGCCTTTGCTTTGGACAGACCTTGCCTTGAGAACAGTTGATCCATCGTGCAAAGCTCTGCTCCCTGATAATGATTGGTAACGATTCGGTTTCTCATGCCGATCTTGCCCATTAGCCCTGTGCATTTCCAAGACCCGCCCGGCTTCCGCTGCACCATTGCACGGATGTCATAAGGCCGTCCCAGCACCTTGTCAATGGGGATTGCCCGCTGAATAATTAATTTGCCGGGCTGTACTTTTTTAAGATGGGTACTGAGGTCAGTCAGATTATGAAACGCATAGCAAAGTTGCTGACGCCGCTGAGTGGAATACAGCAGGTAGGTTCCGTTGGCAGCCTTCGTAATCTTGAACACACCGATGCCATGCGATCCGACATCCAACTTGACATAAAGCGAGCTGTGCTTGCTAACCATACGGCGCAAGTTCCGTTTGTTATAAGCGACGGTTTCCGGAACATGACGCCTGACCTTGGGGCTGGCCGACAACATTCTACATACGCGCAGCTTGCCGCGCAATGTCTTGCTCTTATAATTTTTTTGGTACAAACGTATCACCTCACCACAATTTATGCCCGTCAATAAATTGGCGCTTGTGCTTATCTGCAAATTAAGTGTCTTTCCGAAGGAGGAGTTTTCTATGTTTGAGCAATTTCAGCAACGGATCAGTGATCTGCCGAACGGCCAACCCGAGGATTATGCTATGGACCGTCAGTATTTGGACAACATCGAGGGAATCGCAGAGAAATGGAAGCTGGAGGATGTCGTCATCGTTCGGAGCGGGGCGGTTGTATGGAAGTGGCACAAGCAGGGAAGCGACCGGGCCACCCCGATCTTTTCCTGTACGAAGAGTATCTTGTCCGCGCTGACAGGCATTGCGATTTCCGAGGGGTTGTTTACTTTGGATGATCCGGTCGAAGATCATCTTGAGGAATGGGCCGAGAGAGCGAGGCAGACGGAGCCGCGCAAATCAGACATCACGGTGCGGCATTTGTTAACGATGACAGCGGGGCTGGACTGGCCGGAGTTTGACAAGCCCTATTTTAAAATGAAAAAGGGGAAGGATTGGCTTCACTATATCGCCAAGCAGCCGCTCACTCACGAACCATCGCACACCTTCGCCTATAATTCGGGCTGTTCTCATCTGCTCTCTGCGATCATTACGAAACGGACGGGGAAGAGCGCGCTTGAATACGGCAGATCCCGGCTATTCGATCAGCTCGGCATTCAGACCGTTGAGTGGAATGAGCAGGAAGGAGTAAGCGAGGGCGGCACCGGCATGCAAATGACTGCTTCGGACATGGCCAAGTTCGGTTTATTGTATTTGCAAGGGGGAAAATGGGGGAGTGAGCAGCTCATACATCCGGAGTGGATCGAGCAATCCACAAGCGCTCACAACAAAGGCCTGCTGCATTATCAGCCGCCTTTGTATGGAAATTATGCTTTTCATTGGTGGGTTTCAGATGCGGAGACGAACGGCTGGTGCGATTATTATTTCGCCCTGGGTTATGGCGGCCAATACCTGTTCATTGTACCAGAGCATAATCTGGTTGCTGTCATCCGCAAGCAAGTGGAGGGGCGCAACAATGCGCTGCTGTCCAGAAGGCTCCTGCATGAATATGTAGCTCCGGCCTTGCTGTAAACGCGACGATTTCACGTTTTGCGGAAAGACTTTCTAATGAAGCGTTGTATTGGCCGCCGCCAGCGAGTTCTAGCTAAAGGACACGACGGGCTGTAACATAACGTTTATTCCAATAGTTCGTATTCATCTTGGAAAGCGTAATTCCTTTGCTGCTGGAAGAGTGCAGCATTTTATTATCGCCTGCATAAATCCCTACATGGCTAATTCCTTTACCGCTTGTATTAAAGAACACAAGATCTCCCTTGCTCAAGTATCCTTTGTCGACTTTGGTGCCGACATTGGCTTGCGCTCTGGAAGTGCGCTGAAGTTCGATTCCCGATTGCAAGTAGACATATTGTACGAAAGACGAGCAGTCAAATGCTGAAGTTATTCCGGTTGGTGCGCCAAAGCGGTAGGGAACGCCGAGAAATTCCGATCCGATAGCAATCAGCTCTTCTGTTGCGGCAGTTGCCGCCTCTGCTTTTGGCATAGAAGCAGGCCCGAGCGAGGACCAGCCGATAGAAATAAACAAGCCGAAGCTAACGGCGCTTTTCAGTAGTTTGCTTTTGAGCATGGTTCGATCAATCTCTCCTTTTCACTGTGAGCATCTCAATCATTTGAGCCAGGAACAACTATAGCACATAAGAATATTGAAATAATTCCCAATGAAAAGAAGAGTCGCTGCCACAATGGTTATGATGGACCAATATGAGAAAATAATAAATATTTTCTCATAATAAATTACAGCTGTTTAATTGGAGAAATTATCGCTGCATAGAAGTTGTATAGTTATTGTTAAGAAGGGTGCTTCCCTGCTGTTGACAGTAATAATTATTATAATTATAATTGATGCATAAGGCATCTGTTGACATCTCTAGACGCCCGCGCTAAATGATTCAATAAAGGAGTGCCGCAATATGGCGAATTACAGGGAAATTACTTCGATTGAAGATTGGAGTGCCGTTCTGGAGGCATCCGCAACCAAGCAGCAGATCGTGTTTAAACACAGCACAACATGCCCGGTAAGTGCCAATGCATTGAATGAACTGGATGCTTACCTCGGCAGTCATGTTGATGCTGATGCTGATTTTGTTCTCGTCAAGGTGATTGAATCTCGACCGGTATCGAACCGGATTGCAGAGGATCTTAACGTTAAGCATGAATCTCCACAGATTATTGCGGTTAGAAATAAGGAGAAACATTGGACGGCATCACATTGGGCGATTACGAATGAGCATATTACGGCTGTGCTGGATTGATCGTATGAAACGACCGCCGGATCTGTGGATCAGGCGGTTTTTTAGTGCGGTGTTGCAGATTTCTCAGATGCAAGCATAGCGGCTGACTTTTAATAAGCCTTTTGCCGGTCGGTCGTTTTGATGGGAGGGCAATCCTATAGATCGGAAACAGAAATCATTAGCGCTTGAAAATAACTGGTATAAAATGTAGGGTTTGCATTCTTTTAATTACAATTAAAGGGTATACTTGCTAAGGAAATGTTCTTTCGTAAAGACGGACGCAGTCCCGTTTGAGAATCAGCAAGCAATGCTGGAGGTGCAAGGATGAAACAGGATTCCCACAACAGACAGAATCCATGGTTATCGTATTATGGTCCGAACTTAGGTTACATCCAAGAGCAGTATGAGCTGTACCAGGCAGATCCTTCATCTGTCGAGTCATCCATTCGCAGTTTATTCGAGCAACATGGACAACCTCCTTCCTCCCAGGAAGCAGGAACCGCTACAGTGGCGGGGACAGTTGCAGCCAACAATGACAATTCAACGTATGTGAACAGCCATGAGCAAATGAAGAAATCAATTGCTGCTGGCCAATTGGTGTGGAATATCCGTACATACGGACACCTGGCGGCGAAAATCGATCCCATCGGATTAAGCCACCAAACGGATACCACATTGCTAGAGCATGAATACTATGGGTTGACCAAGGAAGATCTTAAGGCAATCCCTGCTTCAGTCATCTGGGACAATGGGCAAGGGGAGCAAAAGAACGGATTGGATGCCATTAATGAATTGCTTGAAATTTATACTGGCTCCATCGCTTTTGAATTCAGCCATGTTCACGCTCAGCGTGAGCGCGACTGGTTGAACAAACAAGTCGAATCCGCAGAATTCCGCAAGCCGTTGAAAGATGAAGAACGCGTTGAACTATTGAAAAAACTGGTGAGGGTTCAGGAGTTTGAATCTTTTCTGCATCGCACCTTCGTAGGGCAAAAACGTTTCTCCATTGAAGGTATGGACATTCTGGTCCCGATGCTGGATGAATTGGTTAATCAATTTTCAGCAAATAGCATTAGCAGAATCCTGATGGGCATGGCTCACCGGGGACGTTTAAATGTGCTCGCAAACGTACTGGGCAAACCGCTCAGCCGTATATTCTCAGAATTCCACCATGCTCCGAACAAAGATTTGATGCCGTCGGAAGGTTCGATTGGCATTAACTTCGGATGGACCGGAGATGTTAAATATCATTTGGGTGCTGACCGTTCCCTAAGCGGCGGAGCAGTGCCGACACGGATTACGCTGGCCAACAACCCGAGTCACCTTGAATTCGTCAATCCGGTTGTGGAAGGGTTCACAAGGGCAGCTCAGGAGGATCGCACGCAGGCTGGCTTCCCGAAACGGGATATCGGCAAAGCAGCGGCCATTCTGATGCATGGCGACGCGGCATTCCCGGGAGAAGGGGTTGTTGCGGAGACGTTGAACTTCAACCAGCTTCGCGGTTACCGTAATGGCGGCACAGTGCATATTATTGTAAACAACCGTCTGGGTTTCACGACGGGAAGTCTTGATGCCCGCTCGACCCATTACGCAAGTGATGTGGCAAAAGGCTATGAAATTCCAATCGTGCATGTCAATGCCGACGATCCGGATGCTTGTATTGCCGCGGTTCGGCTCGCTGCTGAATACCGGATACGCTTCAAGAAGGATTTCCTGATTGACTTGATAGGGTATCGCCGTTATGGTCATAATGAAACGGATGATCCGGATACAACCCAACCGATTGTTTACAGCAAAGTGCATCGCCATCCTATCATCGTAGATATTTATTCGAAAAGGCTGAACAAAGCAGGCGTTTGCAGCCCCGATCAAGCTAAGAAAATCAAACAGGATATCGTTGCAGAAATGCAGGAAGCTTACGATAAAACGAAAGAAACCGGCGGGCAGGAAACACCAATGCCGCCGATTATCAATACATTATCCGAAGAAGTGGCAAATGTATCAACGTCTGTTGATCTTGAGAAACTTCGTGAAATCAATGCCGAGCTGCTGAACTGGCCGGAAAGCTTCCAGATCTCTACGAAGCTGAAGCGGATTCTCCAGCGCCGGGCAACGATGCTTAACGAAGGCGAAAAAGTCGATTGGGCGCTTGCAGAAGCTTTGGCGTTCGCCTCCATTCTGTCGGATGGAAGACCGATTCGATTGAGCGGCCAGGATTCCGAGCGCGGAACGTTTGCTCACCGGAACCTTGTGCTTCATGATTCGGAAACGGGACAAACCTATTCGCCTATGCACCGTTTGTCACAGGCGAAAGCATCATTTGCAATTCATAACAGTCCGCTCTCAGAGACAGCCGTTCTGGGCTTTGAGTACGGTTATAATGTCTATGCGCCGGAAACGCTTGTCATTTGGGAAGCGCAGTACGGGGACTTCACGAACGTGGCCCAGGTTATTATCGACCAGTTCATCGCTGCCGGGAAAGTGAAATGGCATCAGCGGTCAAGCCTTGTTATGCTCCTGCCGCACGGCTATGAAGGGCAAGGCCCAGAGCATTCAAGCGCGAGACTGGAACGTTTCCTGCAAAGCGCTGCTGAAGACAACTGGACCGTAGCTAATGTGACGTCTGCAGCGCAATATTTCCATTTGCTGCGCCGTCAGGCTGCCTGGACGGATACAGAACGCGCGGTGCCGTTAATTGTTATGACACCGAAAAGTCTTATCCGTAATCCGCGTGTCGCTTCGCCAGCGGTGGACTTGAGCGAGGGCGGCTTCCGCAAAATCTTGTTCGCTGATGTTCCTGCGAAGAAGACGAAGCTCGTTAAACGACTGATTTTCTGCTCAGGCAAAGTTTCTGTCGATTTGGAAGAAGCAATTGCGAGCGACGAGCAGAACGATTGGTCTTGGCTGCAAGTTATCCGGGTCGAGCAGCTTTATCCGTTCCCGAAAGCGGAAATTGCAGAACAACTGAGTGTTTTTGCCAATGCGGAAGAGATTGTGTGGGTTCAGGAAGAACCTAAGAATATGGGAGCATGGACGGCGATGGAACCGCAGCTGCGTGAGTTGGCCGGAGCCCGTCTGCCAGTCAGCTATATCGGCCGTCCGGAGCGTTCAAGTACGGCAAGCGGCTACCAGCATATTCATCGTTTTGAACAGCAATATATTGTATCCCGAGCATTAAAACCATTCGACACCGACCAAATGAAGGAGGCTGGCAAGCATGAGTGAGATCAAAATTCCCGAAATGGGGGAGTCGATCACCGAAGGTACGATTTCCAAATGGTACAAAAGTGAGGGCGACTCGGTATCCCTGGGAGATATCCTGCTTGAACTGGAAACGGACAAGGTGAATTTGGAAGTCACAGCCGAACAGGACGGCGTGCTTGAGAAAATCGTAAGACAAGAAGGCGAAACGGTTCGCATCGGTGAAGCGGTAGGTACGCTTAGCGAAGGCGGCAGCGCGCCGTCTGCAGCGAATACTGCAGCGCCTGCCAATGAGGAGAAGAATGCGCCTGCACCTGAAGCTCAGCCATCTCAGCCGAGCAGCCCTGCTCCAGCGCCTGCCCAAGCTTCCAGCGAGAAGCAGGCTGATGCAAGTCAGCTTACCGCATCTCCAGCGGCCAGAAAACTGGCGCGTGAGAAAGGCATTGACTTGCAGGATGTAAGGGGAGTTGACCCTTATGGCCGTGTTTATGGACAGGATGTTGAAGCGGCGGGCAAAGCGCCAGCTGCACCAGCATCACAAGCTGCTGAGCGTCCGGCAGCGGTTCAGAAAGCCGAGCAGCCGCAGGACCCTGGCAAACCGGTAGAACGCAAGCGCATGTCACGCAGACGGCAAACCATCGCCAACCGGCTTGTTGAAGCACAGCACACTGCTGCTATGCTGACAACATTCAATGAAGTGGATATGACTGCGATCCTTGACGTTCGCAAACGCCGCAAAGCGAAATTTCAGGAGAAGCATGATGTAGGGCTTGGCTTTATGTCATTCTTTACGAAAGCAGTCGTTGGCGCTTTGAAAGCATTCCCGCTCTTGAATGCAGAAATCGATGGCGAAGATATTATTGTGAAACAGTTCTATGACATCGGAATCGCTGTATCTGCCAAAGAAGGTTTGGTCGTGCCGGTCGTACGCGATGCCGACCGTCTCAGCTTTGCCGGAATTGAGCGGACAATCGGCGAGCTTGCCGGCAAAGCCCGCGAGAACAAGCTGGCATTGTCCGACTTGCAGGGCGGAAGCTTCACGATTACCAATGGCGGCGTCTTCGGTTCCTTGCTGTCTACGCCAATATTGAACACACCGCAGGTTGGTATTTTGGGAATGCACAAGATCCAATTGCGGCCGGTGGCGATCGATGCAGAAAGATCGGAAAATCGCCCGATGATGTACATCGCGCTTTCTTACGATCACCGTATTGTCGATGGCAGCGAAGCTGTTCGTTTCCTCGTTACGGTGAAGGATTTGCTGGAAGATCCGGAATCGTTGCTGCTTGAAGGCTAATTGTTCTTAACTCCCCTGTATGCCGAGGGGGCATACAGGGGTTATATTATAGCCGTCAGGGTTTCCTGACGGCTTTTTTAAATGATAAAATGGCTCTGGCTAAAAATCAGCACTTGGCTTATTATTCGAAAAGACGTCAAAGCTTGTTCATAGAATTTTGCAGGAGTTTGTCAGATCGTTGCAGAATTTAATAAGGTGCAAGGTTCGCAATAAAGTAAAATGTGGCATACTAAAGACCCGTTTAGTGGAGGGACACCAATGAATGAAGTTGTGATCGGTCATGAAACCCAATTCAATCAGCTTCCAGCAGAAATTGAAATCGGGCGGGAGTCCTATTTTTTGGTCAAAAATGAACAAGCTTACCTGTTAATCTCGCGAATATGCCCGCATGCCGGCTACTATGTGGAACAGGAAAACGATGTGTTTTATTGTCCGCTGCATGGCTGGGCATTCGATGCCGACACAGGCGCCTGTCTGAATGTGCCGAGTGCAAAGCTGGCGTCTTATGAAGTGTTTGTGCGGGATGGCAATCTGATTGCTCATTTGTAGAGTAAAGCTGAAGTAGCTGATTAAGCTTGTCTTGTAAGTCAAACTTTGCTGCGGAGGAAGAGGAGCTATGCATCCGTTCGTGCCGATGTCGCCTATTTTAAGCAATACCCTTCCGGAAGGGGCGGAGTGGGTGCACCAGTTGAAGTGGGATGGTTTTCGACTGATTGCAGACGTGGATGAGGGCAGTGTTCAGCTCTTCTCCAAAAACATGCGGGTGAAAACGGAACGCTACCCTGAACTGACCGGGTTTTTGTCTGGCCAGAAAGGCAGTTTTGTGCTCGATGGCGAAATGGTGGTGCTTGATCCTGTAACGGGGCGGCCCAACTTCGCCCTTATGCATCAGCGAGACAAACGCGATGTCAACCTGCAAGTCGCTGTCGCGCAGCAGCCCGTCCTCTATATTGTGTTTGATCTGCTGGAATGGGATGGCGAGAATTTAAGGGGCATGCAGTATGCAGATCGTCAGCAGCGCTTGCGGCAGTTGGGCGCGGGCTGGACAGCACCGCTGTTTCTTATCGACAACTTCGAAGACGGGGAGCGCTTATGGGACTGGGTAGTTGCCAACCAATGGGAGGGCGTTGTATCCAAACGGCTTGACAGTGTCTATGTGAGCGGCAAATCTCATACAAGCTGGTATAAACGCAAAACCGTCATCCGTATCGAGGCGGAGGCGGTTGGCTTGATCATCAAAAACGGGACGGCCAGCAGCCTGGTGCTGCGCAAGGACGGGGCGTATCTAGGACGCGTGTCTTCCGGCTTGAACGCGGAGAAGAAAGAGCTGCTGCTCGGAATTAGCGCACAAGCGGGGCGGGAGCATTATTTTGCAAACCTTCCTGATGGGCTGCGAGGCGCGGAGGTGCGCTGGTTTGACAAACCATGGAAGCTTCACGTAACAGGCAGCGAACTGACGGAAGGCGGCGGACTGCGTCATCCCCGGCTGCTTTAGACATCAATACGACACATAAAAGAGATATAATCGTTGCAGCAGTCAGGCGCAGAAGGGAATTAGGCGGTCGCACAATCCGTTGTTTCGCATGGGTAGGCGTTAGATGGCATTAGGCGGTCACAGGATCCGTTATTTAGCCTGAAACAGGCGAAAATGACACTTTGGCGGCCATCAGTTCCGCTATTTGTGTAAAAAGCATGTTTTTAGGCATGTTTTCATGCCAATAGCGGAACGTGTGTCCGCGAAAATCCCGTATGAGGTGTTTTTGAGGCAAATAACGGAACGTGTGTCCGCTTGTGGCGTGCTTTTGGTTGGAGACGTTTGTCTTATGTAGCCGCGCAATCAAAGCGAAGAAAGCATGCTCGCGATTGGAGCGGTAGCAGCGATCGCCGGACAGCTTGGCGACTTACCATGCTACGATACGGTGCAAAATGCATCATTTTTCGTATACAATTTATTAAGAGGTGAAAGATGAATACAAAGAAACGGCAATCTAAAGGTTTGGTCATTTTTACGATCATTTTCGTCGCATTAATCGTGCTTGTTTACATTGTCAATCAGCAGACGACCAAAAATACGGACGATCAAGGGTACACCACTTTCTCGGAAACGCCTTCGATTGAAGGGCAGCCAATTCTGGGACAAGCGGATGCTCCCGTTACCATCGTTGAGTTCGGCGATTATATGTGCCCGGGTTGCAAAGTATGGGGAGAAAGAGTGCTGCCTAGCCTGATGAAGGATTATATCGATCAGGGTAAAGTCAAATTCTCCTTCGTCAACGTATTGTTCCATGGTGAAGAATCGCGGATTGGCGCCCTGGCATCCGAAGCGGTGCTTGAGCAAAGCGAAGAGTTGTTCTGGACATTCCATCATGAACTGTATAACGCCCAACCGACGCAAAACCATGATGAAAAGTGGCTGACAAATGAAAAGGCACTGGAAATTGCCGCAGCGATTCCGGGCATTGACGTGGCGAAAGTTGAGGATGCGCTGGTCAACAAGACAACCCAGCCGCAGGTAGATATTGATGAAATACTGAACAAGAAATATAAAGTGAAATTGACTCCAAGCATTATGATCAATAATGTGATGGTCAATGAACCATTCAATTATGAGAAAATTACTGAAATTATTGAGGAACAATTGAAGAAATAACGGAAGGAAGGACGGTGTGTTATGAGACTGCGCGATTACGCTTTGTATTTCGCCTTTCTGGTTGCTCTGGTCGCTACGCTGGGGAGCCTGTATTTTAGTGAAGTTCTCGGCTATATCCCGTGCGAGCTATGCTGGTATCAGCGCATCGCGATGTACCCGCTCACCATTCTTCTAGGCGTCGCTGCATACACGAACGATACATCGGTCAAAAAATATGTGCTGCCGCTGTCCATTATCGGCGGGGGAATTTCGTTGTTCCACTATTTGCATCAAAAAGTGCCAGCGCTCTCCCAAATTAAACAATGCAGTCAGGGAGTGCCTTGCAATGTGGATTATATCAATTGGCTTGGGTTCATTACGATTCCTTTCCTTGCACTGATCGCTTTCATCCTGATTACATTCTTTATGCTGGGTAAACAGCGGAGATCGTATTACAGCTAAGTTCAAATTGATGTACTCGCAGCAATTATGCATAACAAACAGATATCAAATTAAAGATGGGGGCTGCAGACGGCTCACCATCTTTTTTTGTGTCAATTTGTTTGCGCCGGGTTGCTTAAAACACAAATCGTAATGAACTTGCAGCAATTTCCCGGCAAATCAAACTTTTTGACTGCATCGCTCGTTATACTGTGAAATCATTTCAGGAGGCATTTGGTATGCGAGTTGAAATAACAGGATTAACCAAGACCTATAGCAATTCGGTTCATGCGCTGCAGGATATTCATCTTACTATTGGCAAGGGTATGTTTGGATTGCTAGGGCCCAATGGCGCTGGCAAGACGACGCTGATGCAAATATTGGCGACGTTGCAGCCCGCTTCGAAAGGCACAGTAAAAATCGGTTCCTTCGTGCTGGGGAGGGACGACCAGGAAATTCGGCGGACCATCGGCTATTTGCCACAGGAGTTTGGCATTTACAGAAAGCTGAGCGGTTACGAGTATCTCGATTATGTGGCGCTGATGAAAGGCATCTCCGACCGCAAACAGCGTAAAGAGGAAGTAGGCGAACTGCTGGAGAAGGTCAACTTGACAGGGAAGGCTTCCAAAAAAATCGGGAGCTATTCGGGCGGCATGAAGCAGCGGATTGGCATTGCCCAAGCGCTGCTCGGCTCGCCGCAATTGCTTATCGTGGATGAGCCGACAGCTGGACTGGACCCTGAGGAGCGCATTCGCTTCCGGGATTTGCTGGGACAATGGGGCAAAGAACGAATTGTAATGTTGTCCACCCACATTGTCAGCGATATTGAGAGCAGCTGCAGCCAGTTGGCAATTATGCGGAAAGGGCGGATGCTTTTTAACGGAACGCAGGGACAGCTGCTTGCGAAGGCAGCGGGAAGAGTTTGGAGTGGCACCGTTAATTTGCAGCGAGCGGAACAGTTAAAAATAATGGCCAAGGTCATTTCCTCAAGACAAGTTGCGGGCGGTGTGGAATTGCGTGTGCTGGCAGATGAAAGTCCATTTGCCGGCGCAGTACAAGCTTCTGCGGGGTTGGAGGATGCTTATATGGCCGTTATGAAATCCGACTTGGGGGCTGTGCACTGATGGCAATGTTGTGGAGAATGATTCTGATTGAGTGGAAGCTAATGGTGCGCAGCTGGATGTTTCCGGCTCTGATCGCAGCAGCAGCAGGTCTGTTTATGTTAACGCAGCAAATTAACCACTATGCAAGCGATGTGGGATGGTATACAGCGAGCACGCTCTTCTTGTACATGATTCCGTTATTTCTGATCATGCAGTTTGTAGCGTTATCGGTATTCCACCGGGATGCCGCAACCAAAGCCTATTTGCTGCAAGAAGCGCTGCCGTATTCGTCGGGCATGCGCGCAGCCGCGCAGCTGATTGTTGTGCTGGTGCCTGGCAATGTATTAGCTTTGCTGCCAGCGGCCCTTTACGCAGCGCGGGGGGTTGCCGGCGGCCTTTCCTTTTCTGCAATGACAACCGGTCTTGGCATGCTTGTCAGTTATATGGTGCCAATGACGTTTTCGATCATACTTGCCTGCTGGATATGTACATGGAGCAAGGGAAGAGGCATTGTTATTGTCAGTTTGTTCATTCATTTGCTGATCATCTATTTTGCGCGTTTGATCATGATAATGTTGCTGCCGATGGAACAGAGCCATCTGTTTGACATCGGACTTACAGACTTATATTCGTTTGGCTTTTATTCACCAAGTTGGGGATTTCAAAATGATGTTGGTTTCTGGCTGCACCGTCTATACTATACCGGTCTGACGATTGTCATATTTGGTTTGCTGTTGATCAGAACAGCGCGGAAACGAAGGGAAAAGCTGCAGCGTAAACTGTGGCTGCCGGTGATTGGCATCGGCTGTATGGCAAGTGTGATCGCCATAGCAGGTTACATAGGAACATGGCAGACACGCAACGATCATTTTCAGCAGGAGCTTGCCTTTTATCAGCACGCTCCAACCCAGCCGCTGATGGATTCCGATCCAGAGCAGTTGGCGATTGCCGCGCGTTTCCAAGCTCTTATTCCGCTGGCTTATCAGATTGAATTGAATCTGAGTTCCAATAGCAAGCTCAGCGCCCAGGCAACAATTGACATCATGAACAAGACAGAAGAGGCGCTGGATCGGTTCCCGATGTCGCTTCACCACGGCTTTGCCGTGGAAAATGTAGAGGTCAATGGCGAGCCAGCTACATTCGAATGGGAACCGTATCAGGATGTGTTATGGATCACACCTCAGTCGATCGCTCGGGCGGATACGAAGCTGCAAGTTTCGCTTTCCTATAGTGGACAGGTCAATGACTGGCGTTTTATTCAAAATTATAGCAAACTCAATGCGCACTGGGAGCGGTCGGCGTTTATCGATGCGTCTCAGCTTTACCTGCCGGCACACTATGGCTGGTATCCTGTTCCGGGAAGTGAGCGGATAGCTGAGCTTCATAATTACCTCTCCAGTTCTCCGACGAGGGAACAGATTAATCCGACAATTTTACCGGCCTATCCTGAGCGAGTGCCTGCCGATTTCCAGGTAACCGTAATTGCGGATGAACGTTTGCACTTAATGCTTAATGGGAAGGTCAATGCAAAGACGGTATCCGAGGGGAAACAGACGATTGTCTTCACGGCGCCAACGGTGCGGGGGATCACTTTGCTGGGCGGTAATTTGGGACGGTGGGAAGCGGCTAATGGGGAGAATAGTCTTGCTGTCATTCTCTCGGATCAAATTCCCCCTGGATCAGCACAGGGGATTGCAAATAATATGCTGGAACATTATACAGCGTTAGCAGCGCTGGCGAAGACACTCAATTCTGATGTGGACATTCCTAAGCAGGTTTCATTCCTCGCCAAAGAACATATGCCATCTACCTATGAGCGGATGCAGGAGCCAAATGAATGGCAGCGGCGGACGTATGATCACAGTGGCATGGTAATGCTGCCATTTCACATACAGCCGGCCGCAATGCCGATGGCACCAGACGCACATCTCAATGCATTCGCAAGCTCACTCGCGCTGCAATGGTTTATTGAGCCAGCCTCAGCTAAACAATCGCTAGGACGCATCGACGTTTTGTTAGGCGATATTGTGAGTCGCTACATTTACCGTTCCATCCCGGGGAATCAAGAAAACGGTGTATTATTCGGGGATGATGCGCGTGTGTCCTATAAGCTTCCTGATCCGGTATATGATGCAGCAGATGAATGGTATGCGGCGACAGGCCACGACAATTTTGTCGGAGCGATTCAGGAATTGCTTGCGTTCAGAAGCACCTACCAAGGGGAATACGTGGAGGCTGAAAATGAATTTGCAAGCTACATTAAGGAAAGAGCGGCGCAGGTGAAATGACAAATATATTCTATAATGCCTACAAACGTTGTGGTTATAGCGGTAAAATCATGATGTCCGCATATTTCATTACGGCGATGCTCATTGTTGCCAGTACAATCATCGTTATCTTTCAGTTCGAAGCCTGGCATTTCGGAACGGCCTCGCCAGCGAGCTTGCAACTGCTTGTAACGGTTATGCTCCCGCTCGCGACAATCCTGCTCGCTGCCGGATTGTTTGCGGAGGAGTTCAGCGGACAACTCTTTGCGCTCATCTGGACATATCCCTTCACGCCTGGACGGTTGCTTCTGGAGCGTCTGTCGCTGCTGTTGATGTTGATGGTTCTGCAGCTCGCACTCGCAATCGTGTCGATCTATTGGTCCCCAGCGCAACTTTCATTGCAGCAGCTGTGGGAGATCGCTTATCTGGCTTGGCCGACGCACTTGTTTCTGGCTGGTCTGTCTTTGATGTGCAGCTTGCTTGGACGCGGAGCGCTGGCCGGCTTGGCAGGCGGGCTTATCTTCTGGCTTGCAGAGACGATTACGAAGGGGACTTGGACCAAAGCCTTGTTTTTGTTCCAACCTGTATGGCCCAGGGACCAGGTTGCGACAAGTGATAACCGGCTGCTGCTCATCAGCGGGGCCGTGGCTTGTTTTGTGCTGGCTTACGGCATCTTTCAACTGGGCCGCCGTTATCTGATCGGCAAAGAGGAGGGGAATTAATGCTCTCTGACGAAGAACTGCTGCGTCAAATCGCTGCCGGGAATGCGGCGGGAATGGAGACGCTTGTTTATCGCTATCATAAAGCAATCTATGTATATTTACTGCGAATGACCGGGAACAGTTATGTGGCAGAAGATTTGACACAGGAGTGTTTTCTCCGTCTCTATAATGCGGTGCTGGGAGGGAAATATCCTGCCAGCTGTCGTCCATGGATCTACCGAATTGCGACGAATCTATGCAAGGACCGCTGGAAATCCGCCGGCTTCCGCAATGAAGCTGCATGGGAGGAAGACGGAATTGCGCGGACGTCTGACGAGGAAGCGCCCGTTTCCTTGCTGGAACGGCAGTGGGAGCGCGAACGTGTCATCCAGGCGCTGTCGGAAATTCCTGATGATGAGCGGGAAATTGTTATTCTGCGTTTCTATCAGGAGCTCAAGCTGGATGAGATCGCCGAAACGGTTGAAATACCGCTTAGTACTGTCAAAACGAAGCTTTACCGGGCGTTTAAACGATTGGCGGCACTTCTGAAGGAGGAGGATGGCTATGAGCGGGCGGAAAAACGATAAACTGCTGATGGAACTGCGCGATGAGCTTGAGATTTCCCGAACCCGGCAGGGAAAACAGGATAATGCTGACTTGGCGTGCAATACGTCAGAAACTGAAAGTACGGGCACGACTCCTTCATTAAAGGATGCGGAATTTGAAGCCGTATTCGGAATGCTGGATCGTTACCAGGTTGCAGGTCCGACAGACAGGCAGACGAAGAGGCTGCTGGACAACCTGTCGACATTGGCAGGCAGCGGTGCGGCAAAGAAGCACATTTCTGCAACTGCAGATAATACTATAGGGGATCGGACTCTCCCAGAAGAAATAGCAGAACCTGCGTCTATGCTGCCCAGGGAGATTCAGCAGCAGCCGATCACGATCTGGTGGCGTTTGCTTCGTCTGTTCATGGCACAGGTTCATCTGTTCACGGTTTGGTTCTGGATCGCGTCGGCTGCCATTGTGTTCTGTGGCGCGGCATTGGTTCCCTTCACGTCAGAACTGCTGGGAAGCCAAAACCTGTTTTTCCTGCTTGCGCCGCTCTTGACAGGCGCAAGTGTGCTTTATTCGCTTCGCAGCCTTCATACGCCGATGGGAGGTCTGGAGGCGACGTTTGCACTGTCCCCTGCCGCGATGCTGATTGGGAGAATAGGCGTCGTTGTCGTGTATGACATTGGGCTTTCTGTTATCGCTAGCATCGCGCTCTCTGCTGCAGGCGCAACAGGGCCGCTTCTTCAATTTGTTGCGGGGTGGCTCGTTCCGCTATGTTTCAGCACAATGCTGGTACTTGTGCTGCTGCTGCGCTTTGGAGCAGCTGTGGCTGGCTCCCTTACGTTCATCATGCTGAGCCTCCAACTGCTTATGCGGGAACATCTTGGCCCCTTATATATTATTAGTTCGCTGCACGATGATAACTGGCTGGCAAGCAGACTGGTCGCAACCCTATGTACGCTTGTGCTGGGGCTATTGTTCTGGCGGCAGCTGAGAAGAAAGGAAGCGGGGGGATGACACTGCTCGAACTGCGAAAAGCCGGAATTCAAGCCGCCGCACATGATCACTCGTGGCTGTGCAGAAATATTACGATCCAGTTGTCGCCTGGCATTTACGGATTGTTCGGACCGAACGGATGTGGAAAAACAGCGCTGCTGGAATGTCTGGCCGGCATCCGGGCCTTTAATGAGGGCGAGGTCCGGCTGCATGCCGGCGGCGTCCTCCTGAAAGGGATTTATTACCGGGAGCGGCTCGGTTATGTGCCGCAGCAATTTGCTTTTTATGAAGAGATGAAGGTGGCTAAGTTTCTGCGTTACGTAGCGCGAATGAAGCTGCTTGACGGCGCTGTTATTGATCAGCGGATCAAGGAACTTCTCCATTTTGTTGAGCTGTACAGCGAGCGCGAGCGGCGCATTGACAAGCTTTCGGCAGGGGAGAAGCAGCGGCTAGCCATCGCCCAGTCGCTGCTTAATTCCCCCGATTTGCTGCTGCTTGACGAGCCGTTCGAAAATCTTGATTACGAGGCGAAGGACAACGCGATGAATACGATTCGGCGATTTGCCCGAAGAAGCGTTGTCCTTATCGCAAGTCATCTTGTGAAGGAAATTGAACATCATTTGGATGCCAGTTTCATTATGGCAGAGGGGCAGCTGACAGGTCCGTATACAATCCCGCAATGGAAGTGGGCAATCGCAGGGGGCGATGGTGGGCAATTGCCAGATCCGTCCGACGATAATCTTGAAGGGATATACCTTGAGCAAATTCGGCGGATGCGAATGAACAAGGGAGGCAAAATGTGCGCCGTTACAAGGGATTTACTGTAAACAAGGCTTGCCGAAACAGAGTGCATCAGGTATGATATATTGTACGTTGCATTAATTAGGATGTGCGATAATTGCATATTGGAGACAGGTGCTGCCGGAATTCCTAGTATTCCGGTTATGCTTAATAGGGAAGTCCGGTCATAATCCGGCGCGGTCCCGCCACTGTAACAGTAGAGTCGCAAGCGAAAGAGGTCACTGGCTGCTTAGATGCATCCGGGAAGACGGCCTTGCGATGATGACGCTGATAGCCAGGAGACCTGCCTGTTTCAACAGCACTGCTTTTACCTACGGGAGATAGGAAGGTGTTAGACGGTTACCGCGTTTATTAACGGCGGGCGTCTTTCCCTTGCCTGTACTCAGGATAGGGAAAGACGCCCTTTTTGATGTGGTTTTATAAATGGCACTCTTAACAAATCGCGGACGAATCTGTTGTCTCAGTCAAGGAACACAGACGTTTCAGCAAGGATCTGGAGGGAACAATCAAACATGAGCAAACAAGTTTTGGTAGGCAGCCTCGGCTATCCGAGAATTGGGGAAAACCGTGAATGGAAAAAAGCGCTGGAAGCTTTTTGGTCCGGCAAAATTGATGAAGCGGCATTTACTGCGGAGATCGAAGCGATTCAATTGTCGCACCTGCAAGTGCAAAAGGAAAAAGGGCTCGACATTATTCCAGTCGGTGACTTCACGCTTTACGACCATATGCTGGATATGGCTACGACATTCGGCGTTGTTCCAGAGCGTTTTGAACATAAAGGCGGCGAGGTTTCCCTGGCAACCTACTATGCGATGGCGCGCGGTAGCAAAAATGCGACTGCCTGTGAAATGACCAAATGGTTTAATACAAACTATCACTACATCGTGCCTGAAATCGGAGAAGCTGCGCCTTATCTGGCAGTGAACCGTCCGCTGGCCGCTTACCGTTTCGCCAAAGAAAAGGCTGGAATTGAAGGCAAACCGGTTATCGTTGGTCCTTATACGTTCCTGAAGCTTTCCAAAGGTTTTGCCGCCAAAGATTTTGCTGCCAAAGTGGAGCAATTTTTGCCGGTATACGTACAGCTGTTGCAAGAACTGGCCGCAGAAGGCGTCAAATGGGTGCAAATCGACGAGCCGTCGCTGGTTAACAATGCGAAAGCCGAAGAGCTTGAGCTTGTGGAAAAAATCTATGCGACACTTCATGAAGCCGCTCCTGGGCTGAATATTTTGCTGCAAACCTACTTTGAAGCGGTTGATCACTTTGACCGCATTGTGAAGCTGCCTGTTCAAGGACTTGGTCTGGACTTCGTTCATGACGGAGGAGCTAACCTGCAGTCTTTGGCAGCCATCGAATGGCCGGAAGACAAGTGGCTTGGCGCCGGCGTAATCGACGGACGCAACATTTGGCGCGCAGATCTGGACAGCAAGCTGGACTTGCTGAAGCAGTTGCAGGCTTATGTCCCGGCTGAGCGGCTGATTGTGCAGCCATCAAGCAGCCTGCTGCACGTTCCTGTTTCACTGAATCGCGAAGTTAAACTGGCTGAGGAAGTTCGTAATTCCCTGGCGTTCGCTTCGGAAAAGCTTGATGAGCTTGTCTTGCTGGGCCGTGCGTTGAATGAAGGCACAGAAGCTGTTGCAACCGAGTTGCAAACAAGCCGCGACGCGCTGTCGGCATTCCGTGCGCTGCCGGAACGCAACCGTCAGGATGTTGCCGAAGCTACGGCTAACCTTGCCCAATTGCGCAATTCACGCAACTTGCCATTCGCTGAGCGCTTTGAAGTACAGCAGCAAAAGTGGCAGCTGCCATTGCTCCCAACTACAACGATCGGAAGCTTCCCGCAAACGCCTGAAGTGCGTCAAGCGCGTCAGAAATGGCGCAAAGGGGAATGGGACAATGCGCGTTATGAAACATTCGTTAACGAGCAAATTGCCGATTGCATTAAAGTGCAGGAAGAAATCGGAATCGACGTGCTAGTGCACGGTGAGTTTGAGCGTACGGACATGGTGGAGTTCTTCGGTGAAAAGCTGGACGGATTCCTGTTCACGGCTAATGGCTGGGTACAATCCTATGGCTCCCGCTGCGTGAAGCCGCCGGTTATTTATGGCGATGTTGCCTTCGCCGGGGCAATGACTGTTAAGGAGAGCGCCTATGCGCAGTCTCTCACTGAGCTTCCTGTCAAAGGGATGCTGACAGGTCCGATTACGATTTTGAACTGGTCTTTCGTTCGCGACGACATGACGCGCGAGCAAGTGGCGAACCAAATCGCGTTGTCGCTGCGCAAAGAGGTTGAAGCGCTTGAGAGCGCAGGTATCGAGATGATCCAGGTCGATGAGCCGGCACTTCGTGAAGGCTTGCCGCTGAAATCACGTGACCAGGAAGGGTACCTGAACTGGGCGATCAATGCGTTCCGCATTTCTACAGCAAGCGTGAAAGATACAACGCAAATCCATACGCATATGTGCTATTGCGAGTTCCATGACATGATCGAAGCGATCCGTGCGCTTGATGCAGACGTTATCTCCATCGAGACGTCACGCAGCCACGGCGAACTGATCTCCAGTTTTGAGCTTCAAGGCTACGATCACGGCGTTGGACTAGGCGTATACGATATTCATAGCCCACGTGTACCGTCCGTTGAAGAAATGGCAGACATGGCTGACCGTGCGCTGCGCGTACTTGATGCCAAGCTGTTCTGGATCAACCCGGACTGCGGCTTGAAAACAAGAGGCTGGGCAGAGACGGTTCCTGCATTGAAAAACATGGTTGAAGCAGCCAAAGCGGCAAGAGAAAAGCTGCAGTCCACTGTACAATAATAACCTAATAATCGTATAAGGCCGTTATCCTTCAGGGTAACGGTTTTTTGCAATTATATGTTATAATTACGATTGAGAGCTTGAATATTCATTTATCGTTTGGAATATGGGGCAGCCCTTATTTAGCGGAGATTGGTGGAGTGTTTGTGCGTTCTATTGTATCAATGCTGGCGGTGCCGGCAGTGCTCGGCATCGTATTTCCGGTATGTGAATGTGCAACCCTATGGTGTTCTTGTGAGAAGTGAGGAGAAAGCGGACTATCAAAAGGATAGTTGGGTGAAGATTGTCGGAATTATTGCGCGAACAGTGTATAATGGGAACGAGGTAATGGAGCTGCAGGTGCAATCAGTTCAGGAAATCCCTCCTTCCGATACGCCTTATTTGTATCCTTATTACGATGACTTTATCAAACTTGCAGAGGCAGGGCGATAAGCGTTCATCCAATGGAACGTCAATCACACGTTGTCGTTCGCCATACTTTATACAAGACAGCTTGAAAGGATGAATCAGAATGGCAGAACAGGATTTGATTAAAGACATGCTGGCGAGAATGTCATCAAGCGGCTGGCGGATTACCGATCAACGGCGCATGCTGGCGCAGATTTTTGCCAGTTCGGATGGCTATTTGACTCCAAAAGATGTTTATGATCAAATGAGCGTCAAGTATCCAAGCGTGAGCTTTGATACTGTCTACCGCAATTTGCGTATGTTAAGCGAAATGGGCGTACTGGAGCAATTTTATTTCATGGATGGTGGTTTGAAGTTCAAAGGGAGCTGCTTGAAACACCATCATCACCATCTGATTTGCACCAATTGCGAGAAGACCGTCGCATTCGATTATTGTCCAATGGACAAGCTTGAAGTGCCGGGTAATTATAAAATTATTAATCATCGTTTTGAAGTATACGGCATTTGTGAACAGTGCCAGGAAGTGTAGCTGCCCATCGCAAGCGATTCATTGCGGGGACAGCAGAGCGATTGAGACAACATCAGGGGCGCCCTTGAAATTTCGAGGGCGCCCCTTTGTGCTTGCGGATTATCGTCCATTGGCGTATTCAAGCGTTTTCACAAAATATGTTAATGCAAACGGCCGGAATATGTGCTAAGATACGTCTGGATTATCCGCCGTCGGATACTTACCGTACATTACATCATAAGAGAAGGTGAACCAACTGTCTGCTGCAAAATCGGATACGGTATCCGTCAAACCGCATAAAGCTCCGCCTACGCCGGAGTCAGGCAAGTCAACTCAGGAATTGCGTTTGTTTTATTTAACATGGCCTATTTTTATTGAGTTGTTTTTATTCATGTTGATGGGCGTAACCGATACGTTCATGTTAAGCGCCATTTCAGACAACGCCGTTTCTGGAGTAGGGGCCTCCAATCAATATTTGCATATTGCCATTCTTATTCTTGAAGTGATCGGCAATGGCGCGGCGATCGTCGTAGCGCAATATCTCGGCTCCCGCCAGTTTGTCAAAGCGGCTCGCATTTCCGCATTGGCCGTCACGCTGAATTTAGGGGTAGGTCTGCTCATCAGTATCGGATTTGTGCTGCTTAGCGGGCAATTGCTGAGCGGATTGAATTTGCAGGGTGAGGTGCTCGAGCATGCCAAGAGCTATCTGGTCATCGTCGGCGGGGGGATTTTCCTTCAGGCGATCATCAACTCATTGTCCGCAATTATCCGAGTACATGGATTTACAAAAGAAGCGATGCTCGTTGCGCTCGGAATGAACATTGTCCACTTGGTTGCCAACTATGCGCTTATTTTCGGCAAACTGGGCATGCCTCAGCTTGGCGTCCAGGGTGCGGCGATTTCCTCCGTGTTCAGCAGGCTGATTGCTATTATTGTATTTTTCTGGCTGCTATATCGGATTCTCGAGGTGCGAATCGAGTTCAAACATTACTTCCAGCTGTCAAAAGAATATATTTCGAAAATATTGAAAATTGGCATCCCATCCGCGTTGGAGCAAGTGATGTACCATTCCTGCCAACTGGTCTTTCTTTATTATGCCACCCATTTGGGTGAAGGTTCGCTCGCCGCGCGGCAATATGCCTCGAACATTTCGATGTTCATTTATTTATCGGCTTTTGCAATCGGGATGGGCACGTCGATTATTGTCGGCAGAATGGTTGGAGCGGGCAAACCAGAAGAAGCCTTTACTCGAGTTTACAAAAGCGCCCGTTCAGCGAGTATAGCGACACTGATTATGGTTGCGTTGGTCACACTGTTCCGTGAGCCGCTTATGTCGGTGTTTACGAACGATCCCGAAATCATTCGCCTGGGTGCCCAGGTGCTTCTGTTCAGCATCGTGCTGGAGACAGGGCGAACATTGAATATTATTTTTATTAATTCATTGCGGGCGTCAGGAGATGCCAAGTTTCCGCTTATTATCGGTGTGTTTACCATGGTTGGCATGAGCTTGCCGCTTGGTTATTTGCTTGTATTCGAGCTGAAAATGGGGCTGGTGGGCATATGGCTGGCCATCGCTACGGACGAATGGATCCGCGCTTTGATTATGTTTCTTCGCTGGCGGAGCAAAGCCTGGGTGAAGCATTCCCTTGTCAAGCCGCAGCTTGAGTCGGAAAAGGCGGTATAGGGTCCGGTGAATTGCTGGCTGGCTTGCCAGGAGCAGCAAAAAATGTGTATCTGAAGGATATTGAAAACGAGTAGCACCTATGCTATAATTTTCTAACATCAATTAGAACGGAGGGTTACGTGTGGTAAATTACCAATTCCGATAAAATACTTGTGCAGCATAAGCAATTGCTCAAGGGCTCTGTCTGTGTGCAGAGTAATCGGGATTGGTCTGCCCGTAACCGGCAGTCCACTGTGAATGATGGACATCGAGAAGCAAACGGCGTTGGTCAGTCGTTCGGTTTGCATCAATGGCGTGGCAGCTATGCAGCTGCCTTGACGTAATGCGAATCGCAATGAAGCTGACCTGCTATGCTTCGCGTTATTCCTATTATTCATTTTTTCGATTACGAGGTAAGCACAGGCGCACAGCCTGTGCTTTTTTTGCATTGTTTTGCATGCGTACAAGAGCAGGGCACCCAAGCGACAAGAGTTAAAATAAATGGCTAATGCCAAACTAGATGCGAAAACCTCGGTTGAATGGATGATTCACCGGGTGAAGGAGGTTTTTTAATATGATGGAACCACAACAAAGAGCGATTATCGTGGGCGTTCACCTGCAGCAGCAGGAGCTTGCCGAATTTACAGAAGGGATGAAGGAGCTGCAAAACTTGGCAGCGGCGTGCGATATTGAAACGGTGGGTGAGCTTACCCAAAAACTGAGCCGGGCACATTCTTCATCGTATATTGGACCTGGGAAAATTCAGGAGCTTAACGCGCTTGTCGCCGGGTGTGATGCGGATGCGGCCGTATTCTATGACGAATTGTCGCCCAGTCAGATCCGTAATCTGGAAGCCGAACTGGATTGCCGTGTCATCGACCGCACGATGCTGATATTGGATATTTTCGCCAGCCGGGCCAAGACGAGGGAGTCTCAGCTGCAGGTTGAAGTTGCACGCATGCAGTATATGCTGCCGCGGCTAGTCGGACTGCGGGCATCGCTCGGCCGTCAGGGTGGCGGCTCGGGACTGGCAAACCGGGGAGCGGGCGAGACAAAGCTTGAGCTGGATCGCCGGAAAATTGAGGATCGAATTGTTGCGATGAACAGGGAACTGGACGTTATATTCACACAGCGGGAAACGAGACGCAGCCGGCGCAGGAAGCAGGGGATTCCTGTCGTCACCTTGATCGGCTACACGAATGCAGGCAAATCGACCTTTATGAATGCAATGCTGGATTGCTACAGCAGTGATGGCAGCCATAAGAAGGTGATGGAGAAGGATATGCTGTTCGCTACGCTGGAAACTTCCGTTCGGCAAATCCGCCTGGATGATCAAAAATCATTTCTGCTCACAGATACCGTAGGGTTTGTTAATAAATTGCCGCATCATCTGATCAAAGCTTTCCGCTCGACGCTTGAAGAAGCAGCTGATGCCGATCTGATCCTGCATATCGTAGACTATTCCCAGCCGAATTACGAGCAGTTGATGAACGTAACGAATCAGACGGTGCGTGAGATTGGCGTTGCCGATGTGCCAACCATTACGGTTTATAATAAAATCGATTTGGTGGATGGAGAGCGCCCCGCGCTTCAAGCGGATGAGGTGTGTATCTCAGCTCACCAAAGGTTGGGACTGGAACAGCTTATTGATAAGATCCGCGACCAGTTGTTCCATGGGTATACGCAATGTGAAATGATGATTCCATACGATCAGGGGCATATCGTCTCCTATTTAAATGACCATGCGGTGGTGCAATCGGCTGCCTATGAATACGAAGGCACCAAACTGATCGTCGAATGCAAACAAAGTGATCGGGAGAAATTCCGCGAGTATGTGCTTTAGCTGCCGGATTGCCTGCAGGCATAACCTTCTATAGCACGGCATACGATTTAGGCAGGGATAATAAATGTATGTACGTGGAGATTATGCCGGGAGAAGGCAAAATGGGGTGGAACAATTGATTAATGATGCGCAAATTGTTCAGCTTGTAAAGGGGTATATACCAGCAGGAGCTGAATTGGTTGCGGTTGCCAGCGGGCCGTTCACCCGGCCTGCGGTATGGGCGGCAGATTTGGATGGTGACGGGACGCTGGATGTCGCGGGCGTGTACCGTCTTGAAGATAAGCTTTATTTGCAAGTTTTGCTGCACCGCAGTGAGGGGTGGTCGCCTGTACCGGCAGTGCAGGGCCCTGGATACCAAGTCAGTTTTTTGACAGCAGCCCCGATTACCGTTCCTTACCAGACCAATCTGGTTGTCGGCTGGCAGACAGGCGCAATTTGGTCAAAGCTGTCGATTTATGAATGGACACCGGAAGGGCTGCGCGATGTCGCTCCGGATGATCTGGTATACAGCTATATTGAAATAATGGATTTGCCCAGCGGTAAAAAAGGGGCGGACGGTCAAGCGGAAATTGTGCTGTGGAAGCATGATACAGGGGAAGCTTATCGTGTTGAGATTGTTAGGTGGCAGGGAGGCAAGCTGGTGCCTGCTCCGGATACGTATCATGCGTATTTCCCGAAAGTGGTGCTTTATTATGAACAGCTGGTAAGGAAAAACCCGGACTATGCTTTCTACTGGTACTACCTGGCGGATGCACAGCTCAAAAGCGACATGTTGGAGGAGGCGCTCCAATCGGCACGTCAAGCGCTGAGCCTTGATGCGCCATATCCATCCAAGGAAACGCTGCAGCAGCTTATCGAAGAAATTGAAAGCGGACTGAAGCAAGGCCGGACGGCACGGGCTATTGAGCGGTTTCCGGCATCGGTGAAAACGACAAGCGGTACAAACTGGGGCTATATTGATGAGCAGGGTATAATGAAGATTGCACCGCAGTTTGACTATGCGTTCGACTTTCAGCCCAATGGTCTGGCGATTGTGGAAACGGGCAACTTTAATGGTGTCATTAATACGGCAGGGCAGTTTGTCGTCCCTCCCCGTTTTCAATCCATCTCGCCTTATTCCGAGGGACGGGCGATAGCGATCGACAACGACGGCTTCCATATGATTGATGAAGCGGGACGAACCGTGACGAAGCGAACGTATGGTTACCTTTCCTCGCTGAACAATAACAGGGCGGTATTCTCACTTTCACAAGGATCGGAAAATGACCGCTACGGGTATGTGGACCGGGAGGGCAATGAAGTAATAGCGGCGCAGTTTCTGGATGCCACTGATTTTCAGAACAACCGCGCGGTTGTCAAAATAAAAGATCGCGAGTATGGGTTGATTACTCCTGATGGCACGATACAGATGCGGTTTCCTTATGCATCAGTGGGCCCGCTCGGCGATGGGCTGCTTGCCTTTCAGCGGGAGCCGAACGGCAAGTATGGTTATGTCAATGAGCACAACCAAGTCGTCATTGAACCTGCCTATACTGTAGCGCTGCCCTTCCAGGAGGGCAGGGCAATCGTAAATACGGCAGAGGATTATCACTCCAGCTATGGGCTCATCGATAAACAGGGCCGAGAGATTATTAAACCGATATACAACGAAATCCGATCGTTGGGGGAAGGGCGGCTTGCTGTAGGCAAAGCGGTCGATACCGAGCGCCCTTACCTTGGTTCCCGGTTTGCTATTGCCGATTTGAACGGGCAGCTATTGACGGATTTCCGATATGCCGATGTGGGTGATTTCAAGCAGGGGTTGGCATCGGTTAATGATCATGAGCAAACCTTTTTTATTGATACGAGCGGGATGCCGGCTCCTGGCTACCCGCATGTGATCGGCAGCGGAACGCTAGCGCTGTACAACGGCCTTATTCAGGCCAACGTCGATCAGCGGCTATCCTACCTGGACCGTTTCGGGCGAGTTGTCTGGCGTCAGAATACGGTCATACCGCTCCGTGAGCCATACCGGGTAGTAGAAGAAAAGTATAAACCGAACCGGGATTATTTGGTATATTACCCGCGGGTAGAAGGGATGCGTGACGCTGAAGCGGAGCGCAAAGTCAATGACGAACTCAAGAAACTGTCGCTAGTAAAGCCGATCCCGGAGAACACCAAGCTGGATTATTCCTACACGGGTGATTTTAGCGTGACATTTTTTCAAAAAGATTTGCTTGTGTTGGAATTGAACGGATATAATTATCCGTTTGGTGCTGCGCACGGCATGCCGACGAAGATCTACACGCATATCAATCTGACGGATGGAACGATGTACACCCTGCAGGATTTGTTCAAGCCAGGCAGCAATTACGTAGCCGAGCTAAGCGCGATTGTGGGCAGGCAAATCAAGGATGACCCGCAATACAACTACGTATTTCCTGATACGTACAAAGGCATTCGCAAGGACCAGCCGTTTTTTGTTACGGAGCAGGCGCTTCACTTATATTTTGACCCGTATGACATCGCGCCATATGTCGCCGGATTTCCAACTTTCACGATCCCGTTTGCGGAGATAATGAATTTAATCGCTGTGGATGGCGCGTTTTGGAGATCGTTTCATGGCTAGCGTTTCGATTAAGAGACAACCTTCATAGTTCCGTGTTTGGGTTCTAATGAGGAAAGCCTCCCGATCCAATGGAAAGGGAGGCTTGTTACGCGTGCAATTAGGGAATTAGTTCATTTCAGCCAGCCAGTTCGTCAAGTTGATAATTTCTTCTTCGGACAAGCTGTCTTTGAATGGCGGCATCCCGTTTCCGCCGTCCATAATTTTTCTGTAAATTTGTTCTTTGGTCATCGTCGCGCCCACCGTTTTCAACGCTGGCCCCATATTCCCTTGGTATTGATCCCCGTGGCAGGACAGACAGGTTTGGGCGTATTGCGTTATAGCCGCATCGGCGTCATGGGGTGTATCGGGAACTTCAAAAGCAATCTCCGGAACAACCTCCTCCTTCTCAGGGAGCTGGAAGAGCATTAAATAGACGCCTAGTACACTGGCAGCGATAAAGATTGCGAACATCAACCATTTATACATCATAATCCCTCCTTCAAATGATCATTGCAAACGATGACTGGGGTTGAATTGGATGCAGCATCGGATAGCTACGAGGCTTCTTTCACTAACACTTCAATATCAGCCAGCACCTGTTCCCTGTCGATTTCTTCACCCATCCGGTAAACTTTGCGTACTTGATGTTTACCATCGATTAACAGCAATGAAGTGATCGTATGAACAAATTGGCCGTCAGGTAACTTTTTAACCGAAATATTGTAGTTTGAAGCCAAATCCCAGACGACTTCCTCATCCCCGTGCAAAATCGTCCACCCGTTCAAATCCATCCCCATTTGCTCTGCGTATTTTGCCAGCACTTCAGGCGTGTCCACCTCCGAATTGAACGAAATGGCTGTGAAGGCAACCTGTGTACCGAACCAGTTCTTCTGCTTCAACGCATCTTCCATCTGCACCATATGTGCGGTCGTGGCAGGACAAATATCCGGGCAGCTGGTGAAAAAGAACTCGACCAACTGCACTTTCCCATCAAATGCGCTGCGCTGCACTTCATTGCCTTCCATGTCGGTGAGCGTAAAGTCAGGAGACGACATAAGCACCGGCATCGAGCTGCCGGATTGAAACAGGGGCAAGGCGAGGTAGACAATAAAACAGAGCAGCAGCGCGCCAAAAGCGATCACAAATGGACGGGTAGATGATTTTGATGATTTTTCCATAGTTCACCCTCCTTTCAATTTTCAATTTGCTGTTATCATACCATTGCCGTTTTTTCGGCTACTATAGCTCCTAAGGGTTAAAATGATGACCTTGCCAGCAGATTATGGCGAGGAGGTGAACGCATAACAATCGTTCAAACATTGCTCACAAACGGTGTGGCGCTATAGCTCCTTAGGGTCATTTTAAAATGCTGTATATTGGTTATCATATAATCAGAATCTTACCCTTAGGAGGTTGTTAAAAGATGAAAGCGAAGGTATCATTAACAGTAACAGTAGCATTGCTGCTCATCCTCAGCGCCTGCGGCGGCGGAGGAGCGGAACAAACGCCAAATAAGCCAACTCCTCCCGAAACGGAGCAAGCGGGAGAGTTCGCTGCCGCGGAAACCATTTACCAACAGAAATGCATGTCTTGTCACGGAACGGACATGCAAGGCCGCTCAGGGCCTAACCTTCAGAAAGTGGGAAGCAAGCGAACCGAGCAGGAAATTGCCGATGTGGTGGCGAATGGACAGAATAGAATGCCCGCTTTCAAAAACGCTTTGACGGAAGGAGAAATTGCCCAATTGTCCACCTGGTTGTCAAGTATGAAGTAATGCGGCAGCCCAACCAATCCATTATTAGATCATTAGCGGATAAGGAGTAAGATACCGTTTGAAAAAATATATTTACAGTGTAGCGGCAGCCATCGTGTTGATCGGGGCCCTCTATGTTATCAAGTTGCCCGTAGATCCACCGGATGATACTCGTATGGTGCTTGATCATACGAAGCGTATCTATATTGCACCGCCATGTTTTGAAACAGCCGAGGCGACCAATTACTTGTCTGATTCGACGTGGAAGGATGCGAAGAAATCAAATTATGAGCCGGAATCCGAATGTACGGCAGAGCTAATGCAGCCCAAGCCGCAATCATTATGGCAGATTATTAATCAATCATTGGGTCTTGGACCGAAGCGCTCGCTCTGGTAAGTAAAAATGTGAGTAAGTTTGCCGTTTATCGGTTAATGATGATTAAAGTTGAGATTGCAGGCGAAGGGAGGAGCTCTTTAAGCGTATGGAACCACGTTTTCGCGTCCTGATTATTGATGATAGTGAACATGCAAGAGAAGGGATGCGCTCGATATTAAGCATGGATCCCATCTTTGAAGTCGTTGCAGAAGGCAAAAGCGGCATTGAAGCGCTGGCGTTGACTGAGCGCTGGATGCCGGATGTCATTCTGATGGATATTCAGATGCCAGGCATGGACGGACTTGAAGCGACGAAACTGCTGAAAGAGAAATATCCTTATGTCAAAATTGTGATGGTGACCGTCTCCGACGATATTGCCCATTTGTTCGATGCGCTGAAAAAGGGAGCGCAAGGCTATTTGCTGAAAAATTTAAAGCCGGATTCCTGGCATGAATATTTGCGTGCGATCGCCGTGGACGAAGCGCCGATGACCCGTGAACTGGCTTTTCGTATTTTAAAGGAGTTTTCTCATCAAAAAGAACTGCCGGCAGTGGAGAGTCCGCTTACGATGCGAGAGCGCGAAATATTGAGCCTGGTTGCCAAAGGGTTGTCCAACCGGGACATTGCAAGCCAACTGGCCATCTCCGAGCACACGGTTAAAAACCATTTGAAGAACATTTTACACAAGCTACATATGGAAAATCGGGTTCAGTTAGCGCGTTATGTGTATGAGCAAGGCTGGATGGGCAAAGCCTGACAAGCAGCCAGAATGCCGCCAAAACGGGAGCGGCAAGCCGCTCTTTCGATATTTCTGTTAGTTTGTTATAAATTTCACAATCTTGTCATGGGCCAGACACGAATCTGACACGACTGGATCCACAAGCGTGCTGTTCAATAAAGCGGCGCCTCTTGTATAATAGAATTATCCGGAATTCAACGGAGGATTTAATCCTCTACCCAAGGATGTGATTTTTTTCACAATCGATGGACAATTTATTCTGACAAGCCGATCAGCGCTTGCTGCGAAGGATGTTCCGGAGCTAACTGAACTATGACGGAAAGAAGGGTTGCATTATGGATGTAGTAGATTTGGCACGGCTTCAGTTTGCAATTACTACAATTCTTCACTTTGTATTTGTGCCAATATCCATTGGCTTGTCGCTGCTTGTAGCGATCATGGAAACCATGTACGTCGTGAAGAAAAATGAAATGTATAAAAAAATGGCCAAGTTTTGGGGAACTTTTCTCATTGTTAATTTTGCAGTAGGTGTTGTGACCGGGATTTTGCAAGAATTCCAATTCGGAATGAACTGGTCTGACTTTTCAAGATTTGTCGGCGATGTGTTCGGCACACCGCTAGCCATTGAGGCGCTGCTCGCGTTCTTTCTGGAATCGACCTTTATCGGGTTGTGGGTGTTCGGCTGGGACCGGCTTTCCAAAGGGGTCCACTTGCTCTGCATGTGGCTCGTATCGATCGGAACGATGCTGTCAGCGCTGTGGATTTTGGCAGCCAACTCGTTTATGCAGCGTCCGGTAGGCTATGCGATTGAAAATGGGCGGGCGGAAATGACGGACATCGTTGCTTTACTCACGAATGGCCAATTGCTGTGGGAGTTCCCGCACACGATCGCTGCAGCGATCGCGACAGGCGCGTTTCTTGTTGCCGGTATTAGTGCATGGAAGCTGCTGCGCAAGCAGGACGTGCCGTTCTTCACCAGCTCATTCAAGCTGAGCATCCTCGTGGCGCTTATTTCATCCCTTGCGATCGCACAATTCGGACATGGCCAAGCGCAATACTTGGTCGATACGCAGCCAATGAAGATGGCTGCAAGTGAAGGGCTGTGGGATCGGAGCGAAGATCCGGCGCCATGGACCGTCATTGCTTCGATTGACCCGACGAACAAGCAGAATAATTTCGAGTTTAAAGTACCTTATTTGCTCAGTTTCCTCTCCTACAGCCAGTTCAACGGCTCCGTTCCGGGCATGAACGAGCTGCAGGCTGAATATGAGGTCAAGTACGGCCCTGGCGATTACATTCCGCCAGTCAGAACGACATTTTGGAGTTTTCGGATTATGGTCGCCAGCGGGAGCGCGATGATTTTACTGGCGATGTACGGCGTATATTTGTGGGTTCGCAAAAAAATTACGCAACCGAACAAACTGTATTTGAAACTGATGATGGCCGGCATTGCGCTTCCATTTATCGGGAACACAGCTGGTTGGATTATGACGGAGATCGGACGTCAGCCTTGGACAGTGTTCGGTTTGCTGACGACGCAGGATTCTGTCTCGCCGACAGTTAGCGCCGGGCAGATCATGTTCTCGCTCATCTCGTTTACAACGATCTATTTAATATTAATGGGTGTGCTTGCTTTCTTGTTTGTAAAAATCGCCCGCAAAGGGCCAACGGATGAAGAACCGGAAGAAGTTCAAATTCATGATCCGTTTGGACGGGAGGAATCTCGCACATGATAGAACTGAATGAACTATGGTTTTGGCTGATTGCCGTATTGTTTGTCGGATTTTTCTTTTTGGAAGGTTTTGATTTCGGTGTGGGGATGGCTACGCGTCTGCTCGCCAAAACCAATCACGAAAAACGGATGTTGATTAATACGATCGGTCCGTTCTGGGATGCCAACGAGGTATGGCTGATCACGGCGGCCGGGGCGATGTTCGCTGCCTTTCCCCACTGGTATTCGACGATGTTCAGCGGATTCTATCTTCCGCTCACCGTTATTCTGCTTGCCTTGATCGGCCGCGGTGTCGCATTCGAGTTTCGCGCCAAAGTGGACAGTGATAAATGGAGAAAAACATGGGATGTGGCGATATTGTTCGGGAGTGTCGTTCCGCCGCTCGTGTTCGGCATTATGTTCGCGGGGATGATCAAAGGGCTGCCGATCCAGCAGGACATGAACATGTCCGCCGGCCTCGGCGATATCGTCAATGGCTACTCCGTATGGGCCGGGATTACGGTAACGGGCTTGTGCCTGCTTCACGGTCTGACCTTTATTTCCTTGCGGACGCTAGGTCCGCTGCGGGAGAGGGCGCGGATAATGGCCCGTCGCCTGCTGCCGGTCCAGGCTGCGCTGCTTGCTGTGCTCGGCATTTGGACATATGCGTCGACCGATTTCTTCGCGCGGCGCGGCGTAGTGATTAGCGCGTTGCTCGTGCTGGGTGTTGCCGTGTTTCTGCTTGCCGGCTACTATCTGAAGCAAAATCGCGAAGGCTGGGCGTTTGGAATGACCGGCGGACTTATCATATTAACGATCGCTACTGTGTTTATCGGTCTCTTCCCGCGGGTAATGGTCAGTTCCATCGACAGCGCCTTTGATTTGACGGTGGTCAATGCGGCTTCCTCGCCGTATACATTGAAGGCGATGACGATTGTGGTCGTTTGTCTACTGCCTTTCGTACTCGGGTATCAAATCTGGAGTTATGTCGTGTTCCATAAACGAATCAGTGAAAAGGAGCATCTTGAATATTGATGGATAAAGCGTGGCTGCGACTAAAAGGCTTTAAACCAGCTGCGATGCTGATTGCATTGTTTTCCCTCGCCCAAGGGATTGCAATCGGCATGCAGGCATTCGGGCTATCACGCGCGATCAGCGTGCTGTTCAGTGGTGAACCCGTGAATCAGGCTGTTATGCCGCTGCTTTGGTTTATTGCCGCTGTGCTTGCGCGTCAGACGATTGTCTGGCTGCAGCGGCGCACGGCGGGTCGTCTGGCGGAGCAAGTGACGGCGCATTGGCGCAAGAAGCTTGCAGAACGGCTGTTCGAGCGCGGTCCAGGCTATGCTGCCAAGGAAGGAAGCGGCAAACTGGTCACTCTCGCCATTGAAGGAATGGAGAAATTCCGTTTGTATCTGGAACTTACCATTCCGCGGACATTCGATATGCTGTGCGTAACGCTTAGCGTACTCGGATTCGTATATGCGCTGGATGTTGTCTCCGGGCTAATTTTAACGGCGGTAATGCCGATTTTGGTCGGTTTCTTTATATTATTCGGTCTGGCTGCCCGCAAGCAGGCAGACAAACAATGGAGATCCTATCGCGTGCTTTCCCATCATTTTACCGATTCACTGCGGGGTTTAAGCACGCTGCGCTTTCTTGGCCGCGGCCGGTCGCATGGCCGCACCATCGATCAGGTGAGCAACCAGTACCGTTCTGCAACAATGCGCACGCTGCGCGTGGCGTTTCTCTCCTCCTTTGCGCTCGATTTCTTCACAATGCTGTCGGTTGCTTCGGTAGCGGTCAGTCTTGGACTGCGGCTTGTCGGAGGCACGATGGGATTGGAAGCGGCATTGGTCGTATTGATGCTGGCGCCAGAATATTTCCTGCCGATCCGCAATTTGGGGACCGATTATCATGCCACACTGGATGGCAAGGAAGCGTGGGAAGCGATCCATCGCGTCAGCGACAACTCTGTGGCGAACAATACTGATGATGTTGCGGGGACGGCGCATGCAGACGCAACAGCAAAATCCTTAGGGCAGCGATCAGGCTTGGAACAAAAATCAGGTTTTGAAAAACAATCAGACTTAGATGCACAACCAGGCTTGGGCAAACGTCGGTTTGCTGATGTTGCGCTAGCCGGCATTTATGTAAGTCAGGATGATGAACAGCGACCTCAACTGCAGGACATCTCGGTGGCGCTCGATCCAGCGGCAAGGCGGATTGGCATTGTTGGGGCAAGCGGAGCAGGCAAGTCCACACTGCTGGATGTCATCGCGGGTTTTGCCAGCCCGGCTTCGGGCAACGTCATCATTGCCGGGAACCGTTTGGAAGGGCAGCACAGAGAAGGCTGGCAGCAGCAGTTTTCCTACATTCCGCAGCACCCTCATCTATTCAGCCTTTCATTGGCAGACAATGTCCGATTCTATGAGCCGGATGCAAGCCTGGAGCAGGTAAAGGAAGCAGTTAAGGCAGTGGGGCTAAGTGAATTGACTGCGCGCTTGGCCGCTGGTTATGATGAGCCGATCGGCGAAGGCGGGAGAATCCTCAGCGGCGGGCAGAAGCAGCGGGTGGCGCTGGCGCGTGCGCTGCTGGGCAACCGGCCGAATATATTGCTCGATGAGCCGACAGCACATCTGGACATTGAGACCGAGCTGGAGTTGAAAGAAACCATTCTGCAGGTGACGGAAGGAAAGAGAATGTTCCTGGCGACCCACCGCCTGCACTGGATGCCGGATATGGATCAGATCTGGGTGCTGGACCAGGGCGCGCTAGTTGAAACAGGAACCCATGAAGAGCTGTTGTCCCGGCAAGGGGTCTACTATCGGCTGTATACCGCAACGGGGAAGGGGATGGCGATGTGAGCAAAAAATCAGCACAGCAACTGAACTGGCTTGTCCCCTACATCAAGCGGTATTTCTGGCAGTTTGCGCTCGCCGCACTGCTCGGTGCACTGGCGATCGCTTGCGCAGGCGCACTTCTCTTCACTTCCGGTTACCTGATCTCGCGCTCTTCGCTCCGGCCGGAAAATATTTTGATGGTCTACGTGCCCATCGTGTTGGTGCGTACGTTTGGTTTTAGCAAAGCAGTAGTGCAATATTTGGAGCGGCTCCTTGGACATGATGCCTCGCTTCGGGTCTTGGCGAAAATGCGCAGCCGTTTGTATCACGCGCTTGAACCCCAGGCATTGCGCCTAGGCAGCCAATATTCAACCGGCGATTTGCTGGGACTGCTGGCAGATGATATTGAGCGGCTGCAAAATGTGTTTCTGAAAACGGTGCTGCCTGCGTTGGCCGGCATGCTCGTCTATGCAGCTGCGATGATCGCCTTGGGTTGGTTTGATGTGCAGTTTGCGATTCTAATGGCATGCTATTGCGGATTTTTGTTGTTTGGAGCGCCGGCCATCGCGCTCTGGTCCTCGCTCGCCAAGCGGCAGCAGTTAAAACGGGAGCGTGGAGCGCTGTACCGGGAATTGACAGATGCCGTGTTCGGGATGAGTGACTGGCTGCTAAGCGGTCGGAAGCAGCAGTTTCTATCGAACTGGCAGCAGCGGCAGCAGACTGCAGCCGAGCTTGACCACTCACTGCGCAAGCGCGATTGGCGGAGACAGTGGCTCTCTCAATGTGCAGTCGGCGTCGGTGTCGTATTCATGATCTGGTGGGCAGGCGGACAGGCAGGGCAGCAGAACATGGCATTCGTCTGGATTGCCGCCTTTACCCTTATTGCCTTTCCGCTGCTGGAAGCCTTCGCCCGCATGTCAGACGCGGTAGTGAATTTGCCGGATTATCAAACTTCACTTACACGGCTCGCTGCTGTAGAAGCGGCAGAGCCAGCTCGGAGTGCGGATGGTGAAGAAGCTGGTAATGGAAAGGCGAGCACTATTGCGGCTGCAACAACTGGTGATGGACAATCGCGTAAAAGTGCAGCAGGAACAGTTACGGCTTCAGTAAGCAAATCCCCTCATTTAAAGATAGACACGATCAGTTTTCATCATGGGAGCGAAGCGGAGTCAGCAGCAGATTGGAGCATACGGGACGTTATGCTTGACGTGCCTTACGGCCGCACGGTAGCACTGCTCGGCCGGAGCGGCTCAGGAAAATCGACGCTGCTCAATCTGATCCTGGGAGAGCTTGTTCCGCACAAGGGGGAGATTACGGTGAACGGTACGGCGGTTCAGCGCCTGACTGACAACCGAAGCGAGGTTTTCGCCGTTCTGAATCAACAGCCCTACTTGTTTGACACGACGGTTGCCAACAACATCCGGCTTGGCAGGCCGGATGCTTCAGATCAGGAAATCCATAAGGCAGCTGAGCTTGCCGGGATTGGGGAATTGATCGCTTCGCTGCCCAAAGGATACGATACACGAATGGAAGAGACAGGGCGGCGTTTTTCGGGCGGAGAAAGACAGCGGATTGCACTTGCGCGTATTTTGCTGCAGGACGCTCCCATTGTGCTGCTTGATGAACCAACGGTAGGACTTGACCCGATTACCGAACGGGACTTAATGAACACCATTTTTCAAGTGCTGCGTGGAAAAACATTAATTTGGGTAACCCATCATCTGGTTGGCATGGAGAAGTTGGATGCTGTTATGTTTATGGAGCAAGGCAAAATAACGATGCAAGGCACCCATGAGCAATTGCTTCGCGATGTTCCGCAATATCAGAGACTTTACGCACTTGACTGTCCGCCCCTTTCCTCGTGAGGCTGTTCCAGCCCGGGAAAGGGCGTTTTTTTTGAAAAGGCAACTGGGGCAACTATTCATTGATCAGCGCGTCCCGAGTGAGCCATTTTTGCAAATGCAAAGGAAAGGGGAGATGGTTTTATTGTCTTCCCTTGAGCGAGCTTCGTCACACTGCATGCCTGTTAATCTGCATGATTTTTCATACAAGAATCGTTGAAACCATCGTCGATTGATCCATTCTATATGATTTTTCATATAGAATCGTTGAAATTATCGCCGATTGATCCATTCTATATGATTTTTCATATAGAATCGTTGAAATCATCGCTGGATGATCCATTCAATATGATTTTTCATATAGAATCGTTGAAATTATCGCCGATTGATCCATTCTATATGATTTTTCATATAGAATTGTTGAAATCATCGCCGGATGATCGATTCTGTATGATTTTTCATATAGAATTGTTGAAATCATCGCCGATTGATCGATTCTATATGATTTTTCAAATCTAATCGCAAGAATCAAATTCCCATTTCGAGGTGCTGCTCCGCGCGCAGTGGGGCGATACGTGTTGGCAGTCAACCACACTATTGCTCCTTTGCTCAGGTACCGTTCCACTGGGCAGACACCCACAAGTGCAGCTTCCCGTTGCACCCGTATCCACAAGTACCGCTGCCCGTTGCACCCGTACCCCAGGTTGGCTGTACTCCCGGCTTACGCTTGGTTTTCCTGCTCTCTTATCGCCCAAATCTTAACCTTGTTGAAGAGCGATGGAAATGGCTGAAGTCTGATGTGATCAGCACGGTGTGCTAACATACCGTCGCCGAAATCCACAACAATGTTCAGCAGATTATGGAGGAAATCATGAAATCGCCATTGTTGATCATCGATCGTCTTTACGTCAAGGTTCTAATCAGGCGGTTCATTGGTTCAAAATATAGCTGTCCGGACAGACGTTCCGTTATTTCGCTCATTGCGGAGTAAAACGGAGCTTGGCGGCCACCAGACCGCTATTCATGTGAGAAACGTGTGTCCGCTTGCGGAGTGTTTGTTGCGTCCGGTGCTTGCTTCAACTGGGTCTTCAGAACGGTTCTGTCCTAGAAATGACCATGAACACGGTCAAACATTTTTATTGGATATACATGTGATTCGCTTTCCCAAGTATTGGTGAAATAAAACTAGACAATCTCGTTTCAAAGATATGTCACGGATGCATAATAAGGAAGCGTAGCGAGTCCACATCAACCTGTGTTATGATAAAAGAAGCGAATCGCAAGCAATGCTATTTTTTGGAGGGAATACCCATTACTAACGTCATCCTGAACGATGCAATGTCCATGTTACAGAAAACGAGTCGAACCTTCTATATTCCAATTAGCCGATTGGACCCAGGATTGAAGGAGGCCGTTACATCAGCCTATTTATGCATGCGAGCAATTGATGAGATCGAGGATCATGAGGGACTTGCGGACCCCTTGAAAATTAAACTGCTTCAGGAAATTCACGATACGATTGAGCAGCCGGGTGCAGTGGAAGAAATCAAAAATTGTCTTGCTCCGCATGAGAATGTACTGCCTTCTGTTACATCGCAGCTTCATGAGTGGATGCTGCTTTGTCCGCCTACGGTTGCCAAAACTGTTTTCCGGTACACAGCGATGATGTCGAAGCAGATGGGAGAATGGGTGCAACACAAATGGGAAATCCGTACGGAAGAGGACCTGGATCGTTATACCTATAGCGTAGCTGGCATGGTGGGTGAAATGCTGGCAGAGTTATGGCTTTGGTATGATGGTACAAAGTCGGATATGACCAAGGCTGTAGCTTTTGGCAGGGGACTGCAGGCCGTGAATATTCTTCGCAACCGCACAGAGGATATTGAGCGCGGAGTTGACTTCTACCCGGATGGATGGGAGTTTAAGGAGATGCTCCAGTATGCCCGGCGCAATCTGAAACAGGCTGATGATTACATTGCCGAATTGAAGAAGGGGCCTGCCCGGAAATTTTGCAAAATCCCGCTTGCCTTGGCACATGCGACCGTCAACCTGATCGCAGCAGGCGGAAATAAACTTACCCGTGACACGGTACTTAAAATTGTCAGTCGGGTAACTTCCTAGTTTTGTATAGCTATAGATGGACCCATTAAAAACGAGGTTTGGCACATGTGCCAGAACCTCGTTTTTTTGCTGTTGAATGGACAATGATCGAGCGTTGCTCCCCGCACCTCAAGTAGAATAATCAAGGCAGGCTAATACCGTATTCCTTCTGGAAGAATAAGGACTAAAATGCTATTGCCATTTTTAAACTGCTGTTTTATACTTCTGTTTAATACAACGGTTTAACTTTTAATTAGCCTGCAGGAGGTGATTTTGACCACTTTATGAGGTTCAAATTTTCAGTCAGGGGCTTATTACTGTATCGCCGATAACTTTTCTAGGAGGAAAGAGATGAAACGAAATTATAATAATACGGATTATAAGCGTGTGATGAATAGTAAAAGAAACAAAGCATTGCGCAGCAAGAAAAAAATACTGGGGATGTTTTTGGCAGCTTCATTAGCGGTGTTACCGGCTCAAGCAATGGCTGGTACGAAAGAGAGTGGTATTGTCGCTTATGCGAATACACTTTCTACGGATGCATTGAATTCCCGGATCTCGCCACTCAATAATGTCAGTCCAATGGCCGCCGGGTTATTGGATGCCGCGTTGTTCCAGGATGGCACGTTGAATGCTTCGCTCGTTCCTAATGCTGCAGGGCACAAGTTGACGCTGGATTATCGAGCTGAAAGCTTGCTTAGCGCCAACGTATTGCAAAGTTCCTATCTTATCTTCAAGCTGCCGGAATCATTCGCTGCTGAATTAACGGCAGACGATATTAAAAGTAGACTGAATATTACTTATGATGTTCCGTTTGTATTGGGCATTGGAGATCTACTAAGAAATACTGGGACGTTCAACAATAATAATGTCGTTGTAGATGCGGACAATGCAACGATTTATGTACCTGTAAATTCTCTAATAAGCATCAGTTTATTGTCCTACTATAATTTCAAATTGGAATTGGATCTGAACTCTCCGCTGCCGCCGGCCGTTAACAATGAGTATCTGTTTAGAACAGAAGTCACGAATGCAATCATCGATTTGGATTTGTTCGGTACCGATGGAGCGCAAGCAATAATAAAATTTGATGATGAGAGCGATGCGGATGCCGACGCGGATGCGGATGCCGACGCTGACGCGGATGCCGACGCTGACGCGGATGCCGATGCTGACGCCGACGCCGACGCGGATGCTGACGCGGATGCGGATGCAGATGCTGACGCCGACGCGGATGCGGATGCTGACGCAGATGCGGATGCTGACGCGGATGCAGATGCTGACGCCGACGCGGATGCGGATGCTGACGCAGATGCGGATGCTGACGCGGATGCGGATGCCGACGCGGATGCTGACGCAGATGCTGACGCAGATGCTGACGCCGACGCTGATGCGGATGCCGACGCGGATGCGGATGCGGATGCCGACGCGGATGCGGATGCCGACGCGGATGCAGATGCAGATGCAGATGCTGACGCGGATGCCGACGCAGATGCGGATGCTGACGCGGATGCGGATGCCGACGCGGATGCTGACGCGGATGCAGATGCTGACGCCGACGCAGATGCTGACGCGGATGCCGACGCAGATGCGGATGCTGACGCGGATGCGGATGCCGACGCTGACGCGGATGCTGACGCCGACGCGGATGCTGACGCCGACGCGGATGCTGACGCCGACGCGGATGCTGACGCCGACGCGGATGCTGACGCAGATGCCGACGCAGATGCTGACGCCGACGCCGACGCTGACGCGGATGCGGATGCTGACGCGGATGCGGATGCCGACGCTGACGCGGATGCCGACGCGGACGCTGACGCGGATGCAGATGCGGACGCTGACGCGGATGCAGATGCGGACGCCGATGCTGACGCGGATGCGGATGCCGATGCTGACGCTGACGCGGATGCCGACGCGGATGCTGACGCGGATGCCGATGCGGATGCTGACGCGGACGCTGACGCTGACGCCGATGCGGATGCGGATGCCGATGCCGACGCTGACGCCGACGCGGATGCCGACGCGGATGCGGATGCCGACGCCGATGCTGACGCGGATGCGGATGCCGACGCGGATGCGGATGCTGACGCCGACGCGGATGCGGATGCAGATGCCGACGCCGATGCTGACGCGGATGCGGATGCCGATGCTGACGCTGACGCAGATGCCGACGCGGATGCAGATGCGGATGCCGATGCGGATGCTGACGCCGACGCGGATGCTGACGCTGATGCGGATGCTGACGCGGATGCGGATGCGGATGCGGATGCTGACGCCGACGCCGATGCTGACGCAGATGCGGATGCTGACGCCGATGCGGATGCCGACGCTGACGCGGATGCAGATGCGGACGCCGACGCCGACGCGGATGCGGATGCTGACGCCGACGCGGATGCTGACGCCGACGCTGACGCGGATGCCGATGCCGACGCGGATGCTGACGCCGACGCAGATGCTGACGCGGATGCGGACTCCGATGCTGATTCGGATGGGCCATCGACACCGATTTACCCATGGTTCCCAGGCACGCCAACGCCAACAAATCCTCCAACGACACCGGATACTCCAGTGACGCCAACGCCGACCGATTCCTGGACACCGCTGCTGCCAACTGGACCGCAGCTGAATGCAGGCAATAGCGGAGAGGATGAAGAAGAGGCGGATGCTGACTCAAATTCTGCACCAGAAGAGAACGCTGTGGGTACCGATGGTGCTAATCAGGGCGAGCAAGATGATACGACTGCCAACAACAGCGAGGGCAGCAATAATGACACAGGTCGCGGAGTCGGCGGGGATGCCGATGGCGGCAACGAAGTCAATTCCGGTACTGATTCAGGCGTTCTCTCGGGAAGCGATCAAGATTTGCTGGAGTCGGCAGAATGGAATGCCAATTTAAACGCCAATTCGGATCAATGGTTGACTTCGACAAATACGGGAAGCTCTATTGGAAACAGCACAGGAACCAAACTTCCGAACACTTCGACCAATACACTGAATTTGGGTGCCGCAGGTTTGCTGGCTCTGATCGGCGGATGGTTTGCAAGAAGACGTTCAGCAGCTAAGAAGTAACCATTCAAGCCTATCGATATAAGTTGAACGAAAGAAACTACCATAGAGGATAAATTGTTGTATTTTCTACAACTTATCCGGGCGTATTTAACGATTTACGTGGAATTGCTGCACATTATACAATAAATGTTAAGTGAAATGACGCAATTCAGGTAAAATCATGTAGTTTATACAACAATTCCACTTTTGTCGCGGCCATTCTTTTGGATTGTTGTAAGAAATACAACATTTGTTCCCTGCTCTTGCGAAATTGGATCGTTTCTCTTGCGAACAACTTATATGGAAAACGATATAAGCTAGAAAATGCACTTATTCACCGGGTTTGCCAGCAAATCCGGTGAATAAGTGCTCTCACATTCGGGATCTAATGGAAAGGAAAACTCGTCAAACACGGGTGATGCGTGTATTTGATTTGCTTATTTCGAACGGGGGGATTGAATGGAACAGCATACACTGAAGGAATTTCAATACAAGGCGGCTATTGTAAAGGAAGCACTGCTTGCGCGAGCAGAGGAGACAACGGTGAATATGCACTCTTTTTTCGGCAGAAAGCCAAAGTATGTGTTGTTTTTATCCATAAGCAGCGGGGAAGAGCGCGCCGTTGTGTTCTGCGGGATCGGAAATAGCCCGGAGTCGGGATGGCTAAATGCGATGAATAAAGCCAACAGTTATATGAAGGAAAGACATTGGAACAACGTATGGCTAAAGGCTGATCTTGTCAATGAAATTGAAGCATGCTCCAGCGAGCAATGGCTTGGCACCTATGGAACGACTCGTAAAAACTATTGCCGCAAAGGATTATCACTGGACAGCCAGTTTAATTGCGCATTCCTTGAACAAGAAATCAATGCCAATGTGTTTGTGACCAGAAATGAACAAACCTCACAGATTGAGTGGAATGTAAATCACATTAACCGCTATCTTGCAAAAAATCGGTGCTCTAAGCAAGTACTTGGCGCTCTTCCACAGCGCGATGTGTATCAGTTTACGACAATCAGTTACTTCTATGATACAGCACTTTATGAACTTCATAATGGATCGTTAAACAATGGACGCAGAAAAGTTGACCGAATAGACAAACAACTGCTGTACCAAATCATCGATGAGGCTTCCAGCTACTTGGCGAGGCAGGTTGATGATAACGGGAAGTTTATCTATGGCTATTTTCCCAGCTTTGATAAAAAAATTCCCTGGTACAACATGTTGAGACATGCCAGTACGATTTATTCGATGATCGAAGCTTATGAAATTACACGCAGCGCTCGGCTGGCCGCCAGCATTGATCAGGCGATCCGCTACTTGCTAGAGGAAGGGATAATCTATAGCAGCCGGACAAATGAGGAGCAGCGGGCCTATGTCGTCGATTGGGAAAATGATCAAGAGATTAAGCTGGGGGCCAATGCCGCGGCTATTCTCGCATTGGCGAAGTACAGTACAGTGTTTCAAACCGATCAATATGTTCAACTTATGAATCTGCTTGCCAGCGGCATTGCCGCAATGCAGAATGTTGAGACCGGGGGATTTGTTCATGTGCTGCGTTACCCGGACCTCACTGTAAAGGAAACCTTCAGAATTATTTATTATGATGGGGAAGCTGCGTTTGCATTAATTCGTCTGTATGCGGTTACCCGTGATCCGAAGTGGCTGGCTGTCGTCGAGCGGGCATTTGCGTATTTTATGAAGCATAACTATTGGAAGCACCATGACCACTGGCTAAGCTACTGCACCAATGAGTTGACCCAATACAAGCCGGAGGCAGACTATTTTACATTTGGGCTGCGCAATGTCAGGGACAAGCTGAACTTTATTATCGATCGGGATACAACGTATCCGACCTTTCTTGAGCTATTGATGGCTTCTCATAAAATGATTAATAATATAACGTCACGGCAAATGACAGCGCTGCTGGATGGTTTCGATACCGATAAACTTAACAAAGCCATTTCACATCGTTTGGAACATCAGCTCAACGGTTTCTTCTTCCCTGAAGTAGCGATGTATTTCAAAGCTCCAGCCAAAATAACAGGGTCGTTTTATATCCGTCACCATTCCTTTCGGAGCAGAATTGATGACGTGGAACATAATATTTCCGGTTACTGCAGCTATTATCATGAGTTTCTTCATCATGAACAGGCAGCAGTTCAGGTAAAGGAGGAGCAATATGCTAAAGAAATTTAGCACACTGCTCTTTTTCATAGGCGTCTGTCTGCTAATCTATTGTTTTTGCACATTGATTTATCAAAATAATAAGATCAACCAAAATTTGCGGGATGCCGAGCGTATATTATCGATCCGCAACGATCCGCTTTATAATGAGCAATTGGTCCTGGAACAGGACATGGCTCAAGCCAGAGCACAGTTCAAAGCCCGGGACAATGAAGTAATCGGTACGTTGGAGATTCCGAAACTGAACGAGAAGCTTCCTATTCTGGAGGGCACGGATGACGAGACGCTTGCGCAGGGAGTGGGGCATTTCAAATCAACAGCATTTCCGCTTGATAATGAACAAATATTGTTATCCGGTCATCGGGACACGGTGTTCAGGAAGTTTGGCCAACTTGAACTGGGCGATCTATTTGTCGTAAATATGCCTTATGGATCATTTGAATATGTAATAAAAGCGACAGAGATTGTCGATAAAGAGGATACAACAGTAATAAGAAAGATGGGAGAAGAAGTGTTGACCATATCTACCTGCTATCCTTTTCGTTATTTAGGAAACGCTCCCGAACGTTATATTTTTTATGCTTACCCCCATAATTCCGAGTCAAAAGAAAAAATGATGTAAGTGGGCAGACGGTGGCTCCTAACCCTTGCAGACAAAGGTTATATGCAGGTTCACATTATTTTTGGAGGAATGCAGTGGAACGAACACAATTGAATTATCATCGTAACAGGCATGTGGAACAATGGCACCAGACAGCGCGCATCGCCAGCTGGAGTTGGGACACGGATAGACGAATTCTTTGTCCATCGGCACAGCTTAACGAGCTTCTTGGCACAGTTAGCGGCAGCAGACCGCCCCGCCTCACAACATTGCTCCGTTTGTTGAAACGATCCGACCGTTTACATTTTATTAGAAAAGTGAAACATGCCTTTCTGGAGGGCAAAGCTGTCTTTGAGTTTGAAGTGGTTGTACACGACAGAAGTGCACAGTTGTATGGAGAAATTCATTGTACCCGGGGAGGGGAAAGGGAAGAGGGTTCACCGGAAGTTTTCGGATTCATCCAGGATATTACGGTTTACAAGGAGAGGGAGCAGGCGCTTGAAGAGGCACTCCATACCCGGGATGCCTTCTGGGCGCAGCTGTATCATGAGGTGCGGACGCCTGTGCAGGCGATCAATGGCCTGCATCATCTGTTGGCCAACACGAACCTGTCGGATCAGCAGCAGCTGTACGTGCAGCAACTGCAGGCGAGCTCGCAGTTTATGCTGTCGGTGGTTGATCAAGTGCTTGACTTTTCCAAGCTGCAAGCAGGAAAAATGGAGTTGGTGAAGGCCGAATTTCAATTTGATGCGATGCTGTCACAAGCGTTGGATGTTGTGTCGCATGCAGCTTTAGAGAAGCAGATTAATATTCAGGTGGAACATTCTCCTGACATCCCGCAATCTTTGGTTGGTGATTCATTCCGGCTTTCTCAAGTGTTGGTTAATCTTCTTCACAACGCGATCAAGTTTTCTGGACCTTCCAGCAAGATAAGCGTTCGGACAGGACTGGCTCCAGCGGGAAGATCAAATGGGGAGCATACACTGCAAATTTCGGTTGCCGATCAGGGAATTGGGTTAAGCCTGGAGCAGCAGTTGCGAATTTTTCAACCTTTTGCTCAGGCTGCTGCTTCTACTTCACGGTTGGCTGGCGGAAGCGGACTTGGGCTGGTCATATGCAAGCAGCTTGTGGAGCAAATGCAAGGCGTTCTGGAAGTGCAGAGCGAGCCTGGATCAGGGAGCATCTTTACCTTTACCGCTGTGCTGGGAGCTGCTCGTCAGACGGAAGCTATACATAACATTCCCGGTTCATCTCCTTATCGTGTGCTTGTCATCGACCAAAGCAATGTACGTCAGCAGCTCATTAGCGAGACGCTGCAGCAACCACAATATGAAGTTACAGCCATCGCAAGCGTCAGCGAACTGATTGCGGGTTTGAACAGCAAGGCAATAATTAATACTTTGCCATATTCGAACGATTCAAAAGTCATATATGACATCGTTATTATGGATTGGGACACTGACAAAAGTAACAACCATGCCTTTTCAGAGGTCTTTCGAAATAGTTCTATAGCATGTTGTATGACATTCATTACCATGATAGACTGTCTACATCGGGATGATTTGACAAAATGTGATTTTTTATATAGGTCTGATTATATTCTTGAAAAACCGCTAAGAAGTTCAATTCTTTTAGAAGCGATACACGAAGTTTTACTAATTGAGCCTTCAAATGTGAAGCGTTCTGGGGAGTATAAGCGGCACACACCTCCAATCTCGCTTGAGAACATTGCGATTTTGCTGGTGGAAGATAATGAGTTGAATCGTCTGGTGATTGAGGAAATACTGACAGCTCATTTGGCGCAGGTTGTATCTGTGTCCGATGGATTTGAGGCCATAAACATCGTTATGGACCCGTCTTTGGCGACTCAATCTATTGTCATAATGGATTTGCAATTGCCTGGCATCAGCGGTTTGGAAACGGCGGCGCGCATGCGTGCTCAAGGGGTGACGGTGCCGATTATTGCTTATTCCGCATCCGATTCACAATCCGAACAAGAACAATGCCTTGCTGCAGGGATGAATGATTATTTGTCAAAGGCGGTCGAGCCTGAACAACTCCTTTTAAAAATAACAAATTGGGTGAAAAAAGGGGGAGAATAATGAGATGGATTCAGATGCTTTTTTAAATCGTCTGCGTGGAAATAAGGCACGAGCATATCAAGTTTACCAAGTTTTTTTAGGTGAATATTCGGATATTGCCAGACAAATTAAAAAAAGCGTCAATCAAGGGGATTACTCTACGGTGAAGCGGCAGTTACATGGTCTAAAAGGTGCGGCAAGCAACCTGGTCATCCCCGCACTTTTTCAATGTGCGGAGGAGCTTGAACACTTCATCAATAAACAAGAAATGCAGCAAATTAATGAGAAAATAGAATGGCTGGCCGTATTAATGGACAATACGAGCCATCAGATTAGAAGCGTGTTGCTGGAAAGTGACCGCGCATCCGAAACGACATCCTCCTGACATTATACAAAGGTGGGGATCATAATCTTGAGACATCGACACACGATTCTGGTTATTGATGATAGTGCAGTTACGATTGCGTTGTTTCAAGCAATGCTGGGGGAGGAATACGAGCTCCTATATGCGAGCAGGGGGGAGCAGGGCATTGAAATGGCCATGCGAATGCGGCCCGATTTAATTTTGTTGGATGTGATGATGCCTGGAATGGACGGTTATGAGGTGTGCAGGCGACTGAAGCGCAATCGGGAAACGATGGTGATTCCCGTTATTTTCATTACTTTTTTAGAGCATGAGGAAGATGAAGAGATGGGCATCGAGGCCGGTGCGATTGATTTTATGACAAAACCGTTTCACGAAGCAATTATGAAGGCCAAGCTTAGAAATCACTTTGCACTTCTTGATTTATTGCGAGCATAGCTGTCATTAACCATATCGTTCATCAAACATCTATTATGAAGGGATACACACCGTCTTAGCTTGTGCAAATCTCTTCCCTTTTTATTGTAAAGTTTAAACTTATGTTTTATACTTTTGTTTTAAAACGATGATTGCTGGCGCCGACAACTAGTGGAGAAATGAGGTAGAGTTCGTATTTTTACGAAGCGGAGATTGAGAAAAATATTCGTGAAGTTTCCCAGGTTGTCACAAGATGATACTTCCTATTTAATTAAGGAACTCCACATGAGAAGAAAAAGCTTGATGGAAATTAAGAAAAATATGCCAGAAACCAAACTGGAGGAAAAAGCAGGGATTGACCGAAAAGTAGAGGTAATTGATGACGCCTTAAAAAATTTATATCGTTCCGATTTCAGTAAAGATGATGCATTGGATGTGCTGAAGGAATTGTTCAGGAACGGGTAGTGTCATGACATTGACATGACTTATGCAGTTAAAGCCGCAAATTGGAAGTGTAGTAGATGAAGTGGTGTGGTGCATAAGTCATGGAATAAAATAATCTCATTGTGCTCAAACATGGCTTGCTACCAGCCGGAAGCTCAAATTGAAGCGGACAGGCCTGCAAAAATAAAGCGGGTTGTTTGCAAGATTTCGGCCTCCGTGGAGAGCTGATGATCCTCATAACTTGCTAGCAGCAGCGAATCATATGCCGGGTAGGCCAAAATGGATAAAATGTGGGTGAGCACTAAGTCCAGCGATTCATAATGAAAAACACCGCTGTCCTTTCCCTCAGTAAGAATACGCCGAATATAGGTGAGATAAGGGGCGAAAATTTGATCCATCGTTGCTTTGCGAGGGCTTTTCGAAGAAAGTTCGTACCGCAGCAGCATATGGAATTGCGCGTCCTGTTTTCGCATGCTTAGAAAAGTATGGATGAAATCCTTTAAAGCATCCTCCGGCTTTGTAAAGGCCCCCCCATCGAATTTCTCGTTCGCTTCCTGGCTGAAACGCTCAATTACAGCCAAATACAACTTCTCCTTGGAACCATAATAATAAGATACAAGTGCCAAATTCGCGTCAGCCATCTCGCAGATTTGCCGGATGGAGGTGCCATCATAGCCATTGCGGGCAAAGCAAACTCTGGCTGCTTCAATTATTCTAATTTTAGATTGATCTTGTTTGGAATTCATTAAATCCTCCACATGGCTTTTAAGACGATTATAAAGTTTGTTCGCAAAGTCTGCAACCATTTTCAAGTGCTGAACTTGGATATTCCCCGAATACAACTTCATTCATTTAGAGCCAACCACACATTGTAGGAAAACCCGATTATAAGTTTCAGATTTGGTTGAGATTGAGGTGATATAGTAAAAAAGTCTGAGAGACAAGTTGTGTTAGGGAAGAAAGGTAGTGGTAATGCATGCAAGATAAGAAAAACCGCTTGATGCTTTGGCTATCAGCGGCGGCGGCTGCGCTGAATGTTGTCATTTTTCTCGTGACGAAAACGGCAGACCCTTTCAGGGAAACGATGGCCGGGCATGGACATGGAACAGAATTAACGTACAGCGAAGCGCTATTGTGGGGACAGAACCTGCTCAGTCTGCTGCCGCTAGTGATATTGGCAACGGGTTACTACTGGTTTCGCCGAAACCCGGAGCATAGGTCTATTCCATGGCTGAATACTTTTGCTTTGACATTTTCCAGCATTGGTATGATCAGCGGGAGCGGGGGGAGTGTGGAATTTCATTTTTCCATCTTCATGGTCATTGCGGCCGCTGCCTACTATGAAAATATTCGATTAATCGTATGGATGACACTTGTATTTGCCCTACAGCACTTGGGGGGCTACTTGCTATTTCCGCAGCTTGTGTTCGGTACGGAGAGCTACTCCTTCCTGATGGTTTCGCTTCATGCCGTCTTTCTTATTTTAACCTCGGTCGCGACTATACTGCAGATTCATTCCAAAAGTAAAATTACGAGGCAGCTGGAACAAGAGAAGCAGAGCAAAGAAACAGATCTGTTGCATCTGCTTGATCATGTGCAGATTTTGTCACAGCAAATCAATTCCGCATCAGGTGTTATTTCCGGACGGTCAGAGGAAAATGTCAGGGTGAATCAGGAAATGAGCGCTTCTTTCAGGGAAGTTGCTGCCGGGCTTGATGACCAGGCCCAATCCATTGAACAGATGGAAAGCAAGCTGCGCAGCATTCACCTTGCGGTGCAAACCGCATTCTATCCTTCGCAAGAAATGACAGAAAGCACGGAGGACGCTGAACGTGTCGTAACTGAAAGTCATGCCAAGGTACAGACACTGACTGAGCAGTTGACGAACATTTCACTGACCATTCGCGCAGCTGAGCAGACGTTGTACACCTTGGAGCAGGCATCTGCACGGGCGCTTGGCATGACGAACACGATTCAGCATGTGGCAGACCAGACGAATCTGCTGGCCTTGAATGCTTCCATTGAAGCGGCCAGGTCAGGTGAGCACGGCAGGGGATTTACTGTAGTCGCCGCTGAAATTCGCAAGCTTGCCCAGCAGAGCAGTGGTGCGGCCGCAGAAATTGAAGAAATTGTAGCGAAGATTCGGACGGAAAGCGAGCGAAGTTCCGCACAAGTTCATCAGGGCCAGCAAGTCATTCAACAGTCTGTCAGCCAGGCAGCAGCATTTGCAGCCGATTTTGCGCAGACGAAAGAAATTATGCAGCAATTTATGGCATTTATTTATCGGAACAATCAGATGCTTACCGCAATCAAAGATGATTCATCTGCGGTGACTGATGAAATTTCGCAAATTTCCTCGGTCATTGAGGAGGGAATGGCCTCGATGCGCCAGCTTTCATCCGTATGCGGCAGTCAGACGGAGTCAGCGGCGCAGGTTGATGAAGAAATCAGGCAGCTGAGTCAATTGTCCGGATCACTGCAGGAGCGATTTGCGTTGAATAATGGGTCCCATGCGTAATGGCTGACGATCTCGACTATGCTTGTGGACGCCGGGGCTCTGACTGTTCGATTTCATTGGACTGCTCAGTAATACTGCTGAAGTGGGGTTATACGTTGGGGAGAAAGCCGCCTTTGCAGTTGGCGGTTTTTTTTCTATCCACTTTACATTTTTTGTTTAGTGTAGTACAGTTGGTTATACGAGTAACCAACCATACAGGTGGTGAAAATGAACAAGGAGGAGAGAATCTTGAGAGCAATGTTGGACGAAGATCAGCCCATTTTTCAACAAATTGCTCAAATGATTATGGATGATATTGTCGATGGTCAATTGAAAGAAGGGGAGAGAATTCCGTCTGAGAATGAGCTGTCGCGATTTTATAACATCAATCGAGCCACCGCGCGTAAAGGGCTTCAAGCCTTGGTTGACGAGGATATTATTTATAAACAGAGAGGGATTGGCATGTTTGTGAAGGAAGGAGCGAGAAACCAGTTGTTACAGGAAAAACAAGGGCACTATAGGCAAACTTATATTCGTCCACTGCTGGAAGAAGCCAAGCGAATCGGGATGCCGATCGATCAGGTCATCGAAATGATTACAGAGGAGGAGAAAAAATTATGATTTCCGTGCAAAACGCTGCTTTTGCTTACGATGAATCTCGTGTATTAAAAGGAATATCATACGTTGAAAACAATCCTGTTATTACTGGCCTTTGGGGACGCAATGGCGTAGGCAAGACCACCTTAATGAAGCTGCTCGCCGGCCATATGAAGCCAAGTGAAGGGCAAATCGAGATTATGGGGCACCAGCCTTACAATAATCCGGAGGCTCAGAAAAATCTGTGTTATATGCAGGAGGACCATCCGTTCAGTGAAATTTGGAGCGTTCGCGATGCTTTGCGATTTTATAAGTACTTCAACCCGAATTGGAATCAAGCCTTGGCGGAACAACTGCTGGAGACATTTAAGTTGCCTGAGAAGAGAAAGACCAAGAAGCTGTCGACCGGGATGAAAACCGCTCTCCAGCTTGTCATCGGATTGGCCAGTCAAGCAGATATTACTATATTGGATGAACCGACGAATGGGTTGGATGCGGGCTTGCGCAAAAAGTTTTATGAGTTGTTGCTGGATAGTTACGATGAATTTCCTCGGTTGATTTTGGTTTCTACACACCATATCGAGGAAATTCAGCCTTTATTAGAATCTATTGTTGTTGTCAACGATGGGAAGCTGCTGCTGCATGAACCGATGGAAGAGCTTCGGGAGAGGGGCATTTGGTTAACCGGAGAAAGCAAGCAAGTGGATAAGTTGGTAAATAATCAGAAGATTCTGAATGAGAGCACAATCGGCTCTGCGAAGAAAGTGATGATCGACGCGCCATTGTCCAATGAGTGGAGAGAACTGGCCCGTACAGCTGGACTTTCCCTGGAAAAGGCGCAGCTTCAGGATTATTTGCTCCATTTGACGGACACTGTGAAGGAGGTTTCATGATGAGCGCCGTTCAAGGTACAGTTCGATTAATATATGAAGATGCACGATGGTTTTTGGGCAAGTTGTTGTTATTGTATATTACGCTGCCTTTGACTGCAGCATGGATTATCCTCGGGATATCCCAGGATTTGGGTGAAACGCACAGTGGTATCGCATACCCGGCTTATTTTTTCTTCATTCCGTTTTACGGAATTATGGGATTCAAAAGTCTTTTTCATATTGCTGTAAGTCTTGGGAGCACACGAACGCAATTGCTAAAAACTTTTTACATGGTCGGTACTTCAGCTGTCTTCGTGTATATCCTATTCTTGAATTTGTTGCAGTTGTTAATTTCGTCTCTGTATGAGGCTGGAGTCAGCTCGGCAGCCATTATGCATCCGGGTCTGCTTTATTCAAGTGAGCATCAATTTTTGCCTTACCTATGGATCGATCTTATGTTTGGACTTGTTTTGTTTGGCGGTGCGTTCTTTATTTACTGTATTACGTATCGTTTGGGTATGACACGAACTTTTATCGGTATTATGGTTATCGGCATTCTGGCGATGTTCTTATATTACTCAGGCGCAATGGAAGCACCTATTGAATGGTTGTCTCAGTTGAATATGAATGCTGTAGCTGCTTTTACGTTGCTCGGCGTTGCAGGCTTGGCAGCTCTACTGGCCACGTATCCTATGATGCGCAATGCTTCCTTACTGCCAAAAGGGAATAAAGAATAACAGCTGGGATGCGAATTGATTTAATTCGTAATGGATAATTCAGAGGATGTATAACCCCGTCTTCATGTAGTAAGCAGGCCGCCATAAATTGGCGGCCTGTACGTCCCTCTAGCAAAACGTACGATATTGTACAACATTCATGGAACGGGGTTATGGCTCGTTGACGAGAATCGCATCTGCGATGATTTTGTCAAACCTGCGCACGTCGATGCCTTTCTTCAAGTTTACTTTAACATGGCCAGCTTTGGTCCAAAGCTCGACTTCAGCGTTGAAATCGAATGTGCCGGCGTTTTCGGTAGACCACATGACAATCGATCTGTAGGGGAGCGAGTAGATTTCAACCTTTTTGCCGGTTAGCCCTTGCGCGTCTCGGATAATCAACCGTTTGTTCGTGAAAATGGCCGAGTCCCGGATTGTTTTATAAGCGGCAAATGCTTGCTCGCCTTTGACTAACAAACTATGCACCTCATCAGGAATTGGGCATTCGCTTACAAATGTCCACGCTAATAGTTGTTTCTCCATTCGGAGCACCACCTCACTATTTATTGGAAATCATTCCTTGCAAATAACTGTATCATGAAATATTTGGTGAGTTAAGCTTTTTTTAACTATGCCTGGCAATACTATGGCGGCTTTAGTTTACATAATTAAATTTATGTGAACTATATCATCAAAACAGACCAAAACGGGAGCAGCACAGTCTTGGTCTGTTTTTTCTGTTATTCAACTGTCGTTATCTGTCAGCTAACCGTTTACTATCCAAAATTCATGCTGTCAAAGCGTCGAATATAGTCTTCAAATTGCTGATACACTTTTTGTGCGAGTTTTACACGATCAGGCAGTTCCTGCAGCATTTTTTTAAAATAAATTAAACCCTCATCCGTAATCTCGTAAAACCGATTATAGCGATCGTCATTTTCCCAGCTGCGCAGCACATGGCCTTCCGCAGCGAGTTTTTGCAATCGCGTAGTAAGATACCCTTTGGATACACCAACATTGCTCAATTGACTAATAATGGCTTGTTCCAGCTCACCTTGATAGCGCCGTCCCTTTTGCAATTCCGACAACACAAAAAAATCAATTACCTGCTGGACTTTGACTACATGGCCAAGCGTTTCGTCTTTTTCAAGTTTGTTTTGGTTTCTAGCCATTGCAACGAGCCTCCTAATTTTGAAATGGATGATTTTTCCTTTATTATACGCTATTTTTGATTGTTATCAATATGTTCGTTAACATTCTTTTTCGAAAACCAAATACCGGCTTAAAAAGATACATAATTAATATTATGTTAACTTATGAAAAGCCAACACAAGAACTCGCAGATGCACATTAATATCGACTAGTCAAGCAGTAATTTTTGTTTCAACTTCTTTAAGTAAACATAATTATAGTTATGTAAAGTATTCAGTGGCGGTTTCTATTTAGTGAGATAGATTTAGGGGGCTGACTATGGATGTTTTCATATAACTACAAGGCGGAGGGGGATATGTCGTGTTTTGTTGTATACCCTAACTCAGCTAATTTCACTGCTAGGGAGAATAAACGCAAGTGCATGCGCCGCGATCGAAGCGTCTGACCTGGCATCCGCAGCAACCTGAGATACGGTATACAGAAAAAAGGAGCGCAAGCATGACAATTTCAATGCGAAACTTCTTTAATTTTGTTCATTTTCAATATGTTCGTTAACAATCATTAAAAAAACCTTCGAATCTTGGATCTCCCTGCTTATTGTTCTGCTAATCGAATCTTGAAAATCATGCAATAATGAGTCAAAATAACAACAGGGGCAGTGCAGCCGGAAAAACTGGAAATTTGCAGAAACTTTCAGCAGCGTATGTGCGTCTATATGGAAGTAAATTGATGCAGTGACATGGAAGGGGAAGAAACGAAAGATGAAACGATTATTGGGTATGCTTCTGATTGCATCAATTATGTTAGGAGGCGGAGTGCTGTTCAAGCCTGCAATGGCCTATGCCTGCAGTTGTGCGGAGAGGTTAACCCCAGCAGAGGAGCTGGAACGTGGGACAGCTGTTTTTGCGGGAGAAGTTACCGCAATCGAGTCCAAGGAAGGCAAGGTCATATCGAGTGGCGACCCAATCAAAGTAACGTTCAAAGTATCCGAAATATGGAAAGGTGAAGTTGGATCGCTAACGGATGTCTATACGGCAGGAAGCTCCGCAAGCTGCGGTTATGACAAATTTGAAGTCAACCAGACCTATATTGTATATGCGAGCGGTGTAGAAGACAAGCTTCAAACGGGAATATGCACGCGTACCGCCTTGCTCGCTGACGCAACTGAAGATCTGCAGCAATTGGGGAAAGGCGAGGCTCCCCCCGCCAAGGAGTATAAATCGTTAAAAGGGGAACATTTGGAACCTAGGAAAGATTTCTGGTGGATATTAATCGCAATCACAATTGTCGTGTTAGCTGCAGGAATTGCTGTGGCCGCTTGGCAGCTTCGCAAGAAAAAGTAGAGGATTTGCCGCCTAAGTTAGCTTAACGGCGCATTTGAAAGCGAAAGGGTGTAAATGGATGAAAAAAAACACAGGACGGAATTTAACTAAGCTATGGTTAGTAACTACGATCATGGTGTTGGCTGCCGCTGTTTTTCCTTATCCTACTTCCGCTGAATCAAGCACAAGCAAATCAACACCTTTGTCTCAAGGATTTATTGCGGTTGAGGGCGGACATTACTACACGATGGCACTGCGCAAAGATGGAACGGTTTGGGGCTGGGGCAGGAATCTGTGGGGAGAGCTTGGCATACAGCAGAAAGTAAGCTTCAGCCGCGCGACCGCTCCCATCCGGATTGCGGGACTTAGCGGCATCACTAATATTTCAGTTGGCGGGTGGTCTCATAATCTGGCTGCTAAAGCAGACGGTACCGTTTGGCAATGGGGCGGGGCAGAGCGCCCTGGCATCGAATATGCTGGGATTTATTCCTTGCTTCCTTATCAGATTGAAGGTGTGACCGATGCGAGAACGGTTGCTGCAGGTTCTTATTTCGGTTTAGCATTGCGCAAAGATGGTACCGTGTGGTCCTGGGAAAAAATATGGATGGATCCACAAATTTATCAGTCAGAGCATGAATCACGTAAGCCAGCCGCTGTAAAAGGACTGAAAGACATTGTACAAATCGTCGCAGGAGGGCAATTAGGCTATGCTTTGAAAAAAGATGGCACCGTCTGGGGTTGGAGAGAGAGCTTAACAAAAAAGGGTCAATATACAATCGAGGGAACGTCGCCTGTTCAAGTAAAAGGGCTGAACAAGATGAAGCAAATTTCCCTGGTTGGTGAATCCTTGTACGGACTGGACGGGAATGGAAAAGTATGGTTCTGGGAACAGGGCCAGCCGGCCAAAGCACTTTATCCTAAATTGCAAGTCAAACAGATCGTGGCACAGCAAAGATATGTGTTGCTGCTCACCACAAGTGGAGAAATTTACACGTATGGAGAAACCGTCACCGGCAAGCAGGGGAAAGTGAATCATTTGCCCAAGATCGTAAGCATTGGCGGAGGGACTTATCATAATATTGCTGTGTCCGCCGATGGCGGTGTCTGGGGTTGGGGGCACAACAAATTTTATGAAGCCGGGACAGAGGCCTCATCCTATGGGGGCATGGTATATCGTCCCGCACAAGCACGAGCGGCGATTGATGTCTTCGTTAATGGGAAGCAGTTTGAGACTCCTTTCCCGGTGATTGCATCCGACGTATCGGTGCAAGTTCCGATTCGAGCCATTTCGCAGACACTTGGTGCATCATTCTCGATTAGCCGATCAGATTCAGAAACGAGCTACGTGGTGAAATATAAGGGACGTACGATTTCATTCAATCAATATGCAGATCAGGCATGGGAGGGTTCCAAACCGATCACACTTATTGAACGTCCAAAGTCTGTTGCTGGTGCGGTGACCGTTCCTTATCAGTTGCTCTCGCAGGGACTTGGCTTGAATATAAACTGGGATTCAAATGCGCAAGTGCTGACGATTTCCGATACCAAAGCAGAGAAATAAATAATTAAGCGAACCAACGCAACAACCCATGCCAATTCCGATTCGGATTAGGTACATGGGTTGTTTTGTTGTGAGCGAGTATAGTATTCTATTGATCAATCTAGACTACTGCTGGGGTACATTGCCACACATTTTGTTCGTTCGTGCGCCGCGGCATGTCTTCGTTACCACGAATGCGAGACTACATCCGCAGTGCAGCCGGAAGTGACGGCCGGGCATGCTGCATCGCTTCTTTCTTCACCTCATCTACGACATGCGTGTAAATCTGCGTTGTAGAAATATCCTCATGGCCCAGCAACTCTTGCACCGTTCGCAAATCCGCGCCATTGCGCAGCAAGTCGGTGGCAAAGGAATGCCGCAGCTTATGCGCAGATAATTTCATGCCATGCAGCTCTGGGAACTTATTATGCAATGCGGCAAACATTTTCTCCGCAACTGTTTGAACCATGCGCTTGCTGATCCTTCTCCCGAACTGGGAAACAAAGAAAGCCGCCTCGTCTTTTTTGTTTCGGGGAATGAGCCGCTCTGCCAGACATTGTTCCAGCAAGTGAACCATCTCGTTGGGGAGGGGGATGTAACGCCATTTATCGCCTTTGCCATGTACCCCGAGCATCGCTCCTGCACGATTAAAGTCCACCATGTTCAGCCGGGCAACTTCACTTACCCGAAGACCAACATACAGCATTAGCGCAACGATGGTAATATCGCGCAGCATATATTTGCCGCTTACCAGTTCGGTGCAGTTGTCGATAAACTGTTTTTCCAAAAAAGTCGGCACCTTATTTTTTTCCACTTTGGCTTTCTCGATTTCCAGGGCAGGGTTCGTCTTCGCATAATCAAATTCGATCATGACTTTGAAGAAGAGACGAATCGCTGACTGACTGCGGTTGCGGTAGCGCGCTCCGGCGCCAGATACACGAATGGAGGTAAGATGGCGCATAATATCGATTTTGTTCGTTTCCCCAACATTTTTCCCCTGGAGATTGTTCAGGAAATGTTTTAGGTCATGCAGGTACCCTTGCTGGGTATCCGGGGAGTAGCCACGGTCTTTCATATAAATTAGGAAAAGGGACATTTCAGGCTCATATTTCTCCAAAAGTTCGTTATCCATTAGCTCACTACCTGTCTAATAAATCGTTTAGAAATGAAATTGCATTAAATGTGTATTTAATGCAATTTATTTATTCGCTTTTTACTCGTTGATTCCCTTCTTTTCACACAAAATTTCTGTTATTTAGCAAAGGCGGCATCAAATACAACAAACAGTTGACATTGCGGCTGGTGGATGGTACCATTTCAAAAATGGATAAGGAGTTGGCGAAAACCGTGGCTTACTATTATACAGAACCGTCCCGTACATTTAGTGAATTTTTATTAATTCCTAATTTAACGACCAAGGACTGTACCCCGGCAAATGTGGATTTGAAAACACCGATCACCAAGTTCAAAAAAGGGGAAAAACCTGCAATCACCTTAAATATACCGTTTTCATCGGCGGTCATGCAGTCGGTATCTGACCATTCTATGGCGATTGCATTGGCACGATGTGGCGGTATTTCTTTTATTTTCGGATCACAGTCGGTAGAGAGCCAGGCTGCGATGGTGCGCAAGGTAAAGGAGTACAAGGCAGGATTTGTAGTTAGCCGTTCCAATTTGACACCAAGCCATACGTTAAAAGATGTCCTTGATCTGCGGGAGAAAAACGGCCATTCCACGGTCGCAATTACACATGACGGTACGCCGAACGGCAAATTGCTTGGTATTGTGACAAGCAGAGATTACCGTCTTAGCCGCGATACGATGGACAAGCGTATTGAAGAGTTTATGACGCCGTTCTCGGCGCTAATTTATAACAAAGCAGGCATTACGTTGTCGGAAGCCAACGATCTGATCTGGGAGCATAAGCTCAACTGTCTGCCGATTGTTGATGAAGAGCAGAACCTGCGCTATCTTGTCTTCCGTAAAGACTATGATGCCCATAAGGAAAATCCGCTGGCGCTGCTTGATCAGAAGAAGAGCTACATCGCAGGTGCGGGTATTAATACAAAGGACTATGAAGAACGTGTACCTGCTTTGGTAGAAGCAGGCGTGGACATTCTCGTGGTGGATGCTTCTGATGGCTATAGCGAGTGGCAGCGGGAAGCCATTGAATACGTAAAAAACAATTTTGATGTAAAAATTGGCGCAGGCAATGTCGTTGACCGTGAAGGCTTCCTGTATCTTGTCGAATCCGGCGCTGACTTTGTCAAAGTAGGAATCGGCGGCGGTTCCATCTGTATAACAAGGGAACAAAAGGGGATCGGCAGAGGACAAGCGTCGGCGCTGATTGAGGTAACAGAAGCAAGAGACAAGTATTATGAAGAAACCGGCATTTACATTCCGATTTGCTCGGATGGCGGTATTGTTCATGATTACCACATTACGCTTGCCTTGGCGATGGGCGCTGACTTTGTTATGATGGGCCGTTATTTTGCCCGCTTTGATGAAAGCCCAACGAAAAAATTGAAAGTAGGCAATAACTTCGTTAAAGAGTTCTGGGGCGAAGGCTCCAACCGGGCGCGCAACTGGCAGCGTTATGACACAGGGGGCAAACAAGGTCTTGTGTTCGAAGAAGGCGTGGACTCCTACGTGCCTTATGCAGGCAGCCTGCGTGAGAACTTGGACAAAACGATCAGCAAAATCAAATCGACGATGTCCAACTGCGGTGCGAACACGATTGAGGAAATGCAGCAGAATGCCCGCATTACGCTCGTGTCTGCTACAAGTCTAGTAGAAGGCGGCGCACACGACGTCATTATGAAAGAAAGCAGCTTGTCAGGCGAATAATGGAATGAAAAAAAGGTGCCAAGTCGCTCGAAATGAGCGGCTTGGCTTTTTCCTTAAGGTAGCGATTAGACTTGAACTAAGTAGCTCAGGCATGTTTTCCGTACTGAACTAAGCGTTTGTTGGCGCTATAGGGAACGGGCGCTGTTCGGTTTTTAGGTCAACTGGCATTCAGCTGCAGAATCTAGTAGACTGAATAGAGGAGAGGGAGGGGCCGTGACATGGAGAATAAGCTTTTTACAGTTAAAGAAGCGAATGCGCTGCTTCCGCAATTGAGGGCGGATTTAATTCGAATTCAAGCACTGCTGCAGCAGTTTGAAGACAAGTATGTTACTTTAGAGCAGTTCAAAATGAGTCATGCGCAGTCTTTAGCTTATGATGTGACAATCGATCCGCAAGCAGATCCTTTTTTTGAATTGGAGGGACAGCTGGATTTCATGCGGATGGAAGCGGAAATGCAAATCGAGAACTTTAGCAGAAAAGGCGTGCTGCTGAAAATGATCAGTCCCGGATTAATCGACTTTCCTGCTATGATCAACGGGCATAATGCCTTATTATGCTGGAAGGAAGGCGAGGATGAAGTTGGCCATTACCACAGCTGGGAGGACGGTTTTGCCGGGCGCAGACCGCTGGAACAATAATGAGAAACAAATGAAGGAGCAGTGACTTCCATCACTGCTCCTTCATTTTGTTTGATAATTAATGCCATTAACTATTGAGTAAGTTGAGATAATTAATGGCATTAATTATTGAAAAAGTTGTCTCGCTTTTAAATACGACTGTAGCGGTATGCGTTTGGGTTACGTTTGGAATGGTACACGATTCCCGTCAATCAAGATCGCTTCAATCTCTGTAGGTTCAATAATATCAGCAAAACTGTAGATCGTTGTCACACCCTGTTCGTGTTGACGGCTATTTGTTGTGTTCAGATCAATGATATTTCCGTTTTTCAGTTTCAATTGCAGCTTGGGCAGTTCATCCATGCTGGACAACGGCTTGCCGGATAGCTGCAACGTGACATTGAGCGGCGATAGCGTAATTTTATCCAGTCTCAGTTGATCATCGCGCAGTTCGACCTCTTGATGCGGGACAGTCATCGTTTCCAGAGAAGAAGCCAGCTTGAAGGTGTTTTTCCATGTCCCCTCAATAGGATCTCCATATTCGAAATACTCGGCTTGAAGTGTCAATCCCCGCAGTTGTTCTATATTGTTAATGTCATTAAATATATATTCTTCGCTATGGGACACAGACTGCTTCTCGAATGAAAGGGAATAATTATGATTCCATATGACATTGTTATGTTCATCAGCGAAATAAAGGCTTTTAAAATGGTTTTCCGGTTTGTTATTTTGCAATTGGACATGAAGCTTGCCCTCAAGAAAGCCGATATTCGTAACGACTGCCCATTTCATCGCTTGAAATTCTACTTCATCATTATTGCTGGAAAGCACATGAACCTGACTTAAATCAGGGAACGCCTCTTGGAAATCCTGTCCGCCGCCTCCGTTCACCTCAGATGTAAAGCGGCCTTCTGCAATTGGATGTGATGATACATAGTCATAGGGCAGCAGGGTTAAGGCGGAATGCTTTGCTTCACTCTTTTGTCCAAAAAAGGAGCGAAGCTTGAACGAAATGGTTTTCCCTGTCAGCTTGCTGCCGCCGTGGGACAATAAAGAAAATGCGGCTGTTTTTGTTTCAGGATTATAGGCGATTTGCTTGACGGAAAAGCTCGTCCCGGTATTTAACCAGTAATTGTCATACAGGTCCATGCGTTCACTTAAACGATTGCCGTCCAAATCGGTCAAAGTAAATAGCACATACGCGGTTTCCCCGTCATTAATAGCTGCCAGTGTTCTCATTTCAATTCCATTGTTAATATCACTGCTCGTTACAAATGTCCCATATTCACTCACAACATAAGATCGGTTGAACAGCGGCTGGAACAACTCATCGACCCAAGCTACGCCGCTTGCGGCAGCTCCTGTAACTGCAACACAAGAGATAAGCGCAGCTGCAAGCCCGTATTTGATCCAGTTATTCCGTTTCTTTGGCAATGTTAAGGTGGGGGGCAGCTCGATGTCTTGTTCATGCTGAACCTTTTGCCAAAACCGTTCTTTAATATGATCCAAGGTGTGCGCGTCCATCGGCACAGCATATTCGGCTATTTGCTCCAACTGCTGCTCATTTAATGCGTTTAATAAGTCATTCCGGTTTGGTTTCATCTATTTCACCTCATGTTTCTGCTCCGTACCGAGCAAAAATTGCTTTAGCTTCAGCTTGCTGCGATAAATCCGATTGCCGATCTCCCGTAAGGGCAGCCCTAGCCTCCTGGCTGTGTCGGCGGGTTTCTCTTCGTAAAAAAAGCGGCGAATAATAATTTCCCGGTCCGGCTCCTTTAAATGCGCAACGGCATTGTACAGCTCGGTCCGGTTGTCCTGCTGTTCGATCTGCGCCAAAAAATCAATATCTTCGGCAAGAATCGACTCATCCCAATTCATGGTCGGCTGCCGGGAAAGTTTGCGGTACCGATCAATAGCTTTATGGCGGGCGAGGAGTGATAAATAGGATTTTAAATTGCCTCGGCTGCTGTTGAAATGCTCCGGTTGTGACCACAGCTGAAAAAACACATCGGCAACACAGTCCTCAATATCTTGCCGCGGCGCAACCGTTCCGATAATGCCGGCGACGATCACCCATAATAACCGGCTGTATTGCTCCATGACATGCTCAAAAGCACCATGTTCCCTGGTTTTTAATGCAGCTTCCAATAGCTGCTCATCATCATACAAGGGTCTCATTCACCTCACAACAACAAGATTGTCCAAGCTTTGTTTTACAGGTCTAATATACAATGCGCTATGGCATAAGGTTTTTCTCAATAAAATATTTTACCACATTAAATATCTACTCGATGGGAAATCGGGACGATCATTCCATGCGTTTTCCTAAAGCCTAGGCGTATTGCTTTCGGATGTAATATTGGGGTTTTCTGCAAGCTTAACTTGTCTATCCGACAGGTTCCGATTAAAATGAAGGAAGCTTAGCGGAAGGAAGGTGCCATGCGCAATGTCTGAGCGCTATACCGAAGTCGATGAGATTATCGCTTACATCCATCGGCACATCTATGAACCGCTCCCACTGGCAAGGTTGGCCAGTCATGTTGCTTACAGTCCTTATCATTTTACAAGAATATTCAAGGAAAGAATGGGCCTGTCCCCTTTATATTATGTGTCCTCGCTGCGACTGCAGAAAGCCAAAGACCTGTTAATGCAGACGAATCTGAGCATTCGCGAAATCGGTCTTGAAATCGGCCAGCAAAGTTTAGGCACCTTCACTACCCGCTTTACAGAAAGGGTAGGTGTCACGCCATCCCAATTTCGCAATTCGACGCCGCAAGCTGAAAACCAGCTGCTTGCCTTGCAAAAGCTTCAAGCTTGGCAATCATCGCTGCCAATTATCGGAGAAGAAGGCATTGTGCGAGGCGTCATTCAATCGGAAACGCCGTTTGAAGGCATTGTTCTGGTCGGGTTGTTCCCTAAACCGATTCCGGAAGGCGTGCCTTTATATGGCACACTGCTTGCCTCGCTCGGGGAGTTTTGCTTCACTGGGGTGAAACCAGGCACTTATTATTTGATGGCTACTTCGGTCGCATGGGGAATGCAGGCCATCGATTTCCTGCTTCCCATGAACACATTGCGTACCCGCTCCAGAGCACCCATTCGAGTGGAAGCGAATGCTGTCGTGCCGCATCAGGAGGTCAGCCTGTATCCCCCAAAGCTGGATGATCCTCCGATTTTAATCTCCTTGCCTCTGCTGATGAATATTTTTCTTGCCGGGGAGGGGGGCAGGGAGTCTGTACGCTTACGTTAATCAATTTTGATAATTTTCGGAGGTTCTCATGTCGGTTTCAAGCAATGGGATAACGCTCTCAAAAATGACGGCGGATGATCTTGATTTTATCGCCAGTATTGAATGCAATGCAGACTTGTGGAGCTTTGAAGAGAGTGTGGAGACAAGTGAACAGAACGTCAGAGAACGCTATTTGAAAAAAATCAATGAAGCGGACGACAATAGCTATGACTTTATTGTTAAGCTAACCATAGATCATGTCGTGATTCCGATTGGAATCATGCAAATTTGGAGCTATGTATCGTTTCGGAACAGCTGGGAAATCGGCTTTGCCATTCTTCCTGAGTATGGAGGCCAAGGTTATGGCAAAGCAGCAACGGCGCTATTGCTGCAGTTTGCTTTTGCCGAATTGAATGCCCACAAAGTGGTTGGCATGTGCAATGCGCACAATACCCGCTCGAGTGCGCTAATGGAGGCAATCGGGATGAGCAGAGAAGGGATTTTTAAAGAGGAGCTGTGTTGGAAGGAACAATGGATAGATCAATATTTTTATTCCATCTTAAATCACGAATTTGCTAGGGATACATCCACAAGCTAGCGCTGCTAACCTATGGAAGACTTGGCCAACGGCCAGGTCTTTTTCTATTGCGTTTGACAAGTGGTTTTAGTTACAGTAAACTGCAACTAATACATTTAACTGTAACATAATTGAGGGAGTGTTATGGAGGGATATGATGGCATTTTACACAGCCAAGCAGCTTGCCGATATTTTGAGTCAGGATGATGCTCGGATGAATTTGCGAACGGTACGATACTATACTCAGCTTGGCATAATACCACCGCTGGAACTTGTTGGGAATAAACGGGGGTATACAGAACAGCATCTTGCGCATTTCAGAGCCATTATGACGTTAACGAAGACTGGGGAGACGCTAGCATCCATCCAGGAGCGCTTAAAGGGACTAACGAACGCCGAAATTCAAAAAATTGGCGAACAGATGCACTTGTATCAACCCGATCGGCTGCTGGAGCATGAGACACTGCAAATCAGCGAAGATGTCATCATTACACTCAGTCCGAAAATTTCGGCAGAAACGAAGCAGCGAGTCATCGAATCGGTAAAAAGCGTACTGAAGAGAGGGGAATGAGGAGTATGCTGGAAGTTCGAACGGCCAAACGAAAAATGGAACACGAAGAAGGCCTGAACCACCTCTGGATTCGGCTCCTGAATGAGCCGGCTCGTCAGCCTGGGAAGGCCATCCTGCAGGTTGAGCTGCCGGAAGGTTTCCACCGGGACGGCAATCTTAATGGTTTTTGCGAGCGTGCATCGGGGGAAATTGAACTGGATTTGGCACAGCAGCAGGAAGTGTTCATCCCCTTTTTCACAGAGGATGCTATCCCGTGTGGGGAGTATGTCATTGTAGTTACCCTTGCTGCTGGGGTTGAACAGGCAGAGCTGTTCAATTGCCGTCTCGCTATTGCCGCGATTGCGACTGATGGGGGAGATGCAGAAGAGCTGGAGATCGATCAGGAAGTTATCGATCGGCTGGCAGCGTTCCGGCTGCCAAGCGGGGATGATCATCCCAACCAAACGGAATTTGTCATTATCGCGCCGCAGGTGCTTGACATACAGGATAAAGAGCTATCGCAATTGGAGAAGCAATACCGGGTGGACTACGAGATGAATTCGCTTAGGAAAGATGCAGCGCAGCACTTGAATTAAAGGTTAGCTAATTGGATAATGTTTTAATGAAATTGCATAAGCATACATAATAAAGATCAGGCTAGTTTATATGCCTGATCTTTATTTTTATGGGCAGACCCTTCGTTGGCAGTTTCCATGTGGCGTTTAAAAATATTGTTGACATGACACCAAATGGTGACCTAAAATTAAAGTATCACTAAATGGTGTCCAATTAGGAACTACTCATAGATTAAGTACGGTTTGCAAATTTAAAAAAGGGAGATGGGGAAATGAGTTTTTTTCAAGATGTATTCTCAATATTCAAAAAGAGAGAACTATTATTTTTAGAAAGCCACAAAGAATCAGAAGATGTATATTCTTTTCTGTTTGAAAAAGAGAAAGATTTAACCTGGAAAGCAGGGCAATATGGATTGTTCAGTATTACTCATATGACCATAAAAAATTCTACAAAACCATTCAGTATGGCATCTGCTCCTACAGAGAATATTGTTAAAATAACAACGCGTATCAGTGATAACCCAAGTGATTTTAAGAAAGCGATATTAGAATTAAAGCAGGGGATGAAAGTTAAGATGAGCGGGCCTGTAGGGTCTTTTTCTCTACAAGATAACAGTCCTTCGCTTCTGATTGCAGGTGGAATTGGAATTACACCATTTCGGTCGATCCTGAAACAAATAGAGGCAGAAGGCAATGGAGACGAGAAACAAATAAAACTACTTTATTTTGATAGCAAAAAGTCATATATCTACAAAGATGAACTTGATGAAGTGGCTAACAATATTTCAATAAGTATAACTTATCTTGATTCAAGGGATGACTTGCATCAGGAAATTGATACGTTTAACGCCTTATATAAAAACAATGGTAAATACTTTATTGCAGGACCGAAATCAATGGTAGATTCTATTTCTGGCTATTTAAAAAATAATAATGTTTCAAAACGGAATATTAAAAAGGATGCCTTTTTTGGGTATGACAGTAAAGGTTGACATGACACCGAATGGTGTCCTATAATCAAAGCGACACTAAAAGTAGTCCATTTAGGGTCCGCGCTTCGCAGGCGTTAGGTTCGAAAACATTAACGACTGTCCCTTGGTAATCATATTTAGGAGGGGGTGTTGTGAGCGAGAACAACCAGTTGCGAGATGTGTTTGCCTCGATTGCAGATCCAACTAGGCGCCGACTGATTCGTCTGTTAGCAGAGGCAGAGGAGTTGCCGCTTCACGAGTTGACGTCAAAGTTTCCAATGGGCCGTACAGCGGTATCCAAGCATTTGACAATTCTCAAAGAGGCCGGACTCGTACTTGATCGAAAAGTCGGCAGAGAAACGCGATTTAGGCTCAACGCCGCTCCACTCAAAGAAATTCAAGATTGGGTGGCTTTCTACAGCAAGTACTGGAGTATGAATATGTTGCGTTTGAACCAACTATTAGAGGAGGAAGAGGAATGAGTTTAATATTATCCTTGGATTTTCAGTACACGACCTCGATCGAGAAGGCTTGGTCTGCCTTAACCGATTCAAGCAAGTTAGCAAAGTGGATCACGGAAAATGATTTTAAGCCCGTCGTGGGACATCGTTTTCAGTTTCGCCATCAGCCGTCCGAATATTGGGATGGAATCGTTGACGGCGAAGTGCTTATCGTGGAAGCACCAGACCGGTTGTCCTATTCTTGGGCTACCGGGGACGAGCGGCATACGGTCACCTGGACATTGCAGGATTTAGGGGACGGAAAGGTTAACCTTCATCTCGAACAAACTGGATTCTCAAATGTTCATGGACTCGAAGGCGCCAAGTATGGCTGGAGTGAATGGTTCGGCAAGTTTGAAACGGTGTTGGAACAATAACCGCATTCGGTGCGAAAACATCTCCTTCCCAATACTAAATTATGGGGTGCGATAGTCAAACCCTGTTTGACCCACATCAATATAAACCGGCTGCATGTTTGCAGCCGGTTTATATTGCGTAGACAACCATCATTTGGCTGTTTCCCCTGAAAGGGCAGGGATTGATCATTTTTCTGATGAAATTGTGCAGGCTGGCTATGATCAAAACCAAGGAGTGAGTACGTATCCGGTGGGATAGTCCGGTTAATTTGGCGATAATAGCTGAGCAGCGAAGTCGTGTTGCGTTACATTGAATGACAAAAAAGATCATGCTTTATATCTATCATTATCATAGAAACGATAATATTGATCAATTATTCCTTGCCAATTACAATCAAAGAGTAGTACAACAACGATGTGGGAGGGAATAAAGCATGTCTAAACGCATTGCAGATGTAATCATACCCGACAGCAAACTGGCTGTTGGCGCAGCCGAACTTCTTCGCGAGCATGGCAGCGATTTATTATGGAACCATTCACACCGTGTTTTCTTGTTCGGCGTGCTCCAAGGCCGAAATGCCGGAATTGCATTCGATTCCGAGCTGTTGTATATTAGCGCGTTATTCCATGATTTAGGACTGACCAAACAGTACAGCAGCCCGGACAAGCGGTTCGAAGTCGATGGCGCGGACGCAGCGCGCAGCTACTTGCAGCAGCATGGCGTGCCAGATGAATCAATCCGTCTCGTATGGGATGCCATTGCTCTGCACACGACAATCGGCATAGCGCAATATAAAGAGCCTGAAGTCGCGCTGATCTATTCAGGGGTGGGATATGATGTCATGGGGGAAAATTTCGACAGCATTTCTGAAAATGTGCGTGAGCAGGTGGTGACGGCTTATCCGCGCGATAACTTTAAAAACAAAATTCTCCCCGCATTTCTGGAAGGATTCAAACATAAACCGGAAACGACTTTTGGCAATATTAAAGCCGATGTCTGCGCACTTCTGCTGCCAGGATTTCAGCGAACCAACTTTTGCGATTGTGTGCTGCATTCGCCGTGGAAAGAGTAAGAGACACTGCCAATTATTTTGACTCACTGTCATCTCAAATGACCAATGAATAAGCAGGCCGTTCTTCTCCAGAAGAATGGTCTGTTTTTTTATATTTTGTAAAGTTTCATTGTTATTTTGTATATGATCATTTACATTTTGGGTATAATTATATACAATATTCATGTGGAGGTGAGCGTGTTGCGCAATCATGTACGAGAATTGAGAGCTCGTGACCGACTTTCGCAAGCGGATCTCGCTAAATTGATTGAAGCTTCCCGACAAACCATCGCATTAATTGAGCGAGGGGATTACTCTCCATCTGTTGTATTAGCGCTCAAGATAGCCCGGGTGTTCAAAGTACGGGTGGAAGATGTTTTTTCTTTGGACCAGGAGGAGGAGACAGGAGATGATGCTTAACAAACCAAAAGATGCAAAAGACGTTGATAAGAGACAGAAGCGAAAGAATGTCATGAGCTTTATCATGTTCATGCTTGGCGGCGGAGTCGTCGGATTTATCGTTTCAAGCGGCATGATTGAGCGACTGTCAGAGGGCATGAACGTTGTGCCGAAGATTTACTTTGAATATGACGTGTTGTTCGGCATTCTTGCAATCGTATCATTCGTATTGATTGTATGGAACATAGCCGGGATACTCCGCCTGGTGAGGGTGAAAGGGCTCCACGATGTGGCAGGGGAGGACGGGCCGGACCCTAACAACCGTTTGGTCGGTACATTGCTGCAAATCTCTAATTACAATTTTATCGTAACGTTCGCCTCGTTTGTACTTGCTGTCGCTTATACATCTGGCATCGAGACGGATCTGCGCCCGTCCGCGGAGCAAACGTTCCTGCTAAGTGTTGTACTGACAGGGGCAGTGTCGCTCCTCGCCGCCATTGTGCTGCAGTATGCGACAATTCACCAGTATAATAAGTATAATCCTGACCGTACGCTCGATATGATTGCCTATAGGGGAGAACGCGATCTGTTCGATAAGATGGATGAAGGCGAGAAGTGGATCGTATATCGCGCTGCTTACCGTTCCTTTAAAACCGTCAATGCACTGATGTTGATCGGTATTCTGCTGTTCTTGTTCTACTCGCTTGTCTTCAGTTTCTCTCCGCTGCCTATTATTGTGCTGGCCATTATCTGGATTTTGCAGAAAGCGGCTTACTATCGGGAGGTCAGCAAACTTGGCCGTTTGTAGTCTGACTTTTATAATTTACTAACAGATAACATACAAAAGGAATGGAGTGGACGAATTGAATACATGGTTACCTGATACACAGCTTCGTTTGTGGTCGAAAGGGAAAAAGGTCTTCACCGCCGCTGTCCTGACCGCGAGCCTTGTGCTGGCGACAGTTCAGCCTGTCTCAGCGAACGCCAATGCGGAACAGCCGCCGGTGAAAGAACTGACAGCCAACAATGCTGCAGCATTTCTGGATGAGATTTTTACGGCGGAGCAGGCAAAGCCGCTATTCACAGGCGCTGCTGCAGTCATTGTGAAGGACGGCAAAGTACTTGCGCAAAAAGGATATGGCTACGCGGATAAAGAAAAACAGGTGAAAGTGGACCCGGCCAGTACGGTGTTTCGCATCGCCTCTGTGTCGAAAACCTTTACGGCAGCCGCAATTATGCAGCTTGTTGAGCAAGGAAAGATCGATCTGAAAGAAGATTTTCGCAAATATGCTGGTGAGTTGAAATTTGACAACCCTTTTAATAAGCCAGTCACAGTCGAGCATCTGCTCACTCATACGACCGGTTTTCAAGTTCAAGATGTGCAGGCGGAAGACATCCACAACGACTTTGATAAAGTCGTCAGCATCGAAGATTATGTGATCGCGAATATGCCGCCCGTTGTCCGTGAGCCGGGCAGTTCCTATATGTATGACAACTTTGCCTCCTTGCTGCTTGGACTGATTATCGAGAAGGTAAGCGGCGAACCTTACGAAACTTACATGGATAAACATTTGTTCCAGCCGCTTGATATGAAGAACAGCGGATTTCTGATGGAAGGCAAGCTGAAAGACAATATGGCTTTCTCCTATGACGCGGCGGATGAGAAGGTTGAACGCTTTACTGTCACGCCTACCGTCATGCCGCATGGAGGCATGCTTTCCACAGCGGAAGATGTGAGCAAATTCATGATCGCCTTCCTTAATGGGGGAGCAGCAGATACAAATCGTATTTTGGCGGAGAAAACGGTGAAAGAGATGGAGGAATACCGCTCTGCGATTCATCCATTGCTGCCTGACACCACTTACGGTTTTGAAGCGCCGTTTCAAATTGCTGGAGCAGGAAGCAGTTCGAAAGTCATTACCAAAGCCGGAGACATGATCGGTTTCAGTTCTTATTTGTTCCTTATTCCTGAGCAAAACACTGGCGTTTTTATTACGTATAATAAACAAACTGCTTTGCGCAATGTGCTTTATGCACAATTCATTAATACGTTCTTCCCACAGTATGCTAAACCGGCAGAACTGGCGGCGTTTACTCCACAGTCTGCTGCGGCTCTGAACAAGTACAGTGGCTTGTATGCCGATTTACGTTTGAAGGTATTGGTGTCCTCCTTGAATAGCAATGGAGACAAAGCCGGTACGCTGACGATTAGCGATGTATTCCTTGGACAGCGCGACCTGCGCCAAGTGGGCGAATCGTTGTTTGTCGATGATTTGACGAATCAGTTTACCGCATTCAAACTGGATGACAAAGGTCAAGTATCTTATATGAAAGAGCCTTATCTGAATCCGTTTGGCTATTCAGCCAAAGGGAAGCAAGCTGTCGGTTATGTGGATGTGAATGAGAAACACCTTTATGCCGAACCTATTTTTGGCTTGCAATCTTTGGGCTACTATGCGAATGATGCGACGAAGTCCTTCAAACCGGAAGAGTCCGTTACAAGAGGCGAGTATATTCAACAAGTGCTGGAAACAAGTCTGGCGAGCGGCAGCAAAACGACAGAATACGCCTTCACTGATCTTGCCGGCCATCCATCTGCAGCCTACATTCAATTAGGCTATGAGATGGGCATGGTCGTAGGTGACGGAAAAGGCAAGTTCGAGCCTGATCGTGCGATTACCCGGCAAGAAGCGGCTGTTATGATCTGGCGTCTTCTGAGCGCACAGTATCCGCCAGCACTGTTTGAGGATGTTAAATTGGCAGGGGAAACAGACAAATGGGCGGTGCCTGCCGTGCAAATGATCGTCACGATCGGCCTGCATGGACCGGAAGTGGAGTTCAAGGCTGACGGGTCGGCAGAGTTCCATTCCAAGCAATTGCTGAATCGTCAAGAGTTGGCGGCGGTGCTTTACGCAATGTTTACACAGCCGACCGACCATATCGTCGCTGCCCTGGCAGCACAGCAAGCTGCTGAGCAGGGGGCAGATGAGCCCGCAGATGTGAAGCCGGCAGCGTAATATTTGCAGTGGAAATCCCCTTGGTATAATCAACGTTATACCAAGGGGGTTCAAGTAAAGTGAAATATCCTAGAACCATTCCCCCGTATTTGTATCCTCATCCTGATCAATAACAGTGCTTATCAATAAGGCTGCTCATCAACATCAGACTCCACATATTTTTTAAGATCAACAAGCCTGTCATCCCAATATTGTTCAAAAAAGGACATCCACTGCTTTACTTGAGCCAGCGGCTCGGCCGTTAAGCGAAAGCGTGTTTCCCGGCCGGACTTGCGTGCACTGACTAGCCCCGCATGGGACAACACACTCAGATGTTTGTTAATCGCGGTGCGGCTAAGCGGGAAGCGGCTCGCTAGGGCAGCAATCGGCAGCTCCTGATCGGCCAGCAATTCAAGTAATTGACGGCGTGTCGGATCGGAAATCGCCTGGAACACATCTTGATTGGAAGGTGGAGCAGTCAATTTAAGACTCGGTATACGAGACGAAATGTTCTTTGACAATGCTTTCCCAGCCGCCGTCCATTACGCCGCGAATGACCGAGTGCGGTTGTCCAAACTTCGTGAGTTTATCGGCATCCCAGCCGGAGTGAATCAAGGTGAATAAGATCTTTCCATCTTCCAGCGCTTCCAATTCAAAAACAATGTGCCAGTCTTGATCCCAGTCAAAGCTCACACGCTGCAGCGGAATGATCTCAGTCACTTTGCAGGGTGAGTCGCCAAAGCCTGCGGCATGAAGCAAAAACTCATGTCCCACAACAGGTTGAAACGTGTTCTTCATCCACCAGGCGGCAATGCCTTCCGAGGTCGAAATGGCCTGCCATGCTTTTTCAATTGAAGCGTTAAGTGTAACTGTTTTTCTAATTTCCGGCAGTTTTCCTTCTGTTTGCATCATGTATTCCTCCAATTCAATGTGACACCCACAGGTGTTATATTGATCATAACACCTGTGGGTGATATTTTTCAACTGCCTTCTTTTTACACCACGTTCATCCTTTATTCCACAATTTGAAACTGTTTCAGCATTTGCTCAAAGCGGGCGCCATGTCCTTCTGCCGCTTCGAGGAAGTAATTCAGCGTCAGCACGAAGCTGCCTTCCTTGTGGTTGTCGATCACATAGACCGCGGTCACCTTGCTATCCCATTCCTGTCCGTCGATCGCCGAGATACGGTAGCCGGACACTGGCTCAGTGACAACCTCCGCATCACGCACTTGGGCGTAACTTCCAGCAAGCAGTTGCGAGACCTCCTTGATCAGCTCGTCCGGTTTCGTATTTTCGTTCTGTTCAATGACGAGTGAAACATCAGGGTATTGATCAGGCAAGGGGTCTTTGGTCGTAATGATATCTTTTCCCTCTTCCTGGACAAGCTTGTAGCGGTCAACATCATAATAGATAACATACTCACTCGTTTCATTGTGATGCAGTTCCTGCTGCGTCTCCTCCTTGTTGCCTTCCACCTCAACCTCGACCTTTTTCTCCGGGGCGAACCAGGATTGAATGTCTTTCATAAAAGCGGTTCCGACAGGAAGGGAGAAGAACACTCCGATTGCGATTGCGGCAGCGCCAATGCCCATAGCAAGTTTTATTTTTTTCTTGCCAGACATGTTTTTATTTTGTTTATTATGCGAACGCGATAAGCGCGATTCAGAAAACTGCGGTTGATTATCTAGTTTCATTTCAATTTCCTCCCAGATTTCATCTTTGAGCGTTTTGGAGTAGCTACTTTCTTCAAGCATCCGTTCTTTAAGCTTGCGTTCCATATTCCGCACCTCCCAAGCGTTTTTTCATTTTTTCTCGCCCTTTGAGGAGGCGTGATTTTAAGGTATTCACATTTAACTCCAACACACTGGCGATTTCCTTTTCACTATAGTCGTGCAAATATTTTAAAATAAGAGGAATGCGGTAGAGATCATCCAGCGCCTGCAGCGCTTCATAGATATCCACCTCGGCATCAGGCATTTTCGGCTCGACACTGATCTTTTCCAATTGCTCCCCAAACGGGACAACCTTCTTCTCCCGCTCCATGATGCGATAACATTCTCGCAATAGAATACAATAGAACCATGGTTTAAACGGTTTTTGCGGGTCATATTGACCGCTGTTTCTATAGACGCGCAGGAAGGTTTCCTGCACCGCATCCTTGGCCCACTCATTGTTTTTCACGATTAGTCCGGCAGTGCGCATCGCGTAATCGAAATATTCGTCATACAGCAAACGAAATGCTTCGCGATCTCCTGACACGATGCGTTGAATCCAGTTATGCTCCAATCGGCTCACCTCTTTTTCCTGTTCTATAAGTATTACCCGGTGACTCGGGAAAAAGTTTGCTTTTTATTTGAATTGGGCTCAAAACGATAATCCGTGTTCGCTGATGAAGCCTAAAGCTAATACATATTTTCAATATTTTCCATTATATAGTATAGTATAGTGGTTTGATAAAGGAGAATAATGGGCTGGAAGGAGGGGGAGGAGTTAGAGCTGCGGTTAGGATATTTATTATGGGAGGTATCTTATGAGACCTATTATTGCATTCATACTAATACTAACGGTCGCTTCAATGACGGTCGGATGCACGTCAAGCAAGGAGACTACTTCACAAACGAGTTCAACGTTTGAAAGCGGAGCCTATACTTTGCATGGGATTGAGGGAAAAATGGGACTGCTTGCCCCGGGCGGTTTTATCGCAGGAAAAGCGAATAAATACATGTGGCATTTTTGGGGAACGAAAAAAGAACTGGCTAGAAAACCGCTTAGAGTAGAGGCGACCCACCCCGTAACAGGAGAAAACATCCCATATTGCTCGAAGGAATGGGAACCCCCAATAAGAAGTCTGTATGGGAATACCCTTCATTGGGCGGTGAAATAAACGGCGCGAATGCGCACATCCCTTCGGGCCTGGAGTTCCCGGAAGCTGGAGAGTGGCAGGTTGATGCTTATTTAGGAGGGGAATTGTTCGCCAGCATCATGATTGAAGTGGCAGAGAGCTAGTGAGGGCTGTAGAAAGTTAATGAAAGTTATTTCATACCGAGCCGCCCGCATAAATCCTGCAAGAGTGCAGGATTTATGCGGGCCTATCTTCCATTTGGTGTGAAATCCTGTTTAAATGCAGTATTTTTATTGAAATAACATAAAATTTCAGCATTTTTAGAAAAAATGATGTAAAATCGCAGGATTTCCTTGTAAAACGCCATTTGTCGCACGAAATCCTGCATTATTGCATTAATACAAACCGGGGCTAATCACATTCAGCCACACTCAGTTACATTAGACTCGGCTAATCACATTCAGCCACACTAAGTTACATTAGACTCGGCTAGTCACATTCCACCACACTTAGTTACATTAAGACTCGGCTAGTCACATTCCACCACACTAAGTTACATTAGACTCGGCTGGCCACATTCAACCACACCCACATTAAACCTCGTTAAGTCACATTCAGCCGCGGCTGTTCACTCACCGGTACCAATTGTACCAATCCTATCACGATCGGCATCTAGCACAAAATAGCATTTTCCAGCATTTATTCTTCAAACTTGCGCATTGCAATAACAGCGTTATGACCGCCAAAACCAAATGAGTTCGTAATTCCGATCCTTACATTGGCCTTCCGTGACGTATTCGCCACAATGTCCAATTCGCCACAATCCGGATCGGGACTGTCATAGTTGATCGTAGGCGGGATGATGCCCTCCTGCAAGCTTTTGGCCAATGCTGCAGCCTGCGCGCCCCCTGATGCGCCTAGCATATGGCCGATCATCGACTTTGTCGCGGTTACAGCTGGTGAGGGACGTTCAGCTGAGCCAAACAACCGCCGGATTGCAGCGGATTCGGAGCGGTCGCCTACCCCGGTGCTGGTAGCGTGCGCGCTCACCAGATCAACATCTTGCGGCGTGATGCCGGCTTCGCGAAGGGCCAGCTTCATCGCCCGGTATGCGCCGTCCCCGTCAGCCGGCGTGGCTACGATATGGTAAGCGTCCGATGTTGCGCCATAGCCGGTAACCTCCGCATAGATTCGGGCGTTTCTGCTGCGTGCATGCTCCAGCGACTCCAGCACGAGAATGCCTGCACCCTCGGACATGACGAATCCGTCGCGGCCAATGTCTAACGGACGGCTCGCCTGCGGCGGCGCATCATTGCGGCTGGAGAGCGCGGTCGCATTGGCGAAGCTGGCCAGGGAAATATCGGTGACGGCCGCTTCCGTTCCTCCAGCGAAGATGACCTCGGCACCGCCCGCGCGAATAAGGCGGAATGCCTCGCCAATCGCAGTGTTGCCAATTGAGCAGGCTGTCGATGGGGCGAGGGTTGGTCCGAGCGATCCAAGCCGGATGCTGATTTGCGCCGCAGCGATATTGGACAGCATCATTGGAACGAGCAGGGGGCTTACCCGGCTTGCGCCGCGTGCGCGCAATTGTGCCTCATTTTCCTGCAGTGTCTGTAGTCCGCCAATACCTGAGCCGACATAGACGGCCAGCATTTCACGGTCCAACTGCTCCAGATTTAGTCCCGAATCTGCGAGCGCCTGTTCAGCCGCCGCTAGGGCATATTGAGAGAAGCGGTCCATCCGGCGCGCTTCTTTTCTCCCGAACAACGCGTCCGCGTCAAAATCCCGGACCAGTCCGGCGATTTGCGATTTCTGCTCCGATACATCGAATGTATCGATCCGCGATATCCCTGATTTGCCTGCAACGAGCGCCTGCCAAAAGGTTTCAATCCCCATCCCGAGTGGCGACACGATGCCCATACCTGTTATGACGACTCTTTTCATCGTTAATTCCTCGCTTTCACTGCTGTTGTTTGTATTATTGCCGATGATTCATCCTATTACAAGTTGCTGCTTATCCTAGTATTGACTATACTACAATGAGAGTGGGGCACAGAAAGCTGGAGTAGGGAGTGAATGAACAACATGTCTGATCTGAAACGGCTGGCGGCATTGGCGGCATTTTTGAAAGCGAAGCGGAATAGCATCAAGCCACAGTCGGTCGGGCTTCCGGCAGGGGTTAGACGGCGTACGCCCGGATTGCGGCGAGAAGAGGTCGCCCAGTTGGCGAATGTAAGCGCAACGTGGTACACCTGGCTTGAACAGGGAAGGGATATTCAAGTGTCGGCACAGGTGCTTGATGCGATTGCCGGTGCGCTGCACCTCACCAATGACGAGCGTGACTATATGTTTGGCCTGGCTATTGGACAATCGCTCGGGCCAGGCGCTTCGGCGATGGAGGAGGCGCCGCGCATCGGGCCGTCGCTCCAGCGGATTTTGAAGGAGCTGCGCTACTGTCCAACGATTATTTCCGATCGGCACTGCAATATTGTAGGCTGGAATCAGGCGGCAACCTCTGTGTTCGTTAATTTTGAGCAAATCCCGTTTTCAGAACGAAACATTATCCGTTTGTTGTTTACCCGGAAGGAACTCCGCAGTCTGGCGGTAAACTGGGAAGATTTCGCCGGGGGATTTTTGGCTATTTTCCGCGCTTATTACGGTCAATATGTCGGAGATGAATGGTATGATCATTTCATACAGGATATGTCGAGTCTTCATCCAGATTTTGAAGCGCTCTGGCAGCGCAGCCAAGTGAATCGTGCGCCGGAGGTAACCATTGAGTTTCGGCATGCGCGGGCGAGCAAAATGCTGTTTGAACTCACTTCCTTTCAAGTCCATGGCAGTGCTGATCTGCGCTGTACCGTCTATACGCCGATGGAAGGGTCGGGAACCGAGGAGAAGCTGATTCGTCTCATGGGGCCATTTTAGGCAATTAAAGTATGAAAGCTTGACAGGTTTAGTGTAAATAGGCTATCTTAAAAAAGAATTATCACTAGGGAGAGATGTTGATGTCCGCGTTGGTTCTTAACTAACCAAATTCCATATCGAAGGTTTTCGAATTGCCAGAACTCTTTTTTAAGTATGAGCATTTGTAAGATGCGTTTTCTTATAAATCGGCTTATATTTTGTTGCGACATGTTCGCTTCCAGCCTCAAGAAGGTCGCGGAGCGCACTTGTTAGAAAAAAAGGGGGTTCTTCTTTAATGGCATTTGTCTGCCTCGGAATTAGTTAAGAACAACGGATATGAACCAAGCCTTAAGTGGCATACGTAAATTTGCACCCACATCCGTGCTGGCTTTTCAGCGCGGATTTTTGTATTTTGGGGTTCATTTGGCGTATGTGATTTTAGATATACCAGGGCAGGGAATGACGTTACGTTCATTCTCTGCCCTTTTTTTGATTTTATTTTTTCTTAAAAGGAGCGATCAGCAACATTGAAAAATTATATCCAGGAAGCAAGTAAGCAGATCAACCTTCAGGAAGGTACGACCGTAATTGAGCAACTGCTGTTGGAATGCTACCTTTATCCGGGAATTTCAACGAAAGAACTGGCGCGCAAAACACTGTTGCCGATTCCTGTCGCTGCGGCAATCAAGAAAGAGCTGATTAAAAGCGGCGCACTCATTCAAGCGAAGGGAGTGAGCTGCACACGGGAAGGGGCGGACTGGATTGATCAGACATGGGGCTATGGCAAGCTGAATCGGGCGCTGCATCATGAGCTGATTACCAATGACGAAGACTGGACGGCGAATATGCACGATGTAATATCTGAGCTGGAACAATTGTTCAGTCAGCGTCCGCAAGTAAATGTTCAGATCGATCAGTCCAAATGCACGGCGGAAACGAGTCTGCGCAGGGCTATTCTATGCCTGAAACAGCATGCGCTGATCGGCAAGCGAATATTGTGTGTCGGGGATGACGATCTGGTTAGTGTCTCCATAGGACTGCTGCTCAAACGTTTGTTCCCTGATCATGCGCATGCCGGTACGGTTATTGAAGTGCTGGATATCGATGAGCGATTCGTCGATTATATTCAGAAAATTTCTGAGCGGCTGGAATTGCCGATACGTTGCCGTCTGCATGATTTGCGCGAGCCGCTGCCAGCCGATCTGGAGGATGCTTTCGATTGTTTCTTCACAGACCCGCCTTACACTTTGCAGGGCATGTGCCTGTTCCTCTCAAGGGGCATCAGCGCGTTGAAAAAAAGGAAGGGGCTGCCGATCTTTTTATCCTTTGCCCATAAGTCTCCTGAATTTATGCTCGCCATGCAGCGCGAGTTTGTCCGGATGGGGCTGTCTGTCAATGCCGTTCTCCCCCGGTTTAACGCCTATGAAGGCGCCGAAATGATTGCTAACCGCAGCCAAATGTTTGTCCTGCGAACCACGGAGCAGAGCGTGCCGGAATATAGCGAGCGCTTCACTGATGCGCTTTACACAGGGGAGGTGAAGCGTACGCTGCGCACGTACCGCTGCAAAAACTGCGGGGACGACATTTACGTAGGCATGCAAGGCAATGTACCCACGATTGAACAGCTTAAAAATCAAGGGTGCGGCAGCTGCGGTCAAGATACTTTCGAGATGGTAAACAAACAGAGCACGACAGGAAGCTAAGATGAGGATGAAACCAAAGTTAATTCAAACCCCAATCTAATCTAAAAACAAAACAAGACTGCCGATGCTGGCAGTCTTGTTTTGTTTTTCACGACCGAAGCTGTATAACTTGCCGGGGCAGGATACAGGTTGTTTTCGACCAATTGCAGCTCGACTGCTCCGTTTGCTGTTCCGCTAGCGGCTGTTATTACATTTTCGCCTTATGAAAACGAATGAAAGCCAAGGCTATCACTCCGACGACCAGCAGGCTTGGAACCCAGATAATGAATTGCCACTGCATGTAGAAGGTCAGCGCAGTCACAACCGCACCGAGCAGATAGACAGCAATCGCGACTGCACGCAACGTAGAGTCGGGGTTCAAAACGGCCGCCTCCTTGCTGCGATCTCGGCGGAGCAAGCGCCTTCCCAAAGATACACTATCCTCGACGACATGCGTCAAATTGTTGGTCAGCACGGTCGTGGAAATGCCTGCAATCCCCAGCTTGCGCGCCGCAGTAGTTTGCATTCCCATTGCGCCGCTCAACAAGGCAATCAGCACATATACCATGCTCCCGCTCGTTCCTGTGAAGTAAAACAGGATGCCGAACAGCAGCAGAAGCACGCATTCGACAGCAATCATTACCGTGACATCCCGCGGCCAAAACAGCTTGCTGGCGTTCTCTCTAATCAGGACCGCACCGACCGCATTGCCCGCCATAAAGCCGAGCAGAGCGATGACTGCCCTCAGAACGGCCAGTTCCTGTGATTGTCCAAGCGCCATGCCGAGCATGACGATATTGCCAGTCATATTTGCCGTAAATACATGTCCAAGCTCAAGGAAGCCGATGACATCGACGATTCCTGCAGTCAGGCAGAGCGCCATCAGCGCCAGATTGCGCCAAGTGGTCAATGACAATGTTGATCTCCCCCTCACCAGTTTCCGATCATACGGGTACAACCGCTAGAATATCCATTTGCACACAAGGCCAATGCCCAAGGAACGCTACATTTATCATAAACCAAAAGCCAGGCTTTAGGCTACATCCGAGCTGCCTCAAACATCCTTGCAAGTTCTTATTTTGCTTTAAGCTTTATGTTACGGTGCATAATGTTTTGAACGGCCAGTCATGCTAAAATAAAATTATGGAAATAAACATGTTGCAGCAGTGCCGCGGAACAGAGGACTGGAAACGATGAAAGAGGGGGATATAATGAAACTCAGCGTGATCCTTACAGGCGCTACCGGCATGGTTGGTGAAGGTGTGCTGCATGAATGCCTGCTCCATCACAATGTGGAGCGGGTGCTGGTGATCAATCGCAAGCCTTGCGGGGTAGCCCACCCCAAGCTAACGGAAATTGTTCATTCCGATTTTTTTGATTTGTCTGCGTACGCTGCGCAATTAACCGGCTATAACGCCTGCTTCTTTTGTCTCGGTGTGTCATCGCTTGGCATGAGTGAAGCAGAATACAGCAAAGTCACCCATGATCTGACGTTGTCTGTCGCTGCTTTGCTGTCCGATTTAAATCCAGAGATGGTATTCTGCTATGTAACGGCAGGCGGGACGGACAGCACTGAGCAAGGCAAAAGCATGTGGGCGCGAGTGAAAGGCAGAACGGAAAACGATTTGCTCAAACTGCCATTTAAAGCGGCTCATATGTTCCGGCCTGGTTACATCCACCCGATTAAAGGGTTGAATAATGCCCACCGTTATTATGCTGCGTTTATGTGGTTGTATCCGGTACTGAGGCGGATTATACCCAAGCATGCCGTTTCGCTTAGCGAACTGGGCAGGGCAATGATTAACATTGCCAGCAGCAACTCGCCATCGTCCATTCTCAATTGCGAGGATATGGTCCGCACAGCCAAAACATAAACTGGTAAATGATTGCACCCTCTCACAATAGAGCATTCAACGATTGATACTAACATGGAGGAGTGAACAGATGTTTTCGCAATTAATGTTGTTGGCGGTCGTCATGAGCATCATTATCGGCAGGCTGGTCGGAACGAAGATCAGCTTTGCCAAGCAGGCGATGGCCGCGCTGCTCAGCGTTGTTGTCACGACAACAGTGTATTGGTTTACCTACGTTAGACACCATGAGTTGACCAATGATTTCGATTTCGATATGCCCACAGTGCTATGGCTGCTCAGTATGGTCATTGCCTCGCTCATTTTCTATCTGCTGTTCGAAATGTTTGACCCGATTCCGCTCGGCCAGCGCGGCGAGCCGCTGACCGATACGCGCAATCCTCTCTCCCGCCTGGCCCGCTGGTGGCGTCGCCAGCGAAGATACATTCAAGTGTTGTACATCGCCTTACGAAATGGTGTCGGTAAAAATCTGTCCATCCGGCGCTCCGCCTTCTCGGATCAGAGACTTGCCGTTGCACTGCGCAAAACGTTAGAACAATGCGGCGGTTTCTTTATCAAGTTTGGACAAGTGCTATCCACCCGCTCCGACTTGCTGTCCCCGGCGTTCGTGGAGGAGCTGTCACATCTGCAGGAAAATGTCAGCAGGCTCACAACGAAACAAGTGGAGAGCATTCTTGTCAAAGAGCTGCTGAAGCCGAAGGATGAATTGTTCAGTTTTTTCGACATGACACCGCTGGCAGCAGCCTCGATTGGACAGGTTCATCGCGCCCGATTGCGTGAACATGACCAAGAGGTCGTTGTAAAGCTGCTGCGACCTGATATTACGACAGCGCTGCGCAGAGATTTGGATATCTTGATCCGATTTGCCCGCTGGGCATCGCGCAAGTCGGCATGGGCGCGCAGCATTGGTTTTCTGGAACTGGCGCAAGGGTTTGCGACAGCGATGAAGGAAGAGACGGATTTCCGAATTGAGGCGCGGAATTTCGCGCAGGTGTCCGCCGCAATGGCGAATAGCAGGACCAAGGTGAAAATACCGCACGTCTATTCCGAGTATAGTACGGCGACTGTGCTCGTGCTGGAATATATGGAAGGGGCGAGTGTGAAGAACGGCGAGGCCATTCTAAAGGAAAACGGTATTCACGGTCAGGAGCTTCAGCGTCAAATTTTCGATTGCGTGCTGGAGCAGATTTTTTTCAGCGGAGTATTTCATGCAGATCCGCATCCGGGCAACGTGTATATTTTGCAAGACGGCACACCTGCGCTGCTTGACTTTGGCTCGGTTGGTCGGCTGGGCAGCTTGCAGCAGGATGCGCTGAAGCGGCTGTTGATTGGATTCGAGCAGCGAAACGCTTATATTATTATGGATGCATTGCTGCAGCTGATTGAACCGCGTCAGGAGATTGACAAGGAAGGATTGGAGAATGCGATCAGCCAACTGCTCGTGCAGACCGCTTATAATACATCAGGCGGATCAGATGTATTCGTGCAGGGACTGTTCCGGACGATCTCGGAATTCGAGTTGGCATTCTACCCGATGGTAGCTGGCGCATTCCGCTCCCTGGTCACACTGGAAGGAACGATGCTGCAGCTCAATCCTGATTTCAATTTGATGGAGGAAATCAAACGCTTCGCCCAAACCTATGCCAAGGCGTTTCTGCCCGTCAGCGATTATAGCGATTTGAAATCGGCGGCAACCAGCGAGTTGCTTGAGCTGCTGCCGTTCATTCGGCGGCTGCCGCGGCGGATTGACAATCTGAGCACGATGTTGGAAAAGGGTCAGGTCACGTTCAAGGTCGGTTTTTTCTCCAACAAAGACAATGCCTCATTCATTACCAAGTGGATCGCACAGCTGTTATTGATGTTTGCGGGGATGGCGTTTGGCGGGATTTCGATCGGTCTGCTGTATCTTGGTGCCGATCCAGCATCGGATATGTCATTATTGTCGGTTTTCGGCTATTGCGGGCTTGTGATCAGCACCATTTTGCTTATCCGCGGCGCGATCTATGCATTGCGAAATTTAAAGCAGCATCAGGAGTAATGGGGAAAGAATGCTGAATTGGTGGATTGACGTAAAAGAGAGCAATCGTTAAAATTAGGGTGTTTGGTGAAATAATGGCTATATTCCCTTTCTGGAGGTTAAATTATATGGCATTGCTGCATCGTATTCAATGGATTGATGAGCGGATCAGAGCCAGCCGCTTCCCTAATATTAACCAAATCGTTGAGCAGTTCGAAATTTCACGTCGCCAAGCGCTGCGGGATATTGAATATTTGCGCGACTCCCTCGGTGCGCCGCTGGATTATTGCGCCAAATCGAAAGGGTATTATTATACAGACCGCTCCTTTGCAGTGCCCAGTCAATTTATGACCGACAATCAAAAAGAACTGTTGTCGGCTCTGGCCTCCCACTATGAGGCGCTTTCCCTTAATGACCGTTGTCAGCCGTTCGCTTCGGATACCTTCGGCAAACTGGCCGCTTTATTGACGCGTTTATCCGGCCAATCAGCGGTGGAGCTGCATAAGAACGATATTTTGAGGGATGGGGTCGTTCCATTCCATGCTATTCTACAGATGGAATCGGCAAGGCTCCCGCGCCGGGCTGTACCTGTTCCCGCTTCACTGCAGCCATTTTACCGGGGGAAAAACGAGCAGCAATACGACATCTTCGAATTTTATGATTCCTATGAATTTATCCCGGCGTTGCTGGCCTCAGGGTTGAGCTGCAAGGTCATCCACCCGAAGTGGCTAAAGCATAAACTGCTGCAGCATCTGGAGCAGATGCGGGAGATCAATCTCGGGTAAGCGACACCGTGATGTGAAAAAATGAATGTGAAAAAATGAGTTTGTATCGGGAGTGACATTTGGTGTCACTCCCTGTTTGCTATGATGAGAACAGAGCAGCAAACTTCAACTTATCGGGAGGAATCCACACATATCACAATTATTTAAGAGCGGCACTACACCAGGGAGAATGGCTGGATCATGGACAACGTATTTGGGGGCAGCCCATGGCGTCTTGTCCGCGGCGAAATTGACAGACCTGAGCTTGATGGAAATGGCGGGAATGACCGGTATGGCATTTCATTTGTACATGCACAAACATTGCGATGCCGCAGCGGTGACCGTATACGATTGGGTAGGACGTCATCAAAGCGCGCTTGACCGGATTGGGGTGCTATCGGAAACCTATCATTATGAACCGGGTTCCCGTACATATGAACCTGCCAAAAAGCGCGCTGCCTTCAACATCAAAAATGCGATTGACCAAGGGACAGGGGTTGTTGCCTGGGCGATTGATACGGGAGAGTTTGGCATTATTTATGGATATGACGATGAGGACGGCGTGTTTTTAGTGGATGGCGTAGACAGGTTTAACCGTCCGCTCGGAAGCGATCCGATGCTGTATGAGAACATCGGGATGAAATTCCCGCCGGCGCCGTTTGTGCACTATCAGATACCGCTGGCGTCTGTGGCCTTCAATCGGGAACAGACGTACATCGATTCTCTAACGTTTTACGTTCATGAAATGAAGAAGGGTTATCATATGTCCCCCGATTTTCAGAGTGGCTTTCTTGCATACGACATCTGGGTCCATTCACTCAAGAATGATACGTACAACCCGTTCGGGCTTCGTTATTGCACGATCGTATACGCGGAAGCCAAATGTTTTGCTGCCGAGTATATGCAGTATCTTGCGGCGGACTGGGGCGGATTGAAAGGGATGCATGATGTAGCCGGCAACTTCAAACAGGTGGCGGTGATATACCGCTCCATGATGGATGCGCTTGAACAGAGCTGGGACGGGGGTGGGGACCTTGGGAAAAAGGTGACCACGGATCAAGCGAAGCAGCTTATTCCATATTTGCAGCAAGCAAAGGAGCTTGAATACGAAGCGGTGAAACAGTTAGAAGAAAATAAAGAAATAAAGTGAGGCTGTTATTTACCATCGCGGAGAAAGACTTGAAGCTTTTCTTTCCCAACCATTTTATCAGCGCTTTATTTTATTGGGCGTCTGCTTGTCGGTGACCGATAACAAGTTTGGAGGTGGCGATTTGTTTCTTAAGAAATCATCGTTAGTCGAGCTTAAAGAGGAATTGCGGAAATCAGGGTCTTCGCTTTTGCAATCCATCGACACACATATGGAACGTTATCATCAAGTGGAACCGCATCTTCAAGCCTTTGTGCCTGATGACCATCTTGACCATCGGCTGAAGTATGAGGCTGAGAATCTAATGATCAATTACCCGAATGTTGAGAACAGACCTCCATTGTTCGGTATTCCTGTAGCCATCAAAGATTTGCTGCATGTTGATGGATTGCTTACCCGAGCGGGTTCGAATCTCCCGGCAGCACAATTAACCGGGCAAGAAGGAAGTCTGGTTGCACGACTGCGCTCCTTGGGCGCTCTTATTGCAGGCAAAACCGTGACCGAAGAATTTGCCTATGCCGGACCTATCGCAACCCGTAATCCGCATCATATCGATTATTCCCCTGGAGGCTCCAGTGCAGGATCGGCGGCAGCGGTTGCCGCTGGCATTGTCCCGCTTGCAATCGGCACGCAGACATTACGTTCGGTTACGGCTCCGGCTTCATTCTGCGGCGTAGTGGGGTTTAAACCAAGCCATGGGAGAGTTCCGTTGGATGGCGTGATCTTGCTTTCCCCGTCATTTGATACTGTTGGTTTCTTCACCCAGGATATGGACAGCATGGAATATGCAGCAGTGCAACTCGTTCCGGACTGGACACCTTATCAATCCGACAGAAAACCGATGCTCGGCATACCGAATGGCGTGTATATGAACCTGATGTATGATGAAGTGAAAGATCGATTTCGTGAACAGATCAGAGTGCTTGAGGAATCCGGATTTGTTGTCCGTCAGGTCGATATGCCCTGGGAGGACGACTTTATCGTTGGCGATGCCATGCTAAGGCTGGTTCAAGGTGAAATGGCGCAAGTACATGAAACGTGGTTTGATTCGTATTCTGACTGTTATGGCAGCCCCGTTCGTCAAGGCATACTGAGCGGCAGAGAAGTGAAGACTACGGAACTGGAGCAATATCGCAGAGGACAACGAACGATTCGTGAGCGTTTGAAGGAGATAAAGCGAAAAGCCGGAATCGACATGTGGGTTTCGCCGGCGCAGGGCGGACTGCCGCCAAAGTGGGGAGAAGGAACGGGGTGGAGCGGAATGACTGCCATCTGGTCCTATGCAGGTTGCCCGACAATAAGCCTTCCTTCTGTCCAGAAAGCTAAAGATTGTCTGCCATTGGGATTTCAATGCATCGGGGACTATGGCGAAGATGAGAAACTGCTTTACTGGTCCAAGCAATTTTCGATATAGCTATGGATGCGATCAATAATTTTCATAGAACGAACTGTCTTACCCGCTGTTGCCTGCCTGCTGTTCTTCAGCATGTTTCCCCGGGTAGCCGATTACCCAAGTATTCGAGTAGTATAAAGGAATGACACAATAAGTTTTAACAAACAATTCAGCTGTCGGCTCGTTGGGAGCTAATGGCAGTCCAGGAGGGAACAGAACATGAATGCATTTGAATTGTACAACCCGACAAAGCTGGTCTTCGGGGCAGATCAGGTGAGCCGCTTGGCCGAGCTGATTAAACCTTATGGCGAGCGCATCTTGCTCGTATACGGAGGCGGGAGCATCAAGAAGACAGGACTATATGATGCAGTGCAGCAGCAGCTGTCCGAAGCGGGGGCAATCGTTCATGAGCTTCCTGGCATCGAACCGAATCCACGGCTGTCTACGATAAATAAAGGAATCCAGCTCTGCCGCGGCGAGCATATTGAATTCGTACTGGCAGTGGGCGGAGGAAGCGTGATTGACGCGGCCAAGGCAATCGCGGCAGGCGCCTTGTATGACGGCGATGTTTGGGATTTCACCATTCGCAAAGCAACCGTAACGCAGGCGCTGCCCCTTGGTACGGTCTTGACGCTTGCAGCTACTGGTTCAGAGATGAATGGCAATTCGGTTATCTCGAACTGGGAGACAAAGCAGAAGCGGGCGTTCGGCAGCAAGCTTGTCTATCCCAAGTTTTCGATTGTTGATCCCAAGCTGACGTATACGGTACCCGTCAATCAGACCGTCAACGGCATCGTAGACATCATGTCACATGTGTTCGAGCAGTATTTTAGCCCGACGACAAACACCCCGCTGCAGGAAAGATTCGGGGAATCCATCCTCCTGACAGTCATCGAGAACGGGGAGAAGGCAATTGCCAACGGCTCCGATTACGATGCGAGAGCAAATCTTCTGCTCGCAGGCACCTATGCCTTGAACGGGACTTTGCCGATTGGTGTTGCGACAGATTGGGCGACGCACGGAATTGAGCATGAAGTCAGTGCGATCTATGATATTGCTCATGGTGCTGGCCTGGCTATCCTGTTTCCGAATTGGATGAAGCATGTTTACAAGGCGCGTTTGGACCGATTTGTGCAATATGCTGTGCGAGTGTGGAATATCGATCCGAACGGGAAAACAGAGGATGAAATCTCGCTTGCCGGCATCGAAGCGACTCGCGCTTATTTCACTCGCATCGGTGCGCCAGCAAGGCTTGGAGAACTTGACATCAATGATGAGCATCTCGACCGGATGGCCGAGGAGGCAACGCAATTTGGCCCGATCGGTTCCTTCCAACCGTTGACGAAGGAAGATGTGGTCAGCATTCTCAAGGCAAGCCTGTAAAGGACGAAAGCGCAGCTAGGGCTTATCTCAAGCTGCGCTTTCACTTTGTGGCGCCATAGTATCATGTAGGAACGATAAAGGAGATCGATGTCCCATAGCCGGGCTTATTGATGATTTGCAGTCCGCTGCCGAAGTGCCGCTTTAAGCGAAGATCCGTATTCAGCAGACCAATCCCTGACGTATTGCCCTGCTGTCTTTCAAGCAGGTTCGACATGATGGCTTCGTCCATTCCGACACCATCGTCTTCGACCATGATTTCAACGTAAGTCTCATAATTGGAGATGCGGATACCAATTTCCCCTCCGCGAGCCCGCTTCATTATGCCATGCCTTATGGCGTTTTCAACCAGCGGCTGAATCGTTAGCAAAGGAATCTTCAGCTGCTCACAGTCATCTATTTCCCAAGTGATGCGCAGCCTTTCCTGGAATCGCTCTTTTTCGATATATAGATAGGAGCGAACAATGTTTAGTTCTTCTTCGATCATCACTAGTTCATCAATATTGTCAAATCTGAATTTATCCCGCAAAAAATTACTGAATGCTTCGAGCAGACTGCGCATGCGGTCCAAATCAATCTCGCTTAAAGCTGCGACCGTATTCAATGTGTTGAAAAAGAAATGCGGCTGAATCTGCGCTTGTAGCCAAGCGGATTCCATTCGCAGCCGTTCACGGGCAGATTGCTTCACGTCGGTCAGCGCTTTAACGCGCGACCTGACTTCCAGCGCATCCATCGGCTTTGTTACATAATCATTAGCCCCTGACAGAAAGCCGTTTTCAATATCTTCCGATTGGCTTCTTGCCGTAAGAAGCAGGATGGGAAGCTCCGTCAATGTAAACCGTTTGCGAATCATGCGCGTTAACTCATAGCCGGACATTTGCGGCATCATGACATCGGAGATAACTAAATCCCATTCCTTGGCATCCAGTGCGACAAGGGCTTGTTTGGCGCTTGTTACCGTCATGATGTCATAATGCTCCAACGACAGAATCGTTTCGAGCACTTTCAGGTTGATCGGATCATCATCTGCGACTAATATTCTGGGGCGGTCCGTTCGTATTAGCGAATGGCCTGGTATGGCATCACTGAGAGAAGAGGAGGCGGCTACATCGGATGCGGCAGAACGATCAGATGCCTGAATTTCTTTATGCGTTATATTTTCCCGCTCATCTGTCTCACTGGACAACTGCAGCGTGAAGACAAATTCGGATCCTTGTCCGGGAACGGAGCGTGCCTGCAGCGTGCCGCCATTTAACTCAACCAGTTGTTTGCTAATGCTCAGACCAAGTCCAAAACCTCCTTCGATCATCGTCTTGTCTGGGTTAGCCTGCTCATAGGGATCGAACATTCGCTGCATCGTTTCCTCGTCCATCCCGATCCCGGTGTCGGAGATCGTAAGATAGGCTTTTCCGTTTCTCGCGGCGCCCCGGATCGAAACCTCACCCTCGTTTGTAAACTTCACTGCATTGTGCAGCAGATTAAACAGAATTTGGATGACTCGGTTTTCATCCGCCAGCACTTGCGGGAAATTGGACGGGAGATGATTAATCAGCTTGACCGGTTTTCCTTCCGTCATATAATGGAGCATATCCAGCACGCCGCTCGCAATCGATTGAATGGCAAAGGTTCGGAACTGCAATCGGGGAACATTCTCCCTTAAGCTCATAACATCCAGCAGTTCATTCAACATGAGCGACATGCGGCGTCCCACATACAGCACGGTCTCCAAGTCCCTGACGCTTTTTTTATCTAACGAACGCTGCTCTCTCTCAAGAACGGCCTGTGAAATGTTCAGCATGCCGTGAAGCGGGTTGCGAAGTTCGTGAGACGTATTCGCCAGAAACTCATCTTTCAGCTTGTCTGCTCGCTGAAGTTTTGCTGCGAGCTGCTTGGTTTCCGTGTGAACTTGGAAATAGTGTCGAAACCACACGGAGGCAAAACAAGCCGTCGATATAATCAGGTCAAATGGGTAATACATCGTATTAACGCCCGCTGCCATGAGTATTGCCCACCAGGCAAAATGGCTCGTTAGTGCGACAAGAGACAGCAGCAAGAACGCATTATCCTTCATGTCCTTCATTGAAGTACGGAGCATGGTTCCAATAACGATAAGAATCGAAACATTCATAAGCAAGACATAAAGGGGCTGAACAATGACCAGATAATGGACAGGAAGCAGCAATCCCAGACAAGCGGCGGCTCCACATAAAACGATGAACCCCAGAGCGAATTTGCGCCACAACGCGGGCAATTGATTGATTACGCATTGAAGAAGCGCGTAGGCCACGCCGACCATGGAAATATACACCAATTTAAATCCCCATTCATAATTAAGCGGAAGCCAGGCATGCAGTATCTTCTCATCGCTCCCAAGCAGGTTCATCAGCATACCGCTAAAGGTTAACAGTGAAAAATAAAGCAATCTTCTATCGTGGTTGCCCACCATGAATAAAATAAGCGCATATACGCCATTCATCAGGAAGACGACGGCGACCAGTTGCTGTATAGCCATAGACAGCTGTGATTCGCGGGCAATTGCCGCTTCCGTCCCGAACTTCATCGACCGGATGATGCCGCTTTTGCGGGAATCCTTGTAATTGGCGACCTGAACAACAACTTCGATGATGCTGCTGCCGTTTGCTGTGAAAGAAGCTGAATAGGGGATATTCCAGGCCACGTAATCCTCGGCGCTTGCCGCCGGCTGACCTGACTTAGCTAATAGCCGCCCGTTCACAAACAATGCGGATGAGCTGCGAACGCTTGGAATTCGGATGCTGTAGGTGAAATCATTGTCCGGATTTACCAGCATTCGCAGGCGGTAAGAGCCATAGCCGTAGGGGGTAGGATTGTCTGGCTGCAGCGCATCGTTCCAATTTCCCGGGACTTGAATGAACTGCGGGCTCCCCGCAGGGGATGCTTGATCGTTCTCATCGTTTATCAGCCACGCATGAGCATAAAATTCCCATTGTCCATCGAGTGTGATTGTATGGCTTTCCTCGGCATTCCAGTCTCGCAAATCCAACTGGCCATTTATCGCATGCGGCTGATAGGCACTTTGAAACGACATGATCCAAAGCACACGCAGACCAACGAGGACAAGTATAAACAAGGTTAACAGTATAATTATTTTTTTGTTGTTGCTCCAGTAATTTGACAACCAGCCTGACCCCTTTGCTCAGCCACATTTTATGAAAATAATGATTCAAATTCCTTATAGTATACCATTTATTTCAATCGCCCGGATGTACTTTATCACAGAAATTGGCAGGCTTGTCTAAAGGGAAACGAACGAACTATAATGGAGGCAGGTCAACAATTGCACAATGCGGAGCTTGCCGAGCCCCAGTATGAGCGGGATTAAATCGCAACATCATTAGCATTCATTGGAGGGGCTAGTCAGCGTGAAGAAACAGCTTGAACGTTCCAAAAAGATCTATGCCATGCAGTTGGCCACGATTTTTTTGGGTTTTATTGTCTTTGGTTTCTCAGAAAATATTAAAGGACCGGCTATTCCGAGAATTCAATTTGATTTCATGTTGAATGAATCGCAATTAGGCACGCTGCTGTCACTCAATGCGCTGGGCTACTTGATCGCCTGTTCATTCACCGCGGTGTTGACTCGTCTATGGGGAATCAAAATCGTCAGCATTATAGCATTTGGCGTGATGATTTTATCAGGTATGCTTATTTATTTCTCCCACAGTTATCCGATGTTTTCTTCCTCTTATTTTCTAATGTACATTGGCAATGGCATGCTTGAAATTGCGCTAGCGATTTTGGGAGCGAGAATTTTTGTGAAGAATACGGGAACGATGATGAATTTGGCCCACGGATTTTATGGCATCAGCTCAACTCTTGCGCCATTGATTGCGACAGGCCTAATGACGGTAAGTCTGAACGGTTATACGCTGGATTGGCGCGGCATGTATCTGGCGATGCTGTCCTTATCTATTTTTCCAATTTTATTTGCCTTGCGAAGCTCCTTTCCAGGCGACGAGCTTACAAAGGAAGAGCGGGTTCCACTCAAAATGCTGATGCAAGACCGCGCGTTATGGTTTATGGTGCTAATTCTGTCTTTTGGGGTCGTATCTGAACTAGCCGTAGGCGGTTGGTTAGTATATTTCCTGGAGAAGGCTTATGAATGGAACACCGTGCAGGCGTCTGGCATGCTGTCCGTCTTCTTCTTATGTTTTACGCTCGCAAGACTGCTCCTGGGTCCGATCACAGATAAAATCGGGTTCACTCTGTCGCTCTTTATTTTCTCCGGGTTGTCAGCAGTATGCACGTTTGCGGCGATTTTGGGAGGCGAAAGGGTAGCTTTTTTGTTCGCCGCTGCAGGAATAGGGATTGCGATGGTGTACCCGACGGTCATGGCGTTTATTGCAAAACGATATCCCAACGGCAGCGATACGGCCATTACGTTTACAGTAACGCTAATGGGCGTAGGCAGCGTTATTGGCAATTATCTTATCGGGGGCGTCATTGAACGGGTTAAAACACTGTATGGCGCAGATACCCAAATTGGCTTGATACGCGGACTGCAGGCCGGTTATGGATTTATCGGGTTATGCGCCGCGGTTTGCGCGATTTGCAGCTTTATGTTATATCGGTTTTTGAAAAGGCGCAACGAACTGATCTAACAAGCCTACTCGATGGACACCCAATGTACACATGAATGTTCTATACTGAGTACATAAATCATCTATGGAGGTCACACACGATGAAAAAAGTCGCACTCTTGTTAGGCATTACAGTTGCCATATCTTCGTTTGCAGGTCACGTATGGGCAGAGAAGAGTACTACGTCTTCCGGCTCTGCAGTGACATTAGCGCCTGCCGAACAGAACACGAATCCCTATGATAATGCCGGAATCGATGATCCCAAGGAATTTACAAACTTTCTTGACCAACTGCAGAAGCATGTCGCCAAAAACAACAAAGCTGCTGTGGCTGAGCTAGTTTCTTACCCGCTCCGCGTCAACCATGATGGAAAGAGCCTGATTATCAAAACGAAAAAAGACTTCATTGCAAGATATAACCAAATTTTTACAGATGAAATAAAGAAAAAACTGTTGGCCCAGCAAGCAGACACCGTGTTCGTTAACTGGAAAGGCGTAATGGTCGGCGACGGTGAAATCTGGATCGGCCAGACCGGGAAGCAAATTGCGGTCATAGCAGTCAATCGGTAACGGGTGACCATCAGATCGCGGGGAACGACAACACCATAATAGCAGTGGCAGTCCAGGAATTTCGGGTTCCTGGTCGGTCACTGCTTTTTTTAAACGAGTTTCAACGGAGCCTATGTCGACTTGGGAAGCTCATGCTTTGAACGTGATAAAAGTTTATATACATGCGACTGTGGGGAAGAATAGAGGTAATCCAATTTTATTTATAGTATAATGGTTATTTGAATAATATGGGATGAAAACAGGGAGCGAGAGAACGGATGCCTACGATACTGGTTGCTGACGACGATGCGAACATTCGCGAACTCGTTTGTTTATTTCTACGCAACGACGGATTCGCAACCGTCGAAGCCGCGGACGGCAAAGAAGCACTGTCCGTTTACGCCTCGACGCCTGTCGATCTTGTCGTGCTTGATATTATGATGCCGATTATGGATGGTTGGACGTTATGCAGGGAGCTCCGAAGAGCCAATCCTGATCTTCCGCTACTGATGCTGACGGCCAGAGGCGAAACATGGGAGAAAGTAAAAGGGTTCGAACTTGGGACGGACGATTATTTGACGAAGCCATTCGATCCGTTGGAGTTAACGGTTCGTGTCAGAGCGTTGCTGAAACGATACCGGATTGGTTCTACACAGACGATCCAGTTCGGCAACGTGATCCTTGATCGGCAGACCTATAAGGTGAAGCGAGGGACAGAGTCGCTCACGTTGCCACTCAAGGAGTTTGAATTGTTGTACAAACTCGCTGGAACACCCGGGCAAGTCTATACACGCGAGCAGTTAATCGATCAGATTTGGGGACTTGAATATGCTGGCGATGATCGAACCATAGATGTACATATTAAACGCCTGCGCGAACGGTTCGCGACTACAGCTGATTTTCGTATCGAAACGGTGCGTGGGCTTGGTTACCGGCTTGAGGTTTTCGAATGATTAGATCTCTATATTTACGCATAGTACTGACATTTCTGCTCTCCGTGATTGGGGGCACGATTATTGCTTTATTTGTGACAACTTTGATGTTTCAAGATAAAGTGAATGAAAACTTACAAATTCCCTTACTACACTTTGGTCAGGATATCGTGCGGATATACGAGACGCTTCCGTTAGATGAGGCGGACGCATTCGTTAGGGGGATGAAGCAACTCGATTCCTATCATATACGGATTTACGATGATACGGGTCAGTTTAAGTCTTTTGGAACGCTTGACGGACACAATCGTTTCACTGTGACAGTAGAACAACTAAAAAAAGTACTTCATGGAGAGGTTGTTCAAGCCAGTTCATCTGGTGCTGTTGTTACTAATCTCTTAGGGTTACCGTTAATAACGGAAGTGGGAACGAAAGCCATGTTTGTGGAGTCGCTCGTTCCCCCTTCTATCTCTTTTAATAGAAAGCTGATATTCAGTTTGTTAACTTATTTTTTAATTGCAGGAAGCTTGCTAATTCTGTTTGCCGCCATGTTCCTGGTAAGACCGATCAAGAAGCTGACCCAAGCAACCAGGCTGATAGCAAACGGAGATTTTAACGTCAAACTGAAAATTAACCAAACAGGTGAGCTAGGTACTTTGGCTCGCAGTTTCGAGGAAATGATGCAAGATTTACAGCAGCTTGAGCAGATGCGTCGAGAGTTTGTAACGAATGTGTCGCACGAGGTTCAGTCGCCGCTCACCTCGATATCCGGTTATGCTGTAGCACTCAAGCAAGTGGACCTTGCAGATAGTGAGAGACGTCGCTATCTTGATATTATTATCGCTGAAGCGGATCGGATGTCCAAGATGAGCGATAGTTTGCTAAAGCTGAGTGTGCTTGAATCGCATTCACAGAAACTGCGGCTGACTACGTTCAGTCTTGATGAACAGATCAGACGAGTTATTGTGGCGCTCCAGCCGCAATGGTCGGCTCGCAACATCACTTTCGAGCTTGATTTGAAGTCAGTTAGCCTGTTGGCTGACTATGACCTTTTAAATCAAGTATGGACGAACTTACTTAGTAATGGCATTAAATTTTCAAAGGATGGCAGCGATATTCATGTCAGCATCAAGCAAGATAATAAAAACGTGACCGTCCGAATATCCGACACAGGGATTGGTATCTCTCTCGAGGACCAAAAGCGTATATTCGAGCGTTTTTTTAAGGCAGATCGTTCCCATAGTCGTAAATATGATGGTAGTGGTATGGGACTTGCTATCGTTAAACAGATCGTATCACTTCACCAAGGCGACATTGATGTGGAAAGTGAGCCCGAACGAGGAACGACGTTCATTGTCACCTTGCCTATTATAACGTCGACAGAGTAACTATATACGGATGGTCTAAGTTTGATCCTGACATTCTTCATGCTACGGTATCATGTGCAAGCTTGCATGTGACGCCGTAGCATTTGTTTTCTAGTTCATATTCCGTTCATATTGTCGTCATGAGCAGTACATCTTCATTGGTTAAACTTTATTTAGTGGCCTGGATAAGATAACTTAATAAATAAGGACAGGAGAAGATGAAATTGACACAAAAAGAGGAAACGAAAACGAAGAATGGAACGAGAAAAAATAAAATTCTATTCACTCTACTTAAAATAGTAGGAGGGCTAATTATCGCAATAGTCCTTTTTCTAGCCGTTGTTTTTACAGTTAATATTGTAAGCAACAAATCAGAGCTAGGAAAAATACAACACTATGGCCAACTAGTACCTGTTGATGGGAAACAGATGAATGTTACCATTCAAGGGAACGGCGAAGAAACTGTCGTGCTCCTGCCTGGTTTTGGAACCGCAGCACCAGCTCTTGATTTTAAGCTTTTAATTGATGAGCTATCTCCATTTTACAAAGTTGTCGTGGTGGAACCATTCGGTTATGGATTGAGTGATGAAACGGAAAAGGAGCGAACTACGGCTAATATTGTAAGTGAAGTTCATGAAGCTTTACAACAGCTTAAAATTGACCGTTATATTCTGATGGGTCATTCCATTGCAGGCATTTACGGACTTGATTATGTACACAAATATCCAAACGAAGTGAGCGCATTTGTCGGAATCGATAGTAGTGTTCCAACACAACCTGGTATGGATGTTAAATTGCCAGTAAAAACGTTTGAATTTCTTAAAAAATCGGGTCTCTTAAGATTGATCAAGAATGTAAGTGGCGACCCGTATGCCGGATTAGCATTTGATGATCAAATCGTAGAACAAATGAGCATGATTTCGACTAAAAACAGCAATAATTCCACAACGTTGAATGAGATGGGCTATATTTCTTCCAATTTTAAAGGGGCGCAACATTTGACATTCCCTAAAGATCTTCCACTTATTCTCTTTGTACAAGCGAATAATACAGGCGTAGAAGGATGGATACCACTGCATGAAGAGCAAGCTAAAGATTCTATACATGGAAAAGTAATGACAATGGATGGAGGGCATTATTTACACCATACGAAATATAAAGAAATCGCCGAAAACTTTAGGGAATTTATGAACGAAGCAAAATAGTGCTTTGAAAGGCATCTTCAATATTTGCGCCAATATAAAGAGATATAAAAAAACCGTCCGGAAAGGTGGCTCTGGCCGCCTCTTTTTTTTCTCCTTGGTGACCGTTATGTTTGCTCGGTGCCTGTCAAGCTTCTTTCGAAATTGCCTGTCCTGATACAAGAACCATAGTCTGGCTATAAAATTAGGCGTTCAGAAATAGTCAATGGAACACTTCGTTCTTACATGATTGTCATATTGTATTGAATACCATCATGAAGGAGTTGATTCTATTGCGAAGATTCAGAGCTTTTTTAACTGGGCGTGAGGAGGTTCCACCCGTAAGAACAGCCGCAACCGGCACGGCTAATTTTCAGCTTAGCCCTGATGGCAGACAGCTTAGATTCAGGCTTGTTGTCCGGAATATAGCCCGGGTAACCCAAGGTCATATCCATCTCGGTCGAAGAGGACAGAACGGGCCTATTGTCGCTTTTCTGTTCGGCCCATCTAAATTCGGGATATCTGTTAGACGGGGCGTAGTACAAGGAGTACTGACCAATCGGGATTTGGTCGGTCCGCTTCAAGGAAAGACGCTCCGAGACTTGATTCGTGAATTTAATAATGGCAATGCTTACGTGAATGTGCACACGATTCAAAGACCGGACGGAGAAATACGCGGTCAAGTCCGGCGTTTGACGTAGTAAATAAATAGCTCATAATAAGGGGCTGTTCCTCAAAGTCATCGAAAATGATAGAGGACTGCCCCTTAATTTTACCTACTTATCCGCCGTGCTCATCCCGTCCATCCGGTTTATGCATTCAGAGCGAGTGTAATGGCTGAACGGAATCGACCCGCAGATGTGGGTACATCTGCGGGTTCCCGCATCCATGCTTTGAACGATTCCATTCTCAACAATACCTCTTTCACAAAATTAAACAAGCTCTAAAAGCGGATGGAACTTCAAGTTATCGGTCATTCTAGCTCCGCTAACAGGCACGATAGTTCAACATAAAGGGTCCCACACATTAGTCATGACTAATATGTGGGACCCTTTTGAAGCTAGTCTCAAAAGCAATCTGGTAGTTCAACATCATCACGTAATAATCCTCGGCGCACAGTTCTACAACTGCGACATGCCCAGGATCTCAGGAATACGTCCTTTGTATTAAAAAAGGGGTTATCTCCAAGCTAAATAGCTGAACACTTATTTAAATTACCCATTAAGCATTTTGCTATTAGCAAAATATTCACGAGTTTCTTGGCGCGATTGAGGGGTTAAAACGCGATCAAGCTCTTCATTTAACCAAGTCAATGATTTATTGCGCAGGACGTTGCGCATATTTTCCTCTGCCTCAAGCATGGCTAAGTTAATCACGCAGGGGGCAGCTTGCGAGCATGCTGCATAGTCTTCATCACGGCAGAGATAGCTATTGTCCTTAATGTTTTTACATTGAAAAATGGGAGTAGCACCTTCAACAGCTTCTACGACATCCCAAAAAGAAATATCCGCAGGAGGTTTGGCTAATTTATAGCCACCTTTTACACCAGGGACAGAACTTACGATACCGGCTTTGGTCAATTTGCCGAATATCTTCGAAAGATAGGTCTCTGAAATACCTTGAAAAGCGGAGAGTTCTTTAATTCCGATGGTAGCATCAGGAGGAAGATCAATTAAGTATACCAAGCAATGCAATCCATATTCAACGCCAATACTATACTGCATGCAAACACCTGCTTTCTACATACGAAAGTTGTTATTAATCATCTTAGGTGGATTTATTACCCTTGTCAAATAGCTTTGGTTGACAACCGCGAAGGAAAGAGTTATATTGTAGATGAAGTTAATCGACGATTAATATTGTCGACGATAAAGGTTATCTACGTTAAGCTTAGCAAGGTCTAATAAACTAATTGTTTACGGAGGAGACTACTATGGAAGTCAGATTCAACCATGTCAACGCAAGTCCAGGTGCTTTGCAAACGATGTTGAAACTGGAAGGATTCATTAAGACAAGCGGGTTGGACGCAAAGCTGTATGAAATCATTAAGATCAGAGCATCACAAATTAACGGATGTGCATTTTGTATAAACATGCACACGCAGGAAGCTCGGAAAATGGGCGAGACGGAGCAGCGGATTTATTTGCTAAACGCATGGCGGGAAGCTCCGTTCTATTCGGACAAAGAAAGAGCGGTGCTTGAGCTTACGGAAGCTGTAACCCGCATTTCCGAGCAAGGCGTGCCGCAGGATTTGTATGAAAGAGTTCGTGCGCACGTTGATGAAGCAGAATACGTGGCAATCATTATGGCGATCAATACTATCAATGCATGGAATCGGATCGCCATCTCCACGGGGATGTTCCCTGAACAGCAGTAAGTGAAGCTTACTCGACCAAAAAAATGAAGGAGTGTAACGACACATGGAAATGAGACTGAATTATATGAAGGTGCAACCTGAATCTTTGCAAACACTTTTAAAATTGGAAGGGTATGTGAAGAAGAGCGGTCTTGACCACAACCTGTGGGAGTTGATTAAAATTCGTGCTTCGCAAATCAATGGCTGTGCTTACTGCCTTGATATGCATACGAAAGATGCGCGTGCGATGGGGGAGACGGAGCAGCGATTGTATATGCTTAACGCATGGCGCGAAGCTCCGTTCTATACAGAAGCGGAACGGGCCGCACTAGCATTAACGGAAGCAGTGACCAAAATTTCGGATGCAGGCGTTCCGAAGGAATTGTATGAGCAAGTTCGCAACCATTTTGATGAAGGCCAATTTGTAGATTTGATTATGGCGATCAATGCAATTAACTGCTGGAATCGAATCGCGATATCAACTGGCATGGTGCCTGGAGAATATCAGCCGGCGGCACGTAAATAACAGATACTTGAAGGCAAAATCCCTGTACATCAACTATGTATGGGGATTGATTGCAGTCTACCTGCAACAGCGTACGGATTAATTAAGCGATTGAAGCAGTCAGGCTTATATGATTTTTTCGAAGATATTTTTGATTCGCAGAGTATCGAATTTCAAAAGCCGTCAAAACAATTTTTTGATTACGTGATGAGTCATATTACAGATTTTAATAAAAAAGAAGCGCTTATCATCGGGGATTCATTAAATACGGATATCAAAGGCGGACAAGTAGAAACCTTAACGGAGAGTCATAGCACCTTCAACAGAAAGGGTGAATCAAGCGGATATCGTTCTTAATAGTACTTCTTTGAAGGAATATCCTTCTTGTTAGAGAATAATAATTAAGTGGTACTAATCTGGCTCAAAACCATAATCAGTGCTTGACCGAAACTTGAGTGTGCTGCTACGGGTTCGCAGGGTGTTTCCAATCGCCATTCAAAGCCGGCAAGGTTCTAGACGATCTGAAGGCATAAAGAACTATTGATTCTGATCGTAGAACAGTTAAATGCAAGAAAAATAATGTGTTGGGATTGTGATGAGGATATGGTTAAAGCAGTTGATCAAACCTCCTAAAACGAAAAAAGCAATCATTTTAGGAGGTTATAATTAAATGAAATTCAATCCGATTGTCATTGATAACTGGCATAGAAAACCCTATTTTGAGCATTATTTAAACAATGTCAGGTGCACCTTTAGCATGACGGCAAATATTGACATTTCCCGGCTGCTGAAAGAAGTTAAGAGTCAAGGGATAAAGCTTTATCCAGCATTAATACACATGATAACTACGGTGGTAAACCGCCACAGTGAATTTCGCACATGTTTTAATTCTGATGGGACATTAGGTTATTGGGATAGTTTGTCTCCAAGCTTTACAATTTTCCATGATGATGTTAAGACTTTTTCAAGCATATGGACTTTGTACGATGAAGATTTTAATGATTTCAATAATCGTTATCTTGATGATGTGAAAAAGTACGGAAGTGTTAAACAATTAGCTGCAAAAACAAACGAACCACCCAACACTTTCCCCATTTCCAGCATCCCTTGGGTTAGCTTTACTGGCTTTAACCTGAACATCTATAACGAGGGAACCTATTTACTACCCATCTTTACAATGGGGAAATATTTTCAGCATGATGAAAAAATACTGTTGCCATTATCAGGACAATTCCACCATGCCGTTTGCGACGGTTACCATGCCGGGATACTGTATAATGAGCTGCAATTACGTGCAGATGCTTGTACGGAATGGCTGACGAATAAAACCATATCTCGCTAACGGGCACAATAGTTAAACATAAAGGGTTCCACATATTAGTCATGACTAATATGTGGAGCCCTTTTGAAGCTGGGCTTAAAAGTAATCTGTTAGTTCTAATTCCTTCCTTTAAGCTTCACCAGACGGTTTATTTTTCATTCTAATAGGCCTGTAAAATGCGCGAATGTCGCTCGCGAGCAGCTCCGGTTCTTCCATAGCAGTAAAATGCCCGCCGGAAGGCATTGTGGTCCAACGAGTGACATTCAGATTGCGCACAGTCCAGGATTTAGGGGGCAGTACGATATCCGCAGGAAATATGGCCATGCCTGTCGGAACCTCTATGTGACCCAACGGTGGCAAGGAATGCGAATTTTCATAATACATGCGTGTTGATGATCCGATGGTGTTCGTCACCCAATAGATCATAATATGAGTCAATAACTCATCCTTGCTGTATTTCTGGTTGAGGTCGCCCTTACAATCGCTCCATGCGCGAAATTTCTCGATTATCCAAGCTGCCAAGCCTACCGGCGAATCGGAAAGTCCATATGCAAGCGTCTGAGGCTTGGTCGATTGAATGGACATATAGCCCCCCTCATGGGAAATCCATTCGGAAGCGTTTTTCTTATATTGCCGCTCTTCTTCAGAAAATTCCGCCTCAGCCTGCGAAGTCATGAGACTCCTTATAATGCCAACATCCGTTAGATGGATGCCAAACAAAAGTTCAGGATCATTTGCTGCCAGATACCTAGTCACACCGGAGCCAATATCTCCACCTGCAGCGGCAAATTTTGTGTAGCCTAATTCTTTTGTCATTAGCTTAGCCCACATCTGGGAGACACGATAATTGTTAACGCCAGGGTGAGTAGGATGACCAGAAAAGCCGAATCCAGGCAAGGAAGGGACAATGACGTCAAATGAGTCCTCAGGATTGCCTCCATAACTAGCCGGGTCCGTAAGGAGAGGAATAATCTTTTGATAACGAAGGTAACTGTCGGGCCATCCATGGGTAAGAATAATGGGCAGGGGGTCAGGTCCTTTGCCGCGCTCGTGTACGAAGTGTACATCTATCTCATCGATATTGCAGCGAAATTGGGAAAAGCGGTTCAACTTGGATTCTTGTTCACGCCAGTCGTAATGATCCCTCCAATAGGAAACGAGTGATTTTAAATAACTTAGGTCTGTTCCTCGTTCCCAGCTTGCGTCTTCTAATTGATCGGGCCAACGGATGTGATGCAGCCTGTATTGTAGATCGTTAAGAATTTCATCGGAGACATGAATACGGAACGGTTCGATAGTCATTGAGATTCCTCCCTTTTAGTTGATTCATAACGTTATTATATCCTCTGAAATTGTATGTTACACTGTTATAAGTGAAGCAACCAACTATACTATTTGATAGGTGATTACGATGCCACAAGTAGACCGATACAAAGAACGTACCGTGAACATCGAATTTGCAGCAGTGGAGGATTGTAGTATTCTTCCATATTCAGAACGGTTTACGCTGGTTCTTATAACGTCTGGAAGTATTAAGGGCATGCTGAACCAACGTCCAATATCGATTAGTGCTCCAGCTGTCCTTTGCTTGGCTGAAGATGATCATGTGCAGGTGGTTGAAATGATTAACGTATCTGCACAATCCTTTCGTTTTCATCCCGATTTTCTTAACACCGTTACCCTTTCCGAAACGAAGGATTATTTTCCTGCAGTGCCTAGCATACAAACAGGACTTTCCCTTTTTCAAAATAATCATCTGTATAATGGCGTGCCTCGTGGAAAAAGCATACCCGCTATTGTTTGAATGGTTTTTCGTACTTGGCATGGAAGTGCAGGCGCAAAGTGATGCACTCTGGGTGTGCAGAATAAAAAGGTACCTCATTCAAATTTTAAGTTTGTTGGAGGAATTGAATCGAAATAGCGAACACTCACCTGTCGATGTCGTGTTAGACTATATTCACACTAATTATCCGCGAAAGATTTCATTGGAGGATTTGACGAAGTGCGTTCATTTGAACCGTGTGACGCTAAATAAGAGGTTTCAGGAAAGGTGCGGGAATACGGCGATGGGTTACTTGCTTTCCCATCGTTTAAAGGTTGCGAGTGACCTTTTGACACACACAGATATGAGTCTGAATGAAATTGCTGATGCTACCGGATTTGAGTATGATACCTACTTTATTAAACAGTTTACAGCTCGAAAAGGGATGTCGCCGACGACGTATCGGACTGCCTCTCGTAAGTTCGCCACTGCGCAATAACAAAATGATTCTAAGTTATTGTTTTCATTTAAATACCATCTTGCATTCATTAGAATATGAATAGGTGGAAGAGGACTAAAAGTGACCCATTAAAGGGAACAACTAATGTATCGGTATATTATCGCCTGGCGCCGGAACATGTTCAGCCAAGTCAATTGCAGGATTGTTATTCGGGCCTGAAATGGTGTGTTGAAAATGCCGGGGAATTAGGGATAGATACGGGGAAAATCGCTATTGCGGGCAGCAGTGCTGGCGGTGGTTTAGCGGCGGGTCTAGCCCTGTACATACGTGATCAGAAGGAATTTGATATCCATCATCTAAGGCTGCGCAGCCCAATGCTTGATGACCGCACGAGTATTTCGACAGACCATCCCTATGCCGGTGAGTTTGTTTGGACAAAACGAAGTAATTATTTCGGCTGGAAATCTGTATTAGGGCATGAACCCGGTCAGGATGGGATAAGTGAGTATTATGTGCCTGCGCGCAGAAAACTTGCAAACAACCTAACATGAGAAGATTTACAATGCTGCTTCCCTGTAATGCTTCATTGTGTGCTAGC
>REGQ01000025.1 GCA_004134985.1 Paenibacillaceae bacterium | reverse complement strand
TTCAAAGAACAAAATCTTGCTCATTTACTCTTTCCTCATCGCCCGTTTCTCTCAGCGGCGACTTTTATAATATACCATAGAACCTTTTAGAAATGCAAGCTTTTTTTTGAAAAACTTTTATTTCTTTTTTTCAAGGTCGTAATGGACTTGCATGATATTGCTTCGCCTCATCATCATTCTTATCAGGCGCGAACAATAATGTAGCACAGATCAAGTCGATGAGTCAATACTTAGCTGAAAATAAATGTAGCGCTATCGCCACCATGTGATTATCCCTCGCAGACCAAGTGCCTTTACGCAGGCCACAATTGGACAGTTCATTCGCAAATCCTGTCGTAATAAGCGATGCACTGCCCTCGGCGCTGCCGTTCTGATCATCTCGAAGCATCTCACTGCTTGGACAATTTTAGAATGCTCATAATATCGTCCACTGCAGTCCAAGAATAAGCACTATACCCGGTATACCGAGCAGAACCACCGTTCCCAGAGAGGCGGGATTGAGAGGAATGTGAAACCCGCTCACCCATCCCGAGTAATTAAGTACGTATAGCACTACGGCAACAGCCACCAGATGCAGCGCGAATCGCTTCACTCCAATCCAGGACATTCGATTCCGGATTAACAATATGAACAACATGAACGCCGACACAATTAGAATAGTCAGCCATAGTGTCTTCATCCCACTTCACCATCCCGAACCAGTGAACTAGCTGCCGTGTTGGCCTTCGCTTGCCGAAGCAGCATCTCATACCGCTTCTCCGCTGCTCCAAGCAGATAGATTGCATAATCGATCTGGTCTTTGCCTTGCGCATATTCAAAATGCTGTTGCGCGCTTAACCAGGCTATGTGTGCATCACGTATTTCCAGACTTAATTGTTCCTTATCCCGCGCTTCCATCTCTTTTCTTATTTTTTCCCTTTTGCTCAACCGACTCATCGCTATCCCCCCGCTTGTCCGTAGTCCACCTCTACTACCATTCTATAAACGGGTGTCATTTCTTAGAACCTCGATATAGCAAGCAGTGCAGCCAAGCAGGCTATGCGAGCACACTCTCACTGTCCTGGATGAACGACACGTTCGAAAGACAGCATTCCAACGGCAAGTACCCATATCCATAAAAAAAACAGGCCGCTGCAAGCGCGCCTGTTTCTCATCCTTCATATACCCTGTTACAATTCACGCCGGCCTTCCAACGCTTTGGACAACGTCACTTCATCCGCATATTCTAAATCCCCGCCCACAGGCAGCCCATGTGCTATTCTCGTCACACGAATGCCGAATGGTTTGATCAGCCGCGACAAGTACATCGCTGTCGCTTCTCCTTCAATATTAGGATTTGTCGCCAGAATCAGCTCCTGAACACGTTCATCACTCAGCCGTTTCAACAGCTCGGCGATCCGAATCTCCTCAGGACCGACACCCTCCATCGGCGAAATCGCTCCCTGAAGCACATGATAATATCCCATAAACTCCTTCGTCCGTTCCATGGCGACGAGGTCCCTCGTTTCCTGAACGACACAAATAACGGAATTATCACGCGTCTTGTCCTGGCAAATTCTGCAGGGGTCAACATCAGTAATATTGCAGCATACCGAACAATAATGAAGATTACGCTTCACGCTCACGAGCGCTTTGGCAAAATCAATTACGTCGTCCTCCTGCATACGCAGCACATGAAACGCAAGCCGAGCGGCAGTTTTTGGTCCGATGCCCGGCAAACGGGAGAAAGCTTCAATTAATTTGGCTATCGGTTCAGGATAATACAAGGGTATTGCTCCTTTTTCAACTTACTTATTTTTAGAATAGTCCCGGAATTTTCATCCCGCCGGTAAACTTGCCCATATCCTTGTTGGACAGCTCCTCCGCTTGAGTCAATGCATCATTAACAGCCGTCAATACAAGATCCTGCAGCATTTCAACATCATCCGGGTCAACAGCTTCCGGTTTAATCACAATATTGAGCAGCTTCTTATGTCCGCTGACCGTTGCGGTAACAACCCCGCCTCCTGCACTGCCTTCCACAGACTTCGTGCCCAGCTCTTCCTGTGCTTTCAGCATTTGCTCCTGCATTTTTTTAACCTGTTTCATCATCTGGTTCATATTATTCATTGTGATATCCCCTTTCGATATAAACAAGCGTAAACGCGGCGACACCAACCTTTGGCCGGCAAGCAATCGTTTCGCAAAAAATTATAAGACAATTGATAGGTGTAATCCAAGTGTAACCATTTGGAAAAATGCTACTCTTTCTCTTCTGCAACAACGACTAAGTCCTCACCAAACAACTTGAACGCTTCCTCTACCCACTCGGGCCTGGACTTTTGGCCGGATTCGGCCTGCAGTTCAAGCGCTTCGCCGGGAGAGTCTTCAATCTGGCCTTCCGAAGCGGACTGCCAGTCCTTCACCATGGCGGTAACGAACCGGAGATTGCGATTGAATACTTTATGAAGCACACGTTCAATTACTTCCCGATTAGCTGGCTTCTCCGTCGTTTCCCGGTGAATCGTATTTTTAAAGGCAATCAGAATACAATCATCCGCGACCGAGACAGGCTCCCCGTTAATCAACCAGGCATGAATCGAAATGCCCGCTTCCTTCACCTGCTGCAGCACTTCATTCCACTGCATGCGAATTTGCTGACACTCCGGCTCGTTCCTTGCCTTAACGTAAGGGTCCAGCTTCACCGGCATCCGGCTCATCCCTGCCCCGCCAGGCGGACTCCCGCCGCGATTGCCAAAACTGCTCCCGCTCCGCAGCGGCGTCGTTCGCGCCGACTCGGCTTCAGGCCCCGCCGCTCCCCCAGCTCCTGCGGGAACGCCGTCCTTAAGCATCTGCTCGATCCGGCGCTCCAGCTCATCCACCTTCTTGTGGAGTCGCAGCAAGTCACCGGAGGCAGGTGCAGCAGCTTCTGAATTTCTGGCATCCGGCTTATGGGCAGAACGACTATCTTCCGTCTGATCACCCCGCGCATCGGGCAAGGTGCAGATTTTCATCAGCGCTACCTCAAATAGCGTTTGCGGCTGAATTGCATGCTTCATTTCAACCTGATACTGGTGCAAAATATCAATCATCCGGAAGAGCCGATCCTTGTCATAGGCTTGCGCCATCTCATGGAACCGGTCGGTATCAATCATCCGTTCCGTCATTGCCGTAGCATTCGGCACCAGCTTAAGCAGAAGCAGATCACGGAAAAAATAAATCAGGTTCTCCAAACACTTATCTGCGCTTTTGCCTGCCTGTGTCATGCCCTCAACAAGCGGCAGAACAGCGGCAACATCGCGGCGCTGCACCGCTTCCGCCAACTGTGCGAACTGCTCTGAAGCAATTCCGCCGGTGACATCGACAGCTGCATCCAGCGTGATGCGTCCTTCAGAAAAAGCTGAAACCTGCTCCAGCAGACCGATCGCGTCACGCATCCCACCGTCAGATAAACGGGCGATATAGGCCAAAGCATCTTCGTCTGCCTCCATTTGCTCTTCTTCACAAATTTGGCGAAGGCGCTCTTTCTGTTCCACAAGGGATACTTGGCGAAAGTCAAAACGCTGGCATCTGGAAATAATCGTGGCAGGCAGCTTATGCGGCTCGGTCGTCGCCAAAATAAAAATAACATGTCCCGGCGGCTCTTCCAATGTTTTGAGGAGCGCATTGAAGGCTTCCGTTGTCAACATGTGCACTTCATCAATAATGTAGACTTTGTAACGAACCTCGGACGGTGCATAGCGCACCTTCTCCCGGATATCACGGATTTCATCGATGCCCCGGTTGGAAGCGGCGTCGATTTCCACAACATCCATAATCGAACCGGCTGTAATCCCACGACAAGCTTCACATTCATTGCAAGGCTCCGTAGTCGGACCGTTCACACAGTTGACTGCTTTGGCAAACACCTTGGCAGCGGTGGTTTTCCCTGTACCCCGTGGTCCGTTGAACAAATAAGCATGAGAAATGCGCTGTTCGCGGATTGCATTCTGCAGCGTCTGAATGATATGCTGTTGTCCAACCATATCCTGGAACGTCTGCGGACGCCAGGCTCGATATAAGGCGATATGGGACACGCGGACCTTCCTTTCATTCGCTTCGTGCGTATGTTCAATTAATGAGTTTATTATACACTATAAGACAGCGCAAAAAAACCGTATGATGGAACGGATCGGCCATATGTCGACGAGCTAGCCGTCCAGATGACGGCATAGCCAGCATATTGCATTCATAAATCATCTACTGGGACGCCTTGTCAGCCGGGCAGGCGATCACAACGGTGAATACGGTATTCCCCTCTTGCGAGCTAATCCGAATCTCCCCATCCATCTCATGAATGATCCGCTGGCATACTGATAAACCGAGCCCTGTCCCATCTTGTTTGGTTGTGACAAACGGATCAAAAACTTTATCAATAAGGTCCTCCGGTATTCCGGGACCGGTATCATGGATATGGATGTTAACCATGCGCTTGCCATTATACTCCCGCTGAATTTCTCCCTTAACTGTCAACACGCCGCCTACGCAACCGCTATCCTTCATCGCCTCGATGCCATTTTTGCAAATGTTGAGAAACACCTGCTTTAGCATCTCACGATCAGCAATCACCTGCGGCAGCAGCGTTTCTTCATCGTATTGAACAACGATTCCATGCAGCAGCGCCTCGCTGTTCACAATTGGCATAATTTCGTTTAGAACGGTACTTAACTCTACCGAATCATAGGCGGTATCCTTCGGTTTACTGAGCAGAAGAAACTCGCTTACTAAGCTGTTTATTCTGTCAATTTCGGACAGCATAATTTCCGTATAGCCAACTTCCTTTTGTAAACCTTTTTCCTTCAACGTAACTTTGAACATTTGCAAAAAACCTTTAATTGCAGTGAGAGGATTGCGGATTTCATGAGCTGTACCTGCAGCAATCTGACCGATCATCGAGAGACGGTCACTTCGCTGCACCTGTTCTTCCAATAAACGCACATTGGACACATCTTTGAAAATAATATAAGCCCCGTGCAGCCGGCCCTCCTCATCTCGCAGCAGGTTGGCATCCATCAACAGCTCACAGCCATCATCCTCTGTCGCCCACTGAAAAGGCTGACTTCGAATCAGCTCTTCCTCGATTACCATCCGCCCCAGTAATTGATGGACTTCCGGAGCCTCAAGAAATAGCACATCCATCGGTTGTCCTATCACTTGTTCCCTGCTTACACCAAGCAGTCGGCAGGCAAGACCGCTAATCTCCGTCACCCTGAATTCAGCGTTCAACAGAATAACTCCGGAATTATCATCTTTTAAAAATGTAATTGCAAATTGCTCCATCAAGTTTTGTGCATGTACCTCGGTATGTTCAGGTGGTTCATTGTGCAACTTGATCACCTCTTTAATCCTTCACCCGATAGTCCGCTGTAAGGGAATCGACATCGCTAATCTATATTTAGTTCGATTCTAAGAACCGATTTTCCTTTATTTGCATGATTAAAACGAAAAAACACCTTATCCGTCAGCATTCCGTAATGGTCTGCGTTCGTCAATAAGATGTGATTCATCATAATTATTTACCGTGCACCTGTCCCCGATTAATGCAACCCGGGCGGCATGTCTGATCCCTGCTCGAGCCAGGCACTCCCCCGGCACATAGACTAACTTGCTTATGGCTGCTTCCTTCCGGACCTGACCGGGTTCACAAGCGTCCATTGCGGAGGACCCAACCGTCAACACTATTCACAGAAGCCAAGGCCCCGCATAGGCACAACCTCAGACAGGAATTCAACCTCGCTACAGCGGATTGCGAGTTACAGGGCACCGCTACCTCCCCATCTAGCACGGCAAACATAAGTATAGCTGATTCCAGCCGAGTTCGCAACCATCGCTATAATAATTTCTTACTCACCTGGATTTCACGTCAATAATATATCTCGGCATGTTATATTGCAGCACTTCGAGGGCCTTGGCTTCGATTATTCGCTGTTGTTCTTCGGTCATGGCCTCACTATAGGTCAACGTAGCCGTAATCTTGGGATCATTAATAACAAAATCAGCATCTTCAATGCCGCTGATTTCGGATAATTTTTCTTTCATAAAGCGCGTATCGGCTTCGTAATTAAAGTAGCCCGGATTGGTTGGCAAGCCCGGATTGCTATTCGTAAGCCCCATATAGCCGTCTTGTGCGTACGTGCGCGGCTTGCCTCCTCCTTCTCCTGTCCTGCCGCTGCAGCCAGCGGTTACAAGCAGAACGGAGAGCATGACTGCGATTGCCAGCCAACCGCTTTTTGCTATTTTGTCCATAATAAAAAAGCCTCCCTTCTACATCTTAGGATGTCTAAGGAAGGCTTCCGTATTCTGCTAAGTTATGGCAGAAGCAGGCAATATTAGATGCCGTATTTCTTTTTAAATTTGTCAACGCGGCCGCCTACATCTATGAACTTCTGCTTCCCGGTAAAGAACGGGTGACAAACGGAGCAAATCTCGACACGCAGATTCGTTTTGATCGAACCGGTTTCGAAGCTGTTTCCGCAAGCGCAAGTTACGCTAGTGACTTGGTACGTCGGATGAATATTTTGTTTCATCGCTGGTTCACCTCTCTCTGCCCTGAGTCAACTTGTGGACCCAGAGTTAAAATCAAACACGAAAATTATAACATGATATACAAACTTAATGCAATTACTTATTACTGGGCACCCAGCACAATCGAACGCCGCGTCGGCGGAACATGCGTATACGAACCGATGACAACGTCAGGCAATTCGGATTCAAAAATCTCGATCGCTTGCTTCATTCCATAAATCTCGCCTTTGGCTTGCGGAATCAACTCAAGATAGCTCTCCGGATCGATGTTCAAATTGCGCAGCTGGATAAGCCGAAGTCCGGTTCGCTTGGCAAATCCGATCATCGCCTCAATCTCTTCTTCCCGGTCAGTCACGCCCGGGAATATCAAATAGTTGATGGAAGTATATACGCCTTGCTCTGTCGCATAACGCAGCGACTTCTCCACATTGCTGAGATTGTAGCCCCGTGGCTTGTAATATGCATTGTAATGATCATCGAGCGCACTGATCGTGCTTACCCGCATCAAATCAAGACCCGCATCCACAATCGCACGAATATGGTCGGTAAGCCCCGCATTTGTATTAATGTTAATGTACCCGTTAGCCGTCTGCTCCCGAACTCGCCGCATCGCTTCTACAATAATTCTGACCTGGGTGGACGGTTCCCCTTCACAGCCCTGACCGAAACTGATGACCGCATCGGGATGATGCAAATGCTCAAGCATAATGTCAACAAGCTCTTGAGCTGTCGGTTTAAAATTCATGCGTGTTTGCGGTGCCGGGAACCCGCTGTCATCCGGCTGCTCCGATATGCAGCCAAAACATCCCGCATTGCAGGAGTAGGACACCGGAACTGCCCCTTCCCAACGCCTTAGAAAGGTGTTGGAAGCCGTTAGACATTCGTATCCAAGCGCACAATTCGACAGATGCTTGTAGAGCCGGTTTTCCGGATATTTGGCGACCAGCTCATCGACGCGCAGCTCCAGTTCCGTGCGGTCGCAGTTCAGCGGATTCCAGCGCTCAGGATCATCGGACTTGCGGGCTGCAACATAGAATTGATCGTCCTTCCATATTACGGCCGAGTAGCCGAATAGCGGAAGCTTCTGTGTTTTGTCCGACTTCGCATAACCTGGCAGACACAGGCGGGTGAACCCTTGCGGCAGCAGTGCGCCTACTGCCTGCGTCTTGCCGGGCAGCACAGCCATCTCGCCGGTTTTCCTATCCAGCCCAATCGGCCGGGTAAAGGGCAACCCAACAAGCGTCGCGCCATCCGGCAGTGGAATAAGCTCATCATCCATCAGCTCAACGATCATTTCGCCACTGCGCCCAAGTCCGATCCAGTCCGGGTGATCGAACAAATTTCCGTTCTCGTCGGCATATACAAGATTCATGTTGTTGGTCGCCTCTTTTCTCAAGCGTAAACGGCATCGCCCGTCCCTGATGGAGGCGGAATGAGTCGTTTCGCAGCGAAATATAAGCCAATTCTAAAGATTAAACTTATATTATGGTTATTTTTAAGATACCGGGGTCGTCCGTGCCGGCCGTCTGCCGGCGCTTCCTGAGGAAGATGGCCGGGATGATCCCGAATTGCTGGTGTTCACGCCAGATGTATCCAGTGCAGTCAGGAACTCGCTGTTCGTCTTCGTATCAGCAAGCTTCTTCAGGAAATTGTCGACAAACTCTATCGAATCGTTCATTCCTTTGCGAATTGCCCATACTTTGTCCAGATCTTCTTTATTCAGGAGCAACTCTTCACGCCGCGTGCCGGATCGACGGATGTCCAGTGCCGGGAAAATACGGCGTTCCGCCAGTTTGCGATCCAGAACAAGCTCCATATTGCCGGTTCCTTTGAATTCCTCGTAGATAATATCATCCATACGCGAGCCTGTCTCTACAAGCGCTGTTGCCAAAATCGTCAAGCTGCCGCCTTCCTCAACATTACGGGCCGAGCCAAAAAACCGTTTAGGACGGTGGAATGCAGCAGGATCTATCCCTCCGCTTAACGTTCTGCCTGACGGCGGTATAACCAGGTTGTATGCACGCGCCAGACGCGTGATACTGTCGAGCAGAATAACAACATCTTTCTTGTGCTCGACAAGACGCAAAGCACGCTCCAGCACCAGCTCTGCCACCTTAATATGATGTTCAGGCAGTTCATCGAATGTAGACGCAACAACCTCACCCTTAACTGAACGCTGCATATCCGTCACTTCTTCCGGACGCTCGTCAATTAACAGCACAAACAGCTCAATCTCAGGATTGTTTGTCGAAATACTGTTTGCAATCTCTTTCAGCAGCAGTGTTTTTCCTGCTTTAGGCGGAGCAACCAACAGTCCGCGCTGCCCAAGGCCAACAGGAGCGAGTATATCCATGATCCGAGTCGAAAGTTTGTTAGGGGAAGTCTCAAGAACCAGTTTCTTTTCCGGAAATAGAGGAGTAAGAGCAGGGAAATGAAGTCGTTCCGAAGCGTATTCCGGATTTTCACCATTGACCGCATTGACCTGTAAAAGCCCAAAATAACGTTCATTTTCTTTAGGGGCACGGCATTTACCGGAAACGAGATCCCCGGTGCGGAGATCAAATTTACGAATTTGCGAAGCCGAAATATAAATATCCTCTGTGCTTGGCAAATAATTGATTGGCCGGAGGAAACCGTATCCTTCCGGCAATATTTCCAACACGCCCTGCATAAACATCAGGCCGCTTTTTTCCGCTTGGGCACGCAAAATAGCAAAAATCAATTCTTTTTTCTTAAGCTGCCCATAATACGGAATTTGATATTGTTTGGCCAACTTGTAAAGCTCTGTCAGCTTCAACTCTTCCAGATCTGCGATCTGAAGTTCCGTCATATCCTCACCACTTTATTCAATTTTGTTCCAGCATTACCCAAAAATTGGATCGCTATTCGTTTTCACGCCAAACTTCAGCGCCAAGCATCCTTAAATTGTCGACCAAGGAGTCATAACCGCGGTCAATATATTCAACTCCGGAAATCTCCGTTACGCCATCTTCGACCGTCAGCGCAGCCACCATTAAAGCAGCGCCTGCACGCAAGTCAGCTGCGCGTACTTTTGCCGCATGCAGCGGGCCCCCTTCGATAATCGCCGAACGGCCTTCCACACGGATTTTGGCCCCCATACGAGCCAGTTCCGGTACATGTTTAAACCGATTGCTATACACATAATCGGATAAAATACTTACGCCGTCCGCTCGGGTGAGCAGACTTGTCATCGGTGACTGCAAATCGGTAGCAAAACCAGGATACACAAGTGCCTTGACATCGATTGCGCTATAGGTTGGTTGTCCAACAATGCGAATCGCCTCATCCATTTCATACACACGGACGCCCATTTCCTGCAGTTTGGCAGTCATCGCTTCCATATGCTTGGGAATGACGTTGTCAATCAGCACATCGCCGCGGGTTGCTGCCGCAGCAATCATGTAGGTTCCAGCCTGAATTCGGTCAGGGATGATGGAATGACGACAGCCATGCAGTACATCCACACCCTCAATACGAATGGTTTCAGTGCCAGCACCTTTGATTTTTGCTCCCATTGCGTTCAAAAGGGTAGCTACATCTATAATTTCAGGCTCTTTTGCCGCATTTTCAATAATTGTGGAACCTTTCGCTCGTGAGGCCGCCAACATAATATTGATCGTTGCGCCTACACTAACAACATCCAAATAAATTTTTGTTCCTCTAAGCTCTTTGGCAGAAATATGAATGGAGCCATGATCATTGGACACCGTTGCGCCCAATGCTTCAAAACCTTTAATATGCTGATCGATGGGTCTTGGTTCGAAATTACAGCCGCCTGGCATGCCAATGGTCGCTTCACCAAATCGTCCAAGCATTGCCCCCATCAAGTAGTAGGAAGCCCTAAGCAGCTTCACTTTGCCGTTGGGCATAGGAATGGAGCGCATTTCGGATGGATCAATACGAATTGTTCCCTCGTTCCATGTCACTTTACCGCCAAGATCTTGCAAAATTTCACTGTAAACCGCTACATCGCTAAGTATAGGTAAGTTATCAAGAATCACTTCAGACTCTGCAAGCAAAGAAGCAGGAAGCAGAGCAACGGCGCTGTTTTTGGCACCGCTGATTTGTACTGTGCCGCGCAGCGGTCGCCCGCCGCGAATCATTAACTTTTCCATGAATTCGTTAATCCTCCCATTCGGAAGAAAACAAAGGAAATCCGCCCCGTTCAGCGGCTGCATACCCCAAAAACAGTGATGTTACATGCTTTTGAGTCTATGCAGACCGAACTGACTATCGGGTCGGTTATCGCTTCGTTTCGGAAGTTACGCTTGGTTGCTGCTGCCGAACAACTGGATTTTTTCGCGAACGATTGCTTGCATTGCGTTGCGGGCAGGGGTCAAATATTTACGGGGATCATATACTTCCGAGTTTCCAGCAAGAACTTCACGGATCGCATTGGTGCAAGCCACCTGATTTTCCGTGTTTACGTTGATCTTGCCAACACCAGCTTCAATAGCCAGACGAATCGCTTCGTCCGGAACGCCGGAACCGCCATGAAGTACAACTGGTACTGGAATGGCATCGACTACTTGCTTGATGATATCGTAATGAATCTTAGGCTCGCCTTTGTACATTCCGTGTGCAGTACCTACTGCGATAGCAAGACAGTCTACGCCAGTTTCTTCGTAGAAACGAATTGCTTCTTCCGGTTTAGCCAAGCTTGCATTCTCTTCATCTACGCTGATATCGTCCTCTACACCGCCAATTGTGCCCAGCTCTCCCTCAACGGAAACGCCCATAGCACGCGCTGCGCGAACAACTTCTTTCGTAAGTCTGATGTTCTCTTCAAGAGAGTAGTGGGAACCATCGAACATAACGGAAGAAAAACCTGCGCGGATACATTTCATGGCAACTTCAAAGCTGGAACCATGATCAAGATGCAATGCAATTGGCAGGCCCGATTTCTTGGCTGCTGCTTCTGCAATAGCAACGGTATACTCGATACCCATATATTTCAGGGCACCTTCGCTGACACCATAAATAAACGGTGATTTTTCTTCAATCGCCGCGTCAGCAATGGCTTGTGCAAACTCCAAGTTGTTCATGTTGAATTGTCCGACCGCAAATTTGTTGGCTTTTGCTTTAGGCAAAAACTCATTCATTGATACCAATGGCATAACTGGTTATTCCTCCTAGGCGCTAGTAATCTCAAGCCCGTTCCGACTTGTCTGAGTTATTATAACACAAGGAAACATGATTTGGTAAATGGCTTTATTTTCATCAATGGCAGCAAGCGGTTATTTGAAAAACAGGGGCCCATTCAGGACCCCACGGCATAACGATTATTTGATTCTCCGCCCCGCAGCTGCATGTTGACGGCAACTCTCATCTCATCGATGTCAAACGGTTTGGTAAAATGCATGAGCGCTCCAAGATCAGTAGCTTCTTTAATCATATCGAGCTCACCATACGCCGTCATCATAATTACTTTAATTTCCTTGTCAATCGCTTTGACATGCTTCAAAATTTCAAGCCCGTCCATTCCAGGAATCTTCATGTCGAGCAATACCAAGTCCGGTGATTCCTGCCTTACGATTTCCAATGCGAGTTTTCCGTTGGAAGCCTGAAAAGTAAGGTAACCTTCGCTGCTAAACACTTCCACAAGAAGCACACGAATGCCGTTCTGGTCATCTACAATCAACACTTTCTTCTTCTCCAACTCTAACCCTCCTACAAATGAGCGACACGGCCATAAATTAAGGTCCGCTCTGGCTAATCGTTACTATATTCGCGCAGCCCCATCTATAATCCTGCTCAAAGTTGGAAAAAAAGTGAATTGTTTCTGTCTACTTACTTTTTAGCATAATCCAATGCTGCACTCACAAAATTACGGAACAATGGCTGTGGACGGTTCGGGCGTGAAGTAAATTCCGGATGGAATTGTACAGCCAGGAACCACGGATGATCAGGAAGCTCAACCATCTCAACCAACCGACCGTCAGGCGACGTGCCGGAAACCCGCAATCCCGCAGCCTCGATCTGCTCACGGTATTCATTGTTGAATTCGTAACGGTGACGATGGCGTTCCTCAATCACTTCGCTGCCATAAGCTTTTGCTGCCAGCGAACCTTCCGCTACTTTGCAAGGATACAAGCCCAGACGCATTGTGCCGCCAAGGTTTTCAATATCTTTCTGCTCAGGAAGCAAATCAATGACCGGATAGCCTGTCGATGGATCGATCTCGGAGCTGTTCGCACCGGCAAGTCCTGCAACGTTGCGCGCATACTCAATAACAGCTACCTGCATGCCAAGACAAATACCGAAGAACGGCACCTGCTGCTCGCGCGCATAACGAATCGCTGTAATTTTCCCTTCGATTCCACGGTCGCCGAAGCCGCCCGGCACAAGGATGCCATGTACGCCCTGCAGTTTGTCCGCTACATTGTCCTCCGTAATCTCTTCCGCGTTCACCCAGCGCACTTTCACTTCCGCATCCGTATCAATTCCGGCATGACCAAGCGATTCCACGATGCTTAAATAAGCATCATGCAGTGCGACATACTTGCCGACAATAGCAATTTCCGTCGTTTTGCTGAGTGATTTAACACGATGAACCAGGTTTTTCCACTCAGTCATCTCAGGCGGTCCGACTTGCAGCTTCAAATGATTGACAACGATGTCGTCAAGCCCCTGATCACGCAAATTAAGCGGCACTTCATACAAGTTCGATGCATCACGGCATTCCACGACAGCACCGGCATCAATGTCGCAGAACAACGCGATTTTGCTCTTCATGTCCTCAGACAGCTCATATTCCGTCCGGCATACGATCACATTCGGCTGAATGCCGATGCTGCGCAGCTCCTTGACACTGTGCTGAGTTGGTTTCGTCTTCACTTCTCCCGCTGCCTTAATATAAGGGATCAATGTGACGTGAATATACATAACGTTGTCGCGTCCAATATCGCTTTTAATTTGGCGAATGGCTTCAAGGAAAGGCAGGCTCTCAATATCCCCTACCGTACCGCCAATTTCAGTAATGACCACATCGGAACCAGCTTCCTTGCCTGCCCGAAATACCCACTCTTTGATTTCATTTGTAATGTGCGGAATGACTTGAACGGTACCGCCCAAATATTCGCCGCGACGCTCCTTGGAGATAACGGTGGAGTAAATTTTACCGGTGGTGACATTGCTGTTCTTGGAGAGATTAATATCGATAAAGCGCTCGTAGTGACCCAAATCAAGATCGGTTTCCGCTCCATCATCTGTGACGAACACTTCCCCATGCTGATAAGGACTCATCGTTCCCGGATCGACATTAATATAAGGATCAAACTTCTGAATCGTGACTTTCAGCCCTCTATTTTTGAGCAGCCTGCCTAGCGATGCAGCCGTAATTCCCTTGCCAAGCGAAGATACGACGCCCCCTGTTACAAAAATATATTTCGTCACTTGATGATACCCTCCAACTAGGTTTTATAATTAAAATCTTTTCAAAATAAAAAAAGTGACACCCGCAGTCACGGGGCACTTTTCGTTGATTTCAAAATATCAAATCGCCATAAATCTATAGCCCATGCAATAGTTTACTCTGAACAATCATGACTGTCAAGGCTTCCCTAAAGTTGGTTCCAGAGATTGTCCAGGGCAAACATTGTCTATAGAAAATTAGCGTTGTTCGTCTTCCTCTTCTTCGTCGTCCTCTTCTTCGCTGTCCTCGGAATCGTCGAGCTCTGCATCCTCTTCTTCGGTCTCCAGCTCTTCATCATCAATCGCTTCCTCGACTTCAGCTTCCTCTTCACCTTCTTCGAAGATGTCCTCGCTGTCCTCGTCGTACATATCATAATCCTCTTCATCGGCTACATAGGTTTCTTCTTCCTCTTCGGCGAAGATATCCTCTTCATCGTCGTCCTCATCATTAATAATACGCGGACGCTTCGCATTCCCGATCGGATCTTCCGACTTCTCCACCGGATACCAGCGTTTTAGTCCCCACATATTGCTGCCGACGCAAGCAAAGCGGCCGTCAATATTAATTTCGGTATAAACTTGCGCAATGACCTGATTAATTGCATCCTCGGACAAACCGCGGATTCTGGCAATTTCAAACATCAAATCTCTGTAGTAATAAGGTGTGTTTGCTGTTTTCAGCACCTCAAATGCCAAATCCACCATCGGCATTTCCTTAATCCGCTCAGGATCGATCTTCAGCGTTAGCTCACTACCCATTATTAGCACATCCTCTCAAAACAAATATATGCTGGCCTTCATTATTTCTATCCATTATCAACCTTTAGTAAAACCTATTTCATTCAAAAAAGCAAGCTTCTTTGAGGCAACTGTCAGTATGTACAAGTTCGATGCCAAGCCTAGCTGAAAAAAAAGAAAAGCGAAGGCAGGGACCTTCGCTTTGACTGTATCCATCCAGACAGGATTGCTTGACCTCGCCCGGAGCAAGAGCCTTTTGGACTCTTCATCCATCCTATGTATCCCAGCAGGAATTGACACGGCTTCAAGCCTAATTCTGATAAAAAGGGCCACTTGCTCATACGGCTTGGGAACTTTAGACATAGAATAGTTCAGCACGCTCGTCGGGAGGGATGCAAAATTTGGATACCATCGCTTTTCTCCGCTGGTTGCACAGCTTGACGAACAATCATCCGGGCAGAACGGGTTCGAGGTGCATTATTCGCTTTCACAATCAGCAATATTACCGCCAATTGATCTATAACTTGTCCAAAATGAAAAAGTCTTTATCCTCACAGCAGCAGATCCGGCCACTGCCGCTTATAAGAGCGTTATCCTGCCGCCTGCCGGAGGGCGTATCGTTGTCTTTCCTGAAAGGGATGGCATGGATGGAAGAAGACCGTTCTGTTCAACTGCATTCCATTGCCAGTAAATCGGTCAACTTCAGCAAAGGCATTCCTTGGGGAGTTCAACATATCAAGGCGCCGATGGCATGGAGCAGCACAACCGGCCACCGCGTGAAAATCGGTGTCATCGATACCGGCGTCGATTTCCAGCATTCTGATCTGCGGCAGTCGCTGGCGCGCGGCATTAACCTGATCAACCGAAATCAACCGCCGCATGACGACAACGGCCACGGCACCCATATCGCCGGAACGATTGCGGCAGCAAATATGCCCCGCGGGATGATTGGCGTCGCTCCCCGGGCAACCATTTACCCTGTAAAAGCCTTCGACCATAATGGCAGCGCCTATGTTTCAGATATAATTCTCGGTATTGAATGGTGCGTGCGCAACCGCATGCATATCGTCAATATGAGCTTCGGAATGAAAACACGCAGCAAACCGCTGCTCAACGCGGTCACGAACGCCTATAATGCCGGTGTTGTTGTCGTAGCCTCTTCCGGCAATGACGGCAAACTGAAATCGATTGATTATCCTGCCAGATATCCACAGACCATTTCTGTTGGCGCCACTAACCGATTGCGGCGAGTTGCGCCTTTCAGCAATCGCGGCAGCTACATCGATATCTATGCGCCGGGCGACAAGATCGTCTCCGCGTGGCTGAATGACAAATACCATGAAATGAGCGGGACCTCGATGGCCACCTCCCATGTCAGCGGCGCAATCGCACTGCTGCTTGCGGAGCATCCCGGATTGTCCCCCGCCGAAATCAAAACAGCGCTGCGGCGCTCCATGCAGCCCTTGCGGGGCAAGAAGGCGCCGCGGCTGACCGGCGAGCTTGACGTGATGAAAATGCTGCAAGCCGCCGAGCATTCATAGCGGCTGTGCAGCCATTTACATCTTCTCTGGCGCGGACACGCCGACAATGCCCAGCACATTGGCAATGACCGTGCGGACTGCAGCGAGCAGCGCCAGTCTTGCCAATGTCTGCTGCGCGTCGTCAGTAATGGCGCGCTCCGCTTTATAATAGCTGTGCAATTGCGCAGCTAATTCATATACATAACGGATCAAACGATGCGGCGCATGCTGCACTGCCGCTTCTGTAATTTCCTGCGGCAGCTCCCCGAGCTTGCGCAACAGATCAAATTCGGCATCGGTGGTCAGTAGGCTGAAGTCAGCGTTCGCCAAACCTTCTACCGCTATGCCTTGTTCCTCAGCCTGACGGAAGATGCTGCAAATGCGCGCATGCGCATACTGCACATAAAAGACAGGATTTTCATTCGATGTCGAAATCGCAAGATCCATATCGAAATCAAGATGCGAATCCATGCTGCGCATTGTGAAAAAATAGCGAATGGCGTCGATGCCGACCTCTTCCATCAGGTCTTCCATCGTTACCGCTTTGCCCGTACGCTTGGACATCTTCACTTTCTCACCGTTTTGGAACAAGCTTACCATCTGGGCGACCAGCACAACCAACTTCTCCGGATCGTTGCCCAGCGCCGCCATAGCCGCTTTCATACGCGGAATATAACCGTGATGGTCGGCACCCCAAATATTGAACATCACATCAAAGCCGCGGGCATATTTGTCCCGATGATAGGCGATGTCCGGCGTCAAATACGTGTAGCTGCCGTCATTTTTAATCAGGACGCGATCTTTGTCATCGCCATACTTCGTAGTGGCAAGCCAGGTTGCCCCTTCTTCCTCGAATACTTCTCCCCGCTCGCCAAGCGCTGCAAGCGCATCGGTCACCTGGCCGGTTTCATAGAGTGAACTCTCGCTGAACCATACATCGAAACGGACGCGGAAGCGTTCCAGATCACGCTTGATTTTGGCCAGTTCCTGCTCAAGCCCATAGGCACGGAAGAACGCAAGCCGCTCTTCATCGGGCAGCGACAGCAAGCGGTCACCCTCCTGCTCGATAAGCAGCTGTGCAAACTTAACAATATCCTCGCCTTGGTAGCCATCCTCAGGGAGCGAAGCCTGCTGTCCCAGCGCCTGCTTATAGCGCGCGTCCAGGGACAGCGACAAGTTCTCGACTTGCTTGCCGGCATCGTTTATGTAATACTCTCTTGTCACCTCATACCCTGCCAGCTGCAATACATTGCACAGCGCATCGCCAACCGCCGCGCCCCGCGCGTGTCCAAGATGCAGACTGCCCGTCGGATTGGCGCTGACGAATTCAATCTGAACCCGTTTCCCTGCTCCGATCGCCACCTGGCCATAATTCGAACCAGCGGCGAGCACTTCATTGATTACCGGGTACAAGTGATGCTTGTCCAACCTGAAGTTGATAAATCCTGGACCGGCAATTTCTGCAGCGACAATTGGGCCTTCCCCGGTATTCAAACCAGCTACGATCGCTTCTGCAATTTGTCGTGGATTGCGTTTGGCCAGTTTTGTAAGCTGCATGGCAATATTAGTGGCCAGATCGCCATGCGTCTTGTCTCTGGGAACCTCCAATACGATTGAAGGCACTGCCTCGCGCTCGACTAGCCCTGACGAAGCCACCGCCTCGATAATCGCTTCCTTAACCTGTTCATGCAGCCGCTCCAACACATATGAAACTTGACTCATTTAATGTTCTCCCTCCTGAACTTGCAGCCGAATCTGAAACCGGCCCACATGCTGACTCTCCATCCAAAGTGTGTAACTCCATTGTATAAGCAGCGGCATATTATCGATACTGTCGCCTTCAATAATTAACTCATCCGTAACGGTCTCCAGCGCAAAGCGCATCTCCGGCGTACGGTATTCCCCTTTTTGCCGAAGGCCGGGAATAAAGGTCTGTTCGCTGTCAACATCGCCCCGCCTAATAATCTTCAACTCTTGCCTGTTCCAGCGCACTGTCGTATTAACAGTGGCAGCGCCGGCTTCCGTTTCATCATATTGCAAGTAGACATACCGTTCTTTCTTAATAAGGAAGCCTTCGTAATGATGGACGGTAACTTCACTATCCTGAACGCTTTCCAGCGTAATCCGCACCTTGCGCCGATCTGACCGCATCGCTAACCCGCTTTCCGTAAATCAATTCTTGTTTTATTACTATATACAGGAACCTTATTATTTTCAATCCCGCGCTCGTGAATTCATCGACTGTCCCGATATCGCACATGCCCAAGCAATAAGAACGGTTGGCATATTGGCCAATCCCCGCTATGATGTAAAGCAATGAGAATAAATTGCTGATTGCGAGGTATCCCATTATGGACTTCAGTCTCTTTCCGGTTTTTACCGATTTGGAACGGCGTCTGCCGGTTTACATCACTCACATTGGCGGCTGGATTAATCAGTCTTATATCGAGCGGACAGAGGGGCATGTCGATTACCAGTGGCTGCAGGTTACATCCGGCAGCGGGTTTCTGCAAGCTGACGGCCGCGAGAAGACGCTCGGCCCGGGCCAAGGCATGCTGCTGATGCCGGGTGAGCAGCATGCTTATGGCCCGCTCCAAGAACCTTGGGGAGTCAAGTGGGTCGCCTTTAACGGGAGCCTCGTTCGCAATTTGCTGGAAGACCTCGGACTGCTGCGTACGGAGGTGTTCTATCTAGCGAACCCGGACACCACATTCAAACATCTGCAGGAAATGCTTTCACTGCTCCAGTCTCCGCATCCGACGACAGGCTTGGAACTGTCCACAGTCTCCTATCGGCTGCTGCTTGATATTTACCGATACGGATCTCGAACCGAGCTGCGCTCGCGCAAACATCAGATGGATGCACTGTCACCAGTGATCCATTATATGGAAGAAAACTACAGCCGGACGATAACACTTGCCGAGCTGGCCGCACTGCTGGGTGTGACGCCACAGCATATTTGCGTGCTGTTCCAGCAAGCGCTTGGAGCCAGGCCTATCGAGTATCTTACCCGCATTCGGATTCATAAAGCAAAAGAGCTGCTGCTGCAGCGTCCTGATACAGAGATCAAAACGATCGCCGCCCAGGTCGGTTACGAGCATACCAGCTATTTCATCAAGCTGTTCAAGCTTCAGGAAGGGCTGACCCCTGTCATGTTCCGGCGCATTCATCTCAGCCAGCTGTAAAGGATCAGATTTGTCGCGGCGCCTTGATGCCGAGCAGACCCAAGCCGGTCTTAAGCACCTTGGCAACAGCTGCCGTCAGCAGCAATTTGGCCTGGCGCTCCTCTACATCCTCGGTAATAATGCGTTCCTGATGATAGAAACGGTTGAAGCTCTTAGCCACCTCCAGCATATATCTTGCAACAATCGAAGGCTCATTGAGACGAACCGCTTCGGCAACACGCAGCGGAAACACATCGAGCTGTTTCAGACATTCCCAGGCTTCCTCACCCGTCAGGAATTGTCCTGCCGCGCTATCAGGAACTGCGCTCCCCTTCCCGGTTGCTGCAGACGGTTCGGCAGCGCCTTTCTCAAGCAATGTCATCGCTCTGGCATGCGTGTACTGGACGTATGGACCGGTTTCCCCTTCAAACCGCAGCGCTTCCTCCAATACAAAATCAGCTTCCATCATCCGATTATGCTTCAAATCCCCGAAGACGACAGCGCCGATCCCAATCGCTTCAGCGATTTCGCTGCGACCGGCCAATGCCGGATTTTTCGCGGCAATCACTTCCTCCGCCTTCGCTATCGCCTCATCCAGCACCTCATTCAAAAACACAACCCGACCTTTGCGTGTCGACATTTTTTTGCCTTCATAGCGCATCATACCAAACGCGACATGCTCGCACTGCTCAACCCATTCCTGGCCAAGCTTGCCCAGCACGCCGAAAACCTGCTCGAAATGAAGCTTCTGCTCCCCGCCAACGACGTATAACAGCTTATCCGCACCCATTTCGTTTTTCCGATAAAAAGCAGTAGCCAGATCGCGCGTCGCATAGATGCTGCTACCGTCCGACTTCAAAATCAGGCAAGGCGGAATGTTGTGCTCATCAAGCCGAACGACCATCGCCCCGTCGCTCTCCTCAAGCAGTTGCTGCTCCTGCAGCATGGCCACGACGCTATCCATCTTGTCATTGTAGAAGCTCTCACCCAGTGTATGGTCGAATTCTACACCGAGTCTGGCATAGACTTTACTAAATTCACGCAGACTCATCTCAATAAAGTGCCACCACAAAGCCAGCGCATCTTTATCTTGGTTCTCCAGCTTGCGAAACCATTCTCGCGCCTCCTCTTCCAGTAGAGGGTCCTGCTCAGCTTCCTCATGGAATTGGACGTACAGCCGCAAGCTTTCCTTGATCGGGTCCGCTTCCATCGCCCGATCGTTCCCCCATCTGCTGTAGGCACTCAGCAGTTTGCCGAACTGTGTGCCCCAATCGCCGATATGATTGATTCGGACCACTTCCCAGCCGCTCAACTGATACATATTGGCGAGGGCATTTCCGATCATGGTAGAGCGCAGATGCCCGATACCGAACGGTTTGGCAATGTTGGGCGACGAAAAGTCAACAACCACTCGCTTTCCGCGGCCTTCCTGAGAGGTTGCAAACTCAGGATGAAGAACAGCGGCCAACAAGCTGTCGATCCGCTCCGGCGATCGGTAGAAAAAATTAATATAAGGACCGGCGGCTGCCACTCGGCAATCCGGTTTGCCGTCGTCGCTCCCCGTTCGCTGTTCAACTGTCTGGCCGGCGATTCGCTGCGCAATTTCCCCGGCAATATCAGCTGGAGCCTTCCGCCAGCTTTTGGCCAATGCAAAACATGGAAAAGCAATATCGCCAAGATCCGCCCGTGGCGGAAATTCCAGCATCCCTGCCAATTGTTCTTCCGACAAATCAACATGTTCCTTTAATTGTTGTACAGCCCATTCTTTCAACATTCCTTGCAACCTCCCCTTATTGGAAAATAAAAAAAGCCCCGTCTCCTGGAAAGAGACGAAGGCTTGCTCCGCGGTGCCACTCTTATGGTATTCTGATGTGCGTTCGCACGGCAGCTGCCGTTCGTCCGCAGACGGACAACCTTCATTGTCCACCCCAAAATACCTCTTGACATGATAACGGTATGACCGGATTTCCCTACAACGTTCCCCTTCGGAAAACCAACTCCCGGGTGCGCTTCTGTCGCCCGTCCGCACCGGCTCCCACCCTCCCGGCTCGCTGCTTACAGACAAATGCCAACGACGTACTCTCCCGTTCCTCGCTATTGTTCGTTTGATTGCTGTTCAATGCATGAGATGTTTATTAGCACTATTATATAGGTAAACCCAAAAAATGCAAGTGAACCACTACTTAACCAAATCTTCGACAAATTTAGGAAGCACGAAGGCCGCTTTATGAAGCCGCGGCGAATAATATTTCGTGTCGATCTCAGGAATTGCCGTCTCATCTACCTCAAGCGGATCATACTTCTTGCTGCCCAATGTGAACGTCCACAAGCCGCTCGGATACGTCGGAACATTCGCCCAATAGACGCGTACAATCGGGAATACTTCCTTCACATCACGGTTCACTTCGGAGATCAAATCGGCTTTGAACCATGGATTGTCCGTTTGCGCCACGAAAATGCCATCCTCTTTCAGCGCCTCGTAGATTCCCTGATAGAAACCTTTGGTGAACAGGTTGACCGCCGGTCCGACCGGTTCTGTAGAATCGACAAAAATAACGTCGTACGTATCTTTATGGTCATGGATATGCATAAAGCCGTCGCCTACTTTTACTTCGACACGAGGGTTGTCCAATTCGGAAGCAATGTTAGGCAAATACTTTTTGGAGTATTCGATAACCTTGCCGTCGATATCGACAAGCACAGCTTTTTCTACTTTCGGATGTTTCATAATCTCACGTATAACACCGCCATCGCCGCCGCCTACAACAAGAACATGCTTTGGATTGGGGTGCGTATAAAGCGCAGGGTGCGCTACCATCTCATGATATACAAATTCGTCTTTATCGGTTGTCATAACCATGCCGTCCAGCACAAGCATTGTGCCAAACTCCTCGGTTTCGATCATGGCCAGTTCTTGAAAATCGGTTTTTTCATGCACATAGGTCTCTTTAATTTTGGCAGTAATGCCATATGCTTCAGTCTGTTTCTCGGTGTACCACAATTCCATCATTGTAGAATCCCATCCTTCCATCATTGGTTCTCCGCTAATTATAGTCAAACACGTCCCCTATAGCAATGATCGTTCTATCCTTTCTCGCAAGCATCATTTCCCACAGCAATAAACAGCCATTTTGTGCAAGCATCCAGCCGCGGGCCATGCGGCACCGTGTTTTACGGCGAACCGCACTAGCGCCGCGCGTTCCTGCTGCGCTGGCTGCATCACCTTTATGCAGAAACAGGCTCTCCTTGCTGCACTTGATACATTTGAAAATACTTGCCGCCCTGCCGCATCAGCTCGTCATGGCTGCCGCGTTCGACAATCTCGCCGCGGTCCAGCACCAGAATAAGGTCTGCGCTCTTAATGGTAGAAAGTCGATGGGCAATGACGAAGCTGGTGCGGCCTTTCTTGACCACTTCAAGCGCCTGTTGGATCATGCTCTCTGTCTCTGTATCAATATTGGAAGTCGCTTCATCCAGAATAAGAATTGCCGGATCAAACGCAATCGCCCGGGCAAATGACAGCAGCTGCCGCTGTCCGGCGGACAAGGTGCCGCCTTTCTCGATTACCGGCTCATCAATGCCTTGCGGCAGGTGCTTAAGCAGTCGGTCGGCCCCGACATCGCGCAGCGCCTGCTCAATTTGCTCGCGGGTAATATTCGGGTCATCGAGCGAGACGTTGGAGGCAATGGTTCCGGTGAACAGAAACGGGTCCTGCAGTACGATGCCCATATGCTCCCGCATCGCTTGGCGCGCCATCTTGCGTGTTTCCACACCATCGATTGTAATGCTGCCCTTGTCAACATCATAGAAACGAAACAGCAGGTTGAGAATGGAGCTTTTGCCGGAGCCGGTATGCCCGACAAGCGCAACCGTTTGCCCCTGCTTCGCTTCAAAAGAAATGCCTTTCAGCACAGGCTCACCCTCTTTATAAGCAAACCAAACATTGTCGAAGGTCACATTCCCCTTGTACCTCTCCATTTTCTGATCAGTGACCTTCTCCCCCGCTTCATCCAGCAGCACAAACACCCGCTCAGCGGACACCAATGCCGTCTCAAGATTTGGAAGCTGATTGACAATATTGACGATGGGGTTGAACAACCGATTCAAATAATCGACAAACGCATACAGTATGCCTAGTGTTACAGCTCCTTCGACGCCGCCGAGCGAAATTCCGCCGAAATACCATATCAATGCTACAAAAGCTATATTCCGTATCACGCCTACGAGGTTATGCCCCGTCAATGAATTGAGACTGAGGAGACGATTTTGGAAGTTGAACAGTTTATTATTCTGGGCTTCGAATTCGTCCTCCATTTTCTTTTCCTTGCGAAACGCCTGTATAATCGGCATTCCCTGAATCGACTCGTTCACCATCCCATTGATCTCGCTCACTGTAGAACGGATAATCCGGTTAATTCGTTTGGCCACTTTGCCGTAAACAATTACCCATATGACAAGCAGCGGAATAATGAACAGACAGATCGTCGCCAGGCGGGTATTAAGAAAGAACAAGGCTGCAAAAATACCGCCCATATATATGGTGCCTGTAAAAAAATTCGCCGTTACCGTCACATACAGCTCGCGGATCGCTTCTGTATCATTCGTAATACGGGAGACGACTTTGCCTGCGGGTAGATTGTCAAAATAACGAATAGGCAGCCGGTTCATCTGTTCAAACACATCACTGCGCATTTTACGAATAATCCGGTTGGCGGAAGCTTGCAGGTAGTAGCGCTGACCGTAAGAAAACAGCGCCGATACGGCAAGCAAACCAAAGTAGAACCAGCATAGCATGATCATGCCCTTTACTTCCGGACGGTAAAACGCGAACAGTTCCTGCCGGCTCAGCTTATCTGCAGGATAGCTGACGCTTGCAGCGCCTGTGCCAATGGTCAGCAGGCCGTTATCATCGATGCTGCGCGCTCCTTCTGCAACAACCGCTTCGCTGATAAAGTAATAGTCCTTCCCGACTTGCAGGACACGGGCTTCTGCGCCGCGCGCGTCCCCCGCTTCAAAATGGTCTGCTCGTTTGTACGTATTATTTCGGTAAGAAACCGCGTAGTGCCCCTCAGTTTCTGTCATATACCATGGCTGTTCGATGCCGGAAATATGTTTATCGATCAACCGCTTCGCAATCATCGGCCCGGCAAGATCCGTACTGACCGCTACGGTGAGCATTAACAGCGCAATAATAAGCGGTCGCCGGAACTTCATGGCATATTTAAACAAACGCTTGATCGTTTGGGCTTTGCTGCCGGTGGTCTGATCAATTTCCAAGTCAAATTGCTCTACTTCATTGCTCATGTGTTGCTCAGCTCCCTTCTTCCAGAATGGCTTCAACCTGTTGCCGCTGGAATTGTTCTGCATACCATCCGTTCTGCTTGACCAGTTCTGCATGGATGCCCTGCTCGGTGATGACACCCTCATCCAGCACCAGAATCCAGTCCGCATGCTTGACAGCAGACAGGCGATGCGTTGTGATGATGGTCGTCTTGCCTGCACGCGTCTGCCTGATGTTTGCGATGATTTCCGCTTCCGTCCGGGCATCGACCGCTGACATCGCATCATCGAGAATTAGAATTTGCGGATCGGCGATCATCGCCCGCGCGATGGAGACGCGCTGCTTCTGCCCTCCAGACAAAGCGACCCCTTTTTCACCAACCAACGTTTTTAGACCAGACGGCAGATATGCCACATCCTTCTGAAATGCTGAGGCTGCCATTGACCGCTCCAATTCGGCATCTGAAGCCTGTTCCTTGCCAAACAAAATATTGCTGCGGATCGTGCGGGAAAACAAGAACTGTTCCTGTGGCACGTATCCAAACCATGACTTTAACTCATCCATCCCGATCTGATCGATAGCAACGCCAGATATGGAAACCCTCCCGCTGCCTGCCGGGTATTCCCGCAGCAGCTGCTTGACGAGCGTCGTCTTGCCGCTGCCCGTCCGTCCGACAATCCCGATTGTCTGACCAGGTTCAAGCGAGAAGGAAATGTTCGTCAAATTATCCACAGAGGACTTAGGATAACGGAAAGTAACCTGCTCGAATTGAATCTTCCCGGGCTGGTTCACAATCTGCGGCTCCTGAGGCTCCCGAACGTCCACTTTGCTGCCCATCGTTTCATATACACGGTCCAATGAAGCATTGCCGCGCTGCATAATATTGATTAATTCTCCGATCGCAAACATCGGCCAGATCAACATGCCAAGGTAGACGTTGAACGCAACCAGGCCCCCGACCGTCAGCTCATTATGGAAGACCAGATATGCGCCATAACCAAGCCCGATCAAATAACTGACGCCTACCAATATTTTGGTAATCGGCTCGAATAGCGAATCAATGCGCACGACGGCCAGATTTTTTTGGAGCACATCTTCCGTAACATCGGAAAACTGTTTTTCCGCAGCTCTTTCCTGCACATAGGCCCGAATAACGCGAATGCCGGAAATTGTTTCAAGCACACCGTCATTCATATCGCCAAAAGCTTGCTGCGCATCGGAATACTTCTGATGAATTCGTTTGCCCAGCAAACTGAAAAGCAAAGCCATCAAGGGAAGAGGGATAATCGCGGCGAGGGTAAGCTTCCAGGATACGAATACCGTCATAATAAAGAGCAGGGTCGCCATCCACAGGGTGGAGTCAATCAAGGTGAGAATACCAAAACCCGCTGTATTGGACACCGCCCGCAAATCATTGGTCGCCCGCGCCATGAGATCCCCGGTCCGATTACGCTCGTAAAATGTCGGGGTCATCTTCAAGAAGTGCCTCATCAGCCGGGAACGCAATATTCGCTCCACGACAAAGGAGCCGCCAAATAATTGATACATCCATATATACGAGAGCACATAGACGACGATTGTGATGCCGCCAAGCTGGAACAGCGTAACCATCACGCGATCCCAGGAGAGCGCGCCTGACTGAATCTGGTCGATAAAACGCCCCACCATCATCGGCGGCAAAATTTCTATCACCCCGCAAGTCGTAAGCAAGATGATAGCTATCGTATAGCGTTTCCATTCCATTCTGAAAAACCAGCCCAGCTTTTTCATTACTGAAATCATGCAGATAAAACTCCTTCCTGTAGCAAGCAATTTATATAAATAAAACATAATAAATCTATATATTTAAAAAAATTACAAAAATAAAAACACATCACTCGGGAGCAATGTGCTTTAACATAATAAAAGCGCAGCCGCGAGGGAACGCGGCTTGCGCTTGGATGTATGAACTCAGACAGGAGCAGTATTCAGCTTACAGCTAATACAGTCCTGTTCGTATCCAACCCCTTGAGAGACAAGGATGCCACGTTACATATGAAGTTACGAGCCAATTTCATTGCAATTGCAGCATGATTGCCATCAACTGTTCTTGCACTCTGGTTATAATCGATTAAGTGATTAAAGTGAATAAACATTTGGCTCGCTCCTTTCTGATCGTGTGGTCATGCTCTGAAGGCGTTTTCGTTTCAGGTATGAAAGTAAGTTATCATGGTCAGGGGAGTAGTGTCAACCTTTTTTTGTTAATTCAGCTCGAAACTAAAATAAATGATTGGCGCAGCTAGCGGTGTATATCACATCAAACACTCGTTCTGAAAGAAACCTTTCCCGATTGCCCGGCGTATAACTTACAAATAGTTTATTTTAGGAGGAGATAAGTCTGAGTCATTTACCTCAATTCGCATATAACACACGGCGCCGTTCGCTGCTGATTTGCGGCCTTGCCGCCACCCTGCTGGCAGCGCCGCTGGCACCTGCCGCTTCAGCAGCGGAAGCCTCTTCACAACAAACGCAAGCAAACACAAAAGAAACCTCTATTAAACTGACATTTGAAGGAGCTCACGTTCAGCTCCCCGCCCAGCCAATTGTACAGAATGGCACGGTGATGGTTCCGGCCAGAGCACTGTTGGAAGGTTTCGGATATGAAGTGAAATGGGACAAGGAGTCACGTACCGTAACGGCGCAGCATCCGTCTGGAACAAGTATTTCCTTTGGCATCGGAGACGAAGGGGCCACTTTAAACCAGCAAATCACGCATTACGTGCAGGAAGATCAGGCTACCTATATTGATAAAGGGCTGGCTTGGATGCCGATTTTGTTCGTAAGTCTCCTTGATACCATTGAAGTTAGATGGGATAAGGCAGGAAGATCGGCTGTGATTGCCGATGTCTCTCAATCGCCGAAATTTAATATTGCCGCGCGTGCCGGCAGCGAAGCTACAGCGGGTATGAGCGCAGTATCCAGCTTTATAGAGAAGGAATGGGGCAACAGAACTGACCTGATCTTTGTTCCGGCAGAGTATTACAACGACAAAATCAATGTAATGATAGCTGCTGGCGACTTCCCGGATTTGATGCAAATTTACAACTCGTATCGTTATGATGATACGTTGCTTGCTTCGTTTGCTACCGACTTGAGCAAATTGCTTGGCGATTTTCCATATCTTAAACAGCTCGTAGACAGCAATCCGGAAGCAGCCAGAGCAAGCAATGGAGCCGTATACGGCATTCCAATGCCGTCCAGCGCGCACCAGGCGCCGTTCCCGGCGCTGCGCCAGGATTGGCTAGACAAGCTGGGACTGGCACAGCCGGCAACTATGGACGAATTGTATACGGTGCTGGATACCATCGTCAAGAATGTCCCAGGCAGCGATAGCAAAACTTCAACGATCGGTCTGACAGGATTTACCCATGGAGATAGTCTGGGATCGTTTGCTTGGGTGGAGCATGTATTCACCGGTGTTCCTGGACGGTTTGCCATTGCCGACGGCAAAGTTATCGATACCGTTGTTTCTGAAGAGCAAACAGCCGCACTGCAATGGCTCGCCAAAGCGTATGCCAACGGTTTAATAGATCCGGAGTTTGCAACGCTCAGCGCAGATACTGTAGCAGACAAGCTTGAGAGCGGACGTACAGCGCTCGCTGCACTGACGATTGGCGAAGCCGCTAATTTAACTGCTGCGCTGCAATTGGACAAAAACCGCAATGATACCTGGGTTCCGCTTGCCGGTCTGAAAGCTTCCGATAAATCGGCGGCTGTCGTTCCATGGAATACGTCCAGCAGCGGTATGTATATTATTCCGACCAAGGTTTCCCCCTACAAAGCCAAGCTTCTGCTGGAATGGCTGGAGCGCGGCTTGAAGATGACTGCAGACAACGGTTGGCAGCAAACAGCCGACTTCAAGGGTGCCGACCTCGCTGCAGCAGAAGCGCTGTTCGGCACCAGCGGCTTGCTGCCCGAAGCGGCTCTTTCGGGAAGTTCATTTACTGAACGTCTTAAGGGAGATTACAAAAAGGCAGCGGATGCTTGGAGCAAAGTATCCTACGATGGCAAGGTGTTGACCAATACGGAGTCCATCTTTAGCAGAGGAGATTACGCACAATTAAACAGCAAAACGATAGAGCTGAAGATTAAAGTCATTATGGGCGATGCCAAGATTGAAGACTGGCGCAAACATGTGGATACGCTGCAAAAAAATGAAGAATACAAAGAAATGATGACGAAACTGACAGCGCTGATGAAGTAAGCTTGCAGACTTGCGCTGCGCAGCACAATAAAAGCGAGCCTTGGGCAGCATAGTGCCCAAGGCTCGCTTTATTGAAATGAAGTCATACTCATTTCACTTTCACTTCGGAATCGCTCTCTGTACATCTCCCGCTCGTCTTGCGCACTTCAAGCTCAGGCTCCAGAACAATCTTGCGGTAGCCGGACTTGCGGTCCCGGTTTTCTATTAAATCAATAAGCACTTTGCCGCTTTCCTCACCGATCCGCGCTTCGTGCTGGTTTACATGGGTAAAGCCTGTCTGATTATCGAAGGATTCGTCCGGATTGTCAAAGGTGATGATCGAGATATCTTCCGGGGTTCGCAGACCGATCTGTCTGGCAATCGACTCAATGTACTTGCCGAGCAGCGCGTTGAGCGTGATGAATGCTGTTGCAAACTGATTTTTCACATGACGGTACAGGGGATGATCTTCATCAATGGTATTATAATCAATCTGGAAATCCGTCAGAATTAAACTTGGATCAATGAGTGCATTTTTGTTTTTGAGAGCTTCCATATAACCTGCAATTCGATCGGAAACCGTCATTGTGGGCAAGGGGGAGTCCGAACAAATTGCGATTTTCCTATGCCCCAGCTCCCATAGATGATCGACGGCCAGCTTCGCCCCGCGCCGGCTGTCCGTAGCTACGAAGTGAGTCTCTACGCCGGGCAGGAAGCGGTCGATGAGCACGAAAGGAAAACCGCTCACCTTCAGCGCCAATATTTCCTCATTGTAGGTTTGTGCATCGACCGGAAAGATAATAAGACCCTGGGCTCCCATTTGAATAAAATTACGAATGGCCTCCTTCTCCCGCTGAATGGAGTTGCCTGTCAGAACGATGCTTACCCAGTAATTGTTATCGTTCATCACACGATGCAGCCCATTAATCAGCCTGATTGCAAAATAATCCGGGAGTGCTGGAAATACAAGCCCGATCATGCGCCGCTCGTGCGCTAGTGGAGCAGCGGCGGCCAAATTAGCCGCCTGTTCCGGTGCTCCTGCAGCTGACGCTGCACGCTGTGCCTCGGGAACGCCGTTAACGAAACTGCCGCGGCCAGGAATACGATAAATCCAGCCTTCCTTGGCAAGCTCGGAGAGGGCGTTGGCTACCGTAATTCGACTGACGCCAAAATGAGCAAGCAGTTCCTTCTCTGGCGGGATACGATCATCCGGCTGCAGTTCGCCGCTTGTGATCAACTGCTTATAGTGCTCTTGAATTTGCATATACAGTGGTACTCGCTCGTTCGACACGCATGTCCTCCATTTAATGAACATTGATTTTTGTGTTTATTATATCATTTATGTCTTTTAATGCAAGGATTCTCATGCACGGCTGGCCGACGAGTATTCGCGGGAGCAAATCGCAAGCTGCTTATGATTTCGACCGTTCCCTGACCTCCTCGTATTTGCTGGGCCAGAACGCCCTGCGTCCGAGCAGCGCCGTAATCGCCGGCACAGTAAACGGCCGCACAATGAAGGTGTCCAGAATAATTCCGATGGAGGTAATGATGCCGAAGTGCACCAGCACCTGAATCGGCAGCGATGCCAGAACGGCAAACGTTCCTGCAAGGATCAAGCCTGCCGAGGTAATGACGGAGCCTGTCTGAGCGACACCATCGCGAATCGCATCTTTGAGCGGCATATGTTTTTTCTTCTGCCAAATGCTCGACACCATGAAGATATTGTAATCCTCACCCAATGCAACCAGAAACACGAATGCATAGAGCGGAATGGAGCCTGTAATAAAATCGGCCCCCAATATATGATGAATGACAAGCCAACCTAGCCCCAGTGCAGAGAAGAAACTTAACAAAACCGTCCCCATCAAATACAACATGGCAGATATAGAACGCAAATATAAAAACAACAGCAGGGAAATCAGCCCGATAACAACGGGAATGATGCGCATTGTATCGGCCTTGGTCGTCAATTTCGTGTCATATTGCTCCGCTGTCTTGCCGCTGATCCACACCTTATCCTGCGCACCTGCAATTCCTGACTGCTGGAGACTGCTCTCTGCAACTGTCCGCAGTTCAGACAAGTGCTCCATCGCTTCATTGGAATAGGGGTCCATTGTAAACTCCACATCATAGGCAACAATGTCAGCATTGACCGCCCCCGCAGCCGGTTGACCTACTTTGGCGACAAACGGCAGCCCGGCAAGCGCCTCGGCGAGATCCGTTTCCTTCCCTTCGGTATCGATCATCAATTTAACCGGAGCAAGCTCTCCTTCGGAGAACTGTTCTCCAATGAGCGTGAAGCCTTCTCTCGACGGCATATTCGCCGGGAAGGAGGACAAAATATTGAAATTGATTTGTACTTGTGTGGCGAACGACGCCAGAATACCCAGGAAGAGCACCGAAACAATCGTTACGGTCCATGGGCGTCTGGATACCAAAGAACCAACTTTGTAGCTGAAACCCTTCTCCTCTTTTATTACCGGTGCCGGCTTGCCTTTCTTGAGCGCACGCTCTGTGAGCATTTCCGGCGTTCTCGGGATGAACGGAAAGAAGGAAGCACGGCCGATAATCGCCAGCAATGCGGGAACAAGCGTCAAACTGGCAATCATCATAATAAAGATGGATAAGCTGAACGGCAGCGCGAATCGCGCGTAGGAGCCATATTCAGCGAGCAGCAAGGCGAGCAGTGAAATAACGACGGTAAATCCGCTCATGGCAACAGCTCCTGAGGCGCTCGACACCGCGGAACGAAGCGCAGCGAACCGGTCCGCTACCTCTTTAAGCACCTGCCGGAACCTGGCAATCAGGAACAGGCAATAATCCGTTCCCGCCCCAAACAGCAGAACGGTCATAATTGACAAACCTTGCGAATCAAAAGTCAGCCAGCCTTCTTGTGCGAACCAGCCGAGGAGCGGACTAATGACGCCATAGGCAAATCCGACACCAATCAGCGGAATAATCGCCAGAATAGGCGAGCGATAAATAAGCAGCAGCAAAATTAGCACCAGCAATACTGTGGCAACCAAAAGCGTAAAGTCCGCATTTTCGAATAGTCCGGTCGCATCAATCGCAATGCCGACTGGACCGGTAACACGGGCGGTGAGCTCGCCTGCGGCGGTGAGCTCACGATCAAAAGGATTGCTGCCTACCAGTTCCGTCGCCTGTTTCTGAAACTGAGTTATACTATCTTTCAGTTGTGCCGTGGTAGCATCATTCTCGAAAAAGACAGGAAGTACTGCTGTTGACTTGTCTTCCGAGAAGGAAGCTGTCAACGCTTGCGGCGGCAACTGATGGAAAGGCGGAATAAACGTCTGATACGGTAGTGGATTGTCTGTGAAATATTGCGTTATGGCCAATAAAGAGCTAATATCTTCTTCCCCCAGGCCATTTTGGCGATGCAACACAATTAATGCGGGCACACCCGCACCGTTGGGGAATTCTTTCAACGCCATCTGTTCAGCTTGAACCGACATCTTCGTGTCTGGCAAATTGGGGGCGTTCTCTACGGTTTGACTATTCGCTTGAGGGAACAGCAGGTTAAGCGCTACAACCGCCACAATCCAAATGCCGAGTGTTATCCAGCGTGTTTTTTTTCCTGCAATGGCGGCACCAAACTTTCCAAGCCCATTTCCTGAAGTTTGCAAGTTCAACCCTCCTAAAGTTTTCCGAAGGAAAACTCACTTCGGAAGCATTTACTAAAGTTTTCCGAAGGAAAACTCACTTCGGCATTCGCTCAAGTTTTCCGAAGGAAAACTGGCTCAAAACCAAAATCAGTGCATGACGAGACTCGGATGTGCTGCTGCGGGTTCGCAGGGTGTTTCCAATCGCCATTCAAAGCCGGATTTCTTATGCTAATGTTTAAAAGGTTGAAATCCGGCTTTAAAAAGCGACCACTTCGTTTTTCCAACATCCCTGCAACCCTTCGCTGCTTTTCTCGAAAGCGGCAAGCACTAATTTTTAGGTAGAGCCGGAAAGCTTCGGAAGCATTCGCTGCGCAACTGGCTCGATATCCGGGTTCAATCACGTTATAATATAGAAATCAGATTTTGAATTAATTATATATACCGGAAGGTTAATTTTCAACACTGTTTCTGCATTCCCACAAATATTTACATTCAAAGGAGGCGGCAGCCTGCCATGAAGCCCAATTCCAAACGTTCCCCAGGACGCCCCCGCAAATCGGGAGGCAATGACACACAAACCGCCCAATATATTTTGCGTACCGCGTCCGCCTCTTTCATGCAGTACGGCTACGAGAAAGTATCTGTTGATCAGATTGCCAAAGCATGCGAGGTCACAAAAGCGACAGTGTATTATCATTATGAAAACAAAGCCAGCTTATTCACCTATTCGGTCGTTCAAATGTTCGCAAATGTTTGTGCACATGTGGATAAGTTTTTGTCGATGCCTATTCCGCTGAAGGAACGATTGACCGCCATGGCCAAAGTTCAGATGCGCAACAGCTTCAGCGAATTTGAAACCTTGATGAAAGAAGCCAGTTCCCATCTGACAACAGAGCAGATTTCCGCGATCCGCGAAGCGGAACAATCGATTCACCATCTGATGTCGGCCGCCTTTGAAACCGCGATAAATGCAGGCCAGCTGCGGAAAATATCACCCATGCTGCTTTCGATCGCCTTCTCTTCCCTGCTGATGATGGGCAATCGCGAACTGGCAATGAATTTATTCGAACAAGATTCCGATCAGGCCGCCGAAGCGATCGTCGAGTTGTTCTGGCATGGCGCGCTCAGTGAAAACCCGACTTAATATGAAGATATCCACCAGGGGATAACTTCTCGACTTATCAACAAGTTATCCACATATTAAACTATGCATTGTCAGCAAGTATCCTCGCGCTCCTCAAGAATGATGCCTGATACGCTGTATACCCTACCTCCGCTAAATCGGTCTGGCGGTGAAAATCGCTGCAATTCAAAAAAAACCTCCGCTCTCTGATCATCTCAGCGAGGGAGGGAATCCAAACATTTTATTGGTTAAGATTTTGCTTAAGCTCATCCGGGGAATTTTCCCACCACTGCTCATTGTGCGTGACCAGCAAATTTTTCAACAGACCTCTCTCATGAGTGCTGAGCCCTTCAAGCATAAATCTCCGTTTGATCGCGTAATCAAGCCGATTCACATGGTCGGCAAGAATCTTCCACCCGCGGCGCGCCTCCGTATCAATCAGCATCTCACATGCGGTAGCTCCGGCATACAGCGATCCTGACTCGTTTCGGTCAACAGCAACCCACACAATCCAGCAGCGTCGTCCGTTCGGGACGGTCTCCTTGTCCGTGCTGAACTTGATACGCTGCTCCACTTTGCTCTTTGCATGCATCGCTCCAACATCAATATAGGCCTCATCACCATCGATAATAATGCAGGAAACTGAGTTCAAATCAATTGAACCTGCACCGAAGCCTTTGTGCTCCTTTTTGCTGACTACATTAAAGGCCAGCGTTCTCTTTTCCTTCTTTTCGGTGCTGTCTTGTTCCATTAATATGACACTCCTTTTCTATACCAAACAAGTTGTCCTCAGATTAATTCCATTTTAGCTAATATTCCGGTAAAAGCCAACATATACATGCTGTAGATGCTTGTCAACGGGAGGTAATCGGCCAATGATCCCACGTTATTTGAAGTCTCTACTGCTTTACGTTCTTATCGCCGTCCTGCTTGTCATTTCTGTGCAGCATGGATTCGCGGACGCTTGGAAATCGAAATACCAGCATGCGATTGCTCCTGTTGATGATGCGGCTTACGAGCGGGCGCACACGATGCAGACACTGCAGCTGCCCGTATCCGAACCCATTCAGCCTCCAGTCATTATGACGCCCAAGCCGCAGATTTTTAGCAATCGGGTAGTTGAGTACCACATTGATGTGCGTCTCGATCCCAACACCAAGAAGCTGATTGGAGAGCAAAGCGTGACTTGGCGCAACCCTGGGCAAAAAACCGTATCTGAAATGTATTTCCATCTTTATCCTAATGCTTTCTTGTCCAAAGAGTCCACCTTCATGCGTGAATCCGGCGGCAAGCTGCGTACGGATAAAGCCGTGGAGCAGAGTACTGGCTACATGCGGCTGGACGCGCTGCAAACGACAGAAGGCGAAAGTCTGCTGCCGCGCCTTCATTTTGTACAACCTGATGACGGCAACACGAGCGACAACACACTAGCGAAGCTGCGATTGCCTGATCCGGTAGCTCCCGGAGAGACGATTACACTTCAGATGTCTTTTGAAGTGCAGCTGCCGCAAGTATTTGCCCGGATGGGGTACAAAGATGATTTTGTTATGGCTGGACAATGGTTTCCAAAAGTAGCCAAGTATGAAACTGAGGGGACACGCGGACGCAGCAGCGATGGCTGGAATATCCATCAATATCACGGCAACTCGGAATTTTACAGCGATTTCGGCATCTATGATGTTCGCATTCAGGTGCCTTCCGGCTACAAAGTCGCCGCTACAGGGTTTCCCACACAAGCTGTCACTACCAAGGAAGACTATGATATCCATCAGTATTATGCGGACGATGTGCACGATTTTGCCTGGTCAGCCTCACCGGATTTTGTCTATGCCGAGGAGCCTTTTTCTACCCAGGGCGTCCCTGGGGTGCGCATCAAGCTGTACCTTGATCCACAGCATGCGCACTTGCAGGATCGCTATATGCATGCCGCCAAGTCAGCGCTCGCCAAATTTTCAAGCTGGTATGGTGCGTATCCATACTCCACTCTGTCTATTGTAGTGCCGCCAAAAGGCGCTGGAGGCGCCGGAGGCATGGAGTATCCTACACTCATCACTGCCTTCGCCGCGGAGATACAAACGCCTGGCTATGATTTGGAGCGCGTTGTTGTCCATGAAATCGGCCACCAGTACTGGTATGGCATGGTAGCCAGCAATGAATTTGAGGAAGCATGGCTGGACGAGGGCTTCACCTCCTATGCTGAGGACAAGGTAATGGAGAGTGAATACGGCATCGAGCCAAATCTTGCAGTAGAAGCCGTATATTTAACCGATCCAGCTCCGCTCAAGCAGCTGTCCTGGTCCTATCGGGACCACAGTCACTATGCGGAAAATGTGTACATGCGGGCCAAGCTTGTCTTGTTCGATATCGAGAAGCGCGTCGGCGCCCAGAACATGCGCAAAATTATGCGCAATTACTTTCAAAAATATAAATTCAAGCATCCGTCCACACCTGATTTTCAGAAGGTGGTCGAACAAGTAACCGGTACGAAGTGGAATGATTACTTCAGCCAATATGTATATGGCTCGATGATGGCGGACTTCTCTGTCGAATCGATACGTGTTCGCCCGATTGAACAGCATGGCGAGACGCTCTATGAATCGGTCATTCTGATCCGCAAGCGGGGAGGCGATTATAACCGCGTGCCAATCGTCTTCCAGTTCACCGACGGGACGGTCGTGAATCGAGAATGGGACGGCCGGGAGGCTCACATTCAATTCAAGATTACACACAGCGCGCCGCTGGCATGGGCAGCTGTCGATCCTGACCGGACCATTGTGCTCGACAATCGGCGAATGAACAATTTCATGAAGGCCGAGCTTCCGGAAAAAACGAGTGTACGGTGGAATCTTGGCATTGTCAAAGTGATCGAGGGGCTGCTCGGCTCCTTGGGATGGTGAGGGGATCAGGATGAAACAGAGGATAGTGCGAGGCTGGAAGATGTCCATTAAACATTTTTATATTGTCATTCTGCTTTTTCTATATCAACTGCTATGCGGGTTCTTTCTTTACCGGTTCGTAGACTCGATTGTCGTGCCGCTGCTAAAGCGCTACCCAGATACGTTGCAATCCCAGTCTACCGTTCATTTGTTTATAACAGAAGCTCAGTTCCAGCTAATGAAAACTGATATCTTGCATCCTTATTTATGGACATTGGGTATTCTATTCGGCATAAGAATGCTGATGACACCGCTGATCAACGCCGGTTTGTTCTATTCGCTGCGCAACGCCACAGACGAGGGCGGCACCCGTTTCTTCGAGGGAATTCGACGTGCCTGGAAACCTGTTACACTGCTGTATTGGATCACGCTCCTCCTTATTGCGGCGCCCGGCTGGTGGCTGCTTCCCCGCGGGTTTCACATACTGACACAATATGGTTTATCCGGACTGCTCAGCACCAATATGCTGTTGTGGGCAGGCGGATGGCTGATCTGGATCATCGTAGTGCATCTCTTGTTTCTGGGCATGCAATTCGGTGCGGTCGCAGGCGTCAGCCTGATGTCCTCTTTATCACAAACATTGTCGCGACTGGCGCCTCTAGCTGCTATTACTGTGACCATGTGGGCAATCGGCATACTGATCGGTCTGACCGTGTCCACCGTCTCTTATATATGGGCAGGATTGCTTGCCCTGGTACTGCATCAGGGCTACCATCTGATCCGTACACTCGTCAAGGTGTGGACCACAGCTTCACAGTATGAAACGTGGCAGGCTGGTAGCGACAGCTGACGATAAAGATCACAATGACTGGCTGCGGATGACCGCAGCCAGAGGAGGTCCGTAAAACTTAAATGGTGCCATTAGTGGCCAAATATATGGATCAGATTGTGGTAGAATCTTAAGATTTCGCTAAAATGTATGGATCGCGGCGTATAATCCGTCTGAATCGATGAAGAGCACAACAAAAAGCCCCCATCCGCAAGGGATAGGGGCCTCTGTCGATCGGACTTCGTTCAGATTACTCTTCACTGTCCACGTTATGATATACCTGCTGAACATCCTCTAAATCTTCCAATACATCAAGCAGCTTCTCGAATTGTGTTAGGGACTCTCCTTCGAGCGCAACAAAGTTTTGCGGAAGCATCGTCAGCTCAGCGACCGTAAACTCTGTAATGCCAGCGCTGCGGAAAGCTTCCTGCACGGCATGGAATTGATCAGGCTCTGCATACACAATGATTGCCTCATCCTCCTCCACAATATCGCGCACTTCCACATCCGCTTCAAGCAACAGCTCCAGCGCTTCATCAGCTGTTTTTCCGACCAGCCCGATGACGGCTGTGGAATCGAACATATAATTTACCGAACCGTTGACACCCAGACTGCCGCCATTTTTGTTGAATGCCGAGCGCACCTCGGATGCCGTACGGTTGACATTATTGGTCAGCGCATCGACGATAATCATAGAGCCGTTCGGTCCAAAACCTTCGTAACGCAATTCATCGAAGTTTTCTTCCGAACCGCCCTTCGCCTTTTCAATCGCCCGATCAATAATCGCCTTTGGCACATTATACGTCTTCGCCCGCTCCAGCATAAACTTCAAAGCCTGATTAGATTCCGGATCAGGCTCGCCGCGCTTGGCCACCACATAGATCTCACGACCGAATCTGGCGTAAATACGGCTTGTGTTCGCATCCTTGGATGCTTTCTTTTCCTTAATATTGTTCCATTTTCGTCCCATATTCTTCTGGCTCTCTTTCCACATTAAATGTGTATTATGAGCTTTTATTATATCGCTATAACAGGGCTTGATCAAATAAAAGCATTGCCAATGACTGACGCAACCGGACAAAATTAGCATATAACGACATACTTGCAAAATGGTTTCATTAAAAATGTGAACATTGTGTGACAAAAGAGGAAAACAACGAAAAAAATCGAATATGTAGCGAGTATGCAGCACTAATGTCAGTTATTGTAATGCAGTGAACATGGTGCAAGCATGGGTAACACTGCGCAGCGGTTCCCTACCTTTAAGTTGGGATACTGTCGCTTCGCAAAAAGAAATAGAAAACAGTATAAGATCGCAACTTGTACCGTCGTCTATTTCAACAAACTATTGCCGAGTTCCTGTTCACAGGGAACGGGGGAACCACTTTGGGTGAATTGATTCCGGTCATTTCGACAGCGCTTTAATAAGCTTTAGCTATTTAAAGCGGCTGCTGGGCAGAGCGAATCATAGGGGACTTCCACCGAACCCCACAGCTAACCTCGTAGGCATCGGAAGGAGTTTACATCTTTGAAGAAAGTCTCTCTATCGCTATTCATCCTTCTTCTCGTATCTGCCCTTTCTGTAGGGGTGGCATCGGCCAATTCAAAGATGGACGACGCCATTGGCGAGCTCATAGGCATCAAGTACAAGTACGGCGGCACCACGACGAGTGGTTTTGATTGCTCCGGATTTACTTCCTATGTGTTCAACCAGTTCGACATTGAACTCCCGCGTACATCAGCGGGCCAAGCCAAAGTCGGCAAACATGTTGACAAAGACGCGCTTCGCTCCGGCGACCTTGTATTCTTCAATACAAATGGCAAAGGCGTTTCGCATGTCGGCATTTACGTTGGCGATGGCAAATTCGCACATGCGTCCTCTAGCAAGGGCATCATGATCAGCGGGCTGAACGACAGCTATTTTGAGAAGCGCTATGTCACAGCACGCCGCGCGATGAGCGATGTCACATTCGAGAAATTTGCCGATGAACCGTCTGATGTTGTCGACGGCGGCGAGGATTTATAGCAAAAAACCGCATGTTTCGAACCGCGAACGCTTGCTGGAGGCAGGCGTTCGTGGTTTATTATAGAAAATATATAGATCCCTTGTACTGTCACTCCACAAACTCTTCTATCTTTTGATCTATATCTTCCACCCCGACATCCGTCAAAGGACCTACTCGAATCAGTATATATCATTCTCCTATACAAATTCTAAACAACTCGGCCTTTACCCAATCATCGATTATTTCCTTCATTCATTATACGCTTGCTGCAAGACAGCATTCAACCGTTTCGCCGCTCATGGCGGGCATGGCTTTCATGTCCGTCTTTTGCTATGATTTTCTTAGCGGTTTTTCGTACGGATGACATGACCTTGAGGAGCGGTATTCATGTACTTATTTATTCATCGTAAAGATTTGCGCGGGAAAGACCTGCGCGCGTTTGACGCGCTCCTGAAACGGGAATTGCCCGGCATTCATCTGGTCATTATGGACCCGGCGCTGCTTGCCGGCCCAAGGCTTGACAGCCATAGCGGGCGCAATTTCATGCAAGCCGTACATCATCTAAGGGAGGAATACGACTCAGCGAAGCAAACCTTGCATTTGCTTTATGGCGAACCGTCGCTGATTGTTGACGCGCTGCTGGAGATGCATTCTATAGCGGGGATTGTCGCTCATGCAGATTATACGCCCTATGCGAGAAAGCGTGATGCCAGCATTGAAATTGTTGCCAACCGTCATGGTGTGCCTTGGGTGCAAATCGCTGACTTGCCGCTCGTTCCGCTGGACGACTTTCAAAGATTTACCCAGCGCAGCGAACCCTATAAAGTATTCACGCCCTTCTATCGAAAATGGCGATCGTACGCAGCGGACTTCTATGCTCCAGCCGGACAGGCGACGATTGGCGATTTGCACACCGTTCCGATCATCAACGAGTTGATCGAGGCGCGTTTTTCCTTGCCCCCGCCCGTTGCAGAAGCATTGGCAGCCGCCTCTCAGACGTTGAGGCAAGCTCGCGAGAAATCGAAACCGATCACTGACAAAGGCAGTAAGAGCGCGCAAGCGCAGCAACGTCTGCAGAAGTTCATAAAGAACGGATTGACTGCCTATGACGGGCAGCGCGATGCATTTGCCATTCCGGAGGGAACAAGCGGAATTGCAAAGGATCTGAATGTTGGCGCTATCTCGGCACGAACCGCCTATGAAGCAGCAAGCGGAGAGCCTGGAGCGGAAAGCTGGATACGCCAGCTCGTCTGGCGGGATTTCTATCTATATCAGGCGATTCATAATCCAGACTTCTATTCCTATGAGCAGCGTTACGACCTGACCAGCTTGTATGACGCGCATTTCGAGGCTTGGTCGCTTGGCCAAACCGGGATTCCGATTATTGACGCTGCCATGTCACAACTCAATGAAACCGGCGAGCTGCCGAATCGCTTGCGGATGGTAACGGCGATGTTCCTTACCAAAAATCTGCTGTGCCCTTTTACATTAGGGGAAGTATGGTTTCGCAGCAAACTGGCCGATTATGATAATACTTTGAATCGTGGGGGTTGGCTGTGGAGTTCATCAATGGGCTATGACGCCGTGCCTTATTTCCGAATTATGAACCCTGTCACCCAGTCGGAGACGCATGACCCCGGGGGAACATATATTAGACGCTGGCAGCCGCAGCTGGCTCATTTGTCCGATCGGGACATTCATAAACCGCAAAAAAATGCCATCGTGGATCTTAAAGCATCCCGGGCACGCGCAATCGACCTCTACAAAATAATACTGGGCGGCTAGCAATGAACACTGCTGCCGCCCTATCGGGGCAATCAATACGGACGCATGAACTGTTTGGCAAGCAGCCGCAGCATTTCGTCATTGTCAACGTCTTCTTCATTGCCGAGCTTTACAATACGAATCTCAATGGGATTAATCGGATCGTGGTCTGCAAACAGCAGCCGGCTGCTGTCTTGGACGGCAATACCGGGGTAACCGGCTCCCCGCAGAAAATCCTGGATCTGATCCAGTTCCGGCGGATCACTGTGCTCGGTAAAAATCACGCCTTTCAAGTTGCGTTCTTCTCCATGCTCCTTCAAATAGTCGATGCGAAATAAAAAGTTCCATTCCATTGTGGATCTCACCTCTTTCTTCTTCAATTATAGCGCGAATGGGGGACCTTGTATTCAGCAACACTCCCCAATAATGCGCTTACAGCGAAGAAGTCGATTTTTTGTAGCAATTTTACCATTTTTTAACACGTAAAGGAGGGTCCCTATTATGGCTATTGCGTCACTGGATGCCTTTCATCCTGTTCTCTCACGATGGTTTGAGGATACGTTCGGACAACCGACCGATGTTCAGTTGCAAGCTTGGGAAGCCATCGCTTCCGAAGCGCATACGCTGATCGCTGCCCCAACCGGCTCGGGTAAAACGCTGGCCGCACTGCTGCCATGCCTTGACCGCATTCTTCGCCGCAAGCTAGCGGCAATCCATGCGGGCGGGCCGACATTGAACAGCAAGGTCGGCGTTCTCTATATCACGCCGCTTAAAGCGCTGAACAACGATATCCATCATCACATTGTACATTTTATGGAACAGATCGAAGCCTATGCCTCCGACAACATAGACGGCGGCGCGTGGCCAGGCTTGCGCTCCGCAGTGCGAACCGGCGATACGACGGCCAGTCAGCGGGCCGCAATGCTGCGGCGGCCGCCGGATGTGCTGATCACGACGCCGGAATCGCTGTTCATTCTGCTTACCACAGAGAAGGGCCGGGACATGCTGCAGGCTGTCGAACAGGTCATTGTCGATGAAATCCACGGTCTGGCCCCGGACAAACGAGGCGCGCACTTATCCGTATCGCTGGAAAGACTGACCGCCTGGAGCGGCAAACCTATACAGCGTATCGGCGTATCAGCGACGCAGAAGCCACTGGAACGCGTCGCCCGCTTTCTCGCCGGATGGCAGCTGCGGGAAACAGTGCCCGCCTTGCATGCCAAAGAGCCAAGTTCTGCAAGCAACGCCGCCGCTCCACTGCCCAGCTTGCATCCTAATAAAGCCGAGCCAGGTGGCCATGCCTTTCCTGACCGTTATGAACCGAGGCCCATTCGCATCATCGAAAGCGCGATGGACAAAACCATCGAAGTTTCCGTCACTGTACCTGATCCGAACAAGCAGGTGCAGTCGCGCGAAGCAGTCTGGTTCCCTATTATGGACCGAATTCTCTCATTAATGGAGGACTCCCGCTCCACCCTCATCTTTGTGAACAGCCGCCGGCTGTGCGAGCGGCTCTGTCTAAGATTGAACGATTATGTCGGCTATGAGCTGGCGCAAGCCCATCACGGCAGTCTGGCCAGAGAACGCCGATTGGAGGTTGAACGTTTGCTCAAGGACGGAAAGCTGCGGGCGATTATCGCCACCTCTTCCCTGGAGCTTGGCATCGATGTCGGACATGTCGATCTGGTCATTCAGATTGACTCCCCGCTGGATGCGGCTTCCGGCATCCAGCGAATAGGCCGTGCGGGGCATGGTGTCGGCGACATCAGTCGGGGCGTCATTCTTGCCCGGCAGCGCGGCACCTTGCCGGAAATCGCTGTGCTCAGCCGGATGATCGCTGCGCGGGATATTGAGGAAATTCAAATCCCGCGCAGCCCGTTGGATGTGCTGTCACAGCAAACCGTAGCCATCGCTGCAACAAGCGACTTGCAGGTGGACAGTCTGCACGCTCTACTGCTGCAGAGCGACAGCTTTCGTACCTTGCCGCGCGCCAGACTGCTGGCCATGCTGGAAGTGCTGGCGGGCACCTATCCCTTTGCCCGGCCGCTGCTGGCCTGGGATCGGGAGAGCGCCACTATTCGAGCGCGGGCGAATACCGCAATGGCTGCCATATCTGGCGCAGGAACGATTCCGCAAAGTTCATCCTACCCGATCCACCATGTCGAGAGCCGCTCGCATCTGGGGGAGCTGGACGAGGAATTTGTACATGAAAGCCGTGTTGGCGACGTGTTTCAGCTTGGCACGACTTCGTGGATGATCCGGGATATTCAGAAAGACCGGGTCTATGTCTCAGAAGCAGCCAACAATTTTAGCGAAATTCCGTTTTGGCGCAATGAGGGCGGGGGACGATCCAACCTGCTCGGTGCTGCTCTGGGCAAATTTCTGCAGCTTGTAGATCGCAAACTGGCCGTTCTGGAGAGCCGCGTTAATAACGACGACGGTGTCGGCGTGCCAGATGGGTTGAGCGCAAGCAGTGGTGAAAGCACCGATATTGACATTATGAACACAGGGAACGACATTGGCGTAGAACGCATGGAAAACATAGAGAACATAGAGAATAGCGATAGCAGCGGCAGCATGGGGAATGGAATCAATGCCGCGGACGGTGACAATGCAGATGCAGATGCGTCCCCTGCTAAGGAAGCCGCCCGTTCGGCTTCAAACGACTTAACGGACTGGCTGCGCACCGACTATGGGCTGGAGACCGAAGCGGCCGAGCAATTGATTGGCCTGGTCCAATCCCAACGGAGGGTCAGCATCGTACCGACCCAGGAGAAAGTTGTGATTGAACATTATCGCGACATTATGAACCAAACGCATGTCATCGTGCACAATTACTGGGGCAGAAGGCTGAACCGGACATGGCTGCTTGCCATTGAACGCCAATTTGAGCTGCTGCTGCCTTATCGGCTGTACGGCAATGCCAAGGACAACGGCATTGAATTTGTTTTGCCCGAATGGGATGCTTCATGGATGCAAGCCATCTGGCATGTGAAGGCGTCCAATCTGCAAGAACTGTTGATGGAAGCCATTCCCGGCTCGCCACTGCTGGCCATCGCCTTTCGCCGCATTGCCGAAACATCGCTGTTGCTCTCCCGCAGCTTCACACGCACTCCAATGTGGCAAAAACGTCTGCGCAGCGAGGAATTGCTGAAGGAAGCTCTGCCCTACGCTGAGCACTTCCCCTATCTGGAGGCAGCTGTTCATGAATGTCTGCATACTTATCTTGATCTGGAAGGCCTGCGATCGATGCTGACGCGAATAGGCGAGGGAGAAATCGAAATCAAGATGCATGAAACTTCGCATCCCTCCCCTTTCGCTGCCCAGTTCCTTGCTGATTATGTCAACATGAGGATTTATGAGGGGGATGGCCTCGATCAAGCTGTCCAACTGCAGCTGCTGCAGGCTAACAAACAATGGGTCGGCGCGTTGTTCGGCAAGGATATCGTGCAGACTGCGCTGGACCCGGTGATTGTCGAGCAGGAGAAGCAGCGTTTGGATCAGGGGACAACTGTCCCCCGCAATGCCGAGCAGCTCTTGCAAGTGCTGAAGCAGCGGGGCGATCTGTCGCTTGAGGAGATCGCCCGGCTCGCCGAGCCAGATGCCGATTGCAGCCAATGGCTCGCTGAGCTTGCAGCTGCCGGCCAGGCCGCTGCAGTGCAATTCGGGGGCCAACAGCGCTGGCTATGCAGCGACGAGGCCGCCTTGTATGCGCAGTTTCCTGATACTGCGGCATCGGTTGCCCTCGTCGCAGGCCGGTTCGCTGCGCACCGGCTTTCCTTCACCGATGAGGAGCTCGCCCATCGGTATCCGCTATTGGAGCCGCAGCAGGTGAAACGGGTTATCGATGAGCTGCTGCGGCAAGACAAGATTGAACAGGCGCCCTTCGCCGCATATCCCGAAGAGCGCCTGTGGAGCAGCCGCAAGGTGGCTGGCCGCCTTGTGCGTCTGTCTGTGCAGCAGGCGCGCAAACAAGCGGAGCCTGCTGACGCGGATCGCTGGTGCGGCCAAATGGCCTGGATGCAGCATGTGCTGCATGGCAGCCAGCTGCAGGGGGAAGAAGGGCTGCTGACTGTCATTGGTCAGCTGCAGGGATTCTATCTGCCGCTTTCACATTGGGAGACGATCATTTTCCCCTCACGGCTGCGCCGCTACCGGAGCGAAGAGCTGGACAGATTATGCGCCTCTGGCGATGTTTTTTGGCTGGGCAGAAAAGAATCCGGGGAAAAGGAAGGCAAAGTTGCTTTTTTTCTGACGGAATCGAAAGCGCTGTATGCCCCTTTGCTCAAGAGACAGCTTGAAACGATGCCTGTAGAGCCAGAACAGGCTGCCCTGCTGGAGCGGCTTCGCAGCAGCGGCGCCTCCTTTCTGACCAAGTTAAGCCGCGACACGGGACTGCTGCCTTCCGAACTGCTTCATCAATTAATTGAACTGGCCTGGGGGGGCCATATTTCCAACGACCAGTTTGCACCATTGCGTCTGTATGCTGCCGCCAAAGGCGCAGCGATTAACAAGCGAACCGGATCTGGTCAGGGGCGCTGGTACTGGAGTGGTTCACTTCTGAACGATGACGACACCGTTAACGAGCAGGCTGGCGTTCAGCAGACAGAACAAGGCGCATCTTCGCAAGCCGGTGAGGAATCGGCTGTCGCCTGGATTCACCATCTGCTGCAAAGCTATGGATTAGTAACGAAAGAGCTCGCTTCCGCCACGCCTTTTGATTGGGACACGCTGCTGCCTATTATGAAGCGGCTGGAAGAGTGGGGAGCGTTAACTCGCGGGCTGTTTATCCGTAATGTGCAGACGATGCAGTTCACCACACGCGAGCTTGCGACAGCCATCCGTCAACCCCTGCCTGTGCAGGATGCCGATTCCGTTACCGTCTTGTCTGCCATCGATCCTGCCAACCCTTACGGGCTGTTAATGGATTGGCCGACAGGAGAGGCCGGCTCCTATGCGCGCAAGCCAGGAAATTATCTGGTTGTCCTTGATGGGCGCTGGAGCATCTGGCTGGAAAACCATGGACGCAAAATTTATACGCGTTCAGTCGCACACGATGCCAACGCAGAGCAACCGGTCGGGCCTGGATTAAGCTCAGCCGTCTTGCGGGACGTTCTGACCCTCGTGCTGCAGCTGCAAAAGCGCAAAAAAATAAAAGTTGATGTGTGGAATGGTGCCGAAGTAAGCGAGACAGAAGGCGGTCAACTGCTGCTTGCGCTCGGCGCAGAGCGCGACGGCAAATCGCTTGTGCTGTGGCCAAGCCAATTAAGCTGAGCAATACACCGGCTGTCGGGTAAAATTGTTGTATAAACTACACGATTTTGCCTTGAGGAGCAATCGATTTTAAGAATTGTTGCACTATTTACAGCAATTTCACGAGAATCGTCTAATATATCTGGAGTTGTTGTACAAATTACAACAATTGCCCTCTATGGACAGTTCTTTAGTAGTTCAACTTATCATAGAAAGCCGGACCTGAAGAGCAATTAAGCAAAATAATAGAGCAAAATCCCCAAGAAGGATCGAACAGAAGGGGCAAGCCTGTCAAAAGACTTGACAGGCCCTCTTTTATTTAAGTGCGCCAAAAACGTGATGCAGCAGTCATGCCTTGACAGGTTTCGTTTCATATCAGCGGAACGTTCGCCCTCCAAACCTCCTTCCCGCTCGAAGAAACGTTCGTTTCGCTGGTGCTGTACCCGGCAGACTGATGCAGTTAAACCCTTGCAGTTAAGCTCTTGCAGTTAAAGCTCTTGCAGTTAAGCCTTGCAGTGAAAACCTTGCTGTAAATACCAGGCAGTTCCCCCTCCTCAAGCACTCGGCATGCAGCAGGCTCTTCCGCCCTGCAAATCACACAAAATTACAGGTTGTCCCCGCATATATTTCCACAGGCCGAATATGCTCTGTTGATCTGAAATTCTTATGTATTGGCCACGGTAATATTTCCAAATACATAGCCAAAAATCACCCGAAAAATCGACAAATTATTATTCGACAATTTGAACCATTTTCTGACTTGCAACGTCTGTATGTGTGAGAGTGTTTAATTCGACCCGGGATTGACAACGACAGCAGAGGAGCGGATCAAAAAGTGATTGCAAAGATTGTAGAAATGAAGAAAACATGGATGCCTGGTCCGGCCGGTTGGCTGCTGTGGCTGATCGCTGCGGCCTTTGCTTGCATGCTTGCCGTCATGCTGTTAATGCCAAACAAAGTTGTGGAGACTGTATCTACTGCAGCAGCCGACAGCGCACCTGATTCGAAGACTGTCCTACAGACCAACTTGTCAGGATCAACAGGAGAATCGGGCGGCGTAACAACAGGCAAAGAGAGTCTAAGCGGCGGGCAGGACAGCGGTGCGCCAGGCAGTGGTACCGATGTGGTCGAGACGCCTCCCGCGGATACTACTGGAACCGGGGAGAGCCCCGATCCGCAAACACCAGGCAGCGCAGTGGATGGGATTGTACCCGAACAACCGACGGATGGCCAAGAACAGCCAGGCAACAGTGTTCCAGGCACCGAAACTCCCAACCCGCAAGAAAATACGGAGCCGGGAGCAGGTATCGGTGTGCAGCCGCCGGTAACAGGCAGGGAGGACATCGAAACGGATGAGAATGGATTCGTGAAACAAGTTGCATTGACATTTGACGATGGGCCGGATGCGAAATACACCCAGCAAGTGCTTGAAATTTTGAAAGAAGAAGAGATCAAAGCAACGTTCTTCCTGGTAGGAAAACAAGTTAAACGGTATCCGGAAATTGTCCAGCAAATTGTGGATGAAGGCCATGCCGTCGGCAATCATAGTTTCGATCATGCCAATTTCTCCAAGCTGACCAGAAAAGATGTGGAGACTAATATTGAAGAAACGGATCAGTTGATCGAAGAAGCGATCGGCCAGATTCCATTATTGTTCCGCGCTCCCTATGGCGCTTCCTCAGACATTCTTAAACAGTATTTGAAAGAAAACAACCGGCACTTGGCTGGCTGGAATGTCGATACCCGCGACTGGGCGGGTTCGAAACCGGAAGAGATTATGGAGATCGTCAAAACACAAGCCCATCAGGGGCCTGCCAAATCAGGGGTCATTGTACTGATGCACACCTTCGGAGGCAAGGGCGGCAAGCTGGATAACACGGTTGAGGTTCTGCCCGATGTCATTGCCTATTTCAAGGCGGCAGGCTATACTTTTGTAACAATGGAAGAAATGGAAGATTACAAATAGTCAGGAAATTTTTTATCAACAAATTTGGAAAAAATAATTCCCCCCGCGGCTTCAGTTATCCGTTATAATGGACTCATATCCGTTGTTTCCGGGGATTCGCGCAGGCGAAAACATCACGCCGGTTCTCCTCAAAACAGGAGCCCCGGCTTTTGTGTTTCCTCGAAATAAAGGAGCGGATAATAAAATAATGAACCGGATCGATATTTGAAACGTCGATTACATAGAGGTGGCAGTTTTGAACTCCGATGCAGATTTTGATTATTTAAAAACTTTAACTGATAGCGATGATAAGAAGACCATCTTGAGTGAATTAATGACTGTGTACGGTAAAGACGTCTGGAACTACGCCTACAGCATGACCCGCAAACGAGAACTGGCCGACGACGTGACACAGGATGTTTTCTTGAAGGTTTACCGGAGCTTGTTCACCTTTCGCAGTGAATCCTCTCTGAAAACATGGCTGCTGACAATCACTCGCAACACCGTGTTGGACTATCGCCGATCCGCCTATTTCAGACGAATAACCCTTGTTGACTTTTTTGCTTCAGATGCAGGTGAGCCTTCTGCCGAACAGGAGGTTATCGCCACTGAAACTGTCAATCGTCTGTGGGAGATGGTGCTGGAACTTCCGGCCAAATACAGGGAAGCAATTATTTTGTTCGCGCATCACCAGCTGTCGATGAAAGAGATTGCCAAAGTGCTGGACGTCAGTGAAGGTACAGTCAAATCAAGACTGCACCACGCGCGCTTGAAACTTGCAAAACTAAAGGAGCGACACAACGATGGAACCGAGCGATAACGATTTGCGCCGGGATTTGGCAAGAGGACCTTTGAAGCATGGTGGATTCAATGACGAACTGAAATATAACATACTGCAAATGGCCGACCACGGCGGCCCGGCCAAGCGGCAGAACTGGCGGGCGATTTGCTCCTGGTCTGGCGCAGCTGCTGTACTGGTTTTACTGACCGTGTTTCTTATTAACGGGCTGCCCCGGCATCCATTGCAGGGCCATGTCAAAGATCAATTCGCCGCAAATCATAATACTTCCAACGCTGGGGCCTTTACGTCTGTTCTTGATCCTGACGCCGCTTTTCGCTCTGCCCTGCTCGTCGGCCTCCGGACCGATCACGAAGGTGGGGGGAGCGAGCCTGCACATAGCGATTACCGCACCATTCTCGTCGCTGCTGATGAAGGACACTTAACTACAATGAAAGAAGGCGACGGCATCCTGCTGCCTTTTGGACAGGATTTCTGGATGATTGAGCCTGTCAAAGGGAACAAACAAGGCAAAGAGGTATCGATCCTCTCCGCTTATCCTGCAGCTGATGGCAAGCCATCCGACCCGCCGGCGCTTTTGTTGCAGGAACAGGCCGATGCCCGGGAGAAGACAGCATTAGATTTCAAGCAGCTTGAGGAAGCCCCGTTACCGACTTCTGATGCCCGTGACGAGGAGCAGAAACCGTTGCTGATTAATGAAAAACTGACCTTTGCAGGCAATCAGTTCGTTGCCGTCGAGCAGACCGTAGCCACTGATGCTACGGAGGCTGAGCAAAGCGTAGAGCAGCAATTTTTATGGGTGAAGCAGATTGAAATGCTCAAAGGCAGAACTTCCCTTGATTTTGATGTTCAGCAAGAGGCCCATGTTTCTCTGGAGGATGTGATGCTGCAATCGGTGAACAGCGAAAGTCGCTATACCTCCTATCATGACAATTGGACGATTATTAGAAAGCCAGGACGCTGGGTCGGCCAGGAAGCTGTACTGGACATACTGTCATCGAACAAGCTGAATTTCGAATTAAAGGACTTGCTTACCGCGCTCCCGAAATCTGTCGCCTCCTTTGATCGTTTATCAGTCCCTTGGGAGGAAATTTGGCAGCGCCAGCCGGAAGCCACCGATGCATTCTCATCTTCCGCTGAAGACATTGTAGCCATTGTGGCAAACTCCAAACTCCATTTCTATTTGAATGGCGGCGGTTTGTCAGAGTCACCGTCTCTGGAAATTGAGCTGAAGCCTAACGAATCGATTGTTATGATGCAATGGGCTGGCGCTCCGCTCTATGTGGAACGTTGGAAGACGGAAGCGAAGGATCTGTTGGAGACGAATTAGTCAGCCTTCGATTAAATTGAATTGCTTGAATTATTAATTTAAAAGGGAGCACAGGCGCCGCGGCTGCGGCAGTCTGTGCTCCCTTTTGAATTCAGTGCTGTACAGGGCTGGATTCCGGCCGCTGATCCGTCTTCTCGATCCTGGCGCGTCCCATCATTAGAACCAATACCAGAGCGACTGCCGGCAGCAGGATGGCCCACTGGAATACATGGGCGATCGAGTTGGCTAGCCCGGAGGTCATCGCCTGCAGCTGTTCGGGTGTAAACATGACCCGTATCGCAGGCTGCAGCAAGGCCTGCGGATCCCCTAATTGTTCGGCCATCGTCGGATCTTCCACGATACCCGCGATATTCTCCTTCATGCGACTCGTCTGGATTACCCCAAATATGGTAATGCCGAGCGCCGAGCCGATTGTCCGAAAGAAAATGATCATCGATGCGGCGGCGCCTTTGTAGTCAGAACCTACCCCATGCAGCGTTGACATATTAAATACAACAAAATTGACGCCGATGCCAAGACCTACAAACACCATATAGATAGTCAGCATCCAACGCTCCGTATCCGCAGTGATTGTACTTAGCAGGAATAAGGAAATGAACAGAATCGCGATTGATACGAGCATAATATTCCGGAACATGAATTTCCCGACAAACCGCCCGCCAATCAAACTGCTGGCAACTACCCCTACCATCATCGGCGTAAGCGTCTGTCCGGCAGAGCTCGCTGAGCCGCCATAGACGCCTTGGACGAAAATCGGGATGTAGGTCATCCCGGCAATCATGATCCCCCCGTAACAGAAGCTGCCTAGCTGACTGATCGTAAACACCTTGTTGCGAAACAAGTTCGTCGCCACAATCGGATTGGCCGCCTTGCGTTCCACGACCAGAAACAGTGCCAGAAAGACGATAAACCCAGCAAGTAATCCAATAATCTGCAGCGAACCCCAACCATAGGTTGTACCGCCCATCTCCAGCGCGAACATCAAGCTTAGAATGGTGGCAGCAAGCAAGCCTGCACCGAGCCAATCGACGGTCTGCTTGCGTTTGTTGCCTGCCTCCTTGAAGAAGACAATAAACAGCGTACAAGCGATGATCCCAATCGGCAGATTAATATAAAAAATCCAGCGCCAATCCAGTTTGTCCGTGAAGAACGCCCCTGCCATCGGACCGAATACGCTGGACACGCCGAACACGGAACCGAGCAGCCCGTTCATTTTGCCCCGTTTTTCTGGTGGGAAAATATCAAAAATTACAGCAAAGCACAGCGGCATAATCGCGCCGCCTCCGATTCCCTGCAAAGCTCGAAACAGAATAAGCTGTGTCATATTGTTTGCCAGCCCGCACAGCATGGAACTGATTAGAAAAATACCGAGTCCCAGCAGAAAAAATCGTTTGCGACCGTACATATCGGACAGCTTCCCGAAAATCGGCGTAACTACTACACTTGCAATCATATACGCTGAGAACACCCAAACCATCTGCTTGTAGCCGCCGAATTCACCTACGATGGTGGGCATTGCCGTAGCGACAATCGTCTGGTCAAGCGCCGCCATGAACAAACTGAGCAGCAGCGCCGCCACCGTCCAGTTCGGATTGACTTTTACTTGCTTACCTTCCATTCCTACACCTCGGTTGCCCATTATGACTCTCCTTATGGCTTGCCTAATCTTATTTCCCCTACCAGCCAGCTTGCGACTCCTGCTTTATTGCACGCCTTGGGTAGGAGAACTCCACCTTGCTGATGCGAAGTTCCTCAACCAGCATTTTTCTCATTTCTTTGCACGCAGTCCAATAGTGATCGTCTTTCACCAAACAAACCACTGCATATTTGGCCCCGAGCGCATTATTCTCCACATCGGTTATTCCGTACAGCTGCGGAGGCTCGACAACCTGCTCTTCGTCATCCAGCAAAAACAAATGCGGCATTTGGCTAACCATGCGATTGGATACAGCTCTGACCGCGCGCTCAATATCGGCCGGATCGGTTTCGTATGGCACACTGACATTCACAATCGCTCTCATCCGCTCCCGATTAAAGTTCTGGCTCGTATGTATTTCCGAATTTTGAATGACAACAACATGCTGGGCCCACGTCCGAATTTTGGTCGCGCGTAAGCCAACATCGATAACGGTGCCATTAATTAGCCCATTATTAATCGATACATAATCACCTACCGAAAACTGATCCTCAAAAATAATAAAGAAACCGGTAATCAAATCTTTCACCAACGTCTGAGCGCCAAAACCGACCGCAAGACCGATCACACCAGCACTCGCGATAATCGGGCCGATTTCCAAGCCCACGTTGCTTAAACACATCATTAATGCAATGATAAACAACATGTATCTTGTAAAAGAGAGCAGCAGTGCTTCCAGTGTGCTGCGCTGCTTCGGGGGCAGTTTGGCAAGTGCAAATACCCGCTTGATCAGCACTTTCCGAAGCTTCAATGCCAACCATGTCAATATGAAGATGACAAGGAGGGCCATCCCTTTGTTCATTACAAAATAAAAAGCATCCATCCAAAACTCCAACGTAAACCATTTCATCCGTCTGGCTTCCTCAGCCAGCGGTTCCAGCAAATCCATACCTTACCTCCCGAGACATTCTGCCTGTCCTCATTGTAACAAAATAACGGAGGTTCGTCATTGCCCAGCGGTTCCGCCCCCTGTTGCCCGGCACCGTTTCATTAGCCGCTGCCCGGGGTAAGTAGGGAGGACAAGCATATGCTTTCACAGCAAGATACTCAAGGAAATCTGTTGGATACCCGTATGCAGGAAATAGCTATACCATACTGCAAGGAGGTAGATTATTACATGACAGTAAAGCAAAAACTTGAAGCGTTGAAGATACGTGAATTTTCCCCTGACCACTACCTACTGACCGTTTATTTGAATACCCAGCCCATGCGCGGACAACAAGCACCCTGGAAAATTCATCTGAAAAATGGTGTAAACCGTCTCCAGGACTATGCTAAAGCAGCCGGCGCATTGGAACAATCCCAACAGCTGGCCAAACTTCACAAGCAGTTAGACCATCACCTTGAAACACACCGTGACGACATGCGCAACGGTGTTATCGTCGTTGCCTGTCCGACACACGGTATTCTCCTGTTCGAAAAGATGCAGGTTCCGCTCCCCAACTCTTTCTATTGGGCAGACAAACCGAGTCTGGATGAGCTGGAAGCAGCAGTAAACCAGTATCCCCCTGCCGGCATTATTCTAGTCGGTGGCGAAAGCATCACCGTTATCGATGCCTCGCTTGGCCAAGTCATTCGAGAGTGGAACTATCTGTGGGATGCTGAGCAAGAGGACTGGAAACAATACCAGGGCCTAGCGAGCGGTCATCGCGAAGCTTCAAGCGCAAGTCATCGCGAGCGCTTTGACAAGCGTTATGAGGCCAATCGGCAAAGATGGCTCCGCCGGCTGACCCCCATCCTGGAACGCCACAACAAGCGGAATGAATGGCAGGAGATGATCTTGACGGGGGAGGCAAACTTAACCTCTGAATTGGCTAAAGAGTTGAATGGCAGAAAACCTCGTGTACTATCCAAAAATATGAACGGCATGCCCAGCCCGCAAGTGCTGCAGGAAGTGTACGCTGCCTTGTAATCAATATGCCAGCGGCAGCGGAAAAGCCAAGTTACCGCAAAATAAGGGAAGACTACCACATCCTAACGCGGTAGTCTTCCCTAACATTGATGCAACTCGCATTGCTGTTGATTTGTTCTCTAACCTTTACTCTCTCCAAACGCTAAGCATACCTAAGCGTCCGGCAGCGACTCCCGTTTGGCTTGTTTTTCTTCTTCCGTTACTCCAAGCACATCAAGCAAGAAAATAAATACCGGGATTCCGACAATCAATCCCCAAACGCCGAAGAAATGCTCGGAGAAGATCAGCACCACGAACGTGTAAAACACCGGAAGATCGGTTTTGGAAGAAAGCAGCTTGGGATTCAATACATAACTTTCAAGCGCATGGATGACAACAATCATAATCACAACATAGATCACTTGTGTCAATCCGCCCAAACTATACGCAATCGTGCAAAGCGGGATAAGCGAAATAATGACTCCTGCGACCGGAATCAATCCGAGCAGGAAGATCATGAGGCCCAGGCCCAGCAATTGCGGGAAGCCCATAATCCAAAGCGCAACGACAGAGAGTACGCAATTGACAATGGCAATCAAAAATTGCGCTTCAATCACTTTGCCGAAGGAACGCACAAACCGGTTTGCAAAGTATTCAAGCTCAGCAAAAATCGTATTGACTTTGCTTCTTCTGAATTTCGAGGTGAATGCAATAATTCTATTCTTCTCAAGCAGGAAAAACAAACTGAGGATCAGTGCCATGAAAATGTTTAAACTCCATTTGCCGATATTGGTAATGTACTTGTACAGCACCTCAAGCCCCTGCTCCAAATATTGTGATGCTTTTGCTTCCCTGAAGTAGCTCACTATGTAATGGATAAGCTCATTATCCTTAGGAGGATCATTCAGAAAATCGGTAATAAGGTTAATCAGCTGTGAAATTTGAAATACAATTTTGGGGGAGTAGCGATACAGCCCGATAAACAAACTCGCGAACACAATTGCATATAGGACAACGACAACTAGTTTGCGATTCAATTTCATCCAGCGGCTCGAAATTCGCATAATTGCCCCTTCAAGCCGATCCATCAAGTAAGTGAAAATAAACGTAATCAGAATAAGATTGATTACGCTGCGAATACCGTACAAAACCAGTACGATTAAGGCCATAATGAGCAGACGCTGAACTCCCTTGCTCTGCAATATGCTTGATGGCATGCCGAATACTCCTTCCGATTAATGGTCTGCAACTTCTGTGAATAACAGCGCTGTGTTCTGCCTGACTTCACACACAATGAGTCTGTTGGTCTCTCTTCATTCTACAACAGCGCCTGATGGAATGATAGTGCACCCTGAACTGACCGACTGACCTTGCCCACGGAATTGCAATTACCAAAACAAGCCTTGCCTGGCGCAAAACAGCTTCAGTTATTCATACCGTACTGCTGCTGTAATTGCATCCCTTGATGCTATTGCACCTCGACCTCACCTGGTATATTTTGCACAATGATACGCTTTCCCCCGTCGTAATGGACAGGCAAACGAGCACCCTTATGAAATTCCTGGATTACTGTGAGCGGGATCGCCATTTTGACCATAAGAAGCAGCGGAGAATGTTGTTGCTGACGAATCACAATCCGCAGTTCAACCAATGCCTTGTTGTCAGCGTCTCCCACCTTTCTCAACGACCGGACTTCTCCTTCGGCCGCAGATACATGTTTATTGAACGGCTGGCGTCGCCTGCGTTTTATGTATAAGTATAAAATTATTATTCCAATTAACAGTAGGGTGAAAAGTAAAGCTCCACCAATTTCAATCCACATGTCCCTTCCGAACACCCCTTCCTGTCCTCCCCTTCAACTGCCTGAACATCGACTTTCACATCAACCTTGGAAGGCTGTAGGCGGCTCGTACACAAAGAGCTTCATTTGTATTATTATAACATAAAGGATGCTGTCATAATCAGAGTTGAGGCAGTATAATTACAAACTGCTTTCACGAAGGAGGCCCACATTAATTGATACAAGTCATTCCCGCGCAAGCGCGTCACTCCGTCGATCTGGGCTGGCTGCGCAGCTCGCTCAGCTTCTCGTTTGGAGAATACTTTGATCCGGAAAATTGCGAGTTCAGTGCGCTCCGTGTTTTTAATGACGACACGATCGCTCCTGGCCGCGGGTTCGGCGCTCATCCCCACAGCGACATGGAAATTGTGACGCTCGTGCTGAAAGGGTCGATCAAGCATGAGGACAGCCTCGGCCACACCGTCGTTTCTACGGTAGGAGAACTGCAGCGCATGACGGCAGGGACCGGCGTCATTCATGCGGAGTACAACAATTCGGATACGGAGGAAGGCTCGTTTCTGCAATTGTGGTTTATGCCCCGCGAGCGCGGACTGCGCCCTTCTTATGAGGCGGGCAGCTTTGATCGAACGAAACTCGTCAACACTCTGCTGCCGATCGTTACGCCTGATGGCGCCGATGGAACCGCGCTGATCCATCAAGATTTGACCATCTACCTTAGCCGACTGGAGCCAGGCCATTCCTTGACATATGAACAAGCTGCTGGAAGGCGGATGTACCTCTTCGTAATTGAGGGGGAGGCCACAGCAAACGGCACGATGCTAAACAGGCGGGATTCGGCACGGATCGCTGAACTGACGACCTTGAACTTGCAGTCTGAGCAAGGCGGCTACATTATGCTGATTGACTTGCCTTGAACAAGCGCTGAACAATGAAACGGAAGGGGATGCTAGAGGAATGGGAGAATCATTGATTATTAAACATGCGGTCGGCGGACGAGTTTTCATTGATACAGGGAAGTCACCCCTGCCCTATCAATTGGTACGCTCAGATAGCGGCTGGACAATGGAGGTTCACACTTCCCCTGCCGCAATTGCAGAGTTGTTGAAGTGGCGAGACGAATTAAATGTCTTTCTGTTTCATACCGTTTCCGGACAGCCGAATAAAAAAATTTGGTTTTATGTACAAGAAGGCGCGGTTCGTTATGACGAAAAGAGCGAAATCCTTTATTTATCCGGGGAATCAGCCATTGAGTACGATACAGAGGCATTTGGCTTTCAATCCTAATCTGGGCTGTAGCCGACCACTCCCGGTAAGATGAATTGCCTGTGTGCGAGGCGAGGGCGGCTCACAAACTGATGACGCCGTGCTCTAGTCGCTTCCAACGACACCAACGAAAAGCTCCTGCGCAGGCGCGGAGCTTTTCGTTGGTGGTTTCATGTTGCTGTAGGATTAATAAAGTGAAATGTATTCCAGAGCATAGGTGCCATTTGACAGTTCACGGTAGCTCATACTGACGTAGATGCTGCTGAATGCATTCCAACCCTTCGGATAAAATTTAAAGGATACGGATACGAATTCTGTATATTGATTGACTTCATTGAACTCCAGTTCACTGCTTTGGATGCTTTTCACCGCAGCTGAGTATTCTTTGATCTTGTCACTTGAATTGGCTTCACGCACCCCTTCAACCTTGCCAGCTATTCTTTCTTTCGCATAAGCGCGGCCCAAGAAATAATTTTTGTCAGTCTTCTCCGTTACATAGGTATCCACAAACTTGTCCAGCTTGCTGGTGTCACCGTCTTCAAGTGCTGCACCGTATAGTTTAATGAGATGGAGCGCCTGATCATGCAGCAGCGTTTCCAGCTTGTCCTTCTTGAAGCCTGATGGGAGGGTCGAATAGAACTTCCCGTTATTGGCCGGTGTGTTGGTCGAGCCTGTATTCGTGCTGGAATTGCCATTTGAACTGCCAGGCGTGGTGCTAGTGCTGCCGTTGTTATTGCTTTGAGCATCTTTGTAAGGAATACCGGCGTTCGAATCGCCTGTAGTAATGGAAATCGTCTGTGAAGATGAGTTCCAGTCAATACTTGCGCCGAGCGCTTCGGAAACCGCACGCGCTGGCAAATAGGTAGAGCCATTGTATACCACTGGCGCTAGTTTGAAGCCATCGGAGTCTTTTGGTGTCCAATTGGAGCCATCCACCTGGAATTTAATACTGTGATTAAGATAAGCGGTTATCTTCTCCGTACCTGTGGCTGCCAACGCTCCTACCGAACCAGAGATTACACAACAAGCGACTATCGCAGCAACAAATCTTGACTTTTTAATTTGCATGAATCTATCTCCTCTACTAGCAATATAAGTTAAAAGTATCACCCGTCTACGGCAACAGTCAATAATATTTGGCAAATCTTTATAATTCCTAAGAACTATGTTCTGTGTCATTTTTCATAGATGACTGGCTGAGCGGTTCAGCAAACTGAACAATACGGCCTATTTCATCCCAGCGAAATGTCGCCCTTATTATGATAAACTATATAAGTTGAACGATTGAACTTCGCAAAGGGAACGAAGGGAACACATATTGTGTTTCTTGCAACAGCAATTTCACGAGAAGCGGCTCCTACGTCTGGAAATGATAGGAAAGATCGGAGAGAATAATAGATGAAACTGGTGTCCTGGAATGTTAACGGTTTGCGGGCATGCGTCAAAAAGAACTTTATGGCATACTTTCATGACATGCAGGCCGATATTTTCTGTGTGCAGGAAACGAAGCTGCAGGAAAATCAGATTGAAATGGAGCTTGGAGAGCAATATCATGCCTATTGGAATTATGCGGAGAAGAAAGGCTATTCGGGAACTGCTGTTTTTACGAAAATCAAGCCGCTGTCCGTTCGTTACGGACTAGAAGAAGACAGCGAGTTCGAGGGAAGAATCGTTACATTGGAATTCGAAACGTTCTATCTTGTGAACGTATATACGCCAAATGCGCGGCGCGACCTGTCGAGACTGGACTACCGGCTGGAGTGGGAGGAGCGCTTCCGCAGTTTTGTTAAAGAGCTGGATCTGCTTAAACCTGTGGTTATTTGCGGCGATTTGAATGTCGCCCACCATGAGATTGATTTGAAGAACGCGAAATCGAATCAGGGCAATTCCGGGTTCACTGCTGAAGAGCGCGGGAAAATGACAGCGCTGCTGGAAGCAGGATTCGTCGATTCCTTCCGTCATTTTCATCCAGAAGAAACCGATGCTTATACGTGGTGGTCGTTTATGCCAAAGGTCAGGGAGCGCAACATCGGATGGCGTATTGACTACTTTCTGGTGTCAGCAAGACTGGCACCGGCATTGGTGGATGCCCGAATCGATTGTCAGGTGCTTGGGAGTGACCATTGCCCGATTATTTTGGAGGGCAGTCTCTAAGGCAGGCGAGCACTATTTAAAGAGAGACGCTCCATCCATTTACACGAATCCTGACGGACTCATGCAACGGTTGGAGCGTCTGGAGTTGACAACACGATTACTGCAGCAGCCACGGCTATTTGCTTGCCTCATTCAGGCTGTTGGCCGGCCGCTTGAGCTTTCTCGCCGATATGACCATCGTAATCATAAGGAGCACCATCACGCCGGCCATCCCTGCATACAAAATTAACGTCCAATCGGCGCTTGCGTTATCCATGGTCCAGCCGGACAGTTTCGGAAACAGCGCTCCCCCCAAGCCGCCGCTGGCGACAAGCAGGCTTGTGGTGCGCTCTGTCCTGCCAGGCAGGAACTGATTGACATACACAAGTCCGATTGCGAAAACCCCAGCCCAAATGAGACCATTAAGACCGATTAAGACTAAACTCAGGTTAATATCCTTCGTAAAGTTGCTGACTGTAAATACGATCGCACCCGCTGCAACCGCAATGATAAGAAAACGCCCGTAACCTGCCCGCTCAGCCAGTCTGCCTGCAAACAACCGCCCGATCGCCATCATTGCCCAGAACAGCCCCATTGTTGAAGCAGCAGACGCTTCACTGACACCGGTCCGCTGAATCATAATGGAAGGAAGATAATTGGAGAAGCTCATCTCCATGCCTACATAAATACAGAAAAACAGAATACCCAAAACCAGAAAAGGCCCCGCCATCCGGTTATAGCCCACCTTAAGAGGCTGATGATCTTTTGTTTCTTGCTCTGCTTGCGGCGGCCGGTAGGCGATCAGATCGTCCACTTTGCCAAATGACAACACGAGCCAAAGCAATGTCGTCAATCCCGCAACTGCTGTTATAACCGGGAAAGACAACTGCCACACTCCGGTCTTGATGAACAAAGCGGCGATGACCGGCATAAGCAAAGCGCCTACACCAAAGAACATTTCAATCTGCGTCATCGTAGTCGCTTTCTTCTCCTCGACATATTCAATCACCAACGCGCCGATTACCGTTTCTGTCATTCCGAAACCGAATCCTGCAAGCGGAGCGATGGACAACATCCATTCCCACGGCAGCAGCAAGCTGTAAGCAGCTTCTGCCAAAGTTAAACTGCCAAGCGCCAACAAAATCGTATTTCGCTTGCCGATCTTAGTTGACACCCATGGAGCAATGAGTACCCCAACAAGAAATCCAAGGAACTGATTCATGATGAATTGTCCGCCATCCCGGTAATCAAGGCCATAGCGTGCCATCATCGGTTCCAATATCGAACCGGCCGCAACATGAGCCATACCAATTACAAGGTAGGACAGGCAGGCCAGCCAAATCATTTTGCGCATAAGTTCGTTAACCTTCTCTTATCTGTAAAATGTGATACATTTAACCATCATATCATGAGATCAGGTTTTTGGTATAATTAAATCAGTCAACTCTGTGAATATTAGGGGGGATGCAGATCATGACTGACGATGCAAAATATAACCGCTCAGAAACAATGCAAACAACAGCAGAAACACGCCATCCACTGAAGGAAATGATGGTCATACCCATGTCGGCGGGCCATGCCCAAACCATTTGCCAGTGGCAATATCCTCCGCCATACGAGCTTTTCAATTGGCCAGCCTGGGATGAAATGCTGAGCAAACAGGTAGACTTCGGAGACGTTGGCATTCGCAAGCGACAGTTCGCCGCTGTAATCAATGGAGAAGGCGAACTGGTAGGCTATGCGCAATTTTTCGCATTGCTTGGCGTGATTCGCCTCGGTCTGGGTCTGCGGCCTGATCTGTGCAGCCAGGGGCGTGGCGGCGATTTTGTACGGGTCATTGTTGAAGAAGCCCGGCGACGAGCGCCAGGCGATGAAATTGATCTGGAAGTGTACACATGGAATTTGCGCGCCATTCATGTATACCAAAAATCAGGGTTCATAATTACAGACACTTATGAGCGATTAACGCATCATGGCCCGGCCGAGGTGCACTGCATGGTCTGGCAACCGCAACGGCCGTCATAATGCGCGAGGCGGCCAAATTAGCCGAATGTCTCAAATCGTGCGTTGAATTGACGGGCAGCAAACAAATCACGTTCCGTCAATCCGTTGGCATCATGGGTTGTCAATTGAACCGTGACACGCTTGTAGTCGATGACAATGCGAGGATGATGGTTCATGACCTCAGCCTGCTCCGCAATCGTGTTCACCCATTGTATCGCTGCAGGGAACGAATTGAGCCGAAATACACGCTCAATCCACTGTCCATCCGTTCGTTCCCAACCCTCCAACTCCGACAGCCGCTCATCGATGACAGCTGGTTCCAGCCGAACGCTTTGGCTTCCCATCTTTGATCACGCTCCTCAGCTTTAATCTTCAGGTTAGGCGTACAATCCGAACTTCCTTGCCATCCACAGCCACCTCTATAATATGAAACTTCTGGTGATAGGTCACCGTGCCTTGCCCTACCTGAATGACGGGCTCTACACCCAGGCCGTAGAACACATCGTCCGCCAGCGCTTCCATCACTTCCGAACGTTCTTCCACGCCAAGCTCGCCCCATTCCTCCTCCGACATTTCGAAAAACGAATAGCTGCTCCCAATTGCCCCGACCGCTTCGGTCAAATCCTTAAGAATATCTCGATACTCACGTCCATGCCTAACGCCCATCGTCTGCTTTGCCTCCGTTTCGTCAATAAACTACCCGCTTGGGGGCAGCAATCGCATTATTTTCAATTATCATATAATGCCAGTATATACGAAAAAACTTGTGCTTTCTTATATTTTAGATCAATTCTTCGCAATTCAATCACAATTCTGTGCTTTTGCTCTAATCTAGTTCGCATTTTTGACGATATAAAGTATAGAAAGCGGAATTTGGCTGACGCTGTGCACAACAGTCAACTGCATGCCTATACATATCGAACTGGAAGGGTTGTCTTATGGAAAAATCTACTATAATCGGTATTATTCTCGGTTTGACTGCTGTCATTCTCGGTATGTTTCTAAAGCATGCCCCACTGACAGCGCTAGTTAACCCTGCTGCATTCGTCATTATTATCGTGGGAACCGCAGCATCTCTGTGTATCGGATTCCCCATGTCGGAAGTCGCCAAGTTCCCAAAATTGCTGAAAATTACGTTCATGGCTCAACGCTTGGTACCACGCGAAGAACTCATCCGGTTGTTCATGGATTGGGCGACGATTACCCGCCGCGAAGGCTTGCTGGCTCTGGAAACCAAAGTTGATGAGATTGAAGATTCATTCCTGCGCAACGGTATGCGTATGATTATTGACGGCAATGATCAGGATTTTGTACGCGATGTTCTTCTGGAAGATATCGCAGCAACGGAAGAGCGCCATAAATCAGGCGCGCTAATCTTTTCCCAGGCCGGCATGTACGCGCCGACGCTTGGGGTATTGGGAGCGGTAATCGGTCTGATCGCAGCGCTTGGCGACATGAGCGACATGGACAAGCTCGCTCAGGCGATAGCAGCCGCATTCGTGGCAACGCTGCTTGGTATCTTTACCGGTTATGTATTATGGCACCCGATCGCTAACAAGCTGAAACGTCTCTCCAAACGGGAAATGGAAATTCGGGTCATGATGGTCGAAGGACTGCTTTCCATTCAATCTGGTGTATCAACCATTGCAATCAATCAGAAATTGTCTGTTTTCCTGACACCATCCGAGCGTCAAAGAATGAATGAGAAGGAAGGTGCTGTAGGTGAGCAGTCGTAAGCGCAAGCATGATGATCATGAAGAACACGCTGACGAATCCTGGCTGATTCCGTATGCCGATCTGATGACTCTGCTGCTCGCTTTATTCATTGTACTGTTTGCCTCAAGCTCTGTCGATGTTCAGAAGCTTCAGGAAATGAGCAAAGCCTTCAGCCTTTCTTTCAACAGCGGCAGCGGAGTGCTTGAGAACACTGCGGTCGTAACTACCGGCCAGCAGGCGGATAACAAAATCCGCGAAAAGAAAAGCGGCGACGACGGACAAGTTAAGACGAAGAAAGAGAAGCAGCAAGCGCTGCAGGAGCTTATTAAGAAAGAGCAGCAGGATATGGAGAAGCTGAAAAAGCAGATGGATGAATACATCCGCTCCGCAGGCTTGACCACACAGCTTGAAACGAAGCTGAACCTGTCACAGCTCATGATTACGATAAGCGACAATGCGCTGTTTCCCTCTGGCAGCGCCAAGCTGAAGCCGGAGTCTCGCGACCTGGCTGCGGCGTTGTCAACAATGCTTGTCGATTACCCGGAGTATGAGATTGTTGTATCCGGCCATACCGACAACGAGCCGATTTATAATGCCGAGTTCGAATCGAACTGGGAATTAAGTTCCAAACGTGCGATTACATTTCTTAATATTTTATTGGAGAACAAGGACGTCAATCCGCAGCGCTTCAGTTCCGTAGCCTATGGCGAATTCCAGCCGGTGGATTCCAACGACTCCTTTGAAGGGCGTGCAAAGAACCGCCGGGTTGAAGTATCCATCATCCGCAAATACAGCGATCCGGAACAAGCCGAGGAAATTTCCGTCAGCCAAACATAGAAGTCAATGCACAATTAACCCCCAGGAAGCCACACCGCTATAGCGGTTGGTATCCTGGGGGTTAATCTTATCCTTCAACAGTTAGTTGACAGGCTGGTAGTTTAATACGCCGAACAGTTCATCCTTCTCCTCGCGGGTTAAATCCCGCCATTGTCCGATCGGCAGATCGTCCAGATGAATATTCATAATGCGGACTCGCTCCAGCTTTCGCACCTGATAGCCAAATGCACTGCACATTCTGCGGATTTGACGATTTTTCCCTTCCGTCAGAACCATGCGCAGCGTCTTGGTGCCCATAGGAGTTACCTTGCAAGGAAGGGTCATGCTCCCCAATATTTTGACCCCTTCGCTCATTCCTTTCACAAACGATGCGGTTATCGGCCGATCCAGCGTCACGATATATTCTTTCTCATGACTGCCTTCCGCACGTAAAATCCGATTAACAATATCGCCGTCATTTGTCATCAGAATAAGACCCTGCGAATCTTTATCCAGGCGGCCAATCGGAAAAATGCGTTCCGTATGTCCAACAAAGTCAACAATATTGCCCGGAATATGCAATTCAGTTGTGCTTGTTATACCAATCGGCTTGTTCAGAGCCAAGTAGACATGACGTCTGCTTTCGCCAACTAATTGTCCATCGATGCGAACCTCATCCCCTGCCGTCGCCTGACTGCCTAGCTCTGCCGGTTGGCCGTTGATTGTCACACGCCCGCCGGCAACCAGCTTGTCTGCCTCACGCCGTGAACAATAGCCTGTCTCACTTATCCATTTGTTAATTCGCATCCGTTGTCCCTTCTCCTTTCGACCTCGCAGCTCCCATGGCTATCATTTGATGGGATTCGTAGATGTATACAGCTTCTGCCTGCTGGCCGAAGGCGCTGGCCGCTGACTTGCGGACTGCCCTGGCGACCTCGCTGGCGTGAATAGGTCGATATCGGGATAATGGCCCACGCCACAGGAAGCCCATCCGTCTGGAGAGAGCAGCTGCCCATTCTTCTCCTCTGCGATGCTCCGTGCGGTTGCCCAGCAGCAATGATGGCCGATATAAATGAATGGAAGGGATGTGCGATGCCTGTAAGGCGGCTTCCATCTCTCCTTTTATCCGGCTGTAGAAGAAAAGGGATTTCTCTACGGCTCCTATAGACGATATGGAATGAAATTGCTTGACCTTGTTGCGCGCAGCCCAATCGGCCAGCTTCACCGGGTAGACCAGGTCAACCTGCCGGAAGGCTTCACGGCTTCCTGCTTTCTTTATCGTTGTACCCAGCGCGGAGAATACCACATCGACCTGGAGGCCGTCAATCTCCCGCTCCAAGTGCTCCCAATTAGCCTTTATCCATGTCAGCTTGCCAGCCGGGTCATCAATGCCTTCAGGCCGCTCCTGTCTGGCGATGGCGGTTACTGACCCATACTGCTCATCGGCGATCAACTGCCGAATGAGTTCACTGCCAACTAATCCGGTCGCTCCTGCGACAAGCGCGCGATAATTTCCGACGGCGTTCAGCCCCTCGCTTCCCATATCCATCTATCCTTTCATGGACAATTCGTCCACCTGTGAATCGTCTTTTGACCTACAGTATTAGGATAACTTATTCCCGCCTGTTGTGTCTCCCTGTTTTGGAATTGTAGGCAATGCAATGGTTACGGTAGTACCGACATCCACTGTGCTGCTGATCTCCATCATTCCATGATGGTGGTCAATAATTCGTTGGCTGACCATAATTCCAAGACCGGTTCCGGTTTCCTTGCCGGTAACGAAAGGATTGCCGATTTTGGAGATCATCTCCTCGGGAATGCCTGAACCTGAATCTTTAATCTCAATTTTAATATGCCGCCCTTCCGGCTTGACACGAATCCAGATCTCCCCGCCTTGGAGCATCGCCTCAATTGCATTTTTCAATATATTAATGAAAACCTGCTTTAATTGATTTTCCTCACAGGAAATTTCACAAGGTTCTTCACAGAAATCCGTTATAAAGATAACGTTGCATAAATGCGCCTGACTATCAAGCAGCGATATGACATCCCCCAACACAAACCGTACATCCTTGATTTCAAACTTGCTGGCCTGTGGCTTCGCCAAAATAAGGAATTCCCCTACGATAAGATTGATGCGATCCAGTTCCGACAGCATAATATCGGTATGTCGTACATTAAACTTGTTCGTCTGCTGCTGCAGCTGCAGAAAGCCTCGCAGCGTAGTGAGCGGATTGCGGATCTCATGCGCGACACCTGCGGCCAATTGCCCCACAGTGGTCAGCTTCTCCGACTGCCGGAGCAACTCGTCCATTTTGTTGCGGCTTGTCATATCCCGTGTAATACTGGCAACTGCCCACATTGCGCCGCGGCGATCACGAATGGGCGATGTCGTCACGCTGACAGCAATCCATTCCCCGCTTTTGGTCATTCGCATCGTCTCGCGAGCTCCAAGCACCTTGCCGGCAGTCAACGCTTGTATCGCTTGCTGCTCTTCTTCGGCGTATGGCTCCGGCACAAGGGGCAGGACGTGGCCAATCGCCTCTTCGGACGACCATCCGAACAGTTCTTCAAAAGCAAGATTCACCTGTGTCACTCGTCCTTGCATATCAACAACATGAATTGCATCCGTTGTATGGTTAATAAACGATTCAAGGTATTCCTTCATTACACTGTTCTCTTCAAAGGCCATCTTTAGCTTGTTCATATAAATTCCAAGATTTTTGGACATCGCATTAATCCGGATCGCTAGTTGTCCAAGCTCATCCTTGCTCTTGACGGCAATCGGCGCATCAAATCTGCCCAAGGCAACCTCGTTTACCTTCCATAAAATGGCCCGGATCGGTCGAATAATCGTACCGGACAGCAAATAACTGCAGAAAGCAAACACAATAAGCAGTGCCACAGCGATGATCACCTGATTGAGCCGCTGTTCTTCCACAGCTTTATCCACCGCCATTTCCTTATCAAGCACGATGCCAAGAACATAGGGCGGGTTATCCGAACTGGGGAAAAACCCCTTGAGCACCTCCCTGGTACCCAAATGCGTTTCATAGACGACAGTCTCTCCTTCAAACGTCTGCTCAATCAGTTCCCTTTCCTGACTGTTCTCCACGAAATCTTCCAATTTGTTCATATGAAACTGAAAAAACTGATTGGCCCACACGTCCTCTTCCGTCGAAACGGCCTTGTCCTGTTTGCTTGAACTGAACAGCATTATATCCAATACACCAGGATGGGCATCAATCATTTTCTCCATCATAATGTTCGGTCCAACAGATTTATAAAATTCGTTCAGTTTGTCAGGGGGAACATAATCTCCTATAGAACGACCATCGGGGAGCGTCAGTAGTTCATCTATCACATTCAAGCTGTTGCGGAATTTGCTGATTGAGACTCCCATATGCGTAGAAATTCGGAGCATTTCCGCTTCTGCAGCAGAACGAAGATTTCTGCGCGCCCAATAATCGTTCAGAACCACATTCATCGCCAACAATAAGAGTACAATGAATGAGATCATGAAGGATAGCTTGGTTTTTACCGACAACAGAAGACACACCCTTTGCAAAGTATGATATTCTATAAACAATTGTTAATCGGACACCTGATCTAGCAGCTCACTTCATTTATTCACAACTTATCCACAATACTAACAGGCGTTTGGGATAAAAAGTGGATAACTCTGTGAATAAAATTAAGTTATCCACAATTATATGCACAAGCTGTTAACAAGGAATATTTGTTCGTTGTATAAATCATTCAAGCAAACATAAAGGGGAGCAGCAGTAATGCAATTGCAAGAATATTCGAATGAAGACCGAATCGGAATGATGTATGCCATTGAAGAAGCTAAAAAAGCAGAAGCCATCCTTGAAGTACCGATTGGGGCGGTGGTCATGAAGGATGGCATCGTTATTGGCAAAGGGCATAATCTTAGAGAAACACAGCTTGATCCAACCGCTCACGCGGAAATGGTAGCCATTCGAGAAGCAAGCAAGTTTCTAAAAGCCTGGCGGTTAGTCGGCTGCACGTTGTATGTCACACTGGAGCCTTGTCCAATGTGTGCTGGAGCAATTATTCAGTCGCGCATTGAGCGCGTTGTGTACGGCACTACAGATCCAAAAGCAGGTTGTGCAGGCACCTTGATGAATTTACTGCAGGAGCCGCGTTTCAATCACGAAACGGCGTTCACTGCGGGAGTTCTCCAGGAAGAGTGCGCTGAACTGCTCACACAGTTTTTCCGGCGGCTGCGTAACAAACCAAAAACGGATTAACTCAAGCTATTTTCAGATTTTTGGATTTTTTGAAAAATCAAGATTAACTGATCCACTTCTTCGCTAACGGCCAAGACATCAGGATCGGTCAAGCTCCCGCGCGCTTCGGCGACTTCCCGCAGCTTCTGCTGGAGCTCTTGAAGCTGATGCAACAGTTTATGTTTGTCCATCACACACCCCGATCAGGGTCGCTCCTATTTTACGACATTACATTCTAAGCTGATGATCAAGCTATTTCATTATTATACGCTTTATATGTTAAGTTTTTTGTAAAAACTTGTCGACAATATACTCGAATTTTCATCGAAATTACGACATAGTTCGACAAAAAGCGGCAAATGGCTTCAATCATAGGCCATACGAATCGTACGGATGAACTGGTCAGGGACGTTAACACCCGGAGAGAGGATAAAGAGCGTGCCGTCTGGCTCCCTTAGATACAAAGATGCGCCAATCGGGGCATCTGACCGGACTCCACCACACATAGAATCGACCGGCAGAACAACTTCCCCAAATCCGGTTATGTGAAATCCCCCGCAGCCGATAGCTGCGGGGGATTTCATTACATTGCTATTGTACGGTTACCTATTAAGACCCAATCCACGCGTTGACTTTGTCCTCATTGCTGTCAACCCATGCTTTTGCTGCATCTTCCGGGGAGCTTCCCTCCATAATTTCAACCATGACTTCGGCCATATCATCCGGTGTCCAGGAGAAATTATCCAGAACTCTGAAAGCGTCAGCCTTATCTTCTTCCAAGCCTTGACGCGTCATCGTATGAATTTGCTCGTCAGCGCCATACACGCCTTTTGGATCATCGAGATATTTCAGATCCATCGCAGCGAACATCCAGTGAGGCGTCCATCCAGTTACAATAATCGGCTGCTCCGCTTTGTATGCCTTCTGCAGCTCCTGTGCCATAGCAGCTGAAGAGCTTTCCAGTACTGTCCATTTGTCCAGACCGTATTCTTCAACCATTTTTTCTGTCGCCATCATCAGACCTGCACCTGGCTCAATGCCGATGATTTTATGATCAACCTCTGCACCTACATCACCATTGGCAAGATCCTCAATACTGGTAATATCCATGTAAGATGGAACAGCAAGACCCAGCTTGGTGCCGTTCAGGTTCGGGCCCAGATCGACCAGCCTGTCACCGTATTGCTCAATATAGGACTCATGTGTAGCGGGCAGCCAAGCGGCAACCATCGCATCTGCGCTGCCGTCTGCAACACCTGCGAACATCGGGCCTGCATCTACTTGCAGCATGTCAACTTTGTATCCCAGCTTTTGCTCCAATACTTCCTTAACAACATAGGTGCTGGCAATCTCCGAATCCCATGCGACATATGCCAGTTTAATTTCCTTCTTCTCATTATTCCCGCCCGTACCGGATGTGTCGGGGTTTGTGTTTGATCCCGTGTTTTCTTTGGCACCACAAGCGGCAAGCAGCACAACAGCAACAATAGCCACAACGAACAGATTAAATTTCTTCAACATAATTCCCCCTTGTATAAATTAAATCACTGCGCTTTTTTGCGTTTACGAATTAAGTTTTGTGTCAGCCGGTCCAGTAAAATTGCCATAATAACAATTGCTAGCCCCGCTTCAAAACCGACACCTGTTTTAGTCTGTGTGACGGCACGATAGACAATATTGCCGACACCTTGAGCCCCGATCATGGACGCGATAACGACCATCGACAGCGACAGCATGATCGTCTGGTTGATGCCTGCCATAATCGTCGGCATCGCTATGGGCAGTTGAAGCTTGAACAGCTTCTGAGCTGGTGTAGAGCCGAATGCATCCGCAGCCTCTACAAGCTCCTCCGGCACTTGCCGGATGCCCAGGTTAGTGAGCCTGATGGTCGGCGGAATGGCAAAAATAATCGACGAAATGACGCCCGGCACGACACCCAGTGAGAAAAACGTAATTGCAGGCAGCAAGTAAACAAAAGCTGGCATTGTCTGCATAAAGTCAAGCACCGGTGTCACCACGTTTTGAATGGATTTGTTGCGCGAGCATAGAATGCCGACCGGAACGCCGATAATAACGGAAAGCAGCGCGGCCGTTAGCACAAGCGCCAGCGTCTGCATCGAAGGGTCCCAAAACCCAAGATTATCAATTAACAGTAAACCCAGCAGGGTGAATACACCCATCCTCCATTTCGCAATATACCAAACCAATGCGGTCATAAGGATGATCATCACAAGCGCCGGAGGTTCCCGAAGCACATACTCAAGACCATTCACAATCTGTCCGATGACAAAGCTGATAGCATCGAATAGAAACTTGAAGTGCAGGCTAAGCCATGCCTCGATCGACTCGATCCAACTGCCAAGCGGTATTTTAGGAATTTCCAATTTGTCCACCTGCTTCTGGTATCGTATTGCCGGCCAATGCGGCCAGCACAGCGCCCTTAATTACAATTCCCTTCAATCTGCCGTTCTCATCCACAACGGCTACTGGGAGTCTGGTATTGCCCATTAATTCAAAAAGCTCGTTAAGCAGCGTATCTGGCGATACACTCGGCAGCTCACGCTGTACGATATCCTCCATCGCAAGCCCTTCTTTGATCGCCCGAGCCGCATCTTCTGCGATAATAACCCCGATCAGCTTCATGCCTTTGTCGACAACATACAGACTGGATACACCGCGCTCACGCATTAATTGCAGAGCAACACGCGGTCCCCGTTCGGTCGATATCGTCTCAGGCTTGCGCATAATATGAGCAGCAGTCAATACTTTGGATAGATCGACGTCTTCCACAAAGCGCTCAACGTATTTGTTGGCCGGCTGCATCAATATGTCTTCCGGTGTCCCTATCTGTACAATGCTGCCGTCTTTCATCAGTGCGATCTGATCGCCGATCCGCAGCGCTTCATCCAAGTCATGGGTAATAAATATAATTGTTTTTTTCATTTTGGATTGCAATTCCACGAGCTCATCCTGCATATCTTTACGAATTAGCGGATCAAGCGCGCTGAACGCCTCATCCATGAGCAGAATGTCAGGATCGTTGGCGAGCCCGCGTGCCAATCCTACCCGCTGCTGCATGCCGCCGCTCAGCTCATTGGGATAACTGTTTTCCCAGTTTTTGAGGCCGACGAGCTCCAATGACTGCATCGCCATTTTCCTGCGCTCCGCCTTGCCGATTCCCTGCACCTCAAGACCGTACTCTACATTTTGTATAACGGTTCGATGCGGAAACAACGCAAATTTCTGAAATACCATGCCCATGTTCTTGCGGCGGAATTGACGAAGCTGCTCTGCATTCATCTGCAGCACATCTTTGCCATTAAAAAATATTTCGCCCGATGTGGCTTCAATAAGCCGGTTGAGCAGGCGAACAAGTGTTGATTTCCCGCTGCCGGACAGACCCATGACGACGAAAATTTGGCCCGCTTCAATGCTGAAGCTCGCCTGATTAACCCCTACGGTCAGCTTCGTCTCTTTAAAAATCTTTTCCTTACTCCAGCCATCCTTCAATAAAGGCACCGCACGTTTAGGATCTGCTCCAAAAATTTTGGTAAGTTTGTTCACCTCGATAATCGGCATTGTATCCCCCCTTTTGCATACCATTATTCATTTTATTGAACGCTTTTATTCACTTCGTACAGCGCCCGGTATAACCCCCACGTAAAAGCAAACGTATGCTGTCCGCCCTGCGCTCCTTGACTTGTAACAGTGTAGTGCTTTTTCGTACGGATGGTCAAAGCGCTTATACCTTCATATACTCTGTACAGTTTTAACTTTATAAACTTTTAATACTGTATACTCTGTTTTTCATTTATTTCCTTATTGAATTGTATCTTTACATTCCCCCCGAACAATGATTACAATACATCATGAACAACCTTGGGAGACAAGGCACAGTTAATTGCTGTCCACAGGAGGGCACACTATAATGAGAGATTTGGAACGTTTCCCCGAAGAACAACGAAATAAATTAAGCCAAGCCAGACAGCGTGTCATTGAATCCATTGGCAAAAATATGGACTTGTACGGGATTACATTATCGATCGGCCATTTATACGGCAACATGTATTTTAATGGCGCTCCGGTAACGCTTGACGAAATGAGTGAAACAATGGGGATGAGCAAAACCTCCATGAGTACCGGCATGCGGACCCTGATTGATCTGAAGATGATTACCAAGGTGTGGGGCAAAGGATCGCGCAAGGACCTTTATGAAGTTGTCCCCGACTGGCATCAGAATTTCACCGATTATTTCTCCATCAAATGGCGGAAAGCGGTAGAGATGAATACCAGTGCGCTTACGAAGGCGCTAAAAGAGATTGCGCAATTGAAACAGCAGAATGAAGCGGAGCAGGACCTGGTTTCAATCCTGGAGATGGATGAAGAGAAAATAAAAGAGGCCCTCGATTACTATCGTTGGCTGATTAAATTAATCGATTCTTTCGAGACAGGTAAAATATACGACTTTATTCCCAAAGAAGAGTAAGCCGCATCCATTAATACAATCCATCTTCGACAAATCTATTTGAGTAGATACCGGACGGTTGCACCCCTGCATAAAAGGAGCGGCGCACTTGCCGCGGCGGCTGTTTCGATGAAACGAATCGAAGTTGACCATCTTTCAAAAAGTGAAAGCAGCCCGCTCTCGCGTGAGAACGGACTGCTTTTTCATGTGGTATTATAAGGAATAATATGTGATATTTAACCAGATATAACGATACTACTCCTTCAACGAGCCGATCAGCACACCTTTTACAAAGTACTTTTGAATAAACGGGTATACCATGACGATCGGCAGTGTGGCGACCATCATCGTGGCCATTGTCAATGATTTGGTGGTAATTGTTCGCAGACTGTCCATCCGTGCTTGGGAAGCCGTGTCGATATTGTTCGACATATCCGTTACGATGTTGGCATTCAAAATTTGGCGCAGCATCGTCTGAATGGGAAGCAGTTTTTCATTGTTGATATAAATGCTCGCAACAAACCAGTCATTCCAATGGGATACCGCTGTAAACAAGCCAAGCGTGGCAATGACCGGCCCCGACAACGGGAGAATAATCCGAAAGAAAATACCCCAGTTTGTGCAGCCGTCCATTTGAGCTGACTCCTCCAAACCAGCAGGAAGCCCTCTGAAGAAGGTTCGGAAAATAATCATATTCCATACGCTAATCAACGCGGGAATAATGAAAACCCAAAAGGAGTTCATCAGACCCATAGAACGAAACAGCAAGAAGGTCGGAATGAGGCCGCCGTTAAAATACATGGTGAAAATAAAGTAGACCATATAGGCTTTGCGGCCAATTAATTCCCGTTTGGTCATGCCGTAAGCAAGAATTGCGGTCATCAGAATCGCAGTGATCGTTCCGACAATGGTCCGGGACACTGCAATAAAAAAACCATTGATCAACCGATTGTCTTTCAGCACAATTTCATAGTTTTCCAATGTAAACACGCGAGGCCAGAATGTCACCCCGCCCTTGGACGTATCCACACCGAGATTAAAAGATACGACGAGCGCATTCCAAAACGGATAGAACGCACTGATGGATAATACAATAAGAAAGGTATAAAAACAAATTAGCATTACCCGGTCACCAAAAGCTATTCGCACCACAGTGGTCTGCCTCCCCATTCGTCATATTTGCGATTACCACAGGCTGTTGCCAGATTTTCGCGCCAGATAGTTTGCAGTTGTCAGCAAACCAATGCTGATAACCGCCTTGAATAATCCGACAGCGGTGGCATACGAATAACGGAAATTGGATAAGCCTACCCGATATACATACGTGTCAATGACATCGGACACTGGCCGCAATATCGGATTGGTAGCAAGCAAGAGAATATCCTCAAATCCGGCACTGAGCAAATTGCCAACTGCCAATATCATAAAAATAACAACGACCGGCATAATTATTGGAAGCGTAACCAAATAAATCTGCTTGAATTTGCTGGCACCATCAATATCAGCCGCTTCATACAAACTGGGATCAACCCCTGCAATGGCTGCCAAATAGACGATGGAGCCAAAGCCGATTTCTTTCCACACATTGGCTGATACGAGAATAGACCAGAAGTACTCCGGAATGGCCAGGAAATTAACCGGATCATCAATCGCCCTGATTTTCTGCAAAAGGATATTAATGCTGCCGTTCTCGGTAGACAACATCGACATGACCAAACCTGCTACAATAACCCAGGACATGAAGTGGGGCAAATAAGTGATCGTCTGAACGACTCGCTTGAACATAAGGTGGCGCACTTCGTTAAGCATCAGCGCAAGCGCAATGGGCGCGGGGAAGCCGATGATAAATTTCAGCAGGCTAATGACAATCGTATTTCGCATGACCATATAGAATTCAGGTCCATTGAAAAACGCCGCGAAATGTTTCCATCCCACCCAAGTATTTTCAAATATTCTGGCACCTGTATTGATTTTATAATCCATAAACCCTGTCAATACGCCATACATGGGCAAATAGGCAAAAATGAAAATAAGCAAAATGCCAGGCCAAACCATGAGTTGAATATCCCACTGTTTCAAAAAACGCAAGTAGATAGGGGGAGTACGGTTCGAATTTGGTAATGTCTGCACATCACGCTGCCGCCCGGTTTTTGCATGCGCCATATGTATCCTCCTAAAAAGTTTTGTGAAGCAAAACTTACTTCGTAGCATAGGCTTCGTTTTGCGAAGCAAAACTTACTTCGTAAGCATAAGCTTGTTTTGTGAAGCAAAACTTACTTCGTAAGCATAAGCTTCGTTTTGCGAAGGGCCGACCAACTTGGTCCAGATTCTAGAAGAAGACGACCCTTCACACCCAAATCAAGCTTAGTTGCTGCTCAGCATCTCTTTATTCTTTTTCCAGATTTCCGTACGGAATTCGAGAAGCTGACTATACCCGGCGTCCTGCGAATCCTTCTCCGCTTTATCCCAAACCCGGTCAACTTCCTCATCGCTCTTGGCCATAACCGATTGGACATGGGCCAGATCAAAAATATCATCAAGACGCTGCTTAATTTCCCCTAACGGAGTATCCGGCATCGGGTCCATGTTCGTAAACTCGGTTGCATTGGCCTGGGTCTTCCACGTGATCTCGTTCTGCCAACGGGCCGTCCAGTTCTGTTCCTCAACCGGCAGCTTGCTCTCGTATTTTATCTTTGCCGGATCAATGAAACCTGTATTGCCGTTCCACATAATCGGATCGTGATCGCTCTGCAGCTGGACAACTTCATCCGCATCGTATTCAGCGGTGAAGATCGGATGACCTTCTTCATCAAACCCTTTCCAGTTCTTTCCTTCTGGTCCGAAGAACAGCAGTGACTGGCCTTCAGGTCCAGTGTACCAATCTAGGAATGCGAAGATTTTCTCAGGGTCCTTGGCAGCTGTTGTAATGACGTTTACGTTCCAGCCGAGGCTAGTATAAGTACCTGGATAGACTTTGTCCTTGTCAAGGCCTGGCTTGTGAATCGGCCAGATCATAAAGTAACCGGCATTGGGATCCTGACTCTTCAGTTCTTTATGCGCGATCGCGGCAGCGCCCATCGGACTGGAGGATGCGAAGACTGCTACACGTCCTTGCATAACTCTCTCCTCAATCTGGTCAAGAGTTTGATTGAATGCATCCTGGGTAATCAGACGTTCTCTGTACAGCTTTGAGATATACTTTTGGGCTTCACGGAATGTCTCATCTGTATACAACGATACTAACTGATCGCCCTTCGGCACCGAACGAATGCCTGCATTCAGATAAGAATACAATGTATTTTCTCCAAAAGCAGTGTACAAGACGCCTAATCCCTGCAAATCTTTAGCAAGATGCGGCTCGAATGGTGTGATGTCATTGCCGTATTTATCTTTAACTGCTACAAGATAGTTGTACAGATCAACCGTTGTTTCAAGTGTAGGGGAACCAAGCTCTTCATAGATTTTCTTGTTGATGACATAACCCGAGTTGCCGTTAGGACGGCCTGTATACCAGTTAGGGAATTGATACAGCTTGCCGTCTTCAGCACGAAGCATGTTCAAGTCTTTTCCCATCCATGTTTTCAAATTCGGATATTTATCGAGATAATCATCGAACGGCACCAGCATGCCCATTTCACGCAAACGCTCGACATCCTTGCCTTTGTCCAACCATATGACATCCGGAAGATCATTGGCGGCAATCATTGTGCTTAATTTTTGCTCAGGGTTACCGCCGGCCGATATCCCGACGATGTTCACTTTTTTGTTTTCCTTGACCCAACGTCCAGCTACCTTGCTGTCCCATGCAGGCACATCATACCAGTCATAATGGCCGTACATCGTAAACTCCAGATCTTCTGAGCCCAACTGCCACACGTCCGGGTCCGACTCTACCTCAGCAACGGCTGCATCCGTTTCCTTGGGACCATCTTTGGTGTTCGAAGCTGTTGGAGCCGCGGGCTCTTTTTCTTTTTCCTTGTCCCCACCGCTACAGCCCGCCAGTATCGTTGCCAGCAAAACAATAACAGATACCAATACAAGTCCAGTCTTCCTAAATTTCTTCATCCATGTACTACCCCTCTCATCATCGTTTTATATGTCCAAAGCGAAGAACGCCTTAAACCGGAAAACAGACTTGAATATCATCTCATCCATCGTGATGTGTACTGATTATGCGTAGTCGCCTGGCTGTGTTTTGCTTTTCATAGCGACGCCGAAGTCTGTGTAAATTCGGTTAGTCAAGTCAATCCCCTTCGCTTCAGCGATATGGTGGGCGAGTATTTGAAAAGGAATAATCATACTGAAGGGAGCGATAACCTCATCGATGTCAAGCTCAAGGCCCAGTGTCCGGGCATTCGCCGAAGCGCCGAGCGAAACGGTATACGTATAAGCTGTAATTCGGCTTTCATAGCTGCGCAGCAGCTCCAGCCGCTCATTCACTGCCCCGCCCGTCTCCAGGAAGAAAATCCGGTGCTCCGGATTCACTTCCAGATACGGACCATGCATGAATGCCTCCAGCTCTAGTCCTTGTGTGGGCATGCGCACCGTCTCGCAAAACTTCGTCTCGATCTCCTTGATCGTACCGATCGCCGGACCGTAGCCGATCGCCGTGAACCGTGGAGCCTTAATAAATTCATCCTGATGCAGTTGGAAGAATGATTCGGTTTTATCAATAATATGTGGTATAGCATTAATCGCTTTTTGGAAGTGTTTAAGCACGGTTTTAACATCCGCAGCCGTTGCGGTGCCTTTCACCTCCGCCAGACGCAGTCCGGCGAGCATAAAGGTAAGTACGGTTGCCAGAAAACCTTTCGTTACGTAACCTACGCGCTCTTTGCCGCAGCCGATATCAAGCGTCAGGTCGGCTGTTTCGGCCAATAGGCTGCCCGGATCGCTGGTGAGCGCAATGATTTCAGTTCCGGTCTGATCACGAACCCGTTTTAATGCATCGATTGTTGAAGTACTTTGTCCGCTTTGTGAAATACCGATAACGAGATCGATATTCGGACTGATTTGGTCATAGTTCGTGAAATGAAACGGCTCTTTAATATCGATCCGCACATCTGCCCATTTCTCGATGAAATATTTGGCGCTGAGCGCTGCGTTATAGCTGGAGCCTGTCGCTAGCACGAGCCATTCTCGCTTATCGATCCCAAGCTGCGCAAATGGTTCCGCCTGTCCGGGATATACAGCAACAATCGATTTGGACATCGCTTCTTCTTCGTTTATATAATCCATCATCGTCGGTTTCATGATCGTCCCCCCTGCTTCATTCCGGCCGTGTCTCTCTTACCGACTGTTACTTCGGCTCTCCGAGCGCGTACAAATCCGCAACGATCGACAGCCACTTGCCCGCGTTCCCTGTCCATACCTCTTTATAAGTGGCATTATTGAACTGCGGCCAATAAGGTTCATCCTCGTTGCCAAAAGTTTGTACGCCAACCGGAATTTCACCTGTCATCTCCCCGCAAAGCACCGAATATTGCTGGGCGTACCGGGAGCCTTCGCCATGCATCAGCGATTGGCCAAACGGGTTTTTGCCTACAATCCATTGCAATTGGCCTTCGGCAATATCGAGCAAGGTTCGGTCTTGCAAGTATAAACCCGCTGCGGAGGCAGCTTTGCCTGTAGACAAAATAATGGCATTATTGCCCCTGAACGAGAACCATACAGGGAAGCGACGCAAGTAAAATGTACTGTTCAGCTTCACGCCCTGTTCCAACTGATGGACATAATCTACTTTCGCCGTTTCATCGATGAACAGATGCTGGTAATGAAAGCTCTTGTCTTCGTTGCACTCATCGACATGATAAATACCGCTTGAAATCATCGGATAAGGCTTCGTATACACTGCCAGCTTCTTGAGATACTCGCCGTACGCCTTGATGGACGCCAGCCAGCTGTCAGCCTGAGGATGATTGCCCTGTGATCGGTGGACAGCCGTCAGCGCCAGGATGTACAAATGCTCCCGGGCTTGATGGTTAAAGTGCTGCACCACTCGCTTGTCAGGATTACGATAGAAGAACCCACGCATCGATGACCCATTGGTAAGCGGAATGCCTGCAAGTTCTTGAGACTCGATAACGTAAGAAATGAACTGGGCTGCTTTCTCAGCATATTGTTCGTCCCCTGTCGCCTCGTACAGCATCGAGGCCGCCCATGAAGCGGTCGCCATATATAAGCTTTCAGAAGACTGGTATGTATGCTCCCAGAATATCGGCTTTTGATCGAAACCATGCTTTTCAAACTCGTCGAGTGCATACTGGAAATCTTCCTTGGCAAAATGAAGCAGGCGGGCAGACAATGCGGCGTTCGGCAGACGCTTATGAATATAAGCTTCCATGCCGGAACAATAGAAGTTTTCGTAGGCCTGATTATGAACCCGGGCCTCAGCATCATCCATATCGCCGATTCTGCCGTCAGTCCAGCGGGTAATTCCGGCGCTCGTCGCCCGATAGCCATCACCAAAACGGGTCTTGAGCATGAAGTCCAGTCCCCATTCGCCCTCTTCCAGCAGCCGAAGGTATAAGTCGTGATCCAATGCTTCTACTTGCTCGGCCATTTCGAACAGCGCCCAGGTTACTTCGGCTGTCTGAATGAGCTGCTGGGAAACGTCTCCGGCATCATGCCAGCCGCCGTTAAAGGAGGTGACTGTTCCTTTGTGCTTGGCGATTACATCATCGTGACAGCTTCCGTGAATGCCTGGAACGGGATATCCGCAGCGTTCGCAAAAGATGAAATTCAATGATTTCCAGATGGAAGCATGCCATACCACCTCTGCTGCGCCGATTGCAAAGCTTTCGGAAACAGCGTCCCCCGCCTGCAAATAGTAACGCCCTTCCTGATCGAACGAAGTGAAGTCCATGGAAGCAAAGCGGCCAAGCTCGGTGTCGATCTGGCGAATCTCCCCCTGAAAGACCGTCTCCTCCTGATCGGCGCGTTTGAGTTGGAAATGGGATACGGTCAAATCGGTGGCAAAAGCCGCTTTCGCCCCGACCAGATTATAGCCGCTATGAGAAAAAATAATCTCTCCCGCTTTAGGCAGCCATCCCTTCGTTACCTCCTGCCCCCCTACTTTCTCCAGTTTGATGCTTCTGAGTTGGAGTCCCATCTCATCGGCCGTTGCCCGTTCTTTGCCGTTGAGGAAATAGCCGATTGTAAGCTCAGTAATCGCATCTCGCGGTAACGCTTGAATATTAAGATGAACGGTGCTCCATTCGTGATTTCTCATATTCACGCCATGCACGCCTTCCCGATGATAAATATCAGGAATCGGGATGAGACCTTCATTCCGGAATTTAATCATGACATATGCGTTCGGTACGCCATGAAAATCCGCCTTTAGCTCCAGCGTCAGCCGATTGTAGCTCTCCCATTGTTCACGCTCCAGCGTCTTGATCATCCAGGCGTCCCCGAAATTCGTGTAGTCGCCATCTTCCGGCGCACCAGGGGGCCAATGCGGCATGATAGTGGGGGAGCTGAGAAGAAGGGATTGTTCCTCCCCCGGTCTCAAGGTGCCGACACCCCGGTGTATCCACTCACCAGCACGTTCCTCGCTGTACTCGAACAGCGTACGGGATTCCAGAACCTTCTGCTGCTGCTGCTCATGTTCCAATGAATGCTGCTCAAGCAGGGGCAACGGTCGGTGAATGTATCCCGATTGTCTGATATCTTTCACAAATGCATCATTCATTAGCTTCACTCCTCTGGATAGAATTGCAAGCCGCCAGTCCTGTCAACGCTGCTCCGATCAGTCCCGCTTCACCAGCCCCAAGCTTCGTCTTGACCAGGCCATTGGCAACGAACCGCATCGTTCTTGGATTTAAATAGGCGGTAATTTTCTCATAAAAGTAATCATTGCAGCCGATGCTTCCACCCAGTACGAATGTATCCGGATCGGTCACGCGAACGAGATTCATAATTGACGCAGCGACCGCGCGGGCGGCCTCCTCCACAATGCGCAGCGACAGTTTGTCGCCCTGCTGCGCCTCTTCGAATAAGTGGCTCATCGGTACCGGCTTTCCAGTCTCGATAACGAGCGAGGTGTGTTCATATTGGGGACGAAGCGCCACAATTCGCTCATGCATGCCAAGCCCGGAGGCAATCCGTTCGACGCATCCTTTGCGGCCGCAGCCGCAAACGACGTCACTGTCCAATGACACGACCATATGACCGATTTCGCCGGCGTTAAAATTTTTCCCTTCGATATAGTGCCCGCGGGCAACAACACCTGCTGCAATGCCAGTCCCGATGTTGTAATATACGAAATCGTCCGTTACCTTCCCCCATCCGTACATCCGCTCAGCATTCGTTGCACAAGCTACATCGTTGTCGATGCCGCACGGAAGATGTATTGCCTTCTCAATTGCTGTACTGACATCAAGCGGCACGGATTTGCCAGGCTCAATCTCCATCCAAACGCCCTGCCTCCGGTCCACCCGTCCAACAACGCCAATACCAACTGCGATAAGCTCGCGGGCGATAAGCGGCTGTGTTGATCTATAGTCTTGAATGGCGTTTTCAATTGCGCTTAGCGCAGCAGCTTGTGAAGAAGTATCGCTGGCATAGGATTTGGTATGCAGGACGTCGCCCTCCGGTGTCACTTCTCCGACTAAAATTTTGGTTCCGCCTAAGTCTACTGCAAGTACGGAAACAGGAACCTGTTTATTCAAACGAGGGCCTCCTCTTTAATTTGGTAACGATACCAAATTGAAATAAAATGAATGAACTGTCGAGAAGAGATTAACAAAAAAAGAAACCGCTGTCAATCTTGTTTTTACAGGGTTATTAGCTTTTTTTATTAACGGCATATTAATTTACATTTTATAAATGATTTATTGGTAACGATACCAATATCGGTTGAATAATTAAATGAACTAGATTAAAATCAATTCTATATACTCTATGCAAGTACGGAAAAGAGGATGTTGACATTGAAAACTAAAATTACGATAGCAGAAATTGCCGAGAAGAGCGGCGTATCCATATCCACCGTTTCGCGCGTCCTGAACAACAGCCCGTCTGTCGCGCCGAAGAAACGGGAAAAAATTCAGCAAATTATTGATAAATACAACTATACCCCGAGCGCTTTTGCCAGAGGGATGGTTAACCATACAAGCCGAAATATCGGGGTGCTGCTGCCTGATATAACAAATCCCTACTTCACTTCCCTCTTTAACGAGGTGCAAAGCTTTGCAATGCAAAACAGCTATGCAACACTGCTTTTCAATACGATGTTCGTGCGGAATCGGAAGGGCCACAGCCAACAGCTTCCTGAAGAAGAATATTTCAAAATGATTTTGGAGAAGCAGGTCGATGGTGTACTTATTCTGGGAGGAAATATTGATAAGGAAGATGTCTCGCCACCCTTTATCCAAGCTTTGAACCAATTGCATCAACGCGTCCCTGTCGTTATTGTCGGCTCCAAGCTGGAGGGCTGCGACTGTCTGTTTCTGGAACGGGACCTCAAGCTCGGGGTCACTTCCATTGTTCATCACTTTATCGCGCTTGGTCATGAGCGGATCGGATTTATCGGGGGCGAGCCCGGCATCCGCATCACGTCCGCACGCACGGATGCTTTCAGACATGAAATGGCTGCCTTCGGCAAGCCTGTTGATGAACGCCATGTCGTACCTTCGGATTACTATGCGCCTGATGGCTACAAAGCGATGGAGCAGTTGCTTCAGGAGCCGCGGGATACGCTGCCGACCGCCGTCATCGCCATGAACGATATGGTGGCTACTGGCGCCATTCGCGCTATGAAGGATCACGAGCTGCTCTGTCCGCAGCATATTGCGGTCGCCAGCTGCGATCAATTCCCATACAGCGAATACAGTATTCCCCGCCTCACATCGCTGGATCAACACAATGAGTATTTGGGACGAATGGCGGTACTGCAGCTCATTAGCGCTATGAACGGCTCCGAGGAAATGCTTAGCATCAACCACGTCCCCAAACTTATTGTCCGCGAATCCTGCGGAGCGTAGTATAGTTGCGGACAAGCAGGGCTGCGCCTCTGTTCAGAATTGACGCTTAGACACCTTGCAACATTCCCCGCTTCCGGTGCGTTTGTAAAAAAAAGGATTTTGCCATTGCTATTGGCGGCCAATTCCAAACCTACAAACCTATTAAGCACTGAGCGAAGGGGAGCTTCATATGAACAGAAGACACTTGCAAGTCATGCTATGCCTGCTGCTGCTCGCGTCAGCTATGCTGGTTGCCACGGCTTGCAGCGGTCAGAAGGACACACCCGGTATTTCGACCGTACAGCATGTGGATGCTGTGGAACCTGCGGCAGAGGAGAGCGGGCTTATCGTAGAAATGATCAAACCGGATCAGCTTCGGGCAGGCAAGCCATTCAAGCTGGTGGCAGAACTGGTCAACACTTCCGCAGCCGCTCAGGAAATCCAACACGGGGCAGATATGTTTACCTATCAAATCTTTGATGCCAATGGTGGATTGGTAATGGAGGAAGTCTCTATGCGAATGCGCGATGATATCGGGTTTATGCGCACACTTAAGCCAGGCAGTCGCTATACCACTGATGGCGAAGGGCATGTTAGCCCGCCCCTGGATACAAGAACCATCGACAAATCGGGCAACTACACCATTATCGCAACAGCGGAGTTCCGCGTCACGCATGAAGGTGCAAATGCAAAACAGGTAAAGCTTGTGTCCGAGCCGATTGAAGTTGTAGTGGAGTAAGCGTGGGTGGTCTGACTGTCTTTGGGACGGGAAGCCCTGTTTCGCATAGAATCTACAAGGTAGTTTATGTGCACTTATAAAATCTGATATTTTCAAACAGAGACCCCTTCGTATTTCCAGCATCCCTGCCCTTTTCCATTATCTTTACTCTCTAGCGCCAATCTCTGATATTTAAATAGAACCAAAAACGTTAGACTTTAGTAGGTAAAGGTGGTAATATATTGGAAAAATAATGCAGGGGGACTGAATTTGAAAAAGTATTTAGCAGGGTTTGTATGTGGTGCATTATTTTTCTCAGGGGTTTCATACGCTGCTTCAGGAGATTTAACGGCCAAAATTACAAATTTTAAAATCCTCATTAATGGCGAACAGCAGGAATTGAACAATAATCCCGTTCTAATTGACGGCACCACTTATCTTCCCCTACGGGACATTTCGAAGACACTAGGATACAATGTTGAGTTTTCGAAAGGAGTTATTTCATTAAATCACAAAAATGAATCGGAAACAGATAAAAAAAACGAAACACACAGTAGACCTGAAATACTGTCTCGAATCGTTTATCCATTAAAGCTGACGTTTAATGGTGAATTTATAAAAGAGAAACAGTATTTTGGATACCACCCTGGCGATTTCTACCGAGATTCACAGGGGAAAATATATGTTTCGCCTGGCTTTGCTTCATCAATAGTTCTAGCTGGCTTCAATGAAATTAACACTATTAGCTTTGGGGAATCCAATCTCCATGTGATTGATGATGAAAAAAGGGCTCAATATTATGTTGTAGAAACGAAATACATGAATTCCTCTGAGAAATACGAAGACGCTGTCTACTATAACAAGGATCGTAGTAAGAAATATGAGATTTCAGGAAATAGGGCAAACCCCAAAGGTGTATTATTAAACAGTGGTATAGTTCCAGTGGTGCCCTTTGATGATCTCGTCCGTGCATTAGAGTTACCCGTGAGACTCCATATCGATGATGCAAAACATGAAGTAGTAATCGATGTTACCATTAAGTAAATCCGTATGCAAAACCTAGACGACAACCGCTTCTTGACTCCCCTCACAGGTATAGAGGACACACGTTCCACTATTGGCGAAAAAACACGCTTTTAAAACAAATAACGGATCTGGTGGCCGCTCATTGAGGCTTGCCCGCAGCTGCCACTGACGGCGATCAAGCTCTGATTATTCTTTTTAACCTGTCGTTTCTCACAAATGAATGGTGTAGGGGGCAAACGTTTGACAACGATAAAAGTGTATCATTATGACGCATTCAGTCAAATTGCTAATATGGGCAATCCAGCAGGGGTAGTATTGGATAGTGAACATCTGACAGCAGAACAAATGCGGAAAACAGCAGAGAAAGTCGGTTTTAACGAAACGGCATTTCCGCTTCCATCCGACAAGGCTGACTTAAGAATCCGGTTTTTTACGCCAGGTCACGAGATCAACCTCTGCGGACATGCCACGATGGCGACGATTTATGCCTTGAAAACCAGGGGGCTGTTAGGTGACCGCACCGATTTCACAATTGAAACCAAAGCCGGCACTTTGCCGATTAGACTGCATACCGACGATGGACTGTACATCACAATGACCCAGGCCGCGCCCCAATTTCAACCCTTTCATGGCTCAATTGAAGCGCTGGCAAGCGCTATGGGAATTGCAGCAGAAGACATTGATGCTGAACTGCCCGCTTTATACGGCAGCACAGGTACGTGGACATTGCTGGTGCCAATTCGAACCTTGGACGCTTTCACGCGCATGAAACCACTTAATGAACGTTTTCCTGCTATTTTAAAGGAAATGCCCAAGGCATCTGTTCATCCTTTTTGCCTTGAAACCTACGACGCCAACGCCCATATGCATGCCCGGCATTTCTCCTCGCCGTATTCGGGAACCGTGGAAGATCCTGTTACGGGCACAGCTTCCGGGGTAATGGGCGCTTATTATGCTAAATATATTCAACAGGACGCGCTGCTGAACCTCTCAATTGAACAAGGCCAGGAACTAGGCAGAAATGGCAGGGTACTTGTAACCGTGACAGACGGTGATCAGATACAAGTTACCGGCAATGCTGTCTATGTAACTGAGTTTGAGGTCACGATATAACCTTAACGCAACGCAACAAACTTAGCCGCTGCCGCTCTCAGCACACGGTATGGTCGACCGCGGTCATGCATCGCCGCGCCGCGCGCTGGGAGCTTCGCGCGTGGTACGAGCGCGGCACCAGTGCGAAACTCCATATCAACATTAACACCCGTCTGCCGCTATTACCCCGTATTTCCAACCCGCATCGATTTACGGTAACTGTTGGGTGTAATGCCCTCATATTTTTTAAAGGTAGATATGAAATAGGCGCTGCTTTGAAATCCGATTCGCTCACCGATTGGCTGCGCTATGGCCTTCAACAGGGCAGCGCCTTCCACAATGGGGACGCTCATTAGCAGCGGCATGATGGCGGCAGCCAAGCAGTTTGCCGGGCATACATCGCTCCAGGCATATGAAGTGGCTGAAATACCACAGATTTTCGCAGACGCGATTTCCTTAAGAGGCAAGGCGAAGCTGGGAGACAAGACCGTGCTGGACGCCTTGATTCCCTATGCTGTGAAGCTGAAACAGCACTATAGCGATACCAATGATTTTCGTCAATCACTTGACGCAGCTGCCGAAAGCGCATGGCTTGGCATGGAGCGAACCAAGGCATTATCGCCCGCACCGGACGGGCCAAATGGCTTACGGAACGCAATGCGGATTGCCCCGACGGCGGAGCGATGCTGCTTGCGCTCATTGCCAAGGAATTTGCGAGCAAAGCAAACCATGATCAGCAGAGTTAGCTTTCCTGCAGATCGCCCTTAAATCTTCCCCAATAGCCCCGACACTGATGCTAAATGAGGTTTGCTTTATGCAGTAAGCTGGACTTGGCATCCGTGAGGGGCTTACCTCACAGTACAACATCATCTACAGCACGACGCGGGCTGGGGGATGCTTCCTCAAGCGGATAGCCAATCCGGAACAGGAACAAGACTTCCCATCCCGCATCATTCATTAAATTTCCCAATTGCTGCCCATATTGCGACGAGCCGCTGCCTAGCTGAATTTCCCGATCCCGCATCTCAATTGGCTGATTTAAGGGATGCATCGCTAACCCTTCTGAAGTTCCCTTCAAGTGGATTCGCTGCCAGATGCGTCCTGCGCGCAACCGCTCTTCTTTGCTGCCCGCGTCTCTAACAGCAAGCAAACCATAGGCGGCCGCCGTTGGCGTATGCGTCTTACGTGTCGAGTTCAGCCAAAATTGATTGGCGTTGTCATGCGACACAGGGGGCAGCATTTTCCCGGCCGCCCGAATCCACAAGGGTCCACCCTGGGCATCCAAAGTCAGACCATCCCTGTACTTCTGGAGGTCATTCCAGTCATCCCGGTACCACTTGTTGCTGTCATGACTCATCTCTTCATCTGCAATAATCGCTTCTGTTGCCGAGATGACCAAGTCGCCAGCTGTCTTCCTTAATTCGGGTGTCGTCAGCCAAACAAGCTTTACATCTGTTTCATCCTTGCACAACTGCTCGAAATCTTGCAGCAGCCGGGGCGGCACAGCGCGCCCTGTATGATAAGCTCCCCGGTGTGTATGCCGCTTGGCAATCGCCTGATACAGCAAGGAATCTCTCTTGGCGCCGGGCGAAAGTTCAATTCTGGCCACATCATTGGACTCAGATTCAGACGAGGCATAGATTAAACGAGCACTATAACCGTTCGCTTCAGCGGACAGCATCAGATTCTCCAACGCGCATCCCAATCCCATATGCATCTCTCTTCGCAAAGGGTCCATAGTTCCCAGACCACGGCTTGAATCAGCGAATACCGCTATGGATGATTCGGATACGTTGAACAGCCAGGGCTGGCTGTTATGAGGATTAGATGCCAATACAGCAGAATGAACCAGTGCCATCGCCCCTGTAGCACGATCGAATTCTTCCATCGACCACGGCTCATAAGCCGGTCCTTTCCCCGTACTGAACACCCCTTGGTCAACTGCCCTCCACAACAATCCGCCAAAAGACAGTGCCAGCACAGATGCTCCCGCTTTTTTAAGAAATTGCCTTCTTGTTAATGTTGACGATTCTTGGCTGTTTTCGTCCGTTTTCACTTCTTCAGTTGTACGCTTCTTTAGCGACATGATGTTCCCCCCTCACGCTATTCGCCAGCCAGCTCCTCAACCGCAATATAAGGGCGAAGAACGGTCATAATTAACTGAATCCCCTGTTCGATTTGACTGTCATCCACTTCAACGCCGCTCGTTTCCAGAAATGACAGCCAGTAATTGCTAATTATCCAGCACGCCGTCAGCAGCGCATCGAATTCAGACGGCACTTGTAATTGAATGATGCCAGCATCAACAAATAACTGAAAAAACTTCTTTTGTTCCTCCACTCGCTGCTCCTGGATATGCTGATGGATATGCTTAAGCTCGGGATCAAGCTGCATCAGTGTAATGAGCTCACGGTAAAAGAACCGGTACTTGACTTGCAGCTGCAAGTTTACCCTGATAATCGCCTTCAGGTCGTTGAGACCCGGCTGCCAGTCCTTCGGCAGAGGAAGCCAGAGCTTATCCCAGTCTGCAATCATCGCATCCAGGATGGCCCGTATAATCTCCTCTTTGTTATGAAAATGATAGTACAAGTTTCCAGGGCTCATCCCCAGCTCTTTGGCGATTTTGTTCGTCGAGACAGCGCCTGTCCCAAACACATTGAAAAGCTGGATAGCCGTATGAATAATCTTGTCTTTCGTCTTCGAACTCATAACCTCACTCATCCCGATTGTTAATTTAGAGTAAAAGCTCTAAAAACTATTTTAGAGTAGTAACTCTAAATTTGCAAACTTTTCTTTTTTACAACTATAACTGTGTATCTTGAATCATCACTTTTTGTTTGAATTTTCAACGATTTGATTGCGCATTCCGTTTCTTTACTAAGCATTCTAAAAATAGTATACTAAACCATGTATGCGTTATCATTTAGAGATAAGGAAGGGGTGAAGCCATCAATGAAGCTCGTTCACATGATGGGAAGACACAACTTGTTTATCCGTCTGCTGGTCCCCTATTTGTTATTCATATTGCTAGCCCTGCTGCTCGGCTGGCACATCTATACCAAGACATTGCATTTGGTCGAAAATGAAGTAACCCATAACAATTTACTTTTGTTGGAGCAGGTGAAAGTAACGCTGGACAGGCGTTTGGCTGAAGTGGAGATGGTCGCTCAGCAATTGAAGAACGATCCCAAAGTGATGCGTCTTCAGCAGGTAACCGAGCCGTTTGAGGGAGCGACGACCTTTCGCGTGTGGAATACACAGAAGGGATTGTATAACTTCAGTGTCTCCAATAGTTTCATCCTTGACTACTATATTTTTTATAACAAAAGTAACCTTGTCCTCTCTCCCAATTCAACCTATGAAATGCCCAAATTCTATCAGTCCATCTTGCGATACCCCGATATGGACTTTGACGAGTGGCGGGAGCGCTTTTTTGATGGTTATCAAAACAGACAGTTTCTGCCTGCACAGCGTACTATCTATCAAGACAAGCTGTATGATATGATCATTTACCGCCAGTCACTCGGATATCCAGGTGATGAACAAGGCTCCATTGCTGTACTGATCGACAACTGGGAAGTACAGAAGTTGCTCGGTGGACTTGTGACTGAGGACGGCGGCTCAGTTTATATTTTGGATGGACAGGGACAAGTAATCAGCTCAGTACCTTCGGATCTATCGCATGTCACACCAATCCAGCGGGATCAGTTAGCATTGGATGCACCTCAAGGTCTGATCGGCGCTTCGGACAAGACGGATGGTATGACCATTACTTATACGACAAGTGCTCAGAACGGCTGGGCTTACATCGTCGCACAGCCTCCCCATATCGTGTTAAAAAAAGTATTTTACATCAAAAAAATTACTTTTTCGCTAGCTATCCTTTTTCTTCTTGTGGGGGTCATTTTGGCGTATTTCTTTACCTATCGAAATAGCAAACCGGTCAAAGCGATAGTTAGCACACTAAAGGAGCGTATTAGCGGAGACCATGGACGGACGGACGACACGTTCGGCTTTATTCAGCGTACCGTGTCCAATCTAATTGACAACAATGCCGAATTGCAAGAGGAAATACACAAGCAAGCTCCGTTCTTACGGGCAACTTTATTCGAAAGGCTGTTGAAGGGAGATTTTGTCGGCGAAAAAAATATCGAAGCTTCTCTGCTGCATCAGAAGCTGCATTTAAATGACCCGTTCTATGCGGTGGCCATACTTCGATTCACCGGCTACGACAGTTCCTTAAGCGAAGAAATGTTGATGGAGCTAGACTATAAACGGGTAATTTTAAAAGAAGAACTACGTAAGCACCTTAGCGATATGGCTCATTACCATGACGTATCAGAGGACAAAATCGCATTGCTTTTCTTCGACGGTTCAGACTGTCTGGAGGACTGCAGACATCGTATTGATCAAGCATTGAAATTGTTGACGGATGAAATTCTAGTCGGCTTGAACATCTCCTTTGTCATCGGTGTAGGGTCCATCTGCGAGTCGCTATCGGCTATATCTCTTTCATACGAAGAAGCTAGGCAAGCGTTAGTAGCCGACAGAAGAGAGAACGTAGGAGGCGTAACCTGGCATGAGGCTCTCCCTCCGAACGAAAGCGGCGGCTATTATTATCCTGTTGAGTTTGTGGCAAGGCTTATGAATGTAACCAAGGCCGGTGATTGGAAAGAAGCGGATAAGTTGTTGGACGATCTTTATAGACAAAATTTCATCGATCGACATCTGCCCATGGCGATGCGTCAATTGTTCATCTTCGACATGGTCGCCAACTTGATTAAACTGAACGAGCAGATGGTGCTGAATGACATGGATGATATCAAATCGTTGCTGGGGCAAGCCCATTCTTCAGATGATCCGGTGGTCATTTTTCATTCCGTCAAGGAGTGGTACCGCTCGATTTGCGATAAGGTAAACGAACGAAAGAGCAGCCAGAACGCCCAACTGTTGGACGATATCATCAAGTTGGTCTCTTCTTCCTACATGGAGGCCGAATTGAGCCTGGACGCAGCCGCCGATCGGCTGAATATATCCAAAGTGTACTTGTCCCAATTTTTCAAAGATCAGAACGGTGTCAACTTCTCCGATTACTTGGAAAATCTGCGAATGGAGCGGGCGCGTCATCTGCTCGCTACAACGGAATTGACCGTAAACGATATTGCTGGCCAGGTCGGGTACAACTCGTCCAATACATTTTGCAGGGCATTCAAAAGGATTAACGGGTTAAGCGCCATGGTATACCGCAACTCCTCAATCCCCCGTAATTAGCGGTTTTTCTTAACGATTTCACATTGTGACAGCAATTGCACATCGCCTTTCCTAACGGCTGCACATCCGGAAGTGAACTGTGAATTTACTTTCGTGTGCCGCCGTTTTATGTTGTTCATACAACAAGTAGGAAGGGGGTTACCATCTTTTGAAAACGGTTCAATCGCCGCAAGTTGTTCGCAAGCCAACCGGCAGGGGCTTGCTCGGCCCCGCTATGAGGATGCGCAAAGTATGGCAGCTTTACGTGCTAATCGCGCTTCCTGTTCTCTATATTATTATATTTAAGTACGTGCCCATGTACGGAGCGCAAATTGCTTTCAAGGATTTCATTGTAACTAAAGGCATTTGGGGCAGCGAATGGGTTGGACTTAAGCATTTCATCCGCTTCTTCCACTCTTATGAATTCGTTCGAGTAATGAAGAACACGCTTGTTCTGAGCTTGTACAGCTTGATCGCCGGCTTTCCATTCCCAATTATTCTCGCCTTAAGCCTGAATATGGTCCGAAACCGCTTCTTCAAGAAATCGGTTCAAATGGTCACCTATGCGCCTCATTTCATATCCGTCGTCGTCATGGTCGGCATTTTATTCGAGCTGCTTGATCCGAGACACGGTATCGTCAATCAAATTCTTAACGCATTTGGATTGGAACCTATCAATTTCTTGGGCAATCCGGATTATTTCAAGTCGATTTACGTCTGGTCGGGTATCTGGCAAAGCGTCGGCTTCAGTTGCATCATTTATTTGGCAGCGCTGTCAGGCATCGATCCTTCCCTTCACGAGGCAGCTGTTGTCGACGGAGCGAATAAGTGGAAGCGCATCTGGCATATTGATATTCCAGGTATCATGCCTATTGCTATCATCCTGCTCATTCTTAACACGGGCAGCATGCTTGAAATTGGGTACGAGAAAGTGCTATTAATGCAAAATCCACTTAATATGCGAACTTCAGAGATCATTGATACGTACGTTTACAAAGTGGGACTGTTGTCGGAAGCCATGAATTATTCATACTCGGCAGCCATCGGCCTGTTTAAATCGGTTATTGGCTTCATTCTGATCTATGGTGTGAACAAAATAGCCCAAAAAACGAATCAAGCCAGCTTATGGTAAGGGGGACTACGAATCACCATGGAACAAACATTCGGTAAAGAATCGCTCGGCGACCGTCTGTTTACGATATTGAACTACGGACTGTTGTCCCTGTTTCTGATTACGGTATTATATCCGCTTGTCTATATTGCAAGCGCTTCAATTAGTGAACCTTCAGCCGTCATATCCGGGCGCGTCTGGTTATGGCCTGTCGGCTTTACACTCGAGGGCTATGAGGCGGTTTTCAAACACAAGCTTATCTGGTCCGGATTCCGCAACTCGCTCTACTATACGGTGTTCGGAACCCTAATCAATGTCTTTATGACTGTGCTAGCCGCTTATCCACTGGCGCGCAAGGACTTTTATGGCCGAAACGTGATTATGGTCTTATTCGTCTTCACAACGATGTTCTCCGGCGGGTTAATCCCCGGTTATTTGTTGGTGAAGGATCTGGGATTGCTAAACTCGGTTTGGGCGATGGTACTTCCGGGTGCCCTCAGCATATGGAACGTGATCATTGCCAGAACTTACTTCCAGACGACGATACCGGATGAACTGCTGGAAGCCGCACAACTGGATGGCTGCAATGATTTCAAATTTGTATGGAAAATCGTACTCCCGCTATCTGGACCAATTCTGGCTGTTATTTCACTGTACTACGCTGTCGGGCACTGGAACCAGTTTTTCAATGCGTTGATTTACCTGAGAACACAAAGCCTTTATCCACTGCAAATCATACTGCGGGATATTCTGATTCAGAATGACGTTGACGCCATGATGCTGACAGACGTCGATCAGACAGCCAAACGAGAAGCAATGCGTAGTCTGCTGAAATTTTCCCTGATCGTTGTCTCCACCATTCCGCTGCTCGTCGTTTATCCGTTTGTCCAGAAATATTTTGTCAAAGGCGTCATGATTGGTTCATTAAAAGGGTAATCAGAGAGCGCATACAAAGGAGGATTTACGTTGAAAAGACCTATTTACTTGCTATTCCTATCGATGCTGATCGTCACAATGATGCTAACAGGCTGTTCGTCGGTGAACAAGGGGGAAGGAACGGGAAGCTCCAACAAAGTCGAAGGGCAAACGAAGGTAAATCCAGCTGGTCAATTCCCGATTACGGAAGAAAAAACAACGATTCGCATCATGGTTCCGAGCAACCCGACCGTAGAGGATTTCGCCACTAATGAATTTACCAAGTATTTGGAAGAAAAAACGAATATTAATATTGAATGGGAGGTTATCCCTTCTAAATCGGCTGCGGAAAAGCTCAATTTAATGTTGTCAAGCGGTGATGATCTACCGGACGTTATTATGGACTTCGGCGTCTCCAATGCCCAGCAGATGATCTACGGCAACCAGGGCATTTTCCTCCCACTTAACGATATGATTGAAAAGTACGGCGTTGAAACGAAGAACATGTTCGAAAAACTACCTGTCGTGAAGGAATCGATTACGGCACCGGATGGCAATATCTACTCCCTGCCACACGTGAATGAATGCTTCCACTGCACCCTGCCACGCAGGATGTGGATCTATCAGCCTTGGCTCGACCAGCTCGACTTGCAAATGCCGACTACGACAGATGAATTCTATGAAGTGTTAAAGGCATTCAAGACAAAGGATCCGAACGGAAACAACAAAGCGGATGAAATCCCGCTCTCAGGCTCGCCGAGCGGTTTCTACAGCAGCATTGACTCCTTCTTGATGAATGCATTCATCTATAATCCCGGCGGCAATGGGGTCTATCTGGAAGACGGCAAAACGGTCGTTCCATTCGACAAACCGGAATGGCAGGAAGGCTTGAAGTATCTCCGCAAGCTCTATAAGGAAGGATTACTGGATCCGCAATCACTGACTCAGGACGGAGACCAGTTGAAGCGGTTAGGCGAAAATCCGGAGGTGGCTATCATGGGCGCTGCGGCTGGGATGCATATGGGTGTCATCTCGGAGTTTTATGGAAGCAGCAACCGCTGGCTGGAATACAAGACAGTTCCTCCGCTCAAAGGTCCCGGTGGCGTTCAAATCGCGCCATATGAAGCATTCCATCTGGTTGGCACCGGCTCCTACTTGATTACAAAAGGGTCGAAAAACCCAGAAGTCGCGTTCCGTCTCGCCGACTTGCTCTACAATGAAGAAGTAACGCTCCGATCGGTTATCGGTCGTCCCGATCAAGAGTGGCAGAAGGCTGAGGCCGGCGAACTCGGTATCAACGGTCAACCGGCAAAATGGAAGCAAATTGCCGACTGGGGCAAGGCGCAGAATTTTAACTGGGGCCAATCCGGACCTTCGCTGCGTCCAAGCGACCTACGTCTTGGCGAGGTGGTAAATCCGGAAAAACCGCTAGAAATTATTATGTATGAAGAAGCTAAGACGAAATACGAACCATACAAGCAGGCGCTGGAGAAAGTGTTGCCGCCGCTGTTTTTCACCAATGAGCAGGCGACAGAAATCGGCGATCTCTCCAAGTCAATTACGGATTATGTCAACGAAATGATTGCTCGCTTCGTTACCGGTGACGCCGATCTGGACAAGGATTGGGATTCCTATTTGAGCAATCTCAATAATATGAATCTGAAGCGATACTTGGAGATTTATCAGGAAACCTATGATGAGAAATACAAGAAATAAAAAGGCTCAAAACCAAAATCAGCGCTTGGCGAGACTCGGGTTTGCAGGGTGCGGGTTTGCTGCTGCGGGTTTGCTGCTGCGGGCTTGCTGCTGCGGGCTTGCTGCTGCGGGCTTGCTGCTGCGGGCTTGCAGGGTGCTTCTCATCGCCATTCAAAGCCGGATTTCTTATCTCACTTTTCAAAAGGTTGAAATCCGGCTTTAAAAGCGAACCCTTCGTTTTTTCAGCCTCCCCTTCGCTGCCTTCCTCGCAGGGGGCAAGCACTGATTTTGAGGTAGAACCGAAATTGTTGTATAAAGTACAACAATTTCGGATAATTATTGCTATTTCGCTAAAAATGTTGTATAAAGTACAACAATTCCAGGAAAATTACAAATTATGAGCTGAATTGTGCAGAAAATACAACAATTTTAGGAGCCCTACAGAGCTCAAGGGCTCCTCCTCTCTCAACCCCAAAATCAGTACTTTACAAAATAAAACAAGGTTAAAAGTGGGGAATGCAACCGCCATCGTACGTTGGGGTAACTGTCAAGCACCGATTTTGAGGTTGAGCCAATAAAAATATCGGGAAATAACTTTTCAACCACATAACCGGCAATCGCAGAGACGGAGCAGCCTCCGCCTTGCAGATTGCCGGTTTGTACTGTATTGAAAGCTCCTGGCCCTGCGCGCAAATGAGAGCTTTCCTGCTAATGGAGAAAGGTATTCCACAAAAGGAAATCTTATGCTATTATTGTCCAATTAATAGGTTGAATATGAAAAAACGGTTATTTACTTTTGGATTCCATTTCCAAGGAAATTACAACGACAATTGACTCATATAATTTAACTGAAAAAAATGATCCACAGGAATAAATTGTTGTATTGTGTTCAACTTTTCCATAAAAATTGAAGATTTTCGTGGAATTGCTGCACATGTTCTGATACGAAATTTAATCGTTCCACTATATACAAGACAGCGAGGTAAGCATATGGAGGCACTCATTAAATATATTCACAACAAGCAGTTCTGGACTGACTTTCTATGGCTGACTGCTGAAGACCGCACCTATCCCGAATTGGAAAATGCGATTGTGTCATTGCCAATAACGGACAGGCTCATGCTCCAGTTGGAGCTGGATGAAGATTTTTCATTACTATCGCTGCTATTGGTTGAGCGCAGCAAGGAAGAGGGCGTGGAAATTGCCTGGGATGATGAAGCCCATCCCCATCCTTTCGCACTTCGGCTTGAGGAACTGGATGCTATCAGCGATGCAGCCAGCCGCTATCCCGGCTATAACGGGCCGTCCGCCCTTCCCTTTCTGCTGCTCTTTCGCTTCACGGCTGTCCTTCCGGAGGAATGGCATCGCTTTGAAACCAAGCTGACAGCGGCCTTCAATTCCTTGCAGCTGTTTACTGCGGAAGAGCTTGGGGAACTGATCGCGCACATCACCCATATGAAGTTCCTGGACTTTCATTGGATTCATACAGGACAAAACTGGGTATTAGTAGGGGACGACGCCTATTCGCTACGCAATCATCACAATGACCAGTTTCCATTTGCCCAGTTGGAGGAAATCATTCAGTCGCTCGGATAAACTTATCCACATGTTCTTGATATGTTTATCAACATTATCCACAAGTTAATAACTTAGTATATTTGCAGAGAGCTCACAACCGCAACCAATCGTTGACAAGTCCGCTAGCGAATCGTTGAGGATCTCCAGAAAGCTCCCAATCGCCATCCAAAGCCGGATTTCTCAATTATATGTTTATAGGCAATCTGGAATTAAGCGTGAAACCAGCATCAACAAATCGTAAAAAGGCCGAAGCTTGCCCATCCAAGGCAAGCTTCTTTATAATTCCCCCACAGTTATTAGACAGTTATCAACAAGTTATCCACATTCGTTAATAACTTTCTGCTGACAATCCAGCATTAGTTGACAAGGCCCAATGATAGGGCAGCCCTAGAGTGAAAGGCTGAAATATTATTTCAGCCTCTCCTCATCAAACCGTACGTGAGGTTTTCCCTCATACGGCTTTC
>REGQ01000024.1:66178-103017 GCA_004134985.1 Paenibacillaceae bacterium | reverse complement strand
CCGTTGACACCTCCATCATACGAGGCGTTCCTTTTTTTGTCCAACGCCATTTCTTAGCGTCTACAGGAATGTTTAGAATTCCAAAACGTCCATTCGGGGCCAATTAAGATCTGTGGCAAGCGTTAGAGCAACTACCCGCGAATGGCTCAAAGTCAAAATTAGGGTTAACAAATCTCCATTTCCCTTTGTTAAGATGCTTCCTGTACGTAGCCTTATATTGCAAACAAAAAAAAGCTCCCGGAGGAACTTCATTCTCTATCCTATGCAATCAAGACCTGGATGTCAAGCTCGCCGATTCCTTCCATAATAAGCGGTACAGTGAGCGCTTTTTGGGCTTTGAAGCCTGCTGCTTCAGCCGAACGCATCAGTACCGGTGGGGTAATATCAACGTGAACACCCTGATTGGAGAGCAATGTGCTGGCATTGCCGCTAATCATATTGCCAAGTTCTGCAATTGCGCTGCTGCCCATTTCATCAATTTCCGTAATGACAAAGCCGCCCATCATCGCCGATATGATCTTAAGTGCAACCTCTTCACTGAGCCCAAATACAATGTCACCACTCACCTGACCTGTCATGCCGATTTGAATCCAAACATATTTCTCGACAAACTTGACCTCCTTGACTGTCAACTGCCCCGTCGAAGGACGTATCATCACCATTTGTTCAATAACTGTTTTCGCCGATTCCAGAAACGGGTTTATGTATTCTGCTTTCATATAAATAAATTACGCCCCTTTTCGACATTTTTCGATCAATTCAAGAACATAATTACATTATAATAAAAACAGTAGGACAAGTATACTATTTTCTTTGATAGTTCTAATTACCCAGCGCATGGTCTATTGGAATGATATATATCGGTCAAAAGAAGCTCTGGAGCATCAGCCCCAGAGCTTCCTGAATGAATCGGAAACAGGAGGTCGTAGATTTGCTGTCTGCTAATGAGGATTCGCCATCTGCCTTGCAGCAGTTCACCCACTGCTCTCCAATAGTCTGACTGGCCTACACCGCGTCTGCATTGTTCAACTTCCGGCGATAGCGCAGGCGCACCAGTCGGAGACGGTCGTAAAGCACTTCAATGGAACTGCTCTTCAACTCCTCAGCATTGTATGCTTGTTTGAGAACCGGCTTAAGATAGCGGTCGCCTACCGTCTCCAAGGCATCCCATAGCCGCTGCTGCTCATGATCAGGCACATTCTCCAGTTCACGTTCGATAAAGGTTTCCAAATCATAGCCTTCCCGTTCAAACTGTTCCATTCGAATCAGCAGTTCTCTGGTTGGAATATCCACAACCGAACGAAGCTGGTCAAGGGAGTGGCCATCCTGCACGCCTTCCAAAATCAGACGCTTCTCCTGATGCCACTGCATCTCCAATTTGAAACTCTCTTCCTTCTGTTTGTACAGCCACTGCATGTACCGCTTCGGATCAATTGTATGCGCCACCCAATCGAGCGGGAACGGATGCGGCTGTTCATATTCTGCCATAATCGCCAGCACTTCGTTTCGATACGCTTCGTTCTTTGCTTTCCCCCAGCCGGGAATTTGCATAATTTCCGCCTCCGTATGCGGCACAAAAGCGCTCAGCATCCACATCATCTGATTATTGGCGATCAAATACGCCGGCTTTCGCAGTTCAACCATCTTGCTGCGGCGCCAGGCTCGCAGCTCCTCGAACAGCTTTGCATTGCCGTGCAGCTCCCCATAGCATTGCAGGTAAGTGGCTCCGCTTGCTGACTTCATGCGCTTGCGGTCATCCAGCATTCCATCAATTACAGGCACAAAACCTTCTCCCATTTTCGTCGCGGCTCCGATGCGAAATGAAAGAAGCATTTCTTCCCAAGAAGCGCCTTCAAACCAAACCAAGGATTCCTGTTCTGATGCCTGGCCATCCTCCTGCCAGATTACCTGCCATTTCCCCTGCTGCTCGCAAATTGAAAGCTGCGCATTCTGGATTCCTCCCTCATCCGTCTGTTTCTCCATCGTATTCAGAAACACCACCTGCATGAAAAGCACCTCCGCAATATATTTTCGAATGGGGTCATTACAGCAAAAAAAGCACCTCTTCCATCCCTTGCGGGATATGAAGAGGTGCTTCCTCTGCGTACATTCATTCGATTACTTCCAAAGTACCATATTCAAAAAGGGCTGGCAAGTTTTTTTTAATTGACAATACTTTATAAGGGAGGATAGTTAAAAGTTTTTCGTGTATAATGATACGATACTTTATGTACAGGAGGCTTTACAAGCATGCTGCCTGACTATGATTTTATGTCCGATATTACGGAAGAAACAACGACTCGCTTCGTAACTTTTATTACGCCTGGCCTCAAGCGATTTGATCTTGCTGTTACCTCTACCAACCGATTCTACGGCAAAAAGCTGATCACCGATCTGCAAGCCGGCGTAACGGTGATCATCGGTCCCGATGATTTGGAGGAAGAAGGCTATTTGGAGCATGTGTTTAAACTTTCATCCGAAGAAGCCGCTGAACTGGCCGAGTTTTTGCAGCTGGTGGTCGGTGTTGTGAATTTTACCGATTAAACTCGGGCACAATGAGTCGAACCCACTCATTTCCACAGCTGGAGGTGCCTTAAAGTGAAAAAAGATTTTTTGGAAGAAGAGAGACAGCCCGCAACAGATTTGGCAACCGTAGAATCCCAGCGCAACGATCTGACCGCTGAGGAGTTTCCGGAAGGGCCTTACGGTGCCGATCTAATATCCGAATCACTTGGCAAGAGCTCCCCTTGGCGACGGGATCAGCGCCCCTCCAACCGATTTAATTATGAGAATCTCAGCCTCCATGAGGATCTTCCGCGCGATTATCCTAATGAAGACATCAGCGATCCTAAGGGCCTGTCAGACAAGTGATCTTGGGGGAACCCTCCTGTTTCCCACGCAGAGGCGTCCTAATCCCTCGCTCCGTCATGAAAGGCACAACGGCCTGCCACGCTGAATTGCCGCAGGGTAGACACAATAAGCGAGCATTCTTGCCCGCTTGTTGTGCTATGAGCGGTTATTCGATCTTCGGCCATATGTCTTCACCCGGCTGAGCGCTGTCGAGGCAGCAGCCGTCTCTTCCGCAGCAGCAGCTGCAAGCTGGCGGGCAGACTTGTCCTCTGACGGTACGTTGGACGACATGTTCGGCTTCCCCTTATTCTCCTGCCCGCCTTGATGATCAAGCAGTTGCAGTCTCATCTCCTTGACTTGACCCTCCAACTGTTCCACACGCGCAGTCAGCGCCTGAACGGCTTGCATCAGTTCCTGCTCCCATGAGGATTCATCAGAACGTTTGCGGAAGCGATCCGCACGTTTGCGCATATAACCGGATGCTGTGACTGCTGAGGACACTTCATACCTCCCAGTAGTTGTAGGCACCGTTTCAAAGGAATGCACCTCTGACGGCAAATATTCAGACATCGCTTCCCTTGCCGTTTCATGCGGCGCATCCTGTCCTGACAATTGATCTGCTGCTGTATTCTCCGATGTCACTTCATCTGACAATTCTGTCAACCCCGTTTCCCTATCTAGCAATGCATCGAGTTCTTCTTTCGTCAGTACCAACTTTCCATCCATTCTCGCCAACCTCCCACCCTGAATTATGATCAGTCTGCGTGAATTTCATCATCAAGTTAATATGCGTTATACAAACCCTTGCCGCTGTCTCCGATAAGCCCCAGGAGGAACCCCGACATGACTGCGGAAAGCACGGATAAAATAATTGTAATCCGGAATGCCGACCGCCTCAGCAATCTGCTGGATCGGTTCGTCCGACTCTGCAAGCAGTCTCCTGGCTGCCTGCATCCGTTCAGCATGCAAATATTGAAGCGGACTCATTCCTGTATGTTTCTTCAAGCATCTGGCCAAATAATCGGTATGATAAGGCACAGCCATCTTCATTTCTTCCGAGGAGAACGGCGCTTTCATATGATGCCGCAGATAATGCTGAACCTGCTTGCAGATTTCATAGGAACGCAGCGACTGCCTGGCAGCCATTGTCTCCGCCTGCATTCTGACGAGCACCTGCGCAAGCAGCGACTGCAGCCGTAGCGCCCCGTCAACCGAAAAGTGCCGGTGGATATGCAGCATCTCATGCAGCAGCGGCAACAGCGGCGCAAGCGCAAGAGAGCCAAATTTAGGCATATACATATACTGCTCTGAAGGCGAGGTGTCCTGATCTGTTCCGCTTTCGACAACAGTTGTCCATGGGATCTCTCTGTCCATCATCGTCTGGCCTGTGCCTGAATGAATGAAATGAATCCAATAGATGTCTGTCTCCTCTTCGCAAGGCCGATATCCTTCATGTGTCCTTCCAGATTCGAGCACGAGCACCTGGTCGGGCCCAATCGCATATTGGACACCGTCCTCCATCATATACAAGGTTCCTTTGGCAACCATAAGAATGTCATAGACTTGGAAGTTTCTTCTGAAATGACATTCGCCCGGCTGCCAAACACTATGTCCCACCGTCATAAACTGCGGGAGCGGAGGAATCGGAAGCTGCAAGCATAGCATGTTCCGTTTCCCCCTTTCGAAATTGTCGGCATCCTAACCTTCTCGGTTCAGAGAGCGCCGTGATCTTTGTCCTAATTGTATTTCTATCATTATAGCACAGAATAATCATTGGTCGATATTGTCCTGTTGCGGTCGATTCCACAACTATACGCCCTTCAAAGAAAGCGCTACATTTAAGAAAAGACGAAGGGAGTTACTTATTATGCGATTTCGCCAGGTTCATCTCGACTTTCACACTTCAGAGGCTATTCCTTCCATTGGCGCAGCCTTCGACAAAGCGCAATTTCAGGCTATGCTGCAATTGGGTCATGTCGATTCCATTACCGTCTTTTCCAAATGTCATCACGGGTGGGCATATCATCCTTCCACCGCAAATGAAATTCACCCGGAGCTTTCCTTTGACCTGCTCGAAGCGCAGATTGCCGCTGCCCATGAGATCAATGTGAAGACTCCGGTATATATTTCGGCCGGTCTGGACGAGAAGCTTGCGCGGCGCCATCCGCAATGGCTGATTCGCAACAAGGACGATCAAACGCAGTGGGCCAAAGGGTTTTTAACACCGGGCTATCATGAGTTTTGCTTCAACACCCCTTATCTGGACATTCTACTAAATCAGGTGGAAGAGGTGGTCCGCGGGTATGATGCCGACGGGATTTTCCTTGACATCGTCGGTGTGCGTTCATGCTATTGCCAGTATTGTGTCGCCGACCTGCGGAGCCAGGGTCAAGATCCCCGTGACGAGTACGCTGTAATTGCACTTGGGGAAAAAGTATATGCCAATTACACCCGCAAAGTAGCAGAGCGAATTCATGCAATCAAGCCTGACTTGCCGATTTTCCACAATGGCGGACATATCCGCCGCGGACGGCGCGATCTCGCACAGATGAATACGCATCTCGAATTGGAATCGCTCCCGACAGGCGGCTGGGGCTATGATCATTTCCCGCTGTCCGCCCGCTATGCCCAGACGCTTGACATGCCCTTTCTGGGGATGACAGGCAAGTTTCATACAAGCTGGGGGGAATTCGGGGGATACAAACATCCGAATGGATTGCGCTATGAAACTGCGCTCAGCATTGCCAATGGGGCCCGATGCTCGATCGGTGACCAGTTGTCCCCTTCCGGGCATATGGACGAAGCGACCTATTCACTGATTGGCGCCGCCTATGCGGAAGTCGCGCAAAAAGAGACATGGTGCGTCGATACTGCCAACATCGCCGATGTCGCTCTGCTGTCAGTCGAAGCGATAAGCGGAGTAGGCAAAGCTGCGGCAGAGCGCACCGGAGCTTCCGATACAGGGGCGATTCGCATGCTTCTGGAAGGAAAGCTGTTGTTTGATGTGATCGACACCGAAGCAGTGTTTCATAACTACAAAGTCATTATTCTCCCCGATGCCATCCGGTTAACGGATTCCCTTGCCGAGAAGCTGAAGCAGTTCATTGCAACTGGAGGCAAAATATTGGCGACAGGCGAGAGCGGGCTTCATGCCTCCAAAGACAGCTTTGCACTGGAGCTTGGTGTGGAATGGAAGGGTGAGAACCCGTACCTTCCCGATTATTTCCGCCCGGCGTTCCCGCTCAAAAGCCTTGCGCCCGCTTCGTTTATTATGTATTCGCAAGGTCAGCAGATCGAGCTGACCACAGGCCGCGAGCTGGGCCATCGGGAAGACCCTTACTTCAATCGTGACGTATTTACCTTCTGCTCGCATCAGCATGCGCCAACTACTGGCATACGATCCTCACCGGGGATGGTACAGAGCGGCAGCGGCATCTATATCGCCTGGAATGTATTCGCCGATTATGCGTCCAAAGGCAGTCTGTTTCTGAAAGAAGTTGTTCTGCATGCGCTGGACCAATTGCTGCCGGATCGCACACTCCGCACCAACTTGCCGGCGCAAGGGGTAACAACGTTGCAGTACCAGCCGCAAGCAGACCGCTATATCCACCATCTGCTGTATGCGATCCCGGTCAAACGGGGCAAGGACATCGAAGTGATCGAAGACTTGGTGCCTGTTGCCGACATTCATTCTTCGGTTGCACTGCCGAAGCCAGTCAAACGGGTATACCTGGCGCCGCAGCAGACCGATCTTTCTTACCATGAGACAGCCGGGGGAATTGAATATACGGTGCCGCGTGTGGATTGCCACCAAATGGTCGTTATTGAAATGTGAGCTGGATTAATAACCTGATCAATTCAGCTTATTATAAAAAAACAGGGCGTCTGCTTGTACAAGCAGACGCCTGATTACACCTTGCTGGAATAGAACACATGCCTTGCCGTCATTGTCTTGTCAATCCGAAGCAAACCGAAGGAATACTGCGCCTGCTTCCGTTTGTCGGTCGGTGAGCCGGGATTAAACAGCAATATCCCACTGCGCTCCTCGAGCAGTGGAATATGGGAGTGGCCAAAAATAATGACATCGACCGCCTGCTTGGAAAACGTTCGAAAAGCTGTATCTGCAGCTGTACGGCCGCTGCCGTCTCCGTGCACAATGCCAATGCGTTTGCTCTGCGCCTCAATGATTTTGCTTCGCCCGAAACGTTTGACAATGGCTGGTCCGTCATTGTTGCCAGCCACTCCTTCCAGAGGAGCAAGCGCCTGAAAAAGCGGGATCACTTCCGGTAGCGTCCAGTCTCCTGCATGTACGATAAGATCGACTTTTCCAAATGCCTCAACCAAACGCGGCGGCAGCTTTTTTCCCCGGCGAGGCATATGTGTATCCGATACAACCCCGATCAGCATTGCAATCCCCCTCGTTCTTGTATCGTTATTCTCATTCTATTCTAGTATACTCAGACCAGTTGATGACAATGACGGTTGATGGCAATGACAGTTCTTCGCAAGGGAAGCTGTTTGTGAAAACTGTCTGTATCCGGTTATTCACGCTGTTCCTCCCGAAGCGGCAGCACATCGAGCGGAATCGCAGTTGGTTCCATAGGTACAATGCGGGATTGAAACGCGCCTGTATATTGAAAGACAGGACCGAACAGCGGATTCGTGACCCCCACGTTGATTTTATAGCATTGCTGCTCATCATCATACCATTCACAGACATTGGCGGAAGCCGTCAGCAGTCCAGGAAATCGGAAGCCAAGCATCCCTTCATAAAATCTTTGGTCGCCCGAGCGAATGGCTATCCCGCCATTGTCTGCGGCAGTAATCGAAAGGTCAACCGCAAGATGTTGCCGGTTGCCAAGATAATCGACAATTCGGCCACGCTGCTTGCTGTAGATCATCGTTGCATCAAAATGACGGATCGCACGGCGAAATTTGAACTTGCGCGTCCAAGTAACCGTCTCCCGGCCAAATCGATCCACATAGGCAAAGTTTTCGATTGAAAACGGAACGCCTCTGCCTCCCTGTGGAAACATAATGTGGCGCGTTGTACCGAGCGCAAGCGGCAGCACCGCCCACTTCGCAAACCAGATTCGTTCCATAACACCCTGTCCATAAGCTGCCACACCATCAGAACTGCTGAATCCAAAGCGCTCGCGAATTTTGGGGTGCAGCTTGTGAAATTCTGATCCCATTGCCTGCTCATATATCGATGTCATTTTACAGCAGCTCCTTCCTGACTGGCTTTCCTATTCCGTTTTTTATGAATGATGGCCTTCGCATACACCGTCCTGCGTGCGGCAGGCCGCTGCTTAGCATCATCGCAATAAGGCAAAGTACGATCATGGCCGCATTAAGTGTCAATGGGTTGAAGGGGGCTTGCAACAGCTCCGGAGTGCCGAGAAGCGCAACAGCCGCCAGCAGCGCCAACAATATAATCTGACCTCTGTACATCCACTTTCGACGATGCAAAAGAAGCGTGAGCAGCCCCAGCGCAATCTCGGCGCCTCCAAGCCACTGTAGAAACGGCAATTCCCGGCCGGCAAACCACCCGGTTGCTCGCAGCAGTTCCAACTCGCTTCCTTCTGGAAAAAGCAGTTTTGGCACGAGGCCCTGAAAGCACCATAGCACGGCAAGCATAACCGCGCAGAGATAGTGAATGAGCGCCCGCTGCAAACTAACTGCAGGCGGGATGCGCTGTTCCAGCCAGATGCGGAGTACATCGAAGCTCCAGGCTGTCGCATAGCCAAACAGCGGGCGAAACAGCAGGCGGTCAACCAATCTTCCCAAAACACCATAACGGGTTTGATAATTATAGCGTGTGGCAAAGTCGATCCCGCCATCTACCGGGGTATACTTCCAATAACCTGAACCTGATCTTATTAGCGAAAGCCGCTGATCCGAACCAAATGCAAGGGTTGACATACGCGCTTCACCAGCCCGGCCTGGAACGGTCTTTGCCTCGCCGGTTCCTGCAATTTCGATCCCGAATCCGATTCGTGTCCGATAACGAAAATGCTGCACTTCATCCCCTGCGCTGACGGGAAGGTAGGTGATTTCAGTAAAGCGCAGATCCCATTGCTGGTGAAGCTCCGGGCTTTGCGTATGGCTCCACAACGTATCCAGGTCCGCAGCAATCTTAATTTCCACGTATATCGGTTCCGGCGTGCTGTTTATTTTCATTTCCTAAGCGCCTCCAATCCTCCACTTCTTCCAGAAGTCGGCTCCGTACGTCGGCAGTGGGCACCAGGCAGGCATCCGCGCTGCCAAACCAGCGATATCGGTTGCGCGCAATCAGATTGTAGACAAAGTCGCGCAGTACGCCCGGAGCCAGCATGCCGATCGACAGCAGCGGCCACAACCCGCCCAGCCGGCGCACTACGCGAAGAGCAGCGCCTGACCTGGTGTAATATTTCCCGCTAACAATCATCACGAACGTGTCGAGATCACCGCCTGGCAATCTCCCCTCTGCCAGCATGCGCTGGCCAAGAGGGGATTGTATGGATGCGAAATAGAACTGTCTGTCACGATCTCTTCGAATAACAAACCGGGCAATACCATGACATAAGGTGCACTGTCCATCGATCAGGAGCAATATCGGTTTCCGTTTCATGCTGCGCTCCCCCTTCTTCTCCCTTTATTGTAACCGTCTTGTGACATGCAAATAAGGACCAACTTTCATAGAACGGCATGCCAAACAGGTACTACAAATCGTAGTACCTGCCGCTATGCCTCCTTGTTCCCTTCGCCTGCTTCATCCTTATTTCCTCTTGGGCTGCTCTTCCGGCTTGCCGGAGAACAGTCCTTTTCGTCTAACCTTTTCCACTGCCGCCTTGCTGCTGGTGACCCCCAGTTTTTTCAGCATCTTGTTCACCTGATTTTTCAACGTGCTCTCCGCTTTGTGCAGCTTCTGTTCAATTTGCGATTGCGTGTATCCCGCCTCGATGTATTCGAACACTTCCCGTTCGGCAGTCGTCAAGCCGCGCAATTGCTCCTCCCTCTTCAAGCGGGCAAACTCCTTCAGCAGCGCATCCATCGCTGTAGAATGATGGAAAGCCGCCCGAATCGTCTGCGGCAGTTCCCGGTAGCGCGACTTCTCCAAGTAATTGATTGCGCCTGCTGTAAATGCTCTGGTTATGTAGTCCTCTTCACTCATCGAGGTAAGCATAATAATTTTGGCAGGGTGAATCTCATGCAGCCGCATCGCAGTGTAGATGCCATCAGGGGCATCGTCCACAGCCTGATCGCCGCTGAGCTGAATATCCATTAGTACAACATCAAATGCCAGTGTGCCTGCAAGCCGGATCGCTTCCTCCGATCCTGTGGCAGCGCCGACTACCATAAGATCGGCTTCGCGGCTCAAAAACACCGTCATCGCTTTAATCCAGTCGGGATCATCTTCCACAATGAGCACTTTGATCGGCTGTACGGTTGTCATCATTCCGCCTCCCGACGATTTGTTTATCCGGATAGCAGCAGTTTTGCTTTGGGGAAGACAAGCGCAAGCACTGCTCCCTTGCCCTCTTCACTGGATAATTCCACCGACCCTCCGCTCAGCCGCATCACATTGTATACATAAGATAGCCCAAGCCCAAAGTTTCGCGTATGGTTTTTGGTGCTGAAAAAAGGCTCGAAAACGCGGTTCATCCGAGCTTTTGCAATTCCGGTTCCATTGTCATAAAACGAAAGACGGACGATCCGTTTACGACGCGTCAACCGAACTTCCAGTTTGCCTCCGCCCGGCATCGCTTCCACTGCATTCATAATAATGTTGCCGATAACTTCCCGCATATGGACCGCATCGCAGCGGACAACCAGCGGTTCCGGGGCAACCAGCACGGATGCTATCTTCCTGTCCAGCAGCAGTTGCCTATACTGCTGCAAACACTGCTGCGCTAGCAAATCGAGCCGTTCCGGCTGCTCAAGCAGTACAATTTCCTTCATCTGGCTATGAATCCGAGTAACCATCGCCATCATATGCGATGAAGCGTTCTCGATAATCTGAAGCTGCCGCTGCGACTCCTGATCGGCGGCGGCCAGGGAATGGGCAAGATTGTCGGTACTGATCGCAATTTTGCCCAGTTCATTCTTAATCGTGTGATTCAGCATGGCCGTCCCTGAACTGACTGCCTTAATCGTGCTTTCAAGCGGGTCCCGCTCGAAGCGCAGCTTTACGCCAAGCACCCCATATACGAACGTGAACAAAGCGGCAATCGCCAGTGAGTATACTATAAACGGAAAGATATACCGGGAAAAATCAAAATTCGGCTCCAATACCCGCCCCATATTAATAAAACCAAGGACGGCAAGCAGCGTTGGCACAATAATGATCGTTGTAATGAACCGGCTGCGTTTTTTGTGACGGTCCTGTTCCTTCCAGAGCGATACAATCAGCAAATAGCAGGAAATTAAATAGTATGGCCCGCTCCAGGCGAGAAGCAGCCCGTAGTCCATATTAAGCTGTGGAGTGAATGGTGTCACGCATATCGTCACAACCGCAGGCAGCAGCAGCAGCCCCTTTAAATAGCCTCTTGTGCGCACAGCCGCTACCTGCTCTGAATAGACGATGCTGAATACGAGCACACCGTACGGGGTAAGCACTAAATTCAGAAACTCCGCGGCGGTCGCCCATCCGTCTGCCCCTGCCGTGCGCAAGGTGCTTGTCAGCCCTCCGATTGCGGCGCTAACGAGAAAAAAAGCAGCCCACCGGTTCACTTCACTTCTGTAATTGCTTAACCCAACAACAACGGCTGCGAGCAGCATCGCCATAAAATAATAGAGCATGATGTCCCCCTATAGCTCAATATGCATAGAGCTGCATGTCCTCCTATTCTATCATATCGTCTTCCTGCCCGCGAACGGCGCCTGTTGAGCTGCGCACAATCAATTTGGTTGGCAGCGTAATCGCCTGCGGCTCCTGATCAGGCTGTCCGATTAGCGACAGCAGTCGCTTCGCCGCTTCGCGCCCAAGCGCTTCCTCCTGCTGGACGACAACCGTCGGCGGCACTTTGGAATAGCGGGAATATTCATAGTCATCGAAAAAAACGAGCGATAAATGTTCAGGTATCGTGCGCCCAAGCCGGGCGGCGGCCAACTCAACATTGTGCCCTGTACCATAATTATCAGCGAATACCGCCGTTACGTCAGGATGCTGCCGCAGAAAATCTTCCATATCATCTTCCTCAGCGCCAACGAGCTGCAATTCGCGCCGGATTGGAATACCGTGTTCGGCCAGCGCTTCCTCGTAGCCGTGCAGCCGCTGCTCAATACTTGTCGTCCCCAGATCGCCGCTCGAAACAAAGCCTATTGTCCGGTGTCCCTGCTCAATCAAATGTCGGGTCGCCATCTGGGCGCCTCCGCTATGATCGGAACAAACCGAGTTGGCTGCAATTCCTTTCATCTCACGATCAATCAATACGAGCGGAAAGCCTGCCAGCGCCAGTTGAATGAGCGCTTCATTGTATTTCTCGCCATCTACTGGAAAAACAATAATTCCTTTGACCCCGCATTGGATGGCTTTTTCGACGAGCCGTTTTTCTTCCGCCTGGGAATTATGCGTTCTGAAAAACAACAGTCCATAATCTGCATTGGTTACCTCATTTTCTGCTCCAACCAGCAGATTGGCAGTAAATGAGGTTGCAAGCCGCGGCATTAAATAGGCAATGAGCTTCCCCTCTTCTTTAGACTGCAGCTGCACTGCGCCAACAGACAGCGGAGCGCCTTCATTGTCTTGGGATGGATGGGTAATAAACGTGCCTCTGCCCTGTATCTGATAAATCTCCCCTTCTTCAACAAGTGTTTGCAAAGCTTTCTTTACCGTAATCCGGCTGATATCGAATTGTTCCGCCAGCGCATTTTCCGATGGGAGCCGGTCGCCAGCCTTCCATTCTCCCCGGCTGATTTTGTCTACAAGATAAGCGCGAAGCTTCATATATAGCGGTACTCTTTTGGAAGTCATATCTATTCATCCCCTCATAATACAAATATACAAGTCAATAAAGAAAATGTAAATGCCCATATCAACGATAAAGTCTTGTGTATATTTATTTTAAGTGCTATATTTTAAAGTGTATAAAGGTATTATTTAATTGTATATTTGTATTATAAAATGAGGTGAAGAGATGACAAGCAAACATATTTATGTACTCTCCCATACCCATTGGGACAGAGAATGGTACTTGCCTTACGAAACGCATCATGTTCGTCTCATCGAATTGATGGACACACTTCTTGATCTGCTGGAAAAGGACGACGAGTTCCGCAGCTTCCATCTGGATGGCCAGACCATCATTCTTGACGACTACTTGCAGGTTCGCCCGGAAATGCGCGATCGTGTGACACAACACATTCAGGCAGGCAGGCTCATTATTGGACCTTGGTACATTTTGCAGGATGAGTTTCTGACCAGCAATGAAGCGAATGTGCGCAACTTGCAGATCGGCCATCGGGATGCCGCCGCTTTCGGTCCTGTATGCAAAATCGGCTACTTCCCGGATTCTTTCGGAAATATGGGTCAAGCTCCACAGCTCATGCGCCAGGCAGGCATCGACAACGCTATTTTCGGCAGAGGCGTGAAACCGGTCGGCTTCAACAATGATGTCACTGTCGGAGAATTCGAGTCCACTTTTTCGGAGATGATCTGGGAATCCCCTGACGGCTCCAGCGTACTCGGCATTCTCTTCGCCAACTGGTATCATAACGGAATGGAAGTTCCCGTCGATCCGGAGCAAGCCAAGGAATACTGGAATAACCGGATTGCGAGTGCGGAGCGTTTCGCCTCTACCTCCCACCTGTTGTTCATGAACGGCTGCGATCATCAGCCTGTACAGACCGATCTGAGCGCTGCCTTGGCAACAGCCAGAGAGCTGTTCCCGGACTATTCCTTTAAACATACGAGCTTCCCCGAGTATATCGAACAGGTTAAGGCGGCACTGCCAAACAATCTTTCCGTCGTTCGCGGCGAGTTGCGCAGCCAGCGCACTGAAGGCTGGTATACGCTCGTTAATACGGCTTCTGCACGGGTATATATCAAGCAGGCCAATCAGTTGGGCCAGGCCATGCTGGAGAAGGTAGCCGAGCCGTTAGCGGCCATTGCTGCAACGCTTGGCAAGGCTTATCCGCATCATCTGTTCACCTATGCCTGGAAAACGTTGATGCAGAACCACCCGCATGACAGCATCTGCGGCTGCAGTATTGATGAAGTTCACCAGGAGATGATGACCCGGTTTGCCAAAAGCCGACACGTTGCCGAGGAAATTGCCGCAAGCAGTTTGAAAGCGGCTGCAAGTCAGATCGATACCGCCGCAGCCTTCGCAGCGATTGCCCCGGACGCACTGCCGTTCACGGTATGGAATACTTCCGGCTGGCAGCGCAGCGGTGTCGTAAGCGTCGATGTCGAAGTGCATCGTCATCCGCTGGATCAGGGTGCGGCACTGCATGCGAATTACCAGGCACTGGCGCTTGAAGGCGCTGCCGTCATTAATCATCTGGGCGAGCCTGTCGCAGCGCAGATTGAGGACCTGGGCCTGTTGTTCAAATACGACTTGCCAGAGGATCGCTTCCGCCAGCCTTACTGGTCTCATACCGTTCGCATTACACTGCTTGCCCGTGATATTCCTGCGCTTGGCTATGCGTGCTATGGGCTGTGGCTTTCTGCGGCAGTAGAAGCAGCGGCGGCGGCAGCCTCGCCGGAAGCCGGCACACCAGCTTCCTCGAACGCTGTTGCAGAACTGCCTGATCGCGTGATGGAGAATGAGCTTGTCAAACTTGTCATTGCCGATGATGGCACCTACGACCTGCTGGACAAACGCAACGGCAGAACTTACCGCGGTTTGGGCGGTTATGAAAATGTCGGCGATATTGGCAATGAGTATATTTTCTTTCAGCCTGTGCAGACTGCAGCGCTTACCACGCATGGATTGCCTGCGGCAATTACCCGGCTGGAGCACTCAGCGCTGCGCACAGTGTACGAGATTGTGCACCAATGGGAAGTTCCCGCCAGCGCTGATGAGACGCTGCAGCAGGAAGTCAACCAAATGGTCAGCTTCCAGCACCGGAAGGCAGGCCGCAGCCAAGCGACCGTCCTGCTTACCATTCGGACGCGGCTTACCCTTGAACCCGGCTCAGCGCAAGTTAAAGTCGAGACGGAACTTGACAATCGCGCCCAAGATCACCGCATCCGCGCCTTGTTCCCTACCGATGTACAATCGGATGTTCATTATGTCGACTCGATCTTTGAAGTTGCTGTACGCGATACGGTGCCTGCTGCCGAGTGGGTGAACCCGAGCAACTGCCAGCATCAGCAAGCTTTTGTAAATGTGAGCGACAAGCAAGGCGGGCTGACAATTGCCAATCTTGGTTTGAACGAATATGAGGTGCTTCGCGATGGTCGCAATACGATTGCACTCACTTTGCTCCGCGCCGTTGGCGAGTTGGGTGACTGGGGAGTATTCCCGACTCCTGAGGCACAGTGTCTGGGCGAACATCGTTTTGTATACAGCATCCTGCCCCATGCAGATGAAGCAGACCGCCATCATTCCTTCATCGCCGCCTATCAGGAGCAAATTCCGTGGTCGACTTTGCAAGTTGCCAAGCAGTCAGGATCACTCGGGGCCAGCCATAGCTTCCTGAACTGGTCCGGCGACGGGCTAGCGCTGTCCGCCTTCAAAATAGCCGACGATACGAATGATCTTGTCGCACGCTGGTTTAATATGGGCAGCGATGAGACTGAGTTGTCCGTTCAAACAGCAGCTTCGGTTCATAACTGGCATAAGAGCACCGTGCTCGAACAGCGAACCGATCAATTGCTGCCTGAAGGAAAACTCGCTGTACGCGGCGCGGAGATTGTAACGATTGTCGGTTCGATCAACCAGAGCTAGCTTTTTAGCGAGCAAGACATGCAAGAGCCTCCGAAATTCGCAAGCATTTGCTTGTCGTTTCGGAGGCTCTCTTGTGTTAGGCGATGCCTGCTTTACCTGTAATAAGCTTGCTCGCAAGCGTGCCAATGCAATAATCGCAAGTTTTTAGACCATCCCTTACGGGATGGCCCTTCTCTAAAATCTAACGAAACACTACCGCAAACCATTGCTGAATACCCAAGAATAAAACTTTTCATTTTGAGGCTTAAAATACTCATAATCTAAATGGGCTACAGCATTATCAATAAGTTGTATTGCCTCATCCATGACTTGTTTAGGCTTTTTATCTTTAACATCAATTTGAAATTCATTTACGAGCAATTCCCTTTCAAGTATTCTTTGGTACATTTTTTCAAGTAATTCTGTATCTACTAAGCCTCCAGCTTCACGGTTAATCATCTGATTCAAGTTTTGTTCGTAGTTACTACATATAAGTTTTAAAGTTATATAGTTATACCCCTTAAAAACTTCTGGAATATCCCTTGTTCTTAAATCGTCAAAGTCTAAACCGATGACATTCTTATATCCAAGTTTATTAAAATTCATAAGATCAAAACCACACACGAGAAGTGATTTCACGGCTTCAAAATCATTTTGTTCTAATGCATCATCCATTATGGGGTCAAAATACTACATTATGTCCACCTCGGTCAAAGGAATTAATACATATTGTATTATTCAAGTCCTTAATTTTTTTCCGTCACTTATGATACGGTTCTCCGCGCTGTCTGTAACGGCAAGTTAAAAGGCACCTGCCTAGGTGCCTTCACCAGATTCTTATCCTATTCCACCATCGCTCCGGCCTGCCCTATCTAAAAAATTCCGATAGCAGCGGCAGCAGTTTTTTTACGCTAACCATGTGGTTTTGGCCTGTAAGCTGTGAGTACTTTGCATTTGGAATTGCTTCCGCTAATTGCCGGGCGACATCATGTAATCCTGCGGGACTCCTCTCGCCAACGCCGATTAAAGCCGGAACGGTTACTTTAGCAGCTCTTTCGACGGGAGCTAAGTCCTGCGTGAGCGTAATATCGTAAGCTAAGGTTGGCGCAAGTGCTTTCATCTTCTGCCAGCCGGGAAATAGCGGCAATAGCCACACGAACGCTCGCGGCATCCCAATCCCCTTCAGAAATGTACGCATGGCCTCTGCGTTATTGCCGTCGTCGAGAAGCTTTTGTACAGTCTGACTTAATTGATGATATTCGACCTTTTCCTTCTCGTCGTGCACATATGACGCATCGTACATCGCTACCTTTCGTACTTTGCCACCCAGCCTAAGCGCAGCTTCAAGCGCCAACACGGCACCCGAAGAATGGCCGTACACATACGCGGTGCCGCCGGCTACATCGATCATGGCTTCGATGTCTTCGATTTCACGCTCCAGCGAATAGGGCAGTGTATTCCCGCTATCGCCGCGTCCGCGGCGATCGTAATTGTAGACGGTAAAGGATGTGGCCAATACTTTGGCATCCTGCACGACTGGCTTAAATGAGCGATAACAGGAAGCTCCCGTGACGTAAATGAGCGCCGGGCCGCTGCCATAGACATCATACGCTAATTTTGTGCCGTCTTTTGACCGCGTTGATTTCATGATCACGCCTACTTTCTTTTTCAGAGTTAGAGTATAGGTTTATAGATGTTGAAGGCCAATGCGGTTTCCTTCGCTGTCTAAAAACATGCCTACATACCCAGCGTGATCGCCCAAATAGGCTTTCTCCATAATCACTTGGCCACCCGCTTCGGAAACCCTAGAAAGAATAATATTCAGATCAGGACTTCCATCAATATAGACAGTAACGCCGTTCGTAGAAGGCGTATGACGCGGCCCCTTGACGAGTATTCCTCCGTTCTGCTCTTGCTTAACCGGGAAAAAAGCGTACTCCTCATCCCCCATGCTCATCGATTGCATCTTCATTGCTAGAATCCTCTCATAGAACGCCTTCGCCCGTCCCATGTCCGATACTGGGATCTCTACCCAAATAAATACCCGTTCCCTCATTGTTTATTCTCCATTCACTCTGAAATTTGCTATCATTTATATAGACGAATGAACTATTATAAAATCATCGGTCCAGCCCTAAATTTGCCGATAAACCAAACCGAGTAAACAATTGGGGGTCAATGAAGTGATGGACATGCGCGATTTGTCCGCTTTGAATCTCGAGGACATGTATGCTCCATGGCACGAGTACACCATCATTCCCTGCATGCATATACTGCGCATAGGCGGGGCAATTACCGTTGGCGAGTACCGGCACCAACCGGGAACCTTCGCAATGGCTTCGAGTTGCTTGGTAGAATGACGTTATATCCATTTTGCCGCTTACCCACATCACATAAGGCGGCATCGACAAGTTGGCGCTTTCTTGGAACAGTGACAACAGCCTGTCCAGATCGTATTGTTCGAATGCTTCCACATAATTGGTTAGCAGCTGTTGATCGACATCACTGTCGGTCTCTCGTAGCGAGTCGGACCGAAGTCGGGTCTGTTTCATCGTTGCCCGCGCTCGTTGTAATGCACTGTTGACGGCCCCTACCGTCATACCCATCGCTTCTGCCGTCTGCTTAGCAGACCATCGGAAAACATCGTTCAAAATAAGAACCGCACGCTGCCGTGGTGGTAATGTTTGCAGAATGGCAATAAAAGATAACCGGATGGTTTCATTATTCATCGCCAAAACAGCAGGATCATGAGAAGAGTCCGGAATTGGCCCTATCCAGGCAGATGGAGGAAGTTTTTCCCTGGGCTCTGCTATCAACGCGGCTTCACCGGACAGATCCATCGGAAGGGCTCGGCTCTTCGCATTCCGAAGCTTATCTAAACATACATTCGTGGCAATACGGTATATCCAAGTTCGTAGAGCTGATCGATTATGTATCTGGTCTTTCCCCTGCCAAACGCGGAGCATTGTATCCTGTACGGCGTCTTCCGCCTCGGCATAAGCCCCTATCATTCTGTAGCAGTATCCCAATAACTCGGAACGCATCTCTTCAGCCATTGTTAGTTCTTCATGGATTTGGCTCACTTCCATCCACCTCTCTAGACTCGATCGGACCTTTATATGACAGCCGCAACAGGCCATCTAACTAACTGGCGGGTATGTACGGGCTTTGTTCGTTTGAAAATTTGGAACACATTGATTATTATACCTTAAAGACATACATTCAACATGCAGACTAACATCCCACTTCTGAATAAAACGTTTACATTAATATCCGGAAGCCATCTGAAAATACCAAGGAGGCTGCGTTAACATTAGCGAACAAGACATGCAAGAGCCTCCGAAATTCGCAAGCATTTGCTTGTCGTTTCGGAGGCTCTCTTGTGTTAGGCGATGCCTGCTTTACCTGTAATAAGCTTGCCCAGGCTGCCAAACTCCAGCTCCTCAAACTTGCTCATTACCTGTGCACGATTTAATGTCCAGCTGTATTCGTCAAACGGATGAGAGATTGGTACATCGCAGCGAATCCGCGCCAAATCCCGCGATAGATGGAGCATCTCCAAATCCGCCTCGATTTTGGTACGCACCGCTTTGGACAGCTCTGGCAAACGCTCAAGAATGTCTTCAATTGTGCCATATTCCTGTACCAGCTTCAAAGCAGTCTTCTCACCAATGCCGCGCACACCCGGATAATTATCGCTGGTGTCGCCCATCAAACCTTTCAAATCAATAATCTGTGCCGGTGTCAGATTGCGTTCTTCAAGCAGAAACTCGGGCGTATATACCGCATAATTGCCAATGCCTTTTTTCATAATCAAGACGGTAATCCGCTGATCGACCAATTGGAGCATATCTTGATCGCCAGTAAGCACAAACACATTGGCATCTGAAGCATGGCGCTTGGCAAGCGTGCCAATGCAATCATCCGCCTCGTACCCGTTCAAGCCGACATTGCAGATTCCAAAGCTTTCTACAACATCCTTCACCAAATCAAATTGGGGAATCAGATCAAGCGGTGCGTCCGGACGGTTTGCCTTATATCCAGTATACTGCTCAGTCCGGAATGTCTTGCTGCCCATATCCCAGCAACATACAACATGGCTTGGCCCGAATTTCTGGACGGCATCCCAGAAATAACGAACGAAACCATGAACCGCATTGGTCGGAAGACCAGCGCTAGTGCGACGAATCGTTCCTGTGAAGGAAGTGGCAAAATACGCTCGAAACAACAGGGCCATCCCGTCAACGAGCATCAAACGATTTTCTGCCTGCAAGTGCTGCTCTGCCGCCGGTTCATTCCGTTGGCCGCTTTTTTCAGGTTCAATGCCAAAATCCAGTTCCAACTGCATGCAAATCCTCCTCTCCTAACCCAAGCTGCGTATAAAGCGGCCGATCCGCTGCGCCGCTTCTACCAGCCGATCCTCGCTCTCTACCAGTGCAATTCGCACATAGCCTTCGCCCTCTTGGCCGAACGCATCGCCCGGAATGACAGCAACGCCAGTCTCCCGCAGCATTTCCCGGGAAATGCTGCGGGCTGTCCAACTCCCTGAACGTTGCAAGGCTGGCAACGGTGCCCATAGAAACATCGTTGCTTTGGGCGATGGCACTTCCCAGCCTTCGTGCCGCAGCGCTTCAACGAAGCGGTTGCGGCGCTGTTCATACATCGGGGCAACCGGCGTACCCTCGCCGCTCAAGTCTTCCTGCAGCGCTACAATGCCTGCCTGCTGCACCGCATCGAACACCCCGTAATCAATGTTCGCCTTCAAATCCCGCAGCGCACCAACCGCCTCGCGGTTGCCGGCAAGGAAGCCGATTCGGCTGCCGGCCATATTGAAACTTTTGGACAGGGAATGGAATTCCACGGCAATATCCTTCGCACCCGGCACTTGCAGAATGCTCGGCGGTCGAAAGCCGTCAAAGGCCATTTCGGAATAAGCCAGATCATGTACGACAAGCACTTGATAACGGCGGGCAACAGCAACAAGCTGCTCGAAAAATGCCAGGTCTGCAACCGCCGATACCGGATTACTCGGATAGTTAAGCAAAATAAACGTTGCTTTGTGCCACACCTCTTCCGGAATGGCTGCAAGGTCGGGCATAAAGTTGTTCTCCGCGCGCAACGGCACATAATAAGGCTGGACGCCGGCGAGCGCCAGCCCCGCAGCATAAATCGGATAGCCAGGATCGGGAACAATTGCGATATCCCCCGGATTTGCAACAGCGAGGGCCAAATGGGCCAGACCATCCTGAGATCCCATCAATGTGAGCAGTTCCTGCTCCGCATCAACTGCAACTCCAAATTTGGCTTGCAGCCATAATGCCGCCTGCTTGCGGAACGCTTCTGACCCCCGCGAATCCGGGTAGCCATACCGATCGTCCCTGAGCGTCTCTGCGCTAAGCGCCTGTCTGACCCGTTCTGATGGCGCACTGTCTGGACTGCCAATTCCTAAATCAATTACATCGAGTCCGGCCTGCCGCGCCTCCAGCTTCCACTGAGCAACCTCCGCAAATATAGCCGAGCCCAACTGGCCGAGCCGCTCCGAGCGCCAGCCTGAGCTGGGGGGCGCGGGTTTGTTGTTGTCTATCATCTGATTGCCCCTCCAAGATCCATTGCCTGCACACTCCACATCATGCCGATCAGAAACAGCGCCAGTCCTGCATACGCAGCTCCGAACTTCCACCGAACTTTAGGTGGCACTTCGTAGTAGCGGTCATTTTCATATTGTTCATAGTCAATTCGGATGCTGATCCGCAGTTTTTCGACGCCGTCTTTAACCGCTTGCTCCGTACTTATCAACTGCACTTTATTGGCGATGCCTGGCATCGGCAACTCGATCTCTCCGCGGAAATTCAAAGTATCCCATTCAAAGCGCACCATATGCTCGCCGCTGAGCTTGCAATACGTATTGAATGGCAACTCCCGCTTATGCTGATCTCCAGAGAAATACCAGCCTGGCAGCTGCAGCGGCTCCATATCCACTTCATAGATGCCGGTCAGATGATACGGTTTGCCGTGCTTGCGGTAACGCACATACTTTTGGTATAAGTTCCAAGCGAAGAAAACCCATATAATAGAAAACAATATACTTTTCAGCATAATGATAACGATCAGCCCGCCAACCAGTCCGACAAGCCACAGCCAGCGGCTGACCGCTGTTGCAATCCGTCCGCCATCGAGCGGATGAACCGGCAGCAGGTTGATCAAATTAAGGAAAAAGCCAACTTTGGCAAGGACAAACAATAACGGCATATCCAGCATGTATCCGCCTGCGTAAACAAGGAGCGCGCCAATCGTGCCGACCACGGGTCCGCCAAGCGCGATATACGCTTCGGTTACGGCATCCTTCGGATGTCGTTTCATCGAAATAAGCGCGCCGACGAAAGGAATAAACAGCGGCATGCTAACCGGGAGCCCCTTCTGCTTGGCGGCGAGCACATGGCCCAGTTCATGTACCAATATCAGCGCAACAAACCCGACAGCAAACCAGATCGGGCTAAGCAATGCATAGGCGCCCACGGTCAGAGCCATACTGATCAGCGTAGGCCCGAACTTACCGAGCATCAAAATAACATATTTCCCTTTTGTAAATATAAACAGCAGAGCTGCAGTAATAATCCACCATGGACTGCGCCTCTCTCGCGTACGGTCGCCCGCCATATCAGTTCACATCCTCAAACGGTCCATACCCGATTATATTCATCCTCTTTGTACCCCACAGTCACTTGCTTGCCATCGCTCACAACCGGACGCTTTACCAATCTGCCATTGGAAGCGAGCAGGTTGATTTGCTCTTCATCGGTCATATCGCTAAGTTTGTCTTTCAAATTCATCTCTTTGTATACTTCACCCGATGTATTGAAAAACTTCTTCATCGCAAGCCCGCTAAGCGCCAGCCATTCACGAACCGTCTCAGCTGACGGCCCCTCTTCAAAAAGATCAAACCGCTCCAGTTCGCGATCATTATCCTCCAGCCACTTCAAGGCTTTACGGCATGTCCCGCATTTTGGATAGTAATAAACCTGCAATTTTTTTGATGCGCTCATTGCCAGACTTCCTTTCGCTTCAGTAATGTTCTTTTCCAGTATACGTGTCTTTGCTGCAGGTCTGCAACTTGACAACCGGAACCGAGCCTTGGCATCTTCCGGGCCGGCCGTCTCTTACCGGGCATGTCCCGCCGGCAAGAGCTGGCCGGTCAGGTCTGGTCAGCATTTAGAAAGGACGCGTGCTCAGAGCAATGAGCGCCTGTTCAAGCCGGGCCAAGTCTTCCGGCAGTTCGGCCTGGAAGGCGACCCGTTCTTTCGTATAAGGATGAACAAAAGCCAAATATTCTGCATGAAGCGCCTGACGATCCAGCCCCGATTCCACAACAGCCGCACGGACAGCAGCGCCAATCCCTTCGTCATCGCCAAGCCGGTGCCCGTACATCTTGTCCCCAAGCAGCGGGCAACCGATATACTGCATATGCACCCGGATTTGATGGGTGCGACCTGTTTCGAGCTGCAAGCGAACGAGTGAGGCCTGCCTGTCTCCATAAGTACGAATAGTTTCATAGTGCGTGATAGATGGATAACCATCAGGTGTGACAATTCGAACATGGGGCTCTGCCGGGTCCCGGTCGATCGGCTCGTTTACCGTTCCGTCTGCCGATTCCGGCACACCGCGCGTGAAAGCGCAATAGCGTTTTTCAATTTCTCCGCGCTGCATTTGTTCAGAGAGCTGCTGATGAACATACGGGTTTTTCGCAATCGCCACCAGCCCGGAGGTTTCCTGATCAAGCCGGTGAACCGGACGAAACCTTACTTTCTCTCCCCGTTCCTGCCAGTGATGCACAACGCCGTTGGCCAGCGTGCCCGTATAATGGCCATGCGTCGGATGGACAATTATGCCTGCCTGCTTCGCAATGACGAGCAGATGCGCATCTTCATACACAATGTTAAGCGCCATCGGCTGCGGCAAAATATCATCCGACTGCTCACGTTCCATTCGGATGACGAGCAGGTCGCCCGCCTGCGCGTGCTGGGATGTATACACGCGTTTCCCGTTCAATGTAATGCCTTCCTCGGTTTCCTTTAGCCGCGACATCAGCTTGCGGGAAACACCCAGCCTGCGATCCAGCAGCGATCGCACGAGCATCCCGTCATCCGCAGGAGCAACGACAAGTGTGATCGGCTCGTAATATTCGGTGGACGTCATGGCTGCTTGCTTTTCTTGGTGCGGAACACTTCGGCGCTTCTTTCATACGCGACATCCGAAACGCCGAGTGCGGCATTGGCTGCTCGCGCCGCAGCAAAGAAAAAATCGGAAAGCCGATTCACATATTTAAGAACGGCCGGATTGACCGGATGGTGGGCGGCAAGCGTCACGATCCTGCGTTCCGCACGGCGGCAAACTGTCCGGCAGACATGAAGCTGGGCTGCCAGCTCGCTGCCCCCCGGCAGGATGAAACGGGTTATCTCCGGCGCCGCATCGTTATAGTGATCAATCCGCCCTTCCAATTCACCGCTCTGCTCATCGCCGATTTTGTAAGTCGGCTGGTTATGATCGGCATAGGCCAGATCCGAGCCACAATCAAACAATTCGTGCATAATCCGCTCAAGCTCTGCTGCCAGTTCCTGCACCTGGGGCAAGCGGGCAGCAAGCGCAGCGGCTTGTCCCGTAAAGGCGTTCAATTCATCCAGCGTCCCGTAAGCTTCCACTCGCAAATCATCCTTGGCGACTCTTCCGCCAATGAGAGATGTTTGTCCGCCATCTCCCTGTCTTGTGTACAATTTCAATGCCAAACCCTCGCTTCGCAATCAATTAGATGTCCGTTTAATGTCAATTATAATGCTTGATGCTGAGACCGCCACAGCAATTTCTGCCTTTCAAGCGTAAACGGCTCCGCCTTCCATTGGGACGGCGGAGCGTTAGTTGGCTTGTGCAATGCACGCCAGTTTGTAGTCATCCAATATACAATGGCAGAATGCTTCAATATTCCTGTATTTTAAAAAAGCCCCTTACAGGGCTTCACCCGCATCATTGCGGGCATTTAAAGTTATCATCCATGTACTAAAGCGTTTCTCGCTTTTGCCTCATATACTCGTTAATTTTGACATCCAGCTTGCGACTCATCTCAATGACAACCTCTGAGTTAAATGAAGCTTCCTTGTTGTAAGTCTGCTCCATCGCGCGACGCAAATGATCAATTTCATCTTCAAGTTTCCGAATCGAAGAGGAGAGCTTGTTAGAACCTGATGCGCAAGTTTCATTGAACCAGGAAACTCCTTGTTCCGCATACGCCATTGCTGTTCCCTCCCGTTCAACTTTTTCGACGAATTAACACATAAGCAGCCTAGACACCTGAGAAAATATAATGATTTTGTTAAATTATATCAAATTATCGGAATTTAAACAATAAAGACACAAAACGTTCCTGACAAGCAGCCGACAAGTTGCAATTGTTGGCGATACCGCATCATTTGTCGTTTCCCGTCTTATTGTTGACCGTGCTATGATTTCAACTTATGCACGAAATTCCCTATTCTATCGAGCGCTTCGGTCAGCTGTGAAACCGATGTGGCGTAGGAACAACGCAGAAATCCTTCGCCGCCCTTGCCAAAAACCGTTCCCGGAACAGCCGCTACCTTGGCTTCTTTAAGCAGTCCCTCAGCGAACGCCTCCGACGACAGCCCAGTGGAGCTAATCGATGGGAACGCATAGAATGCCCCTTGCGGTTCGTGACAGGACAAGCCGATGTCGCGGAAGCCTTTGACCACCAGCCTTCTGCGCTGATTGTATGACTCCACCATCCGGCTCATTTCCTCCAGTCCGTTCGTCAGCGCCTCAAGCGCAGCGACCTGGCCCATGACAGGGGCGCACATTACTGTATATTGGTGAATCTTCAGCATGACCGAAATAAGCTCAGGATGACCGCATACATACCCCATCCGCCATCCGGTCATTGCGAATGCTTTGGAAAATCCGCTGACCAGAATCGTCCGGTCCTTCATCCCTGGCAGCGATGCAAAACTGACATGCTGTCCGCTATAATTCAGTTCTGCGTAAATCTCATCGGAAATGACGATAAGATCGTTCTCTTCAACAACTTTGGCAATCGGCAGCATATCCTCATAGGTCATAATCGCTCCCGTAGGATTGCTTGGATAGCTGAGCACCAGCACTTTGGAGCGTGGCGTAATCTCTGCTTTCAACGCTTCGGCTGTCAGTTTAAACCCGTCTTTGGCAAACGTCTCGATGCCCACAGACACGCCGCCAGTCAACGACGTAATCGGCGAATACGATATATAGCAAGGCTCCGGCACAAGAATTTCATCTCCCGGCGTAATGAGCGCGCGCAACGCAAGATCAATCGCTTCACTACCGCCGACCGTTACCAATATTTCCTTGGCTGGATCATATTTCACTTTAAAGCGGTTATCCAAATAGGCTCCGATCGCCTCTCTAAGCTCAGGCATACCGGCATTTGACGTATATTGGGTTCTTCCTGCTTCGAGGGAGTACATGCAAGCCTCCCGAATATGCCAAGGGGTAATGAAATCGGGTTCGCCTACCCCGAGTGTAATAACATCTTTGCTGCCGCTGACCAAGTCAAAAAAACGCCGGATTCCTGACGGGGGAATAGACCGTGCGATCGGCGACAAATAGTCAGACATGGAAGCCCGCTGAGCAGGTTTTGCCCGCAACTCTTCATCTTTAATCATGGCGCATCATCCTCATCCTTTACGGCGAAATCATCAGGCGCTGATCACCCTCATGCTCATCGAAAATGATTCCGTCCTGCTTGTATTTTTTCAATATGAAAAAGGTTTTGGTAGAGAGCACGGCATCAATCGGCGATAACCGGTTGGAAACAAAGGAAGCGACTTCCTTCAGGCTCTGTCCCTCAACTTCAACGAGCAAATCATAGGCTCCTGACATCAAATAAACGGATTTCACCTCAGGATACAAATAAATTCGTTCAGCAATCCCTTCAAACCCTCGGCCTCGCTCTGGTGTGATCTGGACTTCGATTAAGGCAGTTACCTTCTCATCACTCACTTTGCTCCAATTGACAACTGTCGCATACTTGACAATGACATTGTCCTGCTCCAGCTCATTGATCGCTTGTTTGATTTCCAGTTCGGGCACATCAAGCATCGTGGAGATAAGCTCCGAACTCCGTCTGGCATCTTCCTTAAGCAAATCCAGAATTTTTTTCTTCAGATTTTCCAAGATCGCATCCCCTTCCGCTACAGCCTCTATGATACATAATCTCTATATTACAACGAAACCTCATTTCCTGCAAAGCACAATCCTGAATTGCCACCACAGAGTTCACAGGCCCCTTCTAAAGATCGGACAACAGCAGCGCTTCCATCCTCTGCCCCTCGCGCCCGCCTCCCATACAGATCACGGTTGTGACCGTCTGTGGGCCAGCATCAATACCATTTATTACAAGATGGGTGTGCTCACCATCCGCTTCATTAACATGCAGGCTAATTGCCGAAGGCGCCAATATGGCATACGAGGTCGCTTGCATAAACTCGACCTGCTCAAACATTCTGCTGAGTTCCTCCCCCCCGCCTGACACGCGCACATCCACTGCTCCGGCATCGGGACATAAATGGACAAACTTCACCTTGGCCTGCTCAGGAGTAGGAGCAGGATCGTCAAGATAGGCATACAACCGCACTTCCTTCTGCTGACCGCCCGCGGCGATCGTATAGGAATTGCCCGCCTGTACGTTCAAGGTCTGGGAAACTAGCGGTTGTCGAACCGCTCCTGAGGGGTACACATCCAGCACATAATGCCCCTCTGTTACATTCAAGTAAGGGGCTGCGGATTTATAGTTCAAACGGCTTATAACCAACTTGCCGTTGGCGTAAATATCGATATCGTCTGTTTCGGGAGAGGCATGGACCATTCGTACCCTGGAGCTGGACAGCTCCATACGAATCCATGATTGTGGATCAGGCGAATAGCTCGCATGCCGCGGAGCTTCAGGAGCCGGTTTGCCAGGAAAAGGGGGATAGGTACCCGCGTAATTTGCATGCGGGGAGCGGTGCTCGACTTGTGCGGCGAGCTTGGCTGTCATAGCGCTATGCTGCTTCGCATACATTGCAGAACGGTCGGGGTCAATATGTCTATAGTATTGGGCCAACATCGCGTTTATACTTGCTTCACGCCAGTATTGCAGCGTTTGATCATTCCAATTCATCACAAAAGAACCTCCCTTTGGAACATTCCCTGTAGTGAGGTTATGCAATATTTATTTTATTCAGAACGAAAAGACCTAACCGAGGGTTCGGTTAGGTCAATCGGTAAGGTCGCTTGCACCTAATTATAATAGGATGGGTTGGATTGTTGTGCTTGCTGCTGATTGTGCATATTCATGTGCGGAGCATACTGCTGCTGTTGCTGTCCCTGCCCATTGATTTGCTGCAAAAATTGACTGGTTTTTTGATGAGTCTGCTGATTTTGCTGAATTTGCTTATCGATCTCCTGTCTCAAAGCAGGCGAAGAAGTACTGTACATCTGCAGATTTTTCATCGTCTGAAACAGTTCGCCTTGCAATTTCAACGAACTGTTCTGCAAATTAGTAAACAATTGGCGAATTTCCGGACAACTGGACTCTGTGGCAGCAGTCGTATATTCGCTGCATACTCTTTTCAAATCAGCCAAAATGCTATAGGCCATATCTTCTTCCGGCAATTGCGCCTGGTTTTGCTGTTGATACACAAAAATCTCCTCCTTGACAGTTAGTTTTGCGGCTGGGTAGGCGCCATCTTCTGATGTTGGGTCAGCGCGTTCATCAGGGCGTGGATATGTTGATCGGTAGTGTTCTGCACTTGGGTACAAAGCTGCTTCAGCTCAGGATGCTGGGCAGTTGCCGCCAAAACCGCAAACTGCTTTATCAACAAATCTTCATTGGATATGGAATCGACAATATACTCCATCTCTTTGGCCGTCATAGGCTGCATCAATGTATTTCCTCCTTAATTGCTCATACTGTATATTCCTAGTCGTCCGCCGTCTTGCGGACCCAATCAGAATATATTGTATATTATGAGCATTGCCGAGATGAATTATGTAGCAACCCCATCAGGAATTGCTAATCGCCTGCCGTTCGAACAGCTACATACCGCCGCATAAACCACCAGCCTGCCACAGGCATTATGCCTACCGCCAAGAGGAGCCAGGTCATCGCCTGCATGGAAGTCGTTTGCGCTGTCACCAGCATAAAGATGATAATTCCAACCAGCCTGCCAGCTACCAGCCCAAGTTCGCGCAGGACGATAAACTCTTCACGCTGCCTTGCATTTTGTTCGGATTGGCCAATCAGGTCAAAAACGGCTGAAGTCATCGGAATGGAGTAGAGCGGCAGAAACAATGCGGTCCCAATCCCGAACCAGAGCAGTGTCATATAATTAAACTTAATAAATAATGGAAGAATAACAAGGGTAATAATGCACACGCCAGCCAACATCCACCATCTTCTGTTTTTCATTTTCATAAACCTGCCAACAAGCCAAAAGGAGACCAGCCCAACCAGGGAGGTCCATAATACAAAGCTGCCCAGCTTACGTTCATTTTGTGTAACGACAAACACCATTAGCCCAATGAGAAACATAAATACGCCTTCTCGCATCCCCTGTGCCATCAATGATATAAAGACATGCCGCCAAGGCAATTTACGGTTTCTTAGCTGTCTGATTCCATGAAACCACTCGTACTTTCCTGATGCTTCCCGCTTGTGCAGGAAAAAACTGATGACTGCCGCCAGACCAAAAATAATGAGCGAAATGGTAAAAATGATGCGGTAGCCCTGTTCCCCGGCAAACGTAGTAATGAGAATACCGGAAATCCACGGCGCGACAATCCCGGCTCCGGACCCGAGCAGCCCTGCCCACCCGTTGAAGCGGTCGCGATTGTCCGGCTCCGTTATTTCAAAATACACGACATTGAATGCAAGCCAAAAAAATCCGGAAGCCATGCCGTTCACCATTCCCAGTGGGATGGCATACTGCACAGATAACGGACCTAACCAAAGCACCAATAAATAAAACAAACCCGATACTACAACGCCCAGTCTGAGACTGTTCATTTTCCCTTGCTGTTTCACCCACTTGCCTGCCAGCCAGAAAGTAAGACCGGAAATGACATATTGAAACAATGTAAACCAGCCGATTAACACAAACGATTGGCTCGCTTTCCATAAGTAAACAGGAACAAATGTCCCTGACAGCGCATTTGCCACTCCGAACAGCCCTTGTACTGCGAGCAGCAGAACCGCTTGCTTGTCCAGTTTGCCATTGTTTGGACTTCTGGCAGCGATGCGCTTGTTAACATGGCCGTCTTTGGGCTGTACCGCGGCACTCAGCCGTGACATCATCGTTGATTTGCTGCGTTCCATATCTGATTTCCTCCCCTTGCCTTGCACGGATACTCAACTAAGGTTCCCAAAAGCAAGGGGAGGCATGCCAACCAACAATTAGTTATTCCCGACCGCCCAACGTACCGTCGCTCAAACTGTGAATGAGCGCGTCACGTCCCGCGCCGGATAGCCGATTTTGCAAATGATAGCAGGATGGACATACATACCAGACGATATCGACAGGCGCCGGAAGAAGCTCATGACCGAGCACACGGGGCGCGGTCGGCTTATAGCCATTGCGATGGTCAAGCTGCTGACGTCCGGTTTCCAGCATATATTCCCGGCAATGCGGGCACTCTGGCACATCCTCCTGTTCGTCCAAAATATTTTCCACCTTTTGCTCCAGCGCGAGCAGCAGCAGGTTTTTGCTGCGGTACCCTTCATTGTCGTCCTCACTGTCTTGAGCGACATCGTCTTCCCTGCGAACAGACTGTCTAGAGCCTGCCAATTGACCGCCTTCATTATCATCGTCAACGTTCAGACTGATTGTCCGGTATTCCTGCAAATCATTGTCGCAATGCGGGCAATACGGCTCGGGACCAATCTCTTCATCCCATACGATTTCGGTTTGACACCAAGGGCATATTACCGGTCCTTCCATAACATTCAACTCCTCAAATTAAATAGATGACGCCTAAGGCAATAAACAACACTGCCAGCACCAACAATGTTCCCCATAAATATTTCATATTTTGCCTCCACAAAATTTTGCTTAAAGCATAACGGTTGCACCGATAAGATAGGACAAGGAAACCGAGATGATCATCGCAATCAAACCGACTGCGCGATTGTCACGCTTGATCTCCTCATCAATCCGAAATACAGGCGTCAAAAACTCAAACAAAAAATAAGCGGCGAGCAGCAATAAAAATCCGTACAGCGCCCAAATCATACTTTGATAAACCGAGTCATTCGCCAAAATCGAAAAACGAAAAATATTGCAAATGCCAAATATTTTACCGCCGGTGGCCATCGCCACAGCAACATTGCCGTTCTTGATTTCATCCCAGCACTTATAGCGGGCGACAATTTCAAAACAATACAGAAAAACGATCAACGCCAGCACACCGACTGAAAAATAAGCCATTGTCGCGAAATAAGCGTTATCAAGCAAACTGTCCACTTGCTGCTGCACCGATACCCCTCCCCCATCTGTTGTTTCGGCTGCTCTACATGTACCTTACTTCAACTCGGCTACGGTTACACCGTTGCCGCCTTCGCCGTAATTGCCTAACCGATAGCTTTTGACATGTCCATGTCTGCGCAAATAGTCGGAAATTCCAGTACGAAGCACGCCTGTACCTTTGCCATGAATAATGGATACCTGGCCCATATTGGCCAAAAACGCCTCATCCAGAAAACGGTCTACCTCCATAATCGCTTCCTCGAGATTAGTGCCGCGCAGATCAAGTTCGGCGCGGACTTGATCATCCCGTGTCCGTTTGAGGCTGGCGGCCTGCTTGGGCTGCTTCACTTGCGCAGGAGCTTCCTTAATCAATTCGAGATCTTCAACACTTACTTTCATTTTCATAATGCCAAGCTGTACGAGCGCTTCATTGCCATTAAGCTCGACCACATGCCCTTTCTGATTCAGGCTGTATACCATCACTTCATCGCCGGCGCCAATCTTTCGTTTCTGCTGAACGCCGCCTGCCGAAGCGCCCCGCGGTTTGGCTGTTTTGCTCAGTTTCGGTTCCGCTTCGTCCAGCTTACGACGGGCTTCGATTAATTTATGTTCTTTAACCGATGCGCCCTCTTCCATCGCCAGCTTCCGCAAATCTGAAATAATCTCTTCCGCTTCTTTCCTTGCAGCAGCAACCGCTGTCCTGGCTTCCTCTTCTGCTTTCTGAAGAAGACGGTCTCTCTGCTCATCAAAACGCAGTCGCTGCTCTTCGAAACGCGCGCGCTGCTTTTCTGTCTCCTCGCGCAGCTCCTCAGCCTTCTGCCGCTCTGTCTCGGCGCGCAGCCGGTCTTCCTCCAGCGAGGCAATCATGTTATCCACCCGCATATCCTCGTCGCTTACCTCGCCGCGTGCTTCATCTATTATTTCGCGTGACAAGCCAAGACGCTCAGCAATTGCAAATGCATTGCTTCTTCCCGGAACGCCCAGCAGCAGCCGGTAGGTGGGACTTAAAGACTGCACGTCAAATTCCATGCTCGCATTAATAACCCCTTTGCGGTTGTAAGCGTAGGCCTTCAACTCGCTATAATGGGTCGTCGCCACCAGACGGCAGCCGCTGCGGTGCACATGCTCCAAAATGGAGATCGCCAGCGCAGATCCTTCAGCCGGGTCAGTGCCCGCGCCAAGTTCATCGAGCAGCACGAGGCTTTTCGGCGTCATCGAATCTAATATGCGAATAATGTTTGTCAGATGGCTGGAGAAGGTACTCAAGCTTTGCTCAATGCTCTGCTCATCGCCGATGTCGGCGTAAATAGCGTCGAAGACACATAATTGACTGCCATCTTCGGCAGGCACGAACAACCCTGACATCGCCATCAGACTCAGCAGCCCGATCGTTTTGAGTGATACCGTTTTCCCGCCCGTATTGGGACCTGTAACGATAATCGTTGTGAACGAGTTGCCCAGTTCAGCATCCAGCGGCACAACTTTCTCCGGCGCGATCAGCGGATGGCGTCCGTTTTTCAGTTTAATGAATCCGCGATCATTCATGCGCGGCAGAGAGGCTTTCATCTCATGCGCCAACCTTGCTTTGGCAAAAGAAAAATCAAGCTGACTAAGCAGATCAAGATCAATGGTCAGATCATACTCATATTCGGCAGTATGCGCTGTCAGTTTTTGCAATATTTTTTCAATTTCACGAATTTCTGAAAGACGCAGTTCGCGAAGTTTGTTGTTCATCACAACGATCGTCTCCGGCTCAATGAACAGCGTTGCTCCAGATCCTGACTGATCGTGAACGATTCCGCCAAAATGCGAGCGGTATTCCTGCTTCACTGGAATGACATACCGGTCATTGCGCAGCGTAATGATCGCATCCTGCAGCATCTTCTGCACAGAAGAGGAACGGATCATCTGCTCCAGCTTCTCACGGATTCGCGATTCTCCGCCCCGCAGTTCCCGACGAATACCGGCAAGCTCAACACTTGCGCTGTCCATTACCTCGGCCTGATCATCGATACAGGCGCTGATCGCATCTTCAAGCGGCTTGGACTCGCTTAACTGCTCAGCCAGATTGAACAATAGCGGAATCGGATCTTCATGATGCAAATTTATAACATGGCGTTTGACCCGTCTGGAGCCACGCACTGTATTGGCAATGTTAAGCAACTCCTCGGCATTAAGCGTTCCGCCGATTTTGGCCCGCGCCAGCGCAGGCTGAATGTCTGTAATGCCCCCGAATGGCACACTTCCTTTTAACCGATCGGCCTTGTAGGCCTCGTCCGTCGCTTGCAGCGCTTGTTTCACATCTTCCAATATTGAGCATGGCCGCAGCGCCTCGGCTGCTCGCTTGCCAAGTGACGTTGCCGCGCATTGTTCTAGTTTGATTCTAATTTTGGCATACTCAAGAGTGGATAAAATTTTATCGTCCATTGCGGCCAACTCCTCTCGCTCCTTATTATAGCTGAACATTCCTTGTGGCGCCATGTTGAAACTTTCAAGAATCGTTATTGCACAATTAGGGAAAAATAATACCGTTTACGATAAAATCACGAAAACAAGGAGGCTTGTGCATGCGATTTTTAGGGCATGTTGTCCGCTTTATCGTTTCCGCCCTAGTCCTTATGGTCGTCGGGTTTCTCGTCCCCGGCTTTAGTGTAGGCGGATTCTGGAGCGCGTTGATGTTGGCGCTCGTTATCGCAGCAATCGGTTGGATTGTGGAAAGTGTATTCGGCAAAAGAGTTTCCCCCTTCGGCAGAGGGATTGTCGGGTTTCTGATCAGTGCGCTGGTCATATGGATTGCCCAATTTATCGTCGGCGGTGTCGCCGTCACATTGCTGGGCGCTATCCTCGCAGCCTTGGTCATCGGGATCATTGACCTTTTCATCCCTGTCAGTACACCCTATGAAGCCGGACGCAGCCGACGCAGTTAACAACAAGACAACAAGAAGTATGCAGTAACTGACAGCGATCCCTGCCTGCCATTGTCGCAGGCGGGGATTTTATTATAAACGGTTATTGCTCGCCCCAATAATAAAAGCGTTCAAACATTGTTCATATTAACTTCAACAGTTTGTCACCGCTTAATTTGATAGCATGAGTTACAATAAGATTGCAGTATAAAACCATAACATTCGGAGGAGATCTGATTTTGAAAAAACAATGGCTCGTATTTACGATGGCAGTTGTGTTGACATTCGTTCTGGCCGCTTGCGGTTCAAGCGACAAGAACAGTGCGGCGGGTTCCAACAATGAAACTGAGGGCGCATCAACCGGGGCTGCTCAGGAGCTTAATATAACAGCCGAAAACTTCAATTTCGACAAAGAGGAATATCGGATTAAGAAGGGCGAACCGGTTGCGATCAGCCTTAAAAGCAATCAAGGAACACATGGCATTGAAATTACAAACACCAATTACAAAATCAAAGAAGGCAAATCCCAAACCGTTACATTCAATGACGCAGGCGAATATTTAATTAAATGCAATGTGCCTTGCGGCAACGGCCACGGCAAGATGGTTTCCAAACTGATCGTTGAATAATCAACTTTCAAAACCGGATTTAGATCCGGCTAAGAAGCCAAGCTGCTTTCTTCATGAAAATAAAGACGGGTCTTACGAAATTAATATTTCGTTGATCGGTCTTTTTTTTTGCCGCTCCAGAACGTAAACAAGCGGGCTGCTCTCCGAAGGTCCCCTTCTCGAAAGCAGCCTCATTTGTTATTCTAGCTTTCTTCTATCAATTCAATCCACTCATTGTATTCGGTTTGCAGCAGCGCGTATTCATGCTTAAGTCCGGCGTGTACCTCACGCTGCCTGGCCATTTCCTCCGACAGCTCCTCGTAAGCCTGCTGCTGCTTATCCAGTTCAGCCTGCAGTCGCTGCGCGTCCTCGCGCTGTCTGGAGCGATCAGTCCGCACTTCCTCATACGCATCGGCCTGCTCTGCCAATTGCTGCTCCAGACGAAGACAAGCACTGCGCAGCTTATCCAACTCTTGTGTCATTTGCTCCGCCTGTTGCTGCCACTGTTCTGCCTGCAACTCGATTTGCAGCTGCCATTCCTGATCTTGTTCCTTCAGTTCTTTCTCCTGCTGCTGATGCCACTCTTGCTGCTCAAGAAGCTCTGTGAGCTGCTGTTGTTGAAGTTGAATTTGCTGGGCAAGCTCCTTCTCTCCGTTTTGCAGGTGCTCGATATGTTTGACTGCTGCATTGAATTTAGCAGTACTTTCATTTCGTTCATTCTCAGCGATATCCAAAGCATCCCGTAGCATCGCTTCCTGTTCGGCCGTCTTGGCAGCCTGCTGCGCAACCTGTTTCTGTTCTGTATGCCATAGCTGCTGCTGCTCCGTGTATTGCTGCTGCAGCTGGTTCTGCTGCTGCTGCCAGAGTGCTTCCTGCTCGGTTAACATATTCTCCAGTACTTCCTGCTCTGCCATCGTCTGCTGCAGCCTTTCTTGGCGCTTCTGAAGCTCCAATTGGGCCTCCTGATTACGTTTCTCTGATTCAGCCAGAAGCTGATCTTCACGCTGCTTGGCGGCTGCATGAAGCTCCAAACGCTCTTGCTCGAATGCAGCCTTTAACTCCGCTTCCTTCGCCTCAGCGTCCACAAGCAGTTCAAGCTCACGCAGTTCAACTGCTTCTTGCAATGCCGCCTCTTTCGCCTGCGCAGCCGCGTGCAGTTCACTTTCGCGGCGCTCGAGCGCTTCCTGCAGCTCGGCTGCCTTGCTGTGCCCAGCCGCCAGCAATTCGCTTTCACGCTGCTCCCATGCTGTATGAAGTTCAAGCTCTTTTGTTGCTGCTATATTTTCACGCGTCTCCAGCAAAGCCTCCAGCTCTTTTTCTTTCGCTTCCGCGTTCAGCAGCAGTTCCAGTTCACGCTGCTCGGCTGCCTCGCGAAGCTCCGCCTGCTTGGCTTCTGCTGCCGCGAGCAGTTCTGCTTCGCGCTGTTCCCATGCTGCGCGCTGCTCCGCTTGCTTGGCTTCGGCTACGGCGAGCAGTTCTGCTTCGCGCTGTTCCCATGCTGCGTGCTGCTCCGCTTGTTTGGCTTCCGCTGCCGCGAGCAATTCTGCTTCGCGTTGTGACAGAGCGCTGCGCAGCTCCGTTTCCAAGGACGACGATGCTTCTCTCACATCTTCCAGCGCCGCTTGAAGCTCCTTCTCCTTCGCTTCCGCGGTCAGCAGCAGCTCCAGTTCACGCTGCTCCGATGCTTCGCGGAGCTCGGCCTGCTTCGCCTCCGCTGTCGCGAGCAAGTCTGCTTCGCGTGTTTCCAATGCTGTCTGCTGTTCTGCCTGCGCTGCTTCCGCTGCTGCGAGCAATTCCGCTTCGCGATCTTCCCACGCGATTTGCAGTTCCGCCTGCTTCGCTGCCGCGCCCGCAAGCAATTCTGCTTCGCGCTGTTCCAAAGCGCTGCGCAGCTCCGCTTCTTTCGCCGCCGCTGCTTTTTCGAGAGTTGCCAGCGATGCTTCCAGCTCTTTCTCCTTCGCTTCCGCGGTCAGCAGCAGTTCAAGCTCACGCTGCTCCCCTGCTTCGCGAAGCTCGGCCTGCTTGGCTTCCGCTGTTGCGAGCAGTTCCGCTTCGCGTGTTTCCAATGCTGTCTGCTGC
>REGQ01000024.1:0-66172 GCA_004134985.1 Paenibacillaceae bacterium | reverse complement strand
CCTGCTTCGCGAAGCTCGGCCTGCTTGGCTTCCGCTGTTGCGAGCAGTTCCGCTTCGCGTGTTTCCAATGCTGTCTGCTGCGCTGCCTGCGCAGCTTCCGCTGCTGCGAGCAAGTCCGCTTCGCGATCCTCCCACGCGACTTGCAGTTCCGCCTGCTTCGCTGCCGCGCCTGCAAGCAATTCCGCTTCGCGTTGTTCCAAAGCGCTGCGCAGCTCCGCTTCTTTCGCAGCCGCTGCTTTTTCGAAAGCTGCCAGCGATGCTTCCAGCTCTTTCTCCTTCGCTTCCGCGGTCAGCAGCAGCTCCAGCTCGCGCTGCTCCGCTGCTTCGCGAAGCTCGGCCTGCTTGGCTTCCGCTGTTGCGAGCAGTTCCGCTTCGCGTGTTTCCAATGCTGTCTGCTGCGCTGCCTGCGCAGCTTCCGCTGCAGCGAGCAATTCCGCTTCGCGATCCTCCCACGCGACTTGCAACTCCGCCTGCTTCGCTGCCGCGCCTGCAAGCAATTCCGCTTCGCGCTGTTCCAAAGCGCTGCGCAGCTCCGCTTCTTTCGCCGCCGCTGCTTTTTCGAGAGCTGCCAGCGATGCTTCCAGCTCTTTCTCCTTTGCTTCCATGGTCAGCAGCAGCTCCAGCTCACGCTGCTCCGATGCTTCGCGAAGCTCGGCCTGCTTCGCCTCCGCTGTCGCGAGCAAGTCCGCTTCTTTTGCTGCGGATGCAGCAAGCAGTTCGCTTTCACGCTGCTCCTGTGCAGAGCGCGCGGCCTCCTTCGCTTGTGCAGCTGCCAACAGCTCCGCTTCACGCTGTTCCAAAGCGCTGCGCAGTTCGGCTGCTTTCGCTGCCGATGCTTTTTTGATAGCTTCCAGCGATGATTGGAGCTCTTTCTCCTTCGCTTCCGCACTCAGCAGCAGTTCAAGCTCACGCTGCTCGGCTGCTTCGCGTTCATTTTGCGCGGCTGTTAACAGCTCATCCTCACGCTGTTGCAGTGTTTCAAGTTGCTGCGCTTCTTTGGCTTGCGCTGCGGAAAGCAGCTCCTTCTCCCGCTGCTCCCATACTGCGCGCTGCTCCGCTCCCTTCGCTTCAGCTGACGCCAACAGCTCCGCCTGTTTAGACTCCGCTGATGACAACAGCTCCTGTTCTCTCCGCTCCGCCGCTTCCAGCAGTTCTAACTGCTTCGCTTCCGCTTCCGCCAATAGCTCCGCTTCGCGACGCTCTAATGTGTCACGCAGTTCGCCTTCTCGCGCAGCGGCTGCCTTCTCGCGCTGTTCCAACGCTGCTTGAAGTTCCTTCTCCTTCTCCTCAGCGGCCACCATCAACTCCAGCTCGCGCTGCTCCGCTGCTTCACGCGCCTCTTTGGCAGCTGCCAAAAGTTCCGTTTCACGCTGCTGTAGCGCTTCGCGCTGCTCTGCTTCTTTGACTTGCATTGCAGTAAGCAGTTCGCTCTCCCGCTGCTCCCATGCGCTGTGCTGCTCCGCTTCCTTGGCTTCTACTGCCGCCAGAAGTTCTGCCTGCTTGGCCTCCGCCGCGGCGAACAGCTCTTGCTCTCTTCGCTCCGCCGCTTCGCGCTGCGCCTCCTGATTCGCTTCCGCTTCCGCAAGCAGCTCCGTTTCGCGTCTCTCTAATGCTTCACGCAGTTCGGCTTCTTTCGCTGCTGCGGATTCCTCGCGATTTTGCAACGCCGCTTGAAGCTCGTTCTCCTTCGCTTCGGCTTTGGACAACAGCTGCTCCTCGCGATGCTCGGCCGCTTGACGCAGCTCCGCCTCCTTCGCCTCGGACGCCGCAAAAAGCTGTTCTTCACGCGCTTGTGCAGCACTCAGCAATTCGGCCTCGCGACTTTCCAGCTTGCTTGTCCAAGCCGCTTCTGTCTCCACTTGCTCCTTCTGGCGCTCTGCCCGTTCCGCATCCAACTGCTCGTTCGCCTGCGCTCGCATCTCAGCGTATTCACGGCGCAAAGCTGCAAGGGAGGCCTTCTCTGCAGCAAGCTCCTCCACAAGCTTGTTATGCGCTTGTTCGAGCTTCAGCAGCCGCTCATTGTCCTGCCGCAGACGATAGACTTCATCGGCCATATGTACCGAAGCCAGCACCGCAATGCGCGGCATGTCCAGCCTGGGATATCCCTTTGAAAGCTTGCTCATATTATCATCAACCAGCGCTGCTACACGCTTCATATATTCAACGCTCGAATGGCCTGTTAATTTATATTGGTGCCCATATATGTCAACCGTAACTCGTGTACGTTCCGTATCCATTTCGCAACCTCCCTGAATCATTCCCCATCGCTGTTTTGAGACTGCACAAAAAACTAAAAACCACATCGATGTTCGCAAGGAACTAATTCGATGTGGCTTCCAGTGTTTCCTGCCTATTTTCTTAATTCAGCATGAAAAGATTGTTCCAATTGTTCCACGATACGGGTATGAAGCTGCGAAACCTCTTCATCAGTCAACGTCCGCTCCGCATGACGGTATATAAGCGACAGGGCGACGCTTTTTTTGTTCTGTCCAAGTCGCTCTCCGGTGTAAATATCAAACACGTCTACATTTTCGAGCAATTCGCCTGCTGTTTCAATAATTTGCGCGGTCAGCTTTCCTGTTTCCACGTCACTGTCAACAACAACTGCGATGTCTCGGCTAATCGCAGGGAAACGCGGCAGCGTTTTATACACAATCGCTGTGTCAGCCAACTCGTACAACGGGGCCAGTTCAATCTCGAACAGATACGTATCCGCCAAGTCGAATTCGCGCTGCACATCAGGGTGAGCCTGACCGATCACGCCAATTTTTTCTTCTCCCCGCGCCGTTTGAATCCACAGTTCTGCCGTCCGGCCTGGATGCCAATGCTCAGGCGATGCTGCTGCAAAACGAACTTTCCCACTTAATCCAAGCAGTGAAAGCACGCTTTCCAGAACACCTTTCAAATCGTAGAAAGTCACAGGTTCTGCCTTTGCGTTCCACTGCACAGCGCTGCGGCTGCCCGTCCATAAACCGGCAAGCCGATGCTTTTCTTGCGGCAGTCTGGTCAGCGTCTCCTCATCGGTATGATACACGCTGCCGATTTCGAAGATTGCGGCATTGTCGATAGAACGATTGCGGTTATACGACGCAATTTCAAGCAGTTGCGGCAGCAGGCTTGTGCGAAGCACGCTGCGCTCCTCGCTCATTGGCATAGCCAGCCTTACAGGCCGAGCCCCTTCAGCCAGGGAAGTAAACAACGCTGTCCGGGCTGGTGCAGTAAACGAGTAGCTGACCACTTCATGCAATCCTGTATTCGTCAGCAAGCTGCGCAACTCTCTGCGAATCTTTTGCGGGTTGGTCAGCGATCCTGGTGTGGTGTCGCCAACAATCGCTGTAGTTGGGATGTTGTCGTAGCCATACAACCGCGCCACTTCTTCGATCAAGTCCACATCTCTTGTAATATCGCCGCGACGGCTTGGGACATAAACCTCGTATTCATTTTCCTGCCGGACTTCATAGGCAAAGTGCAGCCGCTCGAAAATTGTTTTTACTTCCAGATCCGACAGGTCAGTCCCCACATAGCGGTTGATTTTCTCCAGCGTAACATGAACAGCAGTTACTGCCGCCGGCTGGTGTGTACGATCTTCGACGATTCCGGAGGTAACAAGCCCCTCCGCGTACTCCGCGATTAATGAAGCAGCACGGTCAAGCGCAGGAATGACACGCTCCGGGTCAACCTCTTTCTCAAAACGAAGGCTTGCTTCTGAGCGAAGACCAAGCTGACGGGACGTTCTGCGAACAGTGCCTCCGTCGAATTTGGCCGATTCCAGCAAAATATTTGTCGTGCCTTCTGTTACTTCGGTATCCAGGCCGCCCATTACGCCTGCCAGAGCCACCGCTTTGTCTTTATCGGCAATGACCAGCATATGCGGCTCCAATGTGCGTTCCTGTCCATCCAGCGTAACCAACTTCTCGCCAGGCTCTGCCAGTCGCACGATAATGTTTCCGCCGCTTATTTTGTCTGCATCAAACGCGTGCAACGGCTGCCCGTATTCCAGCAGCACGTAGTTCGTAATATCGACAATGTTGCTGATCGGGCGAATGCCTGCTGCAATAAGACGATTTTGCATCCAGAGCGGCGATGGCGCAATTCGAACACCTGTAATGTAACGTGCCGCATAATGAATGCACTCCGAAGTGCGAATGTTGACGGAAATCGCGTCAGACGCCTGCTCCTGTGTTTTGTACACTGCTGTGTCAGGCAATTTGACATCCTGTCCCGTCAAAGCAGCAATTTCATACGCCGCGCCCAGCATGCTGAGGCAATCCGAGCGATTGGGCGTCAGATCAAACTCCAGCACTTCATCATTCAATCCGAGCGCCTCGACAATCGGCGTGCCGATGACACTGGTTGACGGCAATACGAGGATGCCCTCTTGCTGTTCTTTGGGAAGCAGCTTGTCATTAATCCCCAGTTCCTTGGCTGAACAGATCATTCCTTGCGACTCCACCCCGCGCAGCTTGGCCCGCTTGATGTTTAATCCGCCAGGCAGTTTCGCTCCGACAACCGCGACAGGCACATGCTGACCGGCATCGACATTGCTTGCGCCGCATACAATTTGCAAATCTTCCTCTCCGCCTGCATCGACGGTACATACGTTCAGTTTGTCTGCATCAGGATGTTTTGCCTTGCTCTTGACATAACCGACGACAACGCCAGTGACACCTTTGTTGCGTGATTCAATGCCATCGATTTCAATTCCGCCGCTCGTTAATTTCTCGGACAATTCCTCTGCGGAATAACCGTCCAAATCAATATATTGTGTCAACCATTGATAAGAAACTTTCATGTTCTTCCCCTTCCTCCTTCACAATCGGTCAGCCTCACATTCTGGCAAACTGCTTCAAAAACCGCAAATCATTCGTATAAAAATGACGGATATCGTCAATTCCGTATTTCAACAATGCAATCCGCTCCACACCCATGCCAAATGCAAAGCCGCTTACTTCCTTCGGATCATAGCCGCCCATCTCCAGCACTCGCGGGTGAATCATGCCGCATCCAAGAATTTCGAGCCAGCCTGTCTGCTTGCACATCCGGCAGCCGTTACCGCCGCATTGCACACAGGTTACATCCACCTCAGCGCTTGGCTCAGTAAACGGGAAGAAGCTTGGGCGCAATCTGATCTGCGTCTGGCTGCCGAACATTTGACGGCTGAACTGCAGCAGCGTTCCTTTAAGGTCACTCATCCGAATATGCTTGTCAATGACAAGACCTTCAATCTGATTGAACTGGAACGAATGCGTCGCATCGTCATCATCCCGACGGTATACTTTCCCCGGACAAATGACTTTGACCGGCGTTTGGCCGTTCATCGCTTTCATCGTACGGACCTGCACCGGGGACGTATGGGTGCGCATCAAAATATCATCCGTTACATAAAACGAATCCTGCATATCCCGCGCCGGATGATTCTTCGGCAAGTTCAACGCTTCAAAATTAAAGAAATCCGTTTCAACTTCCGGCCCTTCCGCAATTGTGTAGCCCAGCCCGATGAACACATCTTCGATTTCCTGAGCCACTTTGTTCAACGGATGAACTGCGCCAGCACCGCATTTCGTTCCGGGCAGCGTAACATCGATCGTCTCCTCACGCAGACGCTGATCGGTTTCCTGCCGCTGAAACAATTCACTTTTCTCTGTAATTACCGCTTCAAGGGCTCCGCGCACTTCATTGCCGATCTGGCCGATCAGCGGTCTTTCTTCTGCGCTCAGTGCTCCCATTCCACGTAAAATTTCTGTCAACGCACCCTTTTTGCCCAGGTATTTGACCCGAAGATCGTTCAACTCTCCTGGCGTATCTGCCTGCTGTAGTTGTTGCAGCGCCTCGCTGCGTAGCAGCGCCAAACGTTCTTTCATTCGAATTCGCCTCCTAGAAAAATAAAAAAAGGCCCCTCCTCCCCGCAAGGGACGAAAGGACCGTGGTACCACCCTAATTCGGATTGCGTCAGTGTGTCAGATGACAACACAAACAGGCAACCCCTTATCCGGTTAACGGCCGGCACCGGGAATTTCCTAATGATCCTGCGCAGCGCGCAGAGGACGTTCAGAATCCTGCTCGGGAGTGAATTTCAGACAGTCTGATTTCGTGAAGACACTCGCAATCTGGATGTCTTCTCCCTGTACGAAAGCACTGCTTACTTATCTCCGTCAAAGCATTTACCATTTACACAAATACAAATTGCAGTTTCGCTCGTCTAATTATATGCAAACGAATCACTTGATGCAAGTCTTGATTTGTGATTCGCTGCTATTTCCCCAGCAAAGTCTTCGTATAAGGGGAATCTATCGGCAGCATGATGACCGTCTCATCCTGGATCGTCGTCACATAACTCTCCAACGTACGGTATAGCTTGTAGAACTGCGCATCCTTGCCATAAGCGGCATTATAGATCCGCGCAGCCTCCTCCTCACCTTCAGCAATGATCTTCTTCGCATCCGACTCCGCTTTCGCAATCAGCTCGCGGGCCTGGCGGTCGGCACTGGAGGTAATCTTGCGGGATTCTTCGTCCCCCTCGGACAAATAACCTGCCGCGATCGATTGCCTGTCAGAGATCATCCGGTTGTAGACACTGTCTTTGTTCTCGTCAGGAAGGTCAGTCCGTTTAATCCGGACATCAACAATTTCAATGCCGTAGTTGGAACGTGTTACCTGCTCCATTACTTCACGGGTAATATCCTCATTCAAGTCGCCGCGGGCGGTGTTCTCGCTAATGATATTGCCGTAATCCACCTCGGACAGCTTTCTGCGCACTGTACTGTACACAGCATTGCCAATCAGGCTGTCTGCGGTAGACATCGTTTTCAACGTTTGCAAAAACATTTGGGGCTGGGTTATTCGCCAAACAGTATAATTATCGACATTGATCGGCTTTTTGTCTTTGGTCAAAATCGTCCCCAACTGGTTGTCTTCATGAATTTGCTGATATTTCGGGAGTGATGTCACATTTTCAATGAAAGGAATTTTGATTTTGATGCCTGGTTCCTTATGAATACGTACCGCCTCGCCAAACTGCAGCACGACAACATATTCCCCTTCACGCACCACAAATAGCGAACCCAATAATACGATCAGCAGCAGGACGAGACCTGCGCCTGTTACAACCCATTTCTTCATTGTGCCGCCCCTCCTTCTTCATCTTCTTGCGACGTTTCGTCATCCGTTTGGTTAGCCGGAGGCTGTACCGGCTGCTGTGGCGGTGTCGTAACCGTCGGCGGCGTTACGGAATTTCCGGAACGGGAGGAGTTCATCAACTCGTTAAGCGGCAAATATTTGACGGTATCGCTGCCCCCGTCAGTAATGATAACTTTGGCGCCTGGCAAAATCTTCTCAAGCGTCTCCAAAATTAGACGATCGCTCGTAATATCGGGGTTTTTCACATATTCGTTGTAAATAGCGTTGAATTTGGCGACATCCCCTTGCGCATTGACGATCCGGGAATGCTTCTCCGATTCCGCCTTCTCGATCAGCGCCTGCGCTTCCCCGCGCGCTTTCGGAAGAATGTCGTTAACATACTTCTGCGCCTGATTGATTTTCGTACTTTTCTCCTCACGGGCATTGGTAACTTCACGGAATGCCTGCTGTACCGTACCTTCAGGAGGCTCGATATCCTGGAACTTCAAATCTTCAATCTTGATCCCGGTATTGTAAAATAGATGCAGTTCCTCAAGCCGTTTCTTCGCTTCCGCCTGAATAATTGTCTTTCCTTCGGTAATTGCAAAGTCCAGCTTGTTGGCGCCGATTACCGAGCGGATCGAAGCGCTTGCCGTATTGCGCAAGAACGTTTCAGGGTCATCGATATTATACAGGAAAGCTTCCAAATTGGAGACGCGCCACTCAACGACGGCATCCGCGGAAACCAGATTCTCGTCCCCTGTAATCATCAATGCGTCCGATTCAACTGAAACGGATTTTCCGTTTAGTTCCCGGTAGCCAATCTGCATTTTTTGGGTAAGTTTAGTCGGATAAATGATAACCTTTTCAATCGGATAAGGCAATTTGAAATGCAATCCAGCCTTCTCTGTCGTTGACGTGTACTTTCCGAAAGTGAGCTTTGCGGCTTCTTCCTGCTCCTGTACGGTATAGAAACAGCTCCATCCCACCCATAGCAGCAGCGCAACCACTGCACCAATGATTACTTTCTTGGCCGTTCCCTTTGGGATTTGCGGGATCTGGTTGGAATCTCCGCCCTTGCCTCCCTGGTAAACCTCCATCTGTTCATGTCCCCTTTCAAGCAATTAATAATCCAGCTTTTACTACTACGCAGCAGCAAGCGATGCGTTTCAAAATCAGTATATATTGTTTAGGCCAGTCACAGCAAATCGCCACGCTACTGCCAATAATGTCTGAATATTGTCCAAATCATAAGAAAAACGCCCGACACCGGCGCATCATTGTGCCGGTATTGGACGCTCTTGCTCAACCCTATCCAATTTAAAAAAAACGATTTAACGTTTGCGGCCGCGCAGCAGTGCCGTCACAAGCGCAACTGCCGCAAGCGCCAATGCCAGCGCTGACAGCCAGGTTGCCATTGAACCGGAATTTTCATTGCCTGCTTCCGTTCCCGATCCGCTGTCCGCAGGGGATGCCTGGTGACCATGGCCATCGCTTTCACCGGTTCCCGCAGTGACAGTTGTTACAGAGGCAGGATTGTCACCGCCAATCCATTCCACCAGACTGCCGTCTGCATAGGTTTGGTAGGCCTTCCACACCAGCTCGGTAGCATCATCCGCTACCTTTCCTTGCATTCTGAATTCTGTAAACTGCTTCTGGCTCAAACCATCGCCATCGGCTTTCCAAGTTACACTGACAATCTGCTCCTTATCGTCCAGTTCCAATTCTTCTGTCCAGCCTGGCTTCGGCTCAGTACGGCTTACAGCCGCTCCCTCAGGAATCGTCACTTTAACAGATACCGTAGATGTCCCGGCCGTTTCACTTGGCACCCTAACCGTAAACACTTCATAAGATCCTTGCTTCACTTCATTCGGGCTAACCGTGACATGCGCGCTGGCCACACCGGCAAACAGCAGCATAGCCAGCGCAGTCATACCGCTCACTATCCATCGTTTCATCGTCCATCTCCCTCTCTTATCCCTGTATCTCTCTTAAAACTCACTTCATTCAGTATAAGCTTATCCATTGCAATTCGAAATGCCTCGAAAGGGCTATGTCCCGCGCTTGCAAATTTCGACGGTTGTTCCTGAAACGTCGCTTGTCCGGCTGATTGCAAACTCCCAGCCCATCGCGGCCGCCCGGTTCTCCATCATGCGCAAGCCGTAGCAGCCTTCAGCGGTACGCCGATCATCTGCGATGCCTACGCCATCATCCGCTACGGTGCAACAGAAACCTTCGCGATCATCGCCATGAGGAACACAACGAACAATCGCCTTGCCGGCGCGTGCATGTTTTTGAATATTTAGCAGCGCCTCTCTGAGCAAAGCAAGCAGTTCAATCTTTTCTTTCGCGGTCAGCTTCGCATCCGGCATCTGCCAGTCCAGTACAATCGCGAGTCCGCTGCCCTCGCTTATTTCGGCAGCAAGCGCATAGATGGACTGCATCCATGGCAAATCCGTCACGACAGGCGTAGTCCGCAGACTGGCAATTGACTGCCGCACATCCTCATAAACATGTCTGACCGTATCGCGGATTTGTCCAGTCTGCTCACGAACGTCTTCCGCATTATTCGCCTGGTCCAGCTTGTCAAGTTTCACAGAAAGCAAAAACAGCGATTGCGAAATTCCATCATGGAGTTCGCGCGACAACTGCTCCCGTTCTTCGAGCGCCGCTTTGAGCATCTGCTCGCGCCGCAACGCATCCTGTGTCTCCTCCATCCGGGCGAACAGCTTGCGGAGCAATGTAACGGTGACGAGCAGAACGATGACAGGAGCCAGCAAATTGCCAAGCTCCATGGACAAGTAAGGCAGAAGAACGGTATGGCGCAAGTATTCCCACAATCCGATCGTTATCGTCGGAATCCACATGATGAGCCATTTAATTTGTTTATAAGACAAGGTTTGGTTCCCTCCAGGGCAATCTTGGGCTGCCTAATAGTTTCGGAATTCTGCCTCGTATGTCATCAGATTATCCTGCTTGTCGAATACTTCAAGCTTCGCCTCCCATTTGCCAGGGAAAGGAATAAAAGGACCGTCCGCTGTGTACGTAAATTTCGCAAAACCATCGAAAGCATCCGTTTCTTCATCTTCAAAAACTTCCAGCGGCACCTGGATCGGACCCATATCTTTTTTGTCCTGTGAATGAAGCAGCAGCCTGACCGACTTCGGTTCTCCCTTCTGCTCGGGAAGCCAAACTTTAATAATAAAATTGTTTTCGCCAGGCACATTCGGCGTAATGCGCAAGGTAACATGGAGCTTCTCTCCCATTCTGTGGTTGGAGAAAGGCTCATTCGCCGGCAGCGGGCTAATGTAAGTGAAAATGCCGACAATAAGAATAATGATAACCATCAATGCCCCGTCAATGCGCAGCAGCAGATTGTCCGGCAAGTTGCCGCGCACTACTTTTTTGCGAAGCAAGGCACCGACAATAATGACGAACACCACAAGCACCGTTTTAATAATCAGGAATGTTCCCCATCCGGTGTAGAACAAATAGGAGAAGTCCGGCAGGAACAGAACGGCCATCAGCACACCCGACAATGTAAGCAATACGATCGAAATCCAGGCTGCCCGGGTGAACTCCAATGCGAATCTGCCCGCTTCCTTGCGCTCCTCAAACCAGAGAACAAGCAGAAAGGCAACGCCACCTGCCCACACCGCAGAAGCGCCCAAATGGACAAAATCAAGCAGCACGGCATACCATTTGGGATGATAGGCCGCAGCATGTCCGATCAAGCTTTCCAGACCCAGAATGATGACGGCCCAGATTAGCCGTACGGCTTTGCCTGTTTTCAGCACGATAAACCCGATCAAGGCAAAAACGATCAGCAAAATCCACAGCATACCCGTTTCTGTCTTGGTAAACAGTTTTCCCCATTCACTGACAGGCTGACCGACCATCAATTCCTTCGCGTGAAGGAAAACGTACAGCAGAGTCGCCAGCAGCAAGCCGCGCATCGTCCATTGTCCCCATTTGCGGAACATAGCGGCAATAACGTCGCTTGAGCGGCGGAGAAGGGCATACCAGATCATCAGACCGCTTGCCAACAGCAGCGCCCCGTAATATAAGCCTCGGGAAAGATAGAGTATAAATTCCGAGGTCGATACCTGGGTTGAAATTTCGTGGCCGGAATGGCCGAGATCTTTATGCAGGTCAAACAATGAGGCGTCTTTGGCCGCAGGCGGATCGCCTACTACAAATACATAGGACCCATTAACAGGATGTCCGTCTGCGGAAAGAATCCGGTAAGCTACCGTATATACGCCTTCGCCCAACTTCGGCAGTTCCAGCGTTATTGCACGGCGATTATCGGATACGGTAAATTTATCATTGGTAACCGGCTTCGACATGGCGTCAAGCACCTCTAACGCACCAATCCCGGTTTCAATTGCTTCATTAAAGGCTATTTCCACCTTCGCCGGACTTTCGGCCAATCTGGCATTCGGCTCAGGCGTCATGCTTTCCGCTGAGGCATGCGCGGCTGCCCGCGGCATCAATGCTCCCCATGTGCTGGTCAATATTGCAGCGGCCAGTACAACAAACCAAACTTTCATAACAAGCCTATGATCGTATGGCATTCTCTTTCCCAATTTCTCCACACTCCTTCTTCCATTAGTGTACTAAATGACTGTCCAAAAGATCAACAGACTTCACATCATCGGCACAACCTCGCCGTTCGCTTTCGGAGGAGATTAAAATTGTCCAGGTAGGGGAGGAAGAGCGTGCTGTGAAGAGCGTGCTGTGAGGAGCGTACTGTGAAGAGCGTACTGTGAAGAGCGTACTGTGAAGAGCGTGCTGTGAAGAGCGTACTGTGAAGAGCGTACTGTGAAGAGCGTACTGTGAAGAGCGTACTGTGAAGAGCGTGCTGTGTAGTAAAATCGTGTATACCCTATCTCCGCTAAATTTGACTGACAGACCGAAAGTCTGCAGTTGCAGGCACACTGCCCGACGGGACAATTTTGGACACACATCTTCGCAACCTGAGATAGGGTATACAAGAAAAACAGCATGGCAGTGCAGACACTTCGCTTTACCACTTTAAAGTGAAACACACCACTAGACCACAACAAGACACCATCACCGCACGACCCACCACACAACTACCACACAATTACCACTCAACCACTACATGCCCCCCTCCCCCTACACCCCACACTGTCTCGTAAAAAGAACGCAGCAAAAAACCGCAACGCCTATTTGACAAGGACATTGCGGTTGTCTGAATTGCGGTTACCATCCGCGGTATAGCGTACACTGCGCAATCGGCTAACGGCATTATCAAGCTTTCGCCTTAACTTTGCCGGCTCGTGAGGATTTGTAAATCAGATAGATCAGATAAGGGCTGCCGATCAATGCGACAACAGTCCCTGATGGCAAATCCCGTGGCGCGATAACGGTGCGGCCTGCCAGATCGGCAGCGACGAGCAGCACAGCTCCGATCATAGCGGCGGCGGTAATGGAGCGGCGATGGTGAAGGCCAACGAGCAGTCTTGCTGCATGAGGGGCTAGCAGACCGATGAAGCCGATGGTCCCGACACCCGCTACCGCCAACGAAGCAAGCAGCACAGCGACCAGCGACACGTACAAGCGCGCCGACTTCACCTTTAACCCAAGCCCAATCGTGCTTTCGTCCTGGAAGGTAAGCAGCTCCACCCTGCGCCCAAGCCACCAGCCGATCGGCAAAAGGAGCGCCGCTGACCAAGCAAGCTGGGTTACTTCTTTCCACCCGCGTCCATATGTACTTCCGGACAGCCAGGTGAGTGCCGGCGCGGCTCCCAGCTTGATCTGAATGACGAGTATATTAATTAAGGCAAGCGCCACAGCCGATACCGCTATGCCCACCAGAATCATGCTGCCAGGCTCCAGACCTTTCCTCCACACGGCCACAAATACGATGGCTGCCGCAGCAAGGCCGCCTGCTACTGCAGCGATGGGCACCCAAGCGAACGGGAGCTGGGGGAGAAGAGCCATAAGCAGCAAGGCGCCTACACCGGCGCCGCCTGTAACCCCGAGCACTTGAGCGTCACCAAGCGGGTTGCGAATCGCGTTTTGCAGTAAACTTCCGCTGGCCGCCAACATCGCTCCAGCGAGGGCCGATACAAGCAGCCTTGGCAGCCGGAAATCAAGCAGTATTTTTTGATGAAGTGCGGTGCCCTTGCCCTGCAATACAGCTGCTATTTCCGGGATCGACAAGGAGGAACTGCCGCTAACAAGGCTGAACAGCCCGATGCCAATCAGCAGCGCGGCCAACAGACTGATCAGCAGCGGGTAAGGCAACCGCCTGCCGGTCAGGCCAACATGAAGCGCCGCGCCGCTCGTTCCGCCAACTTTGCGCGCTGAGCGCAAAGCGAGCCAAATGAGCCACGGCCCGCCCAGCAAGGCCGTCACTGCTCCTGCCGGCAGCTCGCCATAGGCGTCGGCGAAACCGCGTGCAAGCGTGTCGGCGCCGATCAGGATGGCGCTGCCCCACAAGGCGCTCACAGGAATAAGCCATGCGTGGCGGTGCAGTCCCGACATTTTGACAATATGCGGGGCGACCAGACCGATGAAGCCAATCGGTCCAACGACACTGACGCTGACACAGGCGACCAACACAGCGAGCAGCATGGCAAGCAGCCGTGTTCTTCCAACCCGCTGCCCAAGGGAACGGGTGGTCTCCTCCTGGAAAGCAAGCAGATCCAGATTGCGCGACATGAGCCAGGCGAGCAGCAAGCCGCCCAGCACCCACGGCCAGCTGAAGCTCACGCCGGACCAACTGTTCTGGATCAGCGATCCCGATCCCCAGAGGTAAATCCCTCGCGCTGATTCTTCATTAAGCAGAAACAGCGCATTGGAGATGGAGGAGAATGCGAGCGTGATGATCATGCCCGCCAAAATCATCCGGATCGGCGTCCCTTTCCGCCCGCCGCTCAGCAAATATACAGCTGCCGCTGATGCCAAGCCGCCGACAGCGGCGAACAGAAGGGGCGCCTGGCTGAAAAAGGCCGGCCACAGAATGGTGCCGGCAACAACCGCCAAATAGGCGCCGGCGTTCACGCCGAGCGTCGTCTCCGAAGCGAGCGGATTGCGGGTCACCGTCTGCATAAGCGCTCCGGCCAGCGCCAACGCCGCACCGGAGATCATCGCCATCACGGTGCGCGGCATCCGAACGCCCCGGATCAGGTGATGCTCCGATATATCCTGCGGAGACCAGAGCGCCTGGATGACGGTGCGCAGCGAGATGTCCGCCAGCCCCTGCGTGAGGCTGACAAACCCGATTGCAAGCAGCAGCGCCAGCCCGCCCAGCAGCCACAGCAAGCCTCTGCCCTTCCGTTCAGGGCGGGCGGAGGCTTGCTGTGACTGTTTTGAATTCGACGTCACCGCGCTCATTGGGTCAGCAGATCAGCTGTCTTCTGTGCCATAATTTGCGCAGAAAGCGGCCCGCCATACGGCCACATGTCCCCACCGAGCGCAAAGACGCGATTTTCTTTGACAAAATTAAGACTGTTCCATACCGCATTGTTTTTCATTTGATTGTCGATGACATTGTCATCATCCTGCACAATATGCAGAAAATTGGCGTCCTGAATCGCAGGCAATGCTTCCACATCGGATGTGGTAAAACCGTAAACTTCAAAAGCTTGCGGTTTATGGGCATTTTTCAGGCCGATATTCTCTAATACTTTTACAGCCAGCGCATTGTCCGTCGACAATCGGTATACGACCGCATCCTGATTACTGTAGCCCATCGCCAGTACAAACGGCGCCTCGGACATCCCGGCAGCTGCAAGCTTCGCCTTCGCTTCCGCGTAAGTGTCGTCCAACTGTTTCAGAACGGCTTCCGCCTCATCCTTTTTCCCCAATATGTCGGCTATCTCATTAAAGGACTGAATCATTGCATCATAATGATTACCTTCTCCCTCCAATGGATAAGGATTGAAAGCAATCGTCGGCGCAATGCCGCTCATTGTCTCGTAGTTGCTTTCGAGATTGCGATCCAGGCCGATAATCAAATCAGGCTCAAGCGAGGCAAGCAGCTCCATATCCGGAGCGGTACGCAGCCCAACATCGACGACATCGCTGCCGATCTCGACAGGAAGTGCCACCCATTTCTTCATATTTTCAATATCGGCAATTCCAACAGGCTGAACGCCCAACGCCAATAAATCTTCCGCTATTGACCACTCCAATGCGATGACACGCTGTGGGGTGCCTTCGATGACCGCCTCGCCCAGATTATGTTTAATCGTTCTTGTCTGCAGGCTCGCCTCATTGCCGCCACTGGAACTGTTCGCGTTAGTTGCACTGCCCGTTGTCCCGCTGCCCGCTGACTTGTCCGAATTTGCATTTTTGCTGACGCTGCCTGTGTTGGCCGTACCGCCGCAGGCGCTGATTAAAAGCATGATGCACAGCAGCATTGCAGCTGCCACCCCTGGTTTAAAACTTCTTTTCATTACTTTACATCCCCCTACTGGTATTGATAATCATTATCAGTATAAATATACCGTCCGCCAGACAAGGTTTCAATAAAGCATCTTATGACAAAAATAGGACTATCTTCGGATATTTGCATTTCTTCCGCCGTTTTTTTTGAATTGAAGGGGGGTCATACCATGGCTGCGCTTGAACAAGCGGCTGAAATAACCGGCATCCTTATAACCCACGCTAGCCGAAATTTCCCGCAGCGAGGCATTTGTGCCCAGCAGCAAAACCTCGGCTTGCTGCATCCGAACCTGAATTAGATAATCGATGGGACTAAGATTGGTACGCTCTTTGAACAGCGCTGACAAATGTGCCACACTGTAGCTGACATGGTCGGCTAGCAACTGCAGCGGGATCGGTTTGTCATAATACTCATGAATGTATTGCACGACCCGGGAAACCGCATCCTCCTTGACGTCATTATCCTCACTCCCGTCATATAACTGACCCAGTATTTCATCCACAACATGGTAAAATATTGCTTTGCAATAGAGTCGTTCCCTGTCATCCGCCCGCTGCCAGCACTTGTGCAACTGTCTGATTCGTTCGTTAAAAGCAACAGACGGCTTGGAAAGAAATCCGAATTGCATTTCAAACGGGCTGCATTGCCCTTCATCCTCCACAGCGCACGGTATAGAATGTCCATCGGGGAGCTGAGCATCGTAAGAAATCCAGTACATTTTGCAAAGCGCCTCCCGAGCAGAAATGTGTATCTCCTCCCCTGCACTTATGCTGCTATGAATGACGAAGCCTGGACTTGCCACATATACCCGCTCATGAAGCTGGATACGTGCTGCACCGTGAACAACATAGAAAAAACTGCTTGCAGACTGCTGTCCCGTGTTGATTAATTCAGTCCCCTGCACCTCATGATAGCGTATATCGACAATTTTCACATGGGCGCAATCCCACAATAACGCAGACTCTCCCCTACGCGGGTGTCTCTTGAATGAAATGCTTTTCACCCCCAATGAATCAAAAAATTTCCCCAGCAAATTCTGTGCTCAGACATATCAAGTGTACTAAATGTCAGTCGGGCAGATCAACCGCTTTGGCCTGTCGGCAAATAGAACAGTTTGTGGTAACATAGTATAAGCCATATAAAATGACGCCCGGCCCAAATTCCGCAACTTTCCGACACCTTCTGCCAAGGGATGGATTGCAGGTATGGCGGGCGATTAGGGAAATATTGAGGAGTGATTGAACTAATATGGATATAATTAAAAGAAACGGACAGAAGGAAGAACTGATTTTTTCCAAGCTGAAAAAAGTCATTGATTTTGCTTGCGTCGATTATAATGACTGTGATCCGCTGGAACTGGAAACGGCGCTCTTGCCTTACTTCCGCAACAATATTACAACGAAGGAAATTCAGCGCACCCTGACCCAGGTCGCCGTAGAAAAAACGAGCATCGAGCAGCCTAATTGGCAATTTGTAGCTGCCAAACTGCTCGTATATGATCTGTACAAAGAATCGCAAATTAACCGGAAGTACGGTTACTTCGGCTACGGCGATTTCTACTCGCTGATTACTTACTTAACGGACAAAGGCTACTATGGCAACTACATTCTTGAGCACTATACACGTGAGGAAATCCGCGAGCTTGGCAATTATATTGTGCCTGAGCGTGATTATCTGTTCAACTATATCGGTCTGAAAACACTGGCTGACCGTTATTTGATCAAAGGCTTTAGCGGCGAGGTGCTTGAGCTTCCGCAAGAGCTGTTCATGGGCGTTGCGATGCATCTGGCGATGAAAGAAACGGACAAGCTGCTGTGGGCGCGCAAATTTTACGATGTGCTCAGCCGTCTTCAAATGACGGTCGCTACACCAACGCTGGCGAACGCGCGCAAGCCGTTCCATCAGCTGTCAAGCTGCTTTATCGATACGGTGCCGGATAATCTGTGGGGCATCTACAATGTCGATGCCAGCTTTGCCCAGGTGTCCAAATTTGGCGGCGGCATGGGTATTTACATCGGCAAGGTGCGCAGCCGCGGCTCCAACATTCGCGGATACAAAGGCGTAGCCGGGGGCGTTGTCCCGTGGATTAAAAACTACAATAATACGGCCGTAGCCGTCGATCAATTGGGCGTACGCTCCGGCGCAGTAGCGATCTATCTGGATGTGTGGCATCAGGATATTTTTGACTTCCTGAACTTGAAAACGAACAACGGCGATGACCGTATGAAAGCACATGATATTTTCCCTGGCGTCTGCATTCCGGACCTGTTCATGCGCAAAGTGGAGGAACGCGAGTCATGGTACCTGTTTGACCCGCATGAAGTTCGCACTACGATGGGCTGGTCGCTCGAAGATGCGTGGGGCGAGGAGTGGGAGCGTCGCTATGACGAATGCGTTAACCATCCTACACTTCCCAAGGAAGAAGTTCCAGCCATTGAAATTATGAAAAAGGTGCTTGCCAGCTCGTTCGAAACGGGAACCCCGTTTGTGTTCTACCGCGACACAGTCAACCGGGCCAACCCGAACAAACATAAAGGCATTGTCTACTGTTCCAACCTGTGTACGGAAATTTGTCAAAATATGAGCCCGACCGAATTCGTTTCGACAACGCACGAGGACGGCATCATTACGACGCAAGTGAAGAGCGGCGACTATGTCGTATGCAATCTCTCTTCGCTGAACCTTGGCCGCAGCCGCACCAAAGAAGAAATTGCGGAAGTTGTAACCTGCCAAATGCGGATGATGGACAATGTCATCGATCTTAACCACTACCCTATTCCGCAAGCCGCAATTACGAACAAGAAGTACCGTGCGGTTGGACTGGGCACAAGCGGCTACCATCAATGGCTGGCCGTCAATCAAATTGCCTGGGAAAGCGATGAGCATCTGACCCGGGTTGACGAACTGTATGAGTGGATCAACTACTGTGCGATTAAAGCTTCGATGGCGATTGCGCAAGAAAAAGGTACTTACCCGGCTTACGAAGGCAGTGAGTGGCAGACAGGCGAATACTTTAACTTCCGCGGATATGAGAGCGAGCAATGGCTGGAACTGAAGCAGCAGGTTGCTGAGCATGGCGTACGCAATGCCTGGATGTTCGCCATTGCGCCGACGGCCTCCACATCGCTCATTGCAGGCTCCACCGCCGGAATTGATCCGATCTTCAACAAGTTCTTTATTGAAGAGAAGAAAAATGCGGTCATTCCGCAAACGGCGCCAAATCTGAACGACGATACGTTCTGGTACTATAAAGAAGCGCATCATATTGACCAGCACTGGAGCATCAAAGCAGCAGGCGTTCGTCAGCGTCATATCGACCAGGCGCAGTCGTTCAACCTGTACATTACACCGGAATATACAGCGAAGGATTTTCTGGAACTGTATATGGCGGCATGGCAGCAAGGTCTAAAGACCGTATACTACTGCCGCAACAAAAGTCTTGAAGTCGAAGACTGCGTAAGCTGCAGTTCCTAACCTTCATGACGCCGATGCAGAAACCAAGCCTTTCAAGGAGGAAATATAGAGATGGAATTGCAACGCAAAAAGCTTTTTAATGAGGATGGCGACCGTGACTGGGGAAAACGGCGGATGATCGGGGGCAATACAACGAACCTGATTGAACTAAACAATGTCAAATACGATTGGTCCACCAAAATGTATCGTACGATGATGAACAACTTCTGGATTCCGGAAGAAATTCCGCTTGCGCAAGATGCCAAGGACTACAAAAACCTGTCCTTATCCGAGCGCAACAGCTACGATAAAATTATTAGCTTTCTCATCTTTCTGGATTCCCTGCAAACCGCGAATCTGCCGAACGTAAACGAGTTTATTACGGCGCCGGAAGTCAATCTCTGCCTGACGGTCCATACGTTCCAGGAAGCGGTGCACAGTCAGAGCTACTCTTATATTCTGGACAGTGTTTGCTCTGCCGAAGTCCGCGACCAGATTTACAACCTGTGGCGGGAAGACAAAAACTTGCTTAAACGGAATCGTTTTATTACCGACCTGTATGAAAATTTCATTGCAGAACCGTCGGCGCAAAACCTGGTCAAAACGATTATGGCCAACTATATCCTTGAAGGCATCTATTTCTACAGCGGGTTCAGTTTCTTCTACGCGCTGGGGCGCCAGGGCAAAATGCTCGGCACTGTGTCAGAAATCAAATATATTCAGCGGGATGAATTAACCCACCTTGCCTTGTTCCAAGGCATCTTCCGGGAAGTGCGCAAAGAAAATCCGGAATTGTTCACACCAGTGCTTATTGAGGAGCTTCGTCAAATGATGCGCACTGCCGTTGAGCACGAAATTGAGTGGGGCCAGTACATTACGAACAATCAAATTGCGGGGATCACTAACGAGATTATCGATCAATACATTAAGTTTTTGTCCAATGAGCGTTTGAAAAAGCTCGGCCTGGACATCCTTTACCCTGAAGTTACCGAGCATCCGATGAAATGGGTGGAAAGCTTCAGCAATATGAACGGCATGAAAACCGATTTCTTCGAGCAAAAAGTAACGAACTACAGCAAATCGTCCAACCTGAACTGGGGCGACCTGTAATAGCTAGCTCATAGGAGTGGCAGCAAAAGACAAGGCGTAAAGCCTTGTCTTTTGCTTGTATTTGAAGTGAAGCAAGACGCCCAAAGCTCTTGTAGAGCTAACTTTCTTCTACTTTCGGCAATGGCGCCGGGAATTCGCCTGTATAAATCGACTGCGGCCGGAAGATGCGGTTATGCTGCGACTGTTCCAGCGCATGTGCTGTCCAGCCGACAATGCGCGCTGCGGTAAAAGTTGGCGTAAACAGCGTTGGCGGAATGCTGACAGCGCGCATCACGGCAGCTGCGTAAAATTCAACATTGGTGTGCAACTGCCGCCCAGGCTTATATTCGGCCAGCAGCCGAACCGCCGTCTGTTCCGCATGACGCGCCATATCCAGCAATGGATCATTGCCGGCGAGTGTTTCACAGATTTCGCGCAACGCCGCGGCCCGCGGATCAAGCGTCTTGTAGATGCGATGGCCAAATCCCATAAGACGCCCGCCTTCATCTAATATAGCGCGCATGCTGCTTTCGGCATCTGCCCCTGCTGAAATGTTGTCCAGCAGTTCAATGACACCCGTCGGCGCTCCGCCATGAAGCGCTCCTTTCATTGCTCCGATAGCCGCAGCGACTGCTGCATACAAATCCGATTCCGTCGAGGAAACGACCCGCGCTGCAAAAGTGGAAGCATTCAGTCCATGCTCCATCCCGAGAATCATATAGGCGTTTAGCGCAATTACCTGTGCTTTCGACGGCGCTCTGCCATGCAGTGAAAGCAGATAACGCTCCACATGACCGGTAGAGGCGTTCGCCTCCATCAGCTCTTCTGCGCTGCCGCGGCAGCGATACGCTATAATCGACGGAATCAGAGCGGTAATTCGCAGCGCCTGCTCGATTGTAGGCGGCCACATACGCTCCTGATCCGACAGTGCCCCGATGACGGAAAGCAGCACACTCATAGGGGGTGTCTGTTTTGGAATCGCATCAATTAAATGGATAAGTTCCGGTGTCAGCCGACTGTAATCTGCCAACTGCTTTTGCAGCTCCGCCAACTGCTGTTCGTCCGGAAGGGTACCATGCCAAAGTAAATAAGCAACTTCCTCGAAACGATAGCGAACAGCAAGCTCGCTTGCATGCCACCCTCGATAGACCAATTCCCCTTTCAAACCATCCACATGGCCAATTTTTGTTTCTGCTGCTGCAACACCCTCCAACCCCGGCTTCAACATTATAACGTTTGCCTCCCTTTATGGCGGACTCAACTGAGTGCAACGTATCGCTTCAGCCTCCACCTGATATAGAGAGCATAACAGCAGTTATCTATAAATAAAACATCAAGTTTTATTTTAACTATATAAATTATTTTTATCGAAATTCACTACTAACCGAATTACTCCTTTGTTTCAAGTGATCATGGGAATGTATATTTGATGAAAAGTGAGCCTTGACAGATTCAAACCTGAGAACTACACTCAAACAAACGGAAAACCGAAAAACGAAATGAGGAAAGCAGCTGTGGAACAATTTACACTTGATGAGTTGGCATTTTCGCAGGGCAGTCTGCAGTACAAGCTAGCGTTTTCAGATGCTGTATTAGTCGTTGTATCCGAATTGGGTTCGCGTTTTTGGTATATCGATGTAAGTGGCATTGAGCAGACAGCACTGCTGGAAGCTTTTCATACACAGGAAAATATCCGTATTGACCTGAGCGCGCGTACGGTTAGCGGCCAGCAATTTCGGGGAATCGGCTACTTTCACGCCAATGTAGTACATCAGGCCGCAGCTATTCGCGGTGATGGCGAATTGGAAGGCTACAACAGCTTGTCCTAATGCTGCGTGCGTGACTGTTCCTTTTAGCGCTTCTGGACCGTTTGTCCAACACTACCCCTATCAAGCCAATTTTCTCATCCCATTGGAGTATACTGGAGGATTGCCAAGTGAATTTGGTTCGACTCATTAGCCCTACTGTAGAATTGAGTGAACAATACTTCAAGTTCTACTATGACTGGATCAACAGCGGAGAAGACATCATACCTTGGGTTGTTGAGAGAGATCCTAGCAGTTTTCAGCACTTTGTGGCATTTCTCTACTCCGCGGATAGTGAGGGCAAACTGAGCAATCCGAACTTAGTTCCGCATTCTACCTACCTCCTCATGAATGAGCAAAGTCTGATTGTCGGAGCCGTTAATATTCGCCATCGTTTGAACGAGAAGCTCCTTAACAGTGACGGACATATCGGTTATGGCATCTGCCCCTCGCAGCGGCGCAAAGGATACGCTACAATACTGCTCCAAGAATCCCTTCAAGTAGCCAAAAGCTTGGGCATCAGCCGGGTACTACTCGTTTGTAATCAAGAGAACATTGGCTCTGAGAAAACAATTCTGAAAAATGGCGGGGTATTCGATTCCGAGTTTCAAGAAGAAGATGGGCGTACCGTCAAACGTTTCTGGATCACTGTTTCCTAGCCATGACATTAATAATTTTTTTGATGCATTTTACAAACACAAACACACAAATAAGCCCCTGACGGGGCCCACTCTTTAGGACAATAAATCAAACTCACTTCGCTAAAAACTTAATCATTAACTCTTCTGCAAACTTTTCACCTGAATCGGTAAATCCCACCGACTTGGAACGCTTGCTGTCTATTATGTAGTCGTCGTCAGCCAGCTCGTTCAACACATCGAAGTCGTAGCCTTTCCAACTGCGTCTGTATTTGTATCCCAGTTCTTTTTCCTCCCAAGAATTTAAATACAACAGCAGAATTGTCAATTCCTTAGACAACTGTTCTCTCTGCTCTTGACTGAGCTTCATAGTAACTGCTCCTTTACAATAACGTTAGGCGATGACGGCTGCCCGGCAATAAGAGATCAATGAGGCCATTTCAAAATACTGCAGCTGCTCAAGCATATTCTGCAGCAGCCGGTTAGGTGTGCCGCTTGCAGCCGACGCCACAACAACGACAAAGTGGTCAGGTTCCCAATTTGTAGAAGTTGCAATCGCTTGCAGCTTGTCCTTTTCTTTCCCGGCAGGCAAACTGTCTAATCGCCCTTCCTCATTTAGCCACGTTACCGCATCCTGATGCAGCTTTACCATCGCCGGGTGATCGCCAGCCAGACGGAACCAGTACTTGGAATTGCTATAGTCCCCTTCCATTCGATGCATTATGGCATGCAAATAACTCCCTGTTACATTATTAATGTCTTGTGACAATGTATGTGAGCTATCAAGATTGTCATTCCATAACAGCAAGCCTGATTTTAATGCTTCTATATCTACTTCCCTTGAACTATTGCCTAGCGCCAACAACTCTTTGTTATCGATCGCATTGATCTGTTCGTCAATCGACGCGTCCCAGACCTTCTGTGGCGACAATGACTGCAGTGGACGACGATTGGTAAGCTTCTCAATAATCTGATCAAGTTCGGATTGATTCATTACACTCCCACCTTTCTGTATGCTGTCAAACCATTGTACCAACTGCCATAAGATGGGGCAACCCACTCACTCGCTGTGGATAGGTTGAAAAACTCAGGCCATATCTTATCTGCGGTTGCTTTCTGCTGAGTGAGGGGGAGGAGGGCTAAGTACTGTTATCATGTATACCCTATCTCCGCTAAATGATTTGAGCAATAAAAGTCCTTTGACTATAGAGACAGTGACATTTTGATCGTGAGACCTGACATGCGTTGTTCCCTGAGCTAGGGTATACAAGAAAAAGTGCATGGCACTCTCGCCAGATGCAGATGACTGCCTGCTCCTTCACCATAGCCAACGGGGTGAATTATTATCCTCACTGCACTAAATTCACTCTTGAAAACAGAACGTATGTTTGGTATAATAAATATATAAATTTTATGGAAGGAAGGTGCGTTCCGATGCTGCCTGATCTGCCCTGTTGCGTGAAAACCTTCGATGAAGTTTTTCCAACCGAAGCTGTTTGCCAGACGTTTTGGAACGCTAATCGCTGGCAGATGGACTACTATTGCCCACGCTGTTGTGGCGCCCAAGGCTGGTTGCTGTCCAAGCGGGGTGTCATGCAGTGTGCGCGGCAGAAGTGTAGGTATCAGGTTTCCGCTACCGCCGGAACGATTCTCCATAAAACCAGGCTTCCCCTCCGCACCTGGCTGCGTGCGATTGTTCATTATGCCGAGCGGCCTTTGCTTACAGTCAGAGAGCTTGCTCCTATTTTGAAAGTCTCTGTCAAGACAGCCGGACGAGTACTGCGCAAAATCCGCATGGCTTGGCAGTATTATAAAGATGAATTCGGCTCTGAACCTTCATCCGGCGACAGGCCGAAGGAAATACTGGATCAAGATCAGGACCAGCAGCAGGAAGATTACAACGATCCACATCACGAGCAAAGCCAGCAGATGTCGAATGAGCATTATATGCTTGATAAGAGGCAGGTGTCTGATACGCATTATAGGTCTGATATGAGACAGCTGTCTTATGCGCATTATAGGTCTGATATGACGCAGTTGTCTGATGCGCATTATAGGTCTGATATGACGCAGTTGTCTGATGCGCATTATAGGTCTGATATGACGCAGTTGTCTGATGAGACTCACGAGCGGAACGCGGATTTTGAGGGGCAGCAAAGACAACAGGACGAGCCTGGCTTTCATGCTGGGCAGTTTCTGGAGCAGATTAAACAATATGTGGAGCGGGGGAAACGAGCCGTTTCGAATCGATTTGTCGCCTGCACATTCACTTGTACAGCCGCTCCTCCGATACAGCGGATATGGGAAGAGCAGATAAGCAGTGGACTGGGGTGGAGAACACAGTTGGATTATTAGAAAGCAGAAGCTACAGATGACAGCTCTGACTAACAGCATCTGGACAGCCCCTGCTTTCTTGAAATGCTTCAGGCCTAGCTATTTAATTAATACTGCGTGTACTTTGCCAGGGCCGTGAATGCCAATAGTCAGGTCATTTTCAATATCGGCGCTCCGGCTAGGACCAGTAATCAGGTTAAGGGAGGACGGCCGCGCGTCCAACTCAGGATATGCCTGCTTGAACTTTGCAAACGCCTCACCCATTCGGTACACGAGTTGATTCACATGGAAGACAGCGACCAGCGCTTCAGTCAACAAACTGACCGAGCGGCCTTTGCCACCTTCACTGAACAATACGAGCGTCCCGGTGTTGGCAACGGCACAATCTGGCCACACGACACCAAGCCGGCTCGTTTCGGCAGCCTGCAGCAGCTTGCTGCGGGAAGCCCAATTGCCTTGGGCCGGCACATCGGCAAGGTGATCCGCACCATCAGCCCGCCATGCTACGGTCTCAATTCCTGCTTCGGCAAGCGGTGCATCCAGACCAAGCTTCAGCAGCTGCTCATGTTCCCATCTCGCGATCCGATGTATGTCATGCTCGTCGCACACCTGTGCGATATACGCGGCAATCGCCTGCGGTGCTTCGGCTTCCTCAACAATGAGCACTTTGCCGCTCAATGCGGTCCAGTTGTGCACGAACTCATCCACCCGCTCATCAACGGTCCGCTTCCGCTGTTGATAGAAATCGGGCGCGCCTATGAACGGCCGCTCTGGTGCCTCAGCTAGCGGCGTCGGTCTCCCAAGCCTCTGCGCGATATTATTCATAAAGGCCTCTTTGCCTGTCATTATCCCCGGTTTGGTCACTTGTCCTCCCCTCCTTTGTCACCAACATGATTCTTTTCTTCTCCTACTTGCCTTGTTGCTTTGGCTCCCTGCTGATTCCCTTCGCTAACCCGCTTTGCAGACAACTCTGCCTGCAATGCAGCCCACTTGTCCCGGAACGATTGCTTCGGAAGCATCGGCATAAATCGTGATTGTGTCCAACTCGATAGCGGCGGCGGTCCTGCCTTGATCATGCCCCCGCGTCCAAGCGGCTTCTGCAAGTAATAGGCTGATTTGGTTGCCAGCTTGAATAGGTTGACATTGCCGAAAACGGTTTGGAACGTTTTGAATGCGATACGCTCAGGCAAGGAGGTCAGCTTCATCTTTACTTTGCGATGCCGCAAATGGACGAGCATGTCATGCAGTGGAATTTTGACCGGACACGCTTCGTAACAAGCGCCGCATAAGCTGGAAGCATAGGCGAGTGTTCCGGCCTCTTTCATATCCTGCTTAAGCAGCGGTGTCAGCACCGCCCCGATCGGGCCGCTGTATACAGCCCCATACGTATGGCCTCCAACATGACGGTACACCGGACACACATTTAAGCAGGCAGCACAGCGAATGCAGTTCAGCACCTCCTGAAAGATCGGATCGCCAAGTTGGGCAGAACGTCCATTATCAAGTATGATGACATGCAGTTCCTCCGGCCCGTCAAGATCCTCAGGTCCCTTTGGTCCGCTCAGGATCGACGTATAGGTCGTCAGCTTCTGGCCTGTTGCGCTGCGTGCGAGCAGATTAAGCACCACTTCGAGATCCTCAAAGGTGGGAACAAGCCGCTCCATTCCCATAATTACCACATGCACTTTAGGCAGTGTCGATACCATGCGGCCGTTGCCTTCATTGGAAACAAGCGTGATCGACCCTGATTCTGCAACCCCAAAGTTGCAGCCGGTCAGCCCAATATCCGCTTCCAAAAAGTAGTTGCGCAGCTTCTGGCGGGCATATTCGGCAAGCACTTTTGTCTCCGGTTCAAATGGCTTGCCGGCATCATTTGTGAATAATTCGGCGATTTGCTGCTTGTTCTTATGAATGGCTGGGATGATCAGATGCGACGGCGTTTCCTTCGCAAGCTGTAAAATATATTCTCCCAAATCCGTTTCAATCGCATCGATGCCCCGTTCCTCCAAACGGTGGTTCAAATGAATTTCCTCGGATACCATCGATTTGCCTTTGGCAACCAGCTTTGCCTTGCGCTGCTCGGCGATGTTCATAAACGTGTCGACAGCATCTTCAGAGCCACTGCAGAAATAGACATTGCCCCCGGCTTTGGAGACATTATCGGCAAATTGCGATAAGTAGTAATCCAAATGGGCGATCGTATGCGACCGTATCTCCTTCCCGCGTTCACGCCAGGCTTCCCAATCCCCGAAGGTGTCCATTGCCTGCAGGCGGCCGTTTTTTAATTTATCGGTCGTAAATGCAACCGCTTTGCGCAGAAATTCATCTGCAAGCGCTTGCTTTGTGCGTGATTTGAGCCCTGAGCCAATTCGTTCGTCTGTGGGAGAAGCACCCTTTTTGTTTAAACCTGTCTTCGATGTTTCCGTTACTGCGCTCATTTCGCTTTCCTCCCTTCTTCAAGCACTTGGGCCAAATGCATGACCCGCACCGGCTTGCCTTCCTTATTTAAACGTCCGCCAATGTTCATCAGGCAGCCCATATCTGTGCCTACCAACACTTCGGCTCCTGTACTACAGATATTGGCTGCTTTCTCACAAACCATGGCTTCAGACATATCCGCCATCTTGATAGCAAATGTGCCTCCAAAACCGCAGCAGTCTTCTTTCTTAGGAAGATCGACAAACTCCACATTGCCGACAGCAGAAAGCAGCTGCATCGGCTCCTCCTTAATGCCGAGCAGGCGTGAGGCGTGGCATGAAGGGTGATAAGTAACCTTGTGCGGAAAATTAGCGCCCACATCGGTTATGCCAAGCACAGTGACCACAAATTGAGAAAACTCATACATTTTGTCCACTAGCGCTGTCGCCTTTGCTTGCCACTCCGGTTCATTCTCAAACAAATAGGAATAGTAATGATGCACCATCCCGGTGCATGAGCCGGAAGGCGATACGACATAATCGCTGTGCTCGAATGCCCGGATCAGATTGCGCGCCACTTCACGCGCCTCATCCTGATAGCCGCTGTTAAAGGCCGGTTGACCGCAGCAGGTTTGTGATTCAGGAAAATCCACCTCACAGCCGTAATCGGATAACAGCCGTGCTACACTCTCTCCAACTTCCGGATATAATTGATCCGCCAGGCAAGTAATAAATAACGATACGCGTATCATTCGCACACCTCTGTTTCCAATTTGAACTTCCAACTGTTATCTTTTATCACTCAACTTCATTTTTTCTTCGTCTATCCTCATCTTTGGCTTCATTGTTCATCTTCGTATTTCTTCTTCTTCAGCTTCGTCTTTCTTCGTCTTTCTTCGTCTTTCTTCGTCTTCAGCTTTCTTCAACTTCATTTTCTTCGTCTTTCTTCATCTTTGGCTTCATTGTTCATCTTCGTGTTTCTTCTTCTTCTTCTTTCTTCTTCTTCAGCTTCGTCTTTCTTCATCTTCTTTTTCTTGTTTATTATTAGTTTCATTTTCATATCATCTTTGTTATCAGGTTATCAGACATCTGATCAAAAGGAAAGAAAAATTTTGTTTTTCACAACAATTATCTTTCCAAAAATTCAAGCAAAAGTTTCTCCACATGATTCAAATGCTCGCGCATCCGCTGTTCCGCTTCCTCCGGCCGCTGCGCCTTGACCGCTTCATAGATCAACTTATGCTCCTCCCAGAACCGGTGCGAGATTTGCTTGTTGCTGTACATTTGGAGCCTTCTTGTTTCACGGATGGCAATCTCCATTTGCGATGCAATCATCTCAAGCAACCTCACCATGATCGGATTATGCGTCGCTGCGGAAAGGAGTTGATGAAAGCCAATATCCGCCTGTTCTCCCTCAGCTTCATCGCCAATATGAGCTTCCATAAAAGTAATCAGCGCTTCGAATGCGGCCAAATCTTCCGCTGTCCGCTGCTTCGCTGCCAACGAGGCATTGGCAATTTCCAGCGCCTTGCGCGCCGCCATCAGATCAAAGATCGCATCCTTGCCAAGCAGCAGTGCTTCAAATTGCGGCAACTGCACCTCGTCGCCTGTTACTTCCCTGACAAAACATCCTTCGCCCTGGCGAATCTCGATCAGCCCCATGGCCTTCAATGCGCTTAGCGCTTCCCTCATGGTCGAGCGTCCCACCTGAAATTGTTCGGACAATTCCTTGGTCGAGGGCAGTTTTTCTCCCCTTTTCCATCCGCCATTGACGATTTGGGCTTTCAACTGGTCTGCGATCTGCTCATATATTTTATGGGTTGTAATTTTATTAAATGCCATCCGGCCTGTTCAGCCCTCTCGCAATAAATTTAAAACGGCTCCCCATCCCCCGCAAGGGAAACGGGAAGCCGTCCGCAATACTGTGATTAATGTGCAGTTTATACTCAACCTTACCGCCATCTATATATGTTGAACGAAAGAAGTATTAGAGGGGATGAATTGTTGTATTTTGTACAACTTAATCAGTCATATGAGACGATTCTCGTGAAATTGTTGTACATTGTACAACAATTCTTATGTTAAATGACGTTTTCCAGGCAAAATCATGTAGTTTATACAACAACTTCAACCTTTGTGGCAGCCATTCTTGTGATTGTTGCAGGAAATACAACATCCATTCCTTTGCGAAAATTCAATCGTTCAACTTTTTATAGTTGTTAAGCGCACTCTATAGCTATCCGAGATGCTTTCCTAGCGGTTTGTAAAGCACTCTACTTGTGCGCGAGGTACGCTCTAGCTGTTATGAAGCATTTCAGGCGTCGTCAGCTTGTCGTAGAAGTCAACGGATTTATCCTTGTCGGCTGAGCCACGCAATGCCATAGCCGAACGCGGGTGCTCATCAAGCATTCCTGTAATCATGTAAGGAATGATGTAGCCCCACTCTTCTTTCTCACGAAGCGAGATCATGAATTGCTCGATCATATCCAGCAACGGGCGAACGTTGTATTTCGGGTTTTTCAAATGAGCAACGAGCAGCTCAGTCGGGCAGTTGCCTGCTGCGCGTCCCATGCCGTAGACGGAAGCGTCCAGCAATTCTACGCCCTGCTCCGCAGCGATCAGGCTGTTAGCGAATGCAAGCTGCATGTTGTTGTGCGTATGCACGCCCAGTCTTTTGTTCGGCAGATGCTTCTTGAATTTAGCGGTAAGCAGTGCAAAATCATTCGGGTCCAGGCTGCCGTATGAGTCAACGATGTACACTACATCGACAACACTTTCATTTATTTTCTCGAACGCTTCAAGCAATTGATGCTCCATGACATTCGAGAGCGCCATGATGTTCAACGTTGTTTCGTAGCCACGCTCATTGAACAAGCGAACGAGTTCGAGCGCTTTGTCCACATCTTGAACGTAACAAGCTACACGGATCAGGTCGAGCAGACTTTCCTCACGCGGCAAAATATCATTTTCATCCACGCGGCCGATATCTACAAGTGCAGAGAGCTTCGTGTTCAACTTCTGAGGAATGACTTTACGCAGGAAATCGTCATCCAGAAAACGCCATGGACCTGCGGATTCGGCGCCTTTCAGCAGCTTCGGAGAATTTTTGTAGCCGATCTCCATATATTCTACGCCAGCCTCATTCAAGCTCTGGTACAAGTGCTGAACAAATTCAACACTGAAATCCCAGTTGTTTACGAGACCTCCGTCCCGAATGGTACAGTCTACGATTTGATTATGCATCGATTTAGATTTAGCATTCATTGCGATATTGCGCTCCTTTTACTCAAAAATGACTATTCTTTATATCATACTTGAAAGCGGGTCGAAACGCAAAGCTGGTTTTTGAAAAAAACCGGAACTTTCCTCGTATGCTGTCAAATCTTGCGGACGGTGCTGCGAACAGTGCAACGGACAAAAATAGCATTTTTCATCGACGGTAAAAGTATCATCTTTAATATGAAGCTAGCGGATGAAATGCTAGTACCCACTTTCCAATTAAAGGAAAACAAAATATCCCCACTCCTATCGTGTTAAATCGCCTGTCCTCCACCCGTTTCATGCTGGAAAAACCTCTCTTTCACCCATGAAGCAACAATGCTGGCAAGCAGAACGTAAAAAGGCTGCTCTCACGGCAAATAAGCCAAGATCGCGTTGGAAACTTTATATTCGCCCCATGTGGCTGCTTGGCAAATTCACCTATAATTGGGGGGCTGAATAAATAAAAAAATTTAACGTATACAGGGGGAGGAAGCGAGTGTACAAGAAATTAATCAGATATGCGCTGATCTGTCTGGTGGTACTCTCAAATGTCACGCTGGCAGAATGGAGACCCGCTTCAGCTGCGGATGCTCAGCCAAATTGGCAGCTAATTACGCCAAACTACGAGACGACGGACACGTTCGTAGCCGCTTATTCGGTTCATGATTTCGGCGCCACAGGCGATGGGGTGACAGATGTAACGGGGATTTTCCAGCAGCTGCTGGACGCGCTTGGCCGACTTGGCGGTGGCACGCTGTTCGTGCCCGAGGGTCAATATGTCATTCGTGGAAATCTGGAAGTGCCCAAAGGGGTGACGATTCGCGGGGAATGGAGCAAGCCTGTCAAGGGCGAGCCCATTAAGGGAACCATTCTGATGGCTTATACCGGGAGAGGTGATGAGGAAGCAGCGCCTTTAATAACGATGTTACCATCGTCCGGGGTGCGCGATCTTGCGATTTGGTATCCCGAGCAACTGCCGGATGATATTACGCCATACTCGCCGGCGATCCTGCTCGGCAAACCGGGTTATTGGGGCAATGACTTCGCCAATACGAAAAATATTACGCTGGTCAATGCCTACAGCGGCGTAATCTTCTCCAGAGAAAACGGAGGGGCCGCCCCCGTCATTAACGGGATCTACGGAACACCGCTCTCCCGCGGCATTGAAATCGACAATATCGCCGACGTAGGCAGAGTGGACTGGGTAGATTTCTCCCCCGCTTATTGGGCTGGCTCCGGGCTGCCGAATTCACCTGCGCCAGGCAGCGCCTATGAGAAATGGATTTATGAGAACGGTACAGGTATTGTGATGCGGCGCAACGACTGGTCCTATACGGGATTTATTACAATTGAGGGCTATAATGTCGGCTTCCTTGCGGCAACCTCTGTCGCTTCGGGGGATTCCACCCCCAACGGCCACAATTACGGCCTTCACTTCATCAACTGCAAGACCGGGGTTAAAATTGCAGCACTGAACGACGTCGGCATTATGTTTACGAATGTTCGTGTGGAGAAGAGTGAAACAGGAATTGCCATCGACGCTGACAACACAGGTGTAGTGCAGCTGAGCGGATGTGATATCGATGCAGCGACAACAGCTATATTGGCGGCGGTGTCGCCAAATAGCAAAATTCTCATGCAGCAGTGTAAAATCAATAATGGCGAAGTGAATATTCAAGGCGGAGCGTTCGTCGTCTCCGACTCTGACTTCAATAATGCCGCCCCCCAAGTCATTATCGATGAGGAGGCGCGGGCTAATATCATTGGCAATCGCTTCAAGGAAGAGGCTCAGATTGATAACAACTCCAAGTACATCACAATTATCGATCATACGCCGACACAAGTTAAGAAGGTGCCTGAGTTCCCTGAAATTGCCGTTCAAACACATAAGCCTGCCCGCGAGGCGTTGTATGTCGTCACCAAAGCGCCCTTCCATGCTAAAAATGACGGTACAACCGACAATACTTCTGCTATTCAGAGCGCGCTGGATCAAGCGGCGGCTGACGGCGGCGGGGTCGTATTCCTCCCTCCGGGCACCTATAAAGTGCTTGGCAATCTGAATGTGCCCTCTGGCGTTGAGCTGAAGGGAGCTGTTGATAACGGCACTGTGCCTATGGGTCCGGGAAGCACGATTGACGTCTACGCTGATCGAGGCAATGAATCGGGTGACCCCTTCATGAAGCTGTCACCGAATAGCGGCATTCGCGGACTTGTCTTCAACTATCCGGAGCAGGTCGCCAAGACAGACATTTCGAATATCGCTCCCTACCCGTATCTGATTCAGGCGACAGGCAGCGATGTGTATCTCGTTAATATCGGTATGCGCGCCGTATATAACGGCATCGATTTGTTTACGCATCAGGCTGATCGCCACGATGTCGATTTTCTGGCCGGGCATGCATTCCGCAATGCGATCAAGGTCGGCGGCGGAACGACGGATGGCCGGATTTCCAATCTCCAGTTTAATACCATTGTCTTCGCAGCTGGTAATGAGTCCAAATTCGGCAGCTGGCAGAATTCGCCTGAAGGAGACAGCGGATTTATCTACGATTATGTAGCAAGTACACTGGATTTCATGATTCTTGCCGACGTTCATAATCAGATTTTGTACAACAACTTTCATTTTGGCTCCTACAAAGGGATGGTGCTGACGTCTGAGAATGGCTCTGGCCCTTCTGGGAGAAGTCTGGGGCTGGGCATTGACGGCTCGACCAAAACGATGGTTTTCGAAGCGCTCGGCGATCAAGGTTTCGACTTTATCAATACCCAGCTTGTATCGATTGGTTCCAGCGAAGAAACACGTTACCTGGAGACGAGTTCCGATTTCACAGCGGAGTCGACATTTTTCAGCGTCGACATCTGGGGATCGCCCAAGTACGGTATGGAACTGGACAATGGAACATTGCACTTTCAACTGGCCAACATCGCCAATGCGGGCGAGCTGGGGTTCGCGAAGCTGGATAACGGAAAACTTAATATGGATACATCAGTAGTCGCCACCTCCAAAGCATTGCTCAACAGCGGCAAGGAAGGACAATTGCGTGTGCAATCTTCCATTCTCACACCTACGTCCATCAATTTTCGCAATACGGCGAGCTGGTCGAACATTTTGGGGAATATCCCGATTGTCGCTCCCGCTTCAAGCCGCAATGCAGCGGCAAGCTCGTCTGAGGTTAAAGAGGAGCAAAGCGATCCCGCTGTAGACACGATTTCTGAAGCTGGCGAGCCTGAAGCTGCCAATACGGGCAATGAGCCGGCAGGCGGCGGCAGTCCTATTATGACAATAACGATTGTAATTCTGGCAGCGATAGCCGCCGTCACAGCGGCAGTCCTTCTTTACCGGAGAAAGCTCTCCAGTAAAAATTAATGTCTGATGATTGGCCTCGCAACCAGTCGGCAACCTGACACGAAACACCCCTTCTGCAAGGTTGCAGAAGGGGTGTTTCTCTCTTCATTGCCATTGATAATTGCCAAAGCTTCCTCCGACCGCCCTCGGCCAGGTACAATCTTGTTCTATTACTGGCTCAGACTTGCCCTTTGCGCCTTGGTCAGCTTGCTTACAACCAGCTCATATGACTCACCGATGAGCTTCTTCAGCTCATCCTCGGGTACCGTCCCGTCAATCGTGACGGTAATCCAGTGCCGCTTATTTAAATGATAGCCTGGCTTCACCGCCTCATACTGCATGCGCAGCAGCTCCCCCATAAACGGGTCGCATTTTAGCGACAGGTTAGCCACCTCGTCATTTACACCAAGCAGCGCAAACATTTTGCCGCTCACCTTCATTACTACCGGCTCATGCCCGAATGGATAATCGGTTACCGCACCGGCAAACGTCAGACAGTAGCGCTCCAGTTCCTGTACATTTTGCATGCTGTGTTCCCCGCCTTCATCGCTTTGGATGTACACTCTGTCTCCACGATAGCACATCAGCCATCAATTGACGAGCAGGTACATTTCATTGATGTTAGGCGAGGAGGAGTGTCGTCCCCCGCGTTCTCCGCGTTCTCCACGTTCTCGGCGTTCCCGGTGTTCTCGGTGTTCTCGGCGGCATTGGCTCTCCCGGCTCCAGGCTCTGTCGTCGCCGGTGTTCTCGGCCACAATGGCTTCCCCGGCTCCAGACTGTGTCGTCGCCGCTGTGCGGCTTGCAGCTCAAAATCCTTTTCTATTGCGTACCCGGCAATGTTATACTATGGTAATTCCTTGGAACTTGTATAAATTGGGGAGGTCAGCAGATGGAACCGATCATAAACCATCAATGGAATATAAGCGAGTTGGACGCAATCAATCTACAGCAGGAGCTGGCTTTAAAAGTGATCAAAGAAGATCAGTTTGCGGCAATCCGTTATGTCGCCGGAGTGGATGTTGCGTATCGTGAGAAAAGTGACAAATTAATTGCAGCCGTTGTTATTTTGGAAACAAGTACGCTGCGAATAATAGAATCCGCCGTGGTAGAAGACACCGGTCATTTCCCTTATGTTCCCGGGCTGTTTTCATTCAGGGAGCTGCCTCCTGTCATTAAGGCATTCAAGCAATTAAAGACTTCACCTCAGTTAGTTGTCTGTGACGGCCAGGGGATTGCCCACCCCAGAAGGTTTGGACTGGCGAGTCATTTGGGGGTACTATTCGACGTTCCGGCAATTGGTTGTGGAAAAACCAGGCTGCTGGGTGAATTCACCGATCCCGCTTCAAATAGAGGTGCCTCCTCCCCATTAATTGACAACGGCGAAGTCATTGGGGCAGCACTAAGGACACAGGACAATGTGAAACCGATTTTCGTGTCAATCGGACATCGCATTTCGTTACCATCAGCTTGTGAATGGATTCTTCAACTCGCTCCACAATATCGTTTGCCGGAAACGACGCGGCAAGCGGATCAGCTTGTAAGAAAATTAACAGCCGCGCTGTTACTTAACGACTAGGGCACGATTGATGTGCGAGCGCAACCAATAGCAACGATTGGAAATGAACCTGCGCATTTTTGCTATTCCTTGCGAATGGAGCTGCTGCCCGTCCCTTTCGGCAATTGGATGCGCACATTGAACTGATCGCCGCTCACCTCAATAGCGATTTCGCCCCCTTGCAACTCGACAATGCTCTTGGCAATGGCAAGTCCAAGTCCAGAGCCTTCTGTATGCCGGGACAAGTCGGCCCGCTTGAATCGTTCGAACAGTTCATTTGCGTCGTGTTCGATCTCGTACTGCGATGTATTTTGAATATGAAAAAAAACGTCATGTTCCCCTTCATTCAATACAATGTATACGCGCGATTGGGGAAGCGAATATTTGTACGCGTTGCTGATCAAATTTTCAAAGACACGCCAAGTTTTTCGCCCATCCAGTTGCGCATAGATGTGCGGCTTCTCCAGTTTCACCCGCATGGTCAGCGATGACTGCTCGAATTGGTCGCTGAATTCTGCCATGGCTTGCGTCAACAAAGCGGCTACGTCAACTTCCTGAATGTCGAGTTCGATTGCGCCGCTGGCCATCCTGGAAGCTTCAAACAAATCTTCGATTAAAACATTCAGTCGCTGCGCTTTCCTTTCCAGCACCTCCACATAGTGATTCACTTGTTCAGCGTAGGGTCCTTCTTGTTTGATTAAATCAACATAGTTGATGATTGATGTCAACGGCGTTTTGAGATCATGTGAGACGTTCGTGATCAGTTCCGACTTTAGACGCTCGCTTTTAATTTTGTTTTCCAACATGATGCTGTACCCCTGCCTCATATTGTTAACATGGAGCGCCAATCCACTGAACAAGCTGTGTTCGTTCCCTTTGATAACAGCCCGTAAATCGCCTCCGGCGATTTGTTCTGCTCCCCTGACTAGCTGGTGGTAGGCGTACACGTTTTTCATCACATAAGGTACAACGAGCAATAGATAGAGAACCAAATAAGCAATGATGGCAGTTGTCCACCCTGTGTAAATGGACAGATGGACTAAATGCCAAACCCCGATTCCCGCTATAGCGGTAGTAATTCCTAATAACAGTGCACCCATCCCGGTTCTTCCGGTCGCTAACCCCTTATATACCGTTATCGCATAACTGTTTTCCCACTGCTCGTGCAGCCTGGCCTGATCCTTAAACAGCGTATGTCCCCATCTGCCAACAGCCTGTGCCACATAGAGGGAAGCGACCATAGCCGCAAGATTCAAAATAAAATATATGCTAAATAAGAAAATCCCATAAGGCACTTGGGCACATAATACAAAAAGGAAGCCAAAAGCTGTAACGCAAATAATAAAAATAATGATGCGAATGTCAATCGGCAAGCGGTTGAATCCTTTGCGAACGGGCTCCAAAAAACGAGGATTCAGCATTGGTTTAAATGCCGGCACCTTAGGCAGCACAATCCCTACCGCACAACTACCAGCGCCTATTGCGAATGTAACGAAGATTTTTTCCATCATATAGGAAAAGTAGTACGTATTGATCAATTGATCGATGAGTACCATAAACAGCAAGCATATCAAGAACAACGTTGCCACCAGGGCGATAGCCGCAACCGTCCTACTTTTCAATCTTATATCCAATACCCCACACCACCTTTAAATATTGAGGATCTTTCGGATTAATTTCAATTTTTTCACGAATTCGTCTGACATGCACGGCAACGGTGTTATCTGAACCGTAATGAGGCTCATTCCACACCCGGTCAAAGATTTGCTCAATAGAAAACACTTGCCCCTTGTGCTCCATTAGCAGCTCAAGAATTTTGAACTCTGTGGCGGTCAGCCGAATCTCTTCCCCGTCTGCCTGCACGGTTTTCATCCGCTTATCCAATACGAGGCCGCGAACGCGAATCTGCTCCTCATCAGGTTGTAGCGACCCCATTGTTGTATACCGCCGCAGCTGCGAGCGGACTCTTGCAATCAATTCCAACGGGTTGAACGGCTTCGTAACATAATCGTCTGCACCCAGATTCAATCCCAATATTTTGTCGGTATCCTCTGACTTGGCTGACAGCATAATGATAGGGATATCCCGCTGCTCGCGAATTTGATAGGTTGCTTTGATTCCGTCCATCTGGGGCATCATGACATCCATAATAATCAGATGAACCTGCTCCCTTTCCAACGTTTCCAAAGCTTCCATACCATTGGCCGCAAGGAACACATTAATCCCCTCGTTCCTCAAATAGATGGACAAAGCCTCCCGAATTTCCAATTCATCATCTACAACAAGCACATTATATTTCAACATCGGTTACCACGCTCACTTCTTGTTATCATTCTTGCCTGCTTACGGGCCATCTTCCGTTCGGATCGAAACGACTTGTATAAAGCATACATTATATTTGGAAAATGGTAAATTTCCATGATGGCGCGACATGTCTGGCAGCAAGACCGCCATCTGTCGTTAGCATGATATCCATTTCGAACCCCCTGTAGCCCTTTCATCTTAACGAACAATAGTGACAAAAAAACGGGGGAAAAACGAAAGAAATTATTACGAATAGCGGTTTGAAAGCGCGGAAGCGGACACACGTTCCCTTATTCCATTCAAAATGAGGAAAATTGAAGTTTGGCGGCCACCAGATCCGCTATTTGTGCAAAAAGCGGGTTTGGTGGCTGGTTTTCGGAGCAATAGCGGAACGTCTGGCCGCGAAAATCCTGTTTTGGATGTTTTGGGGCAAATAGCGGAATGTGTGGCCGCTCAGATCATAATTTTCCATAAAAAGTAAATTATTCATTGGGGAATACAAGCGAGGAAAGCCCCCTTCATAAGAAGGAGGCTTTCCTGTTAAAGCACTACATCGCAGTACGCGCAGTCCCCAGCGCGCGATGTGGTGTTGCATGACGGCTGCGCCGACTTTCCTGTGAGTGAGGCTAGAGCCAAGCTGTAGCTAGAGCTAGGCTCTAATACGCTTATCCGCAACACAAAGCGTTACGCATACCAGCCCCAAACGAAGATGAACAGCGTGCCGAAGATCGTAACCAACCCTACAAACAATGCAAAGGCAATGTTAATATAGACGGATTTCTTATCTTCACTTTCACCGGCGTGCATGAACAGCAGCAGTTGAACGGCTGCCTGCAACGTGGCTGTGACGAGCAGAATGACCATTTTCGTAGGTGCCGGCATATCCAGCAGCACAACGAGCGCTACTGCTGAAAGGACGAGCGATGAGATATAGCCCGCTACATGCTTAATAGGAAACAGCTGCTTCATCATGTCACATCAGTCCTTTCAGGTATACAAAGCTGAAGATGAAAATCCACACGACGTCCAGAAAGTGCCAGTAAAGCGAGAAAATAAAGGACTTGTTCGCCGTGGAATGATCCAATCCATGCTTTTTAAGTTGAATCAGAATCGCAATTCCCCACAGCAGACCAAAGGCAACGTGAGCGCCATGCGTGCCAAGCAAGGTGAACAGACTCGATGCGAAAGCGCTCGTTGACAGTGTGACTCCTTCATGCACATAAGTGAAAAATTCATAAATTTCAATGCCGAGGAATGCGGCACCCAGTACCAGCGTAATGATCATGAAGATCATCATCTGCTTTTTCAACCCGAGGCGCATCGCGTGAATCGCCAATCCGATCGTAAAACTGCTTGTCAAAAGCAGAAATGTCTCCAGCAGAACGGGCGTCAATTCAAAGATTTCCGCTCCGCTCGGTCCGCTCGCATAGCGGTTCACAAGCACAAAGTAGACCGTAAACAATGTTGAAAAGAGCGCAATTTCAGCTCCAAGGAACAGCCAGAATCCAAATATGCGATAGCGATTTTCCTCTGTTCCATATTCAAGCGGCTGAGTGGCATCTATTTTCATACCGTATCACCCCGCAGTTTCTGTTCGGTCTGCACGATCTCTTCGACCGGAATGTAGTAGCCATGATCACGTTCAAAGGACATTGCAGCCAAAATGATCAGCACCGCAACACCCGCGATAATGGATGGAATCCACCAGCTGAATACCAGGAAGAAGCCAAGGAAGAAGAAGGCCACGCCAAGTACAAACGGTTTGCCGGTATTGCTCGGCATATGAATTTTCGTGATTTTCTCCTCAGAAAGCGGTTCGTTGTTTTTCTTCGAAAACCAGTAGGCATCACGGCCTTTTACTTTAGGCGTTACAGCAAAGTTGTAAACTGGCACCGGACTTGGCGTCGACCATTCCAGTGCGCGCGCATCCCATGGATCGCCTGTTTTGTCGCGAGGCTGGTAACGTGTACTCCAGTAGATATTGTAAACAAGGACGACAAATCCGATTGCCAAGCCGATCGCACCGACCATCGACAGCATGTTCAGTGGACCAAAACCTGTCTCAGCGGAATAGGTATACGTCCGACGGGTCATTCCCATCAGTCCCAGGAAAAATAACGGGAAGAACGTGACGTTAAACGAAATCGCAATAAACCAGAAGGCGATTTTGCCCAGTTTTTCATTCAGACGGAAGCCGAACACTTTAGGGAACCAGTAATGGAACCCGGCGATTACAGCGAATACGGCGCCTGGAATAAGTACATAGTGAAAGTGGGCAACCAGGAACATCGTATTATGGTACTGATAATCGGCACTGGCCATCGCCAGCATGACGCCTGTTACGCCTCCGATCGTAAAGATCGGAATGAAAGCGAGTGAATAGAGCATCGGTGTTGTAAAGGTTATTCGGCCCTTATGAAGCGTAAAGAGCCAATTGAATATTTTGACCCCGGTCGGCACGGCAATCGCCATCGTCGTAATGGAGAAGAAGCCATTGACCATAGCGCCCTGCCCCATCGTATAGAAGTGGTGCGCCCAGACCAGAAAGGACAACGCCGAGATAACAAGCATACTCATAACCATGGACGTATAGCCATACAAGTTCTTTCTTGAAAAAGTGGAAATAATCTCGCTGAATATCCCGAATGCAGGGAGAATAACGATATATACTTCAGGATGGCCCCATACCCAGAACAGGTTGGCCCAGAGCATATCCATGCCGCCGTTGGCCATCGTGAAAAACTGGGAGCCAAACACACGGTCAAACATCATCAGCAATAGCGCAATCGTAAGAACCGGAAATGCGAATATGATGATGACACAAGTGATCAGAATCGACCAGGTAAACATCGGCATACGCATGAGCGACATCCCGGGCGCCCGCATTTTCATGATGGTGACGATAAAGTTGAGCCCGGTAAGCAGTGTACCAATCCCAGATATCTGAAGTGATAAGGAATAATAATTATTGCCGACCGTCGGACTGAATTCAATACTGGCCAGCGGGAAGTAGGCAGACCAGCCCGCATCCGGCGAGCCTCCGATAACGAAGGAGAGATTGAACAGCATCGCTCCTGCAAAGAACAGCCAGAAGCTGATCGCGTTCAGTTTAGGAAATGCGACATCACGTGCGCCGATCTGCAGCGGAATAATGATATTCATCAAACCGAAGATGAACGGCATCGCCATAAAGAGAATCATGATAACGCCATGTGTTGTAAACACTTCGTTATAGTGCTGGCCAGTCAGAAATTTCATCTCTGGCGCTGCGGTTTGCGCACGCATCATTAAAGCATCGGCACCACCGCGAAACAGCATGATTAAGGCTGAGATGATGTACATGACACCGATTTTTTTGTGATCCACGGTTGTCAGCCAGTCACGCCAAAGGTAACCCCATTTCTTGTAATAGGTTAAACCGACGAGAATTGCTAGCGAGACGAGAACAATGCTCACCATGGCGCCGTAAATTAGCGGATCACCGGTAACGAAAAATTCGTCCCATTTCATAAGGGCCTAGCTCCTTTCTGGATATAGGGAGTATATCGGATGAAAATCGTTTCACTAGCCGATTCAATGTCCTTCATGTTGATGCTCCTGGCTTTCTTCCGCTGTCGCGTCATCTGTTGTGCCAAAATTCGAGGGCTGTACACTGTGCTCCTGATGATCTTCATTGCCACCGCCCCCATGATGGTGACCTTCAGCTGGCGGAGGACTGAAAGCAAAGTGGTTCGTTGAAAACGTCATTCTTCCGACATGAGCGGTATTCAACAGCTTGTTAAATTCCTCTTCCTTCAGCTCCGGTGCGGTCTCCTTCACATCATTGACCCATTTGTCATACTCGCCGGATGACATCGCAAGTGCTTCAAATTCCATATGAGCGAATCCTTTACCGTTAAAGTTGGCATTACGCCCCAACATCGAGCCTGGCTCGTCGGCAACCATGTTGAGTTTGGTTACCATGTCGCTCATTGCATACTTCTGACCATGAAGCTGCGGAATCCAGAAACTTGAGATCGTACCGAATGAATACAGTCGAAACTCGATCGGACGATGGGTCGGAATGTTGACGTAATTGACCGTTTCTATGCCTTCTTCCGGATAAGTAAAATGCCATTTCCAGTTGGATGAGGAAGCGTATATGACCAAAGGCTTCTGGTTTTCATAGCCTGCAGGAACATTTTCAACTGCTACCGTTGTTTTAACCGTGACGACCGAGAGGACAGCAACGATTATGATCGGAACAGCGGTCCACAAAATCTCCAGCCAGATGTTGCCCTCTTCATGAGGCGGCTCATAGCCTTCGTTGGATTTTCGCGCCCGATATTTGGTGAGCATGTAAATATACAGCGCGTAGACGACAACCAATATTCCAACCATCATGAGAATGGAAAAGATGATTGTGTCGGACAGCGTTTTAGCAGCCGGCCCTTTCGGATTTAATACGGTGAGCGAACTGCATCCCGATAAGAGGAAAGTAAGACTTAACACAATGGCAATTAACGGTCCTCTTTTGTACATGATATGCCCCTTTCCTTGAAGCGAATTTATTCGATTCAATGTTCTTTATATATCTATCGTAGAAAGTTATGCATCACTTTGCAAAACGCATAAAATAGCAAAATTAACATATACATCCATGTTCGTGTCAATGTGTGTAATTTTATGTGTGCAATTTGTTACAAACCAAGTCATGTGTGCGAGAAATCACAGTCATGATGCGGGTTCAGGGGCAGTTCAACGTTTGTTCAAATATTCACAATAGTTCCTAATTTCATCACAATTATTACACTGACTGCTGCCATCTTTCGCTAAAAAAATGGAAATCATTGGACTATTCCTGGTTCTTATACATAATAATCCTTTGAGACACAGGTTCATGACGGCCCCCTGATGAGAATATTTATTCGGCTTATGGTCACAATAGGGATACTAAAGTTTGGGAAACGGGGCGGTGATTGCCATTCATTCCATCTCAGATTCACAAGATCTTCTCGACACAAACATGATCAACACCATTCATCTTGTGAAGAACGCTATGGGCGGCAGTCCGGATCTGATTGTAAGAGAAATAACCTTGGTCAGCGGTTGGCACGCAGCCGTTATTTATATAAATGGTCTTGTCGATCTTCAAATGATTCAGTCCTCGATCCTTGATTCATTGCTTGGTTTTGCTAAAAACGGGTATAACCCCTATGTGCACGGCAGTCCGCTAAACTACCTTAAAGATAATGTCTTGTCGGTTGGCGATATCGGGACAATTCACAAGCAGGGGCAACTATTTCCACATTTGTTGTGCGGGGATGCCATCCTGCTATTGAACGGGTATGCGGAAGGGCTCCGGATCGGCGTGATCGGACGGGAAGAGCGTGCGGTCAGCGAGCCGACATCCCAACCGAGCATTCGCGGCCCGATGGACGCCTTTACCGAATCGCTGCAGACTAACGTATCGCTTATCCGCCGCAGGATCAAGGACCCGCAGCTTTGGCTTGAAGTGCATGAAATTGGTAAAGTGACGAAAACAAATGTGGCCATCATGTATCAGCAGAACATTGCAGAAGAGCACATTGTGGAGGAAGTGCGGCGGCGTTTGAGCAGCATCGATATTGACGGCATTCTGGAAAGCGGCTATATCGAGGAATTTATTCAGGAGAAGAAGTGGACACCTTTTCCTACGGTATACAATAGTGAGCGGCCGGATACAATCGCCGCCGGCATTCTGGAGGGGAGAGTCGCTATCCTGATTGACGGGACGCCGTTTGTCCTGCTTGTGCCGGCATTTTTCATCCATTTCATGCAAACGCCAGAAGACTATTATCAGCGGGCTGATATCAGCACCTTAATCCGAATTATTCGTTATTTGTCGTTCTTTATTGTCTTGCTCGCCCCATCGCTCTACATTGCCATTACGACCTATCATCAGGAGATGCTGCCGACCAGCCTGCTGCTGAACTTGGCAGGGCAGCGGGAGGGTGTCCCCTTCCCCGCCTTTATTGAAGCGCTGATGATGGAAATCGTCTATGAAATATTGCGTGAAGCAGGGATTCGAATGCCCAGGACAGTAGGTCAGGCGGTATCGATTGTCGGAACGCTCGTGATCGGGCAGTCCGCAGTAGAGGCCGGCGTTATATCTGCCGTCATGGTCATTATCGTCTCGATTACGGCAATTGCCAGTTACGTTATTCCGGCCAATGCCATGTCAATTACCGTACGGATGCTCCGGTTTATTCTGATGGGACTCGCCGCTTCCTTCGGTTTATTCGGCATTTTGACCGGCATTATCCTGCTGGGGCTCCATCTGAACAGTCTGTATTCTTTCGGACTTCCTTATATGAGCCCGCTGGCCCCTTTCAATCTGAGCGACCAGAAGGATACCCTGTTCCGTATTTCATGGCCGCATATGGCACGGCGACCAAGTCTGTTAGACCATAAGAACAGCCACCGCATGCGCGGGAGAAAAGTGAAAGAATAAACCATTCAGGGGTGGACATTCATGAAGAGGGTCAGCACGGCGATACTGGTTGGATGTCTTGTCATGACGCTCTTTACCGGCTGCTGGAATCGGCGGGAATTAAACGAATTGGGTATTTTGTCAGGAGCGGCCATTGATAAGGTGGGTGATGAATACCAAGTGGCGGCCCAAGTGGTCATCCCGGATCAGGTCAGCATGCGCTCAACCAAAGGAGGAACGCCGGTAACGATGTATAAAGCGAGTGCGCCAACCCTCTTTGAAGCCTTCCGGAAACTGACAACGACGAGCCCAAGAAAAATCTATACGGCGCAAATCCGAGTGCTCGTTCTTGGCGAGTCCATTGCCCGGGAAGGAATTGCGAAAGTCATGGATCTGCTCGTTCGCAACCCGGAAACAAGAACGGATTATGTTGTAGTCATTGCAAAGAATACAGAGGCCGAAAATGTGCTGAAAGTATTGACGCCATTAGAGAAAATACCGGCGGACTCCCTGTTTGATTCATTGGATACAGCGGCCAAAATATGGGCGCCGATTACAAAGGTTACCGCAGACAAGCTTGTCGACCAATTCACGGCGAAAGGAATTAATCCCGTATTGCCAGGGGTTGGAATCATAAATGAAGTGCATATTGATAAGAGCTCTTCATTCATGGAAAAAATTGATTACCCTATCAAACTTAAATTTTCCGGTTTGGCTGTCTTCCGAAAAGATAAATTCGTCGGCTGGCTCGGGACCAACGAAGGCAGAGGATACAACTATATTACAAATAATGTAGAAGCTTCTGTAAATAATTTGCCCTGCCAGGATGGAAATTTACTGTCATTTGAAATTATTCGTTCTACGACCAATATGAAATCCCGATTGGTTAATGATGAGCCGATTATCGAAATTAAGCTCGAGATAGAAGCGAACATTAGCGAGATATCATGCGATATTGACATCAACAATCCTCATAACATTGAGGTGTTGGAGAAGAATGCTGCAGATAAGATAGAGAAATTGATGCAGCATACTGTCCAGCTTGTACAGAAGAAATACAAGGTGGACATCTTCGGGTTCGGACAATCCATCTACAAAAACTATCCCGATAAGTGGAAACTACTGGAAAAAGATTGGGACAGCCATTTTGCCAACCTCAAGGTGGCTTACGACGTTAGATTTCACATTCGAACGACAGGAATGACTACCAATACACTGGAACGTACCATGAAGGAGAACCAGTATGATTAAGACGATATTATTGGTGACCCTTGTCGCTTTGCTGGCTGCAGCATTCGAAGTGCCCGCCCAATGGAAACAAGGGCGAATTAAAGAGGTGATCGCTTATTCCCTCCTGCTTGTGGCGGGCTCCGTCCTCAGTGTTATTGCGATACAAGATATTCAGATTCCGAGCCCGATGATCGTTCCAGAGACGATTTACAAACCTTTATACAACTGGTTAAATGGCGATTAACCCTTCAATTACACTTTGAATACAAAGGATGTTTAACGTGTTTACTAACGAAACCATCAGCACCAAGCAGCTTGCTGTGTTGGTCATCTATTTCATTATTGGCGATATGCTGCTGATCCTTCCCACGCTAACCGTTGCGGCTGCCAAACAGGACGCCTGGTTGTCCGGGTGGATCGGGTTTATTATCGGCTGGCCTGTCGCTTGGTTTCTGTTCCGGTTCAGCCGGCTGTTCCCCAAACTTAGCCTAATCCAGTACAACCGCAAGTTGCTGGGCAGATGGCTCGGGGGACTCGTTGCGCTCTTTTATCTCTATTATTTTCTTACCAATGTCTCCATTCTGATCCGAGAAGTGGGGGATTTCATCACCACCCAAATTCTTACCGAAACACCGCTTCTCGTCGTCCATCTGCTCATGATTATTATTTTGGTTTGGGGGGTTAAAAGTGGGCTCGAGACGATTGCGCGCACAGCAGAAACTTTCTTCCCCTGGAGCATGCTCCTGTTTGTCCTTGTCGCTGTGCTGCTCCTGCCACAAATGCAATTGGACAGGCTTAAGCCGATTATGGGCGAAGGGCTGCGCGCCATAATGAGCGCCTCCATGTACAGCAGCACCTTCACCTTCTATGAGCTAACCGCGTTCCTGATGATTTTTCCGCATGTTGCGTATCAAAAAAACACCGAAAAAGACTACCTTATCGGCGCCTTCCTCGGTGGTATGGCAATCTGTTCGATTATATTGCTGACCCTTGTCGTGGTTGGTTCCAATGTCATCCCCACTCACCTGTATGCCACTTATGCCGCAGCCCAGCGCATCAATATCGGCAACTTTATTCAGCGAGTAGAGGCGATCATCGCCATTAACTGGATTGTTTCGACCTATTTTAAATGTATTCTGAACTTTTATGCCCTCCTGCTCGGCATTACGCATGCGTTCAAGCTTCAGGATTACCGCACGCTGGCTGTGCCTGTCGGTCTGATCATATTTGGGCTGGCGTTTACTGTTACCCCGAACACGGTGTATTTCAATTACATCGTCACCTATTATGTCTATTGGGATGTGACCTGCGCATTCATAATCCCCCTGCTGCTGTATTTTGTTTACTTGTTAAGAAGAAATCAGTTCAAGGAGCTTCAGTGACGCAAGCGATGATTTACGATATTTGATAAGTATACTAGTAAGTCGGTTGCAAATGATAATGCTTGCCTGCTTCCGTTGAAAATGATATGACGTTCTCAGACATGTGCCAGTCGATTTTCTTTGTTTGGCTGCCCTCTATCTCCTCAATGCTAAAATCTTCATTTTGCCATGGGTTTAAGACGCGGCATGTTCTGCCTTTCTCACTTTTAATGTCAACACAGGTTATCCTATCATTTGAAAGTTCACTCGACACCAGGAAGGCCCCAACGGCTCTCAGATTTATAAAGCGAGCCGGTTTCCCTTCAGGCCAGACAGGGAACAATCTAATAACCTGTTCATGACTTTGCATCAGCATCTCATTGATTGCCGAAGGGACTGCACTGCAGCATTCAATACCGCCGCCGCCAAAGAAAACAAACAGATTTGGAAAGCTGTGCTCAAGGCATTGATGACGAAGCTGATGCAAGATAACCTCAGGATCATACCCGACACGTGCAGCAGCGGTAAATATGGTAGGGAATCCGTTGTAATCGGTCCAACGGTTCAGAACCGTAATCGTATTTTTAGCGACTTCAAGAAGATTGGGGTCTGATGACAGGCCAACAGCTCCCGCTGGCCAAATATGCTGAATGGCCAATGTATTATCATTTTTCCAGTCCAGCCCTTGCTCCGTTAAACGAAAGATCACTTTACCGTCACGTTCATAAGTCGGAAAATCGCTCATGTGCTCTACAATATGTGTCCACTTTTCACGTCGATCCCCAGCAATCCCCAACTCTTTTGACATATCGAGCAGCCCTTGGAACAGCATCTGAACAACACCTAAGGAAAGGATTGGATTCTTATCCTCTAGCCCCCGTGCCCAATCCTCATTGTCATGCGACACGGTAAATGTGGGGACTTCATGAACAGCATCACGATAAATAACGTAGCGGCCATCTTCAAATTGCAAATAATCTTCCCAAAACTGCGCAGCCTCCATCAGAAATGGATATGCAACCTGACTGGCGTAGTTCAAATCATGCGTATAATAATACCGCATCAACATGTTAACGGTGCTTAGCGCCGCATTGCTTTTCTGGCCTAAGAACATATGCCCGGCCTCATAAGGCGTATCACATAATGCAGTGGGCAGCCCTTTGGGCCCTATTCCGACATCGTAATAGATGCCGCCGCATCCCAAATATTGCTGGGCATACTTGCGACCGTTGGGCATGTATTCAAGTAGCGGCGTGTCATAAGGCACGCTCAATTCAATATGATTCGAAGAATAAACGCCCCACCACGGAGCTTGATAATTGTAATTCAAATGATAATCCCCAGCCCAGGCCGGGCTATCGGTCGTTATCCAACTGCCAAACAAGCCCGGCGGAAATGTCTTATTGCGGCTGCAGCAAGCCATAATGTAATGAGAGCCATACCAAAACTTTTCAAGCAGCTCATCGCCTATTTCGATCTCTGACTTGGCCCAGAACTGACACCACCAGTTTTCATGCTCCGAATAAAGCGAGTGGATACCGCTCTCATCCAGCAACTTCACCCTTCCAATGGACGCTTGCAAAGTGTTGTTCTCATCATGATTGGTCAGTACATAAACCACGACATAGCTTTTATGCCCAGGCCGCAGCTCAAATGAATTGCCCTCGCTGCCTAAGCAGCGCATCGCAATAACGCCCTCAGTCGACCATTGCAAGTCGGCCCTGTTAAACTTTCGTGTTGCCCATGACGTATCTCCATCCCGCCCATATTCTGTTTCGGACTCATTCCCCGATTGTACCCATAAGTCAACTGTAACCGGCAGCGCTTGTCCTGCGCAGCTGAGTTCTACAACCATTGCATTGGCCGTAGCTGCAATCCAGGAGGTCATGGTGACTGACGTTTCAGCGCCCTGAAATGTCGACTCTACTCTCCCTTCAAGCAAGTTTTGTTCACTATAATACGAAGCTCCAGCTAACGCTGGAATTTGAATATCAATCCCCCCAAGCAAGCATGGGCCGCCATTCGGGTACATCAGCTTCGCCTTCCAAAAGTCAACTTTCGAAATCCATAACCGCTGCTTCTCCGGTGTTCCACTAATGACTGCGCCGACATCGCCGTTTCCTATTAAAGGACCATCGACGACTTTGTCCGAAGGCACATTGTTCGGTGTTTCTGTGAATATCCCCTTGTAACGATCCATACGTTTGGTCAATGCTTCAGTTTTCATTTCATCAGTCTCCTATGTTCGTTGCATGCCTATCTTGATAACGCTTCAGAGCATCGTTATAGATTTGAAGAACTTTATCAAGATCGCCTACTTTTTCAATTTTAGTTTGGAATGCTGTCCAGTTGTCAAAGCTTTCTTTTCCGTTAATGAATTTATTCTGCATTTCAGCTACGTAAGTAGTGATCGGTGACATATTCGAAGTAATATCCGCCCGTTCATCATCTGTAAACTCAAGGTAGGGTTCGTTAATATAAGGAGGAGTATAGTCATTCGGAAACGGCATGTCGTGGAAAGCAGTTTCCCATGGCGTTTCAACTATTTTACCATCGATAATCCCCATGTCTTTTGGAGCAAAATCAACGAATGCTCTTGTATCAATGGCCATTTGCAAACCCGGCCTATATGAGCTGCTTGCTCTCATGCCATATTCATCCCCTGCTGCCCAAGCGTTGTCCGTATTTTTAATTGAATCAACAAAGGTAGGTTTGCCGCTGTCGGCATCTCGTGTATATGAAGTGCCTTCAATTCCCCAAGTAATCAAATCAATGATTTCGGGCTTGTACTGTAAATCCAACAGCTTCACTAACTGTTCTCCTTGCTTTGTCTTTTGGTTAATTACCATTGTCGCACCCAGGTTGACGCTAATTGAACTGTAATCGACGACACTTTGCCATGCCTTGCCGTACTTCGGATTATCCGGGAACAGAGACAGGACAAATTCCTCTCCCCCTGTTGCCGAGCGGTTCCAATCTCCGGCAAAGGTAAACCAGTTTTGCAGCAAAATACTATTCGTCCCATTCATTGCTTTTTTCTTAATTGCATCATCTTTGTCTGAAAATGCCTCGGGGTCCAACAGCTTTTCAGTGTATAACTTATTTGCAAACTGCAGAGATTCCAGATAGGATTCTTCTGTTGGCCCATACACATATTTGTTGCCGTCCCAGTAAATCACTGGGCCAGCGTTATGATGCGCAAGAAAGATCGGATCGAAACCTTTTGTATTAATAGGGTAGGATTCCGGATACAGTTCTTTTAACTTTTTGGCGACGCTATACAGTTCATCTAACGTTGAGGGAATTTCTAACGCATGCTTCTTAAACAAATCATATCGATACGTCGCAGGTGTGTATACCCCCATGCCTTGATTTTTCTCTTGTCTTGGAAGATCGATGTTCCATAATCCGAAAAACTTCCCGTCCTCTCTGATCGCCTTGATATCCCCGTCCGCTGCCTCGCCAATTAAATTCAAATAGTTAGAGAGATGATTCTTATATTGACTTAAGTCTAGAAATAAACCCTCATTCTCATACTGTTTATATAGATCTTTGTCCATAATCATGAATAAATCGGTAATGTCACCGCTGGCTAGCAGAAGCTTCGACTTTTCACTATACTCACTAATGGGAATATAATTGTATTTAATATTAAGCTTTTTACCCATAAGCGACTCCATCTGCTCAATCCATTCCTTATGTACCATGGAGTCTTCTATCTTGGCACCAAATGAAGGCAGCGTAACTGAAAAACTTACTGTATTCTCCGTTTCTGCCGCATCTTTCGTACTGGAGTCGGAAACACATCCTGTAATAATAGCTGCCACAAATAATAAAGTTGCAAGTATAAATGATATTATTTTAACTTGCTGTCTCATTGTTAACCCCTCCAGATATTTAGTAGCATCCATGTCATAACACTTGACGACACTTGCAAAGTATTGTTTATGTCCAGTCTACCTATCCTTTACATGCTGTTCTAATATTAGGCCTCTCCACCTTTCGGCTCTTTTGACAATCAGCCTTTCACTGCCCCAATCATTACGCCCTTCACAAAATACTTTTGAAGAAACGGATAGATTAGCATAATCGGGAACATCGCAATAACAACGATTGCCATTTGGATATTTTTTGGATTCATTTTCATTTGCGACAGCATCGCTTGCATTGCTGCTGTTCCTGTTCCAGAATCGAAAGAAATAACAAACAAATATTTTCTAAGAATAAGCTGCAGCGGATACTTGTTCTCGTTGCTCAGGTAGATCAGTGCCTCAAACCACCCGTTCCAGCTACCAACGATCCCGAATAGTGCAAATGTTGCCAACAGCGGTTTGGAAAGCGGTAAATAAATTTTGAACAAAATTTGCACATCATTTGCCCCATCAATTACAGCCGATTCACGCAAGTCTATTGGTATGGACTGGTAAAAGGATCTGAACAGCAATACATTAAATGCCGATACGCAGCCAGGGATAATCATGATCCAGTAGGTATCGAGTAAATGAAGGCTCCGAGCAAGCAAGTAAGAAGGAATCAAGCCACCGCTAAAAAACATCGTAATGACTAGAAATACCGAAAGAAATTTTTTGGCCATAAAATCTGTAATCGTTAGCGGATAGGCCATGAGTGAAGTAAAGATCAGCATAAAAAATGTGAACCCTGCAGCATAAATAATAGAATGAAAGTATCCTGAGTATAGGAATGGATCTTTGAATATATAACTGTAACCGCTTATATTAAAACCTTTGGGAAAAATCGTAATGTCACCTCTAAGAATATGCTCGTTATTGCTTAGAGAAACTGCGATTACATTTAAAAAGGGATACAACATGGTCACACATAAAAGCAACATCATTAGAATATTCAACAAGTCGAATATTCTCGAACCAAGACTCTCTTTTCCTACCATATTCATCTCCCTCTACCAAATACTTGTTTCCGACACTTTACGGCTTAACTTGTTCGCTGCAACAAGCAGTATAAAAGCAACTAACGATTGAAAGAGGCCAATTGCCGTGGTATATTCGAACCTTGATCCCATAATACCTTCACGGTATAGATACGTGCCTATTACATCGGCAACTTCATATGTATCTGGATTGTAAAGGAGCAGAACCTTCTGAAAATCTGTCCCTAAAATGCCACTGATAGATAAGATAAACAAAATAATCGTCGTCGGCTTGATATGAGGCCAATTAATATTCCACACTTTCCTCCAACGACTTGCTCCATCAATATTTGCAACATCGTATAATGTTGGATCAACACTGCTTAACGCGGCCAAATATAAAATCGTACCGAAACCGATGCCCTGCCATATATTTGTACTAATAAATATTGTCCTGAACCAGCTGGGTTCTGAGAGAAATACAATCGGATCGAGGCCAAACAAAGACACCGCTTTGTTAAACAACCCCTCCCTTTCAGTAAAAGTCCTTATTATCCCTACAATGATTACGGTAGATATAAAATGCGGCAAATAGGAGATCGTCTGTACCACTTTCTTGAAGACGGAATGCTTTAACTCATTGAATAACAATGCAAGTATAATCGGAGCAGGAAAGCCCCAGAGCAAAGAATAGAAGCCCAATAAAAAGGTGTTCTTGAGAACTCGGAGCGCCGTTGGATCTTTAAAAAATAAAACAAAATATTTAAACCCAACCCATTCGCTGCCCCAAATCCCTTGTGCAGCACTATACTTTTTGAACGCAATCTGTATCCCGTACATTGGGAAATAACTAAAAACCAATACAATTAAAAATCCAGGCAACACCATTAAAAATAAGTAGCGCTGCTTCCAAAATTGACTTGTAAACCTGTGTAAAACTGCCATCTCTTTTTATCCCCTTCCAAAACAGCAAATACCCATCGGTTAATTTGCAATTTATAAATATAAGCGCTTTCAGCAATTGTATGAAATAACAGTACAATAAATAAATAACTGTGTCAATATTTTATTTATTTATGATCTTAATATGATAAATTATTAATACAAATAAAGATACAGACTTGACTTGTTAAAATAAAAAAAGAAGCCGCGGCGTTGAAAATAATTTCAATGCCGCGCCCCCTAATTTGCATCGACTACCCCTATGATGAGATTAATGAACGCAGATTATATCGATTTAACCGAGTCGCCAATATAAATATTCGAGTTAAAAACATGTCCAAATACATCTTGGCCTTCATTGCCATCAATCAAGTTAAGCAATAGTCTGGCAGAACATCGTCCCATTTCATAAAAAGGCTGCGAGACGCCCGTCACATTCAATTTAATTTTATTATTAATATTGTCAGCATCATAGGTTACCAGTGATACATCTCCAGGTATATCGTACTTCAGTTTTTCGAAAGAGCGAATTGCAGCTTCAGCAATCTGATCATTTGCTGTAAAGACAGCAGTAAAGTTCATTTCTTGCATTTTCCGTTCAAAGACCTCACAATACACATCAAATTCATCGTGAAAATCTTCAAATTTAGTGGAAATAAACACTTCAAAGTCGTCAGAATATGCGAGATTAGCATCAATAATCGCCTGCTTAAATCCCAAGAGCCGCTCATTCACTGTACTGATATTCGAATTTTTAATAAATAAAATTCGACGATGTCCTTGATTAATTAGCAATTTCGTCAAGTTGTAGGCGGCGGTAATATTATCGCTCGTTACATAGGGAATCTTCGTGTTATAGACCGTTCGATCCAGACATACGATTTTAATGCCATTATTCTGCAGCAAGGAAAAGAGCCGATTGTTGATATCCTCATGCCCTTGAATCATAATGGGGCTTAGTATAACCCCTTCTACTTTTCTTTCAATTGCCCCTCTTATGAGAAATTCCAATTTTTCTAAATTCCGATCATCACTTGAGCTTAAAAGATGATAACCCTGTAAATATAAAACATCTTCAATCCCTCTGAGCGCGGCCGACCATAACGGATTGTCAATGCCAAACACAAAAGCAGCTACCAAACGGGTGCTCCCCTGCAGAGGGACCTTCCCTTTATTCATAAACGTTCCTCGCCGGCTGTCCCGGATGATCCAACCTTCGTCCACTAATTCCTTAACCGCTTTCTCCACCGTATTCACACTGGAATCATAATATTGAGCGAACTCTCTGCTCGATGGCAGTCGATTTCCTTCCATCCACTCCCCATTCACTAGCCTTCTTTTCATATCTTCCTTTATCACATTGTACTTGGCCACGAATTGTACTTCCTTTCGTCAATATTCTATTGTTTAAGTTTACCCCCCCATGTTAACTGTGTCAATTTTATTGATACACATACCACAATCCTGACGATGAATTTGGACACGAAATGGTCGGTGAAGTTGTCGAGACAGGGGTTTGCAGGGCATCCAAACGCAAACAAGAGAGCGGAAACGCCGCCCTCTTGTTTACTGCGAATTGGAATGACTCCTGGAGAATTGGTGTGACAACGAGTCATTAGCCTGCCGCAGATCCCTTATTATTGACACAATGCACCGCTTCAAGCTTATATTATCTTGGCGGTGTATTATTGTTAAATCCGCGGTTTTTCAAAAATAAATCAATCCCGGTTTTCGTATCCTCAAGCCTCTGCACCATACGTTCTGACCAAGAAAGACTTTGCCGTCCGTTGCTCCGTTCATTTACATACTGGGCATGCAAGCGGTCGTATTCCTCCATACCTTGCCGCCATCCATCGGTAGAATAACGTTCTTCATGATATATTGCAGTTCGAGGCAATCGCGGCCGCGGTATAGGCTGTTCATCCGGATAGCCGATGCTCATCCCGAACAGAGGAAAGGTCAGCTCCGGCAGCTGCAGCAAATCGCTTACCTCCTGCGGATGGTTGCGTATACCGCCGACATAAACGATTCCCAGACCAAGTGATTCGGCCGCTACGGCTGCATTTTGTGCGGCAAGAGCAGTATCAACAGTGGAGATCAATAAATGTTCCGTATCCCCCGGCACCGACAATCCCCCGCGCTCCCGAACAACAGCGTCAAGTCGATACAAATCCGCGCACCATACAAGGAAAAGCGGACTCTGCTCAATAAATGTGCGGTTTGCCGGTCCGCACAACTCTCCTAATCTGCTTTTCAGCGACTCCTCCTTCACCCCAACTATCGAATACGCCTGCATATGACTTGAGGATGATGCCGCCTGAGCAGCGTTTAAAATAGCTTCAATATCGCCTTCTGCTATAGCGTCCGTTTTATAACGGCGAATCGTCCGGTGGCCAAGCAAACCAGCAATCGTCTCCGTCGACATGATGCCACTCCTTCCTTTTAGAACACATCTGAACTCAAGTAACGCTCTCCACTATCTGGAGCAATGCAAAGTACGCGCCGGCCGCTTCCCAAACGCTTCGCTTCCTGCAATGCGGCCCAAACAGAAGCGCCGGCGGAAGGACCAACAAGGATACCTTGCTGGCGAGCCAGCAGCCTGACGGTTTCCAGCGCATTATCATCGCTGACTTGTACAATTTCGTCGTAAACGTTGCGGTTCAAGATCGCCGGGATAAAACCCGGACTGGTACCGACCAGTTTATGCGGTCCAGGCGATCCGCCGGACAGCACGGGCGAGCCCTTCGGCTCCACAACAAGGACTCGCAGATCGGGCAGTGTCTTCCGAAGTTCCTCACCCGTGCCCGTAATTGTGCCGCCGGTGCCTGCCGTGGCAACAAAGGCGTCGAGCTTGCCGTCAAGCTGCTCCAATATTTCGCGAGCGGTGGTCGATCGATGGATGTCGGGATTGGCGGGATTTTCAAACTGCTGAGGAAGGAAGCTGTCCGGTATCTCGGCATGCAGCTCCAACGCCTTGCGGATCGCTCCTGGCATTCGTTCTTCTGCAGGCGTGAGGATGACTTCAGCACCATAAGCCTTCAATATTTGAATGCGTTCTTTATTCATATTGGAGGGCATCGTAATAACCAGTTTGTATCCTTTGGCCGCAGCGTTCATCGCCAAGCCGATGCCGGTATTGCCGCTTGTCGGTTCAATAATAGTCGAGCCAGGCTTCAGGCGACCGTCCAGTTCAGCCTGCGCAATCAAATTGTAGGCAGCTCTGTCCTTCACACTGCCGCTTGGATTGAAATATTCAAGCTTCACGAAAACATCGGCGTCTTCAGGGCCGGTCAATTTCACAAGTCGGACTGCGGGGGTAGAGCCGATCAAATCCGTGATACAATCTACTACAATGGATGGCATTCGTATGCACTCCTTTTCAATTTTCACTGCGCAAGCGATTTAAATTAAAAATGGAACAACTCCGTGCTCATGTAACGTTCTCCGCTGTCAGGAGCAACGCATACGACTCGTTTCCCTTTGCCGAGACGCCTTGCGATTTTTAATGACGTCCAGACGGCCGCACCCGAAGACGGCCCTACCAAAATGCCCTCGCGGGAAGCCATACGGTGGGCAGTCTCAATAGCGTCCTTGTCAGAGACCTGGACAATCTCGTCGAATACGTCCCGATTAAGCACTTCCGGCACAAACCCCGGTCCTGCGCCAATCAGCTTGTGCATGCCCGGATTTCCGCCCGACAACACCGGAGAACCCTCCGGCTCGATAACAACAATCTTAATTTGGGGCAGCTTGCCGCGCAAAAATTCACCCACGCCTGTAATCGTTCCGCCAGTGCCCGCCGTCGAGACAAAAACATCCAACTGGCCGTCCATTTGCTCTATTATTTCCGGTCCCGTCGTAGTTCTGTGCATATCTGGATTAGCCGGATTCTCAAACTGCTGAGGAACAAAACTGTGCGGAATTCTTCGCTGTAATTCCAGCGCCTTGCGAATCGCTCCCGACATTCGCTCCGACTGAGGCGTCAGCACAACTTCCGCTCCGTATACTTTGAGTATGTTGATACGCTCCTTCGACATGTTGGAAGGCATCGTAATAATCAACTTATACCCTTTCGCCGCAGCAATCATTGCCAGGCCGATCCCCGTGTTGCCGCTGGTCGGCTCAATAATTGTCGAACCGGGTTTCAAAAATCCCCTTAACTCGGCCTGAAGAACCATGTTATAAGCCGCGCGGTCTTTCAAGCTGCCGCCGGGATTCATATATTCCAATTTCACGAACACTTCGGCGTCGTTTGCGCCAGTCAGCCTGTTCAATCGAACTACGGGGGTGCCGCCGATCAGTTCAGTAATATGGTTTACTCTCTTCGCTGCCATTGCTCTCCATCCTTCCATAACTAATTTTGTCTGCTTCTATGGCAGCAACCGTTCGTATTGCCATATTGCCAATTACCAAGCGGCGACCATCCCATCAGCTCGCGAGTCAGTCCCGCCGACCAGCATACCGGTTGTCAAGTCGCGCCAGATCAATTGCCCTCTGCCGAATGATCCTGATTCCACAGCAAAACGGATATCATGTCCTTGTCGACTCAGTGCTTGCGCCAAAGCCGCAGGAAAATGCGGCTCAACCAACACGGTCTTGCCGCCGGTCCATTGCCAGCGCGGCGCATCGAGCGCTGCCTGGGGATGCAGATGGAAATCGAGCGTATTCATCAAGGTTTGTACATGACCCTGCGGTTGCATCACACCGCCCATAACGCCAAAAGGACCGACGGGCTGGCCGCCTTTTGTAAGAAAACCCGGAATAATCGTATGGTATGTTTTTTTGCCTGGTTGAAGCGCATTAACATGCTCCGGATCAAGCGAGAAGTCGCGTCCTCTGTTCTGCAGGGCAATTCCGGTGCCAGGTACGACTAACCCTGAACCGAACCCCATGTAGTTGCTCTGGATGAAGGAGACCATATTTCCTTCCCTGTCGGCAGTCGCCAGATAAACCGTTCCGCCAAGCTTGGGGGTGCCTGGTTCAGGCAGCAAGGCCTGATCGGTAATGAGCGCTCTTCTTTGTGCCAGATAGGCTGAGCTGAGCAAGTCCTGCGGCGAACGCTGCATAAAGGATGGATCACTGATATAGTGCCTCCCGTCGGCAAAGGCCAGCTTCATCGCCTCGATTTGCCGGTGCACCGTCACCCTATCATTAGGCGCATGTCTCTCGTATCCTTCCAGAATGCCGAGTGCCTGCAGGGCGACCATCCCTTGCCCGTTCGGCGGCAGTTCCCAGACATCATAGCCTCTGTAGGAAACATGGATCGGCTCAACCCACTCGGTGCGGTAAGCACGCAAATCGTCAGCCGTTAAATATCCCCCTGCGCCCGTCACAAACGCGCCGATCTTCTCCGCCAGCTCTCCTTCATAGAAATCCCGAATATTATGAGCGAGACGCCGCAGTGTCGCCCCATGATCAGGCGATCTCCACAGCTCGCCCGCTTTCGGTGCTCTCCCCTGCGGCGCGAACAAGTCAAACCAGTGTTTAAACGACTCGCCCTTCAACTGCTCGCGGTACTGATTGAACGCTTTGCCCCAGTTGTACGCTACTACCGGCGAAACGGGATATCCCTCTTCCGCATATTGAATTGCCGGCTGCAGCGTTTCTTCCAAGGACAGCCGGCCGAACGTTTCCGAAAGAGCCGCCCAGGTTGCTGGTGCGCCTGGCACCGTAACCGTCTGCGCGCCGTAGGATGGCATGGTTTCATATCCTTGTTCTCTGATCGAATCAATGGATATGGAAGCAGGTGCAGGACCGCTGCCATTCAGTCCATGCAATTGCCCGTTATGCCATACGAGTGCGAAGGCGTCCCCGCCTATTCCATTAGAACATGGCTCTACAACGGTCAGTGCAGTCGCGGCAGCAATGGCCGCGTCAATGGCGTTGCCCCCCTTTCTTAATATTTCAAGACCGGCCTGCGCAGCCAGCGGTTGCGACGTCGCCACCATCCCGTTTTTGGCGTAAACGGGAGATCGGAAGGACGGATTGGGATGGTAGAGTGGATCAAACTTCACGTCAGCATCTCCTTTACATTTGGTTTATATGCCTGCGCCCGATTCTCCTAGCGTCAGCTCCTCGATTCGCTCAAATTCGCTTAACACTTTGTAGCGGATTTCTTGGAACGAGGCGCTTGCCTTTTTGCGGGGAAAAGGCAAGTCTACCTTTACAATACGACGGATTTCACCCGGCCGCGGCTTCAGAATAACGATACGATTGGCGAGCACCACCGCTTCGTCCAAATCATGCGTTACAAATATCATCGTTGTTTTATTTTTCTCCCAAATATCGAGCAGCGCCTCTTGCATATGGGATCTGGTAAAAGCATCAAGCGCGCCGAACGGCTCGTCGAGCAATAGCACCTTCGGATTGCGCAGCAGCGCCCTTGCAATCGCAACCCGTTGCGCCATACCGCCCGACAGCTCCCGCGGATACGACTTCTCGAAGCCGTCCAGCTTGACCAAGCTAATCAGTTCCTGCACCTTTTCCCGAATCTTCGGATTGCGCAGCGACTGATCGGCCGCAATATTCTGCTCGACTGTCAGCCACGGAAACAAACGGGGTTCCTGAAACACAAAACCTTTGTCAATGCCCGGGCCGGCAATCGGTTCGCCGGAAAGAAGCGCCGTCCCTTCATAATCGGCGTCCAGTCCCGCAATAATGCGTAGAAGGGTGCTTTTCCCGCAGCCGCTCGGTCCGATAACTGTCACAAATTCGCCGTCTTTAATATCGAGGTTAATATTTTGAAGGGCTTGGACTTCATTCCCATTCGCATGAAAGGTTTTGTCCAATTCTTTTATCTCTAGCAACGGAGCACTCATTTCTCCCCACAACTCCTTCCAATTATAATCTGCTGCCCCTTTTAAGGAACTGGTCCCCCTGGCTGTGCTGCTTATCCCCGGCGCAGCATTCCCCACACGCACACACATGCACCGCAAGCCGCCGCAAGACATAGAAGCATAATCATGCGAAGACCTTCTACCGTTATGGTGCTGCCGAATGCCGCCCCGAGCGTGCAGGAAGCGGCAATGGTGCCGATAAAGCGTGAAGTTTGCAGCAGCCCTGAGAACGTGCCAATCTGGCTTTCATCAACGATTCGGAACAAAACATTTTGCAATGCGAATCCTTGCGCCGAATTGGCTATGCCAAATAAGGAAAGCGCGATGCAAATCGCGAGGGGGCCGCTTTCTGCCTTGAGACCGTAAAATAGAATTAGCGCTACAATGGTCAGTAAAGCTCCTGCCGATAGCATCTTGTAGTTGCCCCGGCGCTCGGCCCACATGGCCAAGAAGGGAACGAGCAGCAGATTGGGTGCAGACAGCGCCAGCAGCAGCAGTCCCGCTTGATCGCTCTGGAATCCCGCCGTAGTTATTAGAAAGACGGGCATTCCGAACAATATGCTGTACAAGACCATATTCGTCATCGTATATTGCAAATAAATAAGTCCCAGCATCGCGTTTGACTTTATGAGCCGAACGTTGATAAAAGGCATCCTCGCACGGTATTGATAGCTGTAAAAGATGAGGCTCAACAATACGTTTGCCAGAAGCAATACATAATTCGGGTCCGCAATTTGTTGGAAGAACACAAACCAGCCGAAGATAAGGAAGCCGAACAAGACGATGCCTATATAGTCGAGTTCTGCGAACGAGCCGCTCGACCCGGCTGAATCGCGTGGTATAGCAAAATACACAAGCAGCAGCAAAACAGCTATTAAAGGAATATTAATGAAAAAAATGGCTTTCCAGTCGCTGTATTGAATAATAAATCCTCCAACCGAAGGACCGACAGCAGCGGAAAAGGACGAAAAAAAACTGACAACGCCGAGAGCCCGGGCTTGTTTTTCAGAGACGTGATGCTTAAGAAGACTGATGCCGGCAGGATGCAGCGCCGAGGTGCCGAGCGCCTGAATGGCGCGATAGACCATGAGCTGCCCGATGCTGCCCGACAGCGGAGCGAGCGCAGAAGACGCGCTTACGAGCAACAAGCCGACGATAAAAATTCGCCGAGGCCCCGCCATGTCGCTTATTTTCCCCATAACAGGCTGGGCAACAGCGCTAATGATGTAGTAGGATGCAACAAGCCACGATACATCCGTAAAATCCGCACCAAAGCTTTCTTGTATTCGAGCAAAGGCAACGGTAATCATCGTTGTATTGATCGGATTCATCAGAACGCCCAGCGCCACCGTGATGATAATCCAGAAATGCTGTCTCGTGCCCATGTCCCCTCCCTAGTCGCTATTGAAACAACTCAGGGTTTTCTTTAACAATTGTGTCGTAGTAGGGTTGGAAGTTCAACCATCCCATATCGGAGGTGAAACGATTGGACACCTGCTGCGCACGCTCGTGCTCGATCAGCTCCGGCTTGCCGACCGCCTCCGCAAGCAGTTGCGCCTGGCAAGAGCGCTCCATCGAAATGAACCAGTACGCCGCTTCGTCAACCGTCTTGCCGAAGGTGACCAGCCCGTGATTTTTCAACAGCAGCCCCTTATTGTTGCCAACCGCATTCGCCAGCGCCTCGCCCTCACCGTGTTTAAAGCTGTCAAACACATCGTGGGCCTGATAGAACACCGCGGACTCCGTCGTTATCGGATCAAGCTTTCGCCCAAGAGAACACCATGTTTTTCCAAATATGGAATGTGTGTGAGCAATTGCATTGATATCAGGTCTTAGTTTTTGAATCGGCGGATGCAGAAGCAATGCCCCGCCGTGAACGTAGCCATGTCCGTGCACAATTTCGCCCTTATGATTTTGCAGCACTAGATCGCTCGTTTTGATCAAATTGAAACTGAGCGCCAATGGATTGGTCCAATAATGATCTGTCTTGATCGGATCGCGCACGGAGATGTGACCCATAACCCCTTCATCATAACCATATTTCGAGAAAACGCGGAACGCTGCCACAAGCCGTTGCTTGCGGTGCTCGCGCTCATCCTCCAGATTGTCAAATTGCGGCGGTGCAGGGCGATTGGCCTTCGGTGCTTCACTCATCACGCATTCCTCCTGTTTAGTATTTGTATCGGCGCAGCAGCAGGCACATACTAAAGTTATCCCTGATAGCTATCGCGCCATTTCAACCAGCGTTGTTCCAATAATTTAATAAAGGAATCAACTAATTTGCCCACGATTGCAAATATAATGACGCCTACAAATACGAGATCCGTTCTCCCATGTTGAGCCGAGGATAGAATCAGACTTCCGACACCCGCGCTTGCCCCGACCAGTTCCGCTACGATCAGGCTAAGCCAAGCGATGGCTAGCGACAGCCGAACGCCGAGCAGCAAATGCGGCAACGATGAAGGCACAACCAGCTTGATGAGCCTTCTATACCTACTAAACTGCAAAACACGGGATACCTCATACAGCTTGTTCTCGACGCTTCGAATGCCGAGAAACGTATTAATGTAAATCGGAAAAAAGGACCCGATTGCGATAATGACAATTTTAGAGGTTTCGCCAAATCCGAACCATAAAATAATTAGAGGCGCCAGCGCCAACCCCGGCACGATTCTGATGATCTGGAGCGTCGGATCAATAAAGTCCTCGGACTTGCGCGAGAAGCCCGTCCAAACGCCAAGTAAAAACGCCGCTACCCCGCCCGACAGAAATCCCGCTGCTGCCCTGCGAAGGCTGACACTTAAATGCTGAAACAGTTCTCCGCTAACAATGAGCGAATAAAATCCATTTGCGATTTCCCAAGGAGTAGGCAAAAAGAATGAATCAATGATTCCCAGGAAGCCTGCCGTTTGCCAAATCACCACCAGAATAACGGGAAAAGCCGCACCTAAAAGCACATCGGTTACTTTGCCATTGCGCTTCATTCGAAATCCCGGCTTGCGCGCGCTGACTTGCGGGTCTGTTCTGACGCTCATACTTTCCCCTCCTTTTATTTCCCCTGGAAACTGTCCCGCCACTTAAGCAGACGCCGTTCCAGACCGACGATCAGCGAATCGGAAATTTTACCGCACACGGCGAAGAAAAAAATGCCGACGAAAACATTGCTGGTAATCCCCATTGCTCTTGCATCCATCATCAAGTAACCGATGCCAGAGGTAGAGCCCATAATTTCCGCTACGACCAGCCCAAGCCACGAAACAGATACAGACAAGCGAATGCCCAGAAAAATATTAGGAAGGCTGGCAGGTATGACAAGCCGGACGATTTGTTTAATACGACTAAAACCGAGCACTTTGGCCACTTCAAAATATTTGGCATCCACATTGCGAATACCCAAATATGTATTGATGTAGAGCGGAAAAAACGAGCCTTTCGCAATAAGTAAAATTTTTGATGTTTCTCCTATTCCGAACCATAGTACAAAAAGTGTTGTTACCGCTAAATGAGGCACCATGCGGATCATTTGAACAGTCGGATCAATTGTTTTTTCAACCAGCCGGATAAAACCGACCAGCAAGCCAAGCAGAAAACCTAATCCCGCACCGATCACAAACCCATACACAACGCGCTGGATGCTTATGAACACGTTGCTCCACAGTATGCCACTGTTATGCAGACGCAGCAGCGACTCCCAGATTTTTAAAGGAGTAGGAAACAGGAGCGGAGAAATTCTGCCCGCATCCCCCAGCAGTTGCCACAAGACCAGTATCGCCACAGGTATCGTGCTTCCAGCGACAATTTTGTACAACCGATGTTTGTACGGCCATTTGCGTTTCACTTTGTCTATCGTTTTTGCCGAAACAGACAGTTCGATCGCTTTGCCGCCCATAACAGTCCTCCCTTTCATTACGCGTGATTGATTGACCGTGCTTCTCTTTCTTGCGTGTACCGATTAACAGGATACGACAAATTCAAATGCTCGCGCAGCGTGCTTCCCGTATACTCCTTACGGAAAAGTCCTCTTTCTTGCAAAATCGGCACCACCTGCTCGGTAAATTCCTGCAGACCTTCCGGCTGCACTTGACCGTAAATAATGAATCCGTCTACAGCTTCCGCTTCAAAAAGCTCCTGCATGCGGTCGGCGATTTGTTCGGCCGTACCGACAAATTTGCCTTTTGGCGACGCTGCTCTTAGCGCGAGTTGGCGCAACGTCAAATTTTCCTCTCTGGCCATCTTCTTGAACATCTCGGCGGTTGATTTGAAACTGTTGTTTCCGATGTCCCCCAAATCGGGAAGCGGCTCATCCAGCGGGAACTGTGTAAAATCAAAAAAGCTGAAATATCTGCTCAAATACCGGATGGCAAGATTAATATCGACATAGGAGCTCACGCGCTCGTATTTCTCGTTTGCTTTCTCTTCCGTTGCCCCAATAACCGGTGTGATGGCGGGGAATATAAGGATTTCTTCCGGCTTGCGCCCATAGAAAGCTGCACGCTGTTTAATATCTTTGTAAAATTCTCTCGCTTCTTCCAGGTCGCTAGACGGTGAGAAGATGCCATCTGCCTGGCGCGCCGCCAGGTCCCTGCCTATATCGGAAGCGCCTGCCTGGAACACAATCGGGCGTCCTTGCGGAGAAGGCTCCATATTAAGCGGGCCTTTAATCGAGAAATACTTGCCGACATGATTAAGGGTGTGCAGCTTGTCCAGATCGGTATAAACCCCTTGTTCCTTATCGCGCACAAAGGCATCGTCCTCCCAGGAGTCCCAAAGCCCCTTGGCAACCGTAATATATTCATCGGCTATTGCATAGCGCTCGGCATGATCGTACAGCTTATCCTGGCTGTGGTTTTTGGCCACGTCTTCAAGAGCGGAGGTGACGGCGTTCCATCCGGCCCGCCCTCCGCTGAGCTTATCAAGCGAAGCAAGTTGTCTGGCCGTTGTGAACGGTTCGCTGAAGGAGGTCGTGAACGTACCGATTAACCCCAACTTTTCCGTATGCGACGCCATCGCCGATAAAATCGTCAATGGCTCGAACCGGCTTTGGAAATACGGGGTGGATTCTTTGGTGATGTAAGCTGAATCGGCAATAAATGCAAAATCGAATTTTGCCTCTTCTGCAATTTTCGCCAGCTTAAGATTATGCTGCAAATTGACCGGTCCGTCGGAAGGAGAATCAGGGTGCCTCCACGAAGCCACCGAACTTCCTGAACCTGTAATAAATGCTCCCAAATGCAATTGTTTTTCGCTCATTTAAATCTTCCTCCCCATCACTTTTTGTAAAGCCATTGATCTAGATCAAAATCGCCTGCCGCCAAGTTTTCATCAAGCAAAAATTGTTTGGCCGCTCGGAGCAAGTTAACACCGTCATCAATAATGCCTGTGTCGGAAATTAGTTCGATCGGATACAGATGCGGGATGATGTCTACCGGTCCTCCTGTTACTTCGGATACAAACTTATAGTACTCATCCGGCTTGGAGCGGAGGTCTTCTAATGCGGCTGCTCTCGCTGCGTCCCACGCTTCTGTGAAGTCAGGGTATTCGTTGAGAAATTCCTCGCGCGCAACCGTTACGGCTGTGCCCAGAAGCTGCGGGTGATTAATGCCCCTGTCCAGCGTCGGGAACCCTTCCTCGTTTGCCAGCTTGTAGGAGGTATAGTCGTAAGCAGCGGGTGCAAACGCGTCGATATCTCCACGGGTCAAGGCTGCATAGGAATCCGCCCAACTCAAGTTAATAATGTTGGCTGTCACATTATTTTCCTTCAGCAAGCCGACTATATAGCGATGCATAATAGAACCTTTGACAACCGCAACGGTTTTGCCCTCCAGATCCTGAACAGAAGTCGGGCCGTCTTTTTTTCCGATCAGATAGCTTTCACCTTGTATACTTTGAAACCCGATCAGCCTCGTCTTGTTGCCTGCAGCGCGCGTAAGCAATTGCGGTGTATCTCCCGTGCTGGCAACATCGGCCCTGCCGGCAAGCAACGATTCATTAATGTCCGGTCCCGTGCCTCCGCCGAGAGCCTCAGCCTCTTTAATTCCATACTCGGCCAGAACTTTCGGTATAATGCCGGTATGGAAGCCCCAGCCTTCTGCGCCAGTTTGCTTGCCTGTCACGCCGACAAATAAATAGGTGAACTTTTCAGGAACCTTTTTGACCACTGGCTCGGTTCCGTCCGTCCCCTTCTGCTCCCCATTGTTTTCCTGAGATGAAGAACTAGGAGAAGCCTTGCCGCCAGTGGAATTGCTGCCGGATTGACCGCAGGCTTGCAGTACAAGCATTGCCGTTAGCAGAATAACTAGAAGAGACGATTGAATTAAACGATTTCGATTCGTGTTTTTTACTGAAGTACCCATATGGCTTCCCATCCACTCCTAAAGTTTTTTTATCATTTCAAAGTCATCCATCCGAATTATTTCATACAAGACACCTTAGATGCGCACACCTCCCCTTTGATCGCGGTATATCTAAAAGCCGTTCGTACGGTATTAAGCCGCGTTAAAGAACAATTCAAAAAACCAAAAGATGACTAGCATGACACAACATGACATCCTTCGACACAATTCCGATTATTATGGTTGGAATTGTTTGATTTGATTTTTTGTATTATATTACCGCCTCTATAGCTTGTCAACAAAAATATGATTCCGTTGTTGTTCTTCTGTGATAATGTCATCCCATAACTGTTCTGAGATAATGTCACTATGGGACAGGAGACAATTACATT
>REGQ01000023.1 GCA_004134985.1 Paenibacillaceae bacterium | reverse complement strand
CACGGTGAAATCCTGCGAATGAGTGAGCATTCGTAAGAAAACTCCTTAAATACGAGGGACGCTTGCCACAGCGCTTATTCGCCCCTTGGACGGCTAAAATCGTGCGATTTTCTATAAATAAGGTGGCTCAGTTGCCTTAGAATAATTATGGGGCCGGATTTCCCCAAATAGCGCCGCTCATCAGCGTTAGAATTTCCACATGAGTGTTAGAATTCCACATGGCCCCCCTTTGCTTTGATCGCTGGTCATAGCAACCACTGATTTTTAGATGGAGACATTTTATCTATCAATTTTTTTGTATTAGCTTTATGCAACGCTAATGCCACCAGACCCGCTATATAGTTGAAAAGAGGGGGAGAGCGGGGTTTTTGTGCCCAAAGCGGAACTCTGCCCCCAAATGCGCGATTAGGAGGTTTGATAGGCAAATAGCGGCAAGTGTGTCTGCGTCTGCGCGCTGTCGTAAATGGATGAGCAACTGCTCTCGTCTAATGCACTTGTCTGTGATGAGCGGCTGCTCCCGCCTACATGAACTTGCTATGATGTACAAGCTGCTCCGCGGCTGATCGAACGTACCTTTTACGCGCGAGGTGCCATGCGTCTACGCGCGAGATACGCTGCGTCGGCATGTTTTCATCCGATTGTGTCTGATCGTTGCAAAGCGCTTCTGGCAGCCGTTGCGCTTCCCGAAAACTTTTATTAGCGACGAATTTGATTGGCTATGTTACAATGTATTTACTGTTTGTAAATATATGGGGGTTCCCCGTTATAAATATTTTTCAGAAATAACCGCAACTTTTTGCTTCCAGTTCGGTAATATGATTAGCAGACCGGGCTGGGAAGATCACTCCGAGGACGAAGGAGGGTCGCACTTCATGACCGATTCCCAGTTAATAAGAGAAATAAAAGATGGAAATATAGAATTATATTCGGAATTGATGGGGCGATACCAGCGAAAGATCCTCGCTTTTTTATTCCACATGCTCAAAGGCGCACAATTGGAATTGCTAGCAGAAGATTTATGCTCGGAAACTTTTTATAAAGCCTATCGAAGTCTTCATTCTTTCCGGGAGGTAGACGCCTCTTTTTCTACCTGGCTGTATACGATTGCCCGCAATACCGCTTTAAGCGAGCTGCGCAAGCAAAAGTCAGGCAATATTTCACTCGATGAATCAGGATTTGTGCCAGTAGCGCCTCAGGAGGCGGTTCCTGAGCAGCGTCTGCTGTTGAATGAAAGAATGTCGCTTGTACGCGAAGCAATCAATAAGCTGCCGGAGAAGCAGCGTTCCGCGCTCATTCTGCGCGAATATGAACAATTGGATTATCAGGAAATTGCCAGCATTCTTGATCAGACGGTCAGTTCTGTTAAATCGTTGTTGTTTCGGGCGAGGGCTAGCATTAAGTTGCAGCTCGAACCATATTTCGAAGAGAAAACAACGAGGGATGAATACGAGGGGATGAAGACACGATGAAATGCCAGGATGTTTGCGATGCGTTCGGATTGTACTGGGATTTGCCAGCAAATGATCCCGAGCGGGTGGCAGTAGATCAACACCTTCTGGGTTGTGTCAGCTGTGCGGAGCAATTCAGGATCTGGGAGGAATGTGAAGCTGCTATCCGCGATCTTGCCAACCAACCAATTCTACTCGGTCCGGTCGACCATATAAATCGGAGCGTCATGGATCGCATATACAGCGAAGAGTCCTGGTTTAAGCCTGCAAAACCGCGCCGCAAGCCGCTCAGCGCTTTGTTCAGACGCAATGCTTACGCGCTGGTTGCTTGCTGCATGACAATATTCGCTATCGGCTTTCTTTACTTTTTATTTGGCCAGCAGACGGGATCTTCCAACGTTGAGATCACCGGCATGTTGGACACAGTTAAGGCGAATGACGGCATTTCTCTGATTAGTACGGATTTTTATAAAGAAGTTCCCATGGCAAGCATCAGTGATCCGGTAGTTTTGAAAGCTTCTCCTGCGATACCCGGATACTTAGTCGCATTATGTTTGCTTGGCGTACTGACGACAATGCTGACATTGAACTGGTTGTCGCGGACAAGACGGAGAGGAAGCTTACAATGAAACTGGGCTGGATACGACACGGCAGAACCGCCTGGAATGCGCTGGGCAAAATTCAAGGCCAGACAGACATTCCCCTTAATGAAGAAGGGCAGCGACAGGCGCACGCGCTTGCCGCACGGTTGGCGAATGATACGAGCGAACAATGGGATGCGGTCATCTCCAGTGACCTGATGCGGGCGCGCGAGACAGCCGCTATTATTGCGGAGAAGCTGGCCATCCCCCTGCTTTCTGCGGATGATCGTCTGAGGGAAAGATATTTTGGAGAGATTGAAGGAACGACAGAAGCGGAACGTACGGCAAAGTGGGGGGAGAACTGGCGCAAAGAATATACCGGTCAGGAAAGCGATGCGCTGGTGCGCAGCCGCGGCGGGGCATTCGTACAGGAATGGCTAGGGAAATCACCAGGCGGCAGCTTGCTTGTCGTTACGCATGGCAGTTTTCTGGCGCAAATGCTGCACTCTTTATGCGAGGGACTGGAGAGCAGTTACATAAATAATATGTCATATTCTATTATGACGTTTCAGGAAGGCCGCTGGCATTCGCTGTTGCATAATTGTACTGTTCATCTCCATGATTCAACTACCATCTAAAGGACATCGTTTATACGGTGTTCTTTTTTTATTGAAATGAAACGTTTAATTTTCTCGCAAATTCCTAATAATGGGTACTAAGCCGGGGATGCGAGGGGGATTTGGGAATGAAGCTGGCCGAGATGCTGGGATATGCGGATATTGCGCAGTTGGGACGAATTGCGGAGGCTTACAATTGCGAGTGCAACAGCCATTCAAAAAATGAACTGATCCAGTCGATTTTGCTGGCGATGAATCGTAAAGAAGTGATGCAAAATCAAGTGGGCGCGCTCGCGATTGAAGAGCTGCGGTTTGTTAATTCCCTGCTGTTTGACAATCGGAACGTGTTCAGTCTTGAAGATCTCATCGCCCGGGTTCAGCAAGGTCGGTTTGAAGTGCCGCAAGGCGAGGCGAAAGCCGCGCTTCCGACGAATCGACTGCAGAAAAACAAGAAGAAGAGCAAAGCGAATAAAAACAGTGACCAGCCGCCGTCCCCACGGGAGACGATTGCCAAACTGAAGTATGCGGGCTGGCTATTCAACGGTTTCTCAAGCACCAATCGTTATTTGTTCCACGTTCCTACTGACATGAAGGACCGATTTCGGGATGAACTAGCTGTTAGGTTTGAAGCAGGATTGACCCAAATTGCCGAGCCGGAAGGATTTCGGGATGAGCAGGAACTGCTGGCCGATGATATGCTGAAGTTTTTAAGCTACCTGAGACAACATGAGGTGCCCCTTAATGCAGAGGGAGCGATGTATCGAAGGACGATTGCTCAGCTTGTTGAACTGTTCCATGTAAGTGAGGCGCTGCCATCCAAAGGAGAGTGGCGGTTCGGTTATGGCAGGAGAGTGAAAGATTATCCCAACCGGATGTCGTTCATCTACGATTTTTGCTATTACCACGGATACATTGCGGAATCCGCCTCTGTGCTGGAGCTGACGCCGCTGGGCAAGGAGCAGGTGGAGCAGCGCCGTCTGCCATCAGCTGCGGCATTGTTGAAATTTTGGCTCCGTCTCTATAAGGGGCCGATTCCGAGTCTCGTTTCGCTTGTTCACTGGATTAATCTGCTTGCACGGCAATGGGTGACCGCCGATTCATTAGCGAACACGCTGCTGCCATTCGTTAAACCGTACTATTATGACTCGGCTGCGATCATCATGCAGCAGCGCATCTTCGGAATGATGATGCATCTAGGACTGCTGCGCATCGGGGAGCATCACCAGGCAGGGCAAGTGGTGCGAATGACGAAAATCGGGCTTGCGGCGGTATCCGGCGTCCATATTGCCGAGGAAGACAAAATCAGTATGGATTGACTTTCCCTCACTGTTCTTGCTAGAATCACTGCACGATAAAAAAAGTGAGGCGATGATAGTTATGCTGCTGCCATACAAAGGAAATTTGCCGCAAATTGCCCCGTCCGTTTATGTTGCAGAAGGTGCGAAGCTGATCGGTGATATTACAGTGGGAGAAGAAAGTTCAATCTGGTTTAATGCGGTGCTTCGCGGCGATTTGGCGCCAATTGTTATCGGCAGTCGCTGCAATCTGCAGGATGGTGTTATTGGACATGTGAATACAGACATGCCGCTGGTAGTGGAAGATGAAGTATCGGTGGGACACGGGGCGATTATTCACGGCTGCCGGATAGGCAAAGGCACTTTAATCGGCATGGGGGCTATTGTCCTAAACGGTGCAGAGATTGGTGAATATGCTTTGATAGGGGCAGGTTCGGTCGTTACCGAAAACAGCAAAATTCCGCCCTATACCTTATCTTTCGGAACGCCCGCCAAAGTAATCAGAACATTGACCGATGCGGATTTGCAGCGAATGAAAGCAACAATGGAAAGCTATGTAGTTAAAGGAACCGAATATAGGATCTCTTGAATGCCAGTTTGGAGGAATATCCTATGGACAAAATGAAAGTTAATTATGAAGCAATGCTTGGACTAGTGGCAGAGATGGTGCTTGATGAAGCACTGCTGCAATTTAGAAAAGAACGGATATGCGCAGCGATTGATGAAGCTTTGGCCGTTGGCGACGAAAGAACGTTTCACCGTTTGGCAAGTGAATTAAAAACGATAACAGCTCCGTAACGAATGATACCTGAGAAATGTCTATGCGATGCTAAGGCGTGTCTCCTCTTTCGCTTGAAGTGATGAAGCGGGAGGGACAGGTCTTTTTTTTGTGATCTTTCAATGGTAATATTGAAGTAAAAGAAGACAGACAGGTGGAGAAACGATGAAATTCAGTGAGATCGAACAACAGCAGTGGGACGAGCTGCAGCCGTATTTGGACACTTGTCTGCTCCCTTTAACCGGTCTGAAAGGAGGAGAAGCGCCAGGTGAGGCAACCCATGAGCTGGAGAAGCTGAGGGATGCATTGGAACTGGTGGAAATTCCGTTTAAAGGTCGGGTGGTGACGTATCCTGCCTGGCATTACATAGGGAACGCGGAGGATTTGGAACAGGTATGCGAGCGGTTTAAAGCAAGCGGCTTCCGTTTTGTTATCCTGCTCACTGCCAATGAACTCGACTTGTCAACACCGCAAGCAGCCGATTTATTTATCCATCCGGACAGTGAGGGGAATTTTCCTGAATCGCCAGCAGTAAAGGCTGCGGTTTCTGAGATGTGGCAAAATAATAAGTAAAGCTTTTTTTCAGTATTGAAAAACGAAGATGCGCGTATAAAGCGTCGGTAAAGTGGCATCATAATTCCAGAGCAGGCCAATTGTGACAAAACGTCAACAAATTTAAGAATGATTTTTAATCATCTCTTGAAAACGGTCCCCGAATTCTTGACGCTCCCGAGCGCCTAAGCTATTATAGGTTATGTCCTAGTTCATCGTGTGTTTTGTCATGGACAATACACGAGATACGGTTGGTAAAGGGGGTAGAACAGAAGATGAGCAACCATGAACATCGTGATAACGCACATCAGCCCACTAAGCGTAAAGAAATGTCCCGACGTCAGTTTCTGGCCTATACGCTTGGAGGTACAAGCGCGTTTCTGGCAGCTGGACCAGTCCTGCCGATGATTCGTTTCGCGGTCGATCCGCTGCTTGCAGAGAAGGCAGAAACCGCCTACGTTAAAGTAGTTGAAGAGAGCAAGCTAACTGCTGAACCGCAAGAATTCAAATTTAAAATTCATCAGGTGGACGGGTGGTATGAAAGTGACCCCCAAATCGCTGCATGGATTTCCAAAGATCAACAGGGCAACGTTCTCGCCCTGTCGCCCATTTGCAAGCACTTGGGCTGTACGATCGACTGGAACACTAAAAACGACAATCAATACTATTGCCCGTGTCATGAAGCGAAATATTCACCTGATGGCAAAAACTTGTCCGTCGCGCCAAACCCGCTTGACGAGTACGATGTAAGACTTCAGGACGGATTTGTCTATCTTGGACCAATCAAACCGAACACTAGAGTTTAAAGGAGGCGTATAATCAGATGTTTAAAAGCGTATATAACTGGATTGACGAACGTCTTGATATAACGCCGATGTGGAGGGATGTGGCAGACCATGAAGTGCCTGAGCACGTCAACCCTGCCCACCATTTCTCTGCATTTGTCTATTGTTTCGGCGGTTTGACGTTTTTCATTACAGTCATCCAAATTTTGTCTGGTATGTTCTTGACCCTGTATTATGTTCCAGACATCATTAACGCATATGCGAGCGTTGACTATTTGCAGCATAAAGTTGCATTTGGCGGCATTGTTCGCGGTATGCACCACTGGGGCGCAAGTCTCGTTATTGTTATGATGTTCCTGCATACGTTGCGGGTATTTTTCACCGGCTCATACAAAGCGCCGCGTGAGATGAACTGGGTTGTCGGCATGTTGATCTTCTTTATTATGCTGGGTCTCGGATTTACAGGCTACTTGCTGCCTTGGGACAACAAAGCATATTTCGCAACGAAGGTCGGTATCACGATCGCCGAGTCAGCTCCTTATATTGGTCCTTACATTAAAGAATTGCTGCAAGGTGGAGAAGTTGTCGGTGCAACGACGTTGACGCGCTTTTTCGCGATTCATGTATTCTTCTTGCCTGGAGCGCTGCTCGCTTTACTGGCGGCTCACTTTATTATGATCCGCAGACAAGGTATTTCCGGACCGCTATAACGTTACGAAGGGAGGTTAATTCATGTCGCAAAGCCATAACGGCAAGGAAAAAGTGGTTTATGTTGGCGATTCCCGCGTGAAAAAGGGATCGATGGATAACATTCCACACGACTATACCGCATTTCCGGGTAAATCGGAGGCTTTCATACCAAACTTTCTACTTAAGGAGTGGATGGTTGGTGCGGTTGTGCTGGTCGGCATTCTCGTGCTGACGATGGGGCATCCAGCGCCGCTCGGATATCCGGCTGATCCGCTTACGAGCGGATTTATCCCGATGCCCGACTGGTATTTCTTGTTTTTGTATCAGTTACTTAAATATCCATATGTATCCGGTGACTATATTTTATTCGGTGTATTGGGTGTTCCAGCTGTTGCTTTCGGAGCTTTGCTGCTTGCGCCGTTTCTTGATACGGGCAAAGAGCGGCGCTTCTACCGTAGGCCGATTGCATCAGCGCTGATGCTTGTGTCGCTGCTTGCAGTAATTTACTTAACGAAAGTTTCATGGGATCACTATGAACATCAAATGGCTTTGACTAATACGAAGCCGGAACATATTGTACGTGAGGAAAAAGCTCGTGAGGCGCTTGAGGCAGGAAAACCTCGTCCGAACCCGCTTAAGAAAGAAACGATTGCAATCATTGACGAAGATGATCCAGCAATGGCTATCATCCAGGCGCAATGTATCGGTTGTCATGCAACTGATTTGATGGGTAATCCAGCCTCCGGATTTCCTGCTCTAGCAGGTGTCGGCGATCATCTGAACAAAGATGAACTGGTTGATATCATTACCAACGGTAAAGATGGCATGCCAGCTTTCGAAGGATCATTGTCTACAGAGGAAATCGACCAACTGGCTGTATGGTTAGCCAAACAAAAGAGCGAGTAATCTTGCTTTACAAAAACCTGATCGTTTTTAAACGATCAGGTTTTTTGTTAAAATTAAAAAGCTTTTATCTAAAAATATGTGCAAGGAGGCCAGAAGATGTCGCTGTCCTTTTTCTGGAGCCGTTCTTTTTTATTGAACCGTCCCTTCCTATGGTTGCTGTTTATTATCAATTTGTTAGGAACAGGTTATGGATACATATGGTATGGCAATCAATTGATCGATACAGTGAGCGAGCATCCGCTGTGGCGAATTGTTTTTGTGCCGGACAGCCCGACCGCAAGTCTGTTTTTTACGGTTGCTTTGTTGTATTTGCTGTTCCCCCCTCGTCGGGCGCAATCCAAAATCGGCGCGGGCCTTCGCGCAATCATCGAAGCATTGGCTGTTGTGACCTCAATTAAATATGGCATTTGGGCGGTCGCAATGATTTTTGCAGGGGCTTGGAAGGGCAATCCCCTCCACTGGCAGGACTGGATGCTGGTCGCTTCTCATCTTGGCATGGCTGTCGAAGCGCTGCTGTTTGTACGCTTCTTCACATTCGGACGCATCGCGCTTATTGCGGCTACCGGTTGGCTGCTGCTCAATGATACGATGGACTACCAGCTCGGGTTGTTCCCCCGATTGCCGCGGGTGCTCCATGATGACTTGAAAGCGATCGAGCTGTTTACCTACAGCCTCTCCCTATTCAGTATGCTGCTCTCCTGGCTTATGCTGCTCAAGGGGCGGCGAACGGGCAAATAGGCTGTTTCGGCAGGTGCAAAGCTTGTCATAAAGCGACGGCTCCCTCCATACGATAGTAGTAGGGGAGGGATGTCCAAGTGTTAAAAAAACTTCGGGTTGTCATTTTGCTATTGACGATGATCATTGCTGCACAACCGCTCACTGCTGCCAGCATAGCAGCCCAAGAGCCTTTCGCTATCGGGCATCGAACGGACCAGGAGAGGCAGGAGCGATTCGCTCGTCTGACGGAGCTGACGAACGAGTTATACCGTTCATCCACAGCAGGCAACCGGCAGGCCGGATTTCAATATATACAGCGGCTGCAGCACGCAGTTGACGAACAATCATTCAGAGCGCTTGGCTCGGCAGAGGGCTGGGCGGCGGCAGATGAGGCATTAGCCTCGATTGCCAAAGCTGTGCGTCAAGGTAAATCAGCTTCTGCATGGCGTTCATCGGCAGCCCAACTGCTGCTTGCTTTTGATGCGTTGATTTATGAGGAGCAGGGCATATGGCTTACTTATCATAAAGTATTGTTGTCTGATATTAATCGTACAATGAATGCCTGGAGAAGGCAGACTGATGACAATGTGATTGCAGCAGTGGCAACCTTGAAGCAATTGTCTGACCATATTGAGCTGGTTACTCCAGCCGCGCTCATGCAGCGTGACCCGTCTCGTGTGGAGGCTTTGCGGCAAACGTACCGGCAAGCTGCCGCTTTGCTGCACAATGCCCAAGGTGGTCAGTATGACCGTCTTTATTTGGATCATGCCTTGTCTGCTGTCATTGAAGCGATAAACCGCCTTTTCGAGCTGCCTGGACAAACTGCGGATGAGCCTGTAATGGCTCCGCCTATTTATAGGGAAGCGCCGTGGCGGTGGGTATTGATGCTGGGTACATTTATTTTGACGGTGCTGTCCTATGCAAGCTGGCGTAAATTCAATTTTGAACAAAATCGTTTGATTCAGGTAGGCAGCAGTCCGGAAGGCAGACGGCGATAGTTATTCTTCGTTGAAGCCTTCCCCGAATACGTCCTGCACTTCACTGATCACGATGAAGGCGAGTGGGTCATAAGTGCGGATAAGCAGCTTGAGCTTGCGGATTTCATGGCGGTTCACTACACAATAGATGAGTTGTTTGGACTTGCCGGAATAGGCGCCAACTGCCGGCAGCAGTGTGACTCCTCGGTCCATCTCGCGCGTAATTGCTGCGGCAAGCTGCTTGCCATCATCACTGGTAATGATTGTGAATGCTTTGGAGGAGTAAGAGCCTTCTTGGAAAAAATCGATAAGCTTGGAGGCGATGAAGACGGTAACGAGCGTATATAGCACTTTTTCTTTAGGGATATAAAATAAGGAAGCCCCGATAATTACCGCGTCAAGCACAAGAATAATTTGCCCCATGCTCCATCCCCGTTTTTTGGATGCGATACGCGCCAAAATATCCGCTCCGCCAGTAGTTGCCCCAAAACGGAATACGATGCCAAGACCTGTCCCCAAAGTAACCCCTGCATATAAAGCGGCAAGAATGAAGTCTGACTCCGTATGAAAAGGAACAATCCATCCATAGCCAATCATTTTTTCAATAATAGCGAGAAATAACGACAATGCAATCGTCCCGACAAATGTCAAAATCATCGCTCGAAAGCCGAGCAGTCGCCAGCCAATAATAAAGAGAGGAATATTAAGCAGCAGCGTGGAAAGAGACAGCGGCAGGCCAAGCGCATAATTAAGCAGCACAGCAATGCCGGTAACGCCCCCCTCCATTAACTGGTTGGGCAAAATAAAATAATGCAGGCCAAAGGCATAGATTGCCACCCCCAGCAAAATCGGCAGGAGTGTACGCAAGGATGAAGTGATGCCGCCGCTCATGGAATAGATGACCTCCTTCATTGCAGGCGAGCTGTCTGCAGTAATTGTTCTAAGTAGTATGTCTCGAATTCGGCATTCAAAAACCATTGTTTTCATAGCCGCTTTAGGATAACATATGAAGTGATACGACAAATGGAGAGAGGAACCCGAACGTGAGCACAAAATCGCTTTCAGAAATTCAGAAGGAAGTGGATAACTATATTGGCCAGTTTAAAGAAGGGTACTTCAGCCCGCTGGCTATGCTGGCCCGTTTGACTGAGGAAGTCGGCGAGCTTGCCCGTGAAGTCAACCACAGCCATGGGGAAAAGCCCAAAAAATCGGATGAAGCGGATAACTCCATTGAAATGGAGCTTGGCGATATTTTGTTTATATTGTCTTGTTTCGCTAATTCGCTGAACATTGATTTGGCCGATGCGCATGATAAAGTGATGCACAAGTTCAATACGCGTGATGCCGACAGGTGGACGCGAAAAAACACTGAACCTTAATTTTTTCTGTACATATGCTGTACTGAAACCTTATTGTCGTAAGGAGGATGGGCATATGGATGGAGAAGTCGGTATTCGAAAAGCTTATGAGTATATCCTGAAAGGCGATTACGAGCAAGCCGTTCGCTGGTTCGAAGCAGCTATTCTCGCTGATCCAGGCAATGCCGATTATTATTATAAATGTTCGATCACCTGTGCGCGCAGCGGGAAGTGGGCCAAAGCGCTTGCTTATGCCGAAGAGGCTGTGCTGCTTGATGAACACAGTAATGTGTACCAGTTGCATCTTCATACTGTACAATCCAAACAGTTAATCATTGAAGCAAGCCTCATAATTGAAGAAGCATCAGGCGAACTGGAGGAACCGGTACGGCTGTTGCAAGAAGCACTCCGGCTTGACCCGTTAAGCGAGGATGCCTATTTGCTGCTGGGTGCTATATATGGCGAAGCAGGCTTTGACGAATTGGCTGTGAAGAACTTTACAATGGTGCTTGGGCTTAACCCGCAGCATACTGAAGCAATAGACCGTCTTGCTTACTATGAAGGCAAGCGCAGAACATGATATTATATTGATGAACGAAAGATTAAAACCAAATAGAGGAACAGGAGACACGACGCATGACAGATAAAATTAAAGTTGCAGTAACTGGAGCCAGCGGACGTATGGGCCGCGAAGTTGTAAAAATGGTGCTTGAAGATGATTCGCTTGTTCTTGCGGCGGCTATCGATCCTTCCGCAGGTGAAGTGGATGCGGGCGTACTTGTCGGGTTGCCGGCATGCGGAGTTATTGTCACCTCTAATTTGGCGCAGGCGCTGCGTGACAGCGGGGCTGAGGTTATGGTTGACTTTACAGTGCCTCACGCAGCGTATAACAATACATTGACCGCCATTGAAAATGGGGTTCGTCCCGTAATTGGGACAACCGGGTTTACCCCGGCACAAATCGAACAGTTGGACGAGCTTTGCAAAAGCAGAAATATCGGCGGCTTAATTGCACCGAACTTCTCTATCGGCGCATTGCTGATGATGAAGTTTGCTGCTGAAGCATCCAAATATTTGCCGCATGTTGAAATTATTGAATACCATGGCGACCAGAAACTGGATGCGCCATCCGGTACTGCTGTCAAAACAGCTGAATTAATCTCCGAGGTTCGCCAGGAGTTGAGACAAGGCAATCCTAAAGAAGAAGAGACGATTGAAGGAGCGCGTGGCGGTTATTACAATGGCTTCCGTATTCACAGCGTAAGGCTTCCAGGCGTTTTCGCTCAGCAGGAAGTTATTTTCGGTGGATATGGCCAAACGCTGAAGATCAGACATGATTCTTATGAACGTGCCGGATATATGCCAGGCGTCAATGTTGCAGTGAAGAAGGTAGTCGGTTATACCGGCATGATTTATGGCTTTGAACATTTGATGGACTAAAGTTTTCCCTGTTATGGAAGATTGCGAGGAGGCAGCCTGCATTGAATATCGCATTTATTGCACATGATCGTAAAAAAGAGGAAATGGTCAATTTTGTCATCGCTTATGAAGCGGTGTTTCAACATCATACACTGTACGCGACGGGAACTACCGGAACCCGGATTATGGAACAAACCGGTCTTACTATACATCGTTTTATGTCAGGTCCACTCGGCGGAGACCAGCAAATTGGCGCGCTTGTTGCCCGCAATGAGATGGATTTGATTATCTTCTTGCGTGACCCGCTTATGGCACAGCCGCATGAGCCGGATATTATTGCTTTACTGCGGTTATGCGATGTTCAGGGCATTCCGCTTGCAACGAATGTTGCTACAGCAGAACTGCTCGTTAAAGCGCTTGAGCGCGGCGATTTCGCATGGAGAGAGCTTGTCCATAAGTATAAAGCGGAGGATATCTAAATGACAACAGCGGTGGATATACTCGCTTTTGGCGCTCATCCCGATGACGTAGAGATCGGGATGAGCGGAACGATTGCCAAGCATATTCATGCAGGGCATCGTGTGGCCATTTGTGATTTAACCGAAGCAGAGATGTCATCCAATGGTACCGTGGCATCGCGGTGGCAGGAAGGTGCCGCTGCAGCTGCGGTTCTTGGTTTATCAGCCAGAACATGCCTTGGATTACCTGATCGCGGACTGATGATGAGCGAGGAGCATATTCAGGCCATTGTGCGCGAAATTCGGACGTTTAAGCCCAGAATCGTGTTTGCCCCTTACTGGGAGGACAGGCATCCTGATCATAATGCATGCAGTCGGCTTGTGGAGGAAGCAGTATTCAATGCCAAGCTTCGCCGTTATATGCCGGAATTGCCGCCCGTGCAGATAGAGCAATTGATTTTTTATTATATCAATGATGTTAAAGATGTTGCCGTCATGGTGGATATCAGCCTTCATTATGAGCAGAAGCGCCAGGCGTTGCAAGCTTTTCGCTCGCAGTTTGAAGCGCCGGATTCCACAAAGGATATTGTGGCTACGCCGCTCAATAAAGGCTATCTAACAAATGTCGAAGCTCGTGACAGATTGCTCGGCGGACAGCGCGGATGGGATTATGCGGAAGGTTTCGCCCTCAAAAAACCGCATGCGGTTACATTATTTTAACAATTCCGAATAAACATACAAAAGTAGGGGTTTCCCTGACATGACTGCAATGGGGGTGTTGAACTTCGTGAGACCTTTAAAAATAGGGATAACATGCTATCCTTCGTTAGGCGGTTCCGGTGTTGTAGCAACTGAATTGGGCAAATTGCTTGCCGAGCGGGGCCATGAAATCCATTTCATCACACACAGTCTCCCGTTTCGCTTGGGTAAATTTCATAAAAATATTTTTTATCATGAAGTGGAAGTTAATGACTACTATGTATTCCGGTATCCGCCTTATGATATTTCTTTGGCAAGCAAAATGGCGCAAGTAGCAAAGATGCAGGGTTTGGATCTGCTGCATGTTCATTATGCTGTTCCGCATGCGATCTGCGCGTTTCTTGCCAAGCAAATGACGAATGATACGCTCAAAACGGTCACAACGTTGCACGGCACTGATATTACTGTCCTTGCGCAGGACGAATCTTTAAAAGACCTGATCCGGCTTGCCATCACGCAAAGCGATGCTGTAACCGCCGTATCTCAGGATTTAATTAAGGAAACGGTGGAATTGCTGGATATTACCCAGCCGATTGATTTGACATATAACTTTGTCGACAAACGGATCTATTACCCGCGGGAATGCAGTTCATTGCGTCAGGATTTCGCCACTGAGGATGAGAAGATTGTCATGCATATTTCCAACTTCCGTCCAGTGAAACGGGTTGGGGATGTTGTTGATATTTTTGCGAAAATTCACGAAAAAATGCCGGCAAAGCTTCTATTGGTTGGCGAAGGTCCCGAGTTGACAAAAATTCAATGCAAAATTAATAATATGGGGCTGGAAAACAGCGTCCATTTTCTAGGGAAACAGGATGATGTCGCCCAAGTCATTTCCATTGCCGACTTAATGCTGCTTCCATCGGAGAAAGAAAGCTTTGGCCTAGTCGCGCTTGAAGCGATGGCATGCGGGGTGCCGACGATCGGTTCGCGTGCCGGAGGCATTCCAGAGCTCATAACCCATGGTATTACAGGATACTTGTCCGAAATCGGCGACACGGAAGAGATGGCTTCGCACGCTGTGAAACTGCTGAGTGATCCGAAGTTGTATGCCGAATTTCGCGAAGCCTGTTTGCATCGGGCAAGAACAAGGTTTTGCAATGATTTGATTACTTCAGAGTATGAGCAAATTTATTATCGCGTGCTGGGCATTCCGACTGAAGCCGAGCTTCAGCTCTGCAGCGATTAACGATGGAATGGAGGTCTGTCAATGTGGAGTCAACCTGAACTGGCGGCGGCTTTGCCTGTCTTGCGGACTTTGACCGACCATCATCATAAGGCTTATATTGTTGGCGGCGCTGTTCGCGACTATTTGGCCAAGCGAAAGATTGCGGATGTGGATATAGCCACCTCCGCAACTCCTGATGAAGTGATGCGGCTATTCCCGCGCACGGTTCCTACAGGCTTGCAGCACGGCACAGTGACCGTCCTGGATCATGCCGGTGCTTTCGAAGTGACCACCTTTCGGAAGGAAAGCCAGTATGAAGCGTTCAGACGACCCGCTGGCGTCGAGTTTATCTCGGATGTGAAAGAAGATTTGCTGCGGCGTGATTTTACAATTAATGCAATGGCAATTTCACCGGATGGCAAGCTGGTCGATCCTTACGGCGGCGCCAAAGATTTGGAAGCTGGAACGATCCGCTGTGTAGGGGAAGAGGATGCCCGTTTTCAGGAGGATGCGCTGCGCATGCTGCGAGCTGTGCGGTTTGCTGCTGAATACGGACATAATGATAATGCCTTTGACCCTGCTACCTGGCGCGCTTTGGTGCGTCATCGCGAGCTGCTCCGTCATGTAGCAATGGAGCGGGTTGGTGTGGAACTGGAGAAAATGTTCAAAGGCGCGCGGCCAGATTATGCGATTGCCTGTTTGGGGAGCAGCGGCTTGCTGCAGTATACCAAAGAGAAGCTGCCTTTGCCTTGCCTCAATCAGGCTGCTGCTTATCAGCAATCCTCACTTCGCCTATTGCCGTCCAGCCTGCTTCGCTGGGCGGCATGGTGCATTACCCAGAACATGGGCCGACATGAAGTGGAGCTGCTGTGCCAGCGGCTGCGCTATTCTGGCAAGCGCACGGCTGAGTTGACGCAACTGACCGGCTTTCATTGGGAATGGACGGAGCGGCGCAGCACGGTGGATGCTGAAATGCATCACAAGCAGGATATGCTTAATCACCCTGATGGCTGCGCGGCGCGGCTTCGTTCGGACTGGATTGAAATGGTGATTTCATATGGCCGTATAACAGCCCAACACTGGTTGACGCTTGCCGGGAAGCAAGGATGGAACGAGCCGTTTATTGCCAATCTGTCATTGCAGCGAATACTCGACGAATTGCAGGTAACTTCACTGCAAGAGCTGGCTGTCAACGGAACACAGCTTAGCGAGACGCTAAGCCGCCCTCCAGGTCCCTGGCTGAAACGGTGTCTAGCGCGTCTCCTGCACGATGCTGCTGCGTCGGTTGTCGCCAATGACCAGCAAGCGCTGCTGGAGCATGCGCAAAACCTTATTGACAAGGAGCGGTTATGAGCAAACAATTGTTGCAAATGTTTGAAAACCAGGACGGGCAATTTGTTTCCGGAGAAGAGATTAGCAAAGAACTGCAAATCAGCCGCACGGCCGTATGGAAACAAATTCAGAAACTGCAAAAAGCGGGCTACCAGTTTGAAGCTGCGACGCGAAAGGGGTATCGTCTCATTCAACAGCCGGACAAGCTCTCTCTGCAGCAGCTGCTGCCCAAATTGACCTCGCGGCGGCTTGGCTGCTCAATTAAGCTGCATGATGTGGTGGAGTCGACGCAGAATATTGCCAAAGCGCTCGCCGAGGATGGGGCGCCGGAGGGAACATTGGTTGTTGCGGAACAGCAGCTGCAAGGCCGCGGACGTCTTGGCAGACAATGGGTGTCGCCTCCAGGCAAAGGTATCTACATGAGTCTGGTGCTTCGCCCGTCTACAGAACTGGCTTACTCATCCCAGCTCACACTGTTGATCGCGGTCGCTTTATGCCGTTCACTCCGCACGATCACGGGGGTGGAGATCGGCATAAAATGGCCAAATGATCTGCTGGCTGACAATAAAAAAATCAGCGGTATTTTACTTGAATCTGCAGCAGAAGAAGAGCGTTTGCGCTACTTGATTGCAGGCATTGGGATTAGTGTCAACATGGAGCCGGAAGATTACCCGCCGGAAGTGCTTGAAAAAGCTGTCTCGTTGAAGATGCTGACGGGTGCTGCGCTTGACAGAGCAGAGATTATCGCTTTTTTCCTGGAAGAATTGGAAGTGCTGTATGATTTATATAATGTAAATGGCTTTGCTCCAATTCGCACGTTATGGGAAGCATTGTCGGTTTCACTGCACAAAGAAACCGAAGTAAGAACCCCGCAAGGCATATTGCGCGGGACGCCGATTGGGCTGAACGAGCATGGAGCATTGCTGCTTCGGGATGAACAAGGCAGTGTCAGACCTGTATTTTCGGCCGAACTTGGTTCCAGAAACTGAGCCTGTTCAATTAACACAAAGCCGGGCATTGTCATCGACGCCGCCTGGTTTCCATACATACAATAGACGTTGTGCTGTTTTTTTGATAAGATAGTGATGAAGACTGAGGGCGATATCCGCAGCTGCGGAATTGCACTTCATTCGATGCATTGCCTTATTTCAATGAATGACGACAAGCGCACTCTGCTCTGAGCCAATTGGACCGAGACAGAAGGAAGCTCGCGAAGATACGAATTCCTTTTTGGTTTGGGGACCTTTTTGGCAGCTGCTGAAAGGTTTTTTTCGCATGATTACCGGAAAGGAAGTGGACGATATGGACAAAAAACCGCTAACAATTATGAAATTTAAGCAAATGAAACAAAATCAAGAGCCGATCACCATGGTCACAGCCTATGATTATCCATCTGCCAGGCTTGTTGAGGAAGCTGGGGTTGATGTGATTCTGGTAGGTGATTCATTGGGTAATGTCGTGCTTGGATACGATACAACCATCCCGGTCACAATGGAGGATATGGTTTATCATACTCGTGCGGTTGCACGGGGCGCACAGCATACGATGATCGTTGCGGATCTGCCGTTTATGAGCTACCATGCTTCGCGTGAAGATGCGCTTCGCAATGCGGCGCGGCTTATGCAGGAAGGACGGGCTCACGCTGTCAAGATGGAGGGCGGCGAGGAGATTGCGGAGGAAGTTTATGCCTGTGTGCGCGCTGGCATTCCGGTCATCGGCCATATCGGGCTTACACCGCAGTCCGTTCATCAGTTGGGCGGTTACCGAATTCAAGGCAAAACCGAGCAGGATGCAGCAGAACTGCTGGGCGCTGCCAAAGCACTTGAGCAAGCCGGCGCCTTTGGTGTTGTGCTGGAACTGGTTGTTGAGCCGGTTGCGGAGCAGATCAGCCGTGCGCTGTCGATTCCCACGATCGGCATAGGAGCCGGCCGCGGGGTTGACGGACAGGTGCTCGTGTACCATGATTTGTTGCAATACGACCCTTCGCCAAGGCCAAAGAAATTTGTTAAAAGTTATGCTGATCTTGGGACAACCATTCGCAGCGCGGTGAACAGTTATGTCAGCGATGTTAAATCGCGGGCTTTCCCGGAGGAAAAGCATAGCTTCTCTGCTGCAGCCACCTCTGCAAGTCCTGTATATGGCAGTGCAAAGGAGTAAAACAGATGATTCAATGTTCAACCATTGCTGAATTAAAACATATCATTGCGGATTTTCGCCAATCAAAGCCAGAGGGAATCATTGGCCTTGTGCCAACAATGGGCTTTTTGCATAAAGGTCACGCCAGCTTAATGAGAAAATCGCAAGCGCAATGTGATTTAACAATTGTCAGTATTTTTGTAAATCCGCTGCAATTTGGGCCGAACGAGGATTTTGACAAATATCCGCGCGATCTGGAACGTGATCATCAGCTTGCACAGTCGGAGGGAGTACATGTGTTGTTTACCCCGACAGTTGAAGAGATGTATCCTAAGCCGGTTTTAACGAAGGTGCTCATTAGCAATATTACGGATCGCCTGTGCGGGGCTTCCCGTCCTGGACACTTCGATGGTGTAGGCACAGTTGTCAGCAAGCTGTTCAACATTGCATCGCCTGATAAAACTTTCTTCGGCATGAAAGATGCGCAGCAAGTAGCAGTAATTACGCGCATGACGGAAGATTTGAACATTCCCGTTGAGATTATACCTGTTCCAACAGTGAGAGAGCCGGATGGTTTGGCGCTCAGTTCCCGCAATGTTTACTTAACGCAAGCTGAGCGGCAGCAGGCAGTGATTTTGAACGACACGCTTGAACTGGCCGGTACACTGCTGCGGCAGCCTGGCATCACATTAGAGAAGATTCTGGACGAGCTGAAGCAAAATGTGCGGCAGTCTTCGCTTGCGGTCATTGATTATATTGAACTGGTCACTTTTCCTGATTTGGAGCCTCCGGCTGCAGAGGATGACCTTTCACAGCATGCTGACCCGCTTATGGTGGCGCTGGCGATTAAGTTCGGGAATACCCGACTGATTGACAATCGACTTTTCACACGAGACGAGGTGATGGGCCATGTTTAGAACGATGATGAAATCAAAAATTCATCGCGCAACGGTTACAGAAGCCAATCTGAACTATGTTGGCAGTATTACCATCGATGAAGATTTGATGGATTTGACAGATATATGGGCAAATGAGAAGGTGCAAATTGTTAATAATAACAATGGCGCCCGTCTTGAAACGTATGTTATTCCTGGGGCAAGAGGATCAGGAGTGATCTGTCTGAACGGGGCGGCTGCGCGTCTTGTCCAGCCGGGCGATTCTGTCATTATTATTTCTTATGCGGCAATGACCAATGAAGAAGCAAGAAATTACAAGCCAAAAATTGCTATTATGGATTTGAATAACCGCCCGGTTGCAACGATGGAGGAAGAAATACACGCGACCATTTTATGAGGAAATGAACGGGTGTTGACAGCCTTATGTAACCGATGGATTGGAGTATGAAACGCACCTCCTTTACAAAGAATGAGCATACTGCGAAGTAAGGCTTATGACGATTTCAAGTAAAGGCGGTGCGGAGATTGTTGACACAATTATTTATAACGATGCATGAGATGCTTGATAAGCTGATTGAATGTTACAAGCAAACGGGAAAAATGGAGCAGCAGGAAGCGTTGGAGCAGTTATCTGTTATTACTTCCATGAACGATACCATTATTGAAGAGTGGTTCCGGCTTGAAGAGAAGCTTGCAATTTTTAATGAACTCAAGCAGGAAAGCGAACCTGTGTTGGAGAATAATTGTTACAATGGTATCCTCCCCAAGCAGAGCAGCACTTCGCTGCCTAACGATGAACTTTTGGATATGAATGAACTGCTGAATCAGGGACAAGGATATTTCAAATTGTTTATGTTCAAACATGCGGCCGAATTGTTCGAACAGGTGATCGAGCAAGCGCCGGATTGCAACTTGGCAAGGCTGTTTCTGGCGATGACATACATGCACATCCAGGAATGGTTTGAAGCGCAACGGCATTTTCAGCTTATTGTTGCGCTGACAGATCACCCTAAATGGCAGGCGCTGGGATGGAACGCATTAGGCTGCATTCAAGCCATCACCTTGAATATGGAGCAGGCGGAGGCCTATTTTCTTAAAGCGCATAATGCGGACCCGAATTTCCATGAGCCCATATCCAATTTGGAAGCTTGCCGAAAAAGGGGAGGGCATTTGTCACTTTATTTTGGCAGCGCCCGGCTTAGCTGTTTGTGAGAGGAAAGAACGTTATGAAATTTGCAGTATTGGATTTGGAAACAACCGGCCCAAGCGCCGATGATGAAATTATACAGGTAGGTCTTGTATTGCTGGACGACGATCTGCAAATTACAGAAACGTTCAGTGCTTATGTGAAGCCCGACAAGGCTATTCCGCCTTTTATAACCCAATTGACCGGCATTGATGATCAGACGGTTGCCAATGCATCAGCAATTGAAGAGGTATTGCTGCTATTGATTCCACTGCTTGATGATGCTGTATTTGTAGCCCATAATGCCAATTTTGACCTTGGTTTTTTGAATCAGGCGCTTGATCAATGCGGTTATATGCGTTTTGTTGGCCGCAAGCTTGATACCATTGAATTACTGCGGATGTTATACCCGTCGCTTACCACATATCAACTTGGAGCAGTATCCGAGCAATTCGGTATTGCTCATTCACGTCACCATCAAGCGGACAGCGATGCGCTTGCAACCGCGCAAATTTTCGCCAAGGCTGTAGACAAACTGCGTGGCTTGCCGCTGCTAACGTTGCAGCGGCTTGCTTCATTTATAACGGATGATACCGATCTGGGCTGGTTTCTGCATGAGACGCTGGCGCATAAGGAAATTCAAACGTCGCTTGATGCAGATGCACTGTCCTATTTTCGCCAATTTGCCCTGAAGGTCAACGACTGGAGCGAAGAGCAGCCGTTGCGGGGCGATTTGGACACCCCACTGGAGGATGTCAGCTTCCCTGCGTTTTTGGAGCAAATGAAAACGGCTTTCGAGGAACGGGTCGCTAATTACGAAGTGCGTGACGCGCAGCAGCAGATGTTTCAGGAAGTTTTTGCTGCCCTTGATGATGGACGGCATCTCTTGATTGAAGCGGGAACGGGAACAGGCAAATCATTGGGGTATCTGATCCCCTCTTTATATTACGGGGTGCGTCAAGAAGTAAAAATTGTCGTCAGTACCCACACGATCAATTTGCAAGAGCAACTGCGGGAGCGGGACATTCCACTGCTGCAACAAACGATGCCGTTTCCTTTCCGGGCTTCCGTGTTTAAGGGCCGCGGCAATTATTTGTGCCTGAGGAAATTTGAAAGCAAAATCAATTTGCAGGATTTTGTTACACCAGGGGAAGATCGAATTACCGCTGCGCAGATGATTATCTGGCTGGGCGAGACAGAGCATGGCGATCAGGAAGAGCTGCATTTTGGCAACAAAGGTGCAGATTTCTGGGAATCGGTGGCCAGTGACGCCGACTCCTGTCTCAATCGAGCCTGTCCCTGGTTCAAACGCTGTTACTATCATCGCGCCAAGCAGGAAGCAAATCTGGCTGATGTCATCATCACGAATCATTCAATGCTGTTCACAGATATTCGGGCCGATCACCGCCTGCTGCCCGCTTACGAGCACTTGATCGTGGATGAGGCCCATCATCTTGAAGATGTCGCAGGCAAGCATCTTGGAATGCAGCTCTCTTACTTTTCCTTGCAGCATCCGCTGCAGCGCTTATATAAAGACGGTCGCACCGGAATGCTTCACCAACTTAAATTTAAGTTGGGGCAGGAGGGCGATGAATACGTTGATCAGTGGAGTGAAACGATTGATGAATTGCTCCCAAAGTTCGGAGAAATGCGGGAAACATGGGAAAAGCTGCTTGATCTGCTTTATGGGCTAACCGGTGTTCCTACGGCAGTCGATGGAGCTGAGTCCGTCCAGGCTGTGCTGCGATTGAAAGCCGGAGACCCTCCAGATGGCTGGGAATATGCCGCTACTGAGGAGGGGAACCTGTATACAGGCTTGAATCGAACCGTAAAGTCGCTGGAGAAGATGTTAGGCGAGATTAAGGAACGGATTGACGATCCTTCCATACAGGCGCTGGCAACCGATATGAATGGCACAATCAGGGATTTGTCCAGAGCCCGTGACGATCTCCGCACCTTTATCAAACTGGATGACAAAGCTACAGTATATTGGGTTGAAGCCAATCCAAACTTTCGTTCCAAGTCGGTTCAAGTACATGCCGTTCCTGCCGATGTCAGCGGCCAGCTGCAGAAGTACTTTTTTGAAACGAAAAAAAGCATCACGCTCACATCAGCTACACTGTCCGTACAGAAATCCTTTCAATATGCCAGAGAACAGCTCGGCTTTCCTGCAGAAGAGGATGGGGGCAGATTAAAAACAGTACAGCTGCCGTCCCCTTTCAATTATCGACAACAGGCACTTGTATGTATTCCAAGAAATTTCCCTAGCGTCAAGGGAACGGCTGGCGATCCGCAATTTATTGGAATGCTGGTGGAGTCGCTCGCTGAAGCAGCCCGGGAAACCGGCGGGAAAATGCTGGTGTTGTTCACCTCCTATCGTATGTTGAAGCAGGTCTATGAGCCGTTGAAGGCAGCGCTCGTGGCCGATGACATTCAGGTGCTTGGCCAAGGGATTGACAGCGGAAATCGCAGCAAGCTGACTCGCAGGTTTCAGCAGCAGTCCGCCTCGGTTCTGCTCGGAACAAGCAGCTTTTGGGAAGGTGTGGATTTGCCTGGAGAGGCGCTTGTCTGTTTGGCAATTGTCAGGCTTCCCTTTCAGCCGCCCAATCATCCGCTGGCCGAAGCGAAGGCAGAGCTTTTGGAGCAGCAGAAACAAAATCCGTTTATGAAACTATCGATTCCTCAAGCCGTTATTCGCTTCAAACAAGGGTTTGGCAGATTGGTCCGCAGCAGCAGAGACCGAGGAATTGTTCTAATTTATGATACAAGGGTTATTGAATCGTATTATGGAAAATATTTTCTGTATTCGCTTCCCGGTCCGAAAATCGAGCATATGCATCTTGAACAGATTGTTCCGCGCATGCGGGAGTGGTTGACAGAAGGCCGGGAGGAGGAAACATAGACATGAAACAAGAGAAAATTTCAGAAGCTGTCGTTCGTCGTCTTCCTATTTATTTGCAATTTCTAAGTGAGCTGAACAAGCGTGAGGTTCAGACGGTTTCATCGCAGGATCTGGGCCAGAAGCTTGATTTGAACCCTGCCCAGATTCGCAAAGACCTTGCTTATTTTGGCGAGTTTGGCCGAAAAGGGGTCGGCTATGATGTTTTTTACCTGATCGAAAAGATCCGTCAAATTTTGAAGCTGGACCAAACGCTCAATGTTGCGCTTGTAGGCGCCGGTAATCTTGGTCATGCGCTTTGCAATTATAATACGTACATTAAGGACAACATGAAGATCGTCGCTGTATTTGATGCGAGTCCTTCCAAAATCGGTACCCAAATCAATAACATCACTGTCTCGCCGATGGCCGATTTGAATCAGTCGATCACAGATTTGAATATTCGAATCGGGATCATTACCGTGCCTGCCGTTGAGGCGCAGAACGTCGCTAATCATTTTGTTGAAGCGGGCATTAAAGGGATTTTGAACTTTGCCCCGCTTATTCTGAAAGTGCCGGATGAAGTGCGAATTCATAATGCCGACTTCACAACCGCCTTGCTCAGTTTGGCTTACTATCTTGATTATGAAGGGGAGAATGGGTATGAACCGGCTCTGGATTGAAAATGGGACATTTGTAACAATGAATGATGAGCAGCTGATTTTTGAAGGACATCTGGTCATTGAAAATGACCGAATTGTCTATTTGGGCGAAGAGCCGCCAACCCCGCCGCCAGCGGACGCTAGGCGAATGTCCGGGAAAGGGCTGCTGTTTATGCCGGGCCTCATCAACACACATGGACATGCGGCGATGTCATTGCTGCGCGGCTACTCCGACGATCAAAATCTGCAGGTTTGGCTTGAAGAGAAGATGTGGCCGATGGAAGGCAAATATACGGATCGTGATGCCAAATGGGGCGCTTCCCTCGCTGTGGTGGAAATGTTGAAAAGCGGCACGACAACTTTCGTAGATATGTACGACAGAATGTCCATCGTCGCCGATGTTTCACTGCAGTCCGGCATTCGCAGCTGGCTCACCCGCGGTGTAATTGGCCTGTGCTCGGCCGAAGAGCAGAAGCACAAGTTAGCGGAAGCGATCGACTTCGCCCGCGAATGGGATGGCAAAGGAAATGGCCGCGTCCGCACGATGATGTCACCGCATGCGCCGTATACTTGCCCGCCTGCTTATATCGAGCAGTTTGTACAAGCCGCACATGATTATAATTTGCCGCTGCACACGCATATGTCGGAATCTGCCGCAGAAGTTGAGCAAAATGTTCGTGATTATGGTACACGTCCGGTCGAGCATCTTGATAAGCTGGGGTTTTTCTCCCGGCCGTCCTTTGTTGCGCACGCCGTTCATCTTAATGATGAAGAGATCGCGCTGCTGGCTGAGCGCAAAGTGGGGGTCTCCCATAATCCAGCCAGCAATTTGAAGCTGGCGAGTGGAGTTGCCCGGGTCCCTGCACTATTGAAAGCTGGCGTTACCGTATCACTTGGAACCGACAGCGCGGCAAGCAACAACAATCTGGACGTATTTGATGAAATAAGGCTTGCCGCTTTGATTCATAAAGGGGTATCAGGCGATCCGACGGCTGTACCCGCAATCACTGCATTGCAGCTCGGTACTGTAGGGGGCGCGCGCACGTTGTGGCAGGAACATGAGCTGGGGCAATTGAAAGTCGGGATGAAAGCTGATTTTATTGCCGTGAACATCGAACAGCCGCAATATTATCCGCGCACCGATTTGATTTCCCATCTTGTCTATGCAGGATCAGGCAGAGATGTGGCCCATGTATGGGTAGATGGCGTCCAAGTCGTTGATAATGGCCAATGCACGCAAATGGATGAGGAAAAAATCCGGTTTGAAGCTCAGGCATGTTTTGACGCGCTGTGTGGGAATTAGTCATGTTCGGAAGTGGTAGAAGTCCCAAATTGATGACACCTGGCCGCTGGGTGCTGTTAGGCGCAACCGTCATATTGTTGATTTTTTTGATGTTAAACCTGTATTACCGATCTGTGCAGTCAAGTGTCTGGACAGAGCAGAAGCAAGTGCGGGCCCAAGCGCTTGAGGTAGCAAATTTAACGAAAATATCGCAAATCGATAAACATATATGGGATGAAACGTCCTGGGTGGTACAAGGCATCGACGATCAGGAGCGTGAATTGTTTGTCTGGGTGACCGCGAAATCTGCCCAGGTTGTCCCGGCCAGTGACGGTGTTTCGGAAACGACGGTACATGACAATGTGGCAAAACAAGAACCTGATGCGCGGATCATCCGGATTTTGCCAGGATTGCTTGAAGATGAACGGGTATGGGAAGTGTTTTATAGCAAGGATGAACCGGTCCGCAAATATTACTATGCCTTTTATCGTTTTGAAGACGGATCATTTATTGTTTCCTATGACATGCCATCCAAATTCTCAGATGATTAAAATATTACCTTGATTGCCTGTTATTACAGCCCCCTCGGGTGAGCTCGTTATGCTATACTCTATGAGAAGAAGCGATTCTGCTGGAGATACATTGCGAGTTTGAGAGGGGGCATTTTACTGCTATGAAAATACGACTGCTGCCAACCGCAGTGACGATGTTCCTCAGTGCGGTTTTATTGTTCGGCGGATGGTTTGCTTACCGTGAAATGGCGCTGCAAAAGCCGCTCGACCATTTGGTCAACGATCTGGAAGGCGTGGAATCCGCCAAGCCGATCATTGACAACAGCATTGTTAGGATTGAATTGGAACTGCAACCTGATGCAGATTTAGGCTCGATATATCGTACCATTGCAAGTGAAGGAAAGAATGTAATCGGCAGCCGTGAGTTGCAGCTTGACTTCTCACGATCCAAGAGCGACAAGCTTGACCAAATATGGTCCACTGTTTTGTTTGATGTGGCGGAAGCGATGGAAACAAAAACGTACTCGGGAATTCCGGAAGCAATGCGGCATCTTGAACAGCAATATTCGGGACTCCAAGTGAAAACTACCATGGATCATGTGAATGTATACATTACGATGATCGATGGCCAGGAAACCAAATTTATCGTATTGCCGCGAACGCCAGCACGTCTGGAGGTGTGGCCTGATGTTTAAATATTGGAAGGAAACCTTGCTTGGGTTTGCTGTGGTACTGCTCGGATTTTTAATTTATATTGGCATTAATATCGTCCCGATTTTGTTGGCGGGCGTTATTTTGAGCTTATTGTTTGTCGCTGTGCGGTCGCGCGGCAATCTGGCGGCTGCCTATGGCGACAAAAAATCGCCGGCCCGGATACCGCTCAAATTATCATTTGAAGAGATCGGCGGCCAGGAACGGGCGAAGCAGGAATTGATTGAAGCGCTTGATTTTATCGTTAAGCCGGAGGAAATCGCCAAATTCGGCATTCGCCCGTTAAAGGGCATTCTGCTTACAGGACCGCCCGGAACAGGGAAAACGCTGCTCGCGAAGGCGGCTGCTCACTATACCGACTCGGTATACGTCGCGGCTTCCGGCAGTGAGTTTGTGGAAATGTATGTAGGTGTCGGCGCTGGACGAATTCGGGACTTGTTTAAGGATGCGCGGAAAAAGGCGGCAAAGGCGGGAAAAGCCAGCGCAGTCATTTTCATCGATGAGATTGATGTCATCGGCGGCAAGCGCGACGGTGGCCAGCATCGGGAGTATGACCAGACTTTGAACCAACTGCTTACCGAGATGGACGGCATTCATACGACGGAATCGCCCCGCATTCTGATTATGGCGGCGACCAACCGCAAGGAGCTGCTGGATAGCGCGCTTATTCGTCCGGGCAGGTTTGACCGCCATATCGGGGTTGAGCTGCCTGATAAAAAAGGACGAGAGCACATTTTGCAAATTCATGCGCGCAATAAGCCGCTGCATGAATCTGTGAAGCTTACACGCGTAGCGGAGGAATCGTTTGGCTTCTCCGGCGCCCAGCTGGAAAGCGCGATGAATGAGGCTGCGATTTACGCGATGCGCGATGACAGTGATACGATTGAGCATAAACATTTGTCGATGGCGATTGACAAAGTTATGATGGGCGAGAAGACGGACCGTGAGACAACGAAGGAAGAGAAGGAACGTGTCGCACTTCATGAGCTTGGCCATGCGATAACTGCCGAGCTGGTAAGGCCAGGCAGTGTCTCTACGGTCGCGCTGGCGCCGCGCGGGCAGGCGCTTGGCTATGTCCGCCACCATCAGCAGCAGGATCAATATTTGTATACGCTGGCGTTTCTGGAATCGCAGATTATGATCGCGCTTGGCGGAGCCGCTGCCGAAGAGATTTTCTATGGCGGACGGAGCACTGGCTCGCGGGGCGATTTTGAACAGGCGCTTGGCATTATTAAGATGATGGTCGAATCGGGGCTTACTGAGCTAGGCATTATCGATGGCACTATGATGACGGCTGACCGCTGGGCGGAAATCAGCTCGCAAACGCTGCAGGGTTTGATGGATCGAACGAAGATCATGCTTAACGATTACCAAGATGTATTTACAGGTGCGCTGGCGGTATTGCTGAAGGAAGAAACGTTGAGCGGGCATCATTTCCGCCAATTGTTGAGCGAGCATCGTGAAGCAAACCAGCTAAGCGAGCTTACCATTCCGACCCCTGTTATTGAAGGGGTGCAATGTGCGGACGCGGTGTATGAATAATGCATCACATACAGAAGCTAACAATACATGGAGTGCGAACTGTAACAGTTCTGGCACTCCTGTTTTTTTGAATTGCGATATGAGCGCTTTTCGTCCAAGGGATGGCAAAGCCGTTCACTTTTTATATGATTTAAAGCATGGCGAAGGCGGCTATACATTGTTATAATGAGAATGATTCACGCGTCACTGAGAATAAAGAAAATATAGAGAGCAAGGTAGGAGTGGAGCACAATGCGCAAGATAGGTGTTGTAGGAATGGGAACCATGGGGCAAGGCATCGCGGAAATGCTTTCCTTCAAGGGGCTGGATGTATATGTCATTGAGAAGACCGCGGAGCGGCTGGATCATGGTATGGCGATGGTTGAGCTGAGCCTGGATAAACAGATTGAGAAATGGGCTTTGACACAAGCTGAAAAGAAGCTCGTTCTGAATCGGATACACAGAATTACGGAGCTTGCTGATCTCAAGGATTGTGAGCTGATTATAGAAACCATTACGGAAGATTTGCAAAGCAAGCTTGAAGTGATCAAGGAAATTGACCGTTTTAGCGACAGCAATGCCATTATTGCCAGCAATACATCAACAATCAGCCTGACCGAGCTGGCCAGTGTTACGGGCCATCCTGGCAGGGTAATTGGCATGCATTTTATTTATCCAGTCTGCAATATTGATCTTGTCGAAATTGTACGCGGGCTGAAAACGACGGATGAAACATTCAACCGCACCAAATATTTTGTGGAAGAAATCATTCAGAAAAAAGGCGTAATGGTGTTTGAATCACCGGGGTTTGTCACGACACGTCTCATCTGCCTGTTCATCAACGAAGCGCTGCGCATTTTGGAAGAGGGTGTTGCCTCCGCCGAAGATATCGACAGCGCCATGCGCGTTGGTTACTCCTTCCAGCATGGCCCGCTTGAGATGGCGGACCGTTTCGGGCTGGATGCTGTGGCAGCTGCGCTCAATATTATGTTCCATGAATACGGGGAACTCAAATATCGTCCATCCATAGTGCTGAAAAAAATGGTGCGGGCAGGCCAGCTAGGTGTAAAGACAGGCGTTGGTTTCTTCAATTATGATAAGGATGGCGACAGGATATGAAAATATTAGTAATTAATGCGGGCAGTTCCTCGATCAAATATCAATTGTACAACATGCGTGATGAATCTGTTCTGGCGAGCGGCAGAGTCGAGCGAATTGGAATGAACTCATCCATCATTATCCATGAGGCCAAGGGCTCTGAAATTCACGAAGTGAGCGAAATTCTCGATCATGTGGCAGGCGTTCGCAAAGTGCTGGAGATGCTGCTTCATGAAGAATACGGGGTGCTTGCTTCCATTGAGGAAATTGAAGCGGTCGGCCATCGCATCGTACATGGTGGTGAGGCATTTAAAGAATCAGTGCTCGTGACAGCTGATGTGAAGCTGGAAATTCGCCGCTTGTTCGACCTTGCGCCATTGCATAATCCTGCGCACATGATGGGGATTTCGGCGGTTGACAGCAATTTGCCTGATGTGCCGCAAGCGGTCGTCTTCGATACGGCGTTTCATCAAACGATGCCGCCGGTAGCCTATCTTTACCCCATTCCGAAAGTGCTGTACAGCAGGCACAAAATAAGACGCTACGGGTTTCACGGGACTTCACATCATTATGTGAGCGACCGTGCTGCAGCGCTGCTTGGCAAGCCGCTTGAATCGCTTAAAATGATTACGTGCCACATCGGCAACGGAGCCAGCGTTACGGCCATTATGGATGGCAAATCCGTTGATACAAGCATGGGGTTGACACCGCTTGAAGGGTTGATGATGGGTACGCGCAGCGGCGATATTGACCCGGCAATTGTTCCGTTTACAATGAGCAAGGAAGAACTTTCCTTGACTGAAGTTAATTTCATGTTGAATAAACATTCCGGGCTAATGGCCATTTCGGGCATCAGCAGCGATATGCGGGAAATTGTCGAGGCGATGGAGTCAGGCGATAAAAACGCGCAGTTGGCATTTGAAATGTATACGTATCGTCTCCGCAAATATATCGGGGCTTACACCGCAGCGATGAATGGGCTGGACACGCTGGTATTTACCGCAGGAGTCGGGGAAAATTCCGTTCATTTGCGCGCAGCTGTCTGTGATGGATTGAGTTTCCTCGGTTTGAAATTGGACCACGAATTGAACAGTCAGCGTTCACGGGAAGCGCGGATTATCTCCACTGAATCGTCTGCAATCAAAGTACTGGTTGTGCCGACCAATGAAGAATTGATTATTGCAAGGGATACGTATCGTCTTGTGCAAAGCGAGGTGGGCAATTGATCGAAGATGACAAACGGCATATCGAAGGCATGATGGCCGCGATGAACGATGGCATTGTTGCTGTGCCCGGCATGCTGCTGCGCACAAACAGGCAACTTGGCTTATCGATGGTAGATACGATGCTGCTTCTGCAATTGGCCGCTTTTCGTCAGACGGAGCAAAACGATTTTCCGACACCGGAACAGCTTGGCGAGCGGCTCGGCCTGAGCTCCCAAGAGGTGGGCGGTTTGCTGCGTCATTTAATGAAAAAAGGCTTCATTGAAATCGACGAGCAGCTCGATCCTCTAACAGGCGTACAGTCTGAACGCTATAACTGGCAAGGCTGGTTGTACAAGGCTGCAGCGCTGACTGCTGCTGCAAAAGCAGCGGAGCACCAGGCGGTTGTGGCGGCTAAGGAAGCCGCAGCGTCAGGGCAATCGGCCTCTGTGCAGAGAGGGGCTGCTGCGGCTGAAGGTACGCTTAGTCAGGGCAAATCGTCAGGGAGCAATAACGGCGCCGCTGTCCCGGATTTATTCTCATTGTTTGAACAGGAGTTTGGGCGTCCGCTCTCCCCGATGGAATTTGAAAGTATCGGCGCGTGGATCGATCAGGATGGCTATGCGGATGAACTTATCCGGTTTGCGCTCAAGGAGGCTGTATTTGCCGGGAAACTGCACTTCCGCTATATCGATCGAATTTTGCTTGAGTGGAGTCGCAATCGCATTACGAACATCGATGAAGCGCGCTCGCATACACAGAAATTTCGCGGCGGGTAAGTTTTTTCCCAAGCGGGTGCCGGCCGTAGCATTTTTTCACGTCAGTTATGTGAGATGCGACGGGGTGCAGCATTCAAGCTGGCGTTTTGAGTTTGAATGCTGCGGCCGCGGCAGGTAGGGATAGAGCTGTGAACGGGCGGGGATTGGCTTAATGTCAGGAGGGAGAAATGAAGGATGCTATTGAGTGATATCATTTATGAATATGAAGAGCAGATCATTTATCATCTTCGCAAGCTGATTCAAATTCGCAGTGTATGGGATGAAGCTGTTCCAGGAAGGCCTAACCAGCCTTATGGCGAAGGGGTGGATGAGGCATTGCAATATATGCTTCGTCTTGGTGAAGAGCTGGGTTTTCAGGTGAAAAATATTGACGGCTACGCCGGTCATGTTGAATACGGCTCAGGAGAAGAGCTGATCGCTGTGCTCGTTCATCTCGATACGGTTCATGAGGGCGATGGGTGGACATATCCTCCATTTGGCGCTGTAATTGATCATGGCAAAATATTCGGAAGAGGAGCATCCGATGATAAAGGAGCGGCTGTAGTTGCATTATTCGCTTTGAAAGCGCTTCAAAAAATAGGCGTGGCACCGTCCAAACGAGTAAGAATTATTTTTGGCACGCATGAGGAAAGCGGCATGCAGGATATGGATTATTATTTTGCCCGGGAGCAGAAGCCCGATCTGGCGTTTACGCCTGATGCTGGATATCCGATCTTTAACCGGGAGCTTGGCAACATCAATGTGGCGATTTCTTGGCAAAGGGAGCAGGGAGTCAAGATTGAGATGGAAGAAGCGGAACATAATGCCGCGCAGAGTGAGAATGCAGAGCAAAATGCCGCACTGACTTTGGTTAGTGCAGCGCCTGTCACACGGACAGCGGATAACGGAGTGCCTGACATATGGACTGCGGGTGATGAAGTGTCTGTCTCACGGACAGCGGATAACGAAGTGCCTGTCACACGGACTGGGGATAACGAAGTGGCTGTTACACGGACTGGGGATAACGAAGTGGCTGTTACACGGACTGGGGCAGACGGCGTCCGTCTACTCACGATGGAGGGCGGCAAGCCTTTCAGCTTTATCCCTGAGCGATGTGAGGCCGTATTTGCTCTATCATCGGAACATACCGAGCGGGCAATGCGGGTGCTCAGCAACGAACACAATATTGAGCTTGAACTTGATACGGACAAAAACCTGCTGCGGGTAACAGCGTCCAATCTTCCGCTTGAACAAACGGCGGGAACACTTGCTGCGGCTCCGGCAGCTTCTCCTACCAATGCGATTGTCAATATGATATCGTGGCTGCATAGCGCGAAGATCGATCAGGAATTGGCATTATTTTATACTTACCTTCATGAACGGATCGGTAAAGAAACCAATGGCAACTCGCTAGGCATCCGGTGTGAGGATGACGTATCCGGACCGCTGCAAGTTTACTTGCGTACAATCCGGGCCGATACACGGCATATCGAAGCGCTGGTCAATATTCGTTATCCGGTTACAAAAGACGGAGATGAAATTATGCGGACAATTACCGATACGCTGCCCTTCCCAGCTATTAAGGTCGATGAGCGGCGGCACTTGAAACCGGTGTATGTACCTGCTGATCATCCGTTGATCCAGAAGCTAGGCACGGCTTACAGAAAGGTGACCGGTGAGCAGGCCGAGCTCCTGCAGATGGGAGCCGGGACGTATTCACGCAAGCTGCCGGACCGCTGTGTGGCATTTGGGCCCGGTCTGCCGGGAGCAGCACATACCAATGTGCATGCCGCCGACGAGTATATTGAAATTGCGAGCCTGATGAAGCATGCGACAATCTGCGCTCAAGGGATTTATGAGCTGATTTGTGAGCCATAAAGTAGCAAATAACAGTAGCAAATAACAATAGCAAATATCAGTAGCAAATATCAGTAGCAAATAACAGCAACAGCTCAAAGCCAAAATTAGCGTTTAACGAATTCGAGCGATGACAGAGGATACGCCGGGATAGCAACAATCAGCTCCGATTTCCGGCATGACAGCGGCATAACATCACAATTGCGAATCGGCAGTTCGTCTAGGCATCACCTGGCTGAGACAAACTGACAAATCGGCATCTTCCCTTTGTTAAGGCGCTTTCTATTTCGCAGGATTCGTGGGTCTTGCTCTAACGCTTGCCACAGCGCTTAAATGGCCTCAAAAGACCCTTTTACAACTCTAACGCTTGTCACAGCGCTTATTCCCCCCACGGACGGCTAGAATGGTGCGATTTTCTATAAATAAGGTGGCTCAGTTTCCTTATAATAATTATGGGGCTGGATTACGCTAAATAGCGCTGCTCATCAGCGTTAGAATTTCACTTGCTCCCGCTCCTATGGCAACGCAGGTTCGCAGCAAGTGGAAAACCGCGATCGCGCTGCTTACCATCCACGACTTCCAATCGCTTATTTACCCGCTCCTGTAAACTAGCCCTGGTAGATTGGTTGGTTGGATAAGTGGCGATGTTTTGCGAGTTCTGTTGGGATGAGGAATAAACCGTCAGTGCTGCTAAGCTGCAGTGCTGACGGTTTTTTTGGCATATTCATCAGAGGAAAAAGGCAAGAAGTATAGCGTTTAGTTTAGGGTGTTATTACCGGGTAGAGCTGTCCGTTGTTGGCGAAAGAAGCTTTGCCCGTTTCCTCAGAAACGACCAGCACAATAGCATCGCTTATCTCTGTAAGACCGACAGCGGCTCTGTGCCGTGTGCCTGTTATCCGATCATTGCCTTGTGCGGCGGTCAGCGGAAGAATGTTTTTGGCTGATACGATCTGATTGGAGCGGATGAGGACAGCGCCGTCATGAAGCGGGCTTCCCGGATAGAAGATCGACTCCAGCAGAGAATGGGATACCGGAGCTCCGACCGGGATGCCGGGCTGAAGAAACGGATCGAGCGGATCACTTCTTTCCACGGCAATCAATGCGCCATGTCGGCGGTCAGACAACGTTTGAATCGTAAGGGAAAGGTCTGAATACCGGTCAAGGAATGGAGAGAGGTAACAGTTCAAGTAAAAAGTGGCCGCGCTCGATTCAATGCTCAGAAAATTTTTCTTAATTTTTTCAAATTCACCGAGGAGACAAGCTTCCTCATCGTTCAGCGACAGGATGAGTTGGCCAAGCTTGGCAATCAGATGGTGAAGGTCGTCCTTAATTAATTCTTTCATTGGGGAGAAATCGCAGTTCTGAGCAGTTATAGACATTGCTTCACGTCTCCTTGAACAAACTTTCCCCTTAGGATGCAATAAGGCGTTCAAGAATATACTTGGTTTACTGGGGGTGCTGCGGCGATGGATCGGAAAATGCTGAGTAAACGTAATTGATTAGCAAGCTTGAATGGGGCTATAATCAGACTAAGATCTTATTTTATACATTCAAGGAGCAATCCAAGCGGGGGAATACAGGTTATGTCGCAAAGCTACGAAATTATGCATGCAACAAGAGAAGAATTGGACACGATAATTGACATTTACAATGCAACGATTGCGGGACGAATGGTTACAGCGGATTTGGAGCCGATTACGGTCGAAAGCCGGATGAAATGGTTTGAAGAGCATAACGAGCATCATCGGCCGTTGTGGGTAATGAAGAATGAGAGCAAGATTATTGCATGGTTAAGTTTCTCTTCCTTTAACAGCAAGGCCGCATACGATTATACAGCCGAGATCAGCATTTATATATCGCAAGAAAGCCGGGCGCAAGGGATTGGCAGCCGTTTCCTTCAGATAGCGCTGGAGGAATGCCCGCGCTTGCAAATCCGCAACGTCGTCGCCCTCGTATTCGGTCACAATGCACCGAGTCTGGCTTTACTTCGAAAGTTCGGATTCGAGCAATGGGGTCTGCTCCCAGGCGTAGCAATTATGGATGGAGTGGATCGGGACCTCGTCATGATGGGGAAAAAGGTGTAACAAAAAAGGTGAAACAGGCAGCGGTGTCAGACAATACGACAGGAATAAAACCTTACGATGCCTAGAAACTGTTCGGTTCACAATGCGAAAACAAGCCCCTCTGCGAACGGCTGAAGAACCCGTATCAGCAGTGGGGCTTGTTTTGCCGAGTCGGCAGTTATCCGCGCCGGGTTGCCTTCAGCAGCTCCAGCTTGTACACATACTCGAACAGAAATTCAAACGCCTCCAGATGGCGTTTTGCCTCGAAAGCATTCGCTCCCCAAGCATAGATGCCATGATTGCGCAGCAAAATGCCTGGAATGCGTGGGTTAAGCTCCGAAGTAACTTCAGGCACGATTCGCGGGATATCCGCATAATTGGAAACGATCGGGATGTCAATGTGAGCGTCCTGATCCCAAATATTAAACGCTTTGATCAATTCCACAGCATCGACAGGGACGGAACCGCGTTCCTGGTACCATTCGGAAATGAGGCTGTTGTATACCGTGTGAACGTGGAAGATTGCTCCTGCACCAGTCAAACGGTATATTTCACAATGGATAAGCGTTTCCGCAGAAGGCTTCAAATTCGTTGTTTCGCTCGACTTGCCGTCCTGATCGACAAAGAGGAAATCTTCCGGCGTTTGCCGGGACTTGTCCTTGCCGCTGGCGGTGATGGCAAAGTGAAACTGCTCTTCCGAATAATCGCCAACACGGATCGATAAATTGCCGCTTGTGCCGGGAAACCATCCGCGGCTTGCGAACAACGCTTTTACTTCTGTAAGCTCGGCCAGAGCAGTCTGTTTTTGTTCCAAGGGAATGCTTGCGAACGTCATGAATTTACTTCTTCCTTTCTTGAATGCAAATCTTGTATCACATCATGGAATGTTTCAAAAGCGACATACGGCAATCCAAGCTCACGACATTTCTCCGTCAGGTGGGAGCGGGAGTAGACCAGATCGGCTTGTTTGGCGCCTTCGAAGTCCGTTACACTGTCCCCGATTATAATCCGTTGATATTGTTCTTTCGGAAACCGACGCATAATTGTCGTTTTGCACATGCCGCAGTTGTTGCTGCAATGTTCGTCGCAAGAATGCGGCCATAAAATTTCAATATTGGCCCCGGTGAAATCACTTGCATTGCAATAAATATGATCCTCGGGTATCGGGAATTGTGCAAGCACCGGATAGACGAAGAAATCGATGCCGCCGCTCGTAACATAGAATGCGATGGACTGTTCGACGCAATAATCGAGCAGTTCAGCAAACCCTTCGCGAATCCGTACATTGTTGATGGCAAAGTGAACGATCTCTTCCTGTCGGGAAGTCGGCAGCAGCCGGAACAATTCGCCGACACCTTGTTTGATCGATTTGCGTTGGGCGATCACATCTTCGGCAATCGGCTGCCAGCCCGGCGGATCAAAGTGGCGGATAATCGCAATAATGTTATCATTAATCGTAATGGTTCCATCGAAATCGCAAAAGATGACTTTCTTCTTCGTATCATGCTGTCTTTGATTCATTGTCATTCCTTTACACCCCACGCTTCAATCGCAGCACGCAGCTCCTCATGACGCTCGGCCGCTGCTTGCAGCGATTGTCCATTCGCAACCGCAGCCATCGCTTGACGGAAAGCCTGGCCGCCGGCCGCCGTTCCCAGCTTATGTCCATGAATACCACCGCCTGCATTGACCACTACGTCTTGGCCGAAATCCCGCATGATCAGCGGCACCATACCCGGATGAATGCCGGCAGATGGTACAGGGAAGCTGGCCTTTACAGACAAGGCCGGATCAATCAGCGCCGCCTGTACGGCGAGATTTTCCTCCTTCGGCATAACAACAGAGCCGTAAGGGGAAGGGAATAGCGATAGATCAGCCCCGGCAACACGCATCAGCTTGCCGAGCAGCAGCGGCGCGGCAATGCCGTAATGGGGCGATGGATACAGCGCCCCGGCCATTGCAGGATGCGCGGCAATCGGCACGGATATTTCCGGGTCGGCTGCCAGCTCATGCAACGTATCAAAGCCGTAGGCCAGCACATTGAAGAGCAGGGCATTGGCTCCGGCAGCGACCGCTTTTTTCGCCTGTGAAGCGAGTTTTGAAGTTGGACCGGTTAAATTGACCGCGTAGAGAAGCTTTTGCCCGGTTTGTTCTTCGGCCCGTCTTGCGGCCTCCATACAAACCTCCACACGCTTCTCAAGCGGAGTCAGAGGGTTTTCGAATAAGATTTCATCATCCTTAATCAAATCGACGCCGCCGAGCGCCTGCTGATAGAACTGTTCCTGCAGATTTTCAAGATCATGGCCGACGACCGATTTAAAGATACTCATTAATAACGGACGATCATAAACCCCCAGCAGCGAGCGCACGCCGCTGATCCCGAATTTCGGGCCAGGGAATGCGCTTAGGAAATCGGGACTCATCTCCAGATCGATCAGCTTGATCCGTCCGTCCATCGACAGCTTGCCGAAAACCGTCACAAGCAGGGCAGGAAGGTCACGACTGAAATTGATGTCCGGATATGCGATCTGCAAATCGGCATAACGCTCGCCAGGGGCGGCGTTGTCCTGTTCATAAACCGTGACAGACACGACTTTACCTAAGTGCTTTTCCATCGCAGCTTTACTCGCTGCAGGCAAATCCGTCCAACTGCCAACGGTAAGTCCGACCGCAATCGACTGCGCTTTTTTATGAAAGTCGGCTTTGTCGTCATAACACCGATAGGTGGCGATACACATATTATTCATTGTCATTGCTCCTTTTCCAGCATGGAGCCAAGCTCACCGGCGCGTTGAACGCAGCGGGCAATGGCCGCTCCAAAGGTTTCCGCCAATTGGCGCTCCTGCATCACTTCGAGTGCAGCCTGTGTTGTACCGCCAGGGGAGGTGACTTTGCGGCGCAGGTCAGCAGGCTCCTCGCCGGTCGTCTCGACCATCCTCGCTGCGCCCAGCACTGTTTGCACGGTCAATTGCTTGGCAGCCTCCGCCGTCAATCCTTGTGCCTGACCAGCGGCTATCATTGCTTCCATCACATAATAAATGTAGGCTGGTCCGCTGCCTGATACCCCTGTAACCGCGCCAAGCAGCGATTCGTCCACGACAGTAGTCAGCCCGACAGACTGGAACATCTGCTCTGTCATTTGGCGCTGCTCGGCGGAGACAAGCGATGAGTAACTGATTCCCGTTGCGCCAAGGCCAATTGTGCTGGATGTATTCGGCATGGTGCGGACGATCGCAGCTTCTTTGCCAAGAATACGGTTCATCGTGCTCACCGACAGCCCGGCAATGACGGATACAATAAGCTGTGACGGGCGAAGAAAGCTGCTTAATGCGGATAATGCCTGCGCAGCATCCTTCGGTTTCATGGCGAGAAAAATGACGTCTGCTTCGGAAAGCAAGCGCGATTTGTCCTCTTCGTTGGTTGGAATGGTTACTCCGTATTGGCTTGTCAACTGTTCGAGTCGCTGTTGATTCTGACGATTGATCATTGCGATCTGAGCAGGAGCTGTCAGCTTCTCCTGTATCATGCCGCGGGCAATGGCCTCGGCCATGGAGCCCGCGCCGTAGAAGACCAGCTTTAATTGCGCGAGTTGTGTCATTTGCTTTCCTCCATTAACCGCGTATTTGACCAGTTCCATGGATCTGGAATTTGGATGAAGTCAGGGCAGGCAAGCCCATTGGCCCGCGCGCATGCAGCTTTTGCGTGCTGATGCCGATTTCAGCGCCGAATCCGAATTCGAAACCGTCCGTGAAACGAGTGGAGGCATTGTGATAAATGGCAGCTGCATCCACATCCTGCAGGAAACGCTCCGCGTTCGTCGTATTATCGGTCACGATACACTCCGAATGCTGTGTTCCGTACTGCTGGATATGCTCAAGCGCTTCGTCAAGCGAGCCCACGATGCGGATATTCAGAATGTAGTCGTTATACTCGGTAGCATAATCCAACTCGGTCGCTGGTTTGACGTCTGTGAGCAGCGCTGCTGTCCGTTCACAGCCCCGCAGCTCGACCGAAGCTTCTAGCATACGAGCGGCGAGCGCAGCAAGATTCGTAGCAGCAAACTGTTCGTGTACGAGCAGTGTTTCGATGGAATTGCATACAGAAGGACGTTGAACTTTGCCGTTAAATGCGATATCGGAAGCCATTGCAGGCTCAGCGCTCTCATCGACATACACGTGACAAATGCCTGCGCCGGTCTCGATAACCGGTACGGTTGCATTTTCCACGACGTTGCGAATGAGCGAAGCGCCCCCGCGAGGGATGATGACATCCAGCAGGCCATTCAGCTTCAACATTTCGTTCACAGAAGCGCGGTCGCTATCCTCGATTAGTTGGAGGGCATTAGCGGGCATCGCCGTTTGGGACAACGCGTGCTGGAGCACTTCAATAATACGCTTATTGGAGCTTAAAGCTGCCGATCCGCCGCGCAGGACAACCGCATTGCCGGTTTTAAGACATAGTCCGGCCGCATCGACGGTCACATTAGGCCTTGCTTCATATATAATGCCGATAACGCCAAGCGGCACACGAATTTGACGGATCTTCAAGCCATTTGGCCGTTCAAAGTTGTTGAGCGTTTCGCCAACTGGATCAGGAAGCGCAATAATTTGCCGCAGACCTTCAGCAATGCCTGCAATCCGCTTGTCATCCAGCGTCAACCGATCGAGCAATGATTCACTGGTGCCATTCTGGCGGCCGCGTTCGAGATCCAGGCTGTTTGCCTCTATAATAGAAGCAGTTTCGGATAGCAAGGCGTCGGCCATTCGGCTTAACGCTTCGTTCTTCTGTTCTGTAGTCAAGCGATTCATAATCGTTGCCGTTTGTTTGGCTAATAAGGACTTGCTGCGAACTTCACTCATTTCCTATTCCTCCCACCAATTGGTTCAAGATTTGAAAGCGACCCATTCATCACGGTGAATCACTTCGATGCGGGCTACATCAACGCGCCGCATAACTTCATCTGTACTCAGACCCGCGGTTGCCCGGACCTGCCAGGCAGCGTAGTTGACAACACCTCTGCCCAGACATTCGTGATTCATATTGAATACTTCGACGACATCGCCGGGGTGGAATTCCCCTTCAATGCCACTGATCCCGGCTGGCAGCAAGCTTCTTCCATCTGACAGCAGCGCAGTTTCAGCGCCGGCATCCACCGTAATACTGCCCTGCGGCAGGGAGTGGAAGCCGACCCATTGCTTTTTCATCGGCAGGTTATGCAGCGTCGTATCGAAATAAGTGCCATGGCCAGCGCCTTGTATGGCGCTCATCAAATCGCCCGGGTGCTGCAGCCTTCCAATAAAAGCAGGGACGCCTCCGCGCATCGCAATTCGTGCCGCCTCGATTTTTGAGCGCATGCCTCCGGTGCCCACGCTTGACCCGGCACCGCCGGCGATCCGTTCAATCTCTTCGGATATTTGATCTACCCGTTCAATTCGGACGGCGGCCGGATTTTTGCGCGGGTCTTCTGTATACAGACCGTCCATATCTGTAAGAATAAGCAGACGGGTTGCTTTGACGAGGTTGGCGACCAGAGCGGACAATGTATCGTTATCGCCAAATTTCAGCTCATCCGTCGCAACGGTGTCATTTTCATTAATAATGGCAATCATCCGCTGGCGAATCAATTCATCCAATGTCATCAGCGCATTGTTAATTCGCTTGCGATTGGAAAAATCAGAACGTGTCAATAAAATTTGGGCGACACCAATACCGCTCGGGACCAGTGCCTCCTGGTAGGCTTGCATCAGAAGTGCTTGCCCGACGGCGGCCGCGGCCTGCTTCTGATGGAGCAGGCGCGGCCTTGCAGTATAGCCGATCGTCCTGAAACCGGCTGCTACTGCGCCGGATGTCACGAGAACAACCTGATACCCGCCTTGGTGCAAGGCAGCGAGTTCTTCGGCGAAGAAGGCAATCCGTTCCCGATTAAGTCCGCCCTGTTCTGAAGTCAGCGAACTGCTGCCGATTTTCACTACAATTGTTTCAGCCATGTTCATCCCTTCCTGATCCAAACGACTTCATCATCACATACAAAAAAGACTTTCATCCTGTAAAGGACGAAAGTCGGGCTTCCGCGGTACCACCTTCATTGACAACGATACGCACCGTTGTCCTGCTTGAAGCCTAATAACGGCAGGCATCCGTCCGGCTCTTCGCCAGCTGCTCGGGGGTGGGTTTCGGCACGCTTCACGGCAAATTCTTACAGCCTGGGAATTTGCTCTCTGGTCGCGAATGGCAATGCTTACTGGTCCCGTCATCACATCCAACTATCCAATTGACATGTACAAAGCAGAAAAACGACGGTTGTGTCAGCATTATACATGTTTCAATAATACGAAAACGAATTATAAGTAGCATACCATGTTCTGTGTTGTTCTGCAATCGGACAGCCTTCACTTGCATGCTGCCGTTGCTTCACGCCGCAGTCTGACGTTATGAACAGCGGAGCTTACCCGCCAAACAGGCCAAGCGCACCTATCCGTTGCACCGCTTCAGTCAGCCGCTCTTCCGAGGTGAGCAAGCCAAGACGCACATAGCCTTCGCCATGGGTACCGAATCCGATGCCGGGGGCAATAACAACGTGAGCTTCTTCCAGCACACGATCGGCAAACATTTCTGACGAGCAGCCTTCCGGAACTGGCAGCCAGCAGAAGAAGGAACCGCCCGGACGTTCCGCTTGCCAGCCGATTGCATCCAGCGCGGTGAAAACTGCGTTGCGGCGGCTCTCATAAGTCGCGTTCAGCTGTCTGACACAATCCTGCGGGCCAGTAAGCGCCACTGCGGCAGCTTCCTGAATACCGCCGAACAGGCTGCAATAATAATGATCCTGAATTAAATTAAGCTGTGCGATAATATCGGCGTTGCCAAGCGCGAAACCAACCCGCCATCCAGCCATATTGTAGCTTTTGGATAGCGTGTAGAACTCAATGCCCACTTCCTTGGCTCCTGGCGTCTCAAGAAAGCTGCGGGCTTTCTTGCCGTCGAATCCGATAGCGCCGTAAGCAAAGTCACTGGCGACGGCAATACCATTGCGCGCGGCAAAGTCCACTGTGTCGGCATAAAATTCAGCATTGGCAACAGCGCCTGTCGGATTGTTGGGATAGTTGATAAACATCAGCTTAGCATCGCTTGCCGTTTGTTTGTCGATCGCCGTATAGTCCGGCAGAAAACGGTTGTCAGCGGTGAGAGGCATATAGGACATCCGGCCGCCTGCCAATGCGACGCCTGACCAATAATCAGGATAGCCCGGGTCCGGAACAAGGCACACATCGCCGGGGTTCAGCAGACATTGGCTGATTTCCACCAGTCCTGTTTTGCCGCCGAACAATATTGCAACTTCCTTATTGGGGTCAAGTTCCACACCGTAATCTTCTTTATAACGCTGGGCTACCGCTTCTTTCAGAAAGGAAAAACCGCTGAATGGCGGGTAGCGATGATAGAGCGGATTGGTTGCCGCTTGCTGGAGCGCGGTGACAATATGAGCGGGAGTAGGCTGATCCGGGTTGCCCTGTCCCAAATTAATGACATCATGACCTTTGGCAATTTGCGCGTTGGCTTTGTGCACCAGTTTGGCGAAAAATTGCGTGGGCAGCTCTTTCATTCGTTCAGCAGGCTGTCCTATTTTTTTGGTGTTAGCAATTTCCATTTCTCCACACTCCATTATGCATAAAGATTTATCCACTTAATGTAGCAGAATTATGCATAAGTGTCGAGATTGCCGATATATGAGTCATGGCTTGCCAACTCAGGCGGCATCAAGCCGCGCTAAGTAGCAAGCCATGTTGGGATTAAACCGCAGGGATACCGATCTTCTTGAGAAACGGCTGCAAATCCGTTTGGAAGGTCAGCAGATAAGGCCGTCTTTCCACATCAAATATAAGGAGCAGGGCGGGCTGGCCGGGACAATAGAACAGAAAGACATCCTCCACTTGAAGCTGCAGCTTGCCTGCGGTCACATCTGTCGGCTTGGCAAGCGGAATCCGGTATACGTATCCGCATTTGTCTTCGGTGGTTGCCTGGGGTGCAAGCCCAGTCACGCCTTTCAGCCAAGCGGAAGCAAATTGCTGGAACTGCGCGTCATTGGGCACTGTTTTTACAACTTTTCCTGCTTTGACATCAAATACCTGCACAGGTTTTAAATTTCCACTTTGCGTTTGAGAAGCGGCGTTTGCAGCGGGCATTGCCGTCCAGAATAAGGCAATTGCGGAAAACAGCAGCAGCCATCGTTGTATTTTCATGCGTATTAATCCCCTTTGCTGTAGATAGCCTGAATATTAAGGCGTTGGTAATACTGTTCCCACCTTGACAGTTATCCATGACACGGTATCATAAGGAAATAAACGTATGCGAGAAATGAATGCGGAAATTGAAAGGGGTGGGCGGACAGATGACACAGTTAAACATTGCACTGATTCAAATGACGGTTAAAGCAGGTGATCCGGAAGCCAACTTTAAGCATTTGCAGAAACAGCTTGAGCTTGCAATAAGTCAAGAGAAGCGGCCGGATGTCATTATGTTTCCAGAGATGTGGAATACGGGGTATGCGCTTGAACAAATCAATGAGCTGGCAGATGTGAATGGCGAGCGAACCAAGGCGTTGTTGAGCGCTTTTAGCAAACAACACAAAGTCAACCTGATAGCAGGGTCGATTGCAGAGCGGCAGGAAAGCGGCGTCCGCAATACGACGTATGCTTTTGATCGGAGCGGCGAACTGCATGCAGACTATTCCAAAATTCATTTGTTTCGATTGATGGACGAAGAGAAATATTTGCAGGCCGGCAATAAAGTCGGCAGCTTGGCGGTGGACGGCAATGAAGCCGGGATGATGATCTGTTACGACATCCGTTTCCCAGAGCTGTCGCGCAAACTGGCCCTGGGGGGAGCCAAAATGCTGTTTGTACCCGCACAGTGGCCGAATCCGCGGCTGCATCATTGGCGCACGCTCCTTATCGCCCGAGCGATTGAGAACCAAATGTACGTCATTGCTTGCAACCGGGTCGGCACAAGCGGTGACACAAGCTTTTTTGGACATTCCCTCATTATTGATCCATGGGGAGAAGTGATTGCCGAGGCCGGCTCTGAGGAGACGATCCTGCAGGCCAGCATCGATTTGGCGCTTGTGGATGAAGTGCGGGGACGGATTCCGGTATTTGAGGATCGCAGATCTTCGCTCTACTCCGGCTTGTAATGCTGCTCCACGGTCGTCATCATCGTTTCAATGAAAGCAGAGGCAGCTTTGGACAAGTATCTTCCGCGGCGGCTCGCGATGACAAGCGTCCGTGAAGGAGCTGGCGGGGCGAGCGGGAGATAGACAGGTGGAAAGGCGCTCCAGCGCGCTCTGGACACCATCATGGGGACAAACGCGATGCCCATGCCCGCAGCAACGAGAGACTGCACCGTTTCGATGTTGCTGCTCTCGAATACGATGGTTGGGGCGAAACCGGCAGCGGTGCATAAATCAAGTGCAATCTGACGGAAGCCCTGGCCTCTTTTCAAAATAATAAAAGGTTCCCTTCCCAGCTCTCTGATGTTGACGGAGGGGCGCAGGCGCCAAGGGATGTTTTCGTCTGCCGCATGCTTGGCGGCAAGCTGATGCTGGGGAGGGACAGCAAGGCATATTTCTTCCTCTATGAGGGGCTCCCAGGCAAGCGACGGTTCCAATAGGGGGAGCGATAGCAAACTCAAGTCCGTTTGGCCGCTAGCGGTCAATTGTTCCAGGCGCGATGTGCTGTCCTCAACGAGCACGATTTCGATTTCGGGATACTGTTTTTGAAAGACAGGCAGGACAAGAGGAAGAATGTGCGAGCCGGTAATCGGCAGGCTGCCAACGACAAGTTTGCCTTTGCGCATATGGGCGATATCGTCCATTTCCTGTTTTAACTGCTCTACTTCATCAAGAATGCCCTGCGCCTTGTCCACGAATGCCGCTCCGGCATGGGTCAATTCAACCGAGTTGGTCGTGCGTCTGAACAAAAGTACGCCGAGTTCCTTTTCCAGCTTGGAGAGCTGCTGGCTCAGCGAAGGTTGGGCAATATGCAGTTTTTCGGCGGCGCGTGAAAAGTTTTTTTCAGCGGCGATTTGTACAACGTAATGCAGTTGACGGAGTTCCATCGGGTGCTCGATCTCCATTTCCAGTTCAAATTGTTAGCTACATTCTATCATAATGCCCATGTATTCAGTTAATCTTCTATAGTCCTTGCCTATCACGGTTATAGATATTATATCTTGGAACAATGAAGTGTACAATGTTATGATAGAGTCATGATATTTTAGAAGTGCAGGAATTGAAGGATTTTAATATGGAAATTTAGAGGTGATTTGGAATGTCTAAAAAGACAATGTTCGAGAAAATTTGGGAAAATCACGTCATTCAGCAAGAGGAAGGCAAGCCGAGCATTATTTATATCGACCTGCATCTGGTGCATGAAGTGACATCCCCGCAAGCGTTCGAAGGCCTGCGGCTGGCCGGACGTCAAGTGCGTCGTCCTGATCTGACTTTCGCAACGATGGATCACAACGTGCCAACGAAAGACCGTTTCAACATTAAAGATCCGATCTCCAAGCAGCAGATTGACACTTTGACAACGAATTGCCGTGATTTTGGCGTTACGCTGTTTGATCTTGACAGCATCGACCAAGGTGTCGTGCACGTTATGGGTCCTGAGCTTGGACTGACTCACCCGGGCAAAACGATCGTTTGCGGAGACAGCCACACCTCCACTCATGGCGCTTTCGGTGCCTTGGCATTCGGAATTGGTACGAGTGAAGTGGAGCACGTTATGGCGACGCAATGTTTGCAGCAATCCAAACCGAAGACAATGGAAGTTCGCTTCAAAGGGCAGCGCAAGCCAGGCGTTACAGCCAAGGATATGATTCTGGGCGTCATTGCGAAATACGGAACAGACTTTGCAACAGGCTACGTGCTGGAGTACACAGGCGAAGCGATTACCTCGCTGTCCATGGAAGAGCGGATGACGGTCTGCAACATGTCAATCGAAGGCGGAGCCCGCGCAGGTTTGATTGCGCCGGACGAAACCACGTTTGCTTACCTGCAAGGCAGACAACATGCGCCGAAAGGCGAAGATTACGATCGTGCTGTAGCGATCTGGAGCGCATTGCGGACCGACGAAGGAGCAGTTTACGACACGTATGTTGATTTTGATGTCGATTCACTGATTCCGCAAGTGACCTGGGGGACTAGCCCTGGCATGGGTACGGACATTACGGCAACGGTTCCTGTTCCAGCGAGCCTTCCTACAGAGAATGAGCGCAAAGCAGCTGAAAAAGCCATTGAATATATGGGCTTGACACCGGGCACACCAATTTCGGAAATTCCGGTTGATTATGTATTTATCGGTTCTTGTACAAATGGACGGATCGAAGATTTGCGCGCAGCGGCAGAAGTGGCGAAAGGCTACTCTGTAAGCAGCCATGTAACAGCGATTGTTGTGCCTGGCTCAGGACGCGTGAAAATTCAAGCGGAGGAAGAAGGGCTTGATAAAATATTCACCGCTGCCGGATTTGAATGGCGGGATGCGGGATGTTCTATGTGTCTGGCAATGAACCCGGACGTATTGCAGCCTGGACAACGCTGCGCATCCACTTCCAACCGGAACTTCGAAGGACGTCAGGGCCGCGGCGGACGGACGCATCTGGTATCGCCGGCTATGGCGGCAGCAGCAGCGATCAACGGCCGTTTCACCGATGTACGTGACTGGAAATTCAAGACGGAAGTCGTTAGCTAAGCTTGCGATCGACCAACTGAAAGGGGTTTGAATTAATTTGGAACCATTTGTTAAGCTTACCGGGATTGTCGCTCCGGTTGACCGTGTTAATGTAGATACGGATGCCATTATTCCTAAACAGTTTTTGAAGCGTATTGAGCGCAGCGGCTTCGGCCAGTTTTTGTTCTATGAATGGCGTTTTCATGAGAACGGTGATGTGAATCATGAGTTTGAACCGAACAAACCGCGTTATGAAGGAGCTTCCGTTTTGATTTCACGCGCCAATTTTGGCTGTGGATCTTCACGTGAGCATGCGCCTTGGGCGATTTTGGACTATGGATTCAAATGCGTTATCGCGCCTTCCTATGCGGATATTTTCTATAATAACTGCTTCAAGAACGGCATTTTGCCAATCAAATTGAGTGAAGAGCAGGTTGAAGAGCTGTTCCAGCGTACAGCAGCTACAGTTGGCTATCAATTAACGATTGATTTGGAGAACCAAACGATCAGTGATGCGGATGGATTGTCGATTTCATTTGACCTTGATGAGCACCGTAAGCAATTTTTGTTGCTTGGACTCGATGATATCGGGCTGACTCTCCAGCATGCTGACAAAATTACGGAATATGAAGCAAAGCGCGTCGCGTTTTAAGAGAAAAAGGCGTAAATTGCACGCATGACAAAGAGACCCTGGCTTGATGCGGGGCCTCTTTTTTGTGCAATGAGGCGAAGGTTGCTTAAATTTTCCTCGAAACGCAACTTTTTCTGTCGAGCGGCGTCTAATAGTTGTCTGAGAAAAGTCGAATACGGCGATTCGATACGGCAAAACCAGTCTTCGAGGTGAATGATGAAAAAGCTAGTATCCCTGCTGTTGACGTTATCGGTGATGTTTATCTTATTCCCTGGAACAGGACAAGCCTCAACTGTTCCCAAAATCCTTCTGGATGGCAAAGAGCTTGCCTCCGACGTGGAACCAACGATTGTAAACAACAATACGCTGGTGCCAATCTCAATTATTGCTGGTGGCCTTAATTATCAGGCGGTATGGAACAAAGACTCAAGAACGGTCGGTATACATAACAATGATACACAGATTGTGCTGGCTATTAACGATTCCAAAGCGCTCGTGAATGGTCAGGAAGTTGAAATGGGAGAGCCAGCCAGGATCATTTCAGGTAGAACGATGGTGCCGCTGCGCTTTGTCGGTGAGCAGCTTGGTCTTGAAGTGAGCTGGGATAATGCGAAGAAGGAAGCCAGCCTGTTCTCGAAGCAGGATGGAAATCCGCTGCCTGTCACCCCGCCGAATCCCGGTGACGGGACAGAGACACAACCCTCCGGCGCTTTGAATTACATTGCGCTGCATGAATTGGACCCGAATACGATCGTTATTCGCTATAGCGGAGATATTGTTCCGAATCAAGCGTTTTCATTAACCGATACCGATCGGATTGTACTTGATTTGCCCAATACGGCCTTCGCAGACGATATTTATCCAAGCTTCCCACTTAATGATTCCAAGCAAGGGTCGCTGGATATTGAATCCCATGAATTTTTGCAGAAGGTAAGATTTGCTCCGCTGCAAGGCAAAGAATCGACTGCTCGTGTCGTTCTTGATTTGTACAAGCCTGTAGGTTACACCGTAACGAATAATCCAGGCGAGATAACGATCCAACTTGGAACTGAGCTGCCGAAGCCGCCGGAAGAAGTGAAGGAAGAACCGGTGCCGGACAAAGGCAACAACGGCAACAATGGCGGCAAAGTATTTAAAGTGGTTATTGATGCTGGACATGGCGACCACGACTCAGGTGCAGTAGGCGTAAACAAAACAAAAGAAAAAGATTTCAATCTAGCGATTGCGCTCAGGGTCAAGAAACTGCTTGATCAGGAGCCAAATATCGAAGCTTACATGACACGCAGTGACGACAGTTATTTGACATTGGACAATCGCGCCAAGTATGCGAATGATCTCAAGGCCGATGTTTTCATGTCCATTCATGCGAACAGCTTTACTAAGCCGTCAGCAAATGGTACGGAAACGTATTACAGCCGTTCGGACAGCAAAGCTTTAGCTGAAGTGGTGCACAAGCATTTGATCAAGGCGACAGGGCTCGCGGACCGCAAGGTCAAGCAGGCGGGTTATGTGGTCATCAAAAAAACAACAATGCCGGCTATACTTGTTGAATCCGGCTTTCTATCCAATGCAGGCGACGAATCCGTCTTGAATCAGGAAGCTGTTAGAGACCGCATTGCTGCAGCGCTGGTGGCAGGCATCAAGGAATTCCTGAAGCTTTCATAGAAGTAAGGAGGGTACAATGAACAAATATTTGAAATGGATGCTGCCGCTCTTTGTCATTGCTTTGCTGCTGGCCGCTTGTGGCTCGCGGGAAGTGCAGGAGCCGAACAACTCCGACACTCCGGCAGCCCCGGGCAATTCGCAGGGAGAGCCGGAGCCGGTGAAGGAAGAGATGAAAATCAAGGTCTATCTCACAGATGATCAACTACTTGAACTGACCGAGGTGGAAGCATCCATCGCATTCGCTGATGAGCAGGAAAAACTTGAAGCGGCGCTTGCGGCTTTGCAGCAGGACGGTTCGGAAGATTACTTTTCCTTATGGAGCGAAATTAAGATTTTGTCGGTAAATGTGCAAGATGGGGCGCTGACAGTTGATTTGGAAATTCCTGATGAAGCCAATCTTGGTTCCTCTGGCGAACTGCTCGCTCTTGAAGCAATCGAAAAAACGGTTTTCCAATTCGAGGAAATCAAGTCGCTCGACCTGCTCGTTCAGGGAGAAGCGGTGGATAGTTTGATGGGCCATATGGAACTTGAACATCCGATTGAAAGACCACTATAAAAAAACGACTCTGCCGTTGCTGCGAAATGCAGCAGCGGCCATTTGAATGGGGGAGCAGAAAAATATGACAAAACGATCAATCTTCTACAAAACATTCATTCTCGCACTTGTCTTCTCATTGACTGCCACATTGACTGCAGGAGCCGCATTTGCCGATGAAGCAACGACAGGCGGCGAGCGCATGGCGACACCTTTCGCTGATGTCGCGAAAGGGCATTGGGCGGAAAAACATATCGCCAAGCTTGCGCTGCAAGGCATCGTTGAAGGAACAGGCACGCAGTTTGCGCCAAACCGCAGCGTGTCGCGTCAGGATGCAGTCATTATGGCTATTCGTTTCCTTGGCAAAAAAGAGGAGGTAGCCAACGCGGCGACCGTTACTTTCCCGGACACGTTTAAAGTAAAGGATTATGCGAAGCCTTACGTAGTGTTTGCTTTTCAGGAGGGTTTGCTGATCAATGCTGAAGAATTTGAACTGGCAGAGCAAACTCCAGATGTTGAATGGGGAGCTGGCGAGGCAAGCCGCGAGTGGGTCGCCAAACTGATGATCCGGGCGCTCGGCGAGACTGTGAGAGCAGAACAAAGCGCCTCCAGTTCATCCACATTTACCGATGATAACAAAATTAGCAGCAAATATCGCGGGTTTGTCAATGCGGCCGTTTCCCTGGATTTGATGAAAGGGGTAAGCGCGACGAAGTTTGATCCGCAAGCAGCGGTCAACCGCGCGATGATGGCTACGCTGCTCAGCCGTGCGCAGAGCAAGGTGGAGGTGGAGTATCCTGGCCAGACGAAGGGGCTGCTCACCAATGTAACCGCTGACTCCCTGACACTGTTTGATGTAGAGAAGCAGCAGGAGCAGGTGTATACGGCAGGCTCCAGCACGCTCTATTATCGCTTTGATTCGGAGAAGCTCTCCGAGCAGGCGCTGATGACGCCCTATGCCGAAGTTTCCCTGATCGCGAACGGGACAAGTGCACTATATGTTGAACAGTTGAACGACGATGTCAAGTTGGAGACGATCCAAGGAAAAGTAAACTTTGTTTCGACACAGCAAAGCAAGCTGTTTCTGGAAATCAACAATGACATTCAAGATATTCCTTTTAACGCCAGCGAGCTTAAAATTATCGGTTCAGAAGGCGAGACTTTGCAGCTGTCGAGCTTGGTGAAGGACAGTGTCGTTGAAGTGCAGCGCGATACGTTCCGGACGGAGCCGCGCGCAGTTTCTGTCCGCATTCAAGGTGCGCCTGTAAGCAAGACAGGAACAGGCAAGATCGTTTCGGTATCAGGCAGCAGCGTACAGCTGACGAATGACGCAACAGGCCAAGTAGAAACATGGACTGCAGCGCCTCAGGCGTTGGTTACGTGGAATAATGAAGTGCGCGCGCTAACCGATCTGAAAGCGGGCGATGCCATTTCCTATGAAGTCACGAATAGCCTGATCACAAAAATCGTCATGACCCAAACTTCCGGCAAAACGATTAACGGTGAGTTTGTTGAGATTACGGCCGATTCGAAGGTTGTCAATTATACGGTGAATGGTTCCATTGAGGCCAAGTATTTGGCGACGAATCTGAAAGTGACTATTAAAGGCATCAACCAGCCGACAATTTCGGATCTGGTGCGCGGCGACAAGCTCGAGCTGACGATCAACGACAGCAATGTCGTAACCGCCATTAGCGTATTGGATCGCGGACTTGAAATTTTGAATGGCGCCAAAGTCGTTGCTTATTATCCTGAACAAAATAATTTGATTGTAGAGGACGCGTCAGGTGAGCCATACATTTTCAAACTCATCTCCCGCACGAAATATGAATACAATGATGCGGCAATGACAATCGATGAGGTCAAAGGTTTCCTGACGAAAAACCGCAAAGTTAGCATTTCCTACATTGATAAAACGGCGGTTTCTGTTCAAATCGTATTCAACTATACCGGCAAACTGATCAACATGAACCAGACAACGAATCACCTTACACTTGCCCTTGACAACGGCTCCTCGCTGGTGCTGCCTTATTTGGCGCCTGCGCCGTCCGTTAATATTAACGGCAAGCCTTCCGCCACGATCGCTGATCTGAAAATCGGCGATACAGTAACAGCGCTGCTTGACAGTGCGCAAGAAAAAGCGATTGTCATTCAGGTGCATGATGTTATTCGCATGGAGATCGTATCGGTGGATGTGTCCGGACGAAAAATCAAGCTGCGCAACACTCAGGGCGCGGTGACAGAGTATGCAGTTCCAACACACTGGAAGATCACCAATGAAGACGGGGCGACATTGACGCTGAATCAATTGTCGGCTGGACAGTCGGTCAATCTGATCTATACTGGCAACTCGATTTCTGCGCTGAAAGTAGTTAAAGTACAAACAGGCAAAGTAGCCGCAGTCTACCCTGATCGCATTACATTGAACGGCGCAGGAGGCAATACTTTCGATGTGCCGTTCGTGTCCGGTACAACAATTGACCGCAACGGTTCGCTAAGCAACTCCACATCTTCACTGGCTGTAGGCGAGTGGGTGGAGGTGCGCAACGATGCGCAAGGACAACAGTTGATTACCGTCAGCCTTGGCATGACCAAGAAGTTTTCCAAATATGATTCGATTGCCAAAGAGCTGCATGTGCTGCGCACCAGCGCCAATGATTTGAATTACCGGTTTGCTGTGACGCCGGATACAAAGTTTTTTGATGGCGGCGAACCCATTCAAGTAGGGGCGCTGAAAAGCGGCGACACCATTATTCTCTACGTTTCGGACGGCAAGCTGCTTGAAGCCGTCAGATCACAGTAAGAGCAATGAAACTGGCGGGATGGATCCGTGCCGCGCACTTGGAATTGCAAGCGCGCGGCGCGAGGCCCATAACGCTGTTTCAGTCTGTCAGAATACAGCTTATGAGCTTCATCTTCAGCGCCCAAAACTTGCCAAGAACACGCAGGTTTTGGGCGCTTTGATCCGTTTGCTTGGTCTTGACCAGCGGATCAAAAGCGCCAATAACAATGTGCGGGCAGCGTGTCAAGCGACGATTTTGGTTTTGCATTGAAAAAAACTATGAAAACTTAGTAAATTCCAATGAAATAGGGTTGCATGCAGCGACATTTTTCGCTACACTTTGAACGAAGCCCATAATCCAGGGAGAGAGTTGCCATGAATGCGAAACAAATGAGGGATATACTGAATGTTATAGCAGAGATGTATCCCGACGCCCATTGTGAGCTTAACTACAGCAATCCGTTTGAACTGACAATCGCCGTGCTCCTGTCCGCACAATGTACAGACGAGACAGTGAATAAAGTGACGGAACAGCTATTTCTTAAATATCAGCAACCGGCGGATTATCTCGCTGTGCCGATTGAGGAATTGCAGCAGGATATTCGTAGAATCGGCTTGTTTCGCAATAAGGCGGCACATATTCAAAAGCTCTGCCGGATTCTTCTCGAGAAGTATGACAGCGAGGTTCCCGGGACGATCGAGCAATTGGTCGAGTTGCCAGGGGTTGGCCGAAAGACGGCGAATGTGGTGGTATCCAACGCCTTTGGCATACCTGCAATTGCAGTAGATACCCATGTGGAACGAGTTGCGAAGCGGCTTGGCGCTGCCAAGGCCGAGGATACAGTTCTTGAAGTGGAGAAGAAGCTGATGAAGCTTGTTCCCCGTGAAGAGTGGACGTTGACTCACCATCGTCTCATCTTTTTTGGCCGTTACCATTGCAAGGCGCAAAAACCCGGCTGCCCGGCCTGTCCGTTGCTGGATCGCTGCAAGGAAGGCAAAAAACGTATGAAGCCGGTCAGAACGAGGAAAGATAAGGAACATAATATTACATTTGCCAGTAAAGGATGAGGACGATGAAGTGTATTTCTGTATATACGAAAAATTTCGAGGTGTTTTCGGATATTTATCCGCAAATTATTGAATCCCCGCCAGAGGACAATGAGGAAGTGATCGTGGAAGGAATTACGGTCAGCGGATCAGGAGATGTGCCTGAACAATATATCGAACGGATGCGCGTTAAGCCAGAAGTCGTTGTAATGAAAGAAAAGAAACGCGGTATTACCATTTTACAGCATGGCAGCGTGTTTGAAATCTGTATGCCGGTTGCCGGAGAAGAGCTGGGTTCGCTGAACGAAGCTTAAGCAGGCAGGACAAGGTATGATGACAGGGAGAGAGCATTAAATGGATACCAATACTCGGAGCGCGGCCGCAGCAACTGCGTCCGCGCTTTTGGAGATTGCCCCGTTAGTGGAGCAATCAGGGGATAAGGAGCATGCCGTTAGGCTGCGTGAGCTGTCAGACAAGGCGACAGCAGGCAAATTGACAATCGCGTTCTGCGGACATTTTTCCGCTGGCAAGTCTACCTTAATAAATCGTCTGTGCGGAGCAAAGCTGCTGCCGTCCAGTCCGATCCCGACCAGCGCAAATGTCGTATCGATTCAAGGCGGAGCGCCCTGCGCGCGGATTGTCAGCACAGCGGGTGGGCAGCGCAAAGTGCTTGAGGTTCCGCCAGAGCAGCTTGAAGCCTATTGCGTCAATGGCGAGGAGTTTGCCTCCGTTGCGATTACGTATCCGATTGAGGCGCTTGGAGACAAGATCGTTCTGCTTGATACGCCGGGAATTGATTCCACGGACGGTGCACATAGAATGGCGACAGAATCGGCACTGCATTTGGCGGATGTCGTTTTTTATGTGATGGACTATAATCATGTGCAATCTGAAATCAACTTTGCGTTTGCCAAGCAGTTGAAAGACTGGGGCAAACCGCTTTATCTGATTGTCAATCAAATTGACAAACACCGGGAGCGCGAGCTGTCCTTCTCCGCCTACCGTCACAGTGTAGAAGAAGCCTTTGCAGCATGGAGTCTTGAGCCTGCCGGAATTTTGTATTTGTCGCAGCGCGAGCCTCAGCACCCTTATCAGGAGTGGGAAGGGCTGGAACTGCTGATCAAGGAGCTTGCCACCGCCAGTGGATTGTTAAGCTGCTGCAGTGTCCATGCTTCTGCCCGCCATCTGCTTGGCGAGCATGCCAAATGGCTGGAAGCAAGTCAGGAGCAGGAACGCAGCGCGCTTGTAGAACAGGCTGGCGGCGAGGAAGGTATGGAAGCGGTTCAAGCGGAGCTGACGCAATTGGCACTGCTTGCAGAGCAGCGTCGGCAAGCTCCGGAGCAGCTGCGCGTCAAGCTGCGGCAAGAGATGGAATCACTGTTGGACAATGCGAATATTACACCAGCAGAAACGCGGGATTTGGCGCATCTGTTTTTGGAGAGCCGCAAACCGGGTTTTAAAGCCGGCTTATTTTTTGCCGCTGCGAAGACCGCTGCCGAGCAGCAGCGGCGTCTGGACGCTTTCCTGGCTGGATTTGCCCCCAAGGTGCAGTCCTCGATTGAGTGGCATGCGATAGAGCTGTTCCGCAAAGCGGCCCAGCATCTGGGCTGGCGTGACGACTCTCTTGAGCAGCGGCTGGCGGAAGCGCTGACAGGCGTTGTCGAGCCTTCGCTGCTGCTTGCGCCTGTCCGTGCGGGCGCGGTATTCAGCAATGAATTCACGATGAACTATTGCCGCGAACTTGCGGCATCCGTGAAATCACTGTACCGCAAGCGGGCGCTGGAGCTTATCGACGAGCTGGCGGCCCGCGCCGCCGCGGCCGGTGAAGCCGCCGCTGCGCCCGAGATGGAGCGCCGCGCTGCGCTGGCGACCCAGGCCGCGGCGCTCGCGCAGCTCGCCGCGCTCGACAGCGCAGCTGCAGCGCGTCGCGAGCAGCTCGCGGCACTGCTGCCGCAAGCGCCCGCGCTGCCCGCGCTGCCGGTGCCGGCTGCAGCGGCTGCGCCAGCAGCTGCGGAAAGCCGCGCCGCCGACAAGGCCGGCGCTGGCGCGGCTGGCGTGAGCGCTCGCGCAGCTGCTGGGCTCGTCGGCGCTACGGCCGCGAGCGGCAGCACCATAGCCGCGGGTGGCGGCACCGCGGTGGCGACAGCGCCGCTTGCGGCACAGCCAGCGGCCATGGGCGCAGCAGACGCTGGCCGCGCGCCTGCGGTGGAGCCAAGCAGCGGTGCCGGCGCCAATGCCGACGCTGCGATGCTGGGGCCGCAGCGGCAGGCTGCCGCGCTGCTTGAGCGCGCGGCGGCACTGCTCGCGCCGCACGGCATGTTTGCGCGTTCAGCGCAAACGATGCAGGCCAAGGCGGCGCGGCTGCAGCAGAGCCGCTTCACGATCGCGCTGTTCGGCGCGTTCAGCGCGGGCAAGTCATCGTTTGCCAATGCGCTGATCGGCGCGCCAACACTGCCGGTGTCGCCGAATCCGACGACGGCGACCATTAACCGGATCGTTCCGCCAACGGCAGGGCATCCGCATGGCACCGCCCGTGTCGTGATGAAGAGCAAAGCGGCGATGATGGACGATATCCGGTATTCGCTTAATTTGCTGGGCGAGACGGCGGAAGGCGAGGATGAGCGCCCGCTGCTTAAGGCAATTGCGGGACTCAAGCCAGCTGCCCTCCATCCCGGAGGCAGGCCGCATTACAGCTTTTTGAAGGCAGTGCTGCAAGGATGGGAGCTGCTTGCCCCGCAGCTTGGGGAGCAGCTGACCGTTGACGAGCCGACATATCGTCAATATGTAGCAGAGGAATGGCGCTCCTGCTTTGTGCAGGAAATTGAATTGTTCTGCGCTTGTCCACTTACCGAACAGGGCATCGTGCTTGTTGACACGCCTGGCGCTGATTCGGTCAACGCCCGTCACACAGGGGTCGCTTTTAATTATATTAAAAATGCGGACGCTATTTTGTTCGTTACCTACTATAACCATGCCTTCTCACAGGCTGATCGCCAGTTTTTGATGCAGTTGGGCCGGGTGAAGGATCAGTTTGAACTGGATAAAATGTTCTTTATCGTTAATGCAGCCGATTTGGCTTCCAGCGATGAGGAATTGCAAGATGTTCTGAGCCACGTCGAGCAAAATCTGGTGCGGCATGGCATTCGTCAGCCGCGGTTATTCCCGGTATCGAGCCTGCAGGCGCTTGATGCCAAACTGGACGGCCGAGCCGATCTAACGCAGCAGTCAGGCATCGACGCCTTTGAACAGGCGTTCTTGCAGTTTACTGCCGGGGAACTGGGCCAGCTTGCGGCCGCCTCGGCGGAGCAGGAAATCAGCCGTGCAGTAGGTCAGGCAGCTTCGCTGCTCGCTGCTGCCAAAGGTGATGAGACGCTGCGCGCTCAGCAGCGGGAGGAATTGCTCCAGTCTGCCGCCAGCGCGCACCAGTCCGCCGCATCGGCAATGAGCGCCGCTTCAGTAGAGCCGCTTCTCCAAGAGCTGAGAGAGCTGTTGTTCTATGTGCTTCAACGTGTCAAATTCCGCTTCGGTGAACATTTTCAGCTTGCCTTTAATCCGGCTGCTCTGCAATCGGACGGGAGAGACTTGAAGAAGATGATTTGGACCTGCTGGCTGGAACTGCAGCGCCAACTGCAAAATGATCTGGCTGAGGAAATGCTTGCAACGACCTTGCGGATGGAAAATTCGCTCAAGCGGCTTGCAGTTCAGCAATATGCTGCCGCTGCCGCAGAACTTGCCGCAAGGCTTGATGATCTTTCAGTACGCGAGTGGCAGCCAGATCTGCTGAATTCGCCGGAAATTGGCGAGCTATGGCAGACTGACCAGGTGGAGCGCAAGCTGTTATGGGCGCCGTTCCGCAATCCGCGTCATTTCTTCGAAAACGGCGGCAGCACAATTTTGCGGGAAGAATTGGAGAAGGTGCTGACCGAGCCGATGAAGAGCTATACCGACGGGTTGGCCGATCGCTGGACGGAAAACTACCGTGAGCTTTGGCAGAGCGCTTTGCAGAGCGGGACCGCCAACTTGCAAGCTGAAATTGAACAGTACAAGACGGCGCGGCTGTCCTCGCTTTCCCGCGAGGTTGCCCCGGAGGTGCTGGAGCAGCTTGTGGAACAATTAACAGCTTTAACGAATGAGCGGCACGCTATGTAGTTTAAGCTTCGTGCACTTTTCCATACATCCATTGCCTATTTTCATAGAGACTTTTATGCGTAGTGAACGTCAAGCTATGGGCGGAATAGGTTTGCTTTAGGGATAGAGCTTTTTCGATGATTACATCATCGGGAAGGCTCTATTTCTTTATAAGGAGATTTATCGGTCGCTTGCAGCCCGGTACGGGGTGTGATGTTTGCATGAACCGCCCTCCGCAGCTGTTATCACGCTAATAAGCCCGATATTCATTCCAGAGGAGGAGTCATAATCAGCCTGTCGCATGTTATAGACTGGTAATGATTTCGATATACTGGAAGTGCAGCTTGGGGAGGGATGCCTGGTGAGAGGCGGCTCTTGTCAAGCTGTAGAATGGAGGGATCACTATGAATGCGACCGCTTTGGATGAAATTGTTGTAACCAATGCGACAGAACTGAATGAAGAGCAGATGGAGCAGCTTGTATCCTTGTTTGTCAGCGGTTTTATGCATGATTTTGAGAAATACTTTCGGGTCAAACCGGCTGCAATAAAGAGTGCTATCCGTCATTCGTTTATTGCAGAGCATTATTATGCGGCGCTGCTGGACACCAAGGTTGCGGGTATTGTAGCGGTGTCTACCAACTACCGCCGTTCGCATGAATTCGACAAAAAAATTTTACAGCGAGAGTTTGGCAGAGTGAAGGGCGCGCTTGCAGCCTCCCAGCTTCGCAAGGAGTTGGAGCAGCCGCTTGAACAATTGCAATACAACCAGGGGTATATTGAATGCGTTACAACTCATACCAGCGCGCGGGGCAAAGGAGTGGCTTCCCAATTGCTTAACCATGTGATGAAAACGCTGAATTATGATGAATATATTTTGGAAGTTATCGATACGAATGTGGGTGCGATCCGGCTGTATGAAAAACTCGGCTTTACCCTTTTTCGCCGCCAAAAAGCGGAATTGTTTCTCCGGATGAATGGCATCAAGGAGCGTTTGTTCATGAAGGCTGGCCCGCTCTGAGTGAGGAGCGGGTATACAGTTCGCGAATGGGGAGATGGTTAATTGAGCGGACAGACGTTCCGCTAATCGGCTAAAAAGAGCGAAATTGGAGATTGAGCGGCCACCAGATCCGCTATTCAGGTGAAAAACTGTGAATTTTAGGGGTTTATGAGCAAATAGAGGAACGTGTGTCCGCGAAAACTGCGTTTGGGGTGTTTTTGGGACGAATAGCGGATCGTGTGTCCGCATGAGGAGCATAGGCAAGCTGGATGTGCTGCCGTTCGATAGTGTCCCCGCATATTGCCATTACGTCACCCAACCCATCGCGCAGCGCACCGGCAGGTCATCGCCCCCAACTCGTCGACTGACTGCGACATTGCCCGCAGCGGCCGTCCGTCGCAGCAGTGCGTCTCTGTACTCATCAGCATCACCGACCACAGTCGATCATCCCGCTTAAACTATCCCATCGCGCAGCGCACCGGCACGTCATCGTACCCAACCCAACCCAACCCATCGCGCACGCCATCGTCACCCGACCCAACTCATCGCGCACCGACACGTCATCGCCTCCAACTCATCGCGTCAACTTCGACAATGCCCACAGCGACCGCCCGACGCAGCAGCAGGCGCCTCCATGCTCCCATTGCAGCGGCTCTTTCCAAAGGCGAAAGTCACAATTATTTCGCCTGTTTTTCGAGAAATATCGCAAAAACAGCGAAATACGCTCCTTACGGCATTAAATAAGACGATTCGGAAGAATAACCCTTATTCTTTTTTCTAAAGGTGAACAAATGCTTTGTTACCGTGTAATACGGTGACTGGTTCTGTTTGCTGTCTGCAATGGATGCTGGTAATATTCATTCATGCTTTACAAAATGGTAAATGGGGAGAGAGTTCATTTGGAAGTTTTCAGGCAACTGAAACAGTTTTATTGGCCCGAACGCAAGCTGTTGATCATCTCGATCATCACGCTGATCTGCGCCACAGCACTCGGTCTTGTGTACCCGAATATGCTGCGAATTCTGATTGACGATGTCATTGGAGAGGGCAATTACAGTTGGGTGCCCGCACTGTCCTTGACTGTACTCGGGGTTGTCGTGGTGAAAGCGGGACTGCAATTTCTGCATGGGTTTTACGGCGGCCGTCTGGGCAACCGGGTCGCATTCCGGCTGAGAAATGAAAGCTACAAGAAGCTGCAGCAATTATCGTTCCCGTATTACGACACAGCCAAAACCGGTGATCTGATGACGCGTTTGACTGCTGATTTGGAAGCAATCCGGCAATTTATTGGGTTCGGTTTTGCACAATTTTTGAACATGTTTCTAATGATTGTGTTTGGTGCTGCAATGATGCTCTCCATCCACTGGCAGTTGACGCTTCTCACCTTTGTATCGATCCCGTTGTTAGCGTTTACTGCGCTGAGATTTGAGCGCAAAATTCACCCGGCATTCCAGGAAATGCGTCTGGCTATGAGTCATTTGACGACAGCAGTGCAGGAAAACATTACCGGGGTGCGTACCGTAAAGTCGTTTGCGAGAGAAGCGCATGAAGTTGACAAGTTTTCAGGCAGAAGTGAGGAGTACAAAACAAACCAAATTCGTGCAGCGAAAATCTGGGGCAATTATTTCCCGGTTATGGAGCTGCTGGCAAGCATCTGCGTGGTTCTGCTGCTCGTTGCCGGAGGAACCTTCGTCATTCAAGGATCACTTAGCCTTGGCGAACTGGTCGCATTCTTCAGTTTAATCTGGTATATTGTCGCGCCAATGTGGCAGTTAGGCTTTCACATCAATAACTATACACAATCCAAAGCATCCGGCGAGCGGGTATTGGAATTGTTAAATCAATATGTTCATGTTAAAAATCCCGAAAATCCGGTTGTCCTGCAGGAGCAGGAGGTGAAGGGCCATGTGCGTTTCGAACATGTCACCTTCAATTATGCCGATAAGCAGCCTGCGCTTATTGATTTCACAGTCGATGCGCCGCCAGGCAAAGTGATCGGTCTGCTGGGCGGAACAGGGTCGGGAAAATCAACGGTCGTTCAGCTTTTAATGCGCGCCTATAATATCAACGATGGGAAAGTAACGCTGGATGGCGTAGATATCCGTAAGCTTGATCTGGAAAGCTTGCGGCGTCCGATCGCGACTGTATTCCAGGAAACGTTTCTGTTCTCGGCTTCGATCCGCGACAATATCGCATATGGCACGCGTTCAGTAACAATGGAAGAGATTATTCGGGCCTGTAAGCTGGCTCAAGCGCATGAGTTTATTATGGAGCTGCCGCTTGGTTACGATACGGTAGTCGGCGAGCGTGGAATGGGGCTGTCCGGCGGTCAGAAGCAGCGGATTGCGATTGCTCGTGCACTTATCAAAAACCCGCGCGTGCTGTTTCTCGACGATGCGACAAGCGCGGTAGATATGGAAACCGAGCATGAGATTCAAGCTGGATTCAAGGAAGTTATGGCTGGCCGGACGACGTTCCTCGTCGCGCATCGCATCTCTTCCTTGCGCAAAGCCGATGAGATTATTGTGCTGGACAACGGAGTGACCGTCCAGCGTGGTACCCATGAAGAATTGATCGCCCAGCCAGGCCGATACCGGGATATTTATAACATTCAATATGCTGACCGCCCGGCTACTGAGGAAAACACGGCAGCGTATAGCAATGAACGCAAACAGGAAAGAAGGGTCGTACATTGAGCCAGGAAACGGCGCAAGCCAACGGCAAGCAAAAGCCGTCTAACAAGCAGGAGCCGACAGATAAACGCGAACGGTTCGTTTACGCTGACGATCAGTTGATCGAAAAGCCGTTTAACTGGTCTCAGCTCGGCCGCCTGTTCCATTACATGAAGCCATACAGCAAGCAGATGGTGCCGATCGTCATTGTGATGATGGTGCTCGGCACGCTGACCCGACTGGCGATCCCGGCGTTAATTATCGTGGCGATTGATGAAGCAATCAATCCGGTGCAGGGCGAACCAAGTCTGCAGAAGCTTTACCAATACGCAGGGATGATGATCGGACTGTATATTATCCAGTGGCTGGCCAACACGTTGCGTATCCGCTTTACGAACATTATCGGTCAGCGAATTATTTATGATTTGCGGCAAGATCTGTTCCGTCATATCCAGAAGCTGTCGTTTCGCTTTTTTGACAAGCGGCCGGCAGGATCGGTGCTCGTACGGATTACAAATGACGTCAATGCGCTGCAGGATCTATTCACCAACGGCGTCGTCAACTTGATGATGGACTGTGTGCAGCTGGTCGGCATCGTAATTATTTTGCTGGTGCTGAACTGGAAGCTGGGACTGGCGGTTATGATCGTGGTTCCGCTGATGATCATCGTCTCCTCCAGCCTGCGCAAGCGCATCCGCTTTGCGTGGCAGGATGTACGGATCAAGCAGTCCCGAATCAACTCCCATTTGAATGAAAGCATTCAAGGGATTCGCGTGACACAAGCGTATGTGCAAGAGAAGGACAATATGGATTACTTCGACCACATGAACAAGGACAATATGAAGTCATGGGACAAAGCGTCGGCGCTTAACCAAGGTTTCGGTCCGGTGATTGAGATTACCGCCGCTTTCGGCACGCTGATTTTGTTCTGGTATGGCAGCTTTTTGATTGAATCGAATGCGATTAAAATTGGGGTGCTGGTCGGATTCGCCAACTATATCGGCAACTTCTGGGACCCGATCAACAGACTGGGTCAGATGTACTCCCAGCTTTTGATTGCAATGGCGTCTTCGGAACGGATCTTTGAGTTTATAGACGAGAAGCCGACGGTTGCCGAGCTCGGCAGCGCCAAATCGTTGCAGGAAATCAACGGGGCCGTCTCGTTTGACAACATTGTGTTTGAATATGAAAAAGGGCGCCCAGCGCTAAAAGGGATTAACCTGGAAGTGAAAGCGGGGCAATCCATTGCTCTGGTCGGTCATACGGGCTCAGGCAAAAGTACGATCATTAACCTGTTGTGCCGCTTCTATGATCCGGTACAGGGACGCGTTTTAATCGATGGTCAGGATATCCGTGATGTGACAATCGAAAGTTTGCGTTCCCAGGTCGGAATTGTGCTCCAGGATACGTTTATTTTCTCCGGCTCGATTCGGGACAACATCCGTTACGGCCGCTTGAGTGCAACGGATGAAGAAGTAGAACTGGCTGCACAGGCGGTCAATGCCCATGAATTCATCATGTCGCTGCCGGATGGTTATGAGACGCAGGTTGAGGAGCGGGGCAATATATTGTCTATGGGTCAACGTCAGCTGTTGTCGTTTGCCCGTGCGCTGCTTGCTGATCCGCGCATTCTTATTCTTGACGAGGCAACGGCGAGCATTGATACCGAAACCGAGCTGAAAATTCAGGAAGCGCTCAAGACGCTGCTGTTCGGGCGTACATCATTCATTATTGCGCATCGGCTCTCTACAATTCGCCATGCCGACAACATTGTCGTACTGGATCATGGACAAATTATGGAACAGGGCAGCCACGATGAATTGATGCGAATAAAGGGAATTTACCAAGGGTTGATTGAGGCGCAGTACCGGTTTTTATCCGCCTGATTGCAGCATCACACATAGGCAAAGAGTGTATAAAGACAGGCGCAACATGATATAAAACGGTTGCCCAGCAATATTTTTTGTGCGGCTGGCTTGATTTAACGGGAAAAAACCTCCACAATGGAAGAAAAACGGCTAGGACGAATTCCGCATTGGAACTTTTGTCAATCTGCCCCTTCCAGGAGGTTTTTTCTTTTGAAATACGGATCACCCTACTCTGCGCATGCGCGCAAATTAATGCTTCTCGGTTCGGGGGAACTGGGCAAGGAAGTTATTATTGAGGCGCAGCGGCTTGGCATCGAGACGATTGCTGTGGACCGTTACGAACATGCGCCTGCAATGCAGGTCGCTCACCGCTCTTATGTTATCGATATGCTTGATGCCGCTGCGCTGCGCGCCTTGGTGCTGCAAGAAAAGCCAGATCTGATTGTGCCGGAAATCGAGGCGATCGCCACCGAAGCGCTGGTGGAGCTGGAGTCGGAAGGTTTTCATGTCGTGCCGACCGCTCGCGCCGCTCTTTTGACGATGGACCGTGAAGGCATTCGCAGATTGGCCGCGGAAACGCTAGGCTTGCCGACTGCTCCTTACCGCTTTGCAGACAGTTTGGACGAATTGCGCGCAGCGGTGGCAGAGCTTGGCACGCCATGTGTCATCAAGCCGATTATGAGCTCCTCTGGCAAAGGGCAGAGCGTCTGCCGCTCGGAAGCGGAAATCGAAGGCTGCTGGAATTATGCGATGGAAGGCGGGCGCGCGAAGAAACAGCGGATTATTGTGGAAGGCTTCGTGCACTTTGAGTCCGAAATAACGCTGCTTACCGTTCGCTCTGTATCCGGCACCGCTTATTGCGCGCCGATCGGACATGTGCAGCGGGATGGCGATTATATTGAATCATGGCAGCCGCATTACATATCCGATAGCGACCGTGCCCAGGCGGAGGACATCGCGAAGAAGATAACGGACGCCTTGGGCGGCTTTGGCATTTATGGCGTTGAGCTGTTTTTGACCACAGAGGGCGTGTTGTTCAGCGAAGTATCGCCCCGGCCGCATGACACCGGAATGGTGACGATGATTACCCAGGATTTATCCGAATTTGCGCTGCATACCAGAGCTATTCTCGGACTTCCTATCCCTGGCATTCGCTTATTGACTGCTGGTGCAACGCATACGCTCAAAGCGGAGCGCGAGCGTACTGCTTTCCGAATTGGCGGTGTAGAGGAGGCGCTCTCGTTCCCGAATACGCAAGTTCGGCTGTTCGGCAAACCTGAGACGAAGGTTGGGCGCAGAATGGCCGTTGCATTAAGCTCTGCGGAGGATGCTGAACAAGCTCGGGCGGTTGCCAGACAGGCTGCCGAAGCATTATTCATCGAATACGAAGATTGATAGGCTTCGCCGGAGGCGGTCGCTTCACCCGAGTTTCTAACGAAATTTGGATGAGGCGGGTCTGCATTCCGGCTTTTGAATTTGCAAATCAAGCGAGGAACATTTATTTTAAATATATGGATGCGATTTCAGGCAGAGGGGGAGATGGGGATTGCGCAGAAAACAGACAGGAAATCTTGACAGATCGGGAGCATTATGGGCTGCAATTGGCATTTCAGCGACCGTGGCAACGCTGGTGCTGCTGGCGGGCTTTGGATACGCCGTCTATGATGTGGTGAATCCCCCTGCTCCGTCGACCGTGCAGCAGGCACCTCCGATAGCCGGGAAACCTCCGCTGTCTGCGGCGGATGAAGTGCTCATCACTGCGATCGGCGATTCTTTAACGAAAGGGACCGGCGATCGAACGGGGGCAGGTTATGTAAGTCTTGCGCTTGCGGGGCTGCAGCAGAAGCTGGACAAGCCTGTCAAGCTTGTAAACAATTTGGCTGTGGGCGGCATGCGCACCGATCAGCTTGCGGAACGGTTGGCTTCAGACGGCGGGTACCAATACGCTATCAAGCAGGCGAATCTTCTGTTTCTGTCCATCGGGGGCAATGACTTGTTTCAATTTGCAACCAAGTCGTTAAATGAATCAGGAGAAGAGGGCATCAGCGAGACCGCCATGCAGGAGATGAAGGCCGAACTGGAAGAAGGCGCGGAGCGGCTCGAACGGATTTTCAAGTTAATTCATGAATTGAATCCGCAGGCACGAATCGTCTATATTGGACTGTATAATCCTTTTTCGGATATGGAACCGTTTCGCGAGGGCGGCATGTATGTGCAGCAATGGAATAAAAAAGCTTATGAAATCAGTCAGGCTTACAATACGATAACGATTGTGCCAACCTATGATTTGTTTGACGCAGCGCTCAGCACCTACTTATCTTCCGATCATTTTCATCCTAACCATGAAGGATACGCCGAGATCGCAGTGCGGGTTGTGCAGGGACTGGAGTAAAAAACTCAGGGAGGGCGGGAATAATGACGACAGCGGCTGAAGACGGCCATGAGATACTGCTGAAAGTGGAACAGGTGAAGAAAAAGATTCGCAACAAATGGATTATTTCCGACGTCAGTTTCGATGTAAGAGCAGGGGAAATCTTCGGTTTTCTCGGGCCGAACGGCTCAGGTAAAACGACGACCATTCGCATGCTTGTTGATTTAATCAAGCCGACAGCAGGAAAAATTACGATTTGCGGCTTCGATGTCCACCGTCAGCCGGAGCAGGCGCTGCAGCATATTGGCTGTATTGTCGAAAACCCGGAAATGTATGATTACCTGACTGGCTGGGAAAATCTGGCGCAATTCGCCCGCATGCACCCGGATACGGATGCAGCAAGAATTGAAGAAGTGGTCCGGATTGTGGGGATGAATGCGCGCATTCATGATAAAGTCAAAACCTATTCGCTTGGCATGCGTCAGCGACTGGGAATCGCTCAGGCATTGCTCGGCAGGCCTAAACTGCTTATTCTTGATGAACCGACCAATGGCCTCGACCCCAAGGGCATCAAGGAGCTGCGGGAATTTGTACGCCAGCTGGCAGAGGGCGGCATCAGCCTGTTTATTTCCAGCCATCTGCTCAGCGAAATTCAGCTGATGTGCGATCGAGTGGCCATTATTAATGCCGGACGCGTACTGGCGGTCGGTGCGGTGGATGAGCTTGTAAGCCAGACGGACGGCTATGTATTATGGCAATTCGGCCAGGAGCATGTGAATAGCGCCATGCGCATTCTACAGGAGGAGCGGGCGCTGGAACTGCTTGAGGCCCGGGCGCACGGCATTGATGAAGCGCTGCTGGCGGCGCTCCCTGGAGCGATTGTCACCCGCATGGACGAGCACACCATTCCGCAGGTTGTAAACCGGCTGGTCCTGGGCGGAATCGACATTCTGGCCATCCATAAAGTAGCGCCTACGCTCGAACAATTATTTTTAAAGCTGACGGAGGGTGAAGGGATTGTCTAGTCTGCTGCCGCTCATTCAGAATGAAACGATAAAGATATGGAAGAAAAAAAGGTTTTTGGTCGTACTGCTTATTTTGTCGGTGATCATTCCTATTTTTACATATGCCCAGTTGACAATTGCAAACAATAACGCGGATAAGTTCAGCGATTGGCGCACGCAATTGCAGCAGCAAATAACGGATTATGAAAATGCCTTAACGAGCGACAGGCTGCCTGAAGAGTGGAAGAAGTACCGGCGCATTATGATTCAGCAGCTTTCTTATTATCTGGAGCATGACGTCAATCCGAGCTCTCCGGATGCGATGACCTTCACACGCGGGTTTATGAGCAATTCAGTCACACTGTTCATCCCGCTGCTTGTGCTGGCGATTGCCTCCGACCTGATCTCGGGTGAGCGTTCAAGCGGAACAATCAAGATGTTGTTGACAAGGCCGGTCAGAAGATGGAAAATATTGTTTTCAAAGCTTGTCACGATGACACTGTATATTTCACTTACGATTGTCTCGACTGCGGGACTCTGTTATCTCTTCTCCGGCTTGTTCTTCGGATATGGGGGGGCTGGACTCCCGGTGTTCACCGGGTTTATTATTAACGGTGCAGAGGTAGACAGTTCGTTTGTTCATCCTGTGCCGCAATGGCTGTACCTGCTGCTGCAATCCGGACTCGTCTGGTTTTCCGCGATGGTCGTCGGCTTGCTGGCCTTGATGGTGTCTGTACTGCTGCGTAGTACGGCGGCCAGTATCGTAACGATGATGGCGTCCATCATTGCGGGGACGATTCTGTCGAACATGGCTTCATCCTGGCATAGCGCCAAATATCTGTTTGCAGTCAATCTGCAGCTTACCGGCTATCTTGATGGGTCGCCGCCGCCGATTGAAGGGATGAGCCTGTTGTTTTCACTGGCGGTTTTGGGTATTTGGGGACTAATTGCAATGATTGTGTCATTTGTCGTCTTTACGAAACAGGACATTTTGAATTAAAATAGCTGAATGACAGAAAAGGGGGGACGCTCATGACAGAGCAAATCGATGTATTGGCAGGCAACATGTCATCCGCGGACCATAATTATAATGCGGATGACATTCAAATATTGGAAGGACTTACTGCTGTACGCAAACGGCCGGGGATGTACATAGGAAGCACGACTTCCTCAGGTCTTCATCATCTGATTTGGGAAATCGTCGATAATGCGGTAGATGAGCATCTTGCAAAATATTGCAATGCAATTGACGTGACTGTCCATGCTGACCAGTCAATTACGGTGAGAGATAACGGACGGGGCATTCCTACAGGAATGCACAAGACAGGCGTTCCGACCCCGCAGGTCGTCTATACGATTCTGCATGCGGGGGGGAAGTTTGGCGGCGGAGGATACAAGAAATCCGGCGGACTGCATGGTGTTGGGGCATCGGTAACCAACGCCCTGTCCGAATGGCTGGAAGTTGAAATTTACCGCGATGGAAAAATTCACAAGCAGCGTTTTGCATACTGGGTGGACTCGGCTGGGGTAGAACATGTTGGCGAGCCTGTGACTGGACTTGAGATTACCGGCAATACGAACCGTACCGGAACAAAAGTTACGTTTAAGCCCGATTTGCGTGTGTTTCACGGCAATACAACGATTAATTACGATATGTTGTCCGAGCGCCTGCAGGAAATCGCATTTTTGAACTCCGGGCTGAAAGTAACGGTCAAGGATGAGCGTACCGGGAAGCAGGATGTGTTTCATTATGAAGGCGGGGCGAGCCAGTTCGTCGAGTTTCTTAATGAGAACAAAACGGTTATGCATGAGGTGATCCACTTTAATGCCGAGCGCGATGAGATCGAGGTAGAGGTAGCGATGCAGTACAATGACGGCTATACAGAAACCATCGCTTCTTTCGTCAACTCGATTCCGACACGGGGCGGAGGAACGCATGAAACGGGCTTTAAAGCGGCCTATACCAGAATTATGAACGATTATGCTCGCAAAAACACGCTGCTCAAGGAAAAGGAAAAAAATCTGGAGGGCAATGATCTGCGGGAAGGCATGATGGCAGTCATCAACATCAAAATGTCCGACGTGGAGTTCGTGGGGCAGACCAAAGATCAGCTTGGCAGCGCTTCGGCGCGCAGTGCAGTGGATGCCGTTGTCTCCGATAAAATGCAGGTGTTTCTGGAGGAGAACCCCCAGACCGCCCAGCAGCTTGTTAAAAAGGCGATCCAGGCGAGCCGTGCCCGGGAGGCGGCGCGCAAGGCGCGCGATGAAATCCGCACTGGCAAAAAACGCAGCGAGAGCTCCAACCTGAACGGCAAATTGACGCCGGCGCAGTCCAAGGACTATACCCGCAATGAGCTGTTCATCGTCGAAGGCGATTCGGCAGGAGGATCGGCCAAGCAGGGGAGAGATTCCAAGCATCAGGCGATTTTGCCGCTCAAGGGCAAGCCGATGAACCCGGAGAAGGCCAAGCTGGTTGACATTTTGAAAAACGATGAGTATAAGGCGATCATTGCGGCGATCGGTTCGGGTGTCGGACCTGATTTTGATTCCCAGGAAGGGAATTACAATAAAATTATTATTATGACGGATGCCGATACCGATGGGGCTCATATCCAGGTGCTGCTGCTGACTTTTTTCTACCGTTATATGAAGCCGCTGATTGATGCCGGCAAAGTATACATTGCCCAGCCGCCGCTGTATAAGATCACTCGAAAATCCGGCAAGCTTGAAACGGTGCGCTATGCCTGGACCGATGAACAGCTGACGAACTACTTGAAGGAGTTCGGCAAAGGCTATGAGCTGCAGCGCTACAAAGGCTTGGGAGAAATGAACCCCGATCAGCTTTGGGAAACGACGATGAATCCGGAATCACGAACGCTGCTGCAGGTGCAGATTGAAGATGCCGCCAAAGCAGAGCGCCGTGTCTCGACATTGATGGGGGACAAGGTAGACCCCCGCAAACGGTGGATTATTGAAAATGTCGATTTCACGGAATATGAGGAATAGGAGGAATCGATATGGATATTCTGGAACAATTTCTGCCAGCCTATCTTGAGGAAGTGGTCGGTGACCGGTTTGGCAGGTATTCTAAATATATTATTCAGGATCGTGCCATCCCCGATGTTCGCGATGGATTGAAGCCGGTTCAGCGGCGAATTCTGTATGCGATGTACGATGCAGGCAATACCCCGGAAAAAGGGTACCGCAAATCTGCCAAAACCGTCGGGGATGTCATGGGCAATTACCATCCGCATGGCGATTCTTCGATTTACGAGGGTATGGTACGGATGGCGCAACCGTGGAAGCTTGGACACATGCTCGTAGACGGCCACGGCAACTGGGGATCGATCGATGATGATCCGGCGGCTGCGATGCGTTATACGGAGGCGAGACTGTCGACGATAGCGATGGAACTGCTGCGCGACATCGACAAGCGAACCGTACTGTTCAAGGACAATTTTGATAATACGACGAAAGAGCCGGTTGTGCTGCCATCCCGTTATCCGAATTTGCTCGTTAACGGCGTGAGCGGAATTTCCTCCGGTTTTGCTACAGAAATTCCGCCGCATAATTTGCGTGAAGTTATCGATGCTTGCATCGCTTTGATGAATGCGCCGGATCTCAGCCTTGACGAGCTATTTAAAATTGTCACCGGACCGGACTTCCCGACTGGCGGCATGATTATGGGCGGAGAAGGCATTCGGGATGCTTATGCAACTGGAAAAGGACGCATCTACATTCGTTCCAAAGCAGCTATCGAAGATATGCGCGGCGGTCGGCAGCAGATTGTAGTTACGGAAATTCCTTATCAGGTCAATAAGTCCAGACTGGTGACGGCGATGGAAAACATCCGACTGGAGAAAAAAGTAGAGGGTATAGCAGAAGTGCGCGACGAAAGCGGACGCAAGGGCTTGCGGATCGTCGTTGAGCTGCGCAAAGAAGCGGATGCCCAGGGGATACTGGCTTATCTGCTCAAGAAGACCGATTTGCAAGTGACCTACAACTTCAACATGGTAGCCATCGTCAACAAGACGCCGAAGCAGCTTGGCATTAAAGAGATGCTGCACGCTTATATTGAGCATCAAAAGGAAGTGGTTACCCACCGCACCCGCTACGACCTGGAGAAAGCGGAGGATCGTGCGCATGTGCTGGAGGGACTTGCCAAGGCGCTCAACATTTTGGATGATGTTATCGCCACGATCAAAGCTTCGAAAAACCGGCAGGATGCACAAAACAATCTCGTTGCCAAGTTTTCGTTCACCGAACGGCAGGCGGACGCTATCTTGACATTGCAGCTTTACCGGTTGACGAATTTGGAAATAACTTCGCTGGAGAAGGAACTGAAGCAGATTTCCAAGCGCATCGCTCAATTGCGGGCGATTCTGGACAGTGAGAAGAAACTGCTGAGTGTTATTAGAGAGGAACTGCTTGAAATTCGTGACAAATACGGTATCGACCGGCGGAGTGAAATTCGCGGCGAGGTTGAGGAATTGAAGGTTAATCTTGAGGTGATGGTGACACCGGAGGATGTGCTTGTCTCCCTCAGCCAGGAAGGATACATTAAACGGACGAGCATGCTGTCGTTCACGCGCTCTGGCGGAGAAGAAGGCAACGGGGGCGTGAAGGATGGCGATTTCATTCGTCATCTGCTGGATGTCAATACGATCGACAATCTGCTGCTCTTTACGAAAAAAGGGCAGTACTATGTGCTGCCTGTCCATCAAATTCCGGAATTCAAGTGGAAAGATAATGGAACAGCACTGGTCAATATTGTGCCGATTCCGAAGGATGACGCGATTGTGACGGTTATGCCGGTGAAAGATTACAATCAGGCGGATGCTTCGCTCGTGTTTATTACGCGCCGCGGCCAGGTGAAACGGACGGAGCTCAAAGAATACCAGTCCAATCGATCGATCGCCATTACAGCCTGCAAGCTGGGAGCGGGCGATGAGGTCATCACGGTAGGGCTTAGCGACAGCAGCAGAGATCTTGTGCTGGTCAGCAAGCAGGGCATGGCGATCCGGTTTGCCGAGCGGGAAGTCAATACGATGGGCCGCGTGTCAGCCGGTGTACGCGGGATGCAGTTCAAAGACAATGACGAACTTGCTGCAGCGTTTTGGGTAGATGGAGACGAAGGTGAAATTCTGGTCGTCAGCGATCTGGGCTTCGCCAAGCGTACCCTGCTGCTTGATTATCCGCTGCAAGGGCGCGGCGGCAAGGGAATTGCGACGTTTGAGTTCAAGGAAGGGAAGCGGGTACGTTCCAATGGGGCGGAACTTGCCGGAGCGTTCTGGTGCAGGGAAGAACGCGTTATTACTTTGTTGACGCAATCAGGCGTGCAGCATGTCGTTTCGTCGGAAAAAGCCCCGCTTGGCGATCGCAAATCGACAGGGCGCGCTTTGGCGGCGATAGACAAGAAAGATTTGATCGTCTACTCTTTTGCCAAACCCGCCGAATAATGAATATTTTTAAACGTTGCTAGAATAAGTGACCCGCGAGAGGGGACAGCAGATAGCCTGTCTTCTCTTGCGGGTCTTTTCGTGTATCTTCAACGCTTCCGCCCCACAGGGCATGTCACTTGCTGTCAATTTGTTCGATAACAGCGCAGTTCATCCCGCTAAATATGAAGGGTGGTCATCTTTTATTCGACATTTTCGAATGGTATAATGGTATACAGGAGGTGGGGAACGTGCATTCTACCGAATTTGCCCGACTTTGGATGAAGTTTTCCAAGGAGTGGAAAACGCATCTGGAGGAGGAACTGGCGCCTACTTTGACAGAGGGCCAGCTCAATGTGCTGGAACTGCTGCTCGTCAGGCAGCCGGCCAAGCCATCCGATCTGTTGCAATATTTAGCTACAACGCCTGCAGCGGTAACAACGCTGCTCGACCGCATGGAGCGCGGCGGTTTGATTAACCGAACAAGAGATGAGGCCGACCGGCGGATTGTTTGGGTAACGCTGACGGAGCGCGGCCATGAAGAAGCCAAGCGCGGCAGAAGTTTGAGAGAGTCGTATATTGAGGGAGCGCTAGGTCGCATCTCGCAGCACAATCAGCAGCTTCTGCTCTTCTTGCTCGGCAAGGTGACCAACTCGGAGCCGGCGGAGACGCGGATCGACAAGGCGATCTGAACCCATAGATAACATGTCCCATCGGATGGCTGCGTCATCCTTTGCCGACATTCGCATAATTCAGCATGACCGCAACAATCGCATCCTTCTACTCGGCGCTGTCTACGGCTGCCTGAAGCAGCGCTTCATTCCAGGGAGCCCATGACCCTTGCTGCAATGGGGCAGCGCTTATACGCAGCTTTTCTTTGGTGACAGGGTGCGCCACTTCGATAGCTGCAGACCACAAGGCAATGTTGTGCACGATCGATGTGCCGGATTGCGAACCGTACTTGCGGTCGCCGACCAGCGGACAGCCGATCGCTGCCATTTGCACCCGGATTTGATGGGAGCGGCCCGTATGGAGGCGGATATAGGCAAGCGCAGTCCCGCTGGCGGTTGCAAGAATGCGATAGTCCAGGCGCGCCTCTTTGCTTCCGGAGACGGGATGATCGAAAGCCTGTACTGTATTGGTTCGGCTGTCCTTGGTCAAGTGATGGGTCAGTTGCCCGCTTGTACGCGCAGGTGTGCCGGTCAATACGGCCAGGTAGGTCTTGCCAAAAGTGCGGCTGCGCACCGCTTCGGACAAACGGGATGCCGCCTTCGACGTTTTGGCGAACAGCATGACGCCCCCAACGGGGCGGTCAAGCCGATGAACGAGGCCGAGGAATACATTGCCAGGTTTGTCGTAGCGGCGCTTCAAATCGCTTTTGAGCAGTGTGAGCATGTCTTCATCGCCGCTATCGTCAGCCTGTGAAGGAATGCCTGGGGGCTTGACGACAGCGAGCAGATGATTGTCTTCATAAAGAATTGGAATTAGCGGCTGATCGTGAGCGGTGCTCATTCGCCTGACTCCCAGCGCCCCAGTATGCCGCAAGGCAGATGAAGGTTGGCGTCTGTAATCGGCAGACCGATCTCGCCGCTCGTAATTTTGCCGCCATAAGTGCGTCCTACCGTTCTATGCAACAGATGCGACAGCACGGTGGGGGACAGGCCGGTCGTATAGGAATTGATCAGTACGAACAGCGGATTGGGTGACAGCAGTGAAACGCATGATTCCAGAAACGGGTACAGGTTGTGCTCCAGCTTCCACGTTTCTCCATTCGGCCCCCGGCCATAGGAAGGCGGGTCCATAATAATGGCATCGTACTGCTTGCCGCGGCGCTGCTCGCGCTGCACGAATTTAAAGACGTCATCGGTTATGAAACGAACCGGCTTCTGTTCCAGCCCGGATAGCTGAATATTTTCCTTTGCCCACTGGATCATGCCCTTGGCGGCATCGACATGGCACACTTCGGCTCCGGCAGCTGCCGCCGCAACGGTTGCGCCGCCTGTGTAGGCGAACAGGTTCAATACGCGAATGGGTCTTCCGGCGCTGCGGATTGCATTCATCATCCAGCTCCAGTTGACGCCTTGTTCAGGGAACAGGCCGGTATGCTTGAAGTTGGTAGGCTTGATCTGGAAACGCAGCTCGTTGCCGTAGCTGATCGTCCATCGTTCAGGAAGCGTCTTGCTGAACGTCCAATGACCGCCTCCGGATGAGCTGCGGAAGTAGTGGCCGTCAGCTTCCCGCCAACGCTTCGTTTCCTCCTGCAGCGGCCAAATAATCTGCGGGTCTGGACGGCGCAAAATAATATCTCCCCAGCGTTCGAGCTTTTCTCCTCCCCCTGTGTCAATCACTTCATAATCTGTCCATTTGTCAGCGATATACATGTTCATTTCCTTCCTTGCCATTAAATTTGTAGCCGACGCCCCGCACAGTAAGAATATAGGTCGGGTTGGCGGGGTCCTGCTCTATTTTTTTGCGTAAGTTGCTAATGTGCACCATAAGTGTGCGGGTGTCGCCGATGCTGTTGGTGCCCCATATCGATTCGTAAAGCCGATCCAGCCGGAACGCTTTATTCGGATTTTGCGCCAGATGGGTCAGCAGGTCGTATTCCTTGACAGACAAGGAAACGGGTTCGCCATGCACATGGACGGTATGGGCATCCAGATCAATCGTCAGTCCGCCAAAGCTCAGCGTGGCGCATCCGTCCGCGTCGTTCATAGCTCGTCCAAGCGCGAGTCTGCGCAGATGAGCTTTAACTCTGGCAACCAGCTGTCTTGGGCTAAACGGCTTGGTTATATAATCGTCGCCACCGACAGACAATCCGTGTATAATGTCGGTATCGTCACTTTTGCAGCTGACAAAAATAATCGGGACGGCCGACACTTTGCGAAGTTGTTCGCACACTTCGATGCCGTCCATGCTTTTTAGCTGGATGTCGAGAAGTATGAGGGCGGGTTGAAGCCTCTGCGCCAAGTCAAGCGCATCTCTTCCATTATCTGCCGTATGTACCTGGTACCCTTCGCGGGTCAAATACAATTCAATTAAACCCGTTATTTCGGGTTCATCGTCAACCACCAAAATAGGCGCCTCATTCATGCCTGCACCGCCTCGCTTTCTCGACTATTATAACGAATGCGGGGATAAGTAAGCAATTATCTTTTGGAGGAAGTTATGAAGTATAGCAAATCTGGTTCAATTCTGCTGCTGTTGCTGGCAGTATTTGTGCTGTGCAGCGGCTGTACAAGTATGGCAAACGGCAGTGAGGTTAGAGCGGACAAGGGTGTTATTGATCTGCGCGGCACGGAGATAGAGGAGTGGGGATTGCTGGAGCTGGCAGGCAAATGGTCATTTTACAGCCACCAGTTTATTGAGCCGGGTGATCAGCGACTGGAAACCGAGGGCAGATTTGTCACGGTGCCCAAATCATGGAACAGCTATTCGAAATTCAAAGAGTTCAGCAGCGGCAGCGGTTACGGCACGTATAGAGTGCTTATGCATATCCCGCCAACCGAGGAAATGCTGGCTTTGAAAATTCCCAACATATCGAGCGCCTACCGCTTGTATCTCGATGGCAAGCTGCTGGCCCAAGGCGGGCAGATCGGCAAGTCAAGCGAGGAGGGCACCGCGGGTCAGTCGCCGCAGGTGGTCGTGTTTGCCGGCCATGGCGGAGTCCATGAATTGATTGTTCAGGTTTCAAATTATGATCATCGCCGCGGCGGCATCTGGAAGGAATTCAAGCTTGCCCGCTCCAAGGAAATGTATGCGTATCAATCACGAGAAACAGCCGAGCAGATGATTTTTTTTGGAAGCCTGGTCATGATCGGATTTTACCATTTTGGCTTGTATGCACTCAGACGCAGCGAGAAATTCACTTTTTACTTTGGCATGCTTTGCCTGTTTGTCGCGCTGCGGATGGTGGTAACTTCAGACGCTTACATCCTGCTTTGGTTTAGTCAGCTGACCTGGGAAATGGGACTCAAGATTGAATACGCCGCATTTGCTCTGGCTGCCTTGTCCGCTTATTTGTACATCTATTATTTATTTCCGAAGGATACCGGCAAACGGATTTTGCAAGTGATTGTAACGGCCAACGCTTTATTATGTTGCATTGTGCTCGTGACATCAGCCGGGTTTTATACGAAGCTGCTGTTTGTGTTCCAAATCTATGTCATGGCAGTAAGTATGTATATTATGTATGTGCTCATTCGTGCCCGCATCCGGCGAAGAGAAGGGGCGACGCTGGTGTTGTCCGGAATCAGCGTATTTATATTAACCATTTTGAATGATATGTCTTTTTATAACGAATGGTTCGGGGTAGGAGATCTTATTCCGGCAGGGTTGTTTTTCTTTATTATGATGCAGTCATTTATTATTTCCTCCCGGTTCTCCAATGCGCTCCGCAAGGTGGAGCATGTCTCTGCCGAGGTGCAGGAATTGAATTTGTATCTGGAAGAACGAATCGAACAGCGCACCGAGGAGCTGCGGCATACGAATGATGTGCTTGCACAGGCGAACAATGAGCTTGCCAAGATGGAAAACTCGCGAAGGCAATTGCTGACCAACATCTCACATGATTTGCGAACGCCGATTACGTTGATCCAGGGGTATTTGGAGGCACTGTATGACGGGGTGATCAGCGAGCCGACCCAGCAAAAAAAATATGTGAAATTGATGCTCGGCAAGGTGGAGGGGCTGAATCGTCTGATTCATGATCTATTTGAATTGTCCAAGCTGGAAGCCGGGCAAGTCTCTTTCGAACGGCTGGATATGCCGCTTGCGGAATGGATATCGCTGGTGGACGAGCAGTTCCGACTCGATGTTGAAGACAGGCAGATCAGGTTTGAATGCCGGTATATTCCCGAAAGTGCGAAAGGGGAGGCTGGCGCTGTTTCTTCGTCGGACATTGTGATGAGAATGGATGAGTTTCGAATGATGCAGGTCATGTCCAACCTGATCTATAACGCGCTAGCTCATATGACAGAAGGGGGATTGCTGCAATTGACCTTTCAATATGACCCCGTGGCGCAGCAGGTAACAATGGGTGTTCACGACACTGGAACAGGGATCGCAGAGGAAGATCTGCCGCATATTTTCAATCGTTTCTACAAAAAGGATAAGTCCCGGAATTCCGCTTCCGGAGGAAGCGGAATCGGACTGGCCATCGTCAAGGAAATTGTTGAAGGGCACGGAGGCAACATCCGTGCGGAAAGTCGTCTTGGAGCAGGCAGCGTATTCTGGACAGCACTTCCTGCCGAAGTACGCAGCATTATTCCGCCTGCTTGATCCACTTGATCATCTGGGCAATCGATTGTTTGCGTTTGTCCAGATCAAGCGTATTAAGCAGTCTCAGCATTTCGAAAGTGTCGGGCAGCAGCTGATGATCGTTTTTTGCCGGCTCCCCGCCGATGATGTAATCCAGAGATACATCGAACAATGCGGCCAATTTGATCAATGTTTCGTACATTGGCTGCCGATTGTTAATTTCATAATGGCTGTATGCTGAACGGGTAATGCCGATCTGGCGGGCGACTTCTTCCTGCGAGATCTTTTTTTTCAGACGCAATTCTCTTAAGCGATCTCCCATCGTCATAACAACCTACTCCTTAGCAATGAACTTTGTTGCCTGCATCACAAATCAAATTGCATGTGTTCATGATACGAATTGTATCATTTTAAGGTGAACTTGTGCAATAACTTATCCACATTTGACAACTCTTTTTTTATTTGTTATTATGAAATATCTACTTGATTTGAAGTTATGAAATGATTTTTGAATGTATACAACACCAAACGCGACGGGCTTCGTTGACCAGGACAACGGAAGCGATGTGATCGCAGCAGAATTTAGGCCAATTCACAGGCTAGAGCTTAGTCGTCTTACAGGTTGTAAGATTATATATACTTCACAGAATATTGGCTTATTTTTCACCCGGGTAAATGGGATTGCCCTCGCCAAGGAATGGCGTTGGCTGATTGATTGTATATAGATACTTGATTCTCACTGGCGCGGTCTTCGGAGCCGCAAGGATGGAAGAGAGGAAGGGCTTTCGTTGTTTTAAGTTTTTCAAAAAAGGATTTATATTCACCAAGTGGACATATCAGCAATACCACGAAAGGCTGCTTCCCCATATCGATGGGCAGGCAGCCTTTCTCTATGCAAATCACACATCGACCAGCAATAGAATGATAGAAGAAAGCGACAGGCACATACTGATCAGACAGAGGAACAATACGACTTGCTTGTGATTTAGTCCCGCACGCAGCAAGCGATAATGCGCCTGACTGGCATCGGCCTTGTAGATCGCTTTGCCCTGGACAAAACGTTTGATCACAACAAACAGATTGTCGAAAATCGGTACGCCGAGCGCTAAGATCGGAATGAACAATGATAATACCGTCGCTTGCTTGAAGGCGCCGTCCAGCGCAATGACCGCCAGCATAAAACCGAGAAAAGTTGCGCCGGCATCGCCCATAAAAATTTTGGCAGGCGGCTTGTTGTAGCGTAAATAGGCTATGGTAACCCCTGCGAGCATAATGGCCATCATGGCGGAATTGTCCTGGCCCTTGGCCAAGGCAACGATAAATAAAGTGATCGCCGAAATCGCCGAGAGGGCGCCAGCAAGCCCGTCCATGCCATCGGTAAAGTTAATGACAGTCGTTACTCCGAAAATCCACAGAATGGTCAGCGTAAATTGCAGCCAGACGGGCAGGAGTACATAGTCAGCCGTGAAAGGATTGTAGAAACCCGTAAATTGAATGCCTGCTGCATAGACGAGCACAGCTGCGGAAACTTGGATAATCAGCTTGGGCAGGGCAGGGAAATCTTTTCCTTTGGTTTTATACCAGTCGTCGATCGTGCCGATGACGAGCAGCAGCACACCCCCGATAAAAATCGCCCCGGTCTGCCAGGATAATTCCCTTGTCATCAGCAAGTAGGTTAGAAAGAACCCGGCGAAGATCGCATAGCTTGCTGTAAGCGGAATAGGCTCGCGATGAAGCTTGCGCTCGGTGTCTTTGCGGGGCTTGTCCACAAAATCCAGCCGAAACGCCATCTTTGCCAGCGGAGGTATGAGTAGATAAACAATCAAAAAAGATACGAGAAAGCCAACTGCGTAAATAATACGGTCCACCTACCATCTCTTATAATTAAAACTATTTTACACGTTATTAAAAAAGTTGTCGAATGTAGAGCGTTGCGACCCAGGAATTACCTGTTGCGCTGCTTCCACGCCGTATACCAGGACTGAATGCTTTCCGGCAGCTCTACTCCAAGTTCTTTAAGCAGCAAGTTCTGAATAGTAGAGAACTGTTTTTCCACCGCAGCGCGGGCTTTAAGATGATCGTAAATTTTCATCAAGCCAAGATGTCCTTCTTCGAAATAGGGCTGCAGCTGCACAATACGCTGGTATACAGTCGCAGCGGAAGTAATCATATTGTTATCCGTATAAAACTCGGCAACCTGCATCGCATGATGCAACCAGACGGTGCGCAGCCGCTGCCGCTCGCTTTCCGCCCATATGTAATCGCAATCTCCGAAATAATCACCGGTGTACAGATCGATCAGCTTCTGATGTTTCTCATAGTTTTCCATATGTACGGAGCCCAGATTGCGAATTTCGCGTTCCCATATATCCGTGCCGATCTGTACTTGCTGCGGGTTTAAGACGTAACCTTCCTTGCCGCTGATTTTATCGATGCTCACATCGATATTTTCCTGTTTCAGCGATTTGCGAAGCTGATAGATTGTCGTATACAGGTGCGCAGAAGCCTTTTTAAAATCGATGTTTGGCCATAGCATATCGACCAGCGTATCTTTGCTGACAAAGCCGTTGCGGTGATGAAGCAAATAGGAGAACAGCTCCTGTGTTTTTGCAGTTCGCCAGCGAAACGTTTGCGGCGGCTGTCCCTCCGTTTCGAAACGGAGCGTATCGAAGCAATAAATCGTCACTTTATGTTCAGCGGTAGTTTTGTCGGTGACAACATTCATGCGCTCTTCCAGACGTTTGACCGTCTTCAGCAGCCTGCCTCGCTGCAGAGGCTTCAGCACATAGTCGAGTGCGTTTAATTCGAATGCATCGAGAGCAAAGTTTTTGTACGCTGTTACAAAGATGATCTCGGCTGCAGGGCATAGATTATGAATAATTTCTGCTGCTTCCATCCCGTTCATCTCCGGCATTTCAATATCAAGGAAGATAACGTTCGGATTCAGATGGGCCAGTGCTTGCGTAGCTTCAACAGGGTCTGTAAATGTGGCGAGAATTTCCACTTCAGCCAGTTCAACTAGGATCTTCTCCAGATGAATAAGCGCAAACGGCTCATCATCGATCAATATTGCTTGAAACATAAACATCCCCCTAGTGTGCTTTTAATGAATGAATAAACCTTTGGATGGCTGCGCTATGCCTGCTTGGGAATGACGAATGAAACCGTTGTTCCTTCACCCAACACGCTTTTAATCTGCAGCCCATGGCCATATATTTTCTTCAGCCTACGATCAGTATTGATGAGTCCAATGCCTGAACTGCTGCTTTGCTTTCGATTCAGAAGATTGTTTAATTTGTTCTCATCTATCCCAACGCCGTTATCAATAATTTCAATGTTGATTTCCTGTGTCCCTTCTTTAATGCGGATCAGTATAGATCCTCCGCGCGCCCTCTTCAAAATCCCGTGACGCGCCGCATTCTCAACCAGCGGCTGGATGGAGAGCGGCGGGATTTCGATTGCAATATCTTCATCAACGTCCCATTCCACAACCAGCCTTTCTCTGAACCGCTCCTGCTCAATGAACAGGTAAGAGTGCAGCAGGTCCAGTTCATGGGAAAGCGGGGCTAATTGCTCCGAATTTTGAAAATCAAAACTGCCCCGCAAATAATTTCCGAACTCCTCTACCAAGGCAATCATCCGTTTGGGATCAATCTCACTGAGCGCAGCCACCACATTAAATGTATTCAAGATGAAATGGGGTTTTATTTGCGCTTGCAGCCATGCTGCTTCCATGCGCAACTGCTCATTGATGGATCGCTTCAGCTCCGTCAGAGCGCGCACTCGAGACTTTAATTCCAACGGATTTACTGGCTTGGTTACATAGTCATTAGCGCCTGCCAGAAATCCGGCATCAATGTCCTCCGGGAGATTGCGGGCGGTCAGCAGCAAGACGGGCAGCTCGGATATCGAATAGCGCTTGCGGATGGTAGCAGTTAATTCGTAACCTGACATATGCGGCATCATTACATCGGTGATGATGAGATCCCATTCTCCCTCGCTGAGCCGCTCTAGGGCGTCCTTGCCGCTTGTGGCGGTTACGACCCGGTAGCCCGGATTCGCTGACAAGATATTATCAATTACCATGGTATTGACCGGATCATCATCGACGGCCAGCACGCGCACAATATCGAAACCATGCACTGGGGCGAGCTTCGCTGCAGCAGCGGACACAAGCTGATCTGCTGCGGTCGCAGCCGCCTGAGCCTGAGCCGCATCGGCTGCTGTGCGGCCCATGTCTGTTGCTTCCTGTAACCCGGGCTCCGCGCTTACAAGGCTGCTGTAAGCCTGCTGCATCGGTTCGAAGCCTTCTTCGGACAGGGGCAAGGAAAAGGAGAATCTGGAGCCCACATTCGGTTTGGAAGTTGCCTCCAGTTTGCTATCATGCATCTCGACCAGTTGCCTGCAAATGTTCAACCCAAGCCCGAAACCGCCGCCTGGCCGCGAACCGCCGCCGGAAGCTTGCGCATAGGGCTCGAACACGCGCTGCAAAATTTCTTCATCCATACCGATCCCGGTATCCTCAATAACAATCCTTGCTTTGCCGTCAACAATTTTGGCATGGATGGACACTTCACCTTCGTACGTATATTTCACGGCATTATGCAGCAAATTGAACAAGATTTGAATCAGACGGTTTTCATCAGCAATAATGGCCGGAAACCCATTTGGAATTCGATTCAACAGTTGGATCGGTTTACCGTCTGTCATGAAACGCAGCATATCGAGCACCCCGGCTGCGACCGCGGGCAGCGACAGGTTTTGAGGGAGCAAGTGAATACGGCGTTCTTTCAAGCGGATCATGTCCAGCAGATCGTTCAGCATAAACGACATGCGACGGCCGACAGTAAGGAGCAGCTCAAGATCCTGACTGCTCTTTTTGGACAAGGTGCTCTTTTCCCGCTCCAGCACGGCTTCAGATAAATTCAACATGCCATGCAGCGGATTCCGCAGTTCATGTGAAGTATTCGCCAAAAAATAGTCTTTAAGTGTGTCCGATTCCTGCAGCTGCGAGGTAAGCGCCCTCGTGTGAGATAGCACTTCCATATAGCGCTTGAACCAGATCAGCGAGAAGGTAATTAGCGCAACAATGATGTCAAAAGGGTAGTAAGATGAACGAATCTCATACAGATTAAACACTATCGCCCATACAACCGAAGAAAAAATAGCAATAAATGTTAGCAGCATCAGAATGTTTTCTGCCATTCCTTTATAGGCGATGCGCAGCAGTAGGATCAGTGCGCTCACCATTGCCACAAATAAAAGGAATAAATACAGCCAATCCAATGTGGCGATTAATGAGGCAGGCAGCGCAAGCGTAGCTAGTGCAGCAACGCAGACGGCATTATAAACCAGAACTAAACTTTTGGAAATAGCTCTCTTTAGCTTTGGTTTGACAGTCTGAACAATTAAAAAGGAAGCGGATATCATTAATGCCGGTATAATTCGAAAACTCCATTCATATGGAATCGGGAACAGATAAAGCAGCAGGTTGTCACCGATTTCCAGCATGGCAATAATGGCACAGACGGCAATAAAGAAAAAATAGAGTAAAATTTTGTTTCGCATACCCATCAAATAAATAATAAGCACATAGACTGCATGGATCAGAAAAGCAATACAGACCATGATTTTAGTCAGCACTGAAATGGCCAGCTCACGTTTGATGGCCGCTTCCGTTCCGAATTTCAAAGAGCTGACAATCCCGCTGCTGCGAGGGTAATCATAATTCGCCGCATGGATGACGACCGTAATCTCATTGCTGCCCTCAAGGGTGAAGTCGGAAATATAGTTAATATTGAGCGGCTGATACGCTGCAGCGGTTGCTGCAGGCTGTCCGGACTGTCCGGCTGGTTGGCCGTTAATATACAGTTCGGACGAGCTTCTTATGCTCGGTATTCGAATGGCATATTCGGTCATGTCAGCAGCGTCGACAACAATTCGCAGCCGGTAACTTCCGCTGCCGTATGGTGTTGGCTGTTCAGGGTTCAATGCGGCATTCCAGCTGCCCGGAACTTGAATAAATTGCGGCTCAGAAGGAGCCGCTCCATCTATACTGTCATGCATGAGCAGCGTATTCGGGTAAAACTCCCATTCTCCATCCAACAGAAAAGTCTGTTTGTTAGATATTTCGCTGTCGCGCAAGTTAAGTACGCCTTGCACTGCATGGTGTTGATTGGGCTGAATAAAATGAAAAACCCATAGCAAGCGGGCGCCTGTCAATAAAATGAGAAACATCCCGCAAATTAGCATTATTTTACTTTTCGTCATGATGACCATCCCAGTTTTTAATCGTGATGCTCCTATTTCGACAATGATCAACGAAATCCTGCAAATAGCACTTTAATGAAAGTGAATGTCTGTCGATATATTGGTATAGTGTTCAAATACTAGCGTTTACCGTTTGTAAGGAGGCTGTTTCATGAATTGGAGAGACTGCTATGAATATCATGTGTGGTCATATCTTCATTTAATTGATCATTTGGAAAACTTGCCCCAGGTTGTGTTCGTTGAAGTGACAGGCGGCAGTTTTTCTACCATATCGGAAACGATGGATCATATCTACTTGACGGATTTAATGTGGCTGACCATTCTGCGGGGGGATAACCCTTCAGCAGAGGTCTGTCTGCCGAAGGGAGTAAAAGATCTCCCCCTGATTCAGCGCCAGTTTGCTGCCTTGCATCATGAGATGAGGCGTATGCTCTTTGAGTCAGACAAGCCAAACTTAAAACGTGAGGTGCGCTTTAAAAATGATCGCGGCGGTGAGAACGAAGCTTCCTGTGAGGAAGTGATTATGACGATGGTCCAGCATGGCGCCTATCATCGCGGAGCAGTGGCGGCGATGCTGCGCCAACTTGGCTTTCAGAGTGCATCAAGCGAATTTATGACCTATTTAAAAGCAAAACCGCGCAAATATTACCCTGATGCATAATTTGACCAGCGCCTGCGGATAATGGAGGTAAAAAAGGTGGTAACCTCCATGTGCGAACGATTTTCTCTTATTGCGGATGTTGCGGAACTGCAGGAGAAATTTCAGATCAACAAAATAATGACCAGTCCCAAAGACCGTTTCAATATACTGCCGACACAATCAATTCCGGTCATCATCGGCGGACAGAAGGATCGGCAGCTTGTTGAGGCGCGCTGGGGTTTGTTTCCTTTCTGGGCGAAGGATTCGATCAATGCCGACTATGATTCGGTAAGCCGCAAGCCGATTTTCGAGCGGATTGTCAAACGCCAGCGCTGCATCGTGCCTTGCAGCGGTTTTTATGGCACTAAAACCGAAGGCAAGGTAAGTGAAGAGGTCCGCTTTATTGTACGCGATCAGGATGTTTTCGGTATGGCCGGGCTGTTCGAAACCCGGATTGATCCACGCGGCGTGCTGCATCGTACTTTTACAGTCGTAACGACAACGCCAAATCATGTCGTCTCCCGTTATAATGACCGTATGCCCGTTATTATGGATGAAGAAGAGCGGGAAAGCTGGCTCGATCCGACGTTAATTGACAGCCGGATGCTCGGCAATCGGGTGTATGCCTATGCAGCCTCACGGATGCATGTCTATCCTGTTGCGCCGCGTGCGAAAGGAACCCTCCCGGAGGAGGAATCACCCGAGATGATTCAGGAGTTTGGCACAGGCGGGGCAGCATGGCTTAAGAAGTAGGCGACGAGCGGGAGGAAAGAATCACAGCGGCTGATGCTCAGTGAGCGATTTCGCGGACAGCAGTTCCGTTATGGGTGGTCACAACCGGGTTTTAAAGCGTCATTGATGGGATGTACATGTGTATCAATTATTAATGATGCTCCCCGGTACTTGTGCCGAGGGAGCTTTTGTGTTTAGCTTTTTTTTATTATTCGTACCACTGTTGTTAAAAAAAGTTTAGTGTTAGACTGAGGAGTGCATTAAGCCAACGAGGAAATTAGTGGCAAAGGGTAATTCTTTTCGCGTGAAGACAGGTGGTGTAAAAAATGATTAATTTAATTATGGTAATTCAAATAGTAAGCTTCTTTTTTATTTTTCAATCCATTTCTCGCTATACATTTACAATCAGAGAAATAACAATGTGGTTCGTGGTATTCTTAATCATTGGAATTGTTTCTACACATTTTATCGGAATATGGGGGGCCGTTACTCTATTTTTCTGTTTTGTTGGCATTTCTTACTTTAAAAATCATAAAACATTTACCGCTTTAGGTGTTTTTTACGGAGCATATGCCTTGGTAATGAATTCATTTTTAGGTTATCTCGCAGCAGATTCGATTACACGTTTAGTTGAATTAATCTTTAAACAATCATCAGCACATATTGACTATCTTCCTTATCTTTTTACAGCTATGGCACCGCCCATTATGAATGAAATCGGCCTTAGATTGGTACGTCACTATGTTCCACAGCTCAACAAAGAAATCCTACAGGAATCCAGCAAAGTAATTCTCTTTCCAGTGATCGTTCTTTTAATTATCATTATCATTTCGGTATATCCGATTTTATCCATTGCTAATAAAACTGGTGATTTTAATTCATTCAATAGAATATTACTCTTAGGGATGTGGTTGCTATTTATCATTGCTTTACTGTATATGCAATTTCAATACAATCATATTCACAAGAGAGAAATTGAGAAATCTAAAAGTGAACAATTGGTACAAATAAAGGATTATGCAACACAACTCGAAAAAATATATGATGAATTCAGAGGTTTTCGTCATGACTATGCTAATATCCTATTGACTCTAGAGGATGGGATTTATCGGGAAGATTGGGATCAAGTCAAACAAGTGTATGAACAAACAGTTAAGCCAGCTGGGCAATTAATGCGTAAGAATGAATACAGCTTTGTGAAGCTACGAAACCTACATGTATCAGAGGCCAAAAGTATCTTGGCTGCTAAAATTCTAATGGCCCAACAAATGAATATTGATGTCACGTTAGAAATTGAAGAACCCATTCATTTGATTCAGATGGAATTGATTTCTTTTACCCGGATCCTCTCCATTTTATTAGATAATGCGATTGAAGCAGCGTCTAAGACGGAAGAATCAAAGATTTGGATTGTGTTATTGGAAGACCCTATCATTCAACTAATTAAAATTGAAAATAGTAGCGGAGAAGAAGTCAGTTTACGACGACTGGGGGAAAGAGGATATTCGTCAAAAGGCAAGGGGCGTGGCTTAGGTTTATATAATGTGCAGCAAATTTTAAAAGAAAATAACTTTGCGTCACTAGAAACAGAGACCCAATCTAATTTATTTTCACAAACGCTAATTTTAAGAAAGACTGGAGAACGAAAATGAATATATTTATATTAGAGGATAACCTTATCCAGCAGCAACGGTTAGAACGAATCATTAAAACATTGGTGTTAAAGCATCAGATTCGTTACCGAAGTCTATTTTCAACCGCAAGACCTGATCATTTATTATCGCAAATTGAAAATGTGTCCAATCATCAATTGTATTTTCTAGATTTGGAGATCAAAAATGAGGAGCAAAAAGGGTTGGCTGTCGCTAAGGAAATAAGAAAGAAGGATCCATATGGCACAATTGTTTTTGTTACTACACATTCCGAGTTAGCACCAAGAACCTTTGCATATCATGTGTCAGCTTTAGATTTTATTGAAAAAGATTTACGAGAAGAAGAATTTATTCAAAAAGTTGAAGAGTGTTTATTGATTGCTGATTCGCGCCGAACTATTCCAGTAAGTCCCGATAACTTTTCTTTTGAGAATAAATACACCAGCTTTCAAATTCCTTTTTCAGATATTCTTTATTTTGAGACCATGGAAATTGCACATAAAATAAGATTAATTACTAAATCTAAAGTTCTTGATTTTTATGCTGAATTAAATGAAATTGTAGGTTATGATGAACGCCTATTCCGTTGCCATCGAGCATTTGTAGTTAATTTAGCTAATGTTAGATCCGTTGATAAAAAGAACAAACTTATCTTGTTTGATCATGACGAAAGTTGTTCAGTTTCAAGAAGATTGCAAAAGGAAACCATTGAAAAGATAGAAACTTTAAGACAAAAAGCGTTTCCTAATTAAGTTTTTTGAAAATTAATGTTATAAAAAGTTTCATATGAAGTGCTAGAAGCTATTTCTTAAATGGCTACTAGCACTTCTTTTTCTTTAAAAAGAGTACCTTCTATGAAGGTTAAAGGACAGTTGGTGATATTGCCATCTTGAATTGAGGGCAGAAGCCTTATGCTATGAATGTAGCAGGAGGATAGACCACCACACCTCATATTTAAAGTGGTTTGGAATTGTCAAATCTCATCAAGAATAAGGAGAGGAAAATAATGGGAACAATGATCCAAATTAATCAATTATCAAAAGCTTATAAAGGGAACGAAATAGTTTCAAATGTAACCATGCATATTGAAAAAGGTGAAATCTACGGTTAGGCAATATCATTGAAAGAATGAGTACGGCATGACAATTTTACTTATCCCTTACACTTGTTTGGTTTAGCCGTAGCTTATCTATCGTATCGCAAAATTGACAGAATGGATGTTGCATAAATCATGAAAACAAATAAGTGGATTTGGATATTTATGGCGGTTTCTCTGGTGGGAGTACTTTTTATTACTTCGCAAGTTGGATCTCAAAAGTTGGAGATAACAGAATACATCCCATCGGAAGAAGTTCAGAGCGTTGAAATCATTAATGATTCATGGGATCTTGAAGTGAAAGAATCAACAGACAATCATGTTCATGTAGAGATTACGGGTAAGCAGAAGGATAAGAAGAAAGCTCCTGTTGTAGTGACACTTAAAGATAATAAATTAATGATTCAACAAGATAAACAAATTGGCGGGGCCTTCTCAGCTTTTGCTTTTGGTAAAGAGGGAACCATCACGATTTTAATCCCCAAAAATACAGTAGAACAGGTTACATTGATAAATAATGAAGGAGATCTCAATATTCAAACGTTAGCAACCCATAAGCTAACGCTTCAAAATCAAGCGGGTAATGTAAAATTTAATCAAGTTGAAGCAGATTCAGGGAGCTTTAATCTAATTGCAGGAGACTTAACCGTAAACAATAGTTCATTTGATAAAATAAGCGTAGTTGCCAAGGGTAATGATCTTTATTTTAAAAATTTAACTACTTCAGTTTTGAATGTTTTTTCTAAAAGTGGCGAAATAGTTCTAAATAAGGTAGATGAAAAAGGTGAAATGAACATTGAAACAGAAACTGGAGATATTCAGGTTGTTTATCAAACTGCGCCATCCAGCTTGAAAGTGGCAGTGGAAAATGCTAAAGGAGATACAACGGTTCACTTGGCGAATCTTTCGATCACAAAGAATACAGACGAGGATGTAAATGGAACTATTGGTGCTGGGGATAATTCATTATATGTCAAAAGTTCTTCAGGAAGCATTGGTATCAAATAAAAGTACCTACCTCGATATAAAAATGCGCGTGTAATCACCTTGGAGGTTGGGAGCTCTGTTACGCTGTGGATGGACGGAGTATCACCACTATCGTCCACCTCGTTACAATTTTTTCGGGAATGCAGGAAACATGTTTACACGAGAAAAAGTGATGCCCATGACACCTCAAAAAGTACCCAATAGATTAGCCAAGGAAAAGTCGCCGTACTTACAGCAACACGCTCATGTCCCGGTGAACTGGTTTCCTTGGTCCGAAGAAGCTTTTGAAATCGCGAAACGCGACAGTAAGCCGGTCTTCTTATCTATTGGCTACTTCTGGTTCATGACCGACACGTACCTGTCATTGCTGGCATGTTCACAAATGAATTCGCTCTCATTTTTGACAACAACCCCATGATCAACGATAATCGAATAGACTATGGGGACAGGAGATGTGGACATGAAAGCATTAGTATTGGCGGAAAAGCCGAGTGTAGCCAAAGAGCTGGCCCGCGTGCTCGGATGCAATCAGAAGCAAAAGCATCATTATGAAGGAAACCAATATGTTGTGACTTGGGCGCTTGGCCATCTGGTTACGCTTGCCGAGCCTGAAGAATATGATTCAAAATATAAAACGTGGAACTTGGACGATTTGCCGCTGCTGCCGGAGAAGATGAGCCTTAAAGTGATGAAGGAAACCTCTCATCAGTTCCGCGGAATAGCACAGTTGTGCAAACGGCAGGATTTTAAGGAACTGATCATTGCGACGGACGCGGGACGGGAAGGAGAACTAGTGGCCCGCTGGATTATGGAACTGGTTAAGTGGCGCAAGCCGTATCGCCGGCTCTGGATTTCCTCACAGACAGACAAGGCAATTCGGGACGGCTTCAATCAGCTGAAGCCTGGCAAAGACTATGACAACTTATATGCATCGGCTGTCTGCCGCGCGGAGGCGGACTGGCTGATTGGCCTCAATGTGACGAGAGCGCTGACTTGTAAATATAATGCGCAGTTGGCAGCAGGACGGGTGCAGACGCCAACGCTCGGGATATTGATGGATCGGGAACGCGAAATCGACGGGTTTCAATCCCAGCCTTATTGGACGGTGACAGCCGGATTTGACGGGTTTGAGGCGGGATGGCGCGAGCGTGATAATCATGACGGCCGCATTTGGGACCAGAATAAGGCAGAGCAGGTTGCTGCGCGGATCAAAGGCAAGGCATTTCGCGTAGACAAGCTGAAGACAACGGAAAAAACGGAGCCGCAGCCGCTAGCCTATGATTTGACGGAACTGCAGCGGGATGCCAACAAACGGCTCGGTTTCTCTGCAAAACAGACATCAAGCGTGCTTCAGCGGTTATATGAGCAGCATAAGCTGGTCACTTATCCGCGGACGGACTCCAAGCATCTGACGACAGATATGGTGCCTACGTTAAAAGGCAGAATGGAAAGTATTGCGGTCGGTCCTTATGCGGCACTGGCCAAAAAGCTGTTGAGAGGCGCGCTGCCGATCAGCAAGCGCATTGTCGATGACAGTAAAGTCAGTGATCACCATGCGATCATTCCGACGGAACAGTATGTGAATATCGGAGCGCTAACGCCGGAAGAACGCAGGCTCTATGATTTGATCGTGCGTCGCTTCATCGCCTTGTTCTATCCTGTATGCCGTTATGATGAGACGAGCGTGATCCTGAAGGCAGGAGACGATGCCTTCTACGCGCGCGGGCGTATTCAGCGGGAAGCGGGCTGGAAAGAGGTGTACGGCAGCCAGGCAGCTGCTGCGGATGAAGACAGCGACGATGAAGGCGCGGCTGCAGAATCCCCGGCCCAACTGCTCCCGGCGCTTACTTCCGGCCAGACAATCGCGCTGCGGCATGCCAAAGTGAAGGAACTGCGCACCCAGCCGCCGCCGCGCTATTCTGAAGCTGCGCTGCTCGGGCAGATGGAGAAAAACAACTTGGGTACGCCAGCTACCCGCGCTGACATCATTGAGAAGCTGCTCGGAACCGATACGATTGAACGTCGGATGAACCGGATGGTGCCTACAGGCAAAGGCAAGCAGTTGATTGAACTCGTCGTTGATGAGCTGTGCAGTCCTGAATTGACTGCTGAATGGGAGCGGGAACTGGAGCGGATCGCCAAAGGCCGCGGTGACCGCAACAAGTTCATGGCAGGCATCCGTTCGCAGACGGTCAACTGGGTGCAGGAAGTAAAGCGGGAGACAAAGGAATACAAACCGCATAATTTGACGCATTCGCGTTGTCCTGAATGCAGCAAACCGTTGATGGAAGTCAACAGCAAGCGCGGCAAAACGCTGGTTTGTTCGGATCGGGAATGCGGTTATCGCCGCGCCGCCCAGCCTGCGCTATCCAACAAACGCTGCCCGCAATGCCGCAAGAAGATGGAAATTCACGAAGGCAAGGCAGGAAAGTATGCCCAGTGCCGCCCTTGCAACTTCGTAGAGAAACTGGACGGCAAGCAGGGCGGGGGCAAGGATGCACGAAAGCAGCAGCAGCGGATGGTGCAGCAATTCAGTGACAATGTTTCGTTGACCTCCAGCTTGGGGGACGCGCTGAAAGCGGCGCTTGGCAAGCAGGACGGCGACAAGTAGCAGTATTCAGACCACTGCCGTCATCAGGACGCAATGGCCTGACCGCCCTAAGCACACCGCGCACAGTTTACTGTGTGCGGTGCTTGCGCTGCGCATGAACTAAGGCGGCTCGATAGAACTCTGCAGCAGTTACGATCGTTTAGAGGAGTGCCGCCGCAATTGCGAGCACGGCCAGATGGACAGGATAGAAGCTGCGCCATACCCAGCGGGGAGGGCGAATGCGGTCTGCTGCCCGCAGGAAGTCAGGCAAGAATGCGAGCAGAACGGTCGAGAACAGGCTGTAAAACTGAAGGATCCATCCTTTGTCGAACAGTACAGCCACATTAAGTACAAAGTGCAGCAGCACTTGAACCTTGGGACGGGTGTAGCGGTAAATAAGGACGAGTGCGACCGCATAGTAGCCGTAGTCAAAATCTCCGATTTCCAGCAGCGCTGCGGAAACTGCGACAATAGCCAGTTTGATCGCCATACTCAGGCTATACTGCAGAGGCCGGGCCGAAACGAAGTCCAGCGCATACAGCGCCAGGAGGCAGACGAACAAAGTGCCGATCGCATTGATGCCGGTCGTGTCAAAAGCAGCTTGAAATGGCCATTGGGATACAATGGCGAGCAGGGCGAGTCGCAGCAGATACTGCCGCACATTAGAGGTGCGGTGATAGCCAAGGACAAGCGCATAGGCATAGAGCGGGAATGCGATCCGGCCTATGATGCGCCATAGTTCGGATGTAGCGTCATTGGGGAAAAAGACAATGCCGACATGATCGATCAGCATCGTGATCATCGCTATAATTTGCATGAGTTTGTCACCTTCAAGCTCTCCGTGCAGACGGGTTTGATCTATTCAGTATACCCTATCTATCACGGCATGCGTAACCATTTATTTCGGTAAAAATGTTGCGAAACGAAGTGGAATATGCGTACAATGACATTATAGAAAGGTTCATCAGGTTCATCATCTGGTTGTGACACGTACGAGCTAGCCTGGCATACTCCAAGAACGGGAGGAAAACGCTATGGACAATTGCATGGTTGTCAATAAACCTGCTTTAAATCTGGTAGGCTTGCATGTCTCCGGACCCTATTCTACTTTTCCGGACGAGGCGATTCGGTTGCAGGGCGAGTTTCTTGCACGCAAGCATGAGCTTAACGGCAACATAAAGTCGACCGCATTAATTTGCCCGTATTTTGGCAATGAGGTTTTTGCGACATATTGGGTCTGTTATGAAGCCGACCATCTGGAAGAAATTCCGGAAGGGATGGTCCAGATTACAATTCCTGAGCATAAGTACGCCATGGTTGCTTGTACCAATAAGCGGATTGGTGAAGGATATGAACAGATTTTTGCATGGATGAACGAAATGAAACTGGAAAAGCATGACAATGCCCCTGCGATAGAAGTGTTTTATGTTGACGGGCATCTCGAGGAAGTGCAAGTAGAGATGCTGATACCGTTGAAACAGCCGTTTGAGGCAGAGGATTGAGCCGCAGCAGTGCGGTTAAATCATAAAGACCATCAGGAGCTGTTAACGGCTCCTTTATTGTTTGCAGCATGTAAATAAGCAAGGAGGGGATCAATTTGCCGCATTTATTCGGACCGCGTGTCATTCTTAGGGAATATCAACGGGAAGATTTGCGCTGGATGAGGGAATGGGTGAATAATCCGGAGATTACAAAATATCTATCAGATATTTTCCTGTACCCGCATACAATGTACAATACAGAGACGTTTTTGGATGGCGTCATGGAAAACCGCGGCGACCTCCGCGGTTTTGTTATTGCCCACCGTGACACGGAGAGTTATATCGGCCAACTGGATTTGTTTGAAATCGACTGGAAAAATCGTGCTGCCGAATTTGGGATCGTGATCGGCAACATGGAAGAGCAAGGAAGAGGGTATGGAAGGGAAGCGATTGGCATAATGCAGCAGTTTGCCATTGAAACGCTTAATTTAAACCGGCTTCAGCTTAAAGTGCTTGAAGATAATGTGCATGCGATATCCTGTTACAAAAAGTGCGGGTTCCAACTCGAAGGCCGATTGCGTCAACGCCAATATCGCGACGGGAAATACCTTGACGTGCTGGTGATGTCGTTTTTGCGGGAAGATTACGAAGCACGTCTGCGCGGAGCGGCGACAGCGGTTTAACGCCGTTTGAACAACGGCAGGGATGGAAGGAATGGAGGCAAGGCCATTGAATATTTTGCAAGCATTGTTTTTCCCGCCGGAACAGCCCGGGGGGGTATCATCGATGATTCCGTACATTCAAGACCGGTTCATTAAAATGAATTGGGAGATGGAGTTGTTTTCCCTGCCGAAGCGGGTGCGCGGCAAAGGGCAGGAGGACATTGTTTTTGATACTTTTGATGTAAAGTCCTATGCAGGACTCCCGATTGTGGATAAATATTTGCAAACCTATCGCGACTATATCTGGTGGACGAAGCGGCGGATTACGAAATCGTATGATTTGATTCATGCCCACCATCCGATTGCCGGGCTGGTCATGAAACAATTGTTTCCGGAAACGCCAGTATTGATGACGGTACACTCCAGCTTCGAGCGTGAGCTGGCGCTAAACGGAAAAATTGCGGAGGGAGGGCCGGAACATCGTTTTCTAACTTCACTCTATACGGAGTTGGAGTCGAAGGTGGATGGGATGCTGACCGTTTCCGAATCGTTTCGGCAATATCTTTCTCCCTATCTGCGGCAGGCTGACCAGGTCAAGGTCATTCCAAACGGATTTGACGAGAAGCGATTCCGCCCTGTCTCGCATGATAATGAAATTCCGCAATTGATTACGGTCTGCCGTCTGGTGCCGGCCAAAGGGCTGGATATACTGCTCCATGCGTGCGCAGCGCTCAAAAAGCGGGGACATGCTTTTGTGCTTCATATTATTGGCGATGGTCCGATCCGCGAGCAGTTGGAGCAGTTGGCTGTCGAACTGGATTTATATGATGAAATTATTTTCTACGGTTATATGCTGCACCCGGAAGAATTTATGCCATTTTTTGATATTTTTGTTTTGCCCTCACGCGCGGAGGCATTCGGTTCAGTATTTGCCGAGGCGGCATTATGCTGGCTGGCGCTCGTCGGCACGCAAGTAGGCGGTATTGCCGAACAAATTGATGATGGCGTTAACGGTCTGCTTGTCCCTTCGGAAAATCCGGATGCGCTGTGCGATGCGCTGGAGAAGCTGGTTACCGATCCTTACTACCGCTACAATATGGCTCGCTCGGCATGGAACAAGGCGAAGCATGACTATTCGCTGCAGCGTGTCATTCATGAGCTGAAGCAGGTGTATACATCGCAGCTCCAGCCGCCTGCTAAAGATGCTCTCTCGCCAGTGGATGGCGAATAAGCAGCAGCAGCCATCCGAGGCTGACAAAGCCGAACAGAGGGTACAGCGTGGAGAGCAGTGTTCCGAAGCCTAGTTGGCTAAGCAGATAGCATACCGCCAGTATAGCCAGGATGACTACGCTGCGCGACCATTTCAACCGTTCGTTCAACTGCAGGCTTAATCCATAGATGTCTGCAATGAGCGTGGTGAATATTTCAGAGAAAATGAGAAAAAGATAGATCCATTGTACCTTTTGGCCCAGTTCTCTTGCGATGCCGCCCATCGGGATTGCGAATTGCGTAATGCCGGGCATATGGGCAGAGAGCGCGATATGGCCGACGAGGAGCATGAACCCGATGCCAATGCCTCCGAGCCATGCGCCAGCGATGATAGCTTTGCGGTCCTTGACAGTCGCTCCCAGCGGAACGAGGACCGCCTGTGCCATCGATAAATTGAATGCGGTGTACAGGAATGGCGCTGCCCATGCTGCCCATGGGGAATGGTCACTGGTCAAGATCAGCCAGCGATTGGCCCCTGGATTGTGAAGCGTATCGGCGAACACTAGAATGGTAAAGAGCAGCATGACTGGGACTACGATTGTATTCACGGCCAGAATGGCGGACAATCCTTTGCGGAGCAGCAGGAAGCAGGCCGCTAATGTAATTAGCAGCCCGCTTTGATAGGAAAAGTTAAGATGTTCGGAGAAGATTGAGCCTGCGCCTGCGAGCATGACGCCGGATACCCCCAGCAGCATAATAAGCATGAACAGACTTACCCAGCGGCCCACCGTTTTCCCGAAGAGCGCCTTGTTCAAGTCTTCGTAGGATTTAGCGGAAATATGACTGGATATGAGCATCATTTTGGCGCCAAGCCAAATAAAAATGCCGGTTGATATCACGATCGTTAGCGCGCCCCAATAGCCGAAGCGGGTAAAAAACTGCAATATTTCCTGACCGCTTGCAAACCCGGCGCCTACAACCGTCCCGATATACGTCAATGCAATTTGTAAGACGCTATAGTAAAATCTCATTTATCCAACCGCCCCTTCGCTCATCCTTATTACAAGGTATGTGCGAATTGGGACAGGCATGACAATGATCTTCTGCTGGACGTGTCTAGACTTGTACAAACAGCTTAATCGAGATTATCTCTTTACTTTTAGGATCAAGGTCCAGCTTGAGCAGCGCTCCAGCAGCTTTATAGCCAAGCAGGTAGCTGGTATGGCTGTTTGGCTTGCCAAGCGCCTTCAGGGCAGCGTCCTCGGCATCGCCGATGCCAAGGCCGTTCAAGCCGGTCGCTACGTTGGCATCATAGATTTCGATAAATTGAATGCGGTGCGTGTCGTTAAAGCCAACCGAAAATCCGTTATACTCGCTGACGGTGAGCGATTCTTTCTCATCGGCCAACGTATAGGATTCATTCGGTTCGCCAAACCGTTTGACCACAGATTCCTTGCTATCGCCAATGGCGAGTGAATTCAGTTTCGGCAAGGCGCTGTCCCAGGCGGGTGTCTTGGCTTTCTTCGCCGTGGAATCTTCCTTCTGAACGTTCGGCTCGGTGTTGGCCTTCTCACCGCTGCCCTGTGTCTTGCCCGTTGAATCCGGCGGGGTAATATTCTGGGCTTCATCCTGCCGCTGCTGATTGTTGTAGGTTTGCTGGGGGCTGCTCTGCTGACCTTCTGAAGCAGGATCAGCAACCCCCGCTGTATGTTGAGGTTCGGCGGATTGCAGCGGCCCGCTGCCATTCTGGCAGCCTGTGACGGCAATCGCAATGACTGCTGCGGCCGCGCAATGCCGAACGTATCTTGGTAATGTTGTGAAACTCATATGTAGTGCACCTCCTGGAAGAGAAGCGGTCTGTCCGGCTCTTATGTAATTAAGACTCTTAATGTTGGAAAAAAGTTGCACGAAGAGCCATTTATTTTTAAAATGTAGTATAACTAAAAGATTTGTAAAAGAACATGAGTAATATCGACAGGGTTATCTGAAGGGAATGTGAAAAAAGATGGAACTGCTAAAAGAGCGTATTTTGCGTGAAGGGTCAATTGTTTCGAACGATGTTTTAAAACTGGATGGCCTGTTGAATCATCAGGTAGAACCGGAGCTAACGATGGAAATGGGCAGGGAGTTTGCCCGCCGATATGAAGGAGAACGAATTACTAAGGTGGTAACCGTGGAATCATCGGGTATTCCGATTGCTTTCGCAGCTGCGCTGTTGTTGAACGTGCCGCTATTGTTTGCCCGCCGCAAAAAAACGCTGATCGCCGAACCGGATGCGCTTTGCGAGAGGGTGCCTTCTTTTACAAAAGGCATTGTGACAGACATCATGGTTTCCCGCCAATATCTGAAACCCGATGACCGGGTACTGTTCATCGATGATATTATCGCCAATGGCGATGCAGCGCGCGGGCTTGTCAAAATTATTGAGCGTTCGGGAGCCGAGCTTGTTGGACTTGGCATCGCTGTGGAGAAATCTTTTCAAGCAGGGGGAAGAACGTTGCGGGAACAGGGGCTTCGTGTGGAATCCCTTGTGAAGATCGCCTCGTTGGAAGGCGGCAAAATTACGTTCGAATAGTGAAAGGCAGCGCCTTGGCCAGCAGCAGATTGTTCAAGGCGGAAGGGGAGCATGCAATTGGGGCTTCATACAATTTCATCCTTCTCTTTTCTCCAGCGTTAATTTACTTTATAATAAGATGAGTTGCTGAGGGGAGGCAGAAGGATATGGAGAATTTAGAAATTTCCGCAGAATTTTTTGAAACAAAGTTGTCCGATGCCAAAACGCATTTCGAGCGCGCGCTGGATTGCAAGCATACCGAGTTTGATGATCTTTATCCCTATATGATCGAGCATCCGCAATTTTTTTGGTACAAACGCTATGTCGCTTGGTCTGAATTATTAACAGTGGTCAAACTGTGCGAGCAGTTGAACGTGGAATGGCAGCCGCAATTTTCGGAACGTCAGGTTGCTTATATTGGAAGCCGTGTCATGTCCTCACGTGTTTTGGACGATTGGTATGAGACGAATGACTCCAAAGAGCAGGAGCATGTCGGTTAATCAGGCAGCAAACGTGCAATCTTGTTAGTCTGCGGCATCATGCATGGAACAGCTCAGAGACCTTATCAGAGAGTCACGGGTAGGTCTCTTTGTTGTAGAGAGGAGTACAACAATGATTACCGAAGAACAATTGGATCAGTACCGGCTTAATGGCACGGCGATTCGTGTCAGAAGAGACGAGCATGAGAGCAATGATGTGGCGGGAATAATCGTTGCCTGGGATGATACGCATGTTATGGTGCGCAAGCGAAACCGGAGAATAGTTAAATTAAATCGGGCCTATCGTTACGAACCGGCTGATGGCGGGGAAGCAAGCAATTAGCCGAAGCGATACGACAAACAAAACGGACTCTGCGGAGTCCGTTTTTGTTTGTTAATAAATGTATGAACAGCGATAAAAAGTACAAATACTATGAATAGTTTGAAAATTATGATATTATTAATAGTACGTTGCTAGAAATACTATGCTTTTCACAGAAATGGCCCGCAACCGATAGTAAGTTGTCTTGAGCGTGAATAGAAGCTGATTGTTTGGGAAATGAAAATATAGGGTAACATAATTTACACCCCTTCGCATATACTGTAGCTGTATTGATAAATTTCCCCAGGATGAAAATAATGATAGATAGAGAGGTTGAGAGAATGGATAACGTTATACAACATACAAATTACAATGGTAAAATGATGCTGCATTTTGAGCAGCTGCTTAAAGTGACTGGCGATTTGCTCTATCGGGTACGTATCTATGACCGGGATCTAAACCATGCAGATGAAATTCTGCAAATGGATGATACGCATTTGATTATTGCGCAATCGAAATGGATGACGCATCATGATGTCTGGCTGGAGACAGCTATTAGCAAGCTAGGCCATATGAAACACCGCTTGCTGACGATGATGGAAGATCTTCTGTATACAGCATAATTGCTGACCGCTGGAGTGAATTGAATTGTATGAAAAATTCGGAAAATTGGAACTTTGGATTGAAGGATTGGCAAAGCTTGACTTAAGGTTGTGGGGCATGCTAATATAAAAAACGTAGTCGCAGTGATCATTTAAATGATCACCGCATTATAAAGCATTTGCGGTCATGGCGGAATTGGCAGACGCGCTAGATTCAGGTTCTAGTGTCAGCAATGACGTGGAGGTTCGAGTCCTCTTGACCGCACCATACCTTAAACTTACAGTTCGTAATATTGCTCTTGTAGCGATATACGGACTTTTTTTATGGTTCAAAACCAAAATCAGTGCTTGCTACTGCGAGAAAGGGCAGCGATGGGTTGCAGGGAGGTTGGAAAAACGAAATGGTCGCTTTTCAAAGCTGGATTTGCACCTTTTGAAAATTAGCATGAGAAATCTGGCTTTGAATGGCGAATGGAAACAGCCTGCGAACCGGCAACAGCACAGCGGAGTCTCGTCAAGCACTGATTTTTAGGTCACCTTGGCTAAATTATACGAATTCAATCCCGGAATCAAAGGAAACATTCTGGATTACAGAAACAACAGTATCATTGTTCATTTTTGGAGGGAAAATAAGATTTCTCGCTATCAGCTGAAATAATCTTGTTTTTATCCTCCTACGGTCTCATTACTTCAATGAGAGCGATACAACTTGATTCCTCATAACTCATTTCATTTATACCATATTTTTTTCATTTGCGGTCAATGCGGTTGGATTCTGCGGCAATATGCCGAAGACACGAGTAAGTTGAAGTAGAATCTTGAGCGGAACATACAATAGTGTAGGAGCTGCTCGCTTGCAGCTCCTTTTTCTTTTTTTCATTGCAAAGTGGAATCAAATCGATTATTATAGATATTGCGGCTCTATAATAAAGACATTATCAGAAAGGGAGGTGGAAAACATGCAGTACTCTAAAAGTACAGATTACGGCCTGCACGCTTTACTTCATCTGGCTCACGCGAAGTGTAGAAACAACGTTGGAATCAAGGAATTGTCCGCGACACTTGGCGTTTCAGAAAGCTATTTATCCAAGATCATGTCCAAGCTAAGGCAGGATGGAATCGTGCGTGCTGTGCCCGGGGCGAACGGTGGTTACGAGCTCGCGCGGTCAGCCGAACAGATTACATTTCTTGATGTTATTCAAGTGATTGAAGGAAGACAGCAGATGTTCGAATGCTCGAACTCGAATTCGCGGCAGCATCGCTTGTTAGCTGAAGAGGAGGCTGCAGCCTGTGATCGGGAACACCAAAGAAATAGCGAATGTTGGGTTGAGAAGGTGATGGACGGCGCTGAACAGCATCTGCACCAATACTTGCGAGAGCAAACGATCCAGTCCGTACTGGATAAGGCTTCCAAACGTTGTCATCATGAAAGAAACAAGAAGTGATATACTTCTTGCGCTTTAATTATGGACATCTTGGGTCCGTAAAGGTTTGTAATATGATATTTTTTTATTTTAATTACGGATATTTCGGATCTTTTAAGGTTTTTATGACGATGAAATTATTGCGCGGCTATTGGTGGTGGCCTGGAAGGGTTGTCTATCGCTGCCGCCTCTATTAAAAATCAGGAGTGAACTAAATTATGAATGTATCAAGTACAAATGCAACATCGGCATCAATCGATTTAAAAAACATCAAGCGTGGTCCGATCATGTTTGCCCTGATTATCGGCCTGTTCGTCGCCGCTTTGAACGAGACGCTAATGGGCAATGCCCTTCCCGAATTAATGAAATCGTTTGGCGTGTCTGCGGCAACTGGCCAGTGGCTTTCCACCGCCTACATGCTCGTCGTTGGCGTGCTTGTTCCGGTGACGGCAATTCTGCAGCAATGGTTCACGACCCGGCAAATATTTCTGTCGGCGATGAGTCTGTTTTTCGTCGGTACGGTGACCTCAGCGGTGGCACCGGATTTCGGGTTGCTGCTGGTCGGGCGGATTGTTCAAGCGATAGGAACCGGCATGCTGCTGCCGCTTGTAATGAACGTAATCATGACCATTTATCCGCCGGAAAAGCGGGGAGGCGCAATGGGGATGTTAGGGCTCGTCGTCATGTTTGCGCCGGCGATTGGCCCGACTATATCGGGTTTAGTCGTTGACGGGCTTTCATGGCGCTGGCTGTTTTACCTTGTAATACCATTTGCGTTGCTCTCTATTATTATAGGAGCCGCTGTTCTGAAGAATGTGTCGGAAGTCACCAAACCGCGAGTGGACTTCTTATCTATCGTGTTGTCGACGATCGGCTTTGGCGGCATCGTCTATGGGTTCAGCAGTGCGGGCGAACATGGTTGGTCGGAACCGGAAGTCATCTGGACAATCGCCGCCGGCGGTGTTTCCTTGTTGCTGTTCGTCTGGAGGCAGCTATTGTTAAAGCAGCCTGTCATGGATCTACGTGCGTTTCGGTATCCGACATTTGCGCTTGTTGCGGTACTGCTGTTTGTGCTTATGATGACCTTTTTCTCATCGGCGATCATGCTTCCGATGTTTATGCAAGGCGTACTCATGGTAACGGCATTCAAGTCCGGTTTGATCCTCCTTCCTGGCGGGATTGTGAACGGGTTCATGGCTCCGATCTCAGGCAAGCTGTTTGACAAGTTTGGGCCTCGTGTTCTGGTCATCCCAGGGCTGGCCGTTACCGTCATCTCGTTGTGGCAATTCACCCGATTCGATGAAGCGACGAGCACCGGCTTCCTCGTCGCCGTTCACATCGCGCTGATGATTGGCATCGCGCTAGTGATGATGCCCGCACAGACAGCGGGGCTCAACCAACTGCCAAGCCATCTGCACCCGCACGGGACAGCGATCTTGAATACGCTGCAGCAGGTGTCCGGCGCAATCGGTACTGCCCTATACATCAGTATTATGTCGGGCGGACAGAAGCAGTATTTGAGCGAAGCGAGCGATCCGCAGGCTCCGGCGGTAATCGTCAAAGGACTCGCAGCCGGTATCAACAACGCGTTCTGGTTCGGCGTTATCATCGCGCTCATTGCGCTCGTACTCGGTCTCTTCCTCCGTAAAGGGAAATCGACGGAGCATGAACAGGCGGCAGGATGAAGATGACCGTTCGTTTAGGAAATTCATAAATCATAAAGAAAGCGTGGGAACGATCATGAACGATTTTTTTAATGCAGCCATATGGGAAAAAGCGTGGAAAGACGAGTCCGATTTGAAAATCAATAGGATGAAAAAGAATGGAATCGATCCTACCCGATCTTTTGACCATAAGGCCAAGACCTTCAACGAACAATCGTTTAGCGATGAGGGAAGAAAACGAACCAAACGGATCATGAACTGGATGGAAGGACAAGGAGTGCGATTCGAAAATGCCTCCGTTCTGGATATTGGCGCCGCATCGGGCGTGTTCTCGGTGCCGTTCGCGGAGCGAGGTGCCACTGTAACCGCCATAGAGACCTCTCCACCGCAGATTGAACTATTGGAAGAAAACATCTCAATGTTTGCCGAAGACCAGGTGAAAATTGTAGCGGAGCCGTTTGAAGATATTGACGTGCAGAGCAAAGGCTGGAATGAGGCCTTCGATCTCGTCTTTGCTTCGATGTGCCCAGTCATTCACAATTGGGATAGTGTGGAGAAGCTGCTTCATTGCGCTCGGAAGTTCTGCTATATCAGTATGCCGGTAAGTCCTGCGGAGCACAGCCTGGTGAATGAAATTTGGCCGCTCATCACCGGTCAGCGCTACCATTCGAAGCTTATGGAAATGGGATATTTACTGCATCTGCTGTATCTTAAAGGTTATGCTTACGAAACGCTAATCACGCGGGAAGCAAAAACGACGGAAGTCTCCAGAGAAGCGGCGTTGCAGGAAGCGATGATTTGGCTTGGCCATCACCGTCTGCCTGTTGATGAGCGGAATCGGAGTGTCATCGCCGACTATTTGGAGCAAGCCTATCCGTCTGGAAAAGTCGCCATCCAGGAGGGCGGACGCTTTGGCAAAGTACTGATTCACTTGCAGGATCAGAACATGTACACGAGAGAGAGTTGAGTCTGGCAAGGCAGGTTGCGTGTTCATTCCGGAAAAATCAAAAATTGAATGGTTACTAAATTATTGGGGGAATTGACGATGAGAATAGATGTTTGGTCCGATTTTGGATGTCCCTTTTGTGTGATAGGTAAAAGAAAACTTGAGAATGCACTTGGCATGTTTACGATGGGGGATAAAGTAGAAGTAGTATATCGCAGTTTCCAACTTGATCCTAATGCAGAAAACAGAACAATTAGTACCCAGCAACTTGCCAGCGAAAAGGGAATGACTGTCGAGCAAATGAAAGTCAAGCAAGCACAAGTAGCGAATATGATTAAAAAAGAAGCTGGACTCGATGTCAATTATGATCGCGTTATTATTGCAAATACATTTGATGGTCATCGTTTGGCTCATTTTGCAGCCAAAGTAGGAAAGGGAGCTGAGTTAACAGAACGCCTCATTCGCGCTTACCTTTCGCAATCCATGAATATTGCCGACCACAACGTGCTTGTTTCCTTGGGCAGCGAGGCGGGGCTTAATGAACGGGACGTAGCGGAAATGCTTGAATCCGATGCTTACAAAGATTCGGTCAAAGCCGACATCGCCGAGGCTAGAAAGTTGAATATTTCAGGAGTGCCATTCTTCGTGTTTAATAACAAATACAGCCTTTCGGGTGCTCAGTCCGAGGAAAGTTTTTTAAATGCTCTGAACTTGATTTGGGATGAAGAAAAGGAATTCCGGAAAATGGAGAAGGCGGCTCGATCAAAAGGTGATGATAGCTGCACTGACGGGGTTTGCAGTGTGTAATTTGGTTTGCCAACGTTAAGCGGGAGACTTGGCCCAACGGGTGAGTAATATTGAGTAGTGCGACAACTTTCACGATTTCATGATTGGATTGGCGGAAGATGGTGACATGGCGAACGGTGCAACGTTTGTTCTGTCTGATTCGTCTATTTAATGTAGGAACAATCAGGACAATTAGGGAGGAAACAAGATGATGATTTATCAGCTGCTTAGAAAATCAGCCCGGGTTGTATTATTAGCCGTTGTCACTTTAGGTTTCACAACCATATCAAGTCCTGCTGTGCAGGTGCAAGCTGCTGCCATCAGTACCAAGGCTCCGTTGACTGCCGAGACGCAAGCCTTGCAAACGTTGAACAGTTTTTACAAACCCGCTCTCCAAGGTCAATTCCCTGGTGCAGTGAAAGGATTGACGATCGGCGTCAGTACGCGTCAGGACGTGATCAAGAAGATTGGCGAATCAGAAGCGCCTGGTGAAGACGCTGATGCATTCGATGTATACCATGCGGAAATGGGACATCCAGGGTATGCGATTGCCTACAAGCTGAACCGGATCAGGGAGCTGCGCTATTTTGGCACGAATGTGGAACGGCAAACGAATATAGGTGGCATTACCTTGAAAATGGTGAAACAGCAGTGGGGAGCGCCAAGCGCATCCAAAACCATTAATAACGGCAAGCTTGTCCAAAATAAAGTAGATTATATCCGCGGAAATTATGTGCTTTCGTTTATTTTCAACAGCAGTACGGACTTGGATCATATTAACCTTACCAAAAAGATAGTCAAATAACTCATCTATATAAGTTTAACTAAAGATTCTTGAATATTGGAATGGATTTCCGTTTCGTGTGTCGAATAGATAAGGAAACCAA
>REGQ01000022.1 GCA_004134985.1 Paenibacillaceae bacterium | reverse complement strand
TCTATCCTACCAACTTTTCTTCATTTGCGCTATTCATCATTCATCCATAAAATGGATGTGTTGTGTAGCAAGAATAGTTGTCACAGCGCTTATTTGGCTTAAAATGAACGCTCTGGAATTCTAACGCTTGTGAGGAAGCTTATTCCTCACTTTGGCGATCCAAATCGCTCATTTTACTCAAATAGCGTGGCTCAGTTTCCTTAGAATTTTTTAAACGCTAAATTTAGCAAAATAGCGCTTGTCATCAGCGTTACAACTTTATGTGCTTCTTCATATGCGTCACACATCCTTTCTCATGTGCTTCCTCATATGCGTCACACATCCTTCCTCATGTGCGTGCTCATGCGCTGCAACACATCCTGCAACACATCCTTCCACACATGCGTCCTCACAACTTTTCTCGCACCACTCACCGCAGTTGGGCAAGCAGAAGGTGCGGATGTGCGGCTTCCGCCAGCCACTTCCAGCACTTTTCCCTACCATGGCATACCACACCATGCCGGGAAAATCGAGTATATGTTACCTGCATACATGCAGATGATCTTTCTGCACTGCGCGCGGCTCCCAGCATGCGATGGGGCGATACGTGTCGGCAGTCAACCACATGCGAGTTCAGTTAGTGTGAAAGGGCAAGGCGTGCAACGTTAACTCGCAGCTAGGTCAAACGAAGCTGGCGGCTGATATAGGCCAATTTGTCCGGATTGGAGGTTGCGTAAATCGCATGAATCCGGCCGCGCACGATTTGAAAGGAAAAGACGTACAAAACGTCTGTTCCGGCCATCAGAACCAGCCCCCAGTTGCCGTTTACTTGCTCGAATTCGGTTCTCATATCGTGAGGAATCATGCTTGATGTTTTCATCAGAAATTGCGAAACCCGCACAGACGTACGAATCGGTACGAGTGCCCCTTTAACCTGGCCACCGCTGTCTGCGGCAAACACAACATCGTCAGCAAGTACTTCCACCAGTTTGTTCAAATCACCATTTTGCAGCGCATCGACAAATTGCCCAATCAGAGGCTTCAAATGGGGCGTGTCCAATCGCTCAGCAGGCGGCTGGCTGGCCAGCGCTTGCTTAGCCCGACGATAGATTTGTCGGCAGTTGGCTTCGGTTTTTTCGACGATCCAGGCAATTTCTCGATAATTGAATCCGCCGGCTTCGCGAAGAATAAACACGGTTCGTTCCATTTCGGAAAGCTGCTGCAGCAGCAAGAGATAAGCGGTAGCCAGCGACTCCCGGTCCAGAAATTGCTCGGAGAGATCGGTCAAGATGGGCTCTGGCAGCCACGGTCCGGCATAGGTTTGGCGCTCCTTGATCGTTTCTCTTATCCGATCATTGCATTTGTTGTATACGATTTTGCACAAGTATGCCTTCATATTGTTCACTTGCGGAGGCAGGCCTGCTTGAAGCAAATCGGCAAACGTCTCCTGCACGATGTCCTCCGCATCGGTTGCAGTGCCGAGTGTGCGATAGGCAACGGAAAACAGAAGGGTGCTGTAAGTTTGAAAAAGATGGGTATTGTCCATTTTTCCTCCTCCTTCCCTGACTTCATCGGTATTGCATTCTACCTCAATCTTAGCGCAAATGGCAGGCACAGAAAAGAAAAGAAGAAAATTTGCCAATCGAATGTCACATTTTCAGGCCAAAAAGAGACTTCATGGGGAAGACCAAATAAATAAGGGGTGTTTGCTGTGAAAAATGATGAAAATCCCACGAAACGTGTGCTCCAGTATCCAGACGGACAAACCGTCACCTGCTTGGATCAGGGAACGGACGCAAATGGCGAATATCTGATTGTCGAGCATCGCATCATCAGGCAAGGGGCAGTCAACGGACCGCATTGGCATCCGGATCTTAAGGAAAGCTTCACTGTCATCGAAGGGCAAATCCGCTTCAGGGTGGACGGAGAGGACATCATAGCCGGGCCGGGCGACAAGCTGACCGTTTTTCCGAAACAGGTGCACCAGTTTTGGAAGGAAGGAGACGACCCGCTGGTGATGATTCATGAGATCCGACCGCCTGGGCTGCATTGGCACATGTTTGCCCTCATCCACAAGCTGGAATGTGAAGGGAAGATGAATCGCCATGGAATTCCCCGCAATCCGCTGTGGCTCGGACTGGCATGGGAAGCTATGGACGGCTATCTATCGGGACCGCCCACTGTTGTGCAAAGACTAGTGCTGGGGGGATTGGCGCGCCTTGCCAAAGCATTCGGCTACAGGGTTTGAGGCACATATCCGTACTTGCACTCCAACTCCAAGTTTTAAAAAAATTTAATGTTTCCCATCTTTCTTTTTAAATACTCCCCGCTATCCTTAAGGAAGGAAGTAGAGGAGGAAACTGATCGATGAAGAAACTGATGTTTGGGGTAGCCGCCGCCTTGTTTGTGGTCGGTTATGGCCTGATTACATACCAGCCGCCGCCGGAAGCTGTGGAAGATAATCTCGTAGATCTGCAGGAGGAGACACAAGATCAGCAGCAGCAGCCGGAGGATACGAGGCCTGTGCTGACCATTGCTCAGGAAGAGGTATACAAAGGCAATCTGCTGCTCATCAACCGGCAGCACGCTGTTCCGAAGGATGTAGGAATACCTGATGTCGTCAATCTGGTCCAGCGCCAAGATTTGGTGGAAGGCTTCGGCATTTTGGATAACAATGTTGAGCTGCCGCTCGATATGCTGCAGAAGTTTACCGGCATGATTGAAGCGGCCAAAGAAGACGGCGTCAGCCATTTTTTGATCAATAGCGGATACAGAGACAACGAGAAGCAAGATGAGCTATATAAGGAGATGGGAGAAGGCTATGCCAATGCCCCTGGCCACAGTGAGCATAACCTTGGCTTGTCTTTGGATATCGGTTCTGCGCTCGGATTGATGAAGAACGCGCCGGAGGGGGAGTGGCTGAAGCATAACGCATGGAAGCATGGATTTATATTGCGTTACCCTGAGGACAAATCGGATATTACAGGCGCTGTATATGAACCCTGGCATTTCCGATATGTGGGACTTCCGCATAGCGCCATTATGCAGGAGCATGATTTTGTTCTGGAGGAATACTTGGATTATCTGAAGGAGGAGAGGAATGTCACCGCCCAATGGGATGGCAAAATGTATACCGTGTCTTATTATCTGATTGCCAAAGGGCAACGTATTAAGATTCCAATAGAGGGCAGTTATGAGCTTTCGGGGAATAATACGGATGGGGTAATTGTGACGACTTGGGATGACGGGGCTTCAGATGGGATGGAGGAAGAACAATGAACAGGCAACGAATAATTATGCTGCGATTCCTTCTTGCCATTTATATCTATACGTTAATTAAGGTTATCCTGTTCAAATTTCATGCCATCGACCTCCCTTATTTGATTCAGCAGTTTCAGATAAGCTGGCATGATCCGGGACATATCGTCATGAGAATGCAGCAGGGGAATCTTATCCCTTTTCACGAGATTAGAAGAACACTTCATGCCATGACAGACCGGGGATTAGTTAACTTGTTTGGCAATATCGCTATCTTTATGCCGTTTGGAGTGCTGCTGGGACTGTTCGGATCACTCGGATCGCGCAGAGGAATAACCGGCATGGAAGTACTGAAGTTATCATTTGCCCTAAGCTTGTCCCTGGAAGTTTCACAGGCGGTTTTCTCCATGGGTGCCTTTGACGTGGATGATCTTATTTTAAATACGAGCGGCGGTCTGACAGGGTTTATCCTGTATACGGTGTGTGTCAAACTGCTCAGTCTCTTTATGTACCCCGTCGAACGGGAGACCTCCCGCTATAACGTGCTTGAGAGGAGTCCCGCAAGTATCCCGCATGCCGGGCTACAAAATGAATAACGCGCTCCCGGGCAAATCTGATACAATAAAAGTTATCCTCATGCAAGCAGGGAGTGTAAGATTATGAAGTCAATTACGATTTTAATTGCGGACGACGATGCGGAAATTGCGGACCTGGTCGAGCTGCATCTGGATAAGGAAGGCTACCGTTGTATTAAGGCGCTGGATGGGCGCGAGGCCATAGACGCCATATTGAAATACCCGGTTGATCTGGCCATTCTCGATATTATGATGCCCAAGCTGGATGGCTACGAAGTGACCAGACAAATTCGAGAGAAGCATCATATCCCGATCATCTTTCTGAGTGCCAAGAGCTCGGATCTCGACAAAATTACCGGTCTCGTGCAAGGAGCCGATGACTATATGACTAAGCCGTTTAACCCGATGGAATTGGTCGCGCGCGTGAACGCCCAACTGAGGCGTTCGTTGCAGTTCAGCCAGCCGGTCATGTCAGGCAAGCCGGTTGTCGAAGCAGGGGGCGTCATCATCAATCCGGAGGAACGCACGGTTATTGTCAATGGCCAGCGGGTGGAGCTGACGCCCAAGGAATTTGATATTTTGCATTTACTGGCCAGCCATCCGAAGAAGGTGTACAGCTCGGATCATATTTTCCAGCAGGTGTGGGGGGAGAACTATTACGAAGGCAATAATACCGTGATGGTGCACATTCGTACACTGCGCAAGAAGCTGGGCGATGATGTGAACAAGAACAAGCTGATCAAAACCGTTTGGGGAGTTGGGTATTCATTCCATGGGTAAAATACTTCGAACCTTCCGATCCAAAATGATTCTGCTCTTCGGACTCAGCATGCTGTTTGCCGCGGCGATTACATTCGTCATTTACAAGATCGCCCAGCTTTACTATTATACGACCAGGGTGGAAGATCCGTTGACCAAAGTTCGTTTTTTCATCCGGGAGGTCGGGGATGTTAATTTTTTTCTCATTTTCTTTATTCCTTTGGCGATCTGGTTTTTTTTCCTGCTTACAAAGCGGTATGCAGCATACTTTCGTGATATATCAGGCGGAATTAACCAGCTTGCCTCAGGCAATTTCGACTCCAAGATCGATATCCCGTCCACAGACGAATTTGGCAACATCGCCCGAGACATTAATCTGGCCGGGGAGAAGCTGCGCCAAGCGATGGAGAGAGGGGATTTTGCCGAGAACAGCAAGGAACAGCTGGTATTGAACCTGGCACATGACCTCCGGACACCGCTAACTTCGGTTATCGGTTATTTGGATTTTATTCTGAAGGATAATGAGTTGTCTCCCGAGCAGGTCAAGCATTACACGACCATTGCCTTTACGAAGTCGCGGCGTCTGGAAGGACTAATCGACGAGTTGTTCGAAGTAACCCGAATGAACTACGGCAAGCTTAAGGTTGAACGCAATCCGGTGGATATTAGCGAGCTGCTGCTCCAATTAAACGAAGAGCTTTATCCGGTGCTGGAGAAGAAGAATCTGACCACACGGCTTTATGTAACACCGTCGTTAACGGCGCGGGGCGATGGCGAACTGCTGGCCCGTGTATTTGAAAATTTGCTGAGCAACGCAGCACATTACGGCGGGGAAGGCGAATTTATCGATATTCACTGCCAGCCTGAAGGCGAAGAAATCGTCGTCCGGATCGTCAATTACGGGGATTGCATCTCCCCCCAGGATCTGCCGCACATATTCGATATGTTCTATACGGGTGACAAAGCGCGCACCTACCATGAAGGCAGTACAGGACTTGGGCTGTTTATTGCGAAAAATATTGTGGAGCAGCATCAGGGCACCATCTTGGCAGAGAGCAGCCTGGTTTTTACTCAGTTTGAGGTCCGCCTGCCGCGGTAACGAATGAAAAGGCAGGAGTAAGCTCGATAGGTGGTAATATCGGCTCACTAAAGTTGAACATGGTATAATATACATCGATTTGAACAATCATCTATTGACTGGATTGCAGGTTGAAAAAAACGTAGCCAAAGCCCGCTTCCGTCAAGGAAAAGCGCCTTGACAAAAACGTGCTTTGGCTATGAAAACTTAATAAGCATTCCAGAAGCTAGGGCTGTATCAAAAACCGAATGCGGCGCAGATTAGTTGGGTGTCTCCATGTAGACTTCTTGAATTCGAAGCCGCACAGGGCCAAGTAGGCCGGAAGTTAAATCCCCTTGGTAGCGGGATGGAATGGTTACGTAATGATTGGCAAGCGTGTTATACACCCGCACCTCGATGGAATTATCGCCCGACCTCAGCCAAGGCGTAATGTCGACAGTCCATGGAGGAGCGACCAAGGTACGTATCGCATGGCCGTTGACGCTAATCTCCGCAGAGGACGAGAGGCTCCCAAGCTCCAGCGTCACCTTACGGCCTTGCGTAGAAAGGCCATGCGACCATTGAAACTGCCTCCTGTAGGAGGCCCCGCCTGAGTAGCAGGTTAGCCCGTCGATGGCCGACCAGTCACCAAGCTCCATTTCACCTTCTCCGCAGTGGAGCTTGATCGGTTCGGGCAGCGCCGCACCGCCAAATTTGGTTCTGTCGTAAGCGATTCGTACGGCGACATGGCTGACAGCCGATTTCCGTGTTGGTGCCGACACTCGGTATGCCGTGGAGCCCTCCTCGCCGGTGCCTGTCACTTCAACCTGCCATGGGGCTCCATCTACCCAAATTTGCAGCGAGCCATGTGCAGAGATGTTCATGGCTTCAAGGCCCGGAGGCGCCGTGAAACGGTACCATCCTGCTTTAGGCCTGCTTTCCACAGGGAATGCGTCATAAGAGAAGACCTCAGGATTGTAATACCAAGACATAGCCAGCGGCAGTGGTTGCTTCCAACCAACCGCAGTCGTCTGTTCGAACATCACATGGCCTCTCCCCGGTTGATCGTAGCGAAGCAGCACGGTGTTCATTCCTGGGCGAAGCGCAACCTGACCCTCTCCCTTCGACTCGATGGAAGACCAGAAGTACGATACGTTCCCGGCCTCTTCGGCGTCATAGAGCGTATCGGAGTGGTTGAATCTTTTCACTCCAACAGCCAGGAAATCATCATTCATTTTACCCTTGAGTCCGTGATAGCCCTGATGACCAGGATCGCCTTCCATCCCGTACCGCATGGAAAAATCATAAGGCTGCCAGCTATATGAGCATCCATCCGCTACCATGCTCTGGCCCGCAGGAGCCCCTGCCAAAGACAAGAGTCGCCGCTCCAGTTCCGCCGTGCATGCTTCCTCCGGAAGTGGCCCAAGCTTCCAGAAGTAAGTGCCGTACCCGTAAGTCACCTTAGGCCAGGAAGTGTCGTCAAACGCAGGACTACTCCAGAGCTCGGAGGTTTTCGAGCTCTCCAAGGCATGACGGAATTGACGGGCTTCAGCCCCTAGATAGATGGGTTCGGGAGGCTGCCGGAAATCCCCGAATCGGTTATCTAGTGTTGGGCGCAGGTCGAACCTCCAGGGGCCCTCGAGCTCAACGGTTGTATGGCTGGCCGCTGCGTTTACTTGCAGATTCGTATAACCGCTTTCATCGGATTGGTTGGGCCCGGATGTGAACACAATCAACTGGAGCTCCGTTCGCTCGAGCGGCATCTGGATGAACGTGCCGTCCGGGGTTATTTTTGCCGCTTCAACGGAGGTGACCGATGCGTCCCAAGGGCTCCACAGCTCTATATCGCCATGGCTACGGAAGAAGCATTCGGTTCCGGCAGGTACGTTGTAGATGGCGTAAATATTGCGATTGCCTAATCGGCGATTCATCACATAAGGAAACGTTTGGTCGTCAATCGCCATATCGCAGGAGAAATCGCGTGGGAAGGCAAGGTTGATCGCCTCTGCGGCTTCCTCGAACGATCGAGCGGTAATGGCAAGCCCCCCAGTTGGGCTAGGATTGATCCGCTTCTCGGCTGTGAGCCCGGCTTCCGTGGCCGTCCAGCCGAACATGGTGCGCACGATAGCGTCTAGCTCCGGATCGTTCGCGCCGAAGCGATCACTTGCTTCAGGCAGCAGATTCAGCGCGATCACGAGCCCGCCCTCCTCGTAGAATTGCAGCGCCTTCTGCAGGGTAGAGTAGCGAAGCGCACGCATCGATGGGATCACTAATACTCGGTAAGCCTTGGCTGCCACCCGCAGCTCTCGATTGACGATGGTCGCCCGGTTCACGGATTGGAAATCCATATAATCCAAATCAATGCCGCGTTTGTACAAATATTCGCCGATGCCGAATGCCGACATGACAGAATCATGACCGTCCATCCCGGCTTCCATCGCTTCCACGGGGTACAAGATGGCGACATCACATACATGCACGCCATGGCTTAGTAGATAGCTGAGTCGTTCCGTGCAGGCAAGAAGCGGCTCCATATGTTGCCAATACGGCATGCGGAAATGGTTGCAAGGCGGCGCCCATTCCCACCAACCTCCGTAGGTGGTGTAATAGAGCCCATGAAGTGTAAGCAAATTATGCCCGGAAACGAAATTACGGAATATGGCGTCCGTCAGATCGGACGTATTAGTGCCCCAGCCCGTGCTGTGAAATCCCTCCAGCCAAGTTCTTGGGCGCTCGTAGAGATGGGCGATCGAGCTTGCCACTTTGTTCTTGATCAGGTCGCACTCGAAGAAAGGCTGGTCACAGCCCGGCCCTTGATTCCAGCGCTGTGTACGGAAGTAATCGCCAAACTCGGTCACATCCTTGCCGCGGCCGCCATGGTCACAGCCGTAGATCATGCCCCGCTGCTCATGCCATAGATAGACGGGCTCGAAATAATGCTCCTCGGATAGTGTGACCAGCACATCCCCGTAATCCATTCGGATTTTCGGGGCACGGGGGTCAATGTCTACGAAGAGCAAAGGAAGCTCTGGAACCAGATCGTAGCCCTTACGCCGGATAAATTCGCTTCGGAATGAGTCGTTCCATAGCCGTCCACGGATGCCAAACTCCAGCTCGTCGGAAAAGAAGAAACCGAGCTTGGCGTTTGGCATGCCCGCCAGCCGGTCTTCAAACCGCTGAAAGAAATGTTCGATCACCAGAGTAGCGCTTTCGGGGTGCATCGGATCGAGTGAGCGGCGCTTACGCTCTGCATAGACAGCGACAATGCGCCAGTCGCCGTCGGGCTTCGTCCAGCGAAGCATCTGGCCTTCGATATGAGAGAAGAGGTTCTTCCACTCGCCGTATGACCCGCCCGTTTCGCTCCATCGGTAGGCGGTAACGGCGAGGGTGCCGGTAGGAAGCGCCAGTTCGATTAACCCTTCAGTAGCTTGCCATTCCATGTGGAACAGATTCTGCCCGCCCACATCCGGCCGTTTATTCAAGATCTCATCCGTGTACCATCCCTGGCCTGGCGAGCATAAGGTGTAATCGCTCAAGCTGACGGAGATGCCGTACGTGCCGGCTTTTTCCGCAAACCAGGCGAACAGCTTCCACCATGCTTCAGAGAAGAGAGGGGGATCGCTGGTCATCGTGTCCCCCCATAAATCTCCGCCCTCGTCGGTATGTGCGTAATTGATCTGCAGCGCGGTTATGTGATGGTCCTTCAACTGCGCAAGTTGCCATTCCAGCCGTTCTTTAGTCAGCGGTTCACCCACCCACCAATAGAAGGCGACTTCCCCGTAGCCCTTGGGAGGCGAGACGAAGCCCGGATAAACATCAAGTTCTGGATCGCGGCTTGGGAAACCTAGCGCAGGTGCTGCCGTATGTTTGGGCTTGTCCACGTATGTCCACATTCCTTTCCTTAGTCATTTCCCCCTGATAATATCAAACCTAGCTCTAGGCAGGGATCCTCATAGCTCACCAATATGTGCCGAAAAGTAACCTGTTTTTCGCCCCTATTATGTGATAAGGTAATAATAGAACGGAGGGATCACATGACGGCTTCACTTTTAAGGAAGAGCCTGGAAGGTTTGCATGTGACAGTTTCTGCTGCGGCCCATGTTCAACTCTCGGCGAACTGGCGGCACAGAAACCATGTGACGGCGAACAATTGCATTTATTTTTTCCGCGAGGGCGAAGGCATGCTGAGCATCCGGGATTCGACGTTCTATCCCCAGCCCGGCGATCTGTATGTGTTGCCCGTCGGCGCCCGAATCTCGTTTTCGACGACCGAGCCCTCCCCATTTCGCTTGATGTTTTGCCATTTTCACGCCTTGGTGGGACAGCTTCCGCTCTTTCAAATCGTCGATACACCTTTGTATATCCGCTTGCAGGATCAGGCGCGTGCAGTGACGCTGTTCGATCGCCTTATTCAAGGCTTCCAGCGAACCGATGATCTAGCACCGCTTGCGACCAAAGCGGCTATCTTCGAGCTTCTTCTCTTTATTTGGGAGCAGGAGCCGCGCAAGCCTGAGCCCGTCAATCCTCCTGCCCTGCAGAGATGGCACGATATTTTACACTACATGGAGCAGCATGCCACCGAGCCTTTGTCGATTCCGGAGATCGCGGTCAAATTCAACTACAGCCCGAAATATTTCTTTCGGTATTTCAAGTCCACATTCGGTCAGACGCCTCACCAATATCTCCTCAAATTGAGAATGGAACGGGCGAAGCAACTGCTGCTCACCACCGATTGGACCGTCTCCCGGATTGCGTCAGAGCTCGGCATGGAGCGTTCCCACTTCTCAAGGCTGTTCCTTGGGTATACGGACATGACGCCGAGTCGCTTCCGCTCTTGGACACAAGTCAAAAAAGAGTAACAAGGTCTGTAACGAGGCCTTTACGGAGCACGAATGGAGGATTTGGATAAGCCGATCACCTGCGGCGTCAACAAGACTATGAACTAGGCCGCTGCCAGTGATCGAATGGGCTCGATGCGATAATCGCGGACGTGCAGAGGCAGAATGACAGGTATTGGACAGTCAAGGCTAAGGCGGGGGAAGCCATGCCATAGAAGAAGTGAGCGCCATCGACTGGGTGGTTTCCCTTCAGCAACTGGTCGAGATGATCCATGAAATCGCCATGAAGACTGGGAAGAAGATCTCCGCTTTGATGCGGAATCAACTAGAGCAGTGGATGGCAGCTCTACCCAGCTACATCAAGGCTTACCTGCCGATTTCATTGCTGCGAAAGTTGAGTTCTAAACATAACAGCTATTCGTTTTGCTTTTTCTAGCTTTATATCGTTGTACAATTACTTGGTTAGACCGTAAAGAAACGAATGAGTCCCAATAGTGCAAAACCAAACAACACCGTTCCTACGCCAATGCCTGTAATTGCACTGTTGGCCACTTGCAGCTTTGGCGCGATGAAAGGTGCTGCGACAGCGATGAGTACCAGAAGCGCAGCCAGGAGATAGAGCGCAGGATCGTCAAACACATGAACCAACCCGATAAAATGAATGCCTACGATAAAGGCGATCCATGGCGCGACATACCTCGCAAGTTTCCGCTTGATCAAGAAGAAGGCGCCGACGCCTCCCAGGAAAAATTCGCCGTACAACAATATCAAATAGGTTGTGAAGGAGGATCTCTCCTTCAAGGCGGATGCAGCGCCCCAGTTGGTTATGCTCAAGTAGACGCCCAGCAGGCATACCAGAAGGGCAATGCCGGAAGCGATGCCTAAATACTTGCGCCAACTTGCCCGTGGATTTTCCTGCGCCCAGCCGAACCAGCAAAAGCTAAACATCCCGAATATTGATGCGTACATCGCGTAGTCGCGCACGTATTCCATTATCTCCCTCCTTTTGTATGCGAATTGCCTCTCTACTATAACATGACGCCGGGAATTGAACGATACCCTTCTCCGTCCCATGATGAGTCAAATCCAGCTGGGTATTCATAGGAAGCATCTGATCAAAGGTAGCATTGCTGTCTAATTTAATTTTAAGCTTTGTCGCTTATACTGAATGTATTATTCGGTTCGGGAAGGTTTGAGTGGTATGCAGGTGTTGGTGGTAGAAGACGACGATTCATTAATTCACGCAGTCTCCAGTGTATTTCGGGAAGAAGGGTTCATCGTTCACGAATCCATGCGTGGTGACGACGGGCTGTTCATGGCGGAACAAAACATCTACGACTTGATCATATTGGATGTTATGCTTCCGGGTATGAGCGGTATTTCGCTTATTCACCATTTAAGGTCGCAGGGCATTATGACGCCGATCCTGCTGCTGACGGCAGTGGATGCGGTTGAACGCAGAGTGCAGGGGCTGGATGCGGGGGCGGATGATTACGTTGTCAAGCCGGTTGCCTTTCCCGAACTGTTGGCCCGTTCAAGAGCGATTCTGCGCAGGCACGGTACGCTCAGCGATTCGGGCGACATTAGTGTGGGAAGCGTTACCGTCCGGCCTAAGCTGCAGGATGGATTCGTTAATGATGTCCCGCTTAAGCTTTCGGCCAAAGAGTATGAATTGTTCGAGTTTCTGCTTATTAATCGGAATCAGATTCTGACGCGTGAGCAGATTTTAGACAGGGTATGGGGATTTGATACGGACTCGGGGGCAGGCATCGTAGATTTGTATATCCACTATTTAAGGAAGAAGCTGGCTGTGCAAGAATATCCCGATATGATCCAAACGGTACGCGGCATAGGTTATATGGTAAAGGGGAAAGCCAATGTTTCGAAAAACGAAAACTAGGCTGACGCTATTAAACGCGTCCGTCATGTTCCTCATTCTCGCTACATTGGGAACGAGCATGTATCTGTACTTGCGTACCGCGATTATTGGCGGAATTGATCATGCGATGCAGGAACGGGCAGCGGATTATACTGTGCAGCAACAACCACGATTGCAGGGATTTACCAGAGGGGTTGTGGCAACAACCCAGATTGCATCGATTGGTGCGTGGAGCGTCTCAAGCAGAACTTTCGAGCGTAATATTAATATGCTTTCGTGGGACTCGGATCATAATCTGTTAAGCATGCTTATACCGGAGAGGCTTCCTCCCAAGATTCAGGAGAAGCTGCGCCGCTCGCTCAACTCGACCAAGACGCTCAGCATTCGGCATGACGGGGCGGTGTATCGGGTTTTTAATGTTAGGATTGCCGAAGGCAGTATGGCAAAGCTGAATTACATAACAGTACCAGCTAATGGCTACTATCAGTTTGTCTATGATATCAGCACAGAGATCGGCATGTTGAATGCTGTAATGGTGCTTATTATCATTGGCATTGTGTTCGGGGGCGCCATATCTGTCTTCGCCGGTTTGTATTTGGCTGATCGCGCACTGGTGCCAATCCGCTCGTCCTGGGAGAAGCAGCAGCAATTTGTGGCCGACGCGTCGCATGAACTGCGGACCCCGCTGGCCGTGCTGCAGACGCATACGGAGCTGCTGCTTCGCCATCCTGATCATACGATCGAGCAGGACAGCCGTGAAATTTCAACAATACTGAAAGAAATACGGCGGATGAAGAAGCTGGTGAACGGATTGTTGACACTGTCGCAGACGGATGCGGACAAGCTTGAGCTTCAGATGAAGCCGGTCACGCTGGATCGATTAGCTGAGCAGATGCTGAGGCAAATCATGCCGCTCGCGTCGCTCAAGGATATTGCTCTGTCGTGGCGCATTGATGCGAATGTCATCGTGAACGGAGATGAGGAACGACTCCAGCAATTGTTGATGATCGTGCTGGATAATGCAATCAAATATACGCCTGCAACCGGCAGCGTCCATCTATCGTGCAAGGTTTCCTCCGGACAAGTCACTCTGACGGTCAAAGATAATGGGAATGGAGTGGATGCCGCGGACTTGCCTTATATTTTTGACCGGTTTTACCGGGGAGACAAGGGACGAAGCCGCTCGGAAGGAGGGACAGGCCTCGGACTGTCCATTGCCAAATGGATCGTGTCACGCCATAGCGGGAAAATCGAAGCAACGAGCTTCCGGCATCAGGGCATGACGATAACCATTACGCTACCATCTATATAGCGCTCATCAATTCGTCGCATCACGCCAAACCTCCATCAACGGAGGTTTTTTCGCGTGCTCATATTTTAGTCGCTGCTATCCGCTCTGGAACCATGTGATCCCCCTACCTCGAGGCAGTTACACAGAAATGCCATTGTTATTTAAGCTCGTATTAAGCTTCTCTAAGACAATTCTAAGAGAACTCCTTCATGCTGGAAATTGGGTATCAATTACAACGGTTTGAAAGGGGAAAGAGATTAATGACGCAAAAGTTGGGAAGAGGAATCATCTATTGTTTGTTGCTTGTGATCGTCTTGGCAGGCTGCAGTTCGAAAAATGGAGGGGGCCCAAGCAATGTAATCGATCCGGACAAGCCAGTCACATTAAAGGTCGCGTATATCAATGAACAGATGTTCTACCAGAGTTATGGTAATGTGTTCAGCGCCAAGTATCCGAACGTGCAATTCGAGGTAATATCGACGATGGAAACAGCGATGAGCGAAGACCCGACGCAAGCGATGATCGATCTGATCGACGAAAGTCAGCCGGATATCGTTATGCTGACCATGCCACAATATGAAACGCTGGCGGCGGATGGAAGGCTGTATGAGTTGGACTCGATGGTAACGCAAAGCGGGTTCGAATTGGAACAAATGGTGGAAGGCGTCGTTCAATTGCTGCGTGACGCAGGCGGAGGCAAACTCTATGGACTTTCGCCAACATTTAATACCAATGCGCTGTATTACAACAAGGATTTGTTCACGAAATACGGCATTCCGGAGCCGACGGATTTCATGACCTGGGAAGAAGTGCTGAAGTTGGCTGCGAGATTCCCGACTGACGGTGACGCAGACACACGGATATATGGTCTTGCAAGCTCGATGTTTGCCCAAGACGCCTTTCAGCTTATTAAGGATATAGCGGCGGCGAAAGGGTTGAATTATTTAAACGCGGATGCGACGGAGCTGACGATGTCGGAGCCGGAATGGAAGGAGATCTTCCGCGAAGTTGTAGGAGGCTACCAAGAGAAGACGATTCATCAACCGGTACCGCAGCAGGGCGGAGGGATGTCGTTCTCCAGCGACAGCATGCTCTTCAACGATGGACGGGCGGCGATGGTGGTGGACAACTCCAGCATGATTAATTTCATGGGTGGCGGCATGGCCGTAAGAGCAGTCACTGCCACCAGCGGCTCCAGTACATCAAGCGGTCAACAGGAGGAAGTAAACAGGGGAGTCGTGACAGCCCCGGTTGACGCCGCTACTCCCGATATGACGAGCGCGTATACGGTGTCGCAAATATTTGCCATCAACGCCTCATCGCCCCAAACCGATATGGCGTGGGCGTTTATCCAGTACGTTCATGGGGATGAGGCAGCCAAAATACGATCCAATACAGCGATGGATCTGCAATCGCGTCTAGGATACGAGACGAATGCAAGCGGCACAAATCTGGAGCCGTTCTATAAGCTTAAGCCGCTCCCGATGGAGACAACACGCTGGTATCCGAAAGGCTTCCGCAGCAGCTTTGTTACGATCACCAATGAAGAGATCAGCGCTGCGGCAAGCGGAAGCAAAAGCGTGGATGAGGCGTTCGAGGCAATCGTCAGCAGAGGGACCGAAGCGCTGGCAGAAGCCAATCTGAGCGGAGAGAAAGAGCAAGGAGGCGATGGGGGCTTTGCTCAGGGATTTATATTCGGAGGATAATCCAGATAAGGACAGTCAAGCCGGCGAGCAGGGCTCGTATTCGGAAGCTATTGTCAGCTTGTCGGGAATTCGCAAGTCATTCCGCTCCGGCTCTGCGGAAATTCAAGTGCTTAAGGGTATCGATCTCAGCTTGCACGCCGGGCAGCTTGCGATGTTGAAGGGAAGGTCGGATTCAGGCAAGACGACGCTGTTGAACGTGATTGGCGGTTTGGATACGCCCACCGAAGGAAATGTCCGGGTCAACGGGCATCACTTTCATCGAATGGGGGACAAACAGCGCACGCGTGTACGTAAAAGGGAAATCGGGTTCATCTTTCAAGCTTTTGCGCTGCATCCCTTGTTGTCAGCCTGGGAGAATGTTGAGCTGGGCCTGCGATTGTCCGGTGTTTCTTCTGCAGAATGGACGGAGAGGATCGCCTATTGTTTGGAACAGGTCGGGATGACACAGCGGGCGCAGCATCGTCCGTATGAGCTGTCGGGCGGGGAGCAGCAGCGGGTGGCCATCGCCAAAGCGATCGCCCCCCGGCCCAAGCTGTTGCTTGCGGATGAACCGACAGCCGAGCTGGATACCCGGATGTCAGAGCGGATACTGCAACTGTTCGAAACGCTTCGTTCGGAGGAAAGGATGACGATATGCATGACGACACATGACCAAACGATGCTGGAGGTGGCGGACCATGTCTACGAAATGGTTGATGGAAGACTGGGTTAGGCACCGAGGAAGAAAAATGCTGCTAGGTTTGTACTGTGTAGGAATATTGGTTGTAACGGCCGCCTGCAGCTTCTCCCCCCAGTCGGATGAAGCGGAACTGATCGAGCTGATTGAGCCTCCCAATATTTCCAAGAAGCCGGAATATAAAGTAGTAAAGGCGACAATAGAGCGCAAAGTAAACGCGACGGGCAAGCTGATGTCGAAGCGGCAGGAAAGTTTGCATTTCCTGTCCGATAGCGGACAGATATCCCAGGTGCTGGTTGAGCCCGGTGAGAAGGTTGCGGGAGGGCAAGTGATTGCTGTCATCGATATCGGTAATCTTGAAAATCAAATCAAACGCAAGAAGATAGAGATCAGACAAGCCGAACTGAACATCATTGAGAAGATCAAGGAACACACCCGAAGCGAGATGGATGACTTGAACTTCGAGCTGCTGAGGAGTGAACTGGAGGAGCTGACGACACAGCGGGATGCTTCCCGGCTGACCGCTCCATTCGACGGCACGCTTGTATCCTTCAGCAAAAAAACTGGCGATGTGATCAAAGCGTTCGAGTCGGTTGGCATACTTTCGGATATGAGCCGTCTCATCGTTGCCGTCCGGTTCTCCGCTTCTGATCTGGAGAAGATCGCGGTAGGGATGGAGGCGAGCGTTAGTATTAATACGGCGGGCACGCATTCCGGCAAAGTGTCCCGGATGCCGCTGGCGAACGCCTCCGGAAGCAACGAGGATTCGCTGGATGAGTACGTGCTGATCGAGCTGGATAAGTTTCCGGCGGACGTACAGGCAGGAACGCCGCTCAGCGCCTCCGTTGTGACTGAGCGGAAGCAAGATGCAGTTTTGATTCCGCCGGCCGCACTGAGGAAGGTGTCCGGAAGAAATTACGTGCAAGTGGTGGATGCAGACGGCAATAAGAGCGAAGTGGATGTTGAGGTAGGTCTGACGACGACGACCGAGGTGGAAATCGTCAAGGGGCTTGAACCCGGTCAGAGGGTGATTGGGCAATGAAGCCGCTGTTTCGATTTCTCCGGCGCAAAATGTGGAACAACCGACCGCTGACGATCAGCTCTTTTATCGGTTTGCTGCTCGCCGTCTCCTTTACAAGCAGTATTCCGCTCTATGCGGATCATGCCTTGTCGAGAATCATCTCATCGTCGCTGGCTGAAGAGAGCTCAGGCGCACCGCCGGGCTCGCTTCTGACCCGATACCAAGCGACGCGAAGCGAGCATACCGATCCGGAAGCACTCGCTGCGCTTCATGATTACATGATGGACAAGCTGCCAGGGCAAATCGATTACCCGCTGCTGCAATCCATTGCAACGTATTCTGTCGCCCAATCTCAGCTGCGGCAAGATGCAACGCAAGGCAGCGTGGATAATCGCAGAAGGCAGATGACGCTCATGTCACAATCCGGACTGGCAGATCAAGTAGAGATCATATCCGGCACCATGTATGGGGAATCACTGAGCGGCGACGGGATGATCGAAGCGGTTGTATGGGAGAATGCGAGGAGCCGGAACTATTTGGAGGTGGGGAACGTGTATCAGTACACGCTTCCCACACGTACGGGAAACAAGGTAGTGAACATTAAAGTGGTAGGGGTATTCCAACCGAAGAATGCGGACTCGGCTTACTGGTATCAGGGGTTGGACGTCTTCTCCAGCGTACTGATGATTCATCCGGAAGTATTCGCGGGAGAGGTGATGACGAAGCTGTCTGCTTCAGTCAGCACAGCGAATTGGTACGGGCAGTACGATCTAAGCAACCTGCAAAGCTCTGATTTAAGCAGGCTGGAGAGGCTGCTGAAGAGGCTGGAGCCGGATATGTTCCAAATGCTGCGCAATAGCCGAGTTGATCTGAGCTTTCTGTCTCTGATTGGAAGCTTAAAGAAGGAGAGCCTGCAGTTGCAGCTGACATTGTTCACACTGGCAGCGCCGATGCTCGCATTGTGTTTCTACTTTATCTATATCAATGCCAGACAGTCGCTTGAGCGCCAGCGCAATGACATTGCGGTGCTGCGAAGCCGCGGCGCCAAGATGCGGCTTATCTATGCGATCTTTCTGTTGGAAGGCGGATTGCTAGGTGCGGTTGCATGGCTTCTCGGCATGTTCTGCGCAGCAGGGATGGCAAGGCTTATGGTGTCAACCGACGGATTCATGCAATTCGCAATAGGCAAGGATGCTGCCATCGGCTGGAGCAATGCTGCCGGCCTGTACGGATTCGCAGCGGTAGCAGCTGCCATTCTTGCCGGAACATTGCCTGTGGCGGGTTATGCCCGGCAGTCGATCGTCGGATACAAGCAGGAACTGGCAAGGGCGGATCGGAAGCCGTTATGGCAGCGCGGGTATCTGGATGTGGTGCTGTTGCTTGCTTCTGGCGCCGGCTGGTATATGTTCCAAAGCGGTCAGTTGCACGCAGGACAGCAATCCGCGTCCGGTGCCATGCAGATTCATCCGGCATTCTTCTTCATTCCGGCTGTATCTGTGTTCTCGGCGGGACTCGTCAGTTTGCGTCTGTTTCCTTTGCTGCTTAAGCTGCTTCACCGGATGCTGCGTCGATGGCTTCCGATTACACTCCATCTTGCGCTCGTTCAGTTGTCCCGTTCACAGAGAAGCTATTTTCCATTAATGCTGCTTCTTGTCATGACGATGGGACTGGGCATCTATCACGCTTCGGCGGCTCGAACGATCGACCGGAATGAGGGTGAGCGGATTATGTATAGCAATGGAGCTGACGTCGTGCTTCAACCTGTATGGGAAGGAGAAGTCCAGCTCTATGATGAGGAAGGAAATTATATACCAGAGGATCAGCCCAGAAATATGATCTACACAGAGCCGCCCTTCGCGCCGTTTGAGAAGATGCCGGGCGTCAACTCGCGTGCACGCGTGCTTCAAGCCGAAGGAGAACTTGCTGTGGCGGGCAAGTCGCTGGGCAAAGGCAAGTTGATGGGAATCGACAATTTTGGCTTTGCAAGCAGTGCCTGGTGGCGGCATGATCTGTTCAAGGCGGCGCATCCTTTCAATCTGCTGCGTTGGCTGGGAAAATATGAGCAAGGGGTCATTGTGTCGCAATCTTTCGCAGAGCGCAATGCGTTGAAACAGGGAGACCTGATTCAGATGACCGTGCAGAAGGTTCCGATCGAATTTGTCGTCGTTGGCATAACGGAATATTGGCCGTCGATGGCTCCGCAGGAGTCTTATATCATCGCGAATATCGATTATGTGTACGACCGGATTCCGCTTACGCCGTATGCGCTGTGGCTGGATATGGAGGATGGCGCCAAAGTCATGCCGGTCATCAACCATCTGCGGGAGCAGGGCATTGAGACCGCGAGCCTGCGCGATGCGCGCAATGAACGGATTCTACAGAAGCTGCTTCCTTCAAGAGAGGGGACTTATGGCATTCTAACGCTCGGCTTTATCGTGTCAGTCGCCGTATCTTTCATCGGTTATTTGCTCTTCTGGATATACAGCCTCGCGCGAAGAACGGTGCAGATGGGCATCTTGCGTGCGACAGGCCTGGAGCGCGGTCAGCTAACGCTAATCCTGCTGATCGAGCAGCTGCTTACGACCGGACTCGCAATTGCGCTTGGTCTTGGGATCGGCCGCTTGGTCAGCAAGCTGTTCCTGCCGCTGCTGCAGACCAGCGGGCAAGCCCAGGTGCCCCCGTTCACCATTATTTTCGAGCTGAGGGATACAGTACAGTTGCTTGTCATTGTTCTTGCCATGCTGTGCATCGGAGGCGGTCTATTGACCGTTCAAATATGGCGTATGCGCGTGCATCAGGCTGTGAAGCTTGGAGAGGAAAGGTAGGGATCGCATGATCGACTGCGAAGGATTGGTGAAAATTTATAAGTCGGACGATGTGGAGGTCGTTGCCCTGCAAGGGCTGAATTTGAAAGTGGGGAACGGGGAGATGGTCGCCATTATCGGCAACAGCGGCAGCGGAAAGTCGACGCTGCTTAACATACTGGGCGGCCTCGATCGCCCGTCCGCGGGCAAAGCGGTCGTAGGGCAATGGGACTTGCTGCAGATCAGCGAGAAGGAACGCATCGACTACAAACGGAATACAGTCGGCTTTATATGGCAGAACAATTCGCGCAACCTGCTTCCGTATTTGACCGTGCTGGAGAACGTGGAGACGGCGATGATGGTTGCCGGGGGAGTAGACCCGGGATACGCCAAGCAATTGATAGAGTGGGTCGGATTGTCTCATCAAATCAACAATAAGCTGGTTCAGCTGTCCGGCGGGGAACAGCAGCGAACCGCTATTGCCATCTCCCTTGCGAATCGTCCTTCCCTGCTGCTGGCGGATGAACCAACAGGGTCCGTGGACGCTCAGACTTCCGATCAGATTATGAATCTGTTCCGCAGTTTGAACCGGGAAACGGGAGTAACAATTGTTATCGTGACACATGATCTGTCGCTGGCGCGCAAGGTTGACCGGGTCGTTGCGATTCGGGATGGAATGACAAGCTCGGAGATGATCAAGCGGTCCACGTCGGAGACGGAACAAACTGCGCAGACGATGGCGGAGCATGAGGAGTACGCCGTCGTAGATCGGTTCGGAAGACTGCAGATTCCTTCCGAGTTGAGAGAGAGGCTAGGCATTAGCAACAAAGTGAAGTTGTCCGTCGAAAACACCAAAATAATGTTGGAAGTTCCACATATGGAATAGAAGGGAGACTCATCTATGTCCTCCTCCCGTTTTGAAACGCTCGTACAGTCGCATTTGCCGGAATTGCGCAAGTACTGCCGCTATTTGTCAGGCTCCACATGGGAAAGCGAGGACCTTTATCAGGAAACGCTGGCCAAGTCGTTCAGCTATTATTTACGGAAGGGTGACATTAAGGAAGTGAAGCCTTTTTTGTTCCGTGTAGCCAAAAACAGGTGGCATGACGGATATCGGCGCTGCGAGCGCGGCAAACATGCGTGGAGTGCGATGGAGGCGGACAGTGTCACGGATGTCAGCTATTCCGAAATTCTGGGCTGGATTGAGTGGGTGGCCAGCCGTATGCCGCGCAGTCAAATCGTCGTATGGCTGCTGGCCGATTATTTTGGCTATACGATGAAAGAAATCGCCGTCGGCCTGCATACGAGCATGCCGGCGGTGCGCTCCATGCTGTACCGTGCAAGGCTGAGGCTGCGTGAATGTCACACCGCTCAATCGGATGCTGCCCATGCAGAGGCAAAGGCGGCAAGAAAGAAGGCACGCTCCTTTCCCATTGAGAGTTGGGTGAGCTGTGTTATACAGGACAATCCCGAGCCGCTGTTCCGTCAAACAGCGGACTAAGGACTTGCTACAGCAAGTTTTAAGATGCATTACCGATACAATTTGCCTATTATACGTTTTCTGATGGGGGCCCCCTTGCCATTGCATTGACTGTGATAATAATTTTCACTAAACTATGATGTAAATCATTGGCTTGGCTAAGGAGAAAATTATGAGCAAAACCGTTCCCATTATATCAGGCGAGGCATTGCAAGCTCATACATTTAGACTGCTGTCATTAAGTTTGGATCAGGTTGCCTATAATTTAGACAATCTTGCCCTGCATCGGCATGATTGTTTTGAAATATTTTTGGTTACTGGTGGATACGGGCAGATTCAAATCGATTTTCAGAAGTACAGCTTCTCTCCACATACACTCTCTCTGATTTCCCCTGGTCAAATTCACGGGTGGGTTGAAAGTGAATCGGATGAGCCGCTTAGCGGCTTCCTGCTTATTTTTTCCAAGGATATGCTTGCAGCCAATAAAATAGATAATGTGGACTGGCCCTTGACTTCTTTCTTCCAGTTCATGGGCGAAAACCCGTTCTACAATCTCAATTCCGACCAAGTCGCTGTCGTTCGGGATCTTTTCCGTCTCTTGGAACGCGAACAAGCAATGGAACTTCAAGATCGCGAGGCTGCGGTAGGTCACTACTTGCAGCTGTTGTTAATTGAAATAGGCCGAATCAACGATCGTTGGCAGCAGACGCATAGGGAAGAGGCTGGATTTCGTCTGACCAAGCAGTATCTTACCGCTGTCGAGTCTCATTTCCAAACGGTAAATAGCATATCAGACTATGCATCGATGCTTCATGTTACGGCCAATCACTTGATTGAATCAGTGAAGAAGACCCTTGGTAAATCGGCAGGCGAAGTGCTTCGGGAACGCCAATTGCTGGAAGCCAAACGGTTGTTGCGCTATTCAACGGCGTCTGTCGATGAGATCGCGCATCAATTAAACTACAGGGACCCTTCCTATTTCGGACGTTTTTTCAAAAAAAATGTCGGAGTGTCTCCAACCGTATTTCGAAAACAAGGTTGACCCTCCCCTGATCGTTGTTTCCATCGTGTATTGTTGTTGAAATCAAGCTAAAGCCGTCTATCCGTTTATGCAGCGGGAGACGGCTTTTTTCTTCATAATTCCAGACAAAATCGGCGAATTACCGGACTATTTATGGCACTTCCCCTCTGCTCATTGACGGTCATAATGATATCGAATACGATGTGACTGACTGCAGGAAATGGAGATTCATTGCGTAAGGGGGAGAAAACATGAGTTTGGAACATTTAGTCAGACAACGGAGAAGCATCCGGAAATTCAACAACTTGCCTGTTTCGCAAGACTTGATCATCACATTGCTGCAAAAGGCTGAACAGTTGTGTCCTTACGATGGAGAAGCGCGTTGGCGCTATGTCTACGCAGGTACTCCCGAGGCACGTGAACGGCTGGCTGATTACTTGATTGCAAAATTTCAGGAAAATAAAATGGCCAGACTGGTACTAGGCAAATTGAGCGAGAGCTTTCACAAGCGGTTTGTGGAGGTGCCTGCTAACGTCATTGTAATAGCAGATACAAATTCCGATCCAATCAAACACGATGAGAACTATGGGACGGTATGCCGCATTATTCAAAATTTTCAGCTGCTTGGATGGGAGGAGCGGCTTGGAATGGTTTGGATTACAGAACCTCAAATTCAAAATGAACTGTTCTATAAGCGAATCAGTGTGCAAGAAGGTGAACGATTTGTCGGTTTGCTGCAGATCGGTTACTTTGATAAGGTTCCAAAGGGCCGGGCACGAACACCTGCTGAACGAAATTGGACCGAATTCGTTGCCCAAGTAAAAGAGAATTAATCGTACACAAGGGAGATCAAATATGATGAAGCTGATGGATCGGCGGATCGAGCCGCGACATGTCCTCCCATTTGAAATGCGCCCAGTCCCGCAGGCACTTGTGCTTGAACTGTTGAATCATGCGGTATGGGCGCCGAATCACCGACTCAGGGAGCCATGGAAGTTTATTTATATCGCAAACGATAATAGAGAGGGACTGGAATTTTTTCATAAGCAAGTACCGGCGCATTTAATTGTGACGATGAAGAACGAAAGCGATGCATACAAACACGATGAGAATTTGGCGGCTGTTTTCTGCCTCATTCAAAATTTCAAGTTGCTGGCTTGGGAAAAAAAGCTGGGTGTAAACGTTTCTTTCTATGATTGGATGTTTGATCGCGGAGTTTGCCAAAAACTTGGTATACCAGAGAAGGAAAGGATTGCGGCTGTTCTCGATTTGGGGTTTTATCTTGAAATACCGGAAGCAAAGCCTGCATCAGTTGCATCTTTGAAATGGCGTTTGCTGTAAAATTCATCCTTGAAAGGCGGCCAACGTTTGCCGTCGGCCGCCTCCAAAGGAGCGCTTCTATCGCCACTTATTTTTGTTCCATTACCGCAAAATAATTCTCTTCATTATCTGCAAAGTTAAATACTCTTCCGAAGGGCATATTTACAATTTCCCCGACTTTGACATTTTTATTTGACAAGTCGCCATGTAACTGATCAAAATGATCAGAAAAAAACATTAAAGAAGGCGTGCCGAGATTTAATTCAGGTGACATTTTAGCAACGAATTCCTTATTATGGAGAATGATGCTTGTTTCCGCATCCTCTGATGGAGAAATTTCAATCCAACGCATTCCCTGCCCATTATTTTCTTCCGAAATAACATGAAATCCCGCTTTTTCTGTCCAAAAATTCAGTGCCTCATCTTGGTTATTTACATACAGCATAATTTGACCGACATTACTAATCATTCATTTTTCAGCTCCTTCTGTATAAGTAATTGCCAACCTCGATGCTTTCTAATCGTTACCTTATTTTCTCTATTATCTTCTTCTAAATATAGCAAACAAACTATATTTCATAGTAATCATAGCAAAGTTTCATGTGACAAGATAGAACCTATGTTTTCGGTGTCCAAGCGCAAGAATAGCGCCAGAAATGGTTCCGTTTAACAATCAGTGGTGGATATGATCTGCGATCAAAGCGGTGGGGCGAGTTAAATGCTAAACGCACACGTGGTATTCTAACGCTGATGAGAAGCGCTATTTAGGGAAATTCAGCCCCGTAATTATTGTAAGGAAACTGAGCCACCTTATTTATAGAAAATCGCCCGATTTTAGCCGTCCAAGGGGGGAATAAGCGCTGTGGCAAGCGTTAGATTTAAAAAAGGGTCATTTGAGGCCATTTAAGCGCTGTGGCAAGCGTTAGCGCAAGATCCCCGCTCGCTCGCATTCGTCAACCGCTAATTTTGGCTTTGAGCCGTCATTAAATGGATGAAGATGACGCTTAAGACGGGTTGTCTTTTTTTTATTTTTGCCATAAACGCATAGGGGAACATTAGCTATAATTGGGGTTACACTCATTGTCAGGCTTTATGCAACACTACTGAGTGTATTACCGCTATCGCCGCGGCCACGTCGAGCATAATTGTAAATAGTAAATTAAATTGCTGTGCAAATACTTTGGCATCCATTGTTTTGTTCGGAGCACCAAATGTTTTTCCAACCTCCCTGCAACCCTTCGCAGCCGTCAAGCACTGATTTTGGTTTAGCCTTTTAAATAATAAGATTATTATATCTTTCCTACGGAGGTTGTATTTCTTCTGGATTGCTATTATAGGGAATGTGAAAAATTCGTCGAATGGTAGGATTTTCATCCTGCACTGTAGAATAAGGTAATTTGAACTAAGTCTTAAGACGTTAGTTTTTAGATCAAGCGGGTCGATTGAACGACGCAGCAAGATACTACAGGAGGAATGAGAAGATGATTTGCCAGCAATGCGGCCAAGAGATGACGGAAAAGGGACGTTACTGCTCCAATTGCGGGAGTGAGATGACGGCGCCCAATTCCACGCAGGAAACGGTGCTGCCCACCGAGAGTCCACAGGTAGAGGCGGTGCCCGAGCAGGTGCCTGCTGTTCTCGAACAGCAAGTTCCCCAAAGAAAGGGTCGCGGACGCAAAATAGCATGGATTGCCGGGTTGGCTGTGTTCGGCACATGTTTACTGGCCGGAGGCGGCTGGCTCTACTATGACAACGTCTACCGAGTAAATGAGCGGGTAGCTGAAGTCATCACGCCGGTTGATGAGGGCCGATATAAAGACGCGCTGAATAGGTATAAGGAAGTAATGGAAGATGATTCGCAGAAGCATAGGGAACGGATAACCAAGAAGATTAACGACAAGCTGGCCGTGCGTGTGGAGGATGCAGTCGCAGCATTTGCGTCGTCAGAAGACGCGGAATTCGCGAAGACGGAAGAGCTGCTGCAAGAGCTGAAGAAGTTTTCAAGCGTATCTGAACTTGCCAGTAACAAGCATCAATTGGTGCAGAAGCTGCATGCCTCGCGCACAGCGATGGCCAGCGGCGACAGCTTGCGAAAGGAGCATAAGTACAAGGAAGCGCTGGAGCAATATAAGCTTGTTGCGGCTGAGGACACCGGCAATTACGAATTAGCCCGTAAAACACAGGATGACGTGACCAAAGAGATGTATTCCTACTATGTGGATGAAGCGGCAGAAATGCATAAATCGCAGCAATATGAGGAAGCGTACATAAGATTGGTATCGCTCCAAGCGTTTTATGATGGCAATGCGGAGCTGAAAGACTTGGCTGACCGTTATTTCAAGACATATTACGATACCACTTTGGCCCAGGCAGACGATCTTGCATCAGGCAAAGACTTCGATGGAGCACTCGCGCTGGTGGACAAGATGATCGATGAAAATCCTGGTGATGCCAAGCTGAAGGATAAGAAGGCTGATTTGGAGAGGCAAAAGCTGGAGGAAATCGAGCGGGAGAAAGAGCGCAAGGAAGCCAGGAAGAAAACCTTGCTTAGCCAAATGGCTGTCCAATACGATGAACTGAATGGATTTACCAACATTTCTCCCAAAGGGTACTTACCCGGTTATATCAACATTGGTGAAACGGTAAATTTGGAGCCGGGTATTATATTATCCGAAGACGAAACCGCACATTTTAGAGTCATCGTCGGCTTTGAGCAGGAGGACTGGATTTTCTTCGATCGGGTAATCTTTAATGTTGATGGTGAACGGTTCGAGTGGAGTATTGATTATTTTGACCGGAAATCGGATGTGCTGTGGGGCAGCATTGCCGAGTGGACGGTACGCGTGAGTATCATGCATGAAAGTTTGATGGAAGAAATGGAGAAGGTGGCGGCAGGCTCCGTAGTAAAAATGAGGTTTAGCGGCAGTGATGGCTTCAGAGATCATACACTGACAGTCGACGAGAAAGGCAATTTGAAGGCGATGCTCGAACTGTACAGTTACTATAGCAGTATTGAAGACATCTTGGCCGAATGGGCCGAGACGGCCGGTATAGATTTGTGACCTGAATAGGGATGCCGGGCGGGCTACTAATAAGCAGCCGAATTTGACATTGCATAGAAAAGAAGGGGCGGCACTATCAATGTCATTAAGTTAAGCTCCAAGACAAGCCTGGGAATAAAAAAAAATCAGAAACGGCATGGGAAACAGTCCTGTGCCGTTTGTTTTTTGGAACAAGCAAGGAAAAAAAGCGTACAGCAAACAAAGCGGATGGAATCCGCTTAAAAAAATGTTCATGTGAACCGAATTATGCTACTCTACAGACGAAGCTAACCACTGATTTGTAGCGGATTTTGCGCGTATTCTTCTGCCCTGGGCGAATGGGTCGAATCGGCAAAATGTTCTTGCGAATCAGCGCTTCATTATCGGGCGGGGGTTCATCGCTCCGTGAGCGCTGGAAATGTTTACAAACGTAAACGACAACCGTGAAGTTGACTTGGTATGGATGCCGTTTATCCATTTGGGAAATGACGACATGCGAGGTCATTTCAGCGAAATTGTACATGATGATTCGTGCGAAAATCTCTTGGGTGATGGACTGCACTTTCAGCTTCATTTTTAGCGAAACCAGTTGGTATCTAAAAGGATTATGTTTACAACATATAGGAAATAGAAAATTTAAACTATCTCGGATCGATCATCTTAATATGAATGAACAATCGTTTAGCCCTAGAGATGATTTGTTGGAACAAGAGGGGGAAGTAAGTCATCAACCGGAACTAATCGTAGTCAAGGCGCTAATCTCGCCTGGTAGGAAAGTTCAATTCATTGAAAGGTACGGTCGAAAGAGTATTGAATACTATAGTTCTGAACTCTTCTTGGTAACAATCTATGTTCCTCAGAACAGTATTGGATTTCAATTTTTAGCAAGTTTCGGAACGAATCGTAGAGCTCAAATCATATGTTGAAGAATTTCGTAATTATTTACTTGAAATAATTGTAACTACTCAGGTACCCTTATAATTGAAAAGAAAACAGACCGCGAGCGACTTGGATGAGCGATTGAAGCAAATTAAGATTTTGTTTACGGAGTGTGGAAATATAGCCGCGAATACGAGCAAACTGCTCTGCGTCTTCTTGGGTTCGGAAAGTACCGGAGACTTCAGTTTCACCTTGACCATGCGAATGTCACGCTCGGCTTGGTTGTTATCGAAAGGGACACGCGGATCGTAGAGAAATCGTAAATCTCGGTTTTATACAGAGAGAACCGAGCTAATAGATTCTGTGCCTTGGATTTGGTTTTTCGTCCGCGTTTGATTTCAGTCAGCAAATGAGGCTGGAGCAGATTCTCGGCTTTACCCTGGAGAATGATTTCATCGTAAGCCTGCGCCATCTGCTGCTAAGTGTAACATGCAGACACCCCCTTGATCCAAGTAACGGACCTGCTTGGCTTCATGGCAGGCTTTTTGGAGCAAGGCTTTTTGTTCGAGGAGGAGGGTGATGAAGGACGCAATTTCAACATCACATTTACTGATCTTCATCACTTGTTCTGGTGTGAATTTCATCATCCGCCCTCATCTCCTTTCCGTTTCGTTGCCATTATTCTATCTTACCTTTTAAATCATCCATTGGATACTTATTCCATGCTTTTTTGGATGCCTGAGTAGTTACCAATCATAGAAAGTTATGGTATAATTTATATAACTAAAACCAAATTGATTAAAACATCTGTGAAGGAAAGGGGTTGTTGGTTATTTCTTCCACCACAAATATAGTGATAATCGGTATTATTTTAGGCGTTTCCTTGTTTGTTTATTTATTCTTTGTACTTAAAAAATTTATTAGGAAAACAGAATGAAATGAATGAATCAAACAAAAAAGAAGCCTTTTCTATAAAAAGAAAGGCTTCTTTTATTTTAAAAATCAAAGCACAAAGAATAATTCAATTATATTAATTCCAATAAAGTGTCATTGTTCCGCCAGAAGTAACTTGTGTATACATGATTCCAGTCACTTCGTAGAAAGTAATCCATTGATTGTCAAACACTTTCATATTAACAGACGCATTAATTTCCGCTGGGAAATTAGCTGTAGAAGTAGAACGTGAAATAGAAAGTTTGGGATCAGAGAATGAAATAAAAAGCCCAGAGTATGAATGATTACGTGCATTAGATATTACCCATTGACTATTTTTTTTCTCTAAATCAAACATATAACTCATACTTAATACTCCGCCAGAAAAAGAAGATGTCCATGTTCCAGCAGAAGCATCATTGCTTGAGCTACCTCCCCTTGTTTTAATAGCAGGTTGGAAACTCGTTGTTACAGTAACAAGCTCCCCTTCCTCGTCTGTAAATTGATGTGTTTGAGAATACGGCTGGCTTAAATCTAACTCATTTAAGTTTACAATGGTGGGTGGTAAATGGGAAGCCAAAAGTTCTACACCTCTAAGAAGTCAGTGAATGCTCGTCAATATTGAACGTATCTGCTTGGATTTAATTATTTTTGTTATGGATAAGTGCGGATTTTGAACAAATAGCTGAAAAATAGACGTGCTTAAATAAGCGGTAACCGTAGCCTCCGACACCATGGCATGAGAAGGCGTACGCAATAATGGAAAAACAACGCTGGCGTCCGGCTTGAAAAGCGCAAGGCGATCAATTGCAGTAGTCCCATCGCGATGCACTGGCACATGACAAAACCTTCGATTGGCTACTTATTCCATGCCTTTTTTGGATACCTAAGTAGTTACAAAAAGTTAATAAATATCCCTAAAAGAATGGCCTTTGGATCGTTAATCTATTTGGTCACTTATTCTACCAGAGCTCCAATGGTCGACATACTGCAAATACAGGCTCCTGTGAGTTTTTCTTCAAAAAACTTGCCCCTACTTGTGATACGGTTTACCGTATCAGCAACAAAGCGAAATCAAAAAGGGACCCGGACTGGCGGCACGAGGCCCCTTTTTTTCACGAGTATGTGGCGTCGCTGCCAGCGAAGAGAGCGGAATTCAAACCACTTCAATTGCAGTGGTTTTTTTGTTGGCTCAAACCAATGTTAAAAACCAGATGCCCTTTCTATTTGGTATAATCAGGTATGGGTAGAGAGGATGTGTCATGATGAAGCATGTTTTTAAGGTTGGCACGTTAATTGTATTGTTGATGTATTTTGTGCTTATGGTCATTGGGCTGTCAAGAGGAACGTTAACGATGTGGACTGGTGTATTGATGACGTTAATAGCTGGTTCACTCGTCGCGATTATATATTGGTTTTCAAAGCTACTGGCATATGTAAACCGCAGATTGTACGAAGAACTGAGAAGAATGATGAAATAATTCGGTTAAAACGATTCCGCTTCCGTTTCCTGTGTGCAGGTGAGTTTGAGAGAGATTAAAATATTTACATGCGTCTATTTAATTTGCTATAATCAGTCGCTAAAGAGGGTTCATTTCATGCAAGATGTGTAAGCGGATACAAATAGTTATATATGGTTATTTTTTTAATGGACATGATTCTAATAACAAGGAGGGGCGATGTGCTGGAAAATTGGTTGCAAAAGCTTAAACCTGCTTCACTCAAAAACCGTCTGTTTCTGGCCTTTCTGTTGCTTATTATTTTGCCCTTCTCCGTGCTTCAAATTCGCAATCACGTTGAGGTTAAGACTCTTTATGAAAAGCGCATTAGTGAACAAAATCAATACCAGCTCAATCATATGAAGCAAACGATGGAACAAATCAAAAGTGATATGCTGTTAACCTCGTTGCAAATTGAAAAAGAACGGGCAATTCTAGATGTTCTGCCAGCTCTAGAGCAAAACATAGAAAGCGAGATGCGTGAAGCTATAAACGAGTTGTTTATCCGTATTAAAGGTGGCTTGTATCCCGGAGGAGAAAGCTTGAATTATGTGTTAAGCGACCTGAAGGGCCGTTTGTACACATCATACGAGGAATTTCCGGAGGAAAGCTACTCGCAATTTATGGGAGAGGGACAGGTCAGCAAGCTGCTTGAAACCAAGGAATCCTTTCTCTGGGAATATAATAATGCTTACGATATGCTGGATACAAATACACCAGTCATAGCGCTATATACGTTGTTTATGGATGCGAATCAGGAACCCATTGGCCTTCTTCGCGTCAGCTTCGATTATCGGCAATGGCTGAAAAAGAATATCGGACAGTTTTTGATCCAAAACAATTATTACTTGCTGGACCACAACGGAGAAATACGTTATCAAAGCGCGCCTAACGGAACGCTGACTGCCAATATTGGCAGTATTGTTAACGAGCAAAACCTTAGACGAGGTCCAGGCTATGTTGTAGATAAATCGACGTCGACGATTATTAACAGCAGCCGGATTACATCGATGAACTGGAATATCGTCTCTCAATTTCCGTTGGAGGTTTTCTTTGGTGATATTCGTGCCATGAACAGACAGTTTTTTGTCACCTTTTTTGTTTTTACGATTTTGTTTATTGTGATAACGTTGTTTATCTTGTCAGCGATTATTAGCCCGCTCATGCTGATGAGGCGAAACATGTCCAACATTATTGAAAAAAACTTTAAAACTCGAATTCCAACCGATCGTTACAAGGGAGAAATATTGGATATAGCGGTATCATTTAATAATATGACTGAGGATTTAAACAAAATGGTGGCGAGACTTAAGATGGAGGAACGGCAGAAAGAGGCGATTCGGTTTCAGATGCTGCTGCAGCAAATGAATCCTCACTTTTTGATTAATACGCTTAATACGCTTAAATGGAATGTGTTATCCAGAGGAGATGAGGCCAGCGCCGATATTTGTATTGCTCTGGGGAAATTGCTGGAGACCAGTCTGAATTCTGATGTCGATCTGATTTATTTAAAAGACGAGCTAGAACTAGTGGAAGCATATGCGACGATCCAAAATTTTCGATTTGATCATCGTTTTGAAGTCAATTATTTGTATGAAGAGGAGTTCAAGTTTGCGCTCGTACCCAAGCTGTCTTTGCAGCCATTGGTGGAAAACGCGATCCAGCATGGGCTTGCCAATGTTAAGGTGGGCGGCATCATTACCATCCGCATTTATGAGCAAGCCAGAAGCATGATCGTGGAGATTGAGGACAACGGCTGCGGCCTGGCCGCTGTTAAGAAGGATCTGAACCGCAAGCGAAAACCCATTGGCTTGAAAAATATTAAGGAACGTCTCAGTTTGCTTTATAAGGAAAATGCAAAGCTGGAGCTGCTCGGTTTGGAGCATGGAACGCTTGTCCGCATGCAAATTCCATTGCTGATTGCAAAACCGTATGAGTAGGAGGGGAGACCATGTGGAAAATCATTTTTGTTGAGGATGAACCGTTTGTACGCAGATCGATTATTCAGCTCATTGATTGGGAAACTCGCGGGTTTCAAATTATTGGCGAAGCGGATGATGGTGAAGAAGCGTTGGCCCAAATCAAAAGCTTAAAGCCTGATTTGGTGATCAGTGACATTCTGATGCCAAACATGAATGGACTTGAATTAATTCAACATGCCAAGGCAAGCGGATTCGAGGGACTGTTCGTGATGCTGACTGCGATGAATGAGTTTGAGTATGCTCGGCAGGCGCTGGAGTACGGCGCTTTTGGCTATGAGCTTAAATTATCGATGAGCCCGGATTCTATCTATAAAATGCTGGATAAGGCAAGTAATGAACTGCTGAGTAGAAGCTTGACAGATGCGAAGATGGATTGCCATTATGCCTATGAAACGATGTGGGAGCTGCTGGCTGTGCAATCAGGCAGTGCGGAAGCGCTCCACTTGAACATTGAACAGATTTGGGCAAAGAGTCGGCACCGCTATGCAGCATTATACGTCATTCTGCACGGCGGCGAGCCACTTGAATTGCAGCAGCAGGAGCAGTGGATTGGCATGCAGGGGATGGAGCATGAATATATGCAGACCTTTACAGCCTATGGTGTAACGACCTGCTTTTGTCTGAGCGACCGACCGCTGGAACTAAAGAAAATGCCGCAGTATGCTGTACCCTGGACCGTTATTTGTTGTGCTGCGGTGGAAATCAATCGCTTGCCTGAGGTATGGCTGAATATGCTTTATCAGTTGAACGGGCATTGGTATGATCGAAGGCCTGGAGTGTATTGGCTCAAGGATAATCTGACCAAACCCAACCTCTCTGAGCCAGTTGACTGGAAACATGAGATAGAGCTGTATCGGTTGATTGAAAACGGACAAGCCGCAGCTGCTGTTCAGCTGCTGACCGCTCAATGGACATTGATAGAACAGCAAGGGCATATGTGGATTCAAGTAAAGGATGCCGCTTTGCGCATATCGCGCTGGCTGCAGCGCCAGGTGCCGGCACCACTGCTTCTCCAGCAAATAGCAGGCAGTATAACACATGCTGAATTGTTGGCGGTACTCGTTGTCGGAATAGAACGCTGTGTCAAGGAACGTACAGCGGTTCTCTATCCTGTTACGGATCATTCTGAGCTTAACCAGCTTATGCAATATATTCATGCTCATTATGCTGAATCACTGACCTTGAAGCTGCTCGCCAAGCGAATTAATTTGGATGAAAAATATTTAAGTGGACTTTTTGCCAAAAAAATCGGAGAGCCATTCATTCAGTATTTGCAAAATATTCGTATTGAGAAGGCGAAACAGCTATTAGTGAATTCAGATCTGCCGATTAATGAAATCGGCTTACTTGTTGGTTTTGCTAATGCCAATTACTTTTTTAAAATTTTCAAGCGTTGGTGCAACTTGACGCCTAACGAATACCGCAGACACTATGGCAAAGCATCTTGCTGATTCTCTTACGCCTGAATAACTGACAATGCGATGGCCGGCCCTGTGCCGGTTTTTTGCAATCGGCTGATGAGAGGTTAAAACGGCGAGAATGGATATTGTTCACTATGAAACAGGATTCTGTTCCTTATGAGGAGTGGTGGAGCCATGTTACTTTATAGCTATCATCCACTAATCCAACAAGAAGGAGGCTTTTTATCGTGAAGCATGCAGCAGCGCCAGCCCCTATCGACATTCGGGCGAACTCTTCCCGGTTCAACAATCACATTCGTCTGCTTTGGAGATTCAGGGCGTTGTATTTAATGATGCTGCCGGCTGTAATCTACTACATTTTGTATAAGTATGTTCCAATGTATGGCATCATTATTGCGTTTAAGGATTTCAACATTACTGAGGGAATATTAAGTAGCGCATGGGCTGATCCGTGGTATAAGCATTTTAAGCAATTTTATGACTCTCCTTATTTCGGCCAATTACTTACTAATACTGTAGTCATCAGTGTTTACAAGCTTTTTTTTGGCACGTTTCCACCGATTATCCTTGCTTTGTTGTTGAATGAATCTCGGGTCGTCTGGTTCAAGACTGTCGTACAAACGTTAAGCTACATGCCGCATTTTCTATCCTGGATTATTATTTATGGTATCTCCCTTGCATTAATGTCCGAAAGCTCTGGTTTAATTAATTACTGGCTTGTCAACAACGGCGGGCAAGCGATTCCGTTCCTTACTTCAACAGACTACTTTCGGGGAGTAATAGTTGGGACGGAAATGTGGCAAAACGCTGGCTGGGGAGCGATCATCTACTTGGCCGCGATGACGGCTATTGACCCGACTTTGTACGAAGCAGCGAGAGTGGATGGAGCTTCGCGTCTTCGCATGATTTGGCATGTCACCCTGCCAGGCATTCAAAGTGTCATCGTTATCCTGTTTATTCTCAAGCTGGGCCAGGTGATGGATGCCGGATTTGAGCAAATCTATGTATTCTACAACATTCATGTCTATCCGGTTGCAGATATTCTGGATACATGGGTGTTCCGTACCGGACTGGAGCAGTTGAATTTCTCCCTTGCAGCTGCCGTTGGATTGTTCAAGTCAGCAATCGGTCTCCTTCTCGTGCTAAGCTCGAACTGGCTGGCCAGGAAATGGGGGCAGGGCATATGGTAAAGGGGATGGAGGATAAGCTATTTAATGTCGTTATCTTTACGATTCTCACCTTAGTTGGACTTGCGGCTATTCTGCCGATCTTATACGTTGTATCGGTATCCTTGACACCCTATGCGGAAGTGCTTAAGAACGGCGGGTATGTCATTTTTCCCAAGAGCATTACATTTGCAGCCTACAAACAAATGCTAGGGGATGCTGCCATTTGGAATTCGCTGAAGATAACGGTGTTCGTAACTGTCTTCGGCACAGCGATCAATCTATTGCTAACGACCCTGCTGGCTTATCCGCTGAGCCGCAAGAGTCTGCCGCATCGCAGTCTCTTTATGATGATGATTATCATCACGCTATTATTTAGCGGGGGACTCATCCCTACCTATCTGGTTGTCAAAAATACGGGGCTTATCGATACGCTGTGGGCGCTGATTTTGCCGAATGCGATCTGGAGCTTTAATGTGATCATTATGAAAAGCTTTTTTGAAAATTTACCTGAGGAAATTTTTGAATCCGCTCGAATGGACGGCGCCGGGGAATTCCGGACGTTGTGGCAAATTGCCCTTCCCTTATCCGTCCCTTCCGTCCTGACCATTGGGTTGTTCTACGCAGTTGGACATTGGAATCAATTTTTCCAGGCCATTATGTACATTACAGATCGGCAGCTCTTTCCCATGCAGGTTATCATACGTGAATTGCTTATGTTATCGCAATCAACTGATAACGCCGAGGTTATGGTGCCAACCGTAACGATGCAGATGAGTGCAGTCGTAATTGCCAGCATTCCGATAATTGCGGTGTATCCGTTCCTGCAGCGGCATTTTACAAAGGGCATGCTGCTTGGTTCGATTAAAGGATAATAAATAGGTGAAGGGGTTTACGCATGAAAAAAAACAAACTTTTAAAAGGAACGATAGCTTTTTGTCTTGCCGCCGCTTTGCTTGCAGGCTGTGCCAGTGGCTCCGGCACGTCCAAGGAACATGAGGGTCAGTCCAATAATCCCGTGAGAATTACGATAGGGATGGAGGGGGGCGGACTGCCAGCGCCGGAAGATGATTTTATTAAGCAGGAACTGGATAAGCGCCTTAATACAGATATTCAAATGACCACCATTCAAGGGTTAAACGACTATCTGAACCAGATGAAAATTCGTTCTGCAGCAGGCAACTTGCCCGATTTAATGATGGTGGATGCGGTTACGTTGAATGATTTTGCCCAAAAAGGATTATTGCTTGATCTGACGCCTTATTTGGAAACAAAGCTGAAAACATCCAGAGAATTTATAGGGGATAGTTTGTTGAAGAAAGGGATAGTGAATGGCAAGCATTATGCCATCACCCGTATTGCTGATGTGCCATTCTCTTCATTTTGGATTCGTCAGGACTGGCTGGAGAATCTTGGGTTGAGCTTCCCGGAAACTCTTGAGGACCTGTATAAGGTAGCCAAGGCATTTACGGAGGAAGACCCTGATGGCAATGGGAAAAAGGATACCTACGGTTTCACAGGAGCAGATTTTTCGACCTTTTCGCCTATCTTTGGCGCTTATGCCATGGGAACACCGGGAGCCAGTATGTTTGTAGCCAAAGATAATCAGGTCGTACCGACATTGTATGATGAGCATATGCCAGCTGCGCTGGAATATATCCAACGGCTTGTTTCTGAAAACCTCGTCGATCCCCAGTTTATGACGAACAAAGGTACAATGGCGCGTGACTTGGTGATCCAAGGGAAAGCTGGCATTATATTTACAGGGTGGACGGATATCGGGAAACAAGAATTTTTGAGCCAATTGAAAACTGTTAATGAAAATGCGAAGCTTGTGCAAATGGCAGCACCGGTAGGACCGCATGGTCAATATGATTCGGCCTTTGATTCTGAAAGACCGTCGCGTCTCATCGTAATTCCCAAGGCTGTAGAGAAAACACCCGATAAACTGGACAAAATACTGGAATTATTGGAGTATATCTCTTCTAAAGAAGGTAATAAGCTAGTCATGTATGGTTTGGAAGGCAGACACTATAACGAGCAGAACGGCCAAATTGTACTGACCGAGGAAATGGCCAAAGAAGGGAACTACTTTCATTTATATCAAATAACAGGTCGGCCTAATGAGGAGTATTTGCCTGTGAAATTTCCCGAGGAAGCAGAATACATTGCCTATGCAATCAGCCAGCCGCGGTTGAATAGCATTGATAGCGCAATTATGCCGCCGGATGGGTTTAATAACTCTGATGCCGAGCGCTACATGAAGGAAGAATTGACTAAGTTTGTCTATAGCAAGCGGCCGCTTGCAGAATATTCGAATTTCCTTGCGACAATGGAAAGTAAATTCAACTATAAGCTGTTGCTTGATGAAGCACAGAAGCGGGCTGTGGAATTGGGGATTACCCAATAAATAAGGACTTTGGAAGAAGGGGAGAAAGACGATGACGGACTATGTATTTCAACAAAAGTTACGTGTTCTAGCCAATGTCGATATTATTGTTGTTGGAGGTGGACCGGCAGGCATAGCTGCGGCTATTGCTGCATCACGTGTAGGTAAAAAAGTCATTTTACTTGAGCAGTCAGGACAACTTGGCGGTATGGGCACATTGGGCAATGTCAGTATTTTTATGGGCGTGGGCAATGTAACAGGTATTTACCGCGAGATTATTAGCGAGACACTCCCGAATCAATTGCCGAAAAAGCATACCGATTCAATTTGGCCGCAGTTCAACCCATTTGTGATCAGACATTACCTAAATCAGAAAATGGATAAGGAAGGGGTTAGTGTCTGGTACCATGCAAGCTTTGCGGGAATCGTTAAACTTGATAAGGCCGGATGCGTCATTGCTGTTAATACGCGTGAGGGGCTGGTCGCTGTAGAAGGCGCCGTCATTATCGATGGGACTGGGGACGGCAGGGTTGCTATTAATGCTGGCGCGTCCTATCACTCCGGACGAGATAGTGATGGGCTGACCCAGCCTATGACCTTAATGTTTATGATGCAAAATACGGGAAAACCTGTGCAGCCCTATCTGCCGGAGGATTGCTACGACTACAAAGAGGTGTCGGAGCTTCCGCAGGGGCGCCATCTCTATTGGGAGCAGGGTGATAATGGTACACTGCTGGTCAATATGTCACGCATCCGGGGGAATGGCGCGCGAATCGACGACATCAATTATGCGGAGAAAGAAGGGCTGCGACAGGTTTTCTCTATCGCCCATTACTTGCAGCGCAACGGGTTCGCGAACTACACGCTTTCACATGTTGCGGGTCAGGTTGGCGTCAGAGAAACGAACCAGATTGAAGGACTTTATACTTTGACGGAAGACGATGTAACTTCGGGGCGGCGTTTTGCAGATGTGGTGGCTCAAAGCAATTATGAGATTGATATCCATAGTCCAGACGGCAAATCGGGAACCGATGAGCGCAAGGTTGGCGGATATGACATTCCATATCGCTCGATGGTGCCCAAGGGTGTATCCAACATCCTTGTTGCTGGACGAGCGATATCAGCCACCCATGTAGCTATGTCCTCTATGCGTGTACAGGCAACCTGTTATGCATTGGGGCAATCCGCTGGCATTGCGGCGGCTCTCTCCATTGATAATAACTGCCAGTTATCCGAAGTGGATGTTACGCAGCTGCATGCCATTTTAAAAGAACAGAGTGTCATTTTTCTGAAATAACAGGTTTGATATCAACGTCAGGACATAGGTTTTGTTGGAGCTTGCGACTGGTTTCCAGTCGCAAGCATCCGGAAAACTTCGCCTTCAACAACGGCAATCGATAAGAAATGCGATACCATAATTTATGCTACAATTAGAGCTTAAATACGTTATAAAGGAGCGGTATGATGCGCAAAGTAATCTACTCCCAAATGGTATCGTTAGACGGCTTTGTTGAAGGGCCTCTTGGAGAAATTGATTGGAGTGCTCCGGACGAAGAACTCTTCCACTATATTAACAATCGCGAAAAAAATGTAGATACTCATTTATATGGAAGACGTACCTATGAGAACATGGCGGCCTACTGGCCATCAGCAGACAATAATCCCTCGGCATCGCAGCAAGAGATTGAATATGCGCGCACATGGAAAAGCATACCCAAGATTGTTTTCTCCAGAACGATAGACAAGGCGGAATGGAACAGCGTTGTTGTCAAGGATGGCATTCAGCAAGCAATTGCCGAACAGAAGAGCATGCCTGGAGGGGACCTGTTGCTGGGGGGCGCTAACCTCGCTGCGACCTTTATACAGCAGGGGTTAGTCGATGAGCTTCTGCTCTACGTTCATCCCGTTATTCTTGGAAGCGGCAAACGGCTGTTTGCAGCATCGCACTCCAAGGTCGAGCTGGAATTGATCGAAACGAAGCCGTTCGGTTGCGGTGTGGTGCTGCTGGGTTACCGATGTGTCAATCCACAGGTGAAAGGGCGATAAAATGGGGAAAATTATATCACAGATGATGGTATCGGCTGATGGCTGCCATGAGGGTCTAAACAGGGAAATTGATTGGCACAATGTGGATGAAGAATATAACGAATACGCTGCCGCCCTGCTGCAATCGGCAACTGGTATTGTATTCGGCCGCGTGACTTATGAGCGGATGGCAAGCTATTGGCCGACTGCAGCATCAAGCAACGACATTCATAATACAATTATCGCAGGACAGATGAATCGGTTGCCTAAATTCGTTTTTACAAAAACACTGGAAAGAGCCGAATGGGAATTTGCTGAAGTAGTAAATGGTGATCTTGCCAAGGAAATTGCCAGACTTAAATCCCAATTTGCTAATAATTTGCTTGTGTTAGGCAGTGCTGCATTAGTTTCAAGTTTATCAAAACTTAATCTCATTGACGAATACCAGATTATTGTGAATCCGGTTGTATTAGGCGCAGGGAGACCTTTTGTGCAAGAATTGAACGACAAGATGAATCTTAAGCTGACACAAACGCACGCATTCCGTTCAGGCAATGTCTTGCTTTGCTACCAGCCGCAGTTGTAGTTGCAATGACAGGGGGATTCATCGTACGGATCATGGCCGGAGAAAAGTGAAGCATTTAGCTTTGATTATCGTCAGCGCAAGCTGCTTAATCAAGGCTATTTTGCGTCAGCGTTCACGCTTGTTGAGCGGCAGATTTTCGTGGCCACTGGTTCCGCTATTTGACCAAAAAACACCTATAATGGATTTTCGCGGCCAGACGTTCCGTTATTGGCACCAAAACTCGCTAAATAACACACTTTTTATACGAATAACGGATCTGGTGGCCGCCAAATCCATTTTTTGCTTGTTTTGGGCGATTTAGCGGAACGTGTGTCCGCTCGCTCCAAATGTTTGCAGCATAGATCCGTAGAGGGGAGTCCGCACTGTGCTGAATTAACAATAGCCAAGTTCAATAATGTTTGGATGGCCTGTTTTCAAAGCTGTAACGATAGGGTTGACATTCAATCAATGAAATAATATATTATACATATGAATACATGATCATATATAATTAAATTATGTGATTTGTTTTATATGGAGGTGAATGTGCGAATACTCTAGATGAATCGAAGAAAAGATGAAATGTAGAAAAGATGAAATGTAGAAAAGGAATCCAAGAAATAATGAATCAACGAATCTCTTTATTCGGAGCGTTGCATTTTAGGGGGAGATAGTATGGGACAAGGTCACGGGCACGATCATACACATGGCGCGAATAAAAAAATATTATTAATATCGTTCCTTATCATTACCGGTTATATGTTTGTAGAAGCAGTAGGCGGGTACGTAACAAACAGTCTGGCGCTGCTATCAGATGCAGGCCACATGTTAAGTGATGCGCTAGCGTTAGGAATTGCATTGCTGGCGTTTAAGTTTGGTGAGAAGGCAGCAAATCTTAGCAAGACATTCGGATATAAACGTTTTGAAATATTAGCAGCGGTACTAAATGGTGTGACATTAATCCTCATCGCACTCGTAATTTTTTATGAAGCGATCCAGCGGTTTTCCAATCCGCCTGAAGTTGCAACAACAGGGATGCTGATCATCAGCAGTATCGGTTTGGCGGTTAATATTTTGGTGGCATGGATTATGATGCGTGGCGGGGACACAGAAAACAACTTAAATATGCGTGGGGCATTTCTACATGTCATTAGTGATATGCTGGGTTCAGTCGGGGCAATTATCGCTGCGCTTCTTATCATGTTCTTTGGATGGGGATGGGCGGATCCGTTAGCGAGTGTTATCGTCGCTGCTCTGGTTTTACGCAGCGGCTATTATGTGATGAAGTCTGGACTGCATGTACTTATGGAAGGGACACCGACAAATGTAGAAATGAACGATGTGATTCAAACCATCACAAATACAACAGGTATTCAAGGTGTGCACGATTTGCACGTGTGGTCGATTACAAGCGGCTTAAATGCACTTTCCTGCCATGTAGTAGTGGATGACACAATGTCAATTGCTGAAAGTGAAAAAATGCTGCGTAAAATCGAACATGATCTTGAACACAAAGGTATTCAGCATGTGACGATCCAATTCGAAACGTCTGCACATAAGCATGACCATTCGATTTTATGCAAAGTGAAAGCTGAATCATCTGGTCACGGTCATCACCATCATTGATTTTAAGGGAAGAACATATAATAGTGAATCTCTAGCAGGTGTTTATTTGTAGGATAATGGCTTTTCAGAATGTTGCTTATGTGTTACAATACGACTAATTATAGGAATGGAGGCTTGTTCTAACAATGGGTGCTATATATTCAGTAAGATTTCGTTTCGACGCTTTGTGCCACTAAATTAAATAGTGTTCAAAGGCTCTGCCTGCGTGCGGAGTAAACGGAATCGGTCTGCCCATTTTAGGATATCCTGCCGGATAAAGCTGTGAAGAGGGGACGGAACTTCTGTCTCTTTTTTGTGCTGTAAACTTTATTCTTATCGATATGCCATCTAATCCTAGACCAGCACTAACCATTCATTCGAAGGGAATCTTGCTGCTAAAGCAAGGTTTGTTTGAAATACAAGAAAAGACAGGCTCGTTCAGCTAAATGGACTTGTATTTCTCTGGCAAACATTCGTTTCGCTGTCCAAAGGACGACGAAGCTGTTTGCACATGATCATTCGAATGGAATTGGGCTGAATCATCCCGTTCTCCCGCCGCAGGCAGTCGCTTGCGGTTTTTTCTTATGTTCCATTAAGGATCAAAAAACGAAAACGGGAGGATATCAGAATATGTATATACAAAACAAGCGCCATCGAAAGGTAAGAAAAGCACTGGCAGGTCCCAACTTTTCCGGACAACATTTGCTGCACAACCCTAAAACAATTGCAGAATTGATCCGTACAGTTCCCTTGAAAGCGGAGGATCTTGTGCTTGACATCGGGGCGGGCAAAGGCGCTTTGACTTTTCCATTAGCTGAACAATTCGGGAAGGTGATTGCTGTGGAGCATGATCGGCAGTTCGTGGAGCTGCTTCGTACAAAAACGGAGAAAGTTTCCCAAGTGACCATCGTCGAAGCCGACTTCCGCTATCTGAATTTGCCCTCGCGCTCTTTTTGGGTTGTGGCCAATATTCCCTTTTCCATTACGACGGCTACGCTGGAGAAGCTGCTGGGCGATGAAGGAAAATGGTTTCAGGGAGGGGCGCTGATTATGGAGAAAGGGGCTGCCCAAAGATTTACGGCAGACTGTACGATTGATCCGCGACTGCTGACGTGGAGAATGAACTTCCGAATGGAATTGAAAAAAGTGGTGCCCCGCACACATTTTGCTCCTCCCCCGCGGGTCGATGGTGCCATTGTAAGCCTTATTCGCAGGAAATTGCCTTTGCTTCAGCCGGGGCAGCATAGACGGTTTTATGTTTTTGCAGCGTATGCTTTGCGGGAACGAAAGCTGTCGGTCAAGGAAGCTTGCAGGGGGATTTTTACAGCTCCTCAATTGACAAAGACGCTAGCGAAAGCGCGAGCGAACCGCGACCAAGCCGTTGCTTCCCTAACGGAAGAGCAGTGGGCAATTTTGTTTCAGGCAATGCTTCAGCATGTGCCGGCCTATCGTTGGCCATAAGATGGTTGCGCTAATATTAGTAAAGCAGGTCTGGCGCGAGAGGAGGCGGACATTCGCTGAAAGCCTAAGCACGGATGACCTGCCATTTTTCCATCTCCGATATGCAAACGCGCACTCTCCTTATGGAGACGTGCGCGTTTTTTGTGTTACATGCTCTTGGGAGAGTTTTCTTTGAAGCCATGCCTGTCCCACCATTTCGCCAACGGAGCCGGTGCCCACCAGGCTGCGTGGCCTAACAGTCGCATGGTGGCGGGAACCAGGAGCGCGCGTACAAGGGTCGCGTCAATAACGATGGTGATGATGAGTCCCACGCCGATCATTTTCATGAACGTAATATCCGAGGCCAGAAATCCGCTTACCACGATAACGAGCAGCAATGCCGCGCTTGTGATGATCTTCCCCGTTTGCTGCAAACCGACAGCCATTGATTCTACCGGATCACGGGTGCGATCCCATTCTTCGCGCACTCTGGATAACAAGAACACTTCATAATCCATAGACAACCCGAACGTAATGGCCAGAATCAGGACAGGCATATTAATGTCTATCGAACCGACCGGTACGAAATTCAAGAGATTTGACAAGTAGCCATCCTGAAAAATCAGCTTGATCGCCCCGAATGAAGCTGCCAGGGAGAGCAAATTCATGAGAATGGACTTGAGCGGGAGCAGCACCGAACCAAAGGCGAGGAACAGGATGACGAATGATGAAATAACGACAGCGAGAGCCATCCATGGCATTCGGGAACTGATGCTGTCCAACATATCGACAAACGATGCTGGACGGCCTGTGTAAAGGACATCGTAACCCTCGGGCATGTCAAGCGATCGCAGCTCACGGACCATCGCCTGTGCATCCTTGGATAGTGGATCAGCAGAATACTGCAAGCTTAGTCGTACCATATTATCGTAGGCACCGGTAGCTGCCACGTTGTCTATGCCATGTACATGAGCCATCCGGGGAACGATGTTATCTATTACAATTCTGGAGTCGGAAGGTTCAGCTGCTGACGGCAAGCGGACGACGGCCGTTATGAATTTGGTCGGGTCTTTGGGGTAATCGGAAGCCAACTGCTGACTGACTACCCTGCTGTCCGTCCCTTGGGGAAGTACCCATTCACCAGGTCTTCCCCATTGCACGTTCAAGAACGGCAACCCCGATACAACAAGAGCGGTGACGAGAACGACCGTACTCATCCAAGGTCTGCGCATGACGGCCTGGGCAACCCGGTACCATCTGCCGCGGTCCGCAGCAGCGGGTTTGTTTGCCTTGCGGAAACGGGGAAGCGGGATTTGAAGGGAATTAATTCGGTGTCCGGTATAACTCAACAGCGCAGGCAGCACGGTCATCGAGCTGACTACGGCAAAAAGAACGACAGATACACTGGCATATCCCATTGAACTGAGAAATCTGGAGGGGAACAGAATTAAGCCAAGCAAAGACACTGCCACGGTCAAACCAGAGAATGCCACAGTACGGCCGGCTGTAGCCATCGTATGTTCTACGGCATTGTCAACTGTTTTGCCAGAGGCAAGCTCCTCGCGAAACCGGTTCACAATAAATAACGCGTAATCAATTGCCAAGCCTAGACCCAGAATTGTCAATACATTGATAGAGAAACTCGACACTTCCACAAACCCGGTCAATATTCGCAGCACGACAAACGAACCGAGGGCGACCACGCTGCCGATCGCAAGAGGTAGAGAAGCGGCTACTGCACTACGAAATATGAGCACCATAACAACAATCAGCACCGGTATTGACAAAATCTCGGCCCTGACGATATCCCGCCCCGTTTGTGCGTTGACCTGTTCAGTCATCGCGGTAATCCCGCCAAATCGCACGTGAAAGCCTTCCACTTGGAGACGGTGCTGGATCGCCTTATATTCCGCAACTCGTGTGACATCGTCCTTGCCAGGCAACTGAATAGCGACATAAGTTGAATGACGGTCGGCGGATACAAAATCCGGCGATTGTGTCGACCAATAGGATTCGATCCGCGTGACCTCGTCTGGCTTGATCCGGGTGAGCGCGCTCTGAACCGAATGGGCAAAATCGGGATCATCGACATATTTGTCGGCATGTTCGTAGATGACGACGACATCGGCGGCGTAGCGGCCAAGAGAACCAGACAAAATGTCGTCCGCGATTCCTGACTCGCTGGTCGGATCTTCGAAACCCGCCCCGCCAGTGAGCGAGCCAAAAGCTCCGGTTCCCCATACACCTGCGAAGAGGAGGAACGCCGTAGTTACAATGAGGAACCAGCCCCGCCGTCTTGCAGCTATGCGGCCAAGTTTTGCGAATAGGGTATTGCTTTTCATAGTCAAAACACCTGCTCTCTGAATGATTAACAAGCCTATATTATTATTTGTTGCGACAGAAGTAGACGAAGGCAGGGGGGAAATTCCACGGGACAAAAGAAATTTTATCGAGTGTGAACCGCTGCTGAAGTGTCTTTTTCATTTGCAATGAGTACTGGAAGGCAATGAATTGCCCGCCCGGCTTGAGCGCTGAGCTGATCTCTTCAAGCAGATGTTCACGCGTGTTTTGATCGAAATTGTAGAAAGGGAGCCCGCTGATGACGGCGTCGAGCTGTGCTATGCCCGTTCTCCGCAAGGCATCCCGGATTTGAAGCGCATCGGGGTAAATTGGCGTGTCCGGATTTTGACATTGCAGATGCGAGCGCAAGTCTCCGTCTTTCTCAAATAAAATTACTTCGGCACGCGTAATATTCAAGGCACTGATCCACTGCGTTACCGTCCCGGTTCCTGCCCCTAACTCTGCGATCGACCTGGTTTGGTGCCAGTTGATTCCGGTTGCCATCTCCAAGGCAAGGAACTTCGAACTGGGAGTGACGCTTCCAATCTGCTTGGGATAGCGAAAGTATTTGTAAAGAAATAATAACTTGTCATGAAAAGTGCTTTTAATCATAATAAATCTCCTTTTTACGAGTGTATTTATTTATATATAAATAAATAATGCTGCAAAAGAGATGGCGGCACATATAGTGCAGCCATGTTGCGAAGTTGTCGCTTGTGTTTTTTAATCTTCTTTAAATAGGCGGAGTTGCGGGAGATCGAGCACTTCAGCAGTTGTTATCATCAGTCCCATGCCAATGAATTGGGCGGCTTCGATCTCAGGGTCAGCAATTCCAGATTGCCTGATGATCTTCGTAATCTCTTCATGCATAAAACGATATTTTTCTCTAACATGCTGGCGGATCTCAGGTTCGGAGATCGATTGGGACAACATGATCAGCAGAATCTCCTGGCGGTTGTTCTGTAAGATCTCATCGAACGCTTCTCCCATTTGGTCAATGATAAGGTCCGCAGGCGCTTCTGCAAAAGTGGAAAAAGATTCATAGAGACGTTGAACCGCTTTGTCAATGACCGCCTTGAACAATTCTTCTTTGTTTTTGAAAAAATAATAAACATAGGGTTGAGTCACCCCAACCGCTTGTGCGACCTGGCCGCTTGTTGTCTTGTAATAGCCCTTCTCGGAGAACAATTCAATCGCTTTATCGATGATCTGTTCTTTACGTATGTCATGGTTAACCATAGCTGACTCCTCATTCATTTATTAACTTATAAATAAATTTAGCTGACAAAGCTTCCCATGTCAAGGATAATATCAATAACAGGTTTCGTTATCTTGCTGTTATATCCAAGAATGCGTACAAGAGTTTGTTTTGGGATTATACTGTTCGTAGGGGACGAGCTAATCTCCAACTAATCATGCATTATATTTCACGATGCGAAATAGAGACCATTACTTAATTTAAGGAGGATAAAGCAATGACAATATTTCATGACTTGCACGTAAAAGGGAAGCCGTTGATTTTATATAATGTATGGGACGCGGGTACAGCCCAAATCATTCAACAAGCAGGCGGCAAAGCTGTGGCAACGGGGAGCAATTCGGTCTCCCGAGCTAACGGCTATACAGATGGCGAGCATATTCCCTTTGAATTGGCTGTCGAAAATGTGAAACGAATTGTGGGCGCGGTCACGCTCCCCGTCACCTTCGATATAGAGAGCGGTTATGCAGCAGACGTAACTGAATTAAGACATCACGTAAAACAGGTGATTGAGACCGGCGTAGCTGGCATTAATGTAGAGGATCAAATCGTTGGCGATTCGGACAACCGGCTTTATTCGGTTGATGAGCAAAGCGCACGTATTCGTGTTATCCGTGAAGAAGCCGATCAAGCTTCAAACCCGTTGTTTATTAATGCGCGGACGGATGTGTTTTTCAAACGTGATTGTAGCGAGCATACGCCTGATTTGCTGGAGGAAGTGCTGGATCGTACGAAAGCTTATGCAGCGGCCGGCGCTTCCGGCATCTTTGTTCCTGGGTTGGCCAATTTGGATCTCATAAGAGAGCTCTGCGATCGTTCTTCGCTTCCTGTTAATATTATGATCCTCGAAACGAGTGAGTTTATTCGGCGCCTGGCTAGCGCAGGCGTTTCACGCATTAGTTATGGTCCAGGTCCGTATCTTACGTTGATGGCTCAATTTGAAAAGAGTACGAGCGACGCCATTGCCTATCTAGGCAATGACTAAACTTCTAGGAGTAAATGGATGAAGATACTCTACAAATATCCAAAAACCCTTTTGAATAAGGGAACAGGTTTTCTTGCCGGCTATAGTCATTCGCTTAATCCGTATACGGGCTGCTCGTTCGGTTGTTCTTATTGTTATGTCCGACAAATGCCGGTCGCAATCTTCCGCGGGGCAGAGTGGGGAACGTGGGTTGATATCAAGAAAGAGGCGGCAGCGGTTTTTCAGAAGGAGTATCAAAAAGCCAAGACCAAAGGACCTGTCACGATTTTCATGTCATCAAGCACAGACCCGTATCAGCCCATCGAGAACAAAGAACAGATTACTCGTTCTTTATTGGAGGTCATGGCTTGCGACCCGCCCGATTTCTTGCTCGTGCAGACGCGAAGCCCGCTTGTTCGTCGAGATATTGATCTTCTGCTTCGCCTTGGCAAGCATGTTCGAGTCAGCATGACGGTCGAAACGGATCTGGAGGAAATCAGAAAGCACTTTTCGCCACAAGCTCCACCCATAGCTGCCCGATTAAAGACGCTTCAATTATTAGCTGAGGCGGGTGTGCCAACACAGGCTGCCATTGCGCCTTTGTTGCCGAGCAGCGCACGGTTGGCTGAGCTATTAAGGCCATTGGTTGACCGGGTATGCGTGGATGATTATTTTATGGGAGACGGCAGCGGCGGGAAACGTACCCGGAAGATGGGGATCGAAGCTTTATATAAGCAATTGGGATTGGAAGAATGGTATAGCCCTTCTGCTTACCGGATCGTTTATGACCGATTAAAACAATATTTTTCTGAGGATCAGCTATTTATTAGCCAACCAGGCTTTGAGCCGTAGGGAAGAAGGAATATTGAAAAACGAAGCAATCGCTTTTTGAAGCTGGATTTCCATCTTTTGTAAGATAGATGAGCAATCCAGCTTAGAATGGCGATTGAGGAAGAAATAGTGTTCAGCGCATTGGGAGTTTTTTTCGTTTCATGCTGCGGATGATTTTCTTGCTTTCCTGATCTACACGGTAGGATTCCGTTATTTTTTGCAGCGCTTTGTTGAACGAAAAATCATCCAGCGTATTGTTTCTCAAGTATGTCATCGTCTGCTCGGGAAACTTCACGTAACAGATCGATATGGCCCACGCAACCGCCATTTTGACATAATAGCCTTCATGTTTGATGCTGTCTAACAGCTGTAAAACCTCAGTGATATACTCCTCTTCAATATAAAAATCTAGCAGCATAACGACGCCAAACCGGATTTCATACTCTTCATTCGAGCGTAGATACGGCTGCAGGAAACCCCATACCGTTTCCATATTCGTTTTCGTCACTTTTAGCCCGATACAAAAGCTGTCGCATACCGACCAATTATCGATTTTGGGTACAAAATCAGCTACCCGATGCAAAATTTCTTCAATATCTGTTTTTAAATAGCCAATGACCATGCCTTGCAGCATGACTTCTTCAAAATACGTGCTCTCAGCCTGTTGAAGGTAAGCTCGCCAATCTTCTCGGGCAATTTTTTTGGCCAATTTGCGCAGTTCGGGCAGCCGAACGCCCAACACATTAGTAATATTCGGAATCAGCGCTGCGGTAAATTTTTGATAATCCACATCCGCCAACTCGCGTAATTGTCCCTTGATTGCTTTCCCCATTACCCTGCTCCTTATCCACACGTTGTACTACTAATATACCTCAATCACATCTCGATGGAAGCAAAATTGAATATAACAGCAAGATAACGTCATTTGAATGATGCAAAAAGGACCATAATAAATAACAAGAGCCGAAGATCATTGTGATCGTCGGCTCTCATTGTCAACGTTTTTTTCTGCTCGCCAGTAGCTGAAGCAAGCCAGGGTTGCTTTGCCATAAATAATTATTCAAGAGCACGTAAGCAATGGCCTCATTAACATCGCCCCACCCGATATATTCCGGCATTTCGCGCGGGAGTCGCTTCTTGCCGAGCAAAAATGCTGGGACATGTGGATTCTGTGCAATGGCTCTCTTGAAAAAAGGTGCAAGCTCGGTTGGAGAATTGCCGTACAACCCAAACGCTGCCAAAATGCGGCTATAGTTGAAATATGCTGAATCATCATCGTATTTTTTAATTAAATCTTCGGCGTCCTCCCAGGCGCTGCTCTCTATATAGGCGGACAGGAGCAATTCGCGAACGCCTTGATTGTCGCCAGGATTCAATTCCAACAATTCCCGGTAATGTCTGATTGCTTCGGGAATATTCAACATATCGGCGCATGTCTCGGCGTATCCCTTCTTGGCTCTCATATAAGGCCGAGTCGGAAAGTACCCCCAGAAATGACCTTTATGCTCCTTGAAAAAGGCTTCCCCCAGTTCCTGTTCTCCAATGAGCATTCCTTGCTTGTAGTAATAGGCTCTTTCTTTGGGGGATGCGGCCGCACTTTCCGCGAGAATATTGTATGCATCAACACTGCCCGGATAAAGCAGGAGCGCATCCTGTGCCAGCTTGATTCGTCTTTTGACGTTCGGCTCATCCCAAGCATCATATATGAGCTCGGAAGCCTGTTCCGCTTTGGAGATGCCTTTTTTTGGCTTAGAGGGAGTTGGTTTTTCGTTTAAATGCTTCTGCATAAATGAGTTTACTTCTTCAATGGATGCGAAGTTTTGATTCTCCAGCAAGGAGGAAATAGCGCCCATCTCCTGTTCCAAAGCAAACCGGGAATTCGGAGGTGCAACGGGCGAACCGTTATCTTCCGAGATCGAGGGGAGATGTTCGTCCATGTAATCGAAAATTTGGTTGGCACGTTGAGATAAGGTTGTTGCAGATATATTGTATTTGGCTGCCAATTCCTGCTGGGTTGTCTGATGACCGAAATTCTGGCACAAAATATACTCCAAGGCTGCAGGGAAAACGCCCGGTTTTTTGGACACGGGAACAACTGCGTTCGCATAATGCTCCCACATCTTGAGAATGGCTGCTAGTTGATCGTGTGGATAGAAGCCAATGGTCTGGTTTGTAAAATGTTCCGCGATCAATTGATGAAATACATTGGGCCATGAAAGTTCAGTTTCAATGAAGTGATAGAGCGCTGCTTCGGGATTCGCTGGCGTCGTAATCCGCGCGATTTTGTTCGCTTCATCTTTGTCGAGACAGCATTTTTTGTATTTCAGGTTACTTCCGCAATGACATGGATCGTTTCTGCCTAATTTTTGCATCTTAATAATCCTCCGGTTGTGATTATATAACCATTGTAACATATATAGCACTGTTTTAGACAAGGTGTACCTGTTATCCCGATTCCCCTCGCTCTGGGTCTGAATAAATTGAAGGCGCTTTGCAGAAACTTTGTTTAAATAAAGAACACTACATTGTATCCAAGGAGGGTTTGTCATTAAACACTACATCTTAATAGCAGCCTTAGTGCTGGTTGTGACAGGTTGTTCGGGCGGCTCTGTAGCACCTAAGCAGGCGCCGCCTCTGCAATCCAAGGCTGAAGCTCCGGCCCGCCATGACGAAAGCCGCTCAAACTTGACGCAAGCTTCATCGATTTCTACAAAGGATGACGGGAAATCATCCGTCAGGATGCAGCAAGCGCCGAATGAAGCTCCGAATTGGTTAGACTGGTTAAATGATAACCAATCACCAGTTCAACAGCCTGTGAACCCGTCTGTAAATCCGCAACAGCCTGTGAACCCGTCTGTAAATCCGCAACAGCCTGCGAATCCGTCTGTGAATCCGCAACAGCCCAGCAATGGCAGTGCTAATGGCAATGCTAATGCATCCCAATTTGAGCAGGAAGTATTGAATTTAGTCAATCAGGAAAGAACGAAAGCAGGCTTGAATGCTCTCACCATGAACACTCAGCTTTCCAAAGTAGCGATGGCCAAAGCGGAGGATATGCACAACAACAATTATTTTGATCATCAGTCGCCAACCTACGGATCTCCGTTTGATATGATGAAGTCATTTGGCATCAGCTACAGCTCGGCTGGGGAGAACATTGCCAAAGGCCAGAGAAGTCCGGCGGAAGTCATGAATCAGTGGATGAACAGTCCCGGTCATCGTGCCAACATTTTGAAGAACAGCTTCACTGAAATCGGAATTGCGTACTATAATGGCACGTGGGTGCAGCAATTTATCGGTTAGTATGCAGTGAGCGAATCAAATATAGATAAGCTGTCACGTGTCATCAGTCAGCTGTCGCCGGCAAGAGCGAAAATGCTTTTGCCGGTTTTGTTATGTTGTGGACTTCCTTGTTATTCTCCCTATCATCATTTTGTGGGGGTGAGCGGAAGAAAGGCGGACCTCACTATTCATATCCAGTTCATAAACGTGCGTTACCATCCTTATATAAACGTAACAGGGAGGAACCACAATGAATGAAGGACAGAGTAGAGAAGGATGGAACGAGCAGGGAGACTGGGCAGTAGAAGCGCGGGGTCTCGTCAAAACCTTTGGCAATCATCGCGCAGTAGATGGAGTAGATTTGAACGTGCGCGCCGGGACGATCTACGGTGTGCTGGGTCCCAATGGGGCGGGCAAGACGACGACAATCCGAATGCTGGCAACGCTGCTCAGACTGGATGCCGGTTCGGCTCGCATTTTCGGGCATGATGTGGTGAAAGAGCCGCATATTGTGCGTCAATTGATTGGGGTGACGGGCCAGTATGCGTCGGTCGACGAGTCGCTCAGTGCAACGGAGAATCTGGTCATCTTCTCCCGGCTGCTTGGGCTGGGACGCGCTGAGGCACGGCGCAAAGCTGCAGATTTGCTGGAGGAATTCGGACTGACAGAAGCTGCAAGGCGCCCGCTCAAAAATTTCTCCGGGGGCATGCGCCGCCGGCTGGATTTGGCGGCAAGTCTTATTGCACAGCCTCCGCTTATCTTTCTGGATGAACCGACGACCGGGCTGGACCCGCGCACGCGTGCGCAGATGTGGGTTACGATCCGCCGGCTGGTCAAGACAGGGTCCACTGTACTATTAACAACGCAGTATCTCGATGAGGCTGATCAACTGGCTGATCGGATTGCGGTTATCGATAAAGGCCATGTCGTGGCGGAAGGTACGGTAGATGAGCTGAAGTCATCAGTCGGTACTTCGTCGCTGCAATTGAAAGTTCAACATTCGCAGGACATCGAGGGCACCCGTCGGATCGTCGAGCAGGTGCTGGGGATCGAGCCGAATGTAACGGCAGAAGCCGCCAAGATTACGGCACCGCTGGCGGATGCCGACAGGGTGACGGACCTGCTTATCGCGCTTCGCAACACAGGTATTCATTTGGCCGAGATCAGTGTGCAGAAGCCAACTCTCGATGAGGTGTTTTTGAACATAACCGGCCAATGCGTAAAGGAGAACACGACGGGAACGATGGAAGAATCAAACGAAACAGAGGAGGCGAGCATATGAAGATCACTTCAACTTCAACAATTTCGGGGGCCAATCGTCAGTTGAAGAAATATACAAGCCTGGGCCAAACGGTTCGCAACTCGCTCACAATGGCGTATCGGGGGCTGCTGAAGATTAGGCGCACGCCCGAGCAGCTATTCGACGTTACGCTCCAGCCCATTATTTTCACCCTCATGTTTGCCTATATTTTTGGCGGGGCCATCTCAGGAAATGTAGCCAATTATTTGCCTGTCATCATTCCCGGAATCCTAGTGCAGACGGTCATTACGACCTCCATCGTCACGGGCGTCCAGCTGCGGGAGGACATGGACAAGGGCGTGTTCGACCGTTTCAAGTCGCTGCCGATCGCACGTATCGCGCCGCTTGCCGGGGCGTTGCTGGCAGATACAATCCGTTATACAATTGCAACAGTACTCACCTTTACAATGGGATTTATTATGGGATATCGGCCTGAAGGAGGCCTGGCATACGTAGCGCTTGCTGCAATTCTGGTCATTGTATGTGCATGGGCAATCAGTTGGATTTTTGCATTTTTCGGTGTCATTGCACGTACGGCTTCAAGCGTACAGGGAATCTCGATGATTGTGCTATTCCCGCTCACCTTCATCTCCAACGCCTTCGTTCCTGTTGATACGATGCCTAAGTGGCTCCAGTGGTTCTCAAATATCAACCCGGTCTCGCATCTTGTTACAGCCGTTCGTGATCTTGCCAACCACGGCACGATTGGCGGGGATTTAGTGATCTCTCTCATTGGCGCGGCGGTTATCGTAGCAATCTTCGCTCCGCTCACAGTGCGGGCCTATATGAGACGGACATAGAGGGGAGGCTTGCTTGCCGGTTTTTCAAGGAAACGGAAGGATAAAATAATGCAAATGAGGTGACTGGATGACTCGCTTATTAATTGTCGATGATGATCCGCATATCAGGGAGTTGATTGTGCATTTTATGGGACTGGAAGGGCTGGAGGTCGTTGAAGCGGCGAATGGTCTGGAAGCGCTGCGGATTCTCGACGATATAAAGGTTGATCTGGTCGTCCTTGATATTATGATGCCGGGCATGGATGGGTGGGAGCTTTGCCGCGAGCTGCGCAAGCAGAGCGACCTGCCTTTGCTCATGCTCACAGCCAAAGGCGAAACGTCTCAGATTGTGAAAGGCTTCGCACTTGGAACAGATGATTACCTCGTAAAGCCGTTCGACCCCATGGTGCTTGTCGCACGAGTGAAAGCTTTATTGAAACGATATCGGATTATGACCTCGCAAATTGTGCAAATCGGTGATCTTACACTGCGACGCGATACTTTCGAGTGTCGTGAGGGCCAGCAAGAGATTACACTGCCGCTTAAGGAATTCGAGCTGCTGTTCAAGCTCGCCAGCTACCCGGGCAAAACATTTACACGTGATCAGTTGATTGAGCAGATCTGGGGTTATGACTATGAGGGAGATGAAAGAACGGTCGATGTGCATGTCAAGCGTCTGCGGGAGCGGTTTCCGGAAGAGCGGCATGCTTTCCGGATTAGCACAATCCGAGGGCTCGGATATCGGCTGGAGGTGCGGCAATGAAGGGGAGCCCGCGTTTCTTTCATGTCGCTGGGAACATCATGATGGTTTTGACCGCGCTATTAGCAAGCTGGACAGCGGCGTTTTATATGACGGAGACGATCTATACGCGAGCGTCATGGGAACCTCATGATTTGATCAGCTTTCTTCTTAACGCCCTGCTCGGGTTTATCATTTTCGGCATAGGGATTGCGATTGTCGGGCATTTCATAGAGCGAAGAGAGCATCACTTTCTTGCCGAGTTAATTGAAGCATTCAGGCGCATTTCAAAAGGCGACTTTAGTGTCAATCTTGAGTCGGGATTTGGCGAGAGTAACACAAAACAGCGGTATCGGCATCAGCACCCGTTCGTAAAGCTCGTAGACAGCGTCAACGACATGGCGGCGAATTTAAAAGCAATGGAGGAGCTGCGCCAGGAATTCATCTCAAACGTATCCCATGAAATCGGGTCGCCGCTGACATCGATTAGCGGGTTCGCCAAGGCGCTGAAGAATGAGCATCTGGATCGTGAACAGCGGCAGCGGTATTTAACGATTATTGAGGCGGAATGTGTTCGGCTGTCCAAGTTGAGCGACAATCTGTTGAAGCTGGCGGTGTTGGATTCGGATCAACATCCGTTCCATCCTGCCTCCTATCGTCTGGATAAACAGTTAGTATCGCTTATTCTTGCCTGTGAGCCGCAGTGGGAAGCGAAGAAAATCGAAATGGACTTGGAAGCCGAGGATGTTGTCATTATAGCGGACGGGGATCTGCTGAGTCAGGTTTGGCTGAATCTGATTCACAACAGCATCAAGTTTACACCGGAAGGAGGGACAATAAGCATCTCGCTTATGCGCAGCGAACAACAGGCGGTTGTCCGCATTTCCGATACGGGAGTCGGAATCGCCGAACAGGATCATCCGCGCATCTTTGAACGATTTTATAAAGCGGACGACTCACGAACCCGCACTGTAGGCGGCAGCGGTCTGGGACTTTCTATAGCGCATAAAATAATCGAGATGCATCGCGGTTCAATTGCCGTAAGGAGCAAGCTTGGGGAAGGGACAGAATTTACGGTTTCGCTGCCACTGCAATGAGCAGCATCAAAGTTTCTTTGCTCCCGCGGGCGCCGGTCCAGAAACCGCAACACCAATAAGGATCACCGCGGCAAAAGTGAAATTGTTGTATAAACTGCAGGATTTTACTTGAAAAGTCCATTTTTCTTAAGAATTGTTGCATAATATACAGCAATTTCACGAGAATTTCCTTCTGTGTGTGGAAAAGTTGTACAAAATACAGGCGTGTTGATTATCCAGATTATGGGACGGTTAATTCGCAGAAATCACCTGTTTTTTTCCGAAGTAGGCTGAACTGGACTTGCCACTCCACGGGCAGGCTAAAGACGCGCCAACGTCCCATAAACTCCCAAAAGGTGAGCTGCATGAACAGGGGAACGTTAGGATGGACGGCATCAAATAACCACTTTAAAAGGACATACACGGTAAGCGCTACGAACAACTGGCCGTAGACCGCATTTTCCGTGGTTCCAAATAATTGAGGCACGTTCAGATGCTGTTTGATCCATCGGAAAAAGACTTCGATTTGCCAGCGGGCTTTGTAAATCTCAGCGATTTCATGAGGGGACTCTTTTCTTAGGTCGGTCGCGACCCGGATGATCTCTCCCTTATTATTTTCAAATTCAACGACGCGGTGGCGCTTGGTGGATTGCCACTTTTTTTGCCCAATATAGCAGGTGATGTCGCGCACAATCTTCGTTTTTCCGCAAGCCTGCCGCTGGAGTTTACGCGGCTTGACGAGGTGCAAATTGTCTTTCAGCCGAATCACAAAGGACTGTTTTACTCTCAAAATAGTGATCCAGTCTAGCGATTTTTCCATAGGCCCGGTCCTGCACCAAAATGTAGCGCCGATCCGCCAATACTTCTCCTAATGGCGCGTCATGGCGCTTCGCAATCGTTTCCTCAACCTGAACAGGGGAATGCTGGCCATGGGACAGGGCAACATGCAGCTTAATTCCCGCTCTAAATTTTTTGTAGGGTGCCCACGGCAATTGCGAGGTGGGAGCGGTGACCGTGGTGGAGTCGATGAGCAGCAAATCTTTCGGAAGATTCAGATGACGCCGGGTTGCACGGTTACATTTTTTAATGATCAGGTTAAAAACGCGTTTGAATACGTCATACGGTACGTCACCCGCTTTCCCGGAGAGCGCGGAATAATGCACGGGAATGAGACCATTCGTGGGGGCCTGTCTTGCACAAGCCCGAAAACTTTCCCACCCCAGGTAACAGGCTTGCGCGAGATATTGTAATAGGACGTAGACCGTGAGTTTGTTTCCCGTGTCCGTATAATTCGTCTGTCCCGTCAGCTCTTTTACTTCTTCTTCCGTAAGTACTTGTTTCAAAATATCTAAAAAGGGGGTATGCTTATTCATGAGGTCGCCTCATTTCGGTTTGGTTTGGTAGTACTTTCCATTACCCGAAATGGCGACCTTTCTCACCCCTTTTTTTGGTAAATCAACACGCCTGCATAATATACAGCAATTTCACGAGAATTTCCTTTTTCGTGTGGAAAAGTTGTGCAAAATACAATGATTTCTCCCTGATAGCACTTCTTTCGTTCAAATTTTTATAGCAAGCCTTGAAAAGTGATGAGGTCAGGGGTTCGCCTGGGCGGAGGGAATGATTGATGGGGGATGGCCGAAACTACCAGACCCTTCAATTTTTTAGGGATGAGAATGGCGTTATTACGTCGGCGTTATAAATTTTATATTAGGATGACTGCACGGTAAGAGCGATGCTGCTCTTGCCGGTTTTTCCATGTTGGGATGCATGGATGAGGTGGTGCAGCGCTACGTATATGCGGCTTAGGGGACGCTGCATGGCATAGCCTCTTTGTTTATGTCAGGACGCTTGTATGGAGATATGGAGATAAGGAGAATGCCGAGCGGTTGGCGATTTAAGCGTTTCTGGCAATGGGTATGATGGATTGAGAAAAGAGGCAACTGTCTTAGGGGACAAACTCCGCTGTGCTTCAAAAGTTTAAGAGAACCGATAATTAAAAAGATGCCAACAATGTGTTCTGGATTACATTTATATTATTATTGTGCTGTTATAATAGTTTTAACATTAATAAGGAGGATATGTCTCATGCGAATGAAGAATTGGCTGCTCACTATTTTGCTCATTGTATGTGTTACAATGGGAATTTCCGCTACTAGCCATGCGGCAGGCATTATACTGGAAGTGAACGGAGAGAAAGTTCCAACCGTGGTCGAACCTGTGATGATCAATCAGACGGTGCTTATACCACTGCGGCTTACCGCAGGGTTGTTAGACGCTTCTTTGCAATGGGATCAGGGGACACAGACTGCAACCATTAGTAAAAACGACAGGAAAGCAGTCGTTAAGGTTGGAGAGTCTGTGGCTACGGTATGGAACGGAGACCAATCCTCGCAAGTGGAATTGCAGGTGCCTGGTCAACTCATCCGTAATCATGTCATGCTGCCTGTTCGCTTCTTGGCAGATGCGTTGGAAGTAGACATTCGTTGGATACAAAAGCACAATACGGTCAGCATCGTCATGCCGAAGCAAACGAATACGGATCTCCCTGCTGCAAAGGGAGAAAAAGGCGATCAAGGGCCAGCAGGGCCAAAAGGGGATAAAGGCGATCAAGGACCGGCTGGACCTTCAGGGCCAAAGGGAGAGAAGGGTGAGCAAGGAACAAGCGGATCGAGTGGATCTTCGGGATCAAAGGGAGAGAAGGGCGATCAAGGGCCGACTGGAGTTCCGGGGCCAGCGGGATCGACAGGACCGGCAGGTGCCACAGGTCCGCAGGGTGATCCGGGGCCAGCGGGATCGGCAGGGCCAGCAGGAGCGACAGGTCCGCAGGGACCGATAGGGCCAATTGGGCCAGCAGGCCCGCAGGGTGAGCCCGGTGAACCCAATTATGCGAAGCAGGGCTTTTCCGCGTTCCTCAGCAATACAACCGTTTCATCGTCAACGCAATTGATGAATTGGAGTACTTCATCCCCATATTATCCGGGGGAAGGTTTTGACGCACAATCAGGCGAATATACGGTGCCTGCGACAGGAAAGTATGCCATCAAAGCAACGATAAACTACAAATCGACTAAAGCCAGTAGCATTTCTCTTGGCGCCGACGTCAATCCATACTTTGCTGTTCAGCGTATATCGCCAATAGCAACCGATCTCATTTCAGGGACGATCCCTGTATTAGATGTAAATATTGCACTCGTCCTTACTTTACGCACAATTATTAGCAGCGGTACCGTTACTTTGGAAGGAGAAGTTGAGCTTAATGCGGGCGATTCCCTTGCATTGCATTATATCGCCGAAGGATTAACTGCCTCTATGGACATTGGCAATAACAAGGGGGTCGTATGGTCGGTTCATCAATTGACCGGCAGCTAGGGAAATCGCTAATTATTGTTGGCGAACAGGTGCAGAGTATCATGTTCAAGTCCACTAATGAATTGTGGACTTTTTTTATTTGATAAAATTGGACACTGTCTATTGACTATGACACATGATGCCCTGAGGCATCAGTGCAACAGCAAATGAAGCTGCTTTAATAAAATTCGCACCAAACATAAAGAGAGCCAGAGGGACAAGCCCGGGAATGTCATAACGTTCCCAAACTTGCCTTGCTTGGGTCTCTTTTTTATTTGCATTCCAATTGTTCCTCCCCTTCATCAGCGCGGTTAACCTGGCTATTGTCATCAATTGAGCATTGACAGCATGGAATGGGCATGGCATCGCGACGGGAATGGTGCTCCACCATGCGAAATGGGGATGTTCGGGGAATAGCTGTTGCCATACACTGAAAGTGCGATCGCAAAGTACAACCAAGCAGGAGAGAGGGGGCAGTTCAAAATGAGCGGAGTTCATCCGCATCAGCCCATACTGGTGATCGGGGCCACGTTTGCAGGCATCGGCCTGGCATGCGCTGCCAGACGAGATGTGATGGTAGTGGAGCCGAGCACTAGTGTCGGCCATGAATTTATTCAAAGCCTTCATTCCGGGGAAAACTGGAGCAGTCCGCCCCATACAGCAATTTCCATAAGATATGCCGGGGAGTTGGCAAGGAGAAAGCTGCTGCTTCATGGGCAGGCGAATCCCCCCGGTCTGGCTCCGGTGTTGTTCCAGCTCATCAAGGAGGAGGAATTGGACATACACCTGCTGACGGAAATCATATCAATAGAAGAAGACGGTGTCGGCTTCCGTGTCCTGTTGGGCGATGTTTCCGGATTGCGTGAACTTACAGTGAGACAAATTGTGGATACAACAATGTCGGGCAGATATACACCGTATTCGCCACAAGAGACAGCGGTCAAAAGCATCCACGCTCTTCTTCATCACACGAAGCAGCATGAAGCAATTGATCAGCTTCCTGATCTGAACGGGGTTGGCGGCGTTCGTCTTGAACAGGGCTTTTATCCAGGGGAATTGCTGCTGAAGCTAACGATTGATCTTCATGATGACTGGACGGCAGCTAGAAGTAAGCTGCACCGTTTCTGGTCTTGTCGGCCCGCATCGCTGCAGCAATGGACGATGACGAGTGTCGCTGATGTGATGCATATCAAACGGGAGGCTGGTCCGCGATGTTATCGCCCCGGCTGGGTGTCACTGCCTTCGGGAGCTTATGCGAACCCGCTTCAGGCGATGGATGCCGGTTATGTCTACAGCGAGGAGAGAGGCCATCATGCAATTGTCGCAACTGATCAATAAGCAGGCTGTCCGCCGTCCGCTTCCATCGTACAACTTCACGGAAAACTATGATGTGATTATAGTTGGGCTTGGAACCGCTGGTGCGATAGCTGCTATCACTGCCGGCAGAAGCGGTTTGCGCGTGCTCGGCATCGAACGGATGAACGCTATGGGTGGAACCGGCACATCGGGAGCGGTATTAAATTATTATTTTGGCTCCAAGGGCGGGCTCTATGAACAGTTGGATGAGGCTGTTGCCGCCTTGGAGAAGCAAGGATATACGAAGTCAAACGGCATTAACAGTGAACTGAAAAAAGTGGTATTGGAACGTGAAGCGCTATTGGCTGGCTGCAAGATAGCCTATGAATCTTCGGTTACCGGTGTTTACCTGGATGGCAATCGGGTGCTCGGCTTGCGTTGGGCCGGACCAGAAGGCACGCACTCAACCGCAGCCCGCTTCATCATTGATTGCACCGGGAATGCCGAAGTGTGTGCGGCCGCAGGCTGCGCTACCCGCATGGGTAGAGAGCTCGATGGCATGATGCAGCCGTACTCCAACGCTGTCATGCTGGTCGAGGGCAAGCGGGTAAAGCATTACTATACCGATGCCGGTTATGTCGATGCTACCGATGCCCGCGCGATGAGCGCTGCTATCATTGATTCATCGACCCTCCCTACACACCTGATGGAAAATTATGAGGATAGCAGGCGTTTGTTGCGGACTGCACCGCTGCTCGGCATCCGGGAGAGCCGATGCATTGTGGGAGAGGAGAATGTGACGCTTCCTGCCTATTTGTCCGGCAAGGTCACCAGCAAGCCGATTTTCTACGCCTATTCAAATCTGGATAGCCATAGCAAAGACATGGCGCTGGAGAGTGAGACCTTGCAGGACTGGAGCGTTGTTGCGAGTTTGTGGGGGATGAATCTGTCCATCCCGGTTCCGCTCGGCGCCTTGATCCCGCGCGGCTTTGACGGTCTGCTGACAGCTGGGCGGTGCATCGCGCTGGATCATGACTTCACTACCGCAATCCGCATGAAGCGGGATATGCAGAAATGCGGAGAAGCAGCGGCGGCGGCGGTATCGATCGCGATGAAAGACGGGATTGCCGTACGCGACATTGATTATAATAAGCTGCTGGCTGTCTTGACGACAACCGGCTGTTACCGTAAGGATAATGATGTCGGCATGAAAGATACGCAGCATAAGGAGGACGAACACAATCGGGTTGTGGGCTGGATGAGCGATGTCGAAACGATCCGCGCCGGCTTGGACAGCACCAAGCCAGGCATAGCGATCTGGTCAGCCAAACGGCTTGATCACGCCATTCGTCCCGATCTGCGGTTGTGGATGCTCGAAGCCGGCCGGGAGCATCTGCGCAAGCACAGCGCACTCGCGCTTGGCCTGCTTGGTGATCCGCTTGCATTGCCTGTGCTGCGCAGCATCGTAAGAGAACGGGATGCTTTTGTCCCCCAGACAAGCCGCAAGTACAATATTGCCCGCGCCCTGGCAGCGATCTATCTGCTCGGCAAGCTGCAGGACCAGGAGATGGTACCGGACTTGGTCGCAGTGGCTGACAGTCGGGGGGAGTGGGGGGATGGCTATCATAATGATGAGTTTATTAATGATCGTGAAGAACTCGATTTTCAATATTACTCTTTCTCCATTATGGCTTTGCTGCGCATTGGGGAGGGCTGCAGCTCGCTGAGGGCTGACATTGCCGCAAAATTGAATGCGCTTACGAAGGAGCGGGAGCTGTCCATTCTGCTGAAATCATGCCAGGCGCATGGCTGGCGTTATCCGATGAGCCCGATCATCCGCCGCGCAGTGCATTTATGGCTGAAGCGCTGGAGTTAGGCGCTGCCATCAGGAGGAACGGTCACGATATACAATAGGGAGGCATTGTTCATATGAGATGTAAGCATACGAGAAGCGGGTTTGGAAAAATATCATGTGCCGTATTAAGTATGATGCTAATTACCGCACTTCTGGCGGGTTGCGCTCAGAAGACAGAACAAACGCCGCCGGCAACGGCAGTTAAGCAAGACGGTAATGAGAATACAGAGAACAACATGGAGCCGGTAACGTTGTCTTATTATGTAGCGCTGCATCCCGATGCCGCTCGCAGCTTGAAAAGCATGGGTGAAACGCTGCTGTTCCAGGAGCTTGAGAAGCGTTCCAATGTGCGCATCGACTTTCGCCATCCAGCGGTAGGCGGGGAAGCCCAGCAATTCAACCTGATGATCGCTTCGGGCAATCTGCCTGATCTGATTGAATACAATTACACCACCTACCCTGGCGGGCCGGAGAAGGCGCTGGCGGATCAAGTCATCATCCCGCTTAATGATCTTATTCGCGAGCACGCTCCGAATTTACAGCGTTATCTTGACAGGCACCCTGACATCTTGAAGCAGTTGACCACTGACGATGGCGTAATCTACGCCTTTCCCGCAATCGGTGCAGGTCAACTGAATATTGTCAGCGCCGGATTGATGCTGCGCAAGGATTGGCTCGATGAACTGAATTTGGACGTTCCGGTTACGATATCGGATTGGACAGAAGTGCTCCAGCAGTTCAAGACCAGGAAAGGTGCCGCCACGCCGCTAAGCATGGTGATCGGGAACTTTGAGCGGGAGTTCTTTAACGGGGCGTACGGCATTGGGACGGGATTCTACCAGGATGAAGGAACGGTCAAATATGGACCGCTTGAGCCAGCCTATAAGGACTATCTGGCGCTGCTGCACCAATGGTATGCAGACGGACTGCTTGACCCGGATTTTCCCACGCAGGATGCTAAGTCGCTGGATACGAAAATCATCAACGGACAGACTGGCGCTTTCGTCGCCTCGATCGGCAGCGGAATGGGCAAATATTTGGCGGCAGGCCGGGAGAAGGAACCCGCTTATGATCTGGTGGCTGCACAGTTTCCAGTGTTTGCGGCAGGCGATCAGCCATTCTTTATGAACCGGGCCTATGAATATCGGGGAAGCGGCAGTGCTGCCATTACTCCAGGCAACAAACATCCCGAGTTGTCGGCGCAATGGCTTGACTACTTTTATTCGGATGAAGGGAACATGTTGAAACAGTTTGGGGTGGAGGGCGTGACCTATAGCGACGACAACGGCTATCCCCGTTATTCCGATCTGATCATGAACAATCCGGATAAACTGTCTGTAGGCGAAGCGCTGTCCAAATATTTGCGGGTGTCCCAGCCATCGCCGGGCTTTGTCGGAGACGATAGGTTCACAGAGCAATACTACGGTTTTCCGCAGCAGACAGAAGCGGCGAAGCTGTATTCCACTTATGAACAGAATGCGTTGAAAGTTCAGATGCCGCGTGTCAGCGTTCAGGATGCTGCAGAACTGTCCACCATTATGGCGGAGGTCAAAACGTATGTGGATGAGATGTTTCTGAAGTTTGTATTAGGGGCGGAGCCCATCAGCGGTTTTGACAAATTTGCCGCGCAGCTTAAGAAAATGAACATCGAACGGGCGATTCAGATCAACCAGGAAGCGCTGGAGCGGTATAATGCGAAATCCTGAGCGAGATATGGGGAATAACGTCCCCCTCATCAATACAGCAGCGAATAGGAAAGGAGGAGGCACCGGGGATGAAGCAACTTGGTTCCCATCTTGCGCGGGAGTTTCGGGTTAATAAGTATCTTATATTGATGATTGTGCCTGTTCTGCTATTTTATACGTTGTTTCATTACTTTCCGATGTATGGCGCCACGATTGCTTTCAAAAACTTTCAGATCGCAGAGGGTGTATGGAACAGCCCATGGATCGGTTTCAAGCATTTCGAGGACTTCTTCTCCAGCTATTACTTCTGGCGGCTGCTCAAAAATACACTGCTGCTGAATTTCTATCAACTGCTGTTTGGTTTCCCTGCTCCGATTGTGTTCGCATTGCTGATCAATGAGATCGCCGGACGGTTTTTCAAACGTCTCGTGCAGACGATCACTTATTTGCCTCATTTCATCTCCCTGATCGTCATCTGTGGCATGATCACCCAGTTTGCCGCCCGGGACGGCATGATCGTAGATATGCTCGTATGGCTTGGCATGGAGCGAACGGCACTGCTTGGGCATCCGGAATTTTTCCGTTCGATCTATATCACTTCGGATATATGGCAGCATGTCGGCTGGGGCTCGATTATCTACCTGGCTGCTATTACAAGCATCAACCCGGAGCAATACGAGGCCTCCCGCATCGATGGGGCGAACCGGTTCAAGCAGATGCTGCACATCACGCTGCCTGGCATCATGCCGATTATTATTATTTTGTTCATCCTGAAAGTGGGCAGTATGATGGATGTCGGCTTTGAGAAAATCATATTGCTGTACAACCCGAATACGTATAGTACGGCGGATGTGATTAACACTTTTGTATACCGCAAAGGTTTGGGAGCCACTTTCGAATTCAGCTATGCTACCGCGGTCGGCCTGTTTCAATCGGTCTTCAATTTCTCCTTGCTCCTGCTCGCCAATTGGTTCAGCCGCAAGGTGAATGAAACAAGTTTGTGGTAATGGGAAGGTGAATGCAAGTGCTGATGAAATCTAATAAAAGCGTGTCAGCTTACCTGTTCGACAGCTTCAATAGGCTGTTTATGGTTGTTATGATCCTAATCACACTTTATCCGCTGTACTATGTGCTGGCGGCCTCGTTCAGCAATTCGACTTTCCTGCTGTCACATACCGGGTTGCTGTTATGGCCCGAGGGAATTACCGCGAGCGCTTATCGGCTCGTGTTTCAAAACCCTAATATTATGAATGGGTATCTCAATACCATTCTGATCGTAGCTGGGGGAACCATGCTTAACCTGATCTTGACGTGTATGGGAGCTTATGTTCTCTCGCGCAAACGAATCGCCTGGACGAAGCCGGTCATGCTGTACATTGTATTTACGATGTTTTTCTCCGGCGGTCTGATTCCCACCTATCTGCTCGTCAACAATTGGCTGCATTTGGGCAACAGCCTGCTGGCGCTAATCATCCCGGGAGCCGTCTCGACGATGAATCTGATTATTATGCGGACGTCGTTTGCTTCCATCCCGGAGAGCCTGGTAGAGTCGGCGAAGATTGACGGGGCCAACGATTTCTACATTTTGGCGAAAATCATTGTTCCGCTCTCCATGCCGGTCATTGCGGTGATGGTTCTGTTCTATGGCGTCCAGCACTGGAACTCGTGGTTCTCCGCGATGATCTATTTGCAGGACCGCAGCTTGTTCCCGCTCCAATTGGTGCTGCGTGAAATTCTGATTCAGAACAGTACCGAGTATTTGATGAGCGATGCCTCATCCGGGGATATCGAGAGTGTAAGCGAGAGTATTAAATACGCGACGATTATCGTCGCCACTTTGCCGATTGTCGTCGTCTATCCCTTTTTGCAAAAATATTTTGTCAAGGGCGTTATGATTGGTTCAATCAAAGAGTAGGGCGGGTTGCAGCTGAGCAGGACGGGGAGGGAGCATGGAATGGGACTTGCGCGCATCATGTGTCGATGGAAATTCAATAGTGTGCTGTATCGGTGGATGCGTTCGTTCTTTCTCGTGCTGCTTATTCCGATTGTGCTGATGACCATTGCCTACTATCAGACGAATCATGTGATGGAGAAGGAAACCAATCGTGCCAATCTGGCGCTCATCGGGCAGCTGCGACAGGAGCTGGATCATCAAATTCAATATGTGCAGCAGCTTAGCCAGGTCATTGCGCTGAATTCAAGGGTGAACAGTTTGAATCATATCGGTACTGACCCCGATACAGAGCAGCGTCTTAATATGGTCAAGGCATTGGCGGACTTCCGCGATTACGGCAGCGTGAATCCGATGATTGAGCGTTTCTATGTGTATTACCATAAGAGCGGATCTGTGCTGAACAAAGATGCGATCTATGAAAATGCCGTATTCTACGATATTCATCTGCAGCCTTCCGGCATAAGATACCCGCTGTGGAAACAAACGATGGAAGAGAGCTACAGGGGCCGATTTATCAGCTTGCAGGCGGCTGCCGCCGTTGATGGCGTACGGAACCGGATCATGTTCGCACAGTCGCTGCCCTTGGAGGACCCTAATCATGCGGTAGCGACATTGATTGTCGAACTGAATGAAAGCAGACTGCTGGAAGCGATGAACGCGATGAATTTATACGATGCCGGCATCGTTTCGATCATTGACGATTCTAGCCAGGTGCTGATATCGACGGAAGCCTTGCCATCCGGTCACACAGCTGCAGCGCTTGAACGGATGATGGCAAGTTCGGGCATTCTTGATGATACCGTAGATGGGAAGCGGGTGAAGATCGCTTATATCTCCTCCGAGTTGCTGAATTGGAAGTATGTTTATACGCTGCCTGCCAAAATATATCGGGAGAAAGTGGAGTATGTCCGCAATCTGGCAATCATCAGTGTGCTAATCTCCCTCCTCATCGGAGTTGTAACATCGCTTTTGCTGTCCCGCCGTAATTATCAACCGCTCAAGCTGTTGATCGATCTGCTGTCTGTCAAGGGAAAACGCACCTACCAGAGTGCGCAGAACGAATATGATTTTATTGAAAAAACGATAGCGAGTACATTGGATGAACGCAATCAAATCTATCGGAAGATGGAGGAGCAGCAGCATACGCTGCGTGAAAACTTTCTGCAGCGGCTGTTGAAGGGACGGATTGAGGACAATTTTCCGTTGGCAGATACGCTCCAGGCCTACCACATCGTGTTCGACCACGATAACTTCGCTGTCATTCTGCTGTACCTGGAAGATTACAGCGGGTTGTTTGAAGAACGTGAAAACGACTTCGAGAAAAAGTTGAAGCTGGTTATTCTGATCGTTCGCAATATTATGGAGGAAATGGTCGGCAGGCAATTTGGCGGATATGTAGCGGAAGCAGATGGCATGCTGGCCTGTATCGTCAATATGGAAGTTGGCGGTGGCGAGAACAAGGCCGCATTGCTAGAGAAGCTGCAGGGGATTGCTATCGAAGCACAGCAATTCATCAAGCGCAGGTTCTATATTCAGTTTTCGTTGTCGATCAGCGGCATTCATCAGACGTACAAGGGCATTGCCGCTGCCTACCAAGAATCGCTGGAAGCGATGGAATACCGTATGCTGCTAGGTACACAGTCGATCATTACGTATGAGCAGATCCGCGTCAAGGATGATTCCTATCCATATTCCAGCGAACAAGAGCAGCAATTGATCCATGCGATCAAATCGGGTGATCTGTCAAGATCGTCTGTTGTACTCGATACGCTGATCGACCGCTGCATTATGGACGGCAATCTATCCATCGAAATGGCCCGCTGCCTGATCTTCGATATTATTGGCACGATGATGAAGGCGTCAATTGAGTCCCTGTCTGTGCAGCCGGAATTGTATGCGGACAATCAACGTGTTATTCAAGGCATTCTGGCATGTAAGACCGTTGCAGAAATGAGGGGACAGATGGCTGTCTTTCTCAAGCTGGTATGCGGACATTTGGAATCGTTGAAGAAGAGCCACAACAAGCAGCTCAGAGACGGTGTGATCGCCTTCATTCAACACCATTATGCCGATTCCAACTTGTCGCTTCAGGGGATTGCCGACCAGTTCCAGGTCAGCCCTTCCTATCTCTCCCGCTATTTCAAAGAACAGACGGGGGATACGCTGTCGGACTACATCAGTCGATACCGTATTGGCGCAGCCAAGCGCCTGCTCGCTGAAGCGGGTGTCCCTGCCAAGCAAGTTGCCTCTATGACGGGGTTTCACAGCATCAACACCTTTATTCGACTCTTCAAGAAATATGAGGGGGTCACGCCTGGCGTGTATCGTGATTTGCATAAACATTAATAATAGCGGGGCCCAAGTTCGATAATGTATAGATAAGACAAATTTGAGACAAGGGGTTTTCCAAATGAAACGAGTGGGTGCAGTCTGTTTGATGCTATTGCTCCTCTGCGCGCAGCTCCCGATGCCTGCTGTGCATGGCTCGACTGCGAACAATCTGATTGCCAATCCTGGCTTCGAAGGCGGGTTATGGCCGGAGAAAACAGCGGGTTATACGATCGATACAACGAATTATTATGAAGGATCTGCCTCGGTACGAACGAGCGGCGATCCGTTGGAACGAAGGTACATGGCAACTGGAACGATCGCCATTCAACCAACGGATGCCTTCGAGTTGTCCGCGTGGATCAAGACAGATGGCGTATCAACGCCAACGGGCGCGAGTCTCAGTGTGCTGCAGGTGAGCAGCAGCAACACATCGCTTGGGTATTATCAAGGCAAGTTGAAAATTATTGCTACAGGTGGAACGCAGGATTGGACCCGTTACGCGATACGTATGACCGAGCCGTTCCATCCGGATACAATCGGCATCAAAGTTTATGTCCGGCTTGATGCCGGTGCGAGCGGCACAGTATGGTTTGACGAGGTGGCATTGAAGCGGCTCCCGCTTAATCAGACGCAGACTGAACTCGGCAATATATATGTCGAGGGAACCCCGGTCAGCTTTAACCTGCAAACGGTGGGGGATGCGCTTGCCTGGGAGGTCAGAGATCACCGCGGAGGGCTGGTGATGGAAGGCGATGAAGCTGTTCCGGCCGGGTTTCTCAATCTTCAGCTGCCGCTGCAGTCCTTCGGTTATTTCATGCTGCATGTTACCGCAACAGCTTCCAATGCCTTCGTGGAGCAGCTTAGCATTCCCTTTGCTCGGATTCCCCAAGTTACCGGTGTGACAGGCGACTCTCCTTTTGCCTTCAGCACCCACTTCAAGGACCCAAGTCTGGGATGGAGACCGGAGCTGATGGAAATCATCAAGAAAGCGGGAGCAGGTTCATTTCGTGATGAGATATCCTGGAGGAGGGTAGAGACAGCGCCGGGTGTATACACGTTTTCTTCCCATTTCGACACCTTTATGAATCGGGCGCAGCTGGAGGGCATCAAACCGCTCATTATTATGAATTATACGAATCCATTCTATGATAACGACAGTACAGTATATACGGAGGCTGGACGTGAGGGCTATGCCAATTATGGCAGCGCGCTGCTCGGTCAATTTAGCGGCAGGCTCGATCAGGTGGAGGTCTATAACGAATATAATGTACATTTCGGCGATATCGGCAATGGTCCGGCTGATTCGAAACCGGAATACTATTATGAAATGCTGAAAAAAACCTATGAGGTTATCAAAACGAATCATCCCTCCACCAAAGTGGTTGGAATGTCTACGGCGAAAATCCCGCTGGACTGGATGGAAGAAGTGTTTGAACTGGGCGGACTCGACTACATGGATGTCATCTCGGTTCATCCCTACTACTGGCGTACCAATGAACAGCCCGAGAAGCTGGCCGAGGAGATCGCGGCATTGCAGCAACTGATCAGAGACTACAACGATGGCGAATTGAAGCCGATCTGGATTACCGAATTCGGATGGCCTACCCATCTGTCGGCTCAAGGGGTCAGCGAACGGACGCAGGCCGAATTTCTGGTTCGCTACTATGTGACGGCACTCGCCTCCGGTGTGGAGAAGCTGTTTTTGTACGATCTCATGAATGACGGGCTGAACAAAAGCAATGTGCAGCATAATTTTGGACTTGTTCGTCACGAGAATGATCCGCTTGGCAAGTATACCCCCAAGCCGGGTTATGCGGCCTACGCCGAACTGGCGCATCAACTGACTCAGGCGCAATATGACAGCAGGGATGCGGCACCGGAATCTGTGTATAGCTACGTGTTTAACAAGGGGAGCGAGCAGCTTCGGGTGCTGTGGTCGGAGGAGTCCATTGATCTAAGCTTGCTTGCTGCCGGTCCGGTGACGGTAACCGATTATATGGGCAATTCCACGGTGCTGACCCCTTACAATGGTCAGGTTGTGCTCACCGTATCGGAAGAGCCGGTATATGTGACAGGTGTTGTCACGGCGATTGCAGAGCAGCCGCTGGTATACCTGAGCGGGGAGGATACAGCAATTACTGGCGAGGATATTGTGGTAGACCTGGTGGTGGATAACACTACCACTGCTGCACTGACGGCGACTTTCGAGCTGGCAGATCAGCAAGTGGCGGTGCAAGCTGCTCCTTCGTCAATGGCTTACGAGACGGTGCTGATGCCGAATAACAACCAGCCCGCACAGCGCGTGGAAGCGTTGGTGAGCGCCGCGGGAAGCGGAACAGGAGGTGGGGTTATTTTTGGCAAGTTATATAAGGAGATTGCCAATACTTCCCCATTTTCCGTCAGGGTCGTCCCGGATATTGTGGATGTAGATAATGGTGAGCAGCAGCTGCGAGTGGAGGTGACCAATCATTCGCTGCAGCATGCGTTGACGGTGAGTAGCGTGGCCTGGACAGTTGGGAGTCAATCCGGTCTTACGGGCCAGCCGGTTACCGTCCCGGTATCCGGGGTGGGTGTTATTCCGATTGAGCTTGATGCTGTACAGTATTACAAAAGTTACCCTGTGCAATTGGCAATCAATATGGTGAACTATGGCAGCTATGCTTACGAAGGAATAACCGGATTTAATCCGTCGATCAAGAAAACAATCGTACAGGATAATCAGCTTGGCGACTTAAGCGGATTGCCTGCGATTGATTTGGCTGCGGATGGTTTCGTTCGGATGCTGCAGAATCAACAATATGGTGGCAGCAGCGACTTGAGCGGCAGCATCTGGGTCAATTGGGATGAAGATTATTTCTACCTCACGGCCCAGTTGATCGATGACGTTTTCGCTTATCCGGCGACAGGCAGTCGGATCTGGAATAATGACAGCATCCAGTTCGCGCTCGCACCCGGCTTGCCAGGTGAGGCGCTGGAATGGTCTGAATATGCAATATCGCAGACAGCTGCGGGCCCGCAGGTGTATCGATTCAATGGCCCGCAGGAATTTCCAGAGGGCCTGGTGAACGGAGTGGATCTGCTCATCGAACGAGATGAACTGCAGCACCGAACCCTTTACAAGCTGGCGATGCCTTGGGAGGAAATTGAGACGGTTGGTCCAGGGGATGAGTTGATCAGTTTCTCGCTGCTTGGGAACGATAATGACGGCGACGGGCGCAAGGGCTATATCGAATGGGGCTCCGGCATCGGTCAATTCAAAGACCCGTCACAGTATCGACCTCTCCAGTTCTTGTCACTTCCCTGATGAATTACTGCTGTGACTTCACTGCCCAGCATAGAACGAAAGTGGTTGACATGACTATCTTGTTTCACATATACTGTCTTTAACTTATATACGATATACGTTGAAAGAGCCCAGTAGCTGCTTAATCCCTGTGACAGAAAGCCGGGGGGTGATGGAACCCGGTACACATTAAGCGAGCGAATTACACTCTGGAGTATCTCGGGTAATGCCGAGCGGAATGGCGAACGATAACTCGCCGGGAGTGGCACGAATGGCGCGCGTAAAGCGGGGTCCATTGGTGCAATCTGGGTGGTAACACGGTTAATCAATCGTCCCTATGTCTACAATAGACAAGGGGCGATTTTTGTTTTTTTATTGCGCAATAGTCATTCGTTATAAGGATGTCTATGAACATCGAAGGAGTGGGATAAAATGAATATTATTGATGAACTTGAATGGCGCGACGCCATTAATCAACAAACGGATGCTGACGGTCTCCGGGAACTGGCGAATGACAAGGCGGTCTCGCTGTACTGCGGCGTAGATCCGACAGGGGACAGCATGCATATCGGTCATTTGATCCCCTTTATGGTGCTGAAGCGATTCCAGCTTGCGGGACATCGTCCTGTTATTCTGATCGGCGGGGCAACCGGTACAATCGGCGATCCGAGCGGCCGGCAATCCGAGCGTTCGCTGCAGACGCTGGAGGAAATCCAGTCTAACGTTGATGCGCTTACTGCACAGTTGAAAAAGCTGTTCGTGACCGAGGGCGACAATCAGATTCGAATGGTTAACAACTATGACTGGACACATAAAATCAATGTCATTGAATTTTTGCGCGATTACGGGAAAAACTTCAGCATCAATACGATGCTTGCCAAGGATGTTGTCGCGAGCAGGCTCGACAGCGGCATCTCCTTTACGGAATTTTCGTATCAAATTTTGCAGTCGCTTGACTACCTGCATCTGTATCAGCATGAAGATGTCCAATTGCAAATCGGCGGCTCCGACCAATGGGGCAACATTACGAGCGGCCTGGATCTGATCCGGAAGAAAGAAGGCGCCGATGCCAAAGCATTCGGTCTTACGATCCCGCTCATGCTGAAAGCCGATGGCACGAAATTCGGGAAATCAGCTGGAGGGGCAATCTGGCTCGATCCGAACAAAACGACACCCTTCGAGTTTTACCAGTTCTGGGCGAATACCGACGACCGCGATGTCGTGAAATATTTGAAATACTTTACGTTCCTTTCGAAAGCGCAAATTGACGAGTTGGCGGAGAAGGTGCAGACGGAGCCGCATAAACGTGAAGCGCAAAAAACGCTGGCAGAGGAAATGACGCGATTCGTACACAGCGAGGAATTGCTGGAGCAAGCCAAGCGTATTACCGCGGCGCTGTTCAGCGGTGATATTAAATCGTTGACTGCCGATGAAATTGAACAGGGCTTTAAAGAGATGCCGACGTTTGAAGCGACACAGGAGTCGAAGAATATTGTCGATTGGCTTGTTGATCTAGGCATTGAGCCGTCCAAGCGCCAGGCGCGCGAGGATATTACGAAAGGCGCGATCTCGATGAACGGTGAACGTGTGAGCGATGTAGGGCTGGAAGTGTCAAGTGCCCAAGCGATCGGCGGTCGTTTCATCATCATTCGCAAAGGCAAGAAAAACTATAGCTTGGTGAAAATGATTTAGACGCTAAAGCAGCAAGAAGCCTCGCTTGAATGGACGCGGGGCTTCTTGCTGTATAAAGAATTCCATGACATGATTGTTTTCCCGCCATCCATGCTGTCGAAATGTTGCTATCCTATTCAGGCATACTACTACTGAAATATAGGATGGCTTATACTGTGGGTATGAGGTGAAAATATGGATCAAAAACTATTTGACCTTGTATACAGCTCGGTCGTCAACCGGGAATCGACTTATGATGGTGTCTATTATACAGGGGTGAAGACAACGAAGATCGTATGTCGCCCTACTTGCCGGGCTAGAACCCCTCACGCAGTGAATGTGACGTTTTACAGCACGCTGGAGGATGCGTTGCACGCAGGCTTTCGGCCTTGCAAACGATGCAAGCCTGAGGAGAACGGAAGACTTCGCCCGGATGCGGCATTGGCCGCGCAAGTGGATGAGATGATTGCGACGCAATATAAGGAAAAGCTGACGTTGCCCATGTTGGCTCGTTCGCTTGCAATAAGTCCTTATCATCTGCAGCGGGTTTACACACAAGTAAGAGGCTATTCGCCTGCGGAAAAAACCGAGCGGGTTCGATTAGCCCATGCGCAGCAGCTTTTAGCCCAATCCGGCGGTACGATCGCGGAGATTGGAGCGGCTGTGGGATACGGCAGCCCCTCCTATTTCACTTCCTGGTTTTGCCGAAGAGTCGGTATCTCTCCTCTCGCTTATCGAAATCGTCAAGGAAAAGGAGAATCGATGGATGATAATTAAAAAGTACCGCCACACGGTCATCGGCTTGAACAAGCCGTGGACCCTTATTGCCACTGAGCGTGGGATTAGTCAATTGCTCTACCCTCCTCATGTTGCAGCGCTCGCCGGGCTTGATCAAGCTATTGCCGATGCTGCTCAGTTGGATGAAAATCCTGCCTTATTCGCTGATTTCGGCATCATCGACCTGTTGGAGCAGTATTTTGCCGGAGTTCCTGTCAGCTTCGATAACGTCCCGCTGGATGTAGGCGGAACACCGTTTCAACAAAGTGTCTGGATGGCTTTAAGCGAAATTCCTCATGGAGCGACGTGGACGTACAAGCAGTTGGCGGACACAATTGGAAAACCGGCAGCAGTCCGTGCAGTAGGCACAGCGATTGGACGGAATCCGTTGCCTGTTGTTCTGCCTTGTCACCGCGTGGTTGGTTCCAACGGTACGTTAACCGGGTTCAGAGGGGGACTCCAAATGAAGAAAGACATCCTCGCGTTGGAAGGGGTAACCCAGATGGAGGCGAGCGGACATGAGCGGTTCCAGTTTTGAGCTGCCGCTGCCGCACCCATTTGACTTCAAGCTATGTCTGAATTATATGGCGCGTTCTAAATCTGAAAGTTTGTACAGAATGGACGACCAGGGCGTAAATCGTCTGGTACGCCTTGGAAATGCGAATCGATTAATTAGGGTGACTTGTCCTGAAGGCGGAGGGATGAGGGTGCAATTGCTGCAAGGCGGTTCCTTTTCTGAGGAAGAGCGTGCGGTATGTACCGATTACATCAAGGACTGGTTTGATTTAAAACGGGATTTGGAGCCCTTCATTCAGTTTTCCAGGGAAGACAAGCTGCTGGGTCCGCTGACAGCCTCTTTTTTCGGACTGCGGATCGTCGGTATTCCGGATTTGTTCGAAGTGCTTTGCTGGGCGGTTATCGGCCAGCAGGTGAATCTTGCTTTTGCCTATAAACTGAAGCAGCGGTTGGTGGAGCAGTACGGAGATACGGCGAATTGGGAGGGGGCATGCTACAACGCCTTTCCCTTGCCTGAGCGGTTTGCCAATGTATCGATGGATGAACTATGCAGCCTCCAGCTCACAAGGAATAAAGCCAGGACGATTTTGGAAGTAGCATCACGCATGGTTAGCGGGGAATTAAGCAGGGACCGTCTGGTGAAGCTAAGCAATTCTGACGTTGTAGATAAAGAGCTGACGACAATAAAGGGGATTGGCCCATGGACAGCGCAATACGTGCGCATGAGATGCCTGGGCGATCCAACGGCTCTCCCTGTAGGGGATGTCGGACTGCAAAATGCGGTAAAGCAATGGCTGGTATTAGACAAGAAGCCAACTCCGCACGAACTGCGTGCCTTATTCGAGCCATGGTCCGGATGGGAGTCTTATATTACTTTTTATTTGTGGAGAACATTGTATTAGTTGATATCGCAGTCGAATTTACGATAACATCCGGGAAAAGACGTTTAACAGAAAAAAATCCTAGCAGATGGCGTCTTAACAGACGCCGTTTAGCTCGGATTTTTTTGTTTTTTTTGGAAAAGAAGCTCGATCTGCCTGGTGAGCAATTATCCTAATCATCCAACAGACAATAAATTATGTGTACCTGCAAAAAAACAATTTACTTATACAGTTGAACTGTGTATTATAAATATATAGTTGAACTGTATAGTTTAACTATACACTTTAACTGTATACAGTGTTTGTATAAAAGCAACTTCACACTAAAGGTGGTGGCCCACATGAAACGAAGCAAACATTTGCCACTTACAGAAACGGTGTACTATATTCTTTTGGTACTCCTACAACCTGTGCATGGCTACGTCATTATTCAGCAAGTCGAAGAGCTTAGCAAGGGGCAAGTCAGGCTCGCTGCCGGTACTTTATATGGGGCGATTGAGAATCTGCTGAAATTAAAATTCATTGAACCTGTAGCAAGTATCGACAAACGGCGAAAGGTCTATCAAACGACCGCGCTTGGCCGATCCATCCTCAGGGAAGACATGCAAAGAATGCAGCATATGGTATTCATAACGGAAACAGCAATTGGCACAAGCGAGGGGGAATAACAATGATAAGATGGAAGCTATTTCTCAATTACTCAGAAGAGGAAAACTGGCTGATGGCGATGAAGGAGCGAGGGTTTAAACTGAAGAAACGCGGCCTGTTTTATCATTTTGCCAAGAGTGAGCCTAAGTCGGATGTGATTCGCATAGATTATCGGAAATTTTCCAACAAAGCTGCTTATTCGGACTATATCGCTTTGTTTGAAGACGCGGGCTGGAACCTGCTCGCTGGAACCCACAAATCTGGAGAGCAATACTTTGTGAAATCAGGTGTTGATGATGAAAATAATTCGTTGTTTTCAGACCGGGTGTCTGCAGCGCTGCGGTATCGCAAGAGGGCGGTTTATTATTTTAACCTGGCCTGCATAGTGCTTTTCCTTGTTATTCTGAGTCGGATGTTCGGGACATTCGATGCCACGAATATTATAAATCCGAAGGAATTTTTTTATACGCCAAATCTCTGGGAGAAAACCGGAAGTGACTTTAGGTCAAGCTTTCTATTCGAATTGATTGTTGTTATTATTTTTCGGTTGGGACCTGCATTATTAATGTTTTTCACGATCCTATTTTCTTTCATCTATGCGGTTTGGTCGTTTAAAATATACCGTCATGAACAGAAATCTGCTTAAGAAAGGAAAGATGAGGATGAATCAAAAATTTCGTATCGTTATAGGTTTGCTAATAATCGCAGTTGTGCTGGCCGGATGCGGTAATGAGGCGACAGAAAATAATCAGCAGCTGTCTTTGGAAGCTCACATCGTTTCTGTTGCTAATATGGAACTCCCTGTAAAAAAGATAATCGGGTTTGGGGAAGCGACACATGGCAATAAGCAATTTACCCAATTAAAGCAAGAACTGTTTCAGCGTCTTGTGGAAGAACAAGCTTATCGCGTCTTTGCGATTGAAGGGGATTTTGGCGGAGGTCAGAAGGTGAATGAATATATTCATGGCGGAGCCGGAACGGCACAAGAGGCAGCCAAAGAAATCGGGTTTGCGATTTACAAAACCGAAGAAATGGCAGAACTGCTCGCCTGGATGCGTGCCTACAATGAACGTCTGGGCGCAGAAGATAAAATTCATTTTTACGGCTTTGATATGCAGCGTTATGACAATAACAAAGAAGGGCTGTTCTCCTACTTGCGAGAGGTAGATGAAGCCTTGGCATCTCGCTATGAGAGTGAGCTGAAAGATCTGAACGATGAAAGTGTCTATGATCAATCAAAAGCCGTCATCCAAGCGGGACTTGCCAGCGTTAGCGAACTGATCGATGTAATAAAAGCGCGTAAAGACATTTATGTGGCGAGAAGCTCGGAGAAAGAATACGAATTGTCACTCGCGTTTGCTGAAGCGATCAAGCAAAATGCTACACTGCAAGGGACGAATGCCAATTACCTTAATACCCGAGATCAATATATGGCCGAAAAAGTGGAATGGATCCAAGCCTACGAGCAGAAACATTATGGCCGTGAAAATTTGTTTATTACCGGACATAACGGACATATTGAAAAAACATCTGCTACTGCGGGCATGAAGGCCTGTATGGGTGAACATCTGTCCAACACATTCGGGGACGAATATTATGCAATAGGAAGTGAGTTTTACGAAAGCATTTTTCTGGCTGTCGATGCCAGTACAGAAGAGCGCAAAGAGTTTCAGGTTCTGAATAAAAGCGGCGACCGTCTTGTTAATCGCTTTGCCGCAACAACTATGGAAGTTGGTTCCCTGGACTTCGCGAAGGCAAGCGAAGAGGAAGGCTTCATGGCCTATCTCAATCAAGCGCAGCCTGTTAGTGCGATCGGCGCAACCTTTAGCAAACAGTATGAAAAAGTAGAAAAAATGTATACCTTAAAGCTGGTTCCGGCTAAGGCGTTTAACTCCATGATTTTCGTCCGTACAGCTACGCCTTCCACGATGCTGGAGTAGGGGCATTTAAGCTTTGTTTCTTGTGATAAATTGTTTTTATTCACCATTAAAAGGCGATTAAGAGGCCATCTCCTAATGGCCTTTTAATGAAAATATTTTAAAAAAGTTATTGTCCAGTTAGCTTCTTATCTTTGTTTTTCTCCAACTTCAACACAGTGAGAGCATAAATGCCAAAACAAACGGGAACAATAATTCCGCTCAAAATTAACTTCGTGCTCTCCTGAAGGCTAGATTTATTAATGATAAATTCCGGTACGAATAAGATGATCGGGAAAATAATAGATATCCACGTTTTGGCCCAAATCGCTATACCAACGAAAACTAAAATTGAAAAAGCAATGGCAATATAATTCCCTATAACCCCAAACTGAATAGTTGGTGTGTCATAATATTGATCTAGAAAGATTAGTGCAATGAATAAAGCCACTGGAGTGGAACCAACAATCCCAAACATGAACCACTCTTTGATTTTTGAGATTTTGTTGCCTGCAACATATTTAAATAACACCGATGCAAGCAACAAAGAAAATAAAAAGATAAACAGAGAACCAATCATTTCAATTAATGAATATCCTATTTCTCCCCGTATGGCATCTCTCATTAAAATATAAGAAAATGCACCTGTAACTACAATCGGTATATATTTTAACAACCCCTTAATATCAATAGGCATTTCATTTGCTATTTGTTCCATGTACGCTTTGGGCGTTTTACCAATGATATCTTCTACGTTCTTCCCATTCTGTTCAGCCTCATATAAATGATCTTCCAATTCACCAATAATCTCTTCAATCTCTTTTTCATTTTTACCGCTTGAAAATAAATAAAGCCTTAAATTTTCTAAAAACTGTTTGCTTTCACGTGATATTTTCATAAAATTAACCTTCCTCTCCCAATAATTTATTTACACTGTTTGCAATATCACTCCATCGCTCTTTAAACTCTTCCAGTTCCTCATTTCCTTTTACGGTTAAGGAATAGTATTTCCGTTTTGGACCTCCTGAAGGCAGTTCTTTTTGGCTCGTCGTGACAAGCCCATCTTTTTTCATACGAAGCAATAAAGGATAGATACTGCCTTCGCTTACCATTGTAAAGCCATAGCCATTTAATTTTTCCATCATTTCATATCCGTAGGTCTCTCCTTTAGCAATAATTGATAAAAGACAGCCCTCCAAGATTCCTTTTAGTATTTGACTAGAAGACAATTCATCCCCTCCTTTTGTGGCGACTAACTTGTTATACAATATAGTTGTGTAAAAAAAGTGTATTGCAACTACTTTGCAATACAAGTTAGTTAAAACTTAACATAGAAGTGAACTCGGGTCAAGATATTATTGGTAATTAATTTTATAACCCAAATTGCGATTGAGGGGGATTTAAGCTTCGTTTTTGAATAAGGCCGAAAAGGGGCCGAGTGGCCCCTCTTTCTATTAGATTAAGGCGATGGCAAGCAGGGTGAACAGCGATAAAGTTAAAATATCATTGGACGGCCCGAACCATGCTGATGTATGAGCTTTGCCCAATGTGCGGACCCCGCCCGGTGTTTGTAAATACACATTGTTTCGGTCCACGTTTACGACAACGCCTTCAAAGCATTGCCCATAGCAGTTGTGAATGCGAACTCTGTGATTCAAATGTCTCATGCATAAATGATACATTTCCTCCATAGATACTCTGCCTCCTCTCATTTTCATTTTTATTCTATGACAGGCATCCGTACGGAGATTGGGCTTTTCATATTTTGTGCTGCCGGGCTCTTGAATGTTTCTCTTCAGGAGTATAGTTCATTTAATTGACACCCACTAAACAAGTGGGTATACTATGTTATAAAATTCAATAGACATTCTTTATTGAGTATGCCCTAATCATAGATGAGCGGAGAGAAGTGGACATGAATATAGAGAATATTGAGGCTTTTGTTTATGTCATTCATTATGGGAATTTCAACAAAGCGGCAGAGGCATTATATGTGACACAGCCTTCTGTGACTTCACGCATTCAATCGCTCGAACGAGAACTAGACTGTCAGCTGTTTATTCGTAATGGCAAGAAAATCGTAATTACGGATAAGGGCAAGCATTTCCTGCCTTACGCCCAGCATTTGCTGCAAACCTATCAGAAGGCCAAGTTGAAACTGCAAGAGAAGAAGGCTCTCCCCAATGAAATTCGAATTGGCTGCACGCTATCCGCTTCGAACTATATGATTCCGAAAGTGATCATGGAGGTTCGCAGGCGTTATCCCGAACTTCAATTTCGTGTCATTACAGCTTCGACAGAAGAAATACTCAAGAAACTGCTGAATAAAGAGATCGATTTCGGCTTTGTACGCCGGATAACACACCCGAACATTCACTCCGTCAAAATTCATGAGGACCCTATACGGCTATTCGGTTATGAAGGACATCCTTTCGTCGGCCGTGAGGACATTCCACTGGAAGAACTCGGCAAGCAATCCCTTGTGTTCTTTGAATGCGGTTCCCTTGACTGGATGCGAATTCATCGGATGTTCGAGAGTTTGGACTCGCCGCCGCGGCTGGAATATCAAGTCGATAATATGGAGACAGCCAAGAAACTTGTTTTGGATGGAGCGGGAATATGCTTTCTTCCAACGCTGTATGTGGAGACGGAAGTAAACGCGAAGAAGTTGTATCCGATTCGAATTGCGAGTTTGCCGAATGTATACTTGCAGACCCACATGATTTCACTCAATGAAGGGTATAATTCGATCTTTGAGGAGTTATCCGAGATAAGTAAAGGAATACATTGAATCATTCAATTTATTAATAGAAAACGCTGAAGCTGCGGTAAGGCAATCCTTCTACGCCTATTACAGCTCGTCATCAATCTCACTGTCATGGTTGATCAATTTTCACATTCGCATATAATTAAGAACTAATATTCGTTATAATGAGAATGAGAATAGACATTCCTTGGGGAGGTTGTCAAAAATGGCAGCAGTACCGAAAACAAAGAAGTACAAGACTAAGCGTCCGACACGCGATGAATTCCAACTGGAAGAGATGGGGGAACGCCTGGTCGAAGCGAAAGAAGAAAAAACAGAGTTATTGTTGAGTATTTGGGGTGAGGAAACGGTTGCTGGGTTTATTCAAAACATGGATTCGCGTACAAGATTAGTTCATGTATTGGACCGCGGTGGGCAACTCCACAAGATACCGTTTTTAGACATAATGGATGTTAACAATGCAAGTAAATAAGAAGGCTAGATCGATATAGCAGAGGATTTCAGGTCAGATGAGTCGGAATTATTTTCCTTTTGGATGGGGACACTATAGTGGATGCGAATGAAAGAAAAGGAGTGTCCCTTATCCAATGCCAACTCATCAGGAAACCTATTTGAAAAAGCCGCCATTGATTCAATTTATTCAAATTTTGATTTATTTTGCGGCAGTGTTGAATATGATCAATGGCATCTATTCGTTTGGCAGTGCAGGTCTGATTAAAAAAGGGCTATGTATTGCCATGATACTGTTTGGTGCTGCGGCAGTTGTGGTGGCAGCGCGTTTGAACCTTCCGGACAACTCTCGGCGAAGAGCCGCTATTATACTTTGCGGCATTTTGGTCGTGCTGCGAATTGTGGAATTCGTTGTTTGGAACAGCATCGGGTTTGTATTTGGTATTATTTTGCCGATTATTATCATTTGGAGATTGAACAGTCCCGAAGCGAAAGCCTGGTTCAAATAGTGAGTCGATTCCACCATCAACAATGTGCGCAGTGCAGTAGCAGAAATTACACGATGTACTGCATGGAGGAGGATGGAGATGATGAAAGGGCAGCCTGGTATTATTTTAATTACGGGAATTATGGCAAGCGGGAAGTCGACTGTCGCTCAATTGCTGGCAGAACGATTCGATAAATCGGTTCATCTACGGGGAGATGCTTTCCGGAGAATGATCGTAAATGACCGCAAAGAAATTCAACCGGATGGCGATAGTGAAATGCTTGAGCAGTTGCGGCTCCGATATCAACTGACCGCTCAGGCTGCAGATACGTATGTTCAAGCCGGGTTTACCGTAATCGTTCAAGACGTAGTCATCGGGAAGATGTTGAACAACTTTGTGTCTTTCATCCAAAGCAAACCTTTCTATGTTGTGGTCCTTTGTCCAAATACGTCAGTCGTCGCACTGAGAGAAGCTGGACGCGCGAAGACAGGATACGGTGCTTGGACGGTGACTGCCCTGGACAAAGTACTGCGGGAGGAGACACCTGAGATCGGCTTGTGGCTGGATTCGTCTGAATTATCGGCAGAAGAAACCGTGTCCGAGATATTAGCGAACTTATCTCCTAAAGCGCTTGTTAAATAGACTTGGAGCACGCGTACCGGAACAAGCAAGCCAAGCAAGCCAAGCAATGCAAGCTAAACGATCAAAGCGCTACCAGTAAGCCGAACAAGCTAAACAAGCTAAACAAGCTAAACAAGCAAGGCTGTACAAGTAAACCGAACAAGCTAAACAAACAAGGCGGTACAAGTAAACCGAACAAGCAAGCGGTACAAGCATGCCAAACAAACAAGCGGTACAAGTAAGCACAACGCTAACGCCTGACACGCCAGAGATGGCGTGTTTTTCTTTTTTAACCTACAATGCAAGCAGGGAAGGAAGTCGCGAAAAAAATTCAGCGAACACTTGACTCTGACCTTAGGGGATCGTTTAGTGTAAGTGCCAAGGGAGGTGATGAATGATGCGTTACACGGTAAAAGAGGTGGCGGCATTGACAGGGGTAACCATTAAGGCGTTGCATCATTACCATAAGATTGGACTGCTTGTGCCACATGAAGTGACTGCGGTGGGCTATCGGTTATATGGCATTGATGAGTTGAAGCGGCTGCAGCAAATTTTGTTTTATCGTGAACTGGATTTTAGTTTGCAGGAAATTCAGCAGGCATTGACAGATGAAACAAGTCGTATTGACGTTTTGACCAAACAACAGGAATTGTTAATAAACAAACAAAAACGGACCGAGCAGCTGCTGCAAACAATTGCCGACTCAATTAAATCGCAGCAAATCGGACATGAAATGGAGGAATTGAAGATGTTTAATGGATTAAACAAAGAACAATGGCAGCAATCGCTCGCTGAGCAAAAGGAGTACCTTTTGAACAATTATCAGTATGAAATGGACACAGACAATATTAATGTGGATGAGTTGAATGCTTTGGCGGATGAACCGGAGCGGTTTATGAGTCAATTAGCCGTACTATATCGTCAGAAATCGCCAGCGGATGATAACAAGGTGCAGGAGTTGCTCAAGAGTCATATCGCCTACATTAATGATAGCATTACGCCGACGGATGCGTCATCGTTCGTTGATAGTGCCAAATTCTTTATGGATGATGATTTTCATAGAGGAATTTTGGAGAGCAGGGAGATGGGGCTAAGTTACTTTCTATATGCTGCATCGATAAAATACGCCGAATGCTCCAATTAATAGCATAGACAGCGAGAGTTGAATATAAGCCCTTGTTTGAATCGAGGCGGGAGGAGATGCCCGCCTTTTTTTTATGGTTTTTTTAAGTTTATTTTTGAGAAATAAAACGTCTGAGAGTCTTCTATAAGTTGAACGAAAGAAGTGTCATAGGGGATAAATTGTTGTATTTTGTACAACATTTCCAGACGTATGGGCCGATTTTCGTGAAAATGTTGTAAAAAATGCAATAATTCTTAATATAATTGACTTTTTTAGCTAAAATATTGTAGTTTATACAACAATTTCACTTTTTTCGCGGCTGTTTAATTGTTGTGGTTGGCTGCCAACACGTATCACTCCACCGCGCTGTGCGTTGCAAGCGATAAAATACAAAATTTGTTCCCTTCCCTATCCCCTTTCGGTATTCAATCGTTCAACTTCGATAGAGGACCAAAAACGCCAAGATTAAAACGTTTCATAATGAATCGACACGCTCTGTGTGTCCGCCAACATGCCAGTCGCAAGCGACTTACCTGACTTCCACCGCCAACATGCCAGTCGCAAGCGACTTACCTGACTTCCACCGCCAACATGCCAGTCGCAGCGACTTACCTGACTTCCACCGCCAACACGCCAGTCAAATCAAGTGGACTGAATCTTTCCATCCAGCGCCCCTCCGCTACACGCGGCCAAGTGCGTCCAGCACCTCATTCAGACCGCAGACATGTACACCAATGTTGCTCATTTCCTGTATGCCTTTCTCGTAAACTTGCGACATGGTATCGGCTACCATGACAACCCGGAAGTCGCGTTCACTTGCTTCATACATTGATGTTCTGGGGCAGTTTGGAAAGTTGCACCCTGTAAATACAATAGTATCGATGCCGCGCTCCTGCAAAAACGCCTGCAGTTCGGTTTGATAGAATGCCCCCCAGCGTGGTTTATACATCACCCACTCACGCTCTTCGACAGACTGAAACCCGCCGCTCAACAGCAGGTTGGCATCAAGGGCAGCATAGCTGGCAGAGCGCAATTCACGAACCAATTCTGCGCCGTTGCTGTCAGGAACAGCTATTTTTGTCCCCTTTTCAATCGTTTCTCTGCGGCACAGGTCAACATTTGACCCGTCCTCCTTGTACAGACGAATGACATGGATAATTGGCAGACCTTGTGCGCGGTAAGCTTCCAGAGCGCGCTTCATGTTCGGCAGTACCTCAGAGGTGCCTTGAATTTCAGCGGGTGCGCTCGGCAAGGTGAAATCATTTTGCGTATCAATTGTAATCAGTACGGATGTGTTCCAATTTGGACGTGTATATTTCATATCTATCCTTCACCCTCTTCCGAATCGTATTGTATACTACGACCTATTTTACTCTATTATGGAAATAAGAAAAGTCCTAATTGAAGACGACGATCTGGCTGCGCCTCTACCTTCCGGAAAACTTAGATAATAGTAAGATTGCTTGAGTCGGTCAATAGAGCATATTCTCAACAGAGACGCCTAATGGTATACTAATCCTGCTTCCGCCTTGTTTAGATTGGAGGCAAGCAGGTTGCTTTCATTGACCAAGCAAAAAGCCGCGGCTGTTCCCGGAGTAGCATCTAGCTGCCGGGGGCAGCCTCTTATGCTTGTTAAGGATAGACAGATGTCCAAACATTCAGAACCTTTTCCAAACATTACGGGATACCATTGTTTCTGTCGATCATTATAAGATAGACACCAAAGTTGTTTGCAGGGCATTTTTTCAAAATTTGGTAGGGGGAATTCATTTTGCGAAAAAAGCTGCTGCTCCTGTTTATTGTCCTGATCCTGCTTCCGTTAAGCTTGCAGGGGATTGTTACGTATCGGCATTTCTCGACGACAATGGATCAAAAGACGGAGCGGTTTACGATCGATATCGTTCGGCAAATCAATACGAATCTGGACCGGCTGTTGAAAGATTTGGAGAGGCTGTCGCTTATGCCGCTTTATGACCAGATGGTTCTGACGATTTTAGGCAAGTATAACGGTCCGATGGGCTCGGGGGCATGGGCATTATCTGACGACTATTTGAAAATGAAGCTCTATACATCAGGCCATACGTACAACAGGCCCGAAATTCGCGGCATTCATCTCATTAGCAATAGCGGTATTCTGTTCACCAGTGAGGACCCGATGACGATCGAATCGGTATGGGACAGCAGGCAGGATGACTGGTTCAAGGAGCTTGAGCAATCGGACGGGGATTGGAAGCTGATCCCCCCTCACGAACCCTCCTATTTTAGCGGCAGAATAATCGAGTCCTACATTTCGGTTGCAAGAGTGCTGCGTGAACCCCATACGCTTTCTCGGCTCGGCTACATCATTATTGATGTAAAGATGGATGCATTTCGCCAAATGATGTCCAACCTGAACGTTGAGCAGGAAGCAAGCCTGATGATCGTAGATCAACAGCAGCGCCTGCTGTTTGAGCGAACGCCGGAAGAAGGCGGGGCGACCTACGAGGAATTGCTAAGTCATAGTGAACTTATGAAATACGAGAACAATGAGAAGGTGATGCTGGGCAATGCCTCCTATTTATACGTGCAGCATCATTCCGGCTATTCGGGCTTATCCGTCATCAGTCTGACGCCAATTTCCGTCATTCAGAAAGAATCACGCGAAATTATGACCTTCACATTGTGGCTTGCTGTCTTATGTGTCGCTGTTGTGACGTTATTGGCTGTATTTTTGTCTTACCGCATTACTCGCCCGCTCATCGTCTTAAAGCAAAATATGGTACGGGCTGAGCAGGGCGACTTCAACAAGCGCATCACGCCGATCAGCAATGATGAATTCGGCCAATTAGGCCGCGGCTTCAATAAAATGATGGATGAAATCAACCGCCTCTTTAACGAAGTGTTTATATTGGGCATTCGTGAGAAGGAGGCGGAACTGTCCGCGCTGCAAAGTCAAATCAATCCGCATTTTATTTACAATACACTCGAATCCATCAATATGATGGCCGTTCAGCAGAAGCATGCGGATGTATCCGATATGGTAACCGCGCTGGGCAAATTACTGCGGTATACCATTGACAAAATCGACCGTCTCATTCCTCTGGAAGACGAGATTGCATTTCTTGCGAGCTATGTGCGCATCCAGCAGGTGCGGTATGGTGGTCGGCTGCGGGTTGAGTACGATATCGATGAGGATGTGGCTGCTTGTCTCATTCCCAAACTGATTTTGCAGCCGCTGGTGGAAAATGCGCTGTATCACGGCATTGACGGCAAGGCGGAGGGCGGTGAAATCTGGATTTCGGCGCTGCGATTCGAGGATGAACTGTTCCTGACGGTCCGGGACAACGGCAAGGGAATGAGCGAGGATGAAATTGCCGCTTTGCATCATTCAATGCAGCGGCAGACGACCAGTCAATCGCTGCAACGCAATGATGGGGATGAGCTTGGCTTGAATAATATTTATCAGCGCATTTTGCTTATCTACGGCGACAAGGGGAGCTTGACGATTGACGGCAGTCCGGGCCAGGGTCTGGCAGTTACAATTACAATACGAATGCAAGGAACGGGGGTGGAAGGCCATGTATAAAATATTGCTGGTTGAAGATGAAATGGTCATCCGCCAAGGATTGCGGGAGTTGATTCATCAATCGACCCGTCACTTCGAAGTGACGGGTGAAGCGGCCAATGGGAGCGAGGCATTGGCCTATCTGAAATGCGAAATGCCGGATCTCATGATTACCGACATTCGGATGCGGGAGATGGACGGGCTGACAATGGTGGCAAAAGCAAGAAATATGTATCCCGAGCTGCTTGTCGTTATTGTAAGCGGATACGGAGAGTTCGAATATGCGCGGAGAGCGATCGAATACGGCGTGTTCAGCTATTTGCTGAAGCCGATTGAGCGTCATGAGCTGGTAGCAGCGATGCAAAAAATTCAGCTGCTGCTTGATCGGCGATACGGCGTCTCTGACGCCCAACTGGATGAGGACGAGCCAGGCGAAATCAAGAGCAGCGGGGATACGAGGAAACTCATTCGCGATGTCAAGGCATACGTCAAGCTTCATATTGACGGTGACTTGCGTCTGCAGACAGTGGCGGCGCGCGTAAGCTTGAATGCGACCTACTTGAGCCAGCTCTTCAAGTCCGAGACAGGTATCAATTATTCGGAGTATGTGTCAGATGCTCGGATGGAGCGGGCAAAATGGCTGCTGACACACACCCAACTGAAAGTGTATGATGTCGCTCGCCTGTCAGGGCATCAGAGTCCGAAGCATTTCATGCTCGTATTCAAGCAGCAGTCGGGATTGACAGCAGGGGAATACAGAGATCGAATGGGAAAGCAGCCGCAATTGGATGATTCGTCTCAGCTAGAGGAGGGGGAGTGACTGCCAGGTTTAGACTGACCAGGTTTATTTACTTAATTGGTCAGATTTCACCGCATGAAGGGTCGGTAATGTATAAAAAAACCGTACTATTTCTATAACTGGCGTGATTTAAGCACCGGAGCGCCTTTCGCTATACTCATATTGTAACGGATAACTAACTTAAGGGGGATATCGATGAAAAGAGGAAAGCTGATGCTGCTTGTTGCTCTGGTAGCCGTATTGCTGGCTGGCTGCGGCTCCAATTCGGGTAGCAATACGAAGGGCAATCCCGATCAAGCCAAAGAGAAAAATGTTGAATTAACCTTTATGATGTGGGGCAATCAGGCTCACATGGATGTTTACAATGGACTCATTGAAGGTTTTAAAGCGGAAAACCCTGGTATTGACGTTAAAATGGAATCGGTTCCATTCGCAGAGTACCAACAGAAAATTTCGGTGCTTGCCGCAGGGAAATCTTTGCCGGACATCGCCTGGGTGTCCGAGCGGATGGTACCGCAATTCAAGTCCAACGGCATTCTTGCTGATGTATCAGAAGTCAAGAACGATGCTGATTTTAATCTCAATGACTTTATCCCAAGTACGCTTGATTTATTCCAGGACGGCGATCAACTGTTTGGCTTGCCGTTTTCCACGCCGCCTGCCGTCATGTTTTACAACAAAACATTATTTGATCAAGCTGGTCTGACCGATCCGAATACATTGGCTTCGAAGGGCGAATGGACATGGGAGCAATTCGAGCAATCGGCGAAAGCGATTTCCAGCAATGACGCCAAAAACCGGGTGTACGGCGCGAACTTCTTCCGTGACTGGAAGACATGGGTACTCCTGTCCTCCTATTCCTGGTCCAACGGCAGCGGACCGTTCGACAAGGACATGACCTCCTTTACTTGGAACGATCAGTATGGTATTGAGACATTTGAGCTGTTGGAGCGGATGATGTTTACGGATGAATCTCACCCGAAAGCAGGCGAGCAGGTCAGCTTCGATGCAGGCAATGTCGGCATGTTCTTCGATGTCTACAGCTATGTTTCCAAAGCGAGAGACATTAAAGATTTTGAATGGAGCATTGCGCCGATGCCGTCCGGCTCGCAGGGCAGTGTAGCGATGCTCGGCCAGGCTGGCTACACGCTGTTTAAGGACAGCAAACATCCTGAAGAATCGAAAAAACTGCTGAAATACTTTGCAAGCCAGGCCGGTGTTCAGGCGACTTCTACTTATTTCGTGCCACCGCGCACATCGGTGCTGAACTCGGATGATTTCATGAATCAGCCGAATAACCCGCCAAGCGAGCATATCGTACAAGCGGTAATTGACGAAATGCCGAAAGCGCGCATTATCCCGGGTCATATTCGCTGGCAGGATATCGACAATGCGATTTTACAAGGATTTGACCGTCTATTTGGAAAATTTGCACCACCGGCGGACAATGTGGCGACGATCGAAAAAGAGGTTAGCGAAATCTTAACGAAATGATTGATGCAACAGGAGGTAGCCAAGTGGCACGATTGCAAAATACATTACAAAATAAACCATTGTCCCTATTCGTCAGTTTGCCTGCTAATGACGCGGGGCTGGCCAAGGCGGCGCTGGAAGAAGGCGCCGATGCGCTGAAGGTGCATATCAATGTCGGCCATCGCGCCAGCGGCAATCATTTTGGACAATTGGACGACTATGTGGAAGCGTTTCAAAAGATACGCAAGCTGTTTGACGGACCGCTCGGCCTCGTGCCGGCTGGCAGCATTGATGGGATAAGCCGCAGTGATTGGGAGCGGCTCGCGCCGCTCGGATTTGATTACTACTCCATCTATGTCCATCATCTGTCATCGTTTATGTTGAACGGTCATGAACTCGATATGACCTTTGCCATTAATGAGCAATACGATCTTTCCCTCGTCCAGTGGGCGCGAAGTTACGGCTTTACGGCGCTCGAGGCATCGATTGTTCCCGGAACCGAATATGGAACACCGCTCAGCTTCGCTGATGTATTGAAGTATCGCACCCTGGTGGAGCACGCTCAACTGCCGGTCATCATCCCTTCGCAGCGCAAGCTGGTCGCGGAAGACATGCAAGTGCTGCGGGATACGGGCGTAAAAGCGGTAATGCTTGGGGCGATTGTGGTCGGCCATACCGAGGAGCAGCTAAGAAGAGCGGTAAGCGAATTCCGCAATGCGATCGACAGATTGACCTAGAGGGCGGTGAAGAAGATGAAAGAAGCAAGCAAGCGACGAAGAAGAGGGCCGCTTGCCCGGGAGGCGCAAATCGCGGGCTGGCTGTTTGTATCACCTATGGTGCTTGGATTTTCTTTTCTGCTGCTGTTTCCGATGGGGCTTGCGCTTTACATGAGCCTGACGGATTGGCCGCTGCTCGGGGATCATCAGTTTGTCGGGTTGGAAAACTACAAGCATATCGCCGTGGACCCCATGTTTTGGAAAGTCTTTGGCAATACCGTCTATTTCACCGTTGGGCTTGTGCCGCTGAATATTGTGTTGGCGCTGCTGCTGGCACTGCTGCTATCCAAAAGCATCAAGGGGATCGGGTTTTTCCGCACCACGATTTTCGTTCCTGTCATGACCTCGCTGATTGTATGGGCGATCGTATGGAAATATATGTTTGCGACAGATTCAGGACTGATTAATCAAATCCTGCTTATGCTTCATATTAAAGGACCGGCTTGGCTGTACAACACCGAGCTGGCGATGCCCGCTGTTATTGTAACCAGTGTACTCAAAAATGTCGGATTGAACATGGTGCTGTTCATTGCCGCCATTCAGCAGGTGCCCCGTTCATTGTATGAGGCCGCAACACTGGATGGTGCGAACAAGACGAAATCATTTTTCAACGTGACGCTGCCGATGATTACACCGACTGTGTTTCTAACCGTCGTCATGACCATCATCGGCTCCTTGAAAGTATTTGGGCAAATCTATGTGATGACCCAAGGAGGCCCGAGCAACAGTACAAAAGTGCTGGTGTATTATATATGGGAAAAAGCATTCAAATTATTTCAGATGGGCTATGCCTCTTCATTGGCGTTCGTACTGTTCTTTGTTGTACTTGTACTGACGCTCTTGCAGTGGCAACTCAGAAAGAGGTGGGTGTTCAATGAAGGCGACGCATAATGCTGTTCGCAAGCCGTTTGGCTCCATCGGCACCTATACTGCGCTGAGTGTAATCTCGGGTATTATGATCATCCCGTTCCTGTGGATGATCTCGACCTCCTTCAAGGAGCCGCAGAGCATATTTACGTACCCGCCGCAGCTGATTCCGTCGACATTCCGCTTTCAAAATTATTTGGAAGTGTTCGATCTGATTCCGTTCCATCTCTTTTATTTCAATAGTGTCTATATTGCCTGCGTTGTCATTATCGGTACGGTTTTTTTCGCTTCCCTGGCAGGCTATGCGTTTGCGAAAATTCCTTTTTCAGGGCGCAATATCGTCTTCCTCGTTCTGCTAAGCGCGATGATGATTCCGCATGAGGTTACTGCGATACCGATGTTTTTGTTCATGCGTGAACTGAACTGGATCGATACGCACTTGCCGCTTATTTTACTGCCGATCTTTGGGGCGGGCGGCGTGTTCGGCATCTTCGTCATGCGGCAGTTTTTCATCACGGTTCCGACAGAGCTGGAAGAAGCGGCGATGATTGACGGATGCAACCGATTCCGGATTTACGCACAGATTATGCTGCCGATTGCCAAGCCGGGTCTGGCTACTCTTACAATCTTTACATTTGTTACGGTATGGAATGAGTTTTTCGATCCATTGATCTTTATTAACTCACGCAGTTTGATGACACTGCCGCTTGGTCTCTCCCTGTTTACCGATGAAGTCGGTACGGCATGGCATCATCTGATGAGTGCAACGGTTATGGCGACGATGCCGCTGCTCATTGTCTTTTTCCTGGCGCAACGCCGCTTTATTGAAGGCGTGGCCATGACCGGTTTGAAGGAATAGCAGAATAGCTGTCAAAAGGAGTGATGAACATGGCTAAAATAATAGAAGCGGATGTTGTCGTCGTTGGGGGCGGTCCCGCGGGAATTACAGCGGCAATTGCTGCAGGACGGCAGGGTGTGAACACCGTTCTGGTGGAACGATACGGCTTTGTCGGCGGCATGTCAACCGCAGCGATGGTGTATCCGTGGATGACGTTCCACACCGACAGCGGCGAGCAGGTAATCAAAGGCATCGCGCAAGAAATCGTCGATCGGCTCCAAGAGCGCGGGGGCTCGCCCGGACATCTTCGCGATACGGTCGGTTTCGTTCGGACGCTTACCCCTTATCACCCTGAAATTTATCAGGTGGTCGCTACCGAAATGCTGCGGGAAGCAGGTGTGAGGCTGCTGCTGCACAGCTTCGTGGACGAGGTTGTGACAGACGAGGACCATATTCGTGCTGTACGCATTACGAACAAGTCAGGCAAGACAGAACTACGGGCGCAAACATTTGTCGATACGAGCGGGGATGCGGACGTTGCTTATTTGTCCGGTGCAGAAACACTGCAAGGCCGTGACGGCGATCAGCAGTCGCAGCCGATGACAATGAAGTTCCGAATGCGGGGCGTCGATCTGGGCAAAGTGAAGCAGTATATGCTGGATCACCCGGAGGACTTCTACAGCAAAACACCAATCGATGAGTTGTCCGACCTCCCATTGACCGGCGTGAGCGGCTTCTATTCCCAATGGAAGAAGGCGGCCTTGCCAATCAACCGCGACCAGGTGCTGTTCTTTGCCGGGCCTGCGGAAGACGAAGTGCTGATCAATTGCACAAGGGTCCAGGGACTTGATGCGACGAATGTTGAGCACTTGACGGAAGCGGAGCAGGAAGGGCGCAAGCAGGTGCTGATGATGGCGGAATTTCTGCAACGTGACGTTCCCGGGTTTGAACGGGCTTCGATTTCGACCGTTGCTCCTCAGATCGGCATTCGGGAGTCACGCCGAATTGTTGGCTACTACGCGCTGACGCAAGAGGATGTCGTTCAAGGGCGCAAGTTCGGCGATGTCATTGCCAGAAGCGGCTATCCGATTGACATTCACGATCCGTCGGGCAAAGGCGTCACCGCGTCGTTCATTACTGGCGACGGGGCGTATGACATTCCGTACCGTTCGCTCGTTTCGAAGAACATCGGCAATTTGCTGGCTGCAGGCAGATGTATTTCGACCTCGCATGAAGCGCTGGCTACAACGCGTCTGACGCCTAGCTGCATGGCCACCGGGCAAGCAGCGGGTACGGCGGCGGCGCTCTCAGTCAAGCTGAAGTTGTCTCCGATTGACGTGCCGATCGAACAGCTGCAGGAAGAGCTTAGACAAGACAAAGCAGCCATTTAGGCTGTGATGAGAATACCAACAGGCTTCCCTACGTCATTTAAATGGCTTAGGGGAGCCTTTTTTATTGCTTTTTTATTGTCGAATAGTTGGCAACATCGTTCAGACAAAGCAAGATGCTAATTGGCGATGCATTATTGGATAAGGAACTTGGAAGTGCCTATACTACTTTTTAGTACGTACTATTCAAATTGGTGCATCTGACGCATAATAACAACACCGGCCGGAAATCACTTACTGTAGGAGTGTTTGGAATGATACAAGACAAAAAACGAAGTACCCTTGCGCTGCTTGCATTGGCAATAAGCGCCTTTGCCGTTGGAACAACGGAATTCATAAGTGTAGGATTGCTTCCCTTGATCGCTAAGGATTTGAATATATCGGTGGCGACCGCAGGATTAACCGTTACTTTGTATGCGATTGGCGTCATGGTAGGGGCTCCTGTACTCACTTCTCTGACGTCCCGCATTTCGCGCAAGACGTTACTGATTTGGATCATGATTGTATTCATCCTCGGCAACAGTGTTGCTGCGGCGAGCAGTGGTATTGTTGTGCTGCTGTTGGCACGGGTTATTTCTGCTCTGGCGCACGGTGTTTTTATGTCAATTGCCTCGACGATTGCGGCTGATTTGGTGCCGGAAAACCGAAGGGCAAGCGCTATTTCCATCATGTTTTCCGGGCTGACGGTCGCTACAGTAACCGGCGTGCCGATAGGTACCTTTCTCGGACAGCAGCTTGGCTGGCGTGCGGCTTTTGTTGCAATTGTAGTTGTCGGTATTGTTGCGCTCATCGGCAATTTGCTGCTGGTTCCATCAGGTCTGCGCCAAGGAGAACCCTCCAAGCTGCGTGATTTGGTGAAGGTAGTGACGAATGGACGGCTGCTGTTGTCGTTTGCCATAACTACTTTAGGATACGGGGGGACGTTTGTCGTCTTTACTTATTTATCCCCATTGCTTAATGAAATAACCGGGTTTAAGGAAGAGTCAATTGCTATTATTTTGCTCGTATACGGCATAGCGATTGCGATCGGAAATATTATCGGAGGAAAAGCGGCCAACCGCAACCCGCTCCGGGCATTATTGTATATGTTCGCGCTGCAAGTGGTTGTGCTTCTGATCCTTCTGGTAACAGCGCCTTTTAAAGTCGCAGGCTTAATTACCATTATTATGATGGGCTTGCTGGCATTTATGAATGTACCTGGCCTGCAAGTGTATGTTGTTATGTTGGCGGAACGCTATACGCCTCAATCGGTAGATGTTGCTTCGGCGCTTAATATTGCTGCTTTCAATGCCGGAATCGCGATTGGAGCCTATGTAGGCGGTATTGTTGCCGAGCAAATGGGACTGTTGCATACGACCTGGATCGGCGCGATCATGGTGTTCGGAGCAGTCATTCTAACGGGCTTTAGCCGTGTGATGGAACGTAAAGATCCGACGGTCCCCAAGTAAGCTAGGGCTATCCTATGAGGATTTATAGCTCATATCGGATAGCCCTATTTTTTATCGGGTCCGGACTTGACCATACATTGCGCCGTAACAGCGAATGTGCAAATCGCCAGAATTAGTTAGCTAATGGGCATTTCCGAAGTGGAACTGCAATCGTTAATTAAAGCCCACACGAAAAACAGGGATCCGGGACTCTTCGGGGACAAGCGCGTCGAAGTGCGGGATTATGAAGCGATGAAATTGGCGAAAGTTCGTTTTTTTGGGAGAGCCTCAGGAGGTGCCTTGGGGCACTGAAGTGGTGTTTGAAGACTTGTACGGAAATCGCTATGACTTGCTTGAACACAGAGCGAAATAAGGGACTGTTTACTGCTATCCGGAGTGGCTTAATAAATCCCACCATTCTCGTTCCCTCGGTTCCTGTTTCTCGGACTTTTGTCCGCTCCAAGCCTGTCTTTTCCGCTCCCATTTCCTAAGCTGCTCTTGCCAAATCCGCTGCATGGAAGGCACAGCTGTGCAGGTGTGCAAATAGTTGTGAAATCGTGCGGACACAGCTTGTTTACGCTGATGCACAAATTGCTTTATTTGCTCCAGAAACAGCCTGGCGTTGAATCCGGGCTCTTCGTCTTGCAGCGGAAATTCTTGTATTGATTGTTGTCCACTCGAACCCGTCTCTTTCTCCACACGTGACAGGAAACCGCCATATTCTTCCTTGTAGTATTGCCACGCCAAACGAATTTTGCGCAGCATTAAAGCGGCTGTCTTGACGGAGACGCCGAGAATTGGAGCCAATGCCCTCACCGTAATTAGAGGCTGTTCGGCATAATGGACAATAGCGTGAAACCAAGTGCGCAAGGGAAGTCTCGTCTTATGAAGGATTGTACCGGCAGTGGAGGAAACCTGATACCGGCATTTCTGCCGCGCGCATTGTGTGACGCCACGCTTTGGAAGCACCCAGCCGACGGTGCAGCCGCAACGAGGGCAGGAATAATCCGTTTGCCAGCGCTGCACATACCAAAAGTCCTGACATGCGGCTTCAGTCGGAAATACTTCGTTGAAGGTTTTAACGCAACAGGGCAGATTAAACAGCATCGTAATGAACCTCCTCCCACCGGAATATATGTATATTATACCAAACATTTGTTCTGTTTTCAATATTAAATTAGGGGGAGGTGTCTGTCTCATTTTTTCTCGTATACCCTATCTCAGGTTAGAGAGGATTTGAGGACAGGGTTGTAATTTGGCGCTGCGTACGCAATTATTGATTTTTCGTCATTTATATCTTTTAGCGGGGATAGGGTATACACGAAAAACTGTACACGATAGGTCGGATCATGGCACACGGTCGGATCACGGCACACTGTCGGATCGCAGCAAACGGTCGGATCATGGCACACAATCGAATCACAGCACACTATAGGTCAGATTACTGTACAGCAAAAGTCTTACCGCTCACAATAGGCCAGATTACTGTACATCATAAGTCTGATACCCACTGTACACTATAGGTGAGATCGGCGAGTGAGTACTTCAAGGATTAGTATCCACAAGCTTTTAAACTGCGCTTTACAAAAAGCAAAAGATATATTACAACTGGACTATACTGGTTAATCGATAACATTAGCATGTTTCCTATTTTAAACTGAACATTAGTCTGAAGCGTCGAGGTTAATGGAGAAGATGATTGAATAAAAAGCTAGCTTAATTGAATTGAAAGGGGCAGTATTAAAAGCTGAATCCAAGCGAAACGGAACTTGATTTTTTGTTTGAGGGCAGTGTGGAGCGCGTAGATGCTTTTTTGCAACAGCATGCCAGCCAGTTTCAAAAAAGCGATCTGTCAGAATTCAGCAGAGCGGCGAGAGAAGAATCGCTCTCCGACACCCGGATCAATGTATTTTCTTGGGTATACAGCGTTCATGTTGACTGGCGGGAAGAAGATGAGGAAATCGTTCGACTGTTTGGGGAGCGGCTCCCGGAAGTTCTTAAAGCAGTGTGCACGGATGAAGGGTTGCTGGTGAACTATGCGGGCGTTTCGTATCCGATCCCACTAAGCTTTTCACACAAGGATCGCTACATCACCATTCGCGGATTGGCTGATATCATCAAGGAAGGATATGAAATCCGGTTATTCCGCAGCTCTTATTATTCGGATACACATGCATTTTTATTGTTGCCTCGCTCTCAATGGCACAGCTTGACGCATCGCTACGACGCCCTTGTTGAAGAAGTGTTCCAGACGGTAAGCGAGACGCTGGATTTTCCTTGATACCATGTAAGGTACAACATGAAACGTCCTGTCTTTTTCATTGCAAATGAAGGAGAAACAGGACGGTTTTTTTGCATCGTATTTATCTCCCTTCATTAGCCCATTCGCGCAATGAACTCGTTGGCTGCTTTGGTTAGCGGCATGTTGCGCATCGTCATTATTCCTACTTGTGAAGGCGGCAGCTCCACATCCAGTTTAATCTCGAAGAGGGATTGATCTTCAAGCTCCTTGGAGACAAACTCTCTGGTAACAAACGAAATTCCGAGTCCCTTGCGCGCTAACTCGATGAGCAAATCTACACTTCCAACCTCGATTTCAGGTTTTAATTCATGCCCGTAACCATGGAACAAATCGGTAATGGCCATCCGAGCACGGCTGTTTCGCGAGAACAGAATAACCGGGTAGCGGAGCAACTGCTCCATCGACAGTACTTTATCTTTTAGTTCCGCATAGCGGGAACCTGCTACAAAACAATCCTGAAGTTGAATCCCTTCCCTCACTTCGAGCTGGGAGTCTACAATAGGGAGCCGAACCACGCCCAGATCGATCCGCCCTTCCCTCAAAAAAGTAATAATCTCCGGCGTCGTGCCATGAATCAACTGCAGCTTGATACTGGGGAAATGATTATGGAATGTCTCCAGGTAAGGGAGCAAATAGTGCTTGAACAACGAATCGCTGCCCCCGATCCGCAGTTCGCCGCTGTCCAGCTTCTGGAGTGCGGCCATCTTCTCCTCGGCCAACGCAATTAAAATGTGCGACTGTTCAATATAGGAATAGAGGGTAATGCCTTCAGGTGTCAGAGCAACCCCTTTGGAGTTTCGCGAGAACAAGGCGAGTCCGAAGCTGTCTTCAAGCTGTTTGATCGCGTGGCTGACACTCGGCTGGGTCAGATACAGTGCTTTAGCTGCCTTGGTCAGGCTGCCAGTCTTGGCGGCCCAATAAAAAACTTTATATAATTCAAAATTGTTCATAGACATGGTCTATATCTCCTCTGAAATATATTAATTGTGTATATAGCTAACACTCGTATTATAGTGGAAGTGTCGAAAAGAAGCCAGCCCGGCAGCGTTGGTTAGTGAGCGTGACTATGAAAGGGTATCTGCGCGGAGTGGATATTTCGTACTAGAAGCTGGCCAGCAAGCAGTATGCTTTCGATACCCGTTATGGTACATTTAATTTGTACGCGGCCTCTTTTACCGCGTTTTCCTTATGTTGCAGGCGGTTTCGCTGAAACTGCTCTTCAAAAATTCATGACTGCCACTGATCAGCATTGGCGAAGGAGGGTGGATCAAACGTGAGCCGTCATAAAATATTACACGCTGGAGCGATTGCAATTGTAGTTCTGATCGCCAGCCTGCTGGCGCAGACCATTCCAGTGCAGGCTGTACCGCTGCATATTGCACCATCGTTTCCTGCGAGCGAGCAGGCTATAGCGCTGGATGCTGTGCCATCGCTTCCTGTGGGCGAGCAGGCTATAGCGCTGGATGCTGTGCCATCGCTTCCTGTGGGCGAGCAGGCTATACCACTGGATGCTGTGCCATCGCTTCCTGCAGGCGAGCAGACGGTACCGCTGCTTGCCACTTCCTTACGTCAGTCCCCTTTGCAAGCAACCCCCAAGCAGACGGAGGCATATGAAATTAAAGCCGACGCAGCAAAAATAACATGGGACGCTTACTATTATGGCGATGTTGCCGAAGGGGAGATTCCGAACAACTGGCTGCCCTTCTCCTTGCTTGATTCTGACCATGAAGGCGACCGCTCGGGCCGTGATCTGTGGCTTAAAGCTGACTTGCCAGAACGGAGAGAAGGGCAACAACAGCTTCTAATCTATTATCAAATGATAAAAAATTACGAGATTTCCTTATATGTCGAGAACGAGCGGATTTTCACATCAGCCAGTCTTCTCCCCGCAGGGTTTATTTCATGGAGAATGGTAACGTACGAATCCGGCGGCAATCAGGTGTTGCTTGCCCAGCTTTCACCGCATGAAAATTTTAATAAAGGTTTTGAAGTGTGGTCGGGCACAGGAGCGGCGCTCACACTCAAGCTGTTGCGGTCGGAAGCGTTGGTGTGGGCGGGGGCGCTCATTATGGCGCTGTTCAGCATTGTTTCACTTATTTTTTATTTGGGCAACCGCAGTCAGGCGCTGTTTATTTATTTTGCTGTTTTTTTTGCCAGTTTGGCGATCGACTTGGCTGTATTGTGGGGGGGCTGGCAGTTTGCTTTCCCGGCGGAAAGGCTGATGTTATGGGGGTCGCTCATTCATTTCAACTGGTATATTGGCCACGCAAGCGGTATTCTCATAACCCATGCGATTGTTGGGGAGAAGGGTCAAACTTGGATTCGCAATGTTGGATTTGCGGTCATGATCTATGGTATTGCGGCCTTTGTGGGATGGCTGATGCTGGGTGAGCAGACGCAGCTTCTTTTTTATCTGGCTTTCTATGATTATATTTCGACGTGTCTTTTGCTTATTTTGGCGGTTGTTTTACTCCGCGCCCTTAAGCAGAGGAGGGATACGGAGATTAAAGTGTTCGCGGTTGGCAACGTGTTGTTCGTAGGCGGACTTGTATTCGACCGGGCAATCAGCGGACAACTTGGGCTGCTCCCGCAAGCGCACACGCCCTTGACTTCGCAGCATGCGCTGGCGCAGATCAGTTGGTCGATGATCGGTTTTGCCTGCGCAGTATGCTGCCTCTGCATCATTATGAATATGCGTCTGGTCCAGATGGCGCAGCTTCGCACTGCGAACAGGGTGCTTCGAAAAGTGAATGTTGAATTGCAGGTTGCCAACGACAAGCTGGCGCATATCGATGAAATCCGCAGCAACATGTATTCCGAAGTAAGCCATGAACTGAATACACCGATTACGGCAATCAAAGGCTACGTTCAATTAATGCTGAACGGAACAATACCAGCGGGCGAAACCCGCTATCTGCAAGTCATTCATGATAAATCTCTGGTTATGGAACGGATGATCGACGATATGCTGGAAATCGCCAGACTGGAAAACAGGCATATTCAATTTGAATATGAGCTTGTGCCGATTTCAGCTTATTTGGCCCGCTTGTGTCACAAGGTGAATCTGGATATGGCGGATCACGGTTTTGCATTCAAGTGGCGGCTCCCGCCAGAGCAGCCCTTGCCAGAACACGTTGCAGTCATCTATGCCGATCCGATGCGCGTGGAGCAGGTGATTATCAACTTGCTTTCGAATGCGCGCAAATTTACGCGTGCGGGCGGTCTTATTCAGCTTGAAGCGGTAATCAATGGGCAAGGGACGATCACGCAGTCGGTTATCATTCGGGTAATCGACAGCGGCTGTGGCATCGGTGAGGATGAACAGGAGGCTATTTTCGATCGGTATTATCGGGGCCGTGCTGCCAAGGCGGACGGAATTGCGGGTACTGGGCTCGGACTGCCGATTTGCCGGGAGATTATGCACGCGCATCAAGGAGAGATCGGGCTGGAGGGTTCATCGCCGGCGGGAAGCACATTTTTCATCAAGTTTCCCTTGCGATTTGTACAAGCGGAGGAATTGGAGCGGGGGGAAACGCCTTAGAAACAAGGCTTGGATCGGCGTTGTCATTTTTTCTGATCTCTTAATCTAGTCTTAAACTTCTGCTGCTACGATTTGTTTATGTCCGACTGTATCGAAGGATGGATAAGGAAAGGAGGAGGCTGCAATGTCGGATGGGCATATCATGATTGTTGAGGACGAGCGCGATATTCGGGAACTGCTCCGGCTGTGCGTGGCGAGCTGCGGATTCCGGGTGACGACGGCCGGGAGCGCAGCGGAGGCCAGAAGCTTGCTCGGTAATGAACTGCCTAATCTGGCGCTGCTCGATATCAATCTGCCGGATGGCGATGGGATGGAATTGTGTGCGGAAATTCGCAGCCGATCGGACATTCCGGTTATTCTCGTGACGTGTCGCAAGGAAGGGGGCGATATTGTGGCGGGACTGGAAGGCGGGGCGAACGATTATATCGTCAAGCCATTTGATGTTGAAGTAGTCATTGCACGCATCCGGGTACAACTGCGCAGCTACGCTTACTGGAAACAGTCATATCACAAGAAACGGTTGCGAAATCGTGTTTTGGACATCAATTTAGACAGTTGCGATGTGACAGTGAGAGGACAGACGGTAGGGTTATCCGCGAAAGAGCGCCAACTGCTCCTGTTTTTAGCTAATCATCCAAATCAGGTCTTCAGTGCAAGCTTGCTGTACGACCGCATTTGGGGACTGGAAGGAACAAGTGAGGAGAGTACGGTAAGCGTTCATATTCGTTATTTGCGCAAAAAAATTGAGGACAATCCTTCTGAGCCTAAATATATCCAAACGGTTCGCGGCTTCGGATACAAGTTTTGTTGGACGGAAGATTAACAATATTGGAGGAACAGAAGTGAAAAAGCTTACTTATTGTCTGCTGTTTCTATTGCTTGCCGAGTCGATAATGGGCAGTCATTGGACGGTCGAGGCAGATGATGCGCATACGCCCCAGTCACCGACAACCGTCACATCGGTTGCTGCGGGCAATTACTTCATGCTGGCTCTGCTGAGCGATGGCACCGTCATGTCCTGGGGCAGGAATACCGCTGCCCAGCTTGGCGACGGTACAATAATCAATCGCGCATACGCGGTAACGGTCAGGGACGAAAGCGGTCAGCCGCTTTCCGATGTTGCCGCTGTCACCGCAGGGGCGCAGCATTCGCTTGCGCTCAAGAACGACGGCACGGTTTACTCCTGGGGGAATAACGGCTCAGGGGAGATTGGCCGCAGCGGCAACGGCAGGGTAGCGATGAAGATCAACGGCTTCAATAACAAAAAAATCATTCAGCTATCCGCTGGCGAATCCCATTCGCTTGCCTTGGATGAAGACGGCGATCTATGGGCGTGGGGCCTCAATATTTACGGTCAAATCGGTATTGGCATCGAGACGACCAAAGTGGCGACGCCTGTGCAGGTACGCGCCTCCGCATCCACCGACCTGGGCGGCATTCAAATGGTTGCAGGAGGGCAGTTTCATTCCTTGGCGCTGACCGAAAGCGGAGAGGTGTTGGCATGGGGGATGAACAGGAACGGCCAGTTGGGGGATGGCACACAGAGTAACAGATCATACCCTGTATCTGTGACAGACGGCGTTGCATCCGGCAATCTCCGTGATGTGAAGCTTATTTCCGCGAAAGGCTATAATTCGCTGGCGCTCAAGGAGGACGATACGCTGTGGGCCTGGGGAGATAACTGGAGCGGCCAGCGCGGATCGGGTGATTTCAACTTGTCGACCAGCGCATGGCCTGTGCTGGGAGCTGATGGCTTGCCCTTCGGTAATGTGAAAAACATGGCTGCAGGTTTTCTCCATGCTGTTGCAGTCAGAAATGACAACACATTATGGACCTGGGGCGCCAACCAAAACTCCCCGTCAGCAGCGTTCAGTTATCAACTGGGTCGACAATGGGAAGCGGCTGCGGTGCCGCTGCCTGGCCGGGTTGACTCAAGCGAAGACGGCTCGCCGGTCGATGACGTCGTTATGGCTGTTGCCGGCAACGCTCATACGAGCATCGTCCGCTCGGACGGCTCTGTCTGGAGTGTGGGGAGCAATTTATCCAATGTACTCGGTGGGAACCGCATCGAGTCGTCAATTCAGAAGCTCGCGCAACTAAGCTTCAGCACGCGCGCCAAGTCGAGTTGGACAGCGGATTCGCCGCGTTCCGCGATGGCGGGGGAGCAGGTGCAGATCGTGCTCCAGCTTGCCGACAGCCAGGGCAACCCGCTGAATATCGGCACCGATCATGTGGAGATGACGGCTGACCGGGGCGAGATCGGCAGTGTATCGTACGCGGGAGCAGGGAAATTCCAGGCGTCGTTCCGCTCGGAGCAGGCGCTCGGCAGCAATATTACGGCGACAGTTAACGGGCTGGAAGTGCCGGTGAAGTTCGCCGTGCAGGTATCGCCCGCAGCGCCAAGCGCAATCGGCTCCACACTGCGAGCCGTCCCTGCCCAGGCGACGGCAGATGGCACAAGCAAGTCCAAGCTGACATTGGAGCTTAAAGATGCGTGGGGCAACCCCATGACATCGCACGTGCCGAATGTGTCGCTTGCTGCCACGAAGGGGACGCTGGGAACGTTGACCGAGCTTGATTTCGGTAAATATGAAGCGGAACTGACCTCCACGGAAACCGGCGTTTCGATAGTCAGCGTCCTGCTGGACAATGCGCCGTTTGGTTTGAGCACTGATGTAACCTTTCTGTCGGGCGATCCGGATGCCGCAAGATCGGTATTGGAGGCTGATTATGACGAGGTTCCTATCCCCGGTGAACACAGGGTGTTCATTACCCTGCGGCTCTACGATGCCTTTGGCAATGCTTTGACGCAGAGCGGTGGAGAGGTGAGTTTTGTAACAGACCATGGTCAGATTGGTCAAGTTGAAGAAACGGAATACGGGTTATACACAGCAGAATTGAAGTCAGCTGTTCCGGGCCAAGCTGTCGTTACAGCCTGGCGTGATGATGAGCAGTTGGGTCAGGCAGTTGAAGTGAATTTCGTGCCGCTCATTACGAAAATCGTCTTCGGGGCAAGCCGGTATGAAACGTTGGCGGGAGGAACGGTCGAGACCGCCGTCACTGCGTATTACTGGAACGGGCGAATTACGGATGTGACGGAAGAAAGCACGTTTACGATATCCGATCCGAGCATTGCGACCGTAGACGAGTACGGCACAGTAACCGGACGAATACCGGGTCAGGTTACATTGACCGCGCAGTTGGATGATTACGTAGCGAACGTCCCTGTGACTGTAACGAGACGGACGAGCGGTGGGGAAGGTCCCGGCCCGAATCCAAACCCTGGATCGAATCCGGGACCGGGAGCAAATCCAGGCTCGGGGACGGATGTGAAGCCTGATCCGGGGGAGAAGCCGGACAACCCGCCGGGGAAAGACGCGAAGCCGTTAATTCCAGGCGGCGGCAAGGGAAGCAGCGGGGAAGACAAGCCGCCACAGGAAGCGGGAGGGAACCCGTCGGTTATATCCTTCACGGATATTGCCGGACATTGGGCGGAGTCAGCTATTATGCAAGCAGCCTCGCAAGGAATAATTAGTGGCTACCCTGACCGGACATTCCGGCCTCAGGCACTCGTAACGAGAGCGGAGTTTGCAGCAATGCTGGCAAGAGCGCTCGGCTTGACGGGCGACCAAGCAGATCAGCCGCAGAGGGGCGGGGCCGTGGTCCCGGGCGATCAGCCACATGGCAAGGAAGTGTGGCCGGCCTGGGCAAGCGGAGCAATCACCGCGTTAATGGAGCACGGCATTATCCAGGGGTACCCCGATGGTACCTTTGGCCCGAACCGGAATGTGACGCGAATGGAAATGACGGCGATCATCACGAGAGCCCTCAAGTTGTCGGCACAGCCTGATGCATTAACAGCGTTCGCGGACGACAGCGTCATACCAGCCTGGGGCAAGCCACTGGTCGCAGCGGCGACAGCTCATGGCATCGTCCAGGGTCGCAGCGGCAATCGATTCGCGCCTGACGAGACAGCGACGCGCGCGGAAGCGGCCGTGTTCATTCTGCGCTTGTTGGAACGGCAATAGTCTGCAGCAATGAAGGATCGCCCTCGGGAGCATGCGCCGAGGGCGATTTTTTTAAAGTCATCATAAAAAACGATTTGTTACTTCGATGTTGAGATGATCGCTGACCTTCCAAGAATGACGAAGCTATTTTTTGTAAAATGCCGCTTCACCATTCTCGATTGAGCTGAGACCCTCTTATTAGGTCCTGCTTGTATACCCTATCTCAGGTTGCGGTTGATGACGGGTTTACTGCCTCTTTTGGCGCTGCGTCTGTGTTGTCAGTTGTTCATCTCTCAGATGGTTTAGCTGAGATAGGGTATACAGCAAAAAAAGAGTCGCTATATTACAAGGTGAACGATTGAATTTCGCAAAGGAACAAATGTTCAAACCGCCCCATGCCTACCAACTGATTAGCGGCTATGAAGACGGAACATTCCGTCCGAACGAGTCGATTACCCGTGAACAGGCGATGACGATTATAGCAAGCGCGATGTCGCTCACCGGGCTGAAAGCGAAACTGCCTGCGCAGGCGTCAGATGAACTGCTAGCTTCGTATGGCGATGCTGCAGAGGTATCGTTCTGGGCGAAGCGCAGCATTGCCGATAACGTGCAGGCGGGCATTGTTGCAGGAAGAAACGGGACGTTGGCACCCAAAGCGCACATTACCCGTGCCGAGGTTGCCGCTATTGTCCAACGTCTGCTAGTGAAGTCCGACTTGATTTAAATTTCATCAAGGGCAATGTCAGTAAGGGGCTTCCCATGTCAGTACGATCGTCGTGGGGCCCCTTTTCGCTAAACTTAAGTAAGATTTTGTTGCACAACGCTCACTGCGTTTCAAGTCGCCCACAACTGCTTCAGCTTTGCTCGCTCAAGTGTATAGCGCGTCACATATTTGCCATCCATTCTGCTTGCAGGGGCGAGCCAGCCTTTGGCGCATAAGGATTGAAGCATGCGGACCGCTCTGCGATGGCTGACGCCCAAGTGATTCTCCACATCAATAGGGCGCACAGGACGAGCGAGCATGCAGGCATATCGAATAATTTCCCGTTCGGTCAGTCCGCTCAGGGCGGATGCGGATGCTTCCGGTTGGTACCGGCTGAACACCATGCGAAGCAGCGTCATGCACAATTCAGGGCGATGGAGGACATCATCATAGGCAAAGGAAATGACTTGAAACCCCATCGCATTTAAAAAAGTTTCCCGGTTCAGCTCGTTGCAATATTTTTGCCTGTCCATATCCCGGACGTGCGGGCCGAATCCTTTGATTTCGATAACCAGTTTCACCGACCAGGTGATCCAGACAAAATCGCAAAAATAAGATTGCCCCCGCCAATCTAATATTTCATACTCTGGGTGCAAGTCATCAAAGTGTCCCCGCAGCGGCCACCATACCTTGTGGCAAAACAGCTTTTCAGCTTCCTTGTGTCCCCGTTGCAGACGCCCCTTGCGCTCCCCGGCTCTTCGCTCCAAATGAAATTGAATAAATGCTTCATGTGATTGTACAACATTCACCTGAGTTACCCCTCCCTAAAATAAAAAAGAACGCCCCGAAACATTCACAAGGAATGAATAGGGACGTTCTTCGTCTCATACTAACGATTATACTAAAAATAGATGATGAAGGATACAGTAAATTCCAAATATTTCACCTCCGAACCCACGAAAACGGATAAACCTGTAAACCGAATCTTCCACATTTTTCTTAAGAAAGGGAGTATATCGATATGAAAAAGAATACGTGGTGAAACTCATCGGCTTAATTGATGCGATTATGCAGGAATTTGCATGGTAAATTAGTTGTTAAAGTTAAAATAATGCGTTTTGTCAGTAATTCTTCTTAATAAACAACAATCTGCGAGGATACCTCAAAAAAATCCTGCACTTTTGCATTTGTTTTGGTATTGTGCCACAAATCTTGCAAAGAAACTAACATGGAAGAATAGGAAAAGAGAGGGAAGGATAATTTTACAAATAAAAGAGGCTC
>REGQ01000021.1 GCA_004134985.1 Paenibacillaceae bacterium | reverse complement strand
TTCAACGAAGACCACGGTGAAATCCTGCGAATGAGTGAGCATTCGTAAGAAAACTCCTTAAATACGAGGGACGCTTGTCACAGCGCTTATTTACCTCTTGGACGGCTAAAATCGGGCGATTTTCTAGAAATAAGGTGGCTCAGTTTCCTTACAATATTTATTGGGCTGAATTTCCCTAAATAGCGCTGCTCATCAGCGTTAGAATTCCACTCGTGCGCTCTGCTGTTGCTGTTACAATTCTACTCGCTCGTGGCGAGAACAATTCGATGGCGACAGAAGAGTAAGAACCGCGAGGTCGCGGACGCGAGTTTGGGGGCTGTGATAGGTTGTGAGCAAGGAACCTGTTGCAGCTCTTTTTGGCGTTTTTCCTTCTATTCGATAAACTAATGCTACCCATTACTTGAATAAGTGTATCGTTTTTATTTTATCCTTTTAAGGAGCACACATTGACTTTTGTCAAACACAAACAATTAAAAGTGGTTAGATAGTATACTAACTAGAAGTCGGAATACTATATATCCATTAATAAATTCCTTAAAATAGTATTTATTTTCGGGATTTATACTAAGTTTGCTGCTTTTTTAATGAAAATAAACTAATTGACGGCATATTATGTATGTGTTATATTTTGATAATAGCATAATAACTTTATTTTCTTGGGGGGTGCATGGAGTGATGATAACATGCTCAACATTTGACTTATGCAAATTGATACGCGTGTGCCATTAGCTAAGTTTACTTTAGATGAAAGCGCTTATAAGTTTATGTTGCAGCAAAATTGAAACGCTAGATGGGATGTACTAGCCACATAAAGCGATTACGAACGGGTTGTCTTAGGAGAGAGCGATAATCAAAATACATGTGTTTATGGAGCATATAGTATACATTATTCTCTGATATCCGAAATAAGGGGTGCTTTTCTTGCAGGCAAGCGGTGGAGGTAAATTATTTAGAATATGGAAACATCGATATCTTTATTTGATGGTACTGCCTGGATTTCTGACAATATTGGTATTCGCTTATTTTCCCATGTATGGCATTCTGATTGCATTTAAAAATTACAATGCTGTAAAGGGTGTATGGGGAAGTACTTGGGTGGGTTTAAAGTACTTTGAAGCTTTTTTTCGAGATCCTATGGGACTTCGATTGTTAAGGAATACATTTCTATTAGGGGTATATTCTTTGTTTTGGACATTTCCAGCCCCGATAATACTTGCCTTGCTATTAAATGAACTAAAAAGTAAGCGTTTCAAAAAACTTGTGCAAACGGTTTCGTATTTCCCTCATTTTATATCTGTTGTTATTGTTGCTGGAATGATAAAGGTGTATTTATCCAGAGACGGTCTTATAAACGATATATATTCCTTTTTTGGCGGAACTGCAATCTCCTTTCTACTTGAACCGGAATGGTTCAGAAGCATTTTCATCTCGTCGAGTATTTGGCAAGGGGTTGGATTTGGAGCCATCATTTATCTTGCTGCAATGAGTGGCATAGACCCGACTCTTTATGATGTAGCGGAAGTTGATGGAGCGGGTAGGTGGAAGAAGGTTGTTCACATAACATGGCCGTCTATTAAACCGACCACCATTATATTGCTCATATTTGCCATGGGAGGGGTACTAGGCACCGATTTCCAAAAAGTTATTTTGTTATACAACCCTCAAACTTACGAAGTAGCGGATGTAATTGGATCTTATGTTTATAGGCAAGGTATAGAGGGGGCGCAATATGCTTATACGACTGCGATAGGGTTATTCATGTCGGTCATTTCTTTTGCGATTCTTTATATAACGAACTGGCTTAGTCGTAAAGTATCAGAAACTAGCTTGTTTTAAGGGGGAGAATATGAGAAGGGAAAGTTTAGGTTCTAGAGTGTTTGATGTTTTTAATATCATCATTATGCTCCTAATCCTCATTGCTGTCCTGTATCCAATGTTGAATATTATATCCATCTCCATGAGTGACTCGCGCAGTGTTTCTGGAGGGAGTATTACAATATGGCCTCAGGGGTTCAATCTGCAAGCGTATGTGGATATATTTAAAGATCGATTTATTTATACGGGGTATATGAATTCGATTTTTTATGCGCTCGCTTCTACTTTTGTGATGCTGTTATTTACATCTTTATTTGCTTATCCACTTACCATTGAAGGGTTTATTGGCAAGAAATTTCTCACCATTGTTTTAATGATAACGATGTTTTTTAGCGGAGGATTAATCCCTACGTATCTGCTTATACGCAGCTTGGGTATGTTGAACACATTTTGGGTTATGATCTTGCCGGCTGCGGTGGGAGCATATAATGTGTTTCTATTCAGGACGTTTTTTTCCAACATTCCATCCGAATTAAAAGATGCCGCACTTATTGATGGAGCAAACGAAGTTGTGGTTTTATTTAAAGTCATTTTACCTTTATCGAAGCCATTGCTTGCGACGTTTGCATTATTCGGCATCGTGGGAAGTTGGAATGCTTGGTTCGAAGCTTTGATATATCTCCAGAGTCAAGATAAATATCCCCTGCAAATGATCCTGAGAAACTATTTGTTTACATTTGATAATACGGCTATACAAGGAAGGGTGGGGGCAGGCAGTGTCGCTGTCAATGCACAAGGAACACAACTTGATCCTCAGTCCATTAGAATGGCTGTAATTGTAATTACCATGTTTCCAATTATGGTTATCTATCCTTTTTTCCAAAAGTACTTTACGAAGGGTATGTTCGTAGGGTCAATTAAGGGATAAGCATAACATGATGCCAAGATGCAAAACCGTGAGTGGATCGTGGTGGGGAGGTGAATGTATAAATAAGTACATACGATCTCTTACATTATTATAATAATAACTAATTTATCTGGGGGGTTCATATGGATAAGAAATCAAAAACCTTTATTCTCTTATTAATGGTAGTTTCTATGGTGTTTGTATTGGCAACAGGCTGTTCTGACGCAAACAACCAGGTTAAACCAAACAAAAATCAAGAATCAGATGCCAATGATAAAGGTCAAGTTATTGAAACATTTAAATTTTCCGTAACTGCTCAATCAAATGGAGTGGATAATACAAACAGCATCGTCTACAAAGAATGGATAAAGTTGATGGAAGAGAAAATGGGCAAAAAAATTGAGATAGACTGGAACTACATTCCAGCATCTGATTATGACTCGAAAGTAAAGCTTGAAATTGCTAGTAATAATTTGACAGATTTCTTTGCAGCTCCGTTATTCTATGATACAGCTGAAATGGCTGAGCAAGGTCAGATTCTCGATTTCAGCCAGTACAAAGACAGTATGCCTAATTACATGAATTTCCTTGGCCAGGTTAAAGATGGGTTGGAGCGCACGACAAATGCCGATGGAAGTATGTATTACTTTAAAGAAACGTCTACACCAAGATTTCCTTCCGATAAAGGGATGCTGATTCAAAACGCTTCTGCATATCGATACGATTTATTTGAAAAACATAATATAAAAATGCCTGAAACTTTTGACGAACTCTATGAAGCAGCTAAGGAGCTTAAAGAGCTTTATCCCAACAAATATCCGATTAATACGAGATGGAAGAGCTTAAGGTCTATATTTAATGCGAATCATGTGCAGAACGAAATTTATTGGGATGGAGGCAAGTTTGTGCATGGCATCTTCGAGCCAGGCTATAGGGATGCGCTTGAATTTGCTTATAAACTTTATGCAGGAGGATTGTTAGATCCAGAATATTTGGTTGATACGGATGATTTGATTAAACAAAAGGCGCTGAATGGAGATAACTTTATTTGGTTGACTCAATGGTTTACTGATCCAGCTAATTATACTAGAACCGCTAATGACGGTAAAATTTTTGCAGTATCGTTGTACCCGGCAAACCCTAAGTATGGCACAGCATGGCAGAACGCTGTAAACGCAAATACGCCAGACTTGGGTTGGGGGGCCTACTGCATTAGCTCTACTGCCAAAAATCCTGAAGAATTGATTAAATTTATTGATTTGCAGTATGATCCTGAGGTTATGAGACTTCTAACTTGGGGAATTGAGGGAACCACTTATGAATTGAATTCAGAAGGCAACCCCACATTTGTTGATGAATTTAAGAATGCAGATGATCCATGGGTTGTTGGAGACAAGTATGGTATTCGTGCAAGTAAAAGTTATAGACCAGGATTACAGGTGTCCAATGATGCGAGCGCATTCGTAGATTTTGCTGCAATTGATTTTACTTATTTTGATGGTAAGTATGAAGAAGTGGCGATTGAAAAAAATGAGTTTTTAAGAAACTTGCCAATGCCTCAAAATGAGTATGTACCAGCCTGGTACGATGCGCCAACGGTTCAATTTACCCAAGATGAAAGCCAGCAGATTGCGGAAATTATGACACCAATAAAAACGTATATTGAGGAACAAGAAGCCAGATTTGTCTCTGGCAAGGAGAGCTTTGATAACTGGGACTCATTTATCAACAAAGTCAAAGGTATGGGTGATGTTGAAAAAGTGTTGAAGATCCACAACGATGCCGCTCAAAGAGCGATGGGCAATTAAATAAAGCGGCTCGGTAATGGGAAAAAGACGTCCCTCTGCAGCAGTTTGCGGCGGTGGGATGTCTTTTTAGAGGCCAACACTAGCGACTGAATTTTATCGTCAACCAATTGCACAGCACATTTCATGGCAGTCGCCCCTGTTAGTTGGTTCAAACATTAATCATTAATAAGATGGGAGCGAAAACTTGACTACTAAAAAAGAGATTTTATTCCACGTCGAGAAGTTGTTAAAGAAAAGAAATCAATTTATTTTCACAAAAATTGCTAGGATCGATTTCTCTGGATTTGTAACGATGGAGCATCTGTCAATCAATGAACTTGAAGGGAAATCTTTTCAGAGCATAGCTCCCGGTCAATACTGGGGCGAAAATTGGATGTATAGCTGGTTCCGGTCGGCTATTTCGGTCCCAACAGAGGCGGAAGGTAAACGGCTTGCGGCAATGCTGGACTTTGGGTCGGAAGCGACCGTGTATATTAATGATAAAGTAAGCGGTGCGATGGACCTTCAACACCATCATGTGACTTTAACCCGTTCTGCACAATCAGGCGAGCAGTTCGAAATTGTCGCAGAAGCCTACGCGGGCCATGACGATAAGAAGCCAAGGCTCGGAGAGTCACATCTGTGCATTTTTGAAGAGGAAGTATATCAATTTTTTATCGATTTGGAGTGTTTGTATGATCTTCGAAATCATATGGATGCGAAATCACTGCGTGTTGCCGAGATAGATCGATGTCTGACACAGGTCTTTTCGATTATTGATTTGACTCTGCGCCAGGAAGTGCTTGAGGAGAACGTGAAACAATGTCGGCAGTTAATGGAGCCTCTCTTGGCCTGTGTGAACGGTTCGACAGCCCCTACGTTATACCTTATGGGACAATCTCATCTGGATATCGCTTGGTTGTGGCCGATTGAGGAAACAAAGCGGAAGATTGCGCGGACCATGTCCAATCAGCTTGCTCTCATGGATGAATATCCCGAATATCGCTACGTCCAGAGTCAGCCGTATTTGTTCCAGTTGGTCAAAACGCTGTATCCTGAATTGTATAAACGGATGAAACAGGCAGTAAAGGAAGGTAAAATCATTCCAGAAGGCGGGATGTGGGTCGAACCCGATACGAATTTGCCTAGTGGAGAGAGTCTGATTCGCCAAGCGCTACACGGCAAACGGTTCTTTAAAGACGAATTCGGAGTGGATAACGAAATGCTGTGGCTGCCTGATGTATTCGGCTATTCCGGGAACCTGCCACAGATCATGAAAGGCTGTGGGCTCAAATATTTTGGATCCGTTAAAATGTTTGGAACCTATGATAATATTGGAGATCCGTTTCCATACAACACGTTCATGTGGGAAGGGATCGATGGAACGCAAATCTTGTCTCATCTGCTGAACTACGGTGAATACTACCCGATTCGGATCAACCCATCGTTCTTAATAAACCAATGGAACGATCGTGTCCAGATGGAAGGCATTTCTACCCGGCTCACACAATTCGGACATGGAGACGGGGGCGGCGGTTCCAATCGGGATGATTTGGAGTTTCTGCGCAGGCTAGAAAACTTGGAAGGTGCTCCTAAAACGAAGCATGGTTCACCGATCGAATTCTATGAGGATCAAATTGAAAGAGGCATTCCGAATGCTAAATATGTAGGAGAGCTCTATTATTCCGCTCACAGAGGAACTTATACGACACAAGCGATGATCAAAAAGCTGAATCGGAAGACTGAGATCGGTTTCCGCGAGATAGAACTTTGGGGTGCTGTCGCTCATCAGCTTCATAACAGAGAATATTCGTACAAAGAAATGGATCGTTTATGGAAGATTCTATTGCTCCATCAATTCCATGATATTTTACCGGGATCTTCGATTCATCGTGTTCATGAGGAAGCGCAGGCCGAGTTGATGAAGTTAAATAAGCGTGTTTATGAGATGGCTGTTGACGTAAGAGAGTCACTCACAGAAGGCGCGACTTCTCACATTACAGTCTTTAATTCACTGTCTTGGCCAAGAAGGGATATCGTTGCCTTACCTGAGGGAGTAAACGGTATATTGGACGAGAACGGAGCAGCTCTGCCGATTCAATGGCATGAAGGCATTTGCTATACCGAGGTTGAAGCTCCTTCCATGGGGTGGTCTACGTATCCAGTGGAACAAACGAAGAACGCAGTGCACGTTGCTGATGGATCGGCAGTATCCGCAACGGCTTCGCATATTGAAAATGAGTTTTTCTTGATTGAAATCAATGAGCAGGGCGAGCTTACCAGCATTATTGATAAAGAAACCAGGACAGAATGGGCAGCGGATACCTGCAATGTTATGCGGATGTATAGGGACCAGCCATCTGACTTTGATGCTTGGGAGATTGACCGGCGTTACCGCGCAGCACAGATCGAGCTACATTCAAGAGCCAAGGTTGACATTACCGCGAATGGACCGATCTTCGCAAATATTCGGATTGAACGCGAACTGAATAAATCGACAATGATCCAAGATATTCGTGTTCGTGCCGGTAGCCGTCGCATAGAATTTCAAACGACGATTCATTGGCATGAAACGAACAAGCTGCTAAAAGTGGATTTTCCTGTCCGCATTCATGCACACGAGTCCATGCAGGAAATCCAGTTTGGCTACGTCAAGAGACCTAACCATGCTTCACGCCCGCATGATGCCGATCGTTACGAAGTGAGTCAGCACAAATGGTCAGCGCTAGCAGAGGCGAACCGCGGATTCGCGTTACTTAACGACTGCAAGTATGGAATTTCTGTTGACGATAACACGATGAGCCTAACCCTGCTTCGGGCGCCGACGTATCCGGATGAAACGTCAGATCAAGGGACACACACATTTAATTATGGATTTACGGTGTGGAATGGCGCGTTTGTCGACAGTCCCGTCGTTCATGAAGCATACGAATTAAATTATCCTTTGACGATATCGTCTAAAGGGGATCGAATTGAACAGCAATCCTTCATTCAAGTAGACAACAGAGATGTTATTGTAGAGACGGTTAAGCTTGCTGAGGACGAATCGGGTGATTGGATTATTCGGTTATATGAGAGCAAGGGAGGCTCGATATCGTGTAATTTAACACCAAGCGGTGCGATCGACAATGTAAAAGAAACGAATATGCTTGAGGAAGTGTCCGGTGAACTTCGACATGACGGACATACGATAGGTCTTTCGTTCAGACCATTCGAAGTGAAGACAATTCGGCTTGGCGTTAACTAAGAGCCGAAAGCAGTGCGTATGGTCAGATGCTGGAGCCTCATTGACCTCTATGTAGGGCGCTTTTTCTAAAGTTCCCTACATAGGGGTCATCGTTCAATAAAGGATGCATGGCCACTGTAAATTTGGCGGCTGATTAGGTGTTTACGATAGGACCTTCCTTCTCGAACGGATAGTCAATAACGATACGGCCGACCTCGGTATCGCCGATGCCGCTGTACAGATCAACTTTACCATCTGCGCGCATTTCGATACCTGAGGTGAAGGCGCAATCCGTCAGATCGGACTTCTTGGCAGGACCTTCCGGATAGCATGTACGGGTGCCGATAATTTTCAGATTCTCGAATTGATTGGTAGCCGGGTCCAGAACGAAGGACATGTTCATATAGGACAGCGTCCATTGATCCGACTCGTCGACCGTCTTGTAACAGATATGGCCGATGACGCCGATCTTTCCGCTCGCTAGCAGATAAGCTTGATTACAGCCACCCCATTCGTCCTCTTGAAACAGTCCGGCAATATATGGAGCATTCTCGATCACTTCTGAGGACAATTCATCCAGGCTATTAATGATCGTGAAGCCGATTAGCGATTCACTCTTGTATAACCTGCGTACTTCTTCGTTACGCGGCCTTGAGAAGACGCCGATCTTGTTGCCGGAGAGCTGTACAAGACGAATATCCTTCATATAGTCCGGACCTGTCGTAAAATAAAGCAGATCGTGAAGATCTTGGCCCTTGTAGAAATAGCCGTAGTATGTGTCTAGCTGCCCTTGATTGAAGCGAACGTGCGTCCCCCCCAATACAATCTGCTTCTCAACAATGCTGATATAAGGGTCCTCAAGCTGATAAATCATCGTATCAGGTACAAGTGTCCATTCATCCTGACCGCTTTCTTCGAATAAGCGAACCCAAGAGCGTGCCCATTCATGCCGCTTTTCTACGCGCCCGTAAATATAACGTTTACCATTCCATTCGAACGGGATAGACGGATTATAGACGTCGAAGCCCTCGACGCCATGGAAGTGTACTTTCACGCTCTCGTAAATGTGTTTGGTTGATTCGAATAACAAGCGTTGCTCCTTTAATTTCATCTTTTATGAATCTCCCTTCAATTGGTTGTATTCCTTATAACTAATATCTTAATGGGAGGGATCAGGAATATCTTGTCTATATTTCAGATTAATTATTGTATTTTGATTTTGTTAACCACTTTATATGAAAAGGGAAGATTAGTTATGATGAAGCTTCTAGCGGAAGACGGTATCGATCCGGACATCCAAGCGCACTACCGGCTTATCTCTTCGATTAACGATACGATCGGCATGCATACGCATGATTTCTTCGAATTGTTTCTCATTCTGAAAGGCAGCGTCTTTCATATCATTAATGGCCATCGTCAGCTTCTGCAAGAAAATACGTTAGTGTTCATACGGGATCGGGATGTCCATTGCTATGAACAGCCGAGTGAAGAGGACTGCGTGTTCATTAATCTGTCGTTTAACAAAGAGGTCATTTTTGATTTATTCGTATTCCTGGGAGGTGGGTTTCCGAGCGAAAGACTGATCGAGCCTGAACTGCCGCCGACGATCCTTCTGACCAAGATGGAGAAGGAGTATGTTCGTTACCGTCTGGACCAGCTTCAATTCATTCCGCTCGAGCAGAAGCTGGTCTTGAAGGCTGAGGTCAGAGCTTTGCTCACGGATCTCTTCTCCCGTTACATTAGGGAAATCCCGGACCATAACAAGGACATGGGGCAACCGGAATGGCTGCTTGCCCTTTGTGTGGAGGCTAAGAAAAAAGAGAATTTTACAAGGGGAGCCTCCGTCCTTGTTGAACTATCGGGCAAGTCGCATGCCTATTTATGCAGCATGTTCAAGAAATACATGGGGATGTCGCCAAGTGTTTTCATTAACGGGCTGAGATTATCGTACGCGGAAAATTTGCTGCTTAACACGGATATGGATATCGTGGACATTAGTCTAGAGATCGGATTGAACAACATGAGTTATTTCTATGATTTGTTCAAAAGACGGCATAACATCACTCCATACCGATTCCGTCAATGCGGAAGAATCAAACCCGATCGCTTGCATTAGAAATGAACGGCTTAGATTGCATCGAATAAACCTGGAGTTTAATCAAATGTCTATTCTAAGGGGGCACTTCTGATGAAGAATCGGGTTTGGTTTAACTTCATATTTTCCGGGTGGAATCACGGATGACCAGATCGGTCGACAGCAAGATCTTCTTGTAGCTGTGCGGGATATCGTCCCTGCTGCTATCGAATAGAAGCTTGGCGCCTTCATAGCCTAATGTCTCAAAGTACTGTTTGACAGTGGATAACGGTATCTTGGCAAACTTGGAGCCTTCGAAATCATCAAAGCCCATGACGGATATTTGATTCGGGATGCTGACCCCAAGCATGGAGAGTCCATTGATAACTTCCAAAGCGCGCCGATCATTAGCACAGAAGAGGGCGGTTAGTTCCCCGCGTAGAATGATGTCGGCTATCTGATTGTAGTCCAGCTCTTTTTGGAGATAGCGCACGTCCTTGTTAGGCGTAAGACCCGCATCAGTCATGGCATGCCGGTATCCGTTATACCGGTCAACTTCTGTGCTGAGATGAAAGTCATAAGCGGCGAATCCGATGTGCCTATGGCCTTGAGCGATCAAATATTGAACAGCTTCATAAGCGCCATCGTGATTATTGCAGGTCACGCTGTCAATTGAATAACCGGACGGGCTGCGGTCAAGCATGACGTAAGGGATTTGTTTTTTGCGCAGTTCGTTCAAATATCCTTTTGCCGCATCGGGATCGGCGGAATAAATAAGGAGCCCCCGAGTTTCGGTCTGAGTTAGTTTCAGAATGAGCTTGCGCTCTTGTTCAAAGTCGTTTTCCACAAATTCGATAATGAGCTTGCAGTTCTGTTGGCTTAAAAACGACTGAATACCTTTTATAATCTGTATGTATGAACTGTCATACATATCTTGACCGGAAATAATAAGAGTAACGTAATGCAACGTTTTAGCATTTAACGGGCTTTCACGATTGGAGACAAAGCTTCCTCTTCCCCTGACCCGATAGATAATCCCCTCATTTACCAACTCCGTCAATGCTTTTCTCACCGTAATCGAGCTGACATCCAACAGCTTGGAAAACTCCGATTCGCTTGGAATGCGTGCGTCAACGCCAAATTCCTTATTCTCGATGTGTAACAGCACGTAATCCTTCACTTGCTGATATTTGGGTAATACAGGTTCACTCTTGCTCATGTAACGTCACCTCGAATAGACATTTCCTCTATTATAGCTCATGATCCTATAAAAGGTATACAAACTTAAGCGAACTTATGATATTAATTTAATGTATTAATAGTAAAAAAGTATGTGTTCTCTTATTAGCATATTACGTGAAAGTAAGGACAAATAGATAAATAATCGGATGTTTTTGTAGATTTGATGTATTTCGTTCACAAATGAAAGTGGATTAAACTAGTTATGGAAGCGCTTCATCCAGGGTGGTCATTGGCTGAAACTCGTCTTCTTGCCATAGTAAGAACGCGATACTAAGTTTGGGCAAGGTAATCTAACGACTGATGAGATTACCTATTATGGGGGAAGGAGGGTTTTGGCGGTTTAGTCAGTTAATTATTAAATGAAACCAAGGAGGCTGAATTCATTTGCATTCTAAACGTCGTAAGATATTGGGTATGGTGACATGCTGCTTGCTTGCCATCGCCATCTTACCCGGAAATTTGACAACAGTAAGAGCGGATAGCCAGAGCGTTAATAAACCTGTTCAGATTCAGTCCTACACCGTGGAGCCTTTCAGTATCCGGGTCATCGATTCCGAGACTAACCGGGGAATCCCTGCCGTGGAGCTGAAGACGACGAACGACATCACATACTATACTGACAGCGCGGGTTACGTCGCTTTTGATGAGCCGGGTCTTATGAATGAGAGGGTTTTCTTCCATCTGTACAGTCATGGCTACAAGGTTTCGGCGGATATGTTCGGTTATCATGGGAGCGCGGTTGATGTGACGCCGGGCGGCAGTGTGACGTTGAAGATGGATCGGGTGAATATAGCCGAACGGCTTTATCGGTTGACCGGCCAAGGCATCTATCGCGACAGCGTAATGCTTGGCAAGACGACCCCGATTCAGGAGCCGTTGCTGAATGCGAAGGTAGTGGGTCTGGACTCCGTGCAGGCGATCAAATACAAGGAAAAGCTGTTATGGATTTGGGGCGATACTGATCGTGTGGCTTATCCGCTTGGAAACTTCCGAGTGACGGGCGCGTACTCCGAGCTTCCGGGACAAGGCGGGCTTGACCCTGACGTAGGCGTCGACTTTGAATACATCACCAAAGAGGACGGCTTTGTCAAAAGCCTGGTGCCGCCTCTGCCCGACAATTCGAACATCACTTGGATATTCGGAATGATGACAGTAGAAGACGAAGGAGAAGAAAAGTTGCTGGCTGGCTACAGCTCGCATAATCCAAGTCTGGCGGCCTTCGGCATCCTGGAATTTAACGACGAGAGCGAGCAATTCGAACATGTCGTTCAATTCCCGGACAAAAACGATTGGCGCCATCCCGGCGGTCAAGCCAGCTATTATGAGGACAACGGACAAGGGTACTGGGTATTCACCGAGCACAAGATGCCGAATCTTCGCGTAAAGGCGACGTACGATGACATTGTGGATTATACACAGTATGAAGCGTTCACCCCGCTTACCCCAGGTACAACCTTTAAAGGGGCAGGAACGTCTCTGGAGCGGGATGTCGATGGCAAATTGGTATGGGGCTGGAAGAAAAATACGCCTCCGCTCAAGCAGGAGCAGGAGAAAGAGTTGATTAACCTCGGACTCATCAACGCTGACGATCCGCGTTATTACCAACTGAAGGACGTGGATACCGGCGCGGATGTGCGGCTCACCGGAAGCTCTGTTGAATGGAACGACTACCGGAATCGTTACGTTATGTTCGGTCAGCAGATAGACGGCAGCACCTCGGTGCTCGGTGAAATGTGGTATGCTGAGGCACCTTCACCACAAGGGCCATGGATAAACGCTAAAAAAATCATTACGCACAAAAACTACACGTTCTATAACCCGGCCCATCATGAGTTTTTCGACAAGGACAACGGCAGATACATCTATTTGGAAGCGACTTACGTGAATACGTTTACGGATAACGAGCCAACTCCGCGTTATAACTATAATCAGATGATGTATAGGCTCGATTTGGCAAACCCGGATCTGGGCTTGACGTCTCCTGTGACCGAACTGGCGAAGGGCAAGACCATTACCGCATCCTCATCGGAAACCAATCATCCTGCGGCCAATGCCAATGACGGCAATTCATCTACGCGCTGGGCATCCGGCTCTGGAAATCCGCATTGGCTGCAGATTGATCTCGGCGCACCAAACATGATCGAGCGAGTTGTATTGAATTGGGAAGCCGCATATGCCAGCGAGTATCAAATCCAGCTATCTGAAGACGGGGTGGATTGGACCAGTGTGTACAGCACGACAACTGGTGACGGCGGCGTAGACGAGATAAAGATAGAACGTGTGAAAGCACGATATGTGCGGATGGATGCCACGAAAAGGGGTACGCGCGATGATTATTCACTGTGGGATTTCGAAGTATATGGAACCCCTCACAACAAATAAACAATCATGATCGGAGGAAGAATGCGTATGGGATTTCGACTTCGTAAAGCATCTCTACTTATGGCAAGCGTAATGCTGGCAGTATCTCTATTCCCTTTCAATATGGCGGCAGCAAGCGCATCCGACGGCAATCTTGCCCTGACGCTCTCGCAAACTCAGGACTATAATCAGGCGTTTTTCAAAATTAAAGTCGTCGATTCCGAGACAGGGCGGGGCATCCCGGCCGTGGAGCTGAAGACGGTAAATAACATACGCTATTTTACGGATAGTGCGGGTTATGTCGCCTTTAACGAGGCGGGGCTCATGAACGAAAAGGTATTCTTCCATTTAACAAGTCACGGGTATGAAGTACCTAAGGATATGTTTGGCTATCGTGGACAAGCGATCGACGTGACGCCGGGAGGAAGCATTACGATCAAGATGACCCGAATTAACATCGCCGAGCGCCTGTACCGGGTGACCGGCCAGGGCATCTACCGGGACAGTGTGCTGCTAGGTGAAACTCCACAGATTCAGGAACCACTCTTGAACGGAAAGGTTATGGGGCAGGATTCTGTTCAGACAATTGAATACAAGAATAAGCTGTACTGGTTCTGGGGGGATACGGATCGTGTCGCTTATCCACTAGGGAATTTCCGTGTGACAGGCGCTACATCGAAGCTGCCGAGTCAAGGATTGGATCTGGATGTCGGCGTTGATCTCGAGTATATTACCCGCGAGGACGGATTTGCGAAAAGTCTGGTTCCACCGCTTCCCGACGGCGCAAACATCGCTTGGATATTCGGGCTGATGACCGTAAAGGACGAGGCGGGCGTGGAACGGTTGCTGGCTGCATATAGCACGCATACCCCCGACCCTAACGCTTACGGCATTCTCATCTTCAATGACGAAAAGCAGGAGTTCGAGCAACTTGTCCAGTTCCCTGGAAAGAACGATTGGCGTTATGCCGGCAAGGATGGCCAAGGCACTTATTACGAAGATGGAGACAAAGGCTATTATATTTTCACTCAGCACCAATATCCGAACCTTCGAGTAGAAGCGAAGATGGATGCGATTATCGATTTCACGCAGTATGAGTCATTCACACCGCTTACGCCGGGGACGACGTTTAACGGGGCGAACACGCAGCTGGAGCGTGACGCGGAAGGCAAACTCGTATGGGGTTGGAAAAAAAATACGCAAATGCTGACGCAAGCTCAGGAAAAGGAGCTTATTAGGCTCGGCAAGATTAAGAATGACGATGAACGCTACTTCCAGTTGAGGGATGTCGATTCTGGAGACGAGATTCAAATTGGTCAAAGCTCGGTCGAGTGGAATGAATACCGCCAAAGCTTTGTGATGATCGGTCAGGAGAAGTTTGGCAAGACGTCGCTGCTGGGTGAAATCTGGTTTGCGGAAGCGCCAGCTCCTAACGGACCTTGGAAGGCTGCAAAAAAAATTATTACACATAACGAGTATTCATTTTATAACCCTTCTCAGCACGAATATTTCATCAAGGACGATGGCCAGTTCCTGTATTTCGAGGCAACGTTCACGAATATGTTCACGTCTGCACTGGCAATTCCGCGTTATAACTACAATCAGATGATGTATAAACTCGATCTGGCCAATCCAGAGCTGGATTTGACGCCGCCAAGCGGCCCTGAACTGGTTGAACTTGCTCAAGGCAAAGACATCACTGCATCCTCAGCGGAGAACGGGCGTCCGGCTAATTATGCGAATGATGGCGATGGTGAGACGCGCTGGGCATCGCTTTCTTCCGATCCGCAGTGGATACAGGTAGATCTCGGTGCTCCCAGTTTGATTAGCCGAGTTATACTGGAGTGGGAAGCCGCATATGCAAAATCGTACAAAATTCAAGTTTCGAATGACGGAGAGAGCTGGACGGATGTCTATAGTACAACTTCCGGAGAGGGTGGGCGCAACATTGTGAATTTCGAAGATATCGAAGCAAGGTATGTTCGGATGTATGGTTCGTCCAGAGGCACCTTCCACGGTTATTCCTTATGGGAGTTCAAAGTGTTCGGAAAGAAAGCTGGCTCCGAAGCTCCTGAAACATCTGTTACTGGCCCATCCGAAGTTCAAGCAGGAGAGAGCTTTGATGTAAAGTACGGTCTGAAGCATGTCAAGAGGAGCGTCTATGCACAAGACGCAACGTTTACTTATAACGCGGAACAGCTGGAATTCGTGTCCGCGAGAGAGATAACTGAAAATGTCAAAATCGCCGGTCAGACAGCTGCAAAAGGACAAATTCGACTTCTGCTTGTAAATCTCGACGGCGCCGCAGACGGCGAAATGCTTAGGTTGCAATTCAAGGCGAAAGCAACCGGCGAGACCATAACCACGACTGTCTCCTTGACCGATGCCACTCTGGCCGACGATATGGGCGAAGAGTTCCAGTTGGAGGGAGCTTCTCACAATATACAAATCGTGAACAAGCACAATCCGGGCGATTTGAATGGAGATGGTAGATATTCCATAGGCGATCTTGCGATCATTTCCGCGGCATACGGCAAAACATCTGCTGATCCGAATTGGGATCGTTACAAAAAAGCTGATTTGAACCATGACGGCAAAATCGATATTGAGGATCTCGCAATTATGGCACGGAAGATTGTAGGTTAAACAAAGATCACATCAATGGCCGATATCGGGTAAGCATACCGATATCGGCATGCTTATTCAAAACGAGATCAATCGTAAGGACAATCAGTAGGAGGGCGATCATGTTGACGCTGAGATTAAGGGTATCTCGCTTGATGGTGCTTGTCGCGGCTGTGAGTTGTATCGTGTTAGTTGGCTGCACCAGTCAAGCTTCGGCCTCAACTTCCGCAGTAGTTGAACAGAAGAACACAACTGCAAATTACCGATTAATCATGACCGATCACAAGCCTAAGAAGGGCGAAATCATTGAAGTTGTCGTTCAGTCCGAAGGTTTGGTAGACGCCTATGCCTTTGAAGTAAGCTTGAAGTACGATGCAAATAAGCTGAAATGGCTGGATGCGAAGTCAGAAGTCCCGGGTTTTTCAGTAAAGCCGATTGTCGAGGACGGACAAGCGACGCTTGCGCATACGCTTATCGGGAAGGTTGCCGGATTAAGCGGCAACCGCGAGCTATTTAAAGTCCGTTTTGAGACTATTCAATCAGGCCAAGCGGCGATCGTACTGCAAGGGGTTCGAATTGTCGACTCCAAACTGGCCAGCAAGACCGAGCAAGCACTTGCTTCTGCATTATTGATGATAGAAGGATTTGCTCCGTTTAAGGATCTTGCCGGCTACGAATGGGCGGAGGAGGCGATCACGGCGCTTGCTTCCGAGGGCATCATAAAAGGCACGACGAAGGACACGTTTAGCCCAGGGAAGCTCATTACGCGCGCAGACTTCCTGCTCCTTCTTATGAGAACGCTCGAGTTGGAAGTGCCGGAGACATCGCTCGAACATCGCTTCGCGGATGTGGAGGCGGACGCATATTATGCCTATTCAGTCGCGATGGCTGCGCATCTCGGTATCGTGCGGGGAGATCATCGCGGTCTGTTCCAGCCTGCAGCGCCTATCACAAGACAGGATATGATGGTTATGACGGTTCGCGCGCTTCAGGGGGCAGATCGATTAAGTTCGGAAGCGGATATGAGCGTCTTGCAGAAGTACGATGATCGAGCGGTTATCGCCGATTATGCAAGGGAAAGTATTGCTGTTTTGACTGAATTAGCGCTTGTCGAAGGGTATTCGAATAACATTCAGCCGAAGCTGAACGCGAATCGCGTACAAGCCGCCAAGATGATGTACAATATATTTTCCTATATTAGGGAGCAAATGAACCTGCATTGAAGAGGGGAGTCGCAAAAAGCGGTGGGGCTATCATTTATTCTGTAAATCTTTGGCCGCAGCCCTGTCATCCGAAAAGGGTGACAGGGCTGCTCAGCACTAACTATGGGAGTTACGGTAATCGCTTGGCGATAAGCCGGTCTGTTTTTGAAACCATTCACTGAAATAGCGGGAATTTGGATAGCCGACCGCTTCGCCTACCTGATAAATCTTTAGTGTGCTTGTTGTCAGCAGCTGGCAGGCCCGTTCTACGCGTTTCATGGACAAATATTGACTAAAAGATTTACCGGTCTCTTGCTTGAAAATACGGCTCAAGTAATTTGGGGTAATGTACAGTTCCTCCGCAATTTGTGCGAGGTGCATTTCTTCCGTAAATTGGTCATCCAAAAGTTGAAGCGCTTTCTTGACGAGATAGGAGGAGACCTCGACGTCTTTGTCCTTGTTAACGGAGGCCGATGTGACCGATGAATTTGAACGCTCATAACTGTGAAGGAACTCTTGATCGTAGACGGTCCTTGCCCGGAGGAGGGCCGCCTCGATTTTTTCAACGTCCGCAGGCTTTAGCAAATAATCGAACGCTCCAAGTCGGACTGCTTCCTGTGCATATTTGAAATCGTTGAAGCCGCTGATGATGACAACCTTGCGAGGTGGAGCGGATGGAGAGCAGCTTTCCAGTTGTCTCACTTCAGCCAATAACTCAATACCTGTCAAGTAACGCATGTGAATATCTGTAATAATGACCTCAATGGGCTGCTGCTGCTGTAATACTTCGATGGCGTTTCGGCCCTCCTCATAGCTTTCGGCGAGCCGGATGCCCAGTCCAACCCGGTTTATGTGCTCGCTTAACCCATTTCGGATCCAAGCTTCATCGTCAACTATGATAGCGTAGCAAGGCGTATTCATATTACAAGTGTCCCCCTTCTAACCTTAGTATGATGGGCTTCCTGGGCTAGCGTTAATGGAATGAAATAATTTAAACTTAGTATAATATAAAATTATGTTTTCAACAAGTTAGTATACTATTATAATTAAAGAGCTCGACAAGAGCAGAAAGAAGGTGAGAGGATATGACAACGGAAGGTGCATCCCAGCGAAATACTTCGCAAGCTTACTATGTGGACGGCTATCATGGAGGAATTAAGGGTCATATGCCGCTTGGGGCATGGACCGACATATTACAAGTGTACCTCTCAAATCCCCAATGGAAAATTTCGATCGAGGTTGAGCCAATTTCATGGGCTTATCTCCGCGATACGGATCCCGTCTCCTATATGGCGGTTCGCGAGTTGCTGTTCGGCAAGGATTATGGAGAAAGGGTAGAGATCGTCTCTGGCAGCTTTGCTCAGCCTTATGGCTGGACGATCGGCGGGGAGAGTAATATACGCCAACTTCTGCGGGGCATTTCCCTGCATCGGGAGCACTTTCCGAATACGCGTATTGATACGTACGCGGTGCAGGAGCCATGCTGGACGAGCAGTCTGCCTCAAATATTAAAGTCGCTAGGCTATAAGCGAGCGGTTCTCAAGAACCCCGGAACAGGCTGGGGAGGATATTCAAACGGGGTGAATCATGAGCTTGTGAACTGGGTCGGACCGGATGGAAGTTCGCTGCCGTGCGTGCCTCGTTATGAATGCGAGGAGCTTGTTAACTGCTGGGAAAGCGAAGCAGCGGATATGGATGAAGCGTTCATCGCTAAATGCGAGAAGCATGGTATTACTCGCCCGATTGGAAGCTTCCTCCAGGATCTGGGGTGGCAGGCGGCGCCCAGACTGGGCTTTGAAGGTCGTGTCCGCTATGTAACGTGGCGCGAATATATCGACGAAATCGTCGGGCCCGCGCAAGCGGATTGGCAGTTTAGCCAAGAGGATATTCATACCGCGTTGCCTTGGGGAGAGCGCCATCTACAGCGAATGGCCCGGCAGGTGCGCGCGGCTGAATCGAAGCTGGTGCAAGCTGAGAAAATGGCGGTTTTGGCAGTTGTCCTGAGCGGTAGCACCTATCCAGAAGCAGAGTTAGCCCGGGCCTGGGACGAGCTCATGCTAGCCCAGCATCATGATGCATGGATTTGCGCGACGACGAGGGAGCATCGAGAGAAGTGGTCGTGGCTGGGCGGAGCGCAGACATGGCTGACAGAGAGCAACGCAGATAGCGTTATACTGGATGCAGCCAGGGCCCTGCAGGAAGCGAAGCAGCCTGTGAGCGAGTATGGCAGCGGCTTGGGCATTCGAGTATTCAATACTACCGGTTTAAGGAGGAAAGAGATTGTAACCTTAGACATTCCGATTACGGACGATCTAGGGGAACTTGCGGTCATTGACCGGGAAGGCCGTTTCTTGCCGGTGCAGACCAACCCGTTGCGGAAGAACGCCACCGGGAAGGCGCAGGCTTGTACGCTTCTGTTCGAGGCCGAGGCTCCGCCGATGGGCTACGCCTCATATTCCCTCGCCAAGCGGGACGATGAACGAAGCAGTGGAATCAGATCGCAAGCGGCGGGTGTGCGGATGCTGGACAATCATCGAATGCTGATCTACTCCGATCTCTATGAGCTGGTATTGGATTTGAATAGAGGCGGTGTTATCGTCAGTTTAGTCGACAAAGCAACGTCCAGAAATTATGCCTCTGCCGAAGGACCGTATTTCCTTAATGAATTGAGAGGATTCTTCATTCAACGGGACACGTTTCTCATGAGCAGAGATACGACAGTGCGAGCAACGATACTCGAGCAGGGTCCTCTTCAGGCAAGCGTGCAGTTGGACGGCGTATTGGGGGAGACGAAATTCAGGATCACCATTCGGCTGGGCAAAGGACGGCGGGCTATCGATATCGGGTTGAAAGCTTGGTTTGAGACAGATCGATGGATCGGAGACCCTTGGACGCTTAATGAGGATAATAAGATGACGGAAAGGCAAAAATCGCATTACAACGCGGCAATGAACTTACATGTGACGTTCCCGTTCGGAGCAGGACGCTTGAAGCTGTTCAAGAACGCGGCTTATGACGTGTGCGAAAGCCGGCATGAGGATACACATTATACGAGATGGGATCAAATCAAACATAATGTCATTCTTCATTGGCTCGACCTTTACGATGAGCAAGCGGACGCGGGGCTGGCCATCTACAGCGACCACACGACAAGCTACGGACATTCAACGGATGGGCCTGCCCACTTGACATTCGCTTGGGGCGGCGATGCGGGATTCTGGTGGGGACGGTGCCCGCTTGAAGGAGCACAGGAAATGAACTATGCTATTCTGCCACATGAGGGGAACTGGGAGACGGCAGGCTTATCCACAGTCTCTGCTCTACTGCAGGAACCGCTCATAGGGAAGATGACCTTCGCGGATCGGTTGGACGCTGACCCGGAACGCTCGCTGGTTCGCTTGTCGGATCCAGTGGTGGAAGTCTCTGCGTTCTACATGAAAGACCGCAGGCTGCAGCTGCGCCTGTTTAACGGAAGCGCGCAGGCAAGGGAATGCGTGCTCTATGCAGACGAGGTGCTGGGCGAAGCGCAGCTCGTGGAGCTTGACGGCACTTTGATTCGCGCTTTGACGTCCGAAGCTTCCGAGGAGCAAAGCTGGGGAACGGGGTTTAAGCTGTCTTTTGCCCCGTTCGGATTAAGTACAATTGCCTTCCTGCAAGATGAGCAATAAATTGATTATATAAACTAAACTCTGTTATAATAATATATATTGTTTTTTGAATCTTGAGTTTAATGGAGAATGCTATGACTAGGAAGAACTTGCCCAAATACGAATTGGTGAAGGAATATATCATCGACCATATCGGCGGCAATCAGTTCAGACCCCATGAGCGGATTCCCAGCGAATCGGAGTTGGCGGAGGCGCTGGACGTTAGCTCGATTACGGTACGCAAGGCGCTGTCGGACTTGGTGAATGAAGGGATGATTTACCGGATCCGGGGCAAAGGAAGCTTCGTTGCCGACAAGAAGAGCGACGTACCAGGCTCGACGCTGCAGCTTGTTGCGTTCATCATCTCCGGTACTCCGATCTATGACAGCTCATATATGCAGATTATAAAAGGTATACAGTCTGTGCTAACCTTGAATGAATTTCGTCTCGTCATTGAGTTTATCGATAATAACGTGGAGAAGGAAGATGAACTGATCAACAAGATCAATCTGCCGGATTATTCTGGGTTGTTGATTTATTCTTCTGATCCGAATGCAGCCAAATCGTATTTGAAGCAGCTGAAGGACAGCAGGAAGCCCTTCGTTATGCTAGACCGCTTCCCAAGCGGGATGCCGGTTAACTGCGTGGTTTGCAATAATCAGGACGGTGCTTACGAGGCGACGAAATATTTGCTCGACCTTGGGCATCTGCGTATCGGATTTGCCGCCTACGATTATCATCTCAGCTCGGAGGTTGACCGGTTCAACGGTTACAGAAATGCGCTGGCCGATTCGGATATAAAAGAAGACAGTTCGATTCAATTTCTGGACAGGGAGCTTGACTACGTCGCGTTACTGCCGCGCATCAGGAGCAGGGAATTGACAGCATTATTCTGTGTCAACGATCGCAAAGCGCTGGAGGCAGTAGAGGAGTTATCCGCTTTAGGCATTCGCATTCCGGAGGATATCTCCGTTATGGGATTCGACGACTTCGCGGGCTCCCAATTCTCGAAAGTTCCTCTGTCCACTGTAAGACAGGATTTCGACGCGGTCGGCAGTGAGAGCGCTAAATTGCTGCTCGAATTGATGAACGGAAGCGCCGTCGGCAGCAAGAAGATTATGCTACCGACGAGTCTGGTTATCCGAGAATCCACGGCGCAAATATGATATCTGATGATATGCTCCCCTTTAAGTAGAAAGGTTTGAACAATAAACCGTCTACTTAAAGGGGAGTTTATTTTACATAACCTGACACTTAAACAGCGATAGAATAGTGTGTTGGACTTCAAGGAGGATCGTCGATGCACACCCCCAATATTCGCGAAATGGCTATTTATACGAAACGAATCAATGCTGTTCTGGATTACATCCACTGCAATCTGGACGATTCTATTCCCTTGGCAGAGCTTGCTGACATTGCCGGATACTCTCCATATCATTTTCATAGAATATTTAAACTTGTCGTCCGAGAAACCCTCAACAAGTATGTGAACCGTGTTCGCATGGAGAAAGCCTCCAGACTGCTTGTTTTTCATGACAACATGTCGCTGACAGAAATTGGATTGGAATGCGGTTTTTCGTCCATTGCGGGGTTTTCTCGGTCATTCAGGATATTTTACGATATGACTCCCTCTTATTATCGCTTACAGTTTAATATATTTAAGCCGCGCACCATAACTTTAGCGGAAGAGCGTTTCAGGCTAAAGATGCTGACTGCCTCGTATTCTTCGGTTGATATAGATGAAATGATCGCTTGGGCTCATAATTACGTTCATGCGTCGGCCCGGGTCAGACATCTTCCCCCTGTCAAAGTACTTGCGATTCGTCATTGCGGTCTGTCAGATATGGGATTGAGCCAGGATTTATCGCATGCCTTCGACAAAGCGTATCGTCAGGCTCATCATAACGGTTTGCTCCCCTCCAAGCCCGAGATGATCGGAGTGTCGTACGACGACCCCTACGTGACCCCTCTTGAACGATGCCGATATGATGCATGTGTAACCGTCGCACCTGATTCTGAATCCAGGGACGGTCTGGAGATTTCAACCTTGCCCGGTGGCAAGTACGCCGTAATCGATGTTAGCGGCAGCATTCATCTTCTTTGGCTGCTCAGCGGATTGCTCGCCCAAAGCTGGCTGCCGCAGAGCGGATATGTTCTGGATAATCGTCCTTTTATTGAAAAACACTTTAACAATCCGAATACAGATCCTGAGCGTCATTATCGTGGCGAATGGTGCTTGCCGATCAGAAGTAAATAGTTGGATGATGTCAAAATAGCAAGATTCGTTAAACAATGCAGCATCGCTCTGTTTAAAATAAGGGACATGGAATATTTAAGAAATCATACGAAGGGAGATGCTTATGTCAAACCTTGCGGTACCCAAATTATATTTTGATGGTTCGGTTGTCGACGTGCTTTGGGACAACCACGAAGAGGCTATTCGTTGGTATCAGAAGTTTATGTTGTGGGAGGTCGCTCAACAGGAGGACTGGAAGCCTGATCCCAGATGCACGCAAGGCAGAATGACACGATTGAATTGGGGCACTTGGTTAATCTCAAGCTTGTCGTCCGTAAGATTGCCCCATCATTTTGCTGAACGTGGGACAGTGGAGTCTAACATCCGATTGTGCTGGAGAACTCAAAACCTTAAACAGTTGCATAGTCACTTTAAATCAAGCGGAGTTCGGGTTACGGACAGATATAAAGGGCCTGGCGACACGACTTACTTTGACTTCTGGGCAACATGCGAAGGAATTAGATTTACGGCTCAGGAAGATAAACGAGTTCAGGAGGAAGGCTTCGTCCCTTCTTGGATTAGATTGGGTGTTAGCGACCTATCAACCTCCGTCCAATGGTACCGCAACTATTTAGGTATGGAAGTGGAAAACGATTTAAGCAAGGATGGTTATGTCATTATGAGCCTTCATTTGAATCATCAGCCGAACCATAAGTCCTTATGGGTGTTGGAACAATTATCAGATGATGCTTATGTTGGGAAAGTAGATGGCCCTGTTCGACCGATTTGCTGGGTTGCTGACCGTGAGGATTTTTTCCATTACCATACGTTTTTATCCGACAGCGGTATTGAAGTCTCGGAGATTGGCGGATTTATTACCAGAGGATTAGTCAGCTTTCATTTGTATGATCCCGACGGTAACCGTTTAAACATCAGCAGCATGTAACTTTTCTCATTGCCAACAAATTGCAAATAACAGCATTGACATGGCCTCTTCAACCCCTGACTCGAACAGGTGCAGCTGCGATTAAGGTTAGCATCTTTACCGATTATGTTAAAAACCTCCGGTGTTTTTAATATGACAGAAGGTGACATATTTAAGCTCTATAATAGGAAGTATATCAACGAATGGAGTGAAAAATTATGAAACCTCTAAAAGGAAAAGTAGCTTTGGTAGCAGGTGCAACACGCGGCGCAGGTAGAGGAATAGCAATCGAATTAGGAGCGGCAGGGGCCACTGTTTATGTGACGGGACGCACAAGTCGAACCCAACGTTCCGAGTACAATCGTCCTGAAACGATTGAAGAAACCGCTGAACTTGTAAATCATGCGGGTGGCCAGGGAATAGCAGTTCAAGTGGATCATTTGGATCCTGATCAGGTTCAGGCGCTAATTGCTCGTATTGAGAATGAACAGGGGAGATTGGACATCCTGGTCAATGACGTGTGGGGGGGCGAGCACTTGATACAGTGGAACGTGCCCGTCTGGGAACAGTCCCTTGAACAGGGGTTTCGCATGCTTCGGCTTGCGATTGATACGCACATTATTACAAGCCACTTTGCACTACCGCTGTTAATCCGTAACAAGAATGGACTGGTCATTGAGATGACAGACGGAACGGCAGAATACAACGATAAAAACTACCGTTTATCAATGTTCTACGATCTAGCCAAGTCATCCGTCATTCGTATGGCTAAGTCGTTAGCCCATGAACTTGCACCACATAATTGCACAGCAGTAGCAGTGACGCCGGGTTGGATGCGTTCTGAGATCATGCTTGATCACTTTGGTGTTAGGGAGGAAAACTGGCGGGACGCAACGGAGAAGGAGCCTCATTTTATTATCTCGGAATCGCCCCGTTATGTAGGGCGTGCCATTGCCGCGCTAGCTGGGGATCAGGAAGTTGCCAGATGGAACGGTCGCTCTGTTTCAAGCGGTGAGCTTGCACAAGTGTATGGTTTCTATGATGTTGACGGCTCCCAGCCAGACTGCTGGAGGTATCTCGTAGAAGTGCAAGAAGCAGGCAAATCTGCGAATGCTTCGGGTTACCGTTGATAACAAGCTGAGCGATTGGACTAGTTATGAGGAAAATGACGATACATCGTTTCAAGCTGTGATGGCTTGGACGGTGTATTTTTTTATGTTCGAAATCGATTCATACATTATTATAAAATCCGAAAGTCTAAGTGAGAAAATAGCTAGATATCGATCGCTGAACTAACGGGAAGGATACTTTAGTTTTAATTGTTTTTTACCAATGAATGATAACTTGCTTGTGGTATGATTTGTTAATTATTACATGATATGAAGAGGTTCACGCAAATAAATGATGAAGCGCAAAACATTCTATTGGAGGAATACCGATGACAGATATAACTTTGGACGATATCAAGATTACAGCAGATTCAAATGACGCTGATTACAACCAGGTATGTAATAGTTTATATGAGTACAATGTTCGTGCGACAAATGGGCTGCTCAAAAAGCCAGGCAAGGATATTAATTTATATCTAAAAGATGAATCAGGCAAAGTGGTAGGCGGTTTGTTTTGTGAAACTTGGTCTTACTGTTTGTATATTGATGTATTTTGGATAGCTGATGAGTATAGAAATAAAGGATATGGAAAAATCATGATAGCAGAAGCCGAGCGATTAGGGAAAGAACTAGGCTGCATATTTGCTCATACTTGCACATTTACGTATCAATCGCCGGAATTTTACAAGCGGATGGGCTATGAGGTTTTTGCCGTTAATGATGAATACCCGGAAGGTATAAAACAATTTTTCTTGAAGAAGAAATTAGGCTCTAGGGCCAGATTGTTATATTGTGAAAACTGTAATCCTGAGCTATAAGTGATAAAATACACGAAACATATTAAGGAGGAGTTATTTATGAAGTGCAATAAATATAACTGGGGACAATCTAAAGAGGGAAGCGTATCAATGACCCTATAAACTACGTATGCCCCTCATTTTGGAGGGTAACAAGTGGATTCATCTTATTCACAGTCAATTTTTCGCCATAATCAAATTTTATTGTGGCTTTGTGTTCTTTCTTTTTTCAGCGTATTAAATGAAATGGTTTTGAACGTCTCATTACCTGATATCGCCAATGAATTTAATAAAGCACCCGCAAGTACAAACTGGGTAAACACAGCATTCATATTAACCTTTTCCATAGGAACAGCTGTATATGGCAAGTTATCAGATCAGATGGGCATCAAAAACTTACTCCTATTCGGGATTATAGTGAATTGCTTCGGATCGGTCATTGGGTTTGTTGGACATTCTTTCTTTCCCATACTTATTTTGGCTCGGTTTATTCAGGGGGCTGGTTCGGCTGCATTTCCAGCACTTGTGATGGTTGTTGTTGCCCGCTATATTCCAAAAGAAAATAGGGGTAAAGCGTTTGGTCTTATCGGATCCATCATAGCAATGGGAGAAGGTGTCGGACCAGCTATCGGTGGGATGATTGCTCATTATATCCATTGGTCTTATTCACTGCTTCTTCCAACTGTGACGATTATCACTGTCCCATTCCTTATAAAGATATTGAAAAAGGAAGAGACAATGAAAGGCTCTTTTGATATTGCAGGAATTATATTTATGTCTGTAGGTATTGTATTTTTTATGCTATTTACGACATCTTATACCATTTCCTTTCTTATCATCAGCCTTCTTTCTTTTCTGATATTTGTTAAACATATTATGAAAGTATCTAACCCTTTTGTTGATCCTGCATTGGGGAAAAATGCTTCATTTATGATAGGAATCATTTGTGGAGGACTTATATTTGGTACTGTAGCAGGATTTGTCTCTATGGTCCCTTATATGATGAAGGATGTTTATCAATTAAGTACTGCAGCAATTGGAAGTTGGATTATTTTCCCCGGAACGATGAGTGTCATTATTTTCGGTTACATTGGAGGATTACTTGTTGATAGGAAAGGTCATTTATTTGTGTTAACCATTGGGGTTGCATTTCTTTCCATCAGCTATTTAATTGCTGGCTTTTTTATGGGAGCAACACCATGGCTCATGACAATTATATTAGTTTTTGTTTTTGGAGGACTTTCTTTTACGAAAACAGTTATATCCACCATTGTTTCGAATAGTTTGAAACAAAAGGAAACGGGTTCTGGGATGAGCTTGCTTAATTTCACAAGCTTTCTGTCAGAAGGGGCGGGTATTGCAATTGTAGGTGGCTTATTATCGATAAGTTTACTGGATCGAAGGCTGCTTCCTATAAACGCTGATCAATCCACCTATTTGTACAGCAATATGCTATTTCTTTTTGCAGGAATCATCGTCATTAGTTGGCTGGTCACTATGAGGGTATACAAACGTTCATGAAGAAATTTCTAAAATGGGCAGAGGAATCATTTTTGATCAGTCTTCAAAATGATTCCTTTTTTTGTACAATGAAGACAATTCTCAAACCATAAAAATTAATTTGTTTAAACTTACGGTAAATCTCTTTGTTCCACAACGGGCACAAATCTTGAATAGGATGCACTTTTGTTGAAAGGGTAGTCGAATGCAACCGCAACCGATTTTGGAGCTAATTAATCAAGCACTGATTTTGAGGTTGAGCCTCTAAAAGCAGTGATCATTATCCATAATTAATTTGGAGGTATATATGAGAGAAATTGATTACAGCAATTATTATTGGCAAGATGATGAAGTTAGATTGCGTGCCATACAGGCTGAAGATTGGGAAAGTTGCTACATAGGCGGATTTGACACTCCTGCAAGTCGTTTTTTACAATGTGCTATTGAATTACCGCCTACAGTTTCGGAGGCGAAAAAATTCGCAGAGGAAAACGCTGATTTTTCTTCAACCAATAGAAGAATCATGTTTACGATTGAACATTTGAACGCTGAAAGTATCGGTGGTATCAATTTAAACAGTATCGACGAGAGAAACGGAACGTTCAGCATAGGTATAGTGATTGATAAACAGTACCGTGGCAAGGGGTATGGCACAAGAGCTATGAAAATTCTCTTAAAGTACGCTTTCTTTGAACGAAGACTTAACAAATTCAATGACTATGTTCTTGAAGGAAATGAAGGTTCTGCGAAGATGATGAAGAAACTCGGCTGTGTTCAAGAAGGCGTACGTCGACAGGTCTGGTATATAAATGGGCAATATTTGGATTCAATTTTGTTTGGTTTAACTAAGGATGAATTTATTGAAAAGCAAAAAGAGGATGGAGAATTGAAGTAGGTAGTTACGCAAACGACCCTATTGTGTTAGCATAGACTCAGATGATTATTAGGAGGCGTTTAAAATGAAAACAACCGCCAATGACGGGCCAACTTATATGGGGATTAGCGCATAATCGCCCTTAAACTGCGTGGTTCCCCATTCGAAAAGGGGAAATGGATTTGAAGACGTATGCATTGCAGCAGTTCAATTATCATGTTTGGGCGAACCGAAAGCTTTATGAATATTTACAGGAGCTTTCAGAGGAAGTATACCGAAAGGAGATTGTCAGCGTATTTCCGACTATCTTCGACACAATGGTTCATATTTATGTGATTGATCGAGGATGGCTGTCATTCTTCGTCGCGGGTGGCGTCACTGACATGTCGGTTGAATATGTGGAGCGCTTGAAAGACTCGATCGATTCCATAGTGGCGGAGACCGAAGGAAAGCGCATAGAAGAGCTGGGTCAGATGATGAACGATCTGGCCGATCGATTTCGGATATTCATTGAACAGCATGAGGACATCGAAGTTGTTTATCCTTCCGGGGCGTTCAATGCCCGGTGTGTGGATTATATTCAGCACCTTGTGAACCACGGAACGTACCATCGCGGTAATGTAACCGCCATGCTTCGGCAATTGGGACATCCGGGAACACCGACAGACTATGGTTATTATTTATACACTTTAAAAACTCTTTAAAAACGACCGCTAAAAAACAGCCTTGATTGCTAGCAACAACCATATTGTCGGATGTGCAGAAGTCGGTAAGTCTGTGGATGATGATTTGGATAAAAGCTTCGTCGAAGTATTTGCCATCCATTTAGTAAAGGAACATTCTGGGAAGGTTACGGGAAACAGCTAATGACTTTTAGGACGGAGACAGAAACATGCATGTAGACCACACAGGCATTTTTAAAGACTTTAACTTTAAGTTGATTGTTATCGACGCTATGTTGGAGCAGCAGCCCAGCTTTAAAGCAGAGTTAGAGCGTTTGAAGGAGCAGCATACAAGCAAATACGAGTGGTATACAGGCGCTGGGCCGATCGAGGAGTTGCTGGTTTTTTTCGCTTCTCTGCCGTTAAAGCAGCGTGATTTAGACACAGTTACGGAACTGTCTTTTGATGGCGGTAATGAAATCTACCATATCATTCAGCCCGACTGGGATGGTGAGGATGATTTATTTGACGTCGTTTCGGTCGATGGCTTTGAGCATTTAACTCGTTTAAAGTCGGTTTTCTATGCAAGCATGTGTCAGCCAGAGGTTCTGGAACCGATGAAATCAGCAGGCATCGAGATCGAGTAGGACTCGCGAAGCGCACAGAGAACGAGTAAGGCACGCGAAGCGCCGAGATGGAGAAGGACTCGCGAGGCGCAGAGAGAACGAGTAAGGCACGCGAGGCGCCGAGATGGAGAAGGACTCGCGAGGCGCAGAGAGAACGAGTAAGGCACGCGAAGCGCCAGAGAACCAATAAGGCACGCGAAGCGCCGAGATGGAGAAGGACTCGCGAGGCGCACAGAGAACGAGTAGGGCTCGCGAAGCACCTGAGATGGAGAAGGACTCGCGAGGCGCACAGAGAACGAGTAAGGCTCGCGAAGCACCTGAGATGGAGAAGGACTCGCGAGGCGCACAGAGAACGAGTAAGGCACGCGAAGCGCCGAGATGGAGAAGGACTCGCGAGGCGCACAGAGAACGAGTAAGGAACGCGAAGCGCCGAAATGGAGAAGGACTCGCGAGGCGCACAGAGAACCAGTAAGGCACGCGAAGCGCCGAAATGGAGAAGGACTCGCGAGGCGCACAGAGAACGTAGTAAGGCACGCGAAGCGCCGAGATGGAGAAGGACTCACGAGGCGCACAGAGAACGAGTAAGGCACGCGAAGCACCTGAGATGGAGAAGGACTCGCGAGGCGCACAGAGAACGAGTAAGGAACGCGAAGCGCACAGAGAACGAGTAAGGCACGCGAAGCGCCGAAATGGAGAAGGACTCGCGAGGCGCACAGAGTCAGCTTGGTCGGCTTAACCTTAAATTAAATCACCGGTACCAAAGATGAGGCCCGGAGCGAGCCATTGCCTTGGGCCAGTCGCCTGAGACGGTTAGCGATGGTCAGGAGACATCTCTTTTTGGTACCGGTCATCCACATCTTTGAAAATGTTCTCCGTCAATCAGCAAATCCCAGGCTCGCGCACCTATATAGCGGATGTGATGGATGAACATTCTGCCGGAGATTAACTGCTGCTGGACAGTTTGCGTCCTCTATTCCCTGAGAACATACCTGATAATCTATATGATTTTTCATATAGAATAGTAGAAATTTATGAAAAATGATCAATTCTATATGATTTTTCATATAGAATAGACGAAATCATCGCCGAATGATTAATTCTATATGATTTTTCATATAGAATCAGCAATTTTTTCTGTTAGGGCGAAAATCTGTATGAAAATTCATATACAATCACATAAATCGCACGACCCGCACCAATCGCACGACCGGCACCAATCAAACAACGCACGAATTACACGAATCACACGAATAACACGTCTCACACAAATCGCACCAACCAAAGGTTCAAACACTAGACGTCAGCGCTCGAACAATTAAACCAAATCCGGACTTTGGATGGAACCCACATATTCATAGTAAATGACCCGTCCAGACACGCCTCTTGCTACAGCTCGGAACTTTCCTTTATCCACCAGTATGCGGCAGTACTTTATGACCGTCATCGTATGCAGCTCCAGTTCTTTTGCTGCCTCGGCAGGACGAATGACACGATTATGGCGAATGGCTGCTCGCATCAAGTCTCGTTCGATTTTTGAGTAAGGTTTTCGAACTGTTGTGTTAACTGCAGACTCAGCCAACAAATAAGGGGATAGGATGTTCCGCAATATGGAGAGAATGAACGAGGAATTCTCCTTCAATTCATCCAGCGAGATATAGTAGACTGAACAGTCCTGCGCCTGTAGAAAAAGCCCCCGGTTCAAGTCCCTTCGATACTTGGTCCGGTCTGTGCCATGAGAGCCAAAGTCCATAATTTCAAATATTATTCGGACGGCTCCTACAATCCACATGAAATCTACAAAATAGGACCGCCCCCGCCAGTCCTTGACCTCATATTCAGGGTGCAAGCCGTGAAAATGGCCGACAAGCGGCCACCAGATTTGCTCAACGAACATTCGATTTCCGTAGCCATGGTCGCGTTTTAGAGCATCGAGTCGATCCCCTCTTCTTCCTTTTAGATGATCACTTGTCCATCTGTCGTGTTCAATCTGAAACCCCATTTCCTTCCTCCTCGCCTTTTCATGTTCTTTCCTCCTTACAAGCATAAAAAGCCCCGACTCCTCTCTGATGTAGAAAGGAAGCGGGGCATGCTTTGCCACTTGTTTATTGTATGTTATGTGTTATTTACAGTGTGCCACAAAGTTTTGCGGATAGCAAGAAAAGGGGGGCGAATAAAGATGATTTGCCCAAGAGCGATAGGTTTGTAACCAGAACCATTACACACAAGAGTCGTTGGAGGGCAACATGGTGTATATTTATGAAAGCCACTACATAGGCAATGGGTTGGAAGAGGATGGGGAGTGGAAACGGTTTGCCGTAGGTGACTGGTGGTAAGTTCTTGAGAAGACATGGCCGCACTTGATTCTTTGTTGTTATGCGATGTTGAGGTTGACAAATAAGGGAAAGGAACATAAGATTCAATTATTGCTAAAAAAGAGAGTAATAGTAAATGCAAGATTTGTTGGTGTATATTGTCTATGGAGTGATGCTTATTCATACAAATGACAAATTAAACTTGTTGAAGCAGCAGGGCTGGACAGAGCGGGATATTCTGTTCGAGATGACATGTGACCTTACGACCGATGGGCATTTTCTCGATACCTACATTGCCTTGAGCAGACATCAACTGCTTATCGCAACAAGTCTCAAGAAACCAAGCCGGGAGAAAACGTATAAGGGCTATGCGATTCCCGTAAAAGAAGATAAGAAGCAAGACGCACAGGGTGCTGGACAATGGTCGGTCCAGACGCTGCAAATTGAGGAAATTGAATCCGTTTCCATTGCAAGTCTTGTTGCCTCAGGCATGCTGGTGATGAAGGCTCCGCAGGAGCGAATGATCGCGGCGTTTACCAATGGACTCATGAGCAAGGCGTCCAGGCTTGCGGCAATCTTTGCGAAGCTGAAGCAGCAGGAGGAGATCGACAGCGAGCTGCTGGAGGATGAAGGGTCTAACGCCTCCTGTCCCAAGTGCGGGAGAATTTACCCGGAAGAAGGCAGGGAGATTTGCCCGAAGTGCATGAAGAAAAGCGCGCTGTTCGTCCGGCTGTTGTCTTTTGCTAAGCCGTATAAAGCCTCGGTGCTGCTCGTCATTGTGCTGATGCTGCTGAATTCGGCGACCGGACTTGTCATCCCTTATTTGACGGGAACGGCTTTGTTTGATCAGGCGCTTAAAGGCGAGGGGTATTTTGCAGGGCAGATTGGACTCGTTATCTTGCTGGTCATTGCCTTCCGCACCTTGTCGCTCGTATTTGGCGTTTTATTCGGAATCATTAATGCGAAGATGGCCGCCAATATTGTATTCGATTTAAAGTCGGTCATTTTCTCCGCGATGCAGCGCTTGTCGCTTAACTTCTTCCAGCGGAAGCAGACCGGACAGCTCATGACCAGAGTCAATAATGATTCGGCTGAGCTGCAGAACTTTTTCATTGATGGGCTTTCGTACTTTATCGTGAATGCAATGAATATTATCGGTATTACCGTCATTCTGCTGGTGCTGGACTGGAAGCTCACCCTGCTATGTTTTCTGCCGCTGCCGATTGTCGTGCTGCTGGTGCGGAAGGTGTTCCCCAAGCTGTGGCGTCTGTCATGGCGCAGGCACCGCCGGGTGTCAGCTATGAACGCAATTATTAGTGATTCGATCAAAGGGGTCCGGGTTGTCAAGGCATTCGGCATGGAGCATAAGGAGATCGAACGGTTTCAGCGGGCGAATGTGAATTTCTCCGGCACGGAGCAGAATTACAACCGGCTGAGCGGAACGATCTTTCCTGTGCTCAACGTGCTGACGCAAATGGGCGGCATGATCATCTGGGCGTTCGGGGGTTGGATGATCCTCGGGGGCGAGATTTCGTTCGGGCTTGTATTGACCTTTGTCAATTATATGTATATGTTATATGGCCCCGTAGAGTTTATGAACAATATCGTCGGCTGGTGGTCGCATTGCATGACAGCGTCGCAGCGGATTTTTGAAATTCAGGATGCCAATCCCGATGTGAAGGAGAAGGAGGACGCCATCCGAATGCCGGTCATGAGGGGTGAGATTCAAGTATCCAATGTTGTATTTGGCTACGAGCCGAACAAATCGATCTTGAAGAATGTTACCCTGCAGGTGAAAGCAGGACAGATGCTTGGCGTTGTCGGGCATTCCGGTGCGGGCAAGTCGACGCTCGTCAACCTGATTTCCCGACTGTACGATGTGAATGGCGGCGAAATTACCATTGACGGGGTCAATGTGAAAGATTTGGCCGCGGAATCGTTGCGCTCCAATATCGGAATTGTATCTCAGGATGTGTACGTTTTCTCGGGCAGCATTGCCGAAAATATCGCGTACGCCAACCCCGATTGCAGTGTGATGGACATTATTCATGCGGCGAAAATCGCCAACGCCCATGATTTTATCGAGAAGCTGCCAGACGGCTATGATACGCTGGTCGGAACCGGCGGCTACAATCTGTCGGGCGGAGAAAAGCAGCGGCTGTCCATTGCGCGCGCGATTCTGCACAATCCGAAGGTGCTGATTCTTGATGAAGCGACTGCTTCGCTGGATACGGAGACCGAGATGCAAATTCAAGAGGCGTTGGATAAGCTTATTAAGGGACGTACGACGATTGCGATCGCGCACCGTCTCTCCACGCTTCGGAATGCCGATTATTTGGTCGTTATGGATCAAGGCAGCATCGTGGAGGAAGGAACCCATGAGTCGCTCATGAGCGCTGAAGGGGCTTACTACAAATTAGTTAAGAAGCATGACGAGGCATTGAAAATGAATGAGGTGATTTCGGCATGATTTCGGCGACAACGGAAAAGGAAGATGTGGAGAGCGCAGCGGCGGAGATTACGGCAGGCTCGCTGTCGGATGCGGCGGACATTCATTATTTGACGAAGGATAATGCGGAATTTCGCAAAACCGAAGGCGATATGCTGTCGGTTACGGTTGGGGACGAGTTGCATCCGGTCGTCTATGTGCACTGCTCCTTTCCCCATACGAACAAGCGGATGTACCTGTCCGTTCGGACAGCCGAGAATAAGGAGATCGGGATGATTCACAGCCTCGATGATTTTCCAGAAGCTGTGGCGCAACTGCTGGAGGAGCAGCTGCAAATTCGCTATTTTACTCCGGAGATCGAGCAAATCATCGCCGTCAAGGAGGAGTTCGGCTATTCTTACTGGGAGGCGGAGACGACTGCGGGGCTATGCCGGTTCACGGTTAGGAGTGGCGGCGGGAATGCGAAGCTGGTCACCCCGGTCCGGCTGCTTGTAACGGATGTGGACGGCAACCGCTTCGTGATCCCGGATATGAACCGGCTGACTGACAAGGAGTACCGGATGGTGGAAATGTGCATGTAGCAGATGCAGTTGTTGAAGGCAGGGTGTGAAATGATGCAAAAGAAGCAAATTGCCCGGCTTCCTCATTCGGAGGTCCGTTTCACGGCGTTGCTACCTGGCGTCTAGCTATAAAGGAGATGGTAGAAGCCGATGAATTTGAATTTTCAACTTGCGGAGCAGGATCGACTGGCTGCTGTGCAGGCTGTTGGAACAGAAGTTGAATATTGTGTCCCGGCTAATCTGTCACTGCTCGGCTACCGGGCAGCTGGCTTCCTGGTGGTCGGAAAGGATAAGTGGGCTTACGTTGAGAACGGGGAAGCGAAGGAAATCGGCGTCATTGCCGATTCATGGGAATACAAGGTCATTCCGTTAATCGGTAACGTCGTCCTGGAGACCGCGGATGAGCAGGGAAAACGTGTCCTCGTCCGCTCGACAATGGAGCATGCCGCCCGTTTCGGCTATGTCGCACAGGTGCTGAACGATAAATCGGCGGGGCGCAAGATTCGCATTTTCAACAATGAAGAGGAGGCTGCCTGTTTCAAGTGCGGCGGGCGGCTTGTGGCGGGGACACGCGTGTGCCCAAGATGCATGAGCAAGGCCGAGGCGTTCAAGAAGCTGATCGGCATCTCGAAATCGCACTGGAAGCCGCTGATGACTGGGCTGCTCGTGATGATTGCCGCTTCCGTCATTGCGCTTGCCGGGCCGTATTTCCAGGAAATCTTGATTAACGGCGCCCTGCAGCCCCTTGAAGGGCAAAGCCCAAGCATGAAGCTGTTCTACTTCGCGATAGCGGCGATGATTGGCGGGCTAGTGATCGGGGAGCTATTGTCGATTGTAAGGGCGCGCGTCATGGCGAATGTCAGCTCCAATATTGCCGCCGATCTGCGCAAGATGGTGTATGAGAAGGCGCAAAGTTTATCGCTCGGTTTCATGACCTCCCAGCGTGCGGGAGATATTATGAACCGGGTAACGGCTGATACGGACCGGATTCGGCAATTGATCCAGGAGTTGTGTACGACGGCGATTTACCAAATGATGTTGCTGGTTGCGGCCAGCGCTCTGCTGTTCAGCGCAGATTGGCGGCTTGCCTGCGTCGTCCTGCTGCCTGCTCCGATCGTCGCCTATCTGAACATGTATATATGGAAACATGTGCTGGGGAGGCTGTTCCGCAAGCAGTGGAGAATCTATGACAAGGCCAACTCCTTTCTGCATGATGTGCTGAGCGGCGTCCGGGTGGTCAAGGCATTTGGCAAGGAAGCAGTAGAGATCAGGAAATTTCGTACATACAACAGTGAATTTGCTGCCGCAACGATGAAAAGCGAGACATTGTTCAATGTGCTGGCCCCGATCACAAACTACCTGATACAGCTTGGCCAGTATTTTGTGCTGCTGATCGGTTGCAATATGATTCTGAACAATCAGATGAATGTCGGCGAGCTGATCAAATTCAGCATGTATGCGTCGATGGTTTTTGGACCGATTGCCTGGATGATGTTCATGCCAAGATGGGTTGCCAATGCGCTCATATCGATTGATCGTGTATTCGCGGTCATTGACGAGCAGCCGGAGGTGCTCGAGGCCAAGCAGGCGGTGAAGCATGCCATGCGCGGCGCAATTTCGTTCCGCGGCGTCTACTTCGGCTACAAGTCCTATGAGCCGGTACTGAAGGATGTATCCTTAGATATTCGGGAAGGGGAGATGATCGGTCTTGTCGGGCATTCCGGCTCAGGCAAGTCGACGCTGATTAATCTGGTGTCCCGTTTCTATGATGTGAATGAAGGTGAAATTCTAATCGATGGTGTGGATATTCGGGACATTGAGCAGGAGGATATGCGCTCCCGGATCGGTGTTGTGCTGCAGGAGACGTTTCTGTTCACGGGAACGATAAGCGACAATATCCGTTACTCCAAGCCCGAGGCGACGGAGGAGGAGGTCATCCGGGCGGCCAGCATTGCCAATGCGCATTCGTTTATCATCAAACTACCGGATGGATATGACACACTGCTTGAGGAGAATGGCAACAATATATCCGGTGGCGAGCGCCAGCGTCTGGCGATTGCCAGGGCGATTCTGAATGATCCGCCGCTGCTCATTCTGGACGAGGCTACCTCTGCGCTTGATATTGAGACAGAGGGCGTCATCCAGGAAGCGCTCCAGCGGGTGATGAAAGGGCGGACGACGATTGCGATCGCTCATCGGCTGTCAACCCTGCGCAATGCCGATCGACTGGTCGTGCTGGAGAAGGGCAAGATTGCCGAGGTCGGCTCCCACGCCGAGCTGATGGAGAAGAAGGGCATTTACTATAGGCTGATTACGGCCCAGAGGCAAATGTCGAAGAAAGAGCAGAAGGAGGGGCTTGTTGGGTAGCCCCTCATTTGGGGATTATGAGAAGCTTAATTTTTGTTGAGATGTCATCGCTACTATGCTGCTTTCGTATGAGACACATCGGTTTGAACATTAAAATAGAATAGCTATTTTGCCGAAATACGTGCCTTTCGCCAGATGTGTGAGGGCCTTGACGGCTTGTGAGAACGGATACTCTACATCTACTACAGGGCGAAGACGATGGTGTTCGATCACGGCATTCATGTTCTCGAACATGGCACGACTGCCTACGTTAATGGCTTGAAGCTTTGCTCTTCTGAGGATGGCCGGAACAATTGCTAAACCTTCGACACTGGCTCCTGACAGAATGCCAACGATACTGATGTGACCGCCCACCTTTAACGCGGAGATAGAACGATTAAGCGTTGTCCCGCCCCCAAGGTCGACGATATGATCAGCTCCCCTCCCTTGTGTATAAGCTAATACGGCTTTGTCCCAATCCGCCGTTTCCTTGTAATTAATGCCGTGATCGGCGCCTAACGCCTTCGCACGTTCCAGCTTATTATCGCTGCTGGATGTTACGATAACTTTGGCGCCTTGGAGCTTAGCGAACTGGAGGGCGAATAAAGAGACGCCACCGGTACCTTGGACGACTACAGTATCTCCTGCTTTCACTTTTCCTTCTTCCACGATCGCGTGCCAGGCCGTAACACCGGCACAAGGGAGAGTCGCTGCTTCGACATCAGTCAAATATTGGGGGACGCGAACCAGTCCTTCTTCAGGCAGTACGACATATTCAGCGAGCAGCCCTTGAAGCGGACTGCCTAACGATGAAATCCAATTTTCTTGCGTGGCCTCGCCTGATTTCCAGCTTTGAGTAAAGATCGGGCTCACGCGTTCTCCTATCCGAAACTTGCTGGCTTGTTCCCCTAAGGCGACAACTTCACCTACTCCATCGGATACGGGAACGAGGGGCTCGTTCAGTTTGGAGTTGTAAAATCCGTCTATGACTCCAATATCACGCGCGTTCAGCGACACGGCCTTCATTCGAATAAGCACTTCACCTCGGGCAGGAGCTGGAATTGGACGATCAACTTCTACAATGTGATCGAGTCCAAAGCCGCCTTGAATCACGTAAGCTTTCATTGTACATCTCTCCTTATCATGGTATAGAAACACAATAAGCCATATAATAAGATGTAGCTAGACGGCACTTTTAGGTCGGTTACGAACCCAAAGGTGCGTAAGGAGGCGGAGCATATGAAGTCACGGGATATATCCTTGACAGTTTGCGGCTACACCCATGTATTGGAGATTATAGCTAATAAATGGACCGCGTTGGTCATTTACTCCTTAGAGAACGGTACCATCCGATATGGAGAGATCAAAGGGCGAATCGAGGGGATTTCGCAAAAAATGCTAACACAAACGTTGAGGCAACTGGAGCGGGATGGCTTGATCAGTCGTAAAGTGACGCCATCGGTACCGCCGATTGTAGCGTATACGCTAACCCCGCTCGGGGAAACATTGATTCCGTACATGAGAATGTTAAAAGAGTGGGCTTCAGAACATTACCCCGCTGTAAGGAAAGCAAGAGAAGCGTATGACCTTGGATCGTCTCGCAAACCAGAAAGCCATTTGATAGCCGCAGCCCCGTCAGAGTGGGAAAATATGGAGTCGACATAGAGAGTTTTGAAAGTTTCGATTGTATGCGGCAAATCAGCTTAACAACAGCAAACAGCCTGTCGGGAAGCCTCTTGGCTAACCGGCAGGCTGTTTGCTGCCACGGCCCGCTCTTGCATCAGAACGGGCCGCATGATCTTGTTACCAGTTGTTTCCGGAGACTCTTATCACATTGAAGTTAGGGCTCTTGCTCTCGCCGTAAATAGCGGCAACACCCGGATTGTTTACCTGGACGTTCTTGAAGCTTGCGCTGCCGACAACCGGCCCTTGCCCTTGCTCCGCGCTGGCTACGAGCTTAATGCCATAACGGGACGGGTTGTTGATCGTCACGTCTTCGATACGCACGTTTTGCATAGCGAGATTTTCCGGCGACTTCGTCTGGAACATGAGACCGAAGTATACCGGGTCATTGATGTCCACATTTTTCACCAGAACATTTTTGAAGGTGCGGTCACCGCCGAAGAACCAGATGGCTCCGAAGTTCTGGTAATCATTAATTTTGTCATCCGCCCCGACGCTGGTCCAGAAGTCTCCTCCTGTCCGGTCGAGCGTAACGCCGTCAATGACCGTGTCCTCATCACCAAAGCCCAGCGTATTGTATCCAAAGCTCAGGCTGCTGATCGTGAAGCCCGGATACGTCAACGTATCGGCGGCATAAAGGTTCTGGAACAGGTTATCCGATCCGCCGTATACAGCAAACCCGGCAGCACGTCTGACGTTGGTCGCAGTCAGGTTGGTATACTTGTTGCCTACATTGTAGGAGCCCCCTGAATCAATCGCACTGAACAATGCGAATGCATCGTCACCGGCTCCTCTGGAATAGTTATTGTCGATCACATTATAGGATGATCCGTTGGTCATGTTGATGCCGTCAGCGAATACGTTTTTGATCCGGTTGTCCTTGAATGTATTGTGCGAGGAATTGACACCCCAGTACAGGCAGATGAAATGCTCAACCCAGGTGTTCTCAACCGTGACGTTTTGCATGCCGTTGCCGTCAATGAATTTGCCCGGTCCGTCCACGCGGTACACGTAGTTGCCCCATGCCGACAAGTCCTTAATGGTTGAACCATTGGCAGCAGAACCAATGTTGAAACCGACGTCGGTATTGGTCTGGTTCTGCGGCGCTACCAGCTTGGTATGCCAAGGACCTGCTCCGATAATTTCGGTGGCGCGTCCATACAGGAAGATTTTATTGTTGATCGCCCACTCGCCAGCGGGGATGAAGATTCCCTTCTTGGACACATCCTGTCTGAATTCATTCAGCGCCTGTTCAATGGATTTGGAGGACGTGACCTCAACATAGGCGCTCGGGTCAGGATTGGATGCAGGCGGAGCGACATTTTCGATTTCCAGCAGGTCGACATAAATCCATGGCACGTCTCCGGCGTCTTTTTGAATCTTGATTTTGGTTCCTGCCGGATACACCTGATCCAGCATGAGCTGGGCGTCCTCATACAGCCAGTAGGCGGTCAGTCCTGCTCCCGGCTGGTTATCATAACCGAGGCGACCCAGTGTGCTTGGCGTGGCATAGACGTGAGAGAACTTGGATGTCACATTAAACTTGCCCTTGCTTGCTCCATCCGCGTAGATGCTAATCGTTCCGTTCGTACCGTCGGCTACTGCGCTGCGGAGAACGAAAGCATTGGCTGCGGAAGGGAGCGTGAATTCAACGTATTGTCCAGTGGCACTCAAATGCACGGCGGAACGCCCGGATGCCTCACCGGCATAGTCGCCCGGAGTGAAGTTTGGAGCCAGCACCGTGCCGTTGGTCGAATTGGACGGAGACTCCGCTTCAAGAATTGTAAATGGCATGTTCGCGCCGCGGCCAACATAAAGGCCGGCAGTGCTCGTATTGTTATCCTGCTTGATCGGAACTTCGTTGGCATCTGGCGCGACGGAGGTCGTCACCGCGTAGCTGCCATTGGCTGCGGTCCAATTGCCGAGCGCAACATTAGCAGACTGACCTGGCGCCAGTGCACCGGTGTACGAAGCGCTCAGTGTATGAATGGTTGCGCCTGCATTGTTTTTGATTACGAGCGTTATAGGATGAGATTCGCCCGCCGAAGCGATATTGCCCTGGTTTTTCAAGTTCGCTGTAAAGCTTACGGTATCCCCGGCGGCCGGGTTGCCTGGACTCCAACTGGTCGTTACGATCAGATCGGAGCTCGACACGGGAACAACAACCAATGGGGTTGGGCTCGTATAGCTGTTGTTGGATTTATTCTGCTCAATGAGGGTATTGTCCTCATCCACGATTGCGCTAACCGTGTACGTTCCGGCATTCTTCTCCCCGACATTGACAGACACTGTCGCCGATGCGCTCGTAGCCAGTGCGCTTACAGGAGCGGAGCCCGCAGGCTGATTGTTCAAGTAGAAATTAACTGTTGTTGCCGGCGAGCCCAGATTGCCAATGTTGGCGACAACTGCATGCAGTGTAACTTGATCCGTCTCTGTCGGTGAGGCTGGTGTCCAGGTCATGCCAGTAATCGTCAGGTCAGGATTTGAAGCAGGGGTTCCATAAATTTCGAATTCGGCGATCTGTCCGGCTGGTGCGCCGGAATTAGCCGTAATATTCAACCGAACCTGCTTTGCCGTAGCTGAGACCGGGATGGTTACCGAGTTTCCAGCAGCAGGATCAAAGGTATACGTCTGGGAAGAAACAAGGTTGCTGAAGGGGGCTGAGTTCTGACTGTTGCCCAGCACCTGTATGGTTTGGGTACGGGGACTCCAGACATGAGCCGGATTCAGCTTCAGCACAATGGATGTAAGGTTATGGTCTGCACCCAGATCGACAGTCAACTGACTGGGGTTGCTGCCGCCCTCCCAATAGGTAGCCGTATTGCCGTCATTGGCATTGGTTGCTACATATGTGAAAGTTGATGTTGATGCGGTGATAGGCTTGTTCAACGCCAGATTGTCGCCTGTAGGTGGATTATGCGGCTGCGGCGTATTCTCTGAGCCATAAATCTCGAATTCGGCGAGCTGTGCGGCAGGCCAGCCTGTATTCGCAGTGACATTCAAACGGACGTAACGAGTGTCAGCTGCGGCAAAATTAATGGTTACGGAGTTGTTATTAACCGAAGGGTTGAACGTATAATTCGCCGAACCGACAACCGTGTTGAAGGTTGATCCGTCCGTGCTTCCCTGCACAGACAACGTTTGTGTGCGTGTTTCCCAGCCTGCGGGAAGTTTCAGCACAATCTGATCGATGCTGACGCTGGCGCCGAGATCGATCTGAACCCATTGCGGAAAAGCATTGTTCGAGCTTTCCCAGTATGTGCCTTGATTGCTGTCATTGACATGGCTTGAAGAGTACACATCGTTATATCCGCTTGCGGTGACGTTTTTGCCGAGGGCAAGGTTAGTGCCCCCTGCGGCTGTAGATGGGGAAGGGGAAAGCGTAAGCTGCGACAGCAACACAACAGATGCCAGAAACCAGATAAGGAGCGGTTTTCTTTTGAACAACGCGTGCATGGCTAACATAATCATCCTCCTAATCATTTTTTGCAAAAGCCCGAATAATGTCCTTACCTTTTTGCGCAGAGAGAGATATCCTTGATAACCACCCCCTTTAATAGACTAATCGTTAAATGCCATGGCGCAATAAACCATCCGCTGTCGCATGCTTAAAGCTGCTGTGGATAGTACGGGTGCTGACAATCTTATGATGGGACTGCTTGCAATGACGGAAGTTTGTTCGGGTGGGTGTTTGCATCATTGTGGAGGGATGCCTCTGCTGCTGATGGCCTGTTGTCCGGCATTGCCGAGCAGGTTGGCGAGGCGAAAGATTAACTGGGAGCGATAGGTTTGCTTCAATTCACCCGAAACGATGACAGGACTGGAGTTGAACCACTGAGTACTGTATAGGCTGGGCTTGTAGACGATGGTTTGTTTTTGCTGAAGCAGGGTAAGCGCTGTATATGTTTAGCATAAATCAGTCACACGCATAGCTGAATATGCATTTCTACGTTTATCATGTGTAATTCTATTTTTTTGAAAACGTTCACATAATTGGATTATCAATCGCGCCGCGAATTAATTCATAAAGAGCAGCGCCCCTTGTCGGTCAAGGGGCGCTGCCTTTTTTTTGCTGTCTTACGTCCATTTGGCAGCCCATACCTTCATCATTTTCGTAATCTGGTACAGATCCTGCCCCTTCGGTGTCAGCGTATATTCAACTGTTGCCGGAACAGTAGGGAAAACCTGCCGCTCCAGAATACCGGCAGTTTCCAGATGCCGCAATGACCCAGACAGCGCACGTGGGCTGACACCAGGGATTTTGCGCTGCAGCTCGCCAAACCGCTTCGTTCCTCTGTACAGCTCACGAATGACGAGGAATGACCATTTGCCGGAAAGCACATTGATGACGGGCTCAATGCTGCAATCGACATGTTCGGGCAGCCGTGGGATATAATTATTTACCTCCATAGTGTTTATACCCTCCTATCCATAGTTGTTTACTTACTATAAATAAGATAGCAGATATACATCGAGTTATAAAGGGAAAAGTATTTCCGTACTTTTCCGATTGAAATTATTGCAGTAGAATAGGTCTATAATCGCGATTGATTAACTGTATGGAGGCGAAAGATGAAGTATCGACAGCTGGGAAAGAGCGGCCTGAAGGTCAGTGAGATCAGTTTGGGCAGCTGGCAGACATTCGGCGGTTATGTGGATAACGGGGTTGCCGCCCAGACGCTGCGCACCGCTTACGAAAATGGCGTTAATTTTTTTGATACCGCCAATGTCTATGGCAGGGGTGAGGCTGAGAAGCTGGTCGGCAGTGTACTGCGGGAGTTTCCCCGTGATTCTTATGTACTGGCGACCAAGGTGGCCGGTAACATGGGCCCGGGACCGAATGATGTTGGGCTGTCGCGCAAGCATATTATGGAGCAGTGCCACGCCAGCTTGAAGCGGCTGGGCGTCGACTATATCGACGTTTACTACTGCCATCGCTTTGATCCGACCACACCGCTTGATGAAACGCTGCGCGCGTTTGACGATCTGGTTCGGCAAGGCAAAATATTATATATTGGCGTCAGCAAATGGACGGCAGTTCAAATTGCACAAGGATTGGCGACGGTGGAGCGGCATAACCTGCACCCGATCATCGTAAATCAGCCTTTGTATCACATGTTTGAGCGGAATATTGAATCCGAAGTCATTCCACTCGGGGAGCAGCACGGATTTGGCCAGGTCGTGTATTCACCGCTGGCGCAAGGGCTGTTGACCGGCAAATACCGTTCGGAGCAGGATATTGCTCAGGGGAGCCGCGCCTCGATTAATCAGGCTGCACGAAGCAGCCTGCATAAAGCGAATCTGGCCAGGGTCGAAGGGTTGGCGAAGCTGGCTGACGAGTTGGGACATACGCTGGCGCAGCTTGCACTGGCATGGACGCTGCGCAGCCCGAATATTTCAAGCGCGCTGATCGGAGCCAGCCGTCCCGAGCAAATCAGCGAGAATGTTAAGGCATCCGGCATTCAATTGCCAGAAGAGACCGTTTCACGCATTGAAGCGATTCTCTCTACCTTTTTTTGATCTAAAACATACTTGACACATCAGAATAGTTTGTTTATAGTGAAGGCTATTCTAATAATGTCGAAATTTGTCTATAAACTGTGAGTCTATTGACAGGCCAAAGGCCGTCAGGGAGATCAGCTGCGGTCTGATTGCTCTGCGGTCTTTTGGCAAATGTGTGAGTCATGTACGCGCACATTCTGTAAGACTACTTCTATAAACTAATCATTCAAAATCATACTGGAGGCATTCCGATGTTTAAAATCAGATTGGCCATCATCAGCTTAGCTGTCCTGCTGTTTCTATCAGCCTGCGGCAGCAGCAAGCCTGCACCTTCGCAAGGCGAAGCGGCCAAGAACAGTGATAGTGATCTCGTTGTGGCCATTAATACGCTCGCAACCCGTCTTGATCCGCAAAATCAGGGCAGTACATCCGATAACTTTGTCATTAATGCCATTTATGACAACCTGGTCAATTACGATAAGAATGGACAGATCATTCCGGTACTGGCCGAGAAGTGGCAGTTTTCCGATGACGGCACGCAGTTGACCTTCACACTCCGCGATGGCGCACGGTTCCATGACGATACGCCGGTCAACGCCGATGCGGTTAAAACGACGTTCGACCGTGTGCTCGACAAGGACAACAATCTCAACAAATACTCCTTTTACAGCCAGTTCATTGATCATATTACAACGGAAGGCGACCTTGAGGTTACGTTCCACTTCAAAGGGCCGTTCAGCCCGGCGCTTCATTACTTTGCGCAAGCGGCAGGTGGTATCCACAGTCCGGCGAACCTGAAGCAAACGGGTGAAGAGGTGACGAATAAGCCGGTTGGCTCCGGCCCATACAGGCTGAAGGAATGGATTCAAGGAGACCGTATTGTGCTGGAGGCCAATCCGAATTACTGGGGCGGCAAGCCTCAGCTTGCTTCCATCACGTTCCGTTCTGTGCCGGAGAATGCTTCCCGCTCCTTAATGCTGGAGACAGGCGAGGCTGATCTGATCCTGCCGGTAGCGGCCACCGATGTGGAACGCTTGACACAGACGAACGGCTTGGCAGCCACCGTTTTTCCGACGACAAGCGTATTATTTCTCGGCATTAACACGAAGGCCGCTCCGTTCGACGATGTGCGCGTTCGGCAGGCGTTAAATTACGCGGTAGACAAGAAAACCATTGTTGAAAAAATCTTGCTTGGTCACTCCAAGGAAGCGCAGTCGTTCTTGTCGGAACAGACCTGGGGCTTCAGCCCGGTCGGCAATTATTCTTACGATCCGGAGAAAGCGCGCGAGCTGTTGAAGGAAGCAGGTATTCCTGAGGGCACCAAGATCAAGCTGTATACACCGGAGGGAAGATATCCGATGGACCGTCGCATTGCCGAGTTTGTACAGGGCAACTTTCAGGAAATCGGTCTTGATGTCGAGTTTCAGGTATTCGAATTTGGCGCTTTTCAACAGTTGACGGACAGCAAGGAAGGCTACGAGGTTGTGTTGATTGCGTGGGGAGCATCGACAGGCGATGCGGACGCGCTGCTCCGTTCTATTCTGGTTACGGGCGGCAGCTCCAACTTTACCAACTATGCCAATAACACACTGGACGAGCTGACGTTCAAAGGAACGGTGGCGCTGAATGAGGAAGAAAGACGCGGGATTTATAAAGAGATTCAGGAAATTGTGAAGGAAGACTCTCCACTCATTTATTTGGCAGAAAACACACAAATTCTCGGCTCCAGCAGCCATGTAGAGGGCGCTTATATTCTGAAGGCCAATGGTACGCTGGTGCTGCGAGAAACTGTGAAGAAGTAATTGTTATGGCAGCCTCTATAGTCAAACGTATTCTGCAGACGATCCCGACGCTTATAGGCGTCTCGCTCCTGATCTTTATCGCGCTGCGCATCGTGCCTGGCGATCCGGCGCGGCTCAATGCCGATGTAGATGCTACCGGGGAAGACATTGCCATGATTCGCGAGCATCTGGGGTTGAACAAGCCCCTCTACGAGCAGTACGCCCTGTTTATGAAGCAGCTGCTGCTCGGGGATATGGGCATGTCAATGCGCTCACATAAGCCTGTGCTGGAAGATATCATGCTGCGCTTTCCCACGACGCTGCTGCTGACGGCGCTGGCGATAGCCATCATGATCGTGGTCGGCATTTTGACCGGCGTGGCATCGGCTACGAAGCCGAATAGTCTGCGCGATCACGGCTCCATGCTGTTCGCACTGTTTAATCTGTCGATGCCGTCCTTCTGGCTTGGGCTCATGCTGATTCTGGTCTTCTCGCTCTACATCCCGCTGTTTCCAACCGGCGGTAGTCAAACACTGCGCCATTATATTTTGCCTGCTCTGACGATTGGCCTGTCCTCTTCGGCGGTGCTGGCCAGACTGACGCGATCGAGTCTGCTGGACATTCTGAACCAGGATTATATCCGCACGGCTTTTGCCAAGGGCGCGGGCAAGCGCGTTGTCGTATACAGGCATGCGCTTAAAAATGCGCTGATTCCGATCATTACTGTTGTCGGTCTGGAGTTCGGCCATTTGCTCGGAGGAGCTGTGCTGGTTGAAATGGTATTTTCCATGAACGGGATTGGCAGTTATCTCATTCAATCGATTCAATTTAGAGACTACCCGGCCGTGCAGGGCACGGTCATGTTTATCGCTTTGTTATTCGTACTCGTCAATTTGTTGGTCGATATTTGCTATAGTCTGGCTGACCCACGGGTCGCTTATGAGTAGGGGGTAGAAAGGAATGGGTGCTCGTCTGAAGCATAATCGCCGGGCGATGCTCGGGCTATGGATGGTCATCTGCTTCGCTGCGGTCGCACTGCTCGCGCCCTGGATTGCCCCCTATGATCCGCTGAAGCATAATATGCAGATTATGCTGGAGCCGCCCGCATGGAGCCATCCGCTCGGTACGGATGAGTTCGGCAGAGACATTCTGTCGCGGCTAATGTACGGCATGCGTCTGTCGTTGATAATCGGACTGGTCAGCGTCACCATTGCGGCCACTGTGGGCATTGCGCTCGGGCTGATATCGGGTTACTTTGGCGGGTGGGTGGATCGGATCATTATGCGCGTCGTTGATGTGCTGCTGGCGTTTCCGAATTTTTTGCTGGCGATTGTGGTTGTCAGTGCGCTGGGACCGGGCATTGTCAATATGACGGTGTCCATTGGACTGTTCTCCATGCCGGCATTTGCCCGTGTAGCCCGCGGAGCAGTGCTGGGCATTAAGCAGCAGGATTACGTGCAGGCGGCAGTTGCAATGGGCTCCGGGCATTTTCGCATCATTTGGAGCCATGTACTTCCCAATAGCGCCGCTCAGTACATTGTATTGGCTACACTGCGCATCGCCACAGCTATTCTGACGACCTCAGGGCTTAGCTTTCTCGGCCTTGGCGCGCCGCCGCCGACACCGGAGTGGGGCGCGATGCTCAGTACAGGCAGGGAGTTTATGCGCATCGCGCCGCATGTCAGTCTGATGCCAGGAATCGCCATTCTGTTGACTGTGCTGGCCTTCAATATGCTGGGGGACGGATTGCGCGATGCCTTTGATCCGAAGATGAAGCTGCAGCATCATGCCGGAAGGAGATCATCATGAGTGAACAACTGCTCAGCATAAGGGGGCTGCGCACGTACTTTGATACCGCACGAGGAAGTATTGCGGCTGTGGATGGCATTGATATGGATATTTACAAAGGGGAGATTGTCGGCATCGTCGGCGAATCGGGCTGTGGCAAGAGTTTGACGTCACTCTCGATTATGGGCTTGAATCCCGGACGCATCGGCGAGGGCACGATCTGCTTCAAGGGGCGGAATCTGCTGCAGCTGTCCGACAAGCAGATGCAAGCCATTCGCGGCAATGAAATATCGATGATCTTCCAGGAGCCGATGACGTCGCTTAATCCGGTCTACACGATTGGGCAGCAGCTTATCGAGGCCATCCGGCTTCACCGCAGAGTCGGCAGGAAGCAGGCCAGATTGGATGCGGTCGATATGCTCAGACAGGTCGGCATTGCTCGACCGGAGCAGTTGGTTGACGAGTACCCGCACCGTCTGTCTGGCGGCATGCGGCAGCGGGTTATGATTGCAATGGCGATGATCTGCGAGCCGGAGCTGCTGCTGGCCGACGAGCCGACGACAGCGCTCGATGTTACGATTCAGGCGCAAATTCTGGAGATGATGCGGCAGCTTGGGCAGCGGCATCAGACGGCGATACTGCTGGTGACCCATGATCTGGGCGTTGTTGCGGAAATGTGCAGCCGTGTGATCGTCATGTATGCCGGACGCATTGTAGAGCAGGGGAACGTCAGAGAACTGTTCCGCTCTCCGGTACATCCCTATACGCAGGGGCTGTTGAAGTCGATTCCAACGTTGTCCGCAGCAAGCAAGCGCCTGTATTCCATTTCGGGACAAGTGCCGCCTGCCGGTGAGCACGGTCCGGGCTGCGCCTTCGCGCCAAGATGCGCACATGCCATGGAGCGCTGTCACCAGGCTGCGCCGCAGCTCGCCTGGCTTTCGGCCAGTCATGCCAGCAGCTGCTGGCTGCAACCCAATAAGGAAGGGGGAGCAGTTCATGCCTCAGCCACTAATTGAAGTGCGCCGCCTCAGCAAGCATTACAGTACAAAGAAGGGCCTGTCGCGGCAGGTCGTCGTCAAAGCCGTCGATGAAGTGAGTTTTGAACTGTATGCGGGAGAAACGCTCGGTCTGGTCGGAGAGAGCGGATGCGGCAAATCTACGGTCGGCAAGACGCTGCTGCAACTGCTGCCGCCAACTTCGGGCTCGGTGCGCTTTATGGGACAGGAGATTGCAGGAATGAAAGGTCGGCATCTGCGGGCTATGCGGCAGGATATGCAAATGGTGTTTCAGGACCCATACTCCTCGCTCGATCCGCGTATGACCATTGGCCGTCTGATTGCGGAACCGCTGAGTATTCACCGGCTGGCGTCCGGCAGGGAGAAGGTGAAGAGAATCGACGAGTTGCTGGAACTGGTCGGTCTGAGCACTTCGTACAAGCAGCGCTATGTGCATGAGCTGAGCGGCGGACAGCGTCAACGTATCGGGATCGCCCGGGCGCTGGCGCTGCATCCGAAGCTGATCGTGGCTGACGAAGCAGTGTCGGCGCTCGATGTGTCGATTCAGTCGCAAATCATTAATTTGCTGCAGGATTTGCAGGAGCAGTTCGGACTTGCCTATTTGTTTATTTCACATAATCTTAGCGTGGTTAAGCATATCAGCAACCGCATTGCTGTCATGTATTTGGGACGTATTGTGGAAACGGGTGAAACGCACCGTCTATTCGCAGAGCCGCAGCATCCTTATACACGGGCGCTGATGAGCGCCATCCCTGTTCCCGACCCGGATGCGGACAGAAGCGGGCGCATGGTGCTATCCGGAGATGTGCCGAATCCGGCGGAGCCGCCGCAGGGCTGCGCGTTCCATCCCCGCTGCAGCTCTTGCATGGACATATGCCGTATAGAGCGGCCGCAACTGCGCGAGAGGGACGGCCACAGTGTAGCCTGTCATTTGTATGAAGACGAAGAGAATGAAAAAGAAAGGAGAGCTTAATATGACGGACAGACGCCAGATGCATTTGAATTTGTTTTTGCACAATTTCGGCCATCATTCGGAGGCGTGGAAGCAACCCAAAGCCAGTGCGGACAATATTACGAATATCCGCTATTTCCAGATTCTCGCCCGCATAGCCGAGGATGCTAAGTTTGATTCCTTGTTTATGGCAAGCGGCGTAGGCTTTATTCAGGATATTAAAACCGCGGGTCTAATGGGGCTTGACCCGCTGCTCGTCATGACGGCGATAGCTTCGGTCACCAACCGCATCGGCCTCATATCAACGATCTCGACAACCTACAACGAGCCGTTCCATATCGCCCGCCAGTTCGCTACGCTCGATCATATTAGCAATGGCCGCGCAGGCGTGAATTTCGTGACGTCGACCAGCAATAATGAGGCGTTTAACTTTGGCGCGGTTCCGCTTCCTGAGCACAGCGTGCGCTATGAGAAGGCAGCAGAGTTTATTGATGTGGTCAAAAAGTTGTGGGCGAGCTGGGAGCCGGACGCAGTGGTGCTGAAGCAGGACGAAGGCGTGCTGATCGACCCGGACAAGGTTCATGCTATTGATCATGCCGGGGACTGGTTCAACGTGCGCGGGCCGCTGACGCTGCCGAGACCGATTCAGGGGCATCCGGTCATTGTGCAGGCGGGTTCCTCTGACTCGGGACGAGAGTTGGCAGCTCAGCATGCGGAAGCAATCTTCACCGTGCAGACATCGCTGGAAGGGGCGAAGGCTTTCTATGCCGATGTGAAAGGGAGAGCCGCGCGTTATGGCAGATCGCCCGATCAGATCAAAATTTTGCCGGGACTATTCACCATCGTTGGCTCAAGTGAAGATGAGGCCTACGAGAAGGCCGCACAGCTGAATGAAAAATACAATATTCAATCCGGCCTGTTGAAAGTCAAAGAGATCTTCCAGATTGATGTTACGGAGCAGGACCTCGATAGCCCGTTTCCACCGCTGCCGGACATTAGCGAAATTACCGGCCATACAAGCCGCTTCAAGATCATGTCGGAATTGGTCCGCAAGGAAAAGCTGACTGTACGGCAGTTGCTGCACCGTTTCGCAGAGGGAGGCGGTCATTTCTCCATTGTGGGCACCCCGAAGCAAATTGCCGATCAGATGGAGGAATGGTTCACTGGCGGAGCCTGCGACGGCTTCAACTTCCGCCCTCCGGTCTATCCTGATGGTCTGAGCAGCTTTGCCAATCTGGTCATTCCTGAGCTGCAGAAGCGGGGACTGTTCCGCACCGAATATGCTGAGAAGACGCTTAGTTCAAGATATGGCCTGAAGCGGTCATAGACAGGAGTGAATGCGATGAGTCATTTGGTTCAGGCTGACTGGCTGTATGAGCGGTTGAACAATCCGGATATTGTCATCTTCGATGCCCGCTTCAATCCGGGGCATGAGCAGGGTGGTCTGGTTGACTATGAACAGGATCATATTCCGGGAGCGGTTTATGTTGATCTGCGCCATGACTTGACGGACGAGCGCGTAGAGCGCAGCTTCTTGCCCGACGCTGATGTTCTTTCCGCCAAACTGAGCGGGGCAGGTGTAAATCGGGAAACTACTGTTGTCATTTATGGCGATGGAGGAAACAGCGCGCCGTTTCGTTTGTGGTGGCTGCTGCAATACTGGGGGCACAAAAATGCCTTTATTTTGGACGGTGGATATTCGAGCTGGAAAAGGGCGGGGTATCCGCTAACTGCGGATGTTCCTGTGCCTCGGGCTGGACGGTTCAAGCCTGTTGTGAACGATAAGCTTATCGCCACGGCTGTGGAAATTCGGGACAGGCTGCCGTTTGTAGGGAAGTCGCTGACTATTATCGATGCCAGGCAGCCGCACGGCGAGCCTGAACTGCCCTGGTACAAGCACCATATCCCGGGAGCGGTTCCCGTTTCGTGGAAGGAACTGTTTGATGTCGAGGGCAATTATCGTTCGCAAGAGGAAATTCGCCGCTTGTACGATGGCATTGATCCACAGCAGGAGGTTATTCTGTATTGCGGTAGGGGCGTAGGCTCCTGCCCCGCAATATTTGCCTTGCATGAGTTGGGGTATCGCCAGGTGAGGTTGTATGCGGGAAGCTGGAGCGATTGGAGTTCGGATAGCGGGAATCCGGTTGCGGTGGGGGAAGAGTAAGGGCAAGAGGTTAACTGTATTTATAATCTGAGTACATCGTCACAAGGGTTGTATGCCTTGGGCGATGTATTTTTTATAATAACGTTGGCGTTGGAGCAGATGCTGGCCTAGGCTTTAAAGTCAAATACTGCTAGTAAAACATCGTCCCTGTCATGGCACAAGCGCGACAGGGAGAATCTGGCTAAGTCAAGGGCAGATTGCTCAATGTGTAGGAACGGACGGTTGCTTACAGCCAGCTTTAATTACATCGATGAGAGGCTTTTTGAATATTAGGAGACTTTTTAGGATACTGTGTGCAAACTATTTGGATGCTGTAAAAAGTCACCTCACCATTTATTATACTATATTCATATAAGTATTTTCTTTTAAAAATAGCTTTAACTCAGGGTTGTATTTGCTTAAATGTTGGTCAAAGAAATCTTGAATAAAACCAGCTACCCAATATTGACTATCTTCGGGTGGTGTCATATTTGACTCTAAAAACATAATATGATCAATAGACATAATGTAATGAGGTTTGATTAAAACGAGTAAAACAATTACTATGTTTAGAATGAAACATATTTTGATCCGTAGTTCAGCAAACAATTGATCTAATTCCTTCGAACTAAGAATTTTGTAATTTTGTCTGCAATAAACTTTTCCATTGTTATGAACAAAATTGTTGAGTTTTTTAATTATCATTCTCCATTCCTCTTCTAGTTTATACTTTTTTATTAATTCACCCACAGTTGTATTACATTTTATATATGGAAGTACATTCCTACCAATATAAAAATCTTTTAAAGTGTTACTATTCCATTTAATAAAAAAACTAAAATTTTTCATGAAAAGTTCATACTCTTTTGTATCTAATTGATTACTAAAGACGATATGGTGATTATTGTCCAGTTCTAAAACAAATAAATAAAAAAACAAATCATCATTTAATTTTCTAATTAGTGTATTGGCATCGGCAAAAGCTCCTAAGCTAACACATTGTTTTATGCTGTTCAATGTATAAATCGCTGACTCTAAATGATCATGTTGATAGGAATAAGTTTTTCCATTAGTTATGAACATTACTATGGTATTATCGATAAGATCCTTAATCCTCTCTAAAAACTTAATATAATAATCGAATAGTGCAATAATCTCATTAAACTCTGGATGTGCCTTAATGGCATTACTTTTTCTATCAAAAGCAGCTAACATTCCTGTTGGTTGCTTTTCTCTATAAGTTTCATTGGTATTCATAATAACCTCCATAATTTATAGTCCAGATATTTTCTGTTTTGATGAATCCTCCGATAGCTTTACATTAGTGGGTGTGGAGAAGCTATTCTCTTACCTTCATTATTTTTTCTTCATACGCTTGTAAGATATTATCTTGTTGTAGTTCAAAGAGTTCATTGAGGCAATTCAGGGAGATAATCATTATTGAGTAGGCTGTGAATAAAGACCTAACTATATCGACGTGATTTGGGAGGGAATCAATACCAATGACGTTTTGCTTTTCTTCATCTAGTACTAAGTACTTTTCCAGCACTCGTATATCCGTGTGAACATCTGAACTCAGTATTCTATAAACAAATGCATAAAACACAGCCATATCGGCTCTGTTTGCCCATTCGTAGACTTTCACATCTTTAATATCTTCTTCTTTAATTTCCTGTTTCAGTTGTTCTAATTGCTCTTTGTTAAGAGAGCTTTTTAAATCTTTATATATATTAAAATTATCTTTCTCTAAGATAATTTCAAGTAATTGTTTTTGTTTTCTTTTGTCTGTGTTGATGAAGTTGACGACTTCCTCTTCATTATTTGTAACAGCCTTTAAAATAAACGAGGCTTCTAATATTGTCCTAAGAATGACCTTTGCTTCCGTCTCTAGTCCCATTTTGTAGAGTACTAAGGTAGTCTGGAAACCATTGTGTATTCTTGAGAATAAAGTGGAGCTTATTACTTGCTGTCCATTTTCACTATTAATTGTAAGTGAATTTCTTAGGACGTAGGCATACTTGTTTAACTCGAATCCGACATCAAATACAAATTTATGTTTGTGGTAATTCTCCCTTGCCCATTCAACAATTTGATCTCCTAAAAACCCGGCTTCATCAAACGGCATAGACCATCTCTCCTTTACATATCTTGACTTACTTAATTATTTTACACTTATTTCAAAGGTTGAACATGGCAAATGTATTACGAGAAGCTTTATTAAGATGATGAAGACGATTTGATATGAGAGGAGGGGGAGGCTTACCTGTAAGGATCATCTCTTGCTGTCTGGAAATGTATTATAGATGAAGAAAAGTAGAACGGAGATAGGTACATGAAGCTTGTTTTGTTGGTCTGCTGTCCTCCTGTTGTCCTACAGGACAACAGGAGGACAACCTCACCAGTAAGTGTCTCCCGCGAACACGACCATAAAAGAAAAAAAGGACCGCACAATATTACAGTTCTGAACGTTTTTTGGCGCGCCCGATACGATTCGAACGTACGACCTGTAGTTTTAAGAAACTGTTCACTGCTAGGCAAGTTTTCTGAAGATTTACTTGATTCCAAGCGCGAAAAATCGCTTTTGGAAGGATAGATTAAGCAAAGCAAGGCTTGTTCAAGAGTGCGGAAGAGCAGGCAGCACGCTTGCTGATCTTAAAGAATACGAGGAGATCATCGTATATTGTGGATCAGGTGTAACAGTGACACCTAATGTGCTTGCACTGCATGAAGCGGACTTCACAAATGTGAAGATGTATACGGAAAGCTGGAGCGATAGGATTAGTTATGAAGAGAATCCGGTTGCAGTGGGGGAAGAGTAAGGGCAAGAGGTTTAACTGTATTTATAATCTGAGTACATCGTCACAAGGGTTGTATGCCTTGGGCGATGTATTTTTTTGTGCAAAAATCAACAAGGGGTCAACTCAGGACTAGTTATGAAGGGAATCCGATTGCTGCGGGGGACGAGTGGGAGTCAGGGAGAATGGGTGCACTTCATAGGAAGATCAATTTCATTTTGCAAATTGCAAATTCGTTCCTGACAGACAGATGTCAACAAGGATCGCTTATGATGTCTTCAGAAGCGGCGAATGACCGCTAACCGTTACTGAAGGGAAGGATCAAAAGCATGAAACAAACACAAAGCAAGGTGGGCTTTATAGTCGCAGGACTATTGCTCTCCATACTGCTTGCCTCGATGGACAATACCATTGTCGCCACCTCCATGGGGACGATTATCGGCGAAATGGGCGGATTCGACAAGTTCGTCTGGGTCACCTCCGCCTATATGGTCGCGGAGATGGCAGGTATGCCGATCTTCGGCAAGCTGTCAGATATGTATGGGCGCAAACGGTTTTTCATATTCGGTATTATCGTCTTTATGGGCGGCTCTGCGCTATGCGGCATGGCGGAATCCATTATCCAGCTCAGTCTGTTCAGAGCCGTTCAGGGTGTTGGCGCAGGCGCAATGGTATCGATCGCATTTACAATTATGTTTGATGTGATTGCAGCTAAGGACAGAGGGAAAATGACCGGCCTGTTCGGTGCAACCTTCGGCTTGTCAAGCGTATTTGCCCCGATGGTGGGCGGATTTATTACGGATAAGCTGCATTGGTCCTGGATTTTCTACATCAATCTGCCGCTTGGCCTGTTATCGTTCCTGCTGATCGTTTTCTTCTACAAGCCATCCAGGCAGCATGTCAGACAAAAGGTCGATCTGCTTGGCGCGAGTCTACTCGTCGGAGCCATTGTATGCCTGATGTTCGGCCTGGAGCTTGGCGGCAAGGAGTACGCATGGGGCTCACCGCAAATATTGGGCTTGTTCTGCGGCTTTATCTTGCTGAGTCTGCTGCTTGTATCTGTAGAAAAGAGAGCGGTCGAGCCTATTATTTCCTTCCGAATGTTCCGTAGCAGACTGTACACAACAAGCAATCTGATCGCCCTGCTGAGCGGCGGGGCATTCATGACAGCATCGGTATATATTCCAATTTTCATTCAGGGCGTGCTTGGCGGGACGGCTATGAATTCCGGTTTCGTACTGCTGCCAATGATGATGGGTTCTGTGGTGACGGCAACAGTTGGCGGAATGCTCATGAACAAGCTGCCCTACCGGGCGATACTAATTCCGACCTTGGTTATTTTGTGCACCGGGATCGGACTGCTCGGAACACTGACACCGGCTTCGCCGCGCTGGCTCATTACGCTGTATATGATTTTGATCGGTTTGGGTATCGGTGCTTCCTTTTCCGTGCTTAGCGGTTCTGCGCTTCACTCCTTTCCTGCCTCACAGCGGGGAGCGGCTAGCTCAACGCTTAATTTTAATCGCTCGCTGGGGATGGTGCTCGGAATTACGATTTTCAGCCTGATTCAAAATCATGCCCTTACGAGCAAGCTTGATGCCGTTCTTATGACTGCGTCTAACGGGAGTGCTGCAGGCCTTCAGACGGATGACATGAATTCTCTTCTCCATCCTGCGGTTCGCGAGGCCATGGATGAGAATACGCTTGGCCTGATCACCGGTGGCTTGTCCTCCTCGATCGCAGCGACCTTTCTGTGGGGGCTTGTCCCGGCTATCCTTGCCCTTGTATCGGCATTCATGATGAGCAGGGAGAAGCTGGACCCTGAAGCTGAAGCGGCCAAAGAAGGATACGCTGCCGCCCATTAACAATATGAGAAACGCGATTGGCAACAGATGGCCCTTAACAGGAGCAGATTAATCCGGTCGCATGTCTCGCCTCATCATCAAGCCATCTGTTCGCTGTGTATAAGGAGGAAAGGATGATATGATGGATGAAACTACCTCGGCATAGGAGGAAATACGTTGAAGCTCGAGCGGCTTATGGCCATTACTATCATTCTGCTGAATCGCAAACGTGTGCAAGCACAGGAGCTGGCTGAGCGTCTGGAAGTATCACTGCGGACGATTTACCGCGATCTGGACTCTCTGTGCCACGCCGGAATCCCCATTGTATCGTATACCGGAACAGAGGGAGGGTACGAAATTATGGACAGCTTCAGATTGGATCGGCAGATGCTGTCATTCGATGAGCTAATTGCATTAACGACGGCTCTGCGCGGCCTTCAATCCACTCAGGCTATGAACCGCTCGGACATTGATAATTTGCTGGATAAGGTGGGTGCGCTGGTCAGCCAAGCAGAGAAAGGACGGCTGGCAGACCGTGATCAAATTCATATTGAATTTACTCCCTGGCGCACAAGCGAGGCTGAACGCAGCAAATATGAAGCACTGCACAAGGCAGTAAACGAAAATAGACTGATTCATTTTCGATATACGGACGGCCAAGGCGCGGAGACAGAGCGCCGCATCGAGCCGATGGGACTGGCGCTCAAGGCTTACTCTTGGTATTTGCATGGCTATTGCTTAAATCGCCAGGATTACCGGACATTTAGGCTATCCCGGATTCGGGGGCTTGAGCCTCTCACAGAAACTTTCACCCGCAGGCCAATGCCTGTTGCCATCATGAATCAGGGCTGGGGGGAGCAGTTGCAGCGGCAGCGGATTGAACTGACGCTTCGGTTTCAGGCTGCTGCCAAGGTTGCGGTAGCCGATCATTTTGAAGAGAAGGAGATTGAGCGCCTGCAAGACGGATCGCTGATTGTAAGGACAACATTTCCGGATGAAAAGTGGCTGATCGGTTTCTTGCTTCATTTCAAATCCGATCTGGTCATTCTGGAACCTGTCTCGATCGCAGCGAAAGTACGGGAAGCCGCCCTGGCGGTATCTGCGCTGTATGACGGGGAAGGCCGGGCGCTAAACGTAAACGGCCCACTATAAAGGAAGGGGAGCAATGACGCTGCACCAACTTTTAAAATATGCAAAAAAGCAATAAGCTGGTCCCTTTCAGGAACTTGCGCTTATTGCTTTATTTCTCCTGCAGCTGCTTATAAATTGTCTTACTGTACCTACTTCGATTGGATTTGTTACAATGAAAATCCGATTGCGGGGATCAGGTATACATCTTATGGCGCCGCGGCAGCGGAACGAGCTTGAAACAACATCGCTGTGCCTTCTTCCTGCATTTTCTCAATCGCTTCATCCAGTGTCTTGACGCGGTCAATGACGTCGACAAGCTCGTTTACGATAATACGAACCATCTTCAACCTTAACGCGCCATCGAACGAATCGAATTCATTCGTCAAATCGGCGATCGCCTCCAGCCGATACAAAGCCGAGATGTCACGTTCGCCCTGCGGACGGATAAACTCGGATCTGCTAAATAGAATATCCCCGCTCGCTTTCGATTTAATTTGGGCGAAACTCGCGGAGTTCACATACTTGACGAATTCCCACGCCGCCCGTGCATTGGAGGATTGCTTGACAATTACGAACGTAGGGCCGAGACTGTAGGCGCTGCTTTGCGTACGATTCAGGGGATCTACGGGAGCGGAAGCGACTCCCCAATTTATCTCTGACCGATTTAGTGCAGGAATCAAATGTTCGGAGTTATAGGTCATTGCAGCCGTTCCGTTGAGAAAGCGATGCTCTTTTCGATCTCTGAACTTTTGGGCCAACTCTTCCGGCGATGGGTGGTAGAGCGCTCCGGACTGTACAGCGCTGACCAGCGATTCGAAGGTTGTCCTCCACGACTCGCTGTCGAGCTGGACGCCAGAGCCATCCTGATTCAACATTTTTTTGTTTTGAGCGAGCCAGCTTAACAAAATATCTTCCAGCGGAGACGAGAACTCATCGATTGTAAACCCGTATATGCTGTCACTTCCGTCACCTTCCGCCGGAAATCTTGCCGCAAGCTCGAATATTTCCTCCCATGTCATCGAATCGCGGGGGAGGTCTATGCCGTGCTTCTGGAACAAATCAAGGTTGTAGTAGATTCCATAACTGCTGAAGCTTGGAGCAAGGCCATATAACTTGCCGTCTCCTTCTTTGCGAAGCATGGACACGACTGTTGATAAATAGCTGTCCAGGTCGAACTTGTCCCGCTCGATCAGCGTATCCAATTCCAGCAGCATGCCTTCTTCGGCCAGCCAGCGGTGATTTGGCGTTACCATCAAAATGTCGGGCTGATTCTGCTCAATATAGCGATTGTATAATTCATAGACTGGAAGGGGAGGGTCGGTATTTGAAGGCAGGCTTATGATTTCGAACGCAACGTTCGGAAATTCGCTCTGAAACATCATCCCGTAATCTTCATAGAACGATTTCTCGTCCCAATACATAATCTTTAGTGACGCCTGTTCATCCTTCTTGAATGGCGCCCATTCCCCATTGTCATCCTTGGTGCAACCCCCAATAATTAGCGTTAGTATTGTCATAATAGTCAACAAGATGGCCGATTTTTTCATGTCATCAGCTCCTATTCCTTTTTGCATATCATTGTAATTTTATTACATAAATCCAAAAATAACATTAATATAGCGGAAATTTCATTGGAAAGTGTAATAAATCGCTTAATTCTATCATTCTCTCACCGCCGAGGACTTTAAAGGCAACATTTTGATGGTGGGCGCGGAACAGCTGATTTCAAATGGCAAAATACGCTCTAGTTCGCGCACACTATCTGTCTTAGCCGCCTGCCGCGCCTCATGTTCCAACTCCGACGATCATATAATAATGATTATATCTCGGGAGGTACACTGGAAAATGAGCCAGACCTTAACCAAAATCGAGCGGGAAATCACCCGGCTGACAACGGATCTTCTAGGTAAGCAGCGGCAGGACGGGGCATGGGAGTTCTGCTTCGAGAACGGGACAAACATTGACGCCTACCTTATTATTCTTCTGCGGTCACTGGATATGGAGGATGAGGAGCTGATTCGGCAGCTTCATGACCGGATTCTCGCCGCGCAGCAGCCCGAAGGCTGCTGGAGACTGTTCAGGGATGAGGAAGGAGGGAATCTGTCCGCCACGATCGAAGCCTATTATGCGCTGCTGTACTCCGGCTACATTCATAAATCGGATGAAGCAATGGAACGGGCCAGACGCTATATCCAGTCGAAAGGCGGACTTGGCAAAGCGACGAGCATTCTTACTAAAGCGATTCTGGCGGCAACCGGACAAACCAGATGGCCGCTTGCAATATCGTCTATCCCGCTGGAAATTCTGCTGCTCCCGGCCTCATTTCCGATCAGTTTTTTCGATTTTTCAGGCTATTCGCGTGTTCATCTTGTTCCAATGATGATAATGGCTGACCGCCGCTTCTCCGTTAAAACAGAGCGGACGCCTGATCTATCCGGGCTGAGCAGTAGCCGGACGGACGGGAATGACGAGCAGCCGCGCGGATTCAAGGAAATGATGGACCAGATCGAGGCGGGGATGAAGCGGCTGATCGGCGTACCACGGCATATTCATGAAGCCGCGACCCGAAAGGCCGAGGCATTTATGCTGGAGCGCATTGAGCCGGACGGCACGCTGTACACCTATGCGAGCTGCACCATTGTGATGATCTTCTCCTTGCTTGCTTTAGGCTACAACAAAGATCACCCGGTGATCAGGCGGGCTGTTCAAGGGATCAAGGCGATGAAATACCGCCTCGGGGACGGCAGGCTGACCATTCAGAACTCCCCCTCTACGATTTGGGATACCGCCCTGCTTACCTATGCCCTGCAGACATCGGGGCTGCCACACGATCACCCGGCCATTCGGAATGCCGCCGCCTATCTTCGTGGCAAGCAGCAGGACAGATCAGGCGACTGGAGCATACATAATCCGGATACGCCCCCTGGCGGGTGGGGCTTCTCGGAGCCGAACACCATCATCCCCGATGTGGATGATTCGACAGCTGTTCTAAGGGTGCTGGCCAGTTTCTCGCGCACCGATCCAGTGTGGCGCGAATCGTGGAACCGCGGGCTCAATTGGGTGCTGTCCATGCAAAATAAGGATGGCGGCTGGCCTGCGTTTGAGAAAGACACCGACAATCATCTGCTGACATGGCTCGCCATCGATGGCGCCAAGTCCGCAGCGATCGATCCTTCGGAAGCTGATTTGACAGGCCGAACGTTGGAGTATCTGGGGAATTTCACCGGGCTGGACACCCGCTATACCTTCATCAAGAATGGCACAGAGTGGCTGATCAACCATCAAGAGCAGGATGGGTCATGGTATGGGAGATGGGGCATCTGCTACATTTACGGGACTTGGGCTGCGCTCACGGGACTGATCGCCGCAGGTACGCCTGCGCGCCATGATGCGGTACAAAAAGGCGTGAATTGGCTGCTTAGCAAACAAAATGAGGATGGAGGCTGGGGGGAATCTTGCACTAGCGACCGTCTGTTACGATACGTACCCTTGGGTGAGAGCACCCCGTCACAGACCGCCTGGGCGCTGGATGCGCTCATTGCCGCCTTGCCTTATCCTACCGCTCAGTTGAACAAAGGCGTGAACAGACTGATCGCTTCCTTGCAAGAGGACGACTGGAAGACCGCATATCCGACAGGAGCCGGCCTTCCTGGCAGTTTCTATTTCCATTATCACAGCTACCGCTACATCTGGCCGCTTCTTGCACTTTCTCATTACCGGAGGAAATATGGTGAGCTTCCGAAATAGTCATGAGACGGTAGGAAATACATTTCTAAATTAAAAAAGTTTCAGCCATACAAAAAGCCAAATCCCGATGCAATGATGCATTCAGGATTTGGCTTGATTCATAATTGAGTTGTTCTGCTTACTTATGGCTGACAAGCCAAGTGAACCGTTCGGCGAAGGAAGGCTGAGTGTGCGCTTCCTCTAGAGCACCTGCTCAAGGAAGCGTGCCGCGCGTTCGCTCTGCGGCCTTGTGAAGAAGGTCTCGGGCTCGGAACGCTCAATGAGCTTCCCGCCATCAAGGAAGTAGATCGTATTGGCTGCTTCGCGTGCGAACTTCATCTCATGCGTAACAATCAGCATCGTCATCCCTGTCGAGGCGAGGTCGCGAATAACGGCAAGCACCTCTTTGACCATCTCGGGGTCGAGGGCCGAGGTCGGCTCATCGAACAGCATAATTTCCGGGTCCATCGCGAGCGATCGTGCAATCGCCACACGCTGCTTCTGTCCGCCGGACAGCCGGGACGGGAATACGTCGGCTTTATCCTTCAGCCCGACCCGCTCCAACAGTCCGATGCCCTTCGTGCGCGCTTCCTCCGGCGACAGACCTTTAACTTTGACAGGGGCGAAGGTAATGTTGTCGATAACCGTCATATGCGGGAACAGATGAAAGTGTTGAAAGACCATGCCGATTTTCTGACGTACACGGGTAATGTCGGTTTTGGGATCGGTAATGTCCGTCCCCTCAATCATGATGCGTCCGCCTGTAGGCACCTCAAGTAAATTGAGGCAGCGCAGAAAGGTCGACTTGCCTGAGCCGGACGGACCGATCAGGGCGACAACCTCTCCGCGTCCGACAGTCGTATCGATCCCCTTCAATACCTCCAGCTTGCCGAAGGTTTTGGTTAAATGTTCTACCTTAATCACTGCGACGCATCCTCCTTTCGAGCAATCGTGCCAATGAAGTTAGAATCAACACCAACAAGTAGTAGATGACAGCAACGAACAGCAGCGGCTCAAAAGCGCGCGCCGTATCGGCCTGTACCATATTGGCGCGGCGCATCAGGTCGGCTACGCCGATCACAGATACCAGTGACGATTCCTTCACAAGCGCCACGCATTCGTTGACGAGCGCAGGCAGAATGTTCTTGATGGCCTGCGGGAAAATTATGCGGATCATCATCGTCCTGTAGGGGATGCCAAGCGCCATCGCTGCTTCCCGCTGCCCCTTGTCTACGGCCATGATCCCGCCGCGAATTGTCTCGGACAGGTAAGCGGCGGAGTTAAGTCCGAAGGCAAGCCCTGCGGCCAGCAGTGCCGGGATGTCGTAGCCGGTCAGCTGAGGGGTTGCAAAGTAGAACAATAATAACTGCAGCAGCAGCGGCGTTCCTCTGAAAATAGACGTATAGACCGTTGCGAACCACTGCAATGCCTTGATGCTGGATAGCTTAAACAAAGACAGTACAGCGCCCCAAATAAATCCGAACAGTGCCGATACAAGTGTAAACAACAGCGTCACGAATATGCCCTGCAGCAAGTACTTCATGTAGCCGTCGAGTACGGTGAAATCCAGGAAGCCCCGCTTCTGACGCGCTTCGTTCTCCTTGCCGAACCACTTGTCAATAATGGCCTGAAGCTCGCCGTTTTCCGTGATTTCCTTCAATGCTGCGTTGAATTCTGTTCGCAGCGGCGAGTCCTGCGGGAAGGCAATCGCATAGCCGTCATCTCCGATTTCCTCGGGCAGCATACTATAGACAAGCTCGCTATTGACCGCTGTCTGATTAAGTGCGATAGCATCCTCGAATATCGCCGCATCCAGTCGTCCGGAATTCATCTCCTGCACAATATCAGGGATCCGGTTGAGCTTTATAATCCGGGCATCTTCAATGGCAAGAGCGGCTTTTTCTTGTATCGACCCGAGCTGCACGCCTACCCGTTTGTCTTTTAGCTCCTCTGTGGTCTGGTAGCTATCCTTTTCTTTCGAGACAATCGTGTTGCGGGCTGTATAATAGCTGTCGGAGAAGTCGATACTCCGCTTGCGTTCCTCCGTCACCGACATGGCGGACATGACGAAATCGACCCGATGTGTCTGCAATGCGGCAATCAAGCCGTTGAAATCCATGTTGACGAACTTCAGCTCGTAGCCGAGCTTGTCGGCTATCGTCTGGGCAATGTCGATGTCAAGGCCGATAATAGCGCCGCCGTTTTTCGCATCGACCGTCTCATACGGAGCGTATTCTGCAGAAGTGCCCATAACGAGCGTTGGCTTCTGGCTTTCAATTGGCGCTTCTTTCGGATCTGAAGCCGATGTCACCTCTGCTGCGAATCCTTCCAGAAGCTGGCTGGCCGACATAATGCCGGGCTCGGATGAATGACCAGCGGCACCCGACGGCCGTAAAGTCAGCAGCCCTTCGGGCAACAGGACGCCCGTTAACAGCAGGATACCAAGCAGCATGGCTGCTGCCCATTTTGTTACTTTACTCATGATCTTCCTCTCTTCTCTAATCAAAGGTTTTGAAGTATTTGCACACATCCCGCACGGGGCTGTAATCAGCAATACGGACTCGGAATGGCTTGTCTTTTTGTTTGGATGACATTTGGAATTATGTCACGTGCAATGCCGACTTAGATACTATACCTAAAAACGAAGCATGATCTCAACAAGAATTAATAGTAAAATATGAATCATGAATCATAATAATAATTATTGAGCTAACTAGAAAGGTGAATGAATCTATGGCGCAAATTAAAATTTATGGAATGAAGGAGCGATTGAATCCCATCAAGGAGAAGCTTTCAGATGTCATCCATGCTTCCGTTGTCGATGCCTTTCAATTGCCTCCGGACAAAAAATTTCATCGTTTTTTTCCTATGAACAAGGAAGATTATCTTTTTGCTAAAGATCGTACAGATGCGTATACAATTATTGAAGTCAGTATGTTCGAAGGCAGAACGGTAGAGGCCAAAAAATATCTGATCAGACTGCTGTTCCAAAGAATTACCCATGAACTGGGCATTTCTAAGCAAGACCTCGAGATCACTCTTTTCGAAACTCCTAAACATAATTGGGGCATTCGAGGTGTACCGGGTGATGAACTGGAATTAAACTACAAAGTGGACGTATAACGCTGGAAGGCAAGGACAACTTGACGATTTAAGATTGAATCGCATCTTCCATGCACTGGCTGACCCGACGAGAAGGGCGATGATCAGGCTGGTCGCCGCGCAAGAGCGGACGATTTCGGAACTCGCCGCCCCCTTCGCTATTTCCTTGGCGGGTGTCTCCAAGCATATCAAGGTGCTGGAAGGAGCGGGCCTAATCGATCGGACCGTGATCGGAAGAACGCATTGGTGTTATCTTAATCCGGCATCGATGCAAGCAGCGAGCAAATGGATGAGCTTTTACGAACAGTTGTGGGAGATGCAATTCGACGCGTTGGAGCGCGCGCTAGGGCAGGATGAAGAGTGAGCAGGGGTGAAGCGCCGAATACGTCACCTGAATGATTCAGTTAACGTATTCGATGTCGCTGCTAATTACAAACGTTAACGATCAGCCCGCTGCCTGATTCCGAAGAGAGAGCGGGCTTCCCAATGTGAGGCTGTATGCGGGAAGAGGGAGCGATTGGACAACCCGATTGCGACATTCACAGCTACTGATCATGAACTCGGCATTGAGTTGAGGACGCGTTAGCGTTTATAATGTAACGAGAAGATTACAACAAAGAAAAGGTGTTATGGTATGAGTATATTAAATGTAGAACGACTGAGTCACGGCTTTGGAGACCGCGCTATCTTCAATGACGTATCCTTCCGCTTGCTGAAAGGTGAGCACATCGGGCTTATTGGCGCCAACGGCGAGGGCAAGTCAACTTTTATGAACATCATTACGGGCAAGCTGCAGCCGGATGACGGCAAGGTGGAATGGTCCAAGCGCATGCGCGTAGGCTATCTGGATCAGCACGCGGTGTTGAGTAAGGGGAAGACGATCCGCGATATTTTGAAGGGGGCCTTTCAATACCTGTTCGATATGGAGCAGGAGATGAACGATATGTATGGCCGGATGGGCGAGGTCACGCCAGAGGAGCTGGAGCAGCTGCTTGAGGATGTGGGGACCATTCAAGATACGCTGACGAATCAGGATTTCTATCTGATCGACTCCAAGATTGATGAAACGGCGCGCGGACTGGGACTGACCGATATCGGCCTGGAGAAAGATGTTACCGACCTCAGCGGCGGACAGCGTACGAAGGTGCTGCTGGCGAAGCTCCTGCTCGAGAAGCCCGAAGTTCTGCTGCTGGATGAGCCGACCAACTACTTGGACGAGCAGCATATCGAATGGCTGAAACGCTATCTGCAGGGATACGAGAATGCATTCATTCTCATCTCGCATGATATTCCTTTCCTTAACAGCGTAATCAACTTGATTTATCATATGGAGAATCAGGAGCTGAACCGTTACGTCGGCGATTATGAGCATTTCCAGCAGGTTCATGAAATGAAGAAGCAGCAGCTTGAATCGGCGTTTAAGCGGCAGCAGCAGGAGATCGCGGATTTGAAGGACTTCGTTGCACGCAACAAAGCAAGCGTAGCGACGCGGAACATGGCGATGTCCCGTCAGAAGAAGCTCGACAAGATGGATGTCATCGAGCTTGCCAAGGAGAAGCCGAAACCGCAGTTTACCTTCAAGGCTGGAAGAACGTCCGGCAAGCTTATTTTTGAGACGAAGGAGCTTGTCATCGGCTATGACAGTCCATTGTCCCGCCCGCTTGATCTGCGTATGGAGCGTGGGCAGAAGATTGCGCTTGTCGGTGCGAACGGTATCGGGAAAACGACGCTGCTGCGCAGTATTTTGGGCGAAATCCAGGCGATCTCCGGTTCGGTGCAGCGCGGCGAGCATCAGCAGGTAGGCTATTTCGAACAGGAGATTAAGGAAGGCAACTATAATACTTGCATTGAGGAAATATGGAAGGAGTTCCCTTCCTTATCGCAATTTGAGGTCCGCGGCGCGTTGGCAAGATGCGGCCTGACGACCAAGCATATCGAGAGCAAGATTGCGGTACTCAGTGGAGGAGAGAAGGCGAAGGTTCGTCTGTGCAAGCTGATCAACAGGGAGACGAATCTGCTTGTGCTCGATGAGCCGACGAACCATCTGGACGTCGATGCGAAGGATGAGCTTAAGCGAGCCCTGCAGGCGTACAAAGGCAGCATTCTGCTTATTTCTCACGAACCGGAATTTTACCGTGACGTCGTTACGGAAACATGGAACTGTGAGTCATGGACAACGAAGGTATTCTAAAGCACCGTTCAAAAAGCCTATCCGATCGATTGTCGATTGGATAGGCTTTTTTTTGCAATATACAACTCGTATGACGCTCAACGATTCACTGTTTGCGCAGCGCTCTGCAAAAACGTCGCAACAATGCGGTTGAATGAATCGGCATGCTCCCAGAACATCAAGTGGCCGCCGAGCACCTCGATCGATGCCTGTGGAGCGATGCGTCCCACATAGGCGGTGGCAGTCTCTGCCCAGTGCTCGGCTGCGATGACGAGCGTAGGCACCGATTCGCTGACGAGACGCGCCTCCTCGCGATAATCGGAAAACATGCCAGCGGCAAATAGATTGGCTGCAATATAATGCGGCGTATGCAAGGACTGTTCAATCAGCCAGCTCAGTTCGCTTTCCTCTACCTCGCGCTGGAACATGACCTCTTTCACATAATAGGTCACAAAATCGCGCTGTCCGGCGGAGTCCCTCGTGTACAAATTATAAGCGCCTGCAATGTCGTCAAGCGGCCCTTCTACCCAGTCGGTCTCATGGGTTGTGGAGAGCGGCTTGGGGGAAATATCGATCCAGAGAAACGCCTTGATGCGCTGCGTGCCATGTTGTCTAATGTATTCCCATGCCGTCAATGCGCCGAAGGACCAGCCTGCAAGCGTGAAGGATTCCAGCTTCAGTGCATCCAGCACTTTGGCCAGATCGGAGCCTTGCGTGACATAGTTATTGCCGTGCAGCGCTGTCGATGAACGCCCGTGACTGCGGGGATCAATGACAATGACCCGGTTGGTTTGCTTGAAATGCTCGACCTGTTTGGCGAATACCTCCGTTGTAAACGTCCAGCCGGGAATAAATACAATCGGCTCCCCTTCACCGACATCCTGCACGAACAGCTCTACCCCTGGTTCTACCAAAATATATTGCCCACATTGAATGGTCACAGCGAACGCCTCCTCAAAAAGTCGCATATAGCACATGCTTTTGCCACAAAAATCGCACAGCATATACTTCTATCATTTCCTATTCGCTGGTTACTTGTAAATCCCTGCTTTTAATTCATAGTTTTTCAGTGGGTATTTATCTAATTGTACAATTTTTCCCGTTACTCAATATCAATGGGATGCTTAATTTTATCTTTGTAATAATCAAAGTAAAGCTGTCCCTTACTTCCTTTCACAGCGTAGAACACATCCTGAACGGTTTTTCCGCGTGATTCCAGTTCGGATAGAAACCACCTTTCGGAAATTTGGTTAGGAGTGAAATTCCCTTGCAATAGTTGTCCATCTATAATAAGTTCGATCGGAATCTGCTGGGAATCGTGTTTTACTCGTTTTAAGTCTTTGAGCGTTGTTGGCTGGTGTTCCTTTTTTTTCAATACCGAGATTTGTCCGTTTATTTCCAGAAGAACATACTCGACTTCATCTAAATCGAAAATGCTTTTTTGACGAAGCATTTGATTTAATGTATCAACTGTTAAATTATTTTTTTTCAAATTGTCTTCAAGAATTTTTCCGCCTTCAATCAGAACCGTTGGCGTACCTTCTGTCCACATTCGAAATTTTCGGCTTCGCAGTATTATTTTTGACAACACAAATGAGGTGCCTGTAAAGACCCCAAGAGATACCAAAATATGAATGGCTTTTATTTTTTCATTAAATGCAAAATTGGCTGCTATCGCACCTAATATCACTGCCGTAACAAATTCATGAAAATTCATGTTGGAAAGGGTCTGTTTGCCTAAAATCCTTGTGATAATAAGAAGAACAACAAAAGCAGCAATGCTGCGCAGCAAGATTACCGTAAGCTCCATCATTGTCATCACTCCTATTGAAAAATCTTTCGGCTGAATCCGGCTTTGGCATCTTTAGAAACACCTTGTATATTCGCAGCGATTCCTGGCAACGTATCAACTGCTGCTTGACTTTGGATCTAAGTCAACATTTTTCTAATATATACCTAAAATTATCAATTTAAACTGGCCATGTCATCAGCGCTCCCTTTGACTTCCAATACCGTTTGCTTCAGTAACACTGAACTGGGCTCACGCATAGGATAATCCAAGTTAGAAATGGAGGTCTGAATCATGTACATGTCAAGCACGGCCCAGCCCAAGCCGACGCCGATTTACCAATGCCAATCGGATGTTCACCAAATGCTTCGTTCCGTTCATGACCATCTGCATCAACTTTGCGGTCAGCACGTTAGCCGACTGGTGAAGGTTGAGATGATGGATGGCGACGTCTACGAAGGACATATTGTGCATTGCGACAAAGGCATTGTCTATCTGAGTCTATCCAATGCAGGATATGCTCGCGCCTTTTTCCCCGGCTTTCAAAATCCTAACTTTAACAGCAATGTCGTGCTCCCTTTAGTACTGTTTAACCTGCTCACGATCTCGCTGCTGTAAGTCGGGAAATTATTCGAAAACGACAGGAGTGATCTGCTTGGCCTTATCTCCTTTTGGCCCGCCATTCGGTCCTCAGGGCATACCGGGAACACAGTTCGGTCCGCAAGGCGGACCTGGGCCGCAATTCGGCCCGCAGGGCATACCAGGCGGCCCACAATTCGGCCCGCAGGGCATACCAGGCGGCCCGCCATTTGGCCCGCAGGGCATACCGGGTGGCCCGCCATTCGGCCCGCAGGGCATACCGGGTGGCCCGCAAGGCGGACCTCAGCCGCCAGCTTCCCCGCCGCCTCAAACCATCCCGCAGAAGCCTTTCGCCTCGACGCTTGCCGTCGATCCAGGTGCGATTTCCGGCTGTTTGTTCCGCTACACCTACATTTGGCCGCGTGGCGGGCCCGGATTCTGGTTCTACCCCGTCTTCGTCGGCAGGACATCCGTTTCGGGTTTTCGCTGGAACGGATTTAGCTGGGTGTTTTCCGGCTTTGATCTGCAAAGAGTCGAATCCTTTACATGCTTCTGACCGATTGAATGGCAACAAAAGACGGACGCTGCCCGCCTTAATGGCGAGTACGTCCGTTTTTTGTCGTGATTTCATGGAGATGACAAAAGCAGCTAGGGCCTGTCTTCAAACTTAAGCCAACCAGACCATAATCGAAACTAAGGCTAAAAAAGCTTTGTACGAACAAGCCAATTTATCAAACCGTGTGGCGATACGACGGTAATGTTTGATTTTGTTAAAGAAACATTCTACCGCATGGCGTTCTTTATAGAGCGACCAATCACACGGCCGCTGAACGAGACGAGATTTTTTGCTTGGGATGACGATCTGAGCCTGCTGCTCGGAGAGATGATTGACAATGGCATTGGTGTCGTAAGCACGGTCCGCCAAGACATTTGTCCCCGTAAGATCCATGGACTTCAACATCTCAAAGCCTGTCACACAATCATGGCTCTGTCCACCTGTCAGTTCAAAACGCAGAGGGTTACCCAGGGCATCAACAATGGCATGAATCTTGGTGGTTAATCCGCCTCTGGAACGTCCGATGGCTTGAAATTGTTGCCCCCTTTTGCTCCGGAACCATGTTGATGAACACGAACGATGGTCGCATCAATCATCACGTTTTCAAAGTCGGGTTCAATTGAAACATGGGCTAAAATCTGATCCCAAATGCCTGCCATCTGCCAACGGCGGAACCGCGTGTACACCGATTTCCAGGAACCATAATAATCCGGTAGATCACGCCACGGCGCACCGGTTCTCGCAATCCAAAGCATTGCGTTCAGCATCATTCGATTGTTTTTTGCGGGACGGCCACCTTGTCGTTTTCGTTCAGCGGGCAGTAGAGGCTTTATTATTTCCCATTGATCATCGTGTATTTCGTATCGTCTTCTCATCCCCTAATTCTACCATTGTTTTGGCGTAAATCATAGTTTGAAGACAGGCCCTAGTCAGCCATGGCTACATCGTGGCAAGTATGGATCACACTTACAGCAGCAAGGCTTTCATTTTTTTCTGATGGGGTTGTAGTCCGCTATGTGCTCTGCTATGTGCCGCAAGAAACGGGATCGATCTCCTATTAGATTAAGCCAATGAAGGACGGGTGGAGGAGACCGAGTTTGTGCTGGATCAAGTAGAGAAGCTGGTTCATCGGCGATTATGTCCTGAACCAGAATGATATTCTGGCTCAGGAAGAATTCGAGTGGATAGGGACAAGTAGGAAGGTTTGGTCATTCATTCGGTGGTGAAACAAGCACACTGATTTTTAGGTAAAACCGAAATTGTTGTATTTCTTACAACAATTTCTCCTGATTATTGCTTTTTTGTCAAAAGTATTGTATTAAATACAACAATTTGAGGGAAAAAGCAGATAATGAGCTGAATTCTTGCAGAAAATACAACAATTTTATGAGTTCACTCTTTGAAAAAATAAATAGTGCAACAGTGGCAACAGTGGCAACAGTGGATAACGAGTGACTATCGAGAAGAATCAGGTGCCACATTCACCGCCCCATACGCGCGGCGCTCGCCCAGCCCACTCACCGCCCACATACGCGCGTCGCTCGCGCAACACACTCACCACCCCATACATGCGGCACAGCGGCCGTCCCACTACCGTCCCACTAGCGTCATTTACACGCTTGAGTCTGTTCCGATTCCACGTGTAGAGTCGGAATGTCAGCCGCTCCACCACCAAAACATGCTCCTCACAGCCATTTCTTCGTGAAGTTTTCTACCAACTCGTAGTAACAAGTATACTGGTTTTTCACGATGGGGCGGAGCATGCCCTTTTCCACTAATCCTTGCAGCCAATTGCGGGCCGTGCGGAAATTCACATTGAAGTGGCCGATGATATCTTTAGGCCGAATAGGAGTGCCTAAGCTCCATGCGAACCGCAGCACTTCTTTTTCCGCAGGAGAAGGTGCAGATGAGGAGGAGTCTTGGGCTCGAATGAGGTAAGGGCCGACGATCATTTGGAGCATCATGCGGCATATTTCGGGCCGGTGTTTGACATCATCGTAAGAAAAGTGAATCATGGTCCATCCCATCGCTTTCAAATAATTATCCCGGTTTAAGGAGTAGCTGAATCCTTCCCTGTCCATATCTTTGACATGACTTTGATAACCATCGCATTCCAACCCAAACCGTCCAAATGGCGGGAGGAAGGCCAGATCGAGAAATTGCGACTTGCGGTTCCAATCGAAAACTTCATATTCCGGATGCAGATGATCAAAATTTCCAAACAATGGCCACCATACCTGCTGCAACAATAATTTCTCCGCATAGTTGTGCCCCCGTTGCAATCTCCCTCTGTTCTCCCCGGTGCGATGATCCAAATGATGCTGTATGAACTCCTGGTGCTCCGTTTCAAAACTCATCCCAACAACCTCCCTTTCTGCAAAAAAAGAACGCCCTCCTGCCAACTGGCAAATAGAGGACGTTCTTCGTCTAATCCGATTATAGCATCAATTAAATGGCGCATCTACCCGCCCCGGCAGTCGAATATCCCATCCACGCCCAGCAATGGAATCCCGCATCTACCCGTCCGGCAATCGAATATCCCATCCACACCCGGCAATCGAATAGCGCAGCTATAGCAGAGCCAGCTTTATATTCGGTAGGTTTTGCGGAATACGGAAGGGCTCAAGCCATGAGCATTCGTGAACACGCGGCTGAGATAAAATCCGTTCTGATAGCCGCATTGTTGAGCGATTGCCTCTAAAGTAAGCTCTGTATTGAGCAGGAGGTGACTGGCTCTGCGCATCCGGATCGCGGTCAAGTACACCATCGGCGAAACGCCCATAGCGGCTTGAAAACGTCTGGAAAACTGTGATTGGCTCAGGGAAGCTTGTTCAGCCAGCAGCATCAGGGAAAGCGGCTCGTACGCATGCTTCTGGATATGAAGAACGGCAGTACGGACAATCGGGTCTGTCACCGTAACAGGGTAAGCTTGCTCCCGGGTTGCTGCGGCGTAAACATATAGAAGATCCATTAACAAATGCTGCTTATAAGCGAACTGATCGTGGATATTGGAGCCCAATAATTCGCGTATGCAAGCAAAAGTGGAAGCGTAGCGATCGATTCGGTGCAAGGATATTTTCCCGGAAGGCACATCCGACCCCGGCTGAATGGCTTGCCCTGCACTATCAAACCAGCTGAATTCGATGAAGAGAAAAGATAGAGGCTTAGCCGCATGACGATACAGGGTGACTCCAGGGGGGCACAAGATGAATTCTCCGAATTTTGCCCGTCCCGCTTCCTCGCTTATCCGGTAATCAAAACTGCCATCATCGGCGGCCAGTATGACCCAATTGCTATACGTATCCTCTGTCAGCATAAAAGACCTTTTGGCCGAAGTGTGGTGCCAGCGTATCAAATTGACTTGGAAAGTAACCTCCAGTACAGCCGCCTCCTCTATTCACAACTCGCACAAAAAAAGATATGAAATATGATTGGTTCTTGCATGGAATACAGGAAAATCAAGTAGTAACATTATAACAAGAAATGATTAAAAACTATATCATATTAAAGAGGATGTGCTTGGAATGAAAATTACGAAGACCCTGACTTCCGAACAGTTAAACGATTATAACGAAAATGGCTATCTTGTGTTGCGCAATGTATTTACCGCTCAGGAAGCCGCAGTGTGGCGCCAGGAAAGCGACAGGCTGCTCAGTCTGGATGAATACCTTGATCCGAACAATTTGCGTGTTGGCTACCGCAACATCGAAGATCGTTTAATTATCGAGAAGATTGATCCTGTGCAGGACCTCTCGGCAGTGTTCCGAAATTTAGTCAACGATCCCCGGATTTTGGACCCGCTTCGCGATCTGTATCTGGATGAGCCGGTGTTGTTCAAAGACAAGCTTATTTACAAGCTTCCCGGTGTAACCGGCTATACGATGCATCAGGATGCCGCCTGGTGGCAAGGCTTTCCGCTTGAAGGTCTGATTTCAGTGATGGTTGCCGTTGACGGCGCATCGACAGAGAATGGGGGATTGGAGCTGTTCCCGGGTTATCATGACCGGTTCCGCTCTACGAAGGGGGAACTGCGCAATATGAACGCGGAGGAGATTGCCGAGATCGATGCCTCCAAAGGACAGATCGTGGAGACGGAGCCGGGCGATATCATTTTATTCCATTCGTTCACGCCACATCAAAGCGGTGCCAATACAGCAAACGTTAGTCGCCGCCAATTATATTTGACCTATTCTCCAGCCAAGAACGGGCAGCTGTACCACGCACACTACCAGCACTATTGCCGGTATATATCCGCAGGGAGAGCACGGAACGGGATGACAGAAATGTATTTTAAATAAGGAAAGATTGCAAGCCGAATTGCCCTCGCAGAGCGCATTGCACGATGCGGGGGATTTTGCCTGATGATTTCCCTAATGAAGTATTGACTTGCTTATCCGAATCGTTGTACTTTGTAGCAATGAAGGGGGATATTTACTTGAGAAAAAACTGGGGAAATCGACTTCTATTTGCATATCTGCCCGTTTTCATTCTCGTCATCATTATCTTGCTGTGGATATTTTTCGTCACCATGAGCGAGCTGTCCAGACAGCAGGCGCTTAAAGCGAACGAAATTTATGCTGAGAACACCATGCAATATGTGGATTCCAAACTCCGGTCAATCGAGCAATATATCGTGCAGACGTTTCTCGATGACCAGCCCGTCCTCGATTTTTACAGTGCATCGCCATCAAGTCAAAATCGCTATCTCAACGACCGTGAAGTGTATAGAAAATTGATTCTGCTGCGTGACAGTTTCAGTGAGATCGATTCGGTTTTTTTGTATCGCACTCGTGATCAGATCGTCTTAAGCAATACGTCGATGCTCGCGCTCGATCAATTCACCAACAACCGTTACTTGAACGCTCTGATCGATCATCCCCCAGCCAAACGGTGGAGCATCGGTCATGAGTATATTGATAGTGCTGGTATGACAACGTCCGTGGTGTCGCTCGTGATGAAGATGCCCCTGCCGCTTGGGACAGATGGCATCCTGGTTGCCAACATAAAAGTGAATACGCTTTCTAATCTTCTCAGCAACGTGGCTCGTTCCAAATTCAGTTACCTTCATCTGCTTGATGCTAACGGGGAATTTATTCTTGGAGAAGACGCGGTAGAAGGAGAAGCTAGCGCAGACCGGAACGACTTCACCGTGTTGAGATCAGACTACACCGACTGGACGATTCGGAGCGGCTTTGTCGACGGTGTTGTGTTTCACTTTCTGTCGAGCCTCAATGCCGTCTGGCTTGTGATTGGTATTATTACAGTTGCTGCCGGTGCATTATGGATCATTTACGCGAGTCGGCAAAACTACAAGCCCGTTCAATCCCTTCTGGAGCGGCTATCATCCATTCCGTTACAGAAGCGTCATATACTTGGACAAGTGAAGCAAGATGAATTCAAAATTATTGATCACTTATTGGATCACTTGCTTGAACAATTCGGGAAGTACCGACTGGAGAACGATGAAAATTTCGGCTACCGCAGGCGGTATCTGTTCGAAGCATTGTTGAGCGGGACGCAGCTGCGGGAGGATGGGGAGTGGGAATTATCGCGATTCGGTTTTCAAGAGGCGTTCGATCAGTACAGGGTGGCCATTATCGAAATCGACAAGTATTCGTCTTTTACTTCGACTTACAATAATAAGGATCAATATTTGATTAAATTCATCATTGATACGGTCATCGAGGAACTGAATCAGAACGTCGGCATTCTGATCTGCCAAGAGTGGATCGAGAAGCATCGGTTATGTATCGTCTGCCAATTGTCGGATGAGCCTGCTTTGGATGAGGCATTCCGCGAAATTATGGGCAAGACCGTAGATTGGGTTGGCAGCAATGTGGCGATTACCATTACCTGCGGATTGGGATCACAAGTGTCAGGCATCCATAAGGTAGCTAGCTCCTATGAGGAAGCATTAGAAGCGCTCAGCTACAAGACAACACTCGGCGTCAGCAGCGTAATTGAATTCGAGACGATCAACAACAAGTCGGGTGAACAAATCTTCCGGTCGCTTCCTTCCATTCGTGAACTGGTGCATTTCTACCGGCTCGGCAAAACCGACTGGGAACAACATTACAAAGCCCTGTTTGTGGAGATTCGCGTGCAGCTGTTATCACGGGAGCAAGTGACGAATCTGATGAATTATTTATTGTTTCATTTTTACAAGGAAATGTCGGGCTTATCTGCAGAATATCTCGAATGCTGGCGAGAACATGCGATGAATCCGATTAACGAATGGATTGTGGCCTTCGACACGGTAGATGAATTGGAGCAGGAATTGCATCGTATTCTGGAGGATGCCTGGCGGAAATTGGATACACTTCGTACACAGCGAAGCCAACATGATCTGATTGAACAAGTGAAAGTGTACATCGAACAGCAATTTAACAATCCCGACTTCTCGCTCGTCATGTTGAGTGAGCAATTCAAATTGACCCCGAATTATTTGAGTCGTCTGTTTAAAGAGGCGTTCGGTGAGAAGTTTATTGATTACATAGCTGGCTTGCGAATAGAACAGGCCAAATCTTTGCTCGTCACCACAGTGGAACCGATTCAGGAAATCGCTGTGAAAGTCGGTTACACCCATACCTTTTCATTTATTCGTGTATTTAAAAAACTAGTGGGCAGAACGCCAGGCGATTATCGCAAGGAGTTCCAGCAATCGTAGCAATCGTAGCAATCGCAGCAATCGTGGCAAATGTGGAAACTGTGCTTGTATATAAATTGTGCATTGGCTGCGCCAAGTAATGCCAAGTCAACCATCGTAATGCAGCAACACCTCCGCGCCGGGAGCTTGCATACGGTGCGAAATGTGCGTGGGAAAATGGCGCTCAAATGGCTGGAAATCCACGTCTGCCGCTGAATTGTTGAAGTTGTGCATCATGCCTAAATGTGTGAATTGTCGTGCCTGCCAAGTTTGATGTAGGGTTGAGTTGTGAGCGGAACAGCAACGAACACAAACATGCGATACGACGCTCGGCAGGGCGACATAGGAGTGAAGTCTCATGCAATTATCATCAAAACCGGGTCGCAAGTATTTGAAGCAGAATATTCCGCTGTATATTATGCTGACCCCCGCCATTTGTTGTTTTCTTCTATTCAAGTACGTTCCGATGGGCGGGATAGTCCTTGCATTCAAGGACTATAATTTTTGGGATGGGATTTGGGGAAGTCCTTGGGTTGGATTCAAGCATTTCGATTATATGTTTAACAACCCGCAAGGATGGAAGATCATTCGGAATACGTTCATGCTGAGTTTGCTTAGTTTTATTGCGTTCCCATTCCCGATCATGGTTGCTTTGCTGCTGAACGAGGTTCGGAAGATGTGGTTTAAGAAAATCGTGCAAACATTGCTGTATTTGCCCCATTTTCTTTCCTGGGTAATTGTCGGGGGCATCTTTATTACATTGTTCTCTCAGGATTCCGGCATGGTGAACGACATTATCGAGAAGTTGACGGGTGAGCGGTATGCCTTTCTTTACAAGCCATTCACATGGATCGGGGTGTATCTGGGTTCAAGTATTTGGAAGGAAGCGGGCTTTTCCGCCATTATTTATTTGGCTGCGCTTACAACGATCAATCCAAGCTTGTACGAGTCAACTGCGATTGACGGCGCAGGCAAGTGGCGCCAGATGTGGCATGTATCGCTTCCGGGAATTCGCCCCACGATTGTTCTGATGCTGATCTTGGGCATTGGCCGGGTGATGGAAGTGGGGTTCGACCAGATCTATGTTATGCAAAATCGGGTCGTCGCCGATATTTCGGAAGTCATCAGCACGTATACGTTCAAAACAGGCATTCAAGGGGGCGAATTCGGCGTTCCCGCTGCAATGGGGTTATTCGAATCATTGGTAGGTTTCATGCTAGTGTTGGCTGCCAACAGTATTGCCCGTAAATTCGACCAGAGTCTATGGTAATCGGGTATGAAAGGACGTTGAGTACGTGAGAGAGAGTTATGCGGGAAAATGGTTTAATGCTTTCGTTCACCTCATTCTGCTGCTGGCTGCCGTCAGTTGCCTTATTCCGCTCGTCAATATTATTGCTGTTTCATTCAGCGACTCAGCGGCCATCGATTCCGGGTTCGTCTGGCTGTGGCCGATTCATTTCAATTTGGAAGCTTACAAAACCTTATTTATCGGTTCAAGAGTCATTCCCTCCTTTATTAACAGTTTGTCTATCACGATAGGAGGAACGGCATTAAGCTTGGTGTGTACGACGCTAGCCGCTTATGCGTTGTCTCGCAAATACTGTTATGGACGCCGATTTATTACACTGGCTATGGTATTTACGATGATGTTCAGCGGCGGACTGATTCCCTTTTTCCTTCTTATGAAAAATCTTGGCCTTATCAACTCCTACTGGTCGTTATGGCTGCCTGCGCTGGTTGGCGCTTATAACTTGCTGCTCATGCGCACTTATTTTGAGGGGATTCCCGCAGAAATCGAAGAGTCTGCACGCATTGACGGCTGTGGCGAGTGGCGGCTGCTTGCGCAAATATTTCTTCCGTTATCCATGCCTGTCATTGCGACGATCTGCCTGTTCTTAGCTGTCGGCTATTGGAACTCCTTCTTGAGCGTCCTTATCTTCATCAATGATGCAGAGAAGATGAATCTAACCGTATTCGTTCAGCAGATGGTGCAGAGCCAGAGCATGCTGATGCAGACCATTGCCCTGCAGCCGGAAGATCTCGAATCGATGTCGCCTGAGGCGGTGAAAGCCGGCGGCATTGTCATTATGACGCTGCCAATGCTGATCGTATATCCTTTGCTGCAAAAGTATTTTGTAAAAGGGGTCATGCTCGGGGCCATCAAAGGATAAACCGCAGCGGAGCCAGAGGAATGGATTTGACAGCAGGCTAATCAATGCGCTTCGCAACACGCTAGAAATAAAAAAGGGGATGAAGAAAGATGACAGGAATGATGAAGAAACACGCATTGATGCTTATGGTTACTATGCTCGCGGCAGTTACTATGCTGGCGGCTTGCAGCCAGTCGAAGGAAGTTGATAGCGGCACCTCTGCCTCGCCAGCAGTGCAGGGTTCATCGACAACAGCAGCATCAACAAAATCGGCAACGCCTGAGAAACGGAGCAAGATCACAATGTCGCTCTATGATCGCGGCAATACCCCGCCGGAGGAAGGGACGGTTACGAATAACCGCTGGACAAAGTGGATCAATGAGCAAGGTCCGGCAGATGTTGAGTTTGTCGCCATTCCAAGGTTCGAATCAAAGCAGAAGTTTAATACACTGCTTGCGTCTGGCGCAGCTCCAGATGTGATCAATGAATATGAAACTGCCTATCGGGATCAACTCTACAGCCAGAAGCAGCTGCTGCCGCTGGATGATTTAATCGAAGAACACGCACCAAACTATAGCAAAATGCTCGAAGCGTATCCGGTTTTGCGGCAGATTGGTACGAAGCCTGACGGGAAGATGTACGAAATCGGCCGAGTGATCCAAAGCTCTGCACAAGTAGCGGTATACATTCGCACCGACTGGCTGCAAAAGCTTTCCTTGCAAATTCCCCAGACGCCCGATGAGCTGCTGGCAGTGGCCAAAGCGTTCACCGAACAAGATCCGGATGATAATGGCAAGAAGGACACCTACGGTTTTTCACTGGCCTTCCTGGGGGATGAAGCCATCGATGCGATGTATGGCAATACGATGTTTGCCCAAGACGGCAAGCTGGTCGAAGATGATGAGCGAATGAAAGCTGCGATTGTCTTCAAGAAACGACTGTTCGATGAAGGTGTTATTGATCGCGACTATTTAACGGATAAAAACGGCGAGAAGGCTAAAAAAGACTTTTTGTCCGGCAAGCTTGGCATCTATGTCGCTGACAGCGCTAACGTTGATTTTCTAACGACGCTCCGCAGCGCGAACGAAGAAGCGGCGATTGCACCGATGCTCATGCCGAAGACGGAGTTCGGACAATATACGATCAGAATGCTCAACCCGCTGCAGATGACAACCGTTGTTTATGCAGGGGCGAAAGATCCTGTTGCTGCAGTGAAAACAATCGACTTCATGATCGCAGAGCCGACTTGGAAAATGTTGAAATTCGGTACGGAAGATGTGCACTGGAAAAATGATGAGCTCGGATGTCCGCGCGCGATTAACCCGGATTTGCGTAAAGTTGAGATGAGCTATAACACCGATTTGTACATGGTAGCGACAACGATTGATTCCAACGACATCTGTAATATTCCTGTTGTGAACAAAGAAATTCCTAATGCCGAGGAATGGAGCCAAATTAGAAAGCAAACCCGTGATTTGTACGAAAATCCGGCTGTGCCGCTGTACACGCTAACTCATCAGGAGCATATGCCCACACTCCCGGCTGATCTGTTGAAAATCAATACCGACTGGATTCAGCAAAGCAAAGATTTAATTGCGAAGTCCGTCGTCAGCGGAGGCGACTATTCTGTGGATCAAGCAATGAGCGACCTGACGAACTTGAGGGAGAAGATTGGGCAAACGAAGACCCTCGATTGGTATGCGCAGTGGTATGAGCAAAATAAAGAAACGGCATTCCTGACCCAAGATATTTATCAGTTTCTAGCTGAAAAGTAAAGAACGTATCCTATTCTGTCCTATCATTTCATTTCATGCATCTTTGAAAGGGGAAGCGGTCTATGAGAATGACGCACAGATTGTCAGTGGTCCTTATCATGTTTGCGATGTTGTCCATTCTGGCAGGAAGTCAGTGGGGAGCTTTTACAGCTTCGGCAGAAACGGGGGTTCCGCTTGAGAAAGCGGAATACCTGCTGGATGAAGATTTCTCCATTTTGGCTACTTCATACGCCCCCAATGACATCGTGGTTAGTGGATGGGATGTCAGAAAAGCTGGAGGAGCGCTTGCTTACAGCTATAACAACTGGTTTAAAATCAGTGACACAAGCGATGTCCTTCCGGTATCCATGACTAAAAAAATCCGGCCGCAGCATGCCGGCGTACTTACTTTGGAATATCGATTTAAGATGCCCTCCATCGTTAATGGCGTAAAGTGGCAGCTTCGCAGCGGGGACATTGCCGGGGTCAATCTGGAAGTTAAGAATGGTGCTTTAACGCTGGAAACGGGAGGGAGCTGGCATCAGCTCCAGACGCTCGCCGCGAATGCGGAATACGGGGTCAAAGTAATTGCGGACCTGGAAGCGGGCAAGGTGCGGGTATATGTCAATGGTCAATTAAAAGCATCGGATAAACCATTTACGGCTGAGGTGGAAGGGATTGACAACTTCCGCGTCGCTACCGGCGAATCGACCACGGGAGAGCTGTTTTTTGCACCGGTCAAGATTCATAAAGGCTATGTCATTAACGAAAAGTTTCTCTCCACCGTGGAAGGTCCGCTCCCTGAGGAGTGGCATTCACAGCTTAATGGCTGGACAATCGCCGTTGAACAAATGAATAATTCAAAAGCTCCGGATGTGTTCAGTCTGCGGATGGATGCAGCAGCGGCGGTCGGCGATCTGCGTATGGGGCAGACGATTCCTTCTCAGGAAGGTCGTTTGGTTGTTGAATTCAAGGTGTTCATGCCCGCCAAGCTGGATGGCTTCTCTATGGAATTGAAAAACGGAGCTGCAACAGCCTTCCAATGGCTGACAGCAGACGGAGAGTTTGCCTATAGGAACGGCAGCGGGGAAGCGGTCGCCTTCTATGATTACATTCCAAATCTGTGGTACCATGTAAAACTCAAAATGAATACGGTTACAGGCAAGGCGGACCTCTACCTGAACGGCAAATTGAAAGTTGAACAGCTCGATTTGTTGGCAAGCAGCGTTGACCTTGTTCAGTTCTCCATTGCGGCTGCCAATTCTAGCAGCCTATCTCTTGATGATATTATGTTGTATCAGGAGACGGAGGAGCCAGAGGATTATGTTCCTGCACCTGTTCGGCCAGCTAAGGACGGGGAGGCATTGATCGGGGCGCAAGCTTGTTCATTGTGGAGAGAAGGACAGCATCTGGGGTGGGACCGGATTAATCCCTTCCCGGAGAGGGTGCCCCTCCTTGGTTTCTATGACGAAGGAAATCCGGAGGTAGCCGACTGGGAAATCAAATGGATGGTTGAGCATGGCATAGACTTCCAGATGTACTGCTGGTACAGGCCAACAGGCTCCGAAGGAAAACCGATCAAGGACCCCCGGTTGGGCGAAGGGCTCCATGATGGTTATTTCAATGCCAAATATAGCAACGAGACCAATTTTATGATCATGTGGGAGTCCTCATCCTCCAAAGTAAGCGGCAGTGAGGATTTCAGAAACAATATTGTCCCGTATTGGATGGAATATTATTTCAAAGATCCTCGATATGTTGTCATTGACAATAAGCCGGTCATTGGCATCTTCAGCTATGCTGGCCTGAAGCAGAACTTTGGCGGAACTGCGGCCGCAGTCAAGGCAGAGATGGAATATTTAAGGCAGGCCGCCAGAAATGCCGGGTTCGATGATGTGATTATTCTCATCTCTTATTCTGGTTCCGATCCGGCTACGATGCAGGAAATGCAGGCGAATGGACTGGATGCTGTGTTCGCCTATTCCTGGGGACATTTCGCCGGGATGGAAATGCTGCAAAAGACCAAGCTTGCGCAGCAACGGGATGCCGGGGCGATGGACGTGATCCCAGTCGTTAGCGTGGGAAGGGATGACCGCGCATGGGGCGGACCGTTGGGGTATTATGCAACGCCTGGGGAATTTCAGTCGACGGCTCAATGGGTGAAAGACAGCTTTATTCCTTCATTGGATGAAGAAAGCGCGGGGCAAAAACTCGTGTTGCTCGACAATTGGAATGAATACGGGGAAGGCCATTTTATACTGCCGACAGGGCTGCACGAATTTGGATACCTGGATGCGATTCGCAATGTGTTCACGGAAGGCGGCGCACATGCGAACGTTGTGCCTGCGGCAGTGCAGAAGGACAGAATTCGAGGGTTGTATCCTGAAGGGAGAGTCATCTCTCCTGCAACGGTCGAATTCCCGCCGATTACCGATTTTGGAAGCTTGGATTACAGCAAGTTATGGGATTTCAATACAGATGGGGACCTCGAAGGCTGGACAGTAGATAAGCAGGTCGCCAATGTCACCGTAGCAGGAGGCTATTATTCCGGTACATCCACCGGAAATGATCCCGGCATTCTATCTCCTGATGGATTAAGGGTGTCTGCCGAAGAAAATCCCTACATTCATATCCGGATGAAGAACAGTACAAATGATATGGCTGGGCGGATCTATTTCATCACGGAGCAGGATAAAGCATGGACGGAAGCCAAAGGCGTGGATTTCTATGTGAAGGCCAATGACAGCAACTATACGGATTATTATGTGGCGATGTGGAGCAATAGCAATTGGACAGGAACCGTCAAGGCATTCCGGCTCGATCCGGTAACAACGTCAGGCGATTTCAGCATTGACCGGATCGGCATCGTAACGCTTCCGATCGAGGGGCTGAGGATGTATCTTAACGGACAGCCTGCGACAACAGTGACCCCGCTGGAAATACAGGACGGCAGTGTAATGGTGCCGCTGGGTGAGCTGCTTGCGAAGACACAATTGCCTTTTGAATATGAGGCTGCAGGCGTTATCCTCGCAGTTAAGGATGGCAATGTCATTCGGGTAGAGAATGGGGAAAGCACGGCCTACATCGGAAGCACCCCGGTAAACTTGCAGCATGTTCCGGTATGGACGGGCAGCGAATTGCTGGTCTCCTCCGATACGTTGGAGCAATTGTACGGATACCATGTTGCCTGGGATGAACCAGCGGAGACGCTGTATGTTCTCAGTAAACCGTTCAAGCTGCATGGCGACAATATTTTAACCGATCCAGGGATGGAAATGAGCACGCTGCAATATGCCGGGGAACGAATTGTTGCGGAGCTGACCACCATGGAATACCATTCCGGTCGTCAGTCGGTCAAAGTTACGAAAGACTATCCCTATGGCAAGATCCTTTTTCCCGGAGTGGTGAATGGTCAGGAGTACTATTATTCAGCCTGGGGAAAGCTGGCGCCTGGCTCACCGGCGGGCGAGAAGCTGCGGATCTGTCTGCAATACAAAGTGAATGGTGTGACCAAGCAAGTGGTAATGGTAACGGGGCCGGCTATGAATACTTCCAGTTGGAAGCAAGCGGAAGGCTATTTCAAGCTGAATGAAACAGGCAACATTACCGATTTGACAATGTATATCTATACCGATTTTCCCGCGGCCGCAGACAGCTATTATCTGGATGATGTTGAAATCCGGCCTGTCACCGATTCGATTAATCCGATTGCCGTACCGGTTGTCGGTGTTAGTCTGAATAAGTCGGCCATGGACATCGGGACGGGGAAGATTGGACGATTGAAGGCCGTCATCGCGCCTCATGATGCGATAGAAAGGGCAGTCACATGGCACTCGGACAATCCAATGGTTGCTATTGTGGATCGCAATGGCGTTGTCTATGGCAAACAAGAGGGAGTCGCTACGATTACGGCGACAACCGTAGACGGCAGCTATACCGCTGCTGCTGCTGTTACCGTCATAGACGGGTATCAAGAAATCGTAACCTTGACAGTGAAGCCTGATGGAAGCGGGGACTTTCTCTCGCCCAAGCTCGCTAATGACAGCATTATAGATAGCAGTCCGGACAAATCGTATATCGTTCTGATCTATCCGGGCGTATATACGGAGAAAAATTGGGTGGTAAAGCCCTATACGACCCTTCGCGGGACAGACAGGGATCTGGTTATTCTGCAGGGAGAGAACATTGAATCCGCTACGAACAGCGAAATTACGAACCAATCGACTCTGTGGCTCAAGGGCACGGCTTCCCTGGAGAACCTTACCGTCACCGCCCGAAACATGAGATATCCGGTTCACAGTGAAGACAGCGGCAACAATAGGGATGCTGTTCATATCGTAAGAAATGTTCATATTGAGCATTACGGCAACCTGGAGGCGGTAGTGTATCGTCAGAACTGGATAGCGGCTAATCCCGGCGTCGCTCCGCCACCCGATCTGGACCCGACCAAAGTATGGGGCGGGAGCAGCGGAGTAGGTTCCCATGCCTGGGGGTATGGTTCTGCCAGCGGTGTGATGGAGACTTTTTATGACAGCACCTTTATATCAAAAGCTAACGGCTGGTATGTTCATAATCGGGAGGATTTCACCAAGCCGCAGATCAATGTCATCAACAACAGCGTCATCGCTTCTACGGAGACGATGAGACCCATTCTGATTCAATCGTTGGGCAGTGGAACCAATGATGAGGTTATTATCAATAACACGGAGATTATCGGGACGTATATGGTGCAGGACGATCGGCCCTGGATCACGCAAAAACCGGAAAACCAGTATGCCAACCATGCGGATTATAAGGTTACGCTTAACAACAGTTCGCCGATTGGCTATTCGGATGAACATAGAGGAAGAGCGCTCACGTTGTTCAGCAACGCTGCAGGTAGCAGTTCCTATGTGAGAGTAAGCGGAGATGCCATACCGGATATTTTGGGAGCGTATGAAACCCGGGATGGGGGCGGTGGCCTGCAAGGCTATCTATACGGTTATTGGGATATATCGGGCATCAAAGTGGGGCTGGGCTCCAACATCGAAGTCAATAATACGCTGGGGAGAAGGCTGGGAGATTGTACAGTCATTAATAAGACGCTGCATGTGACCTTTGAAGACAGTACAGTCAAAACGATTATCTTTAATGAAAATTATACGAATCAGACGAATGCCGTCATTTTGGGCAAAATAAATGCTATATTAGGCGCTTCAGGCAGAGTGGCGGAATATAACGTTACCGGCGCTGAATACTATCCGCAGGTGCTGGACAAACAAGTAACGTTACAAAATCAAACAGCGGTTGGCATTCCCCGGTTTGCCGCTGTGCGCTTCGATTCCGACAATACGACACTGCGGCTCATGAGCGCGACGGATGATCCAGAAAGTTTTGTAGGCATTACACTGGAGCGGATTACACCGGGCGCATCGGGAAGAGTGTTGACTGAAGGGATTATGAAAAAGAGCCAATTAAACGGTTTTGCAGGAACGATTGAGGTAGGCACCAAGATTTTCATCGGGACGGTAGACGGGACGTTCGAAGAAACGAGCAGCGGGCCTGCCCTGTTGGAAGGAATTCAGGCGGGTTGGGCGTATTTTAAAGGGAACAGCAATAGCTGATTGCGACTGTTTACGACGGATTACCACCTTCAGTATAACTGAAATTAAGAAAATGGCGACGCCGGATAACCACCTTGGCGGCGCCATTTTACTTGCAACGAATTTTGATTCCAAACAAGCTGTTTTATAGTTTTATTTTTAAAAAGATAATTTATCATCGCCGCGGCCATAATTGTGGCCAATAGCATAGATTCCTTTGACATTAGACTGTAGAATGGATACGGCGGCTTTGTAAGTAGTAGTTGGGCGTAGCATAGCGGATGAAATGTTGTATTTTGTACAACTTCTTCAGCCGAATAAGCCGATTTTCGTGAAATTATTGTAGATAATACAACAATTCTTAAGAAAAATGACTTTTTCAGGTAAAATGTTGTAGTTTATACAACAATTCCACTTCTGCCGCGGCCACTCTATTTGATTGTTGTAAGAAATAAAAGGGGGCTGAGAGATGAAACGTCAAACGAGAAATTCTGCGAAAGCATTAGTGATCAAGGATGGGAAAATGCTCGCGGTAAAGCTAAATGATGATGGCGATATTTTCTATATTATGCCAGGTGGCGGACAACATTCGGGGGAACTGTTAACTGAGGCGGTCAAGCGCGAAGTGGCAGAAGAAATCGGGATTAACGTAACTCCCAAGTCATTGGCATTTGTTATAGAGGGGGCGCATGGTGAAGCATTTCATCGTGTGGATATCGTCTTTTTATGTGATTACATGAATGATATTGACGGTGCGGATTTGCATGCAGATACGAATCAAGCCGGTTATGAATGGCTTGATATTGCGACGCTTAATCAGCGACCGCTGTATCCGTCCAAATTAAGAAGACCCATTATGAAACTGTACTATGGGGAAGAAACGGATGTCTATTTAGGCAATGAAGAAATGGGCGATCCGGAAGCATTGGAATAGCTAGTGGCACTTATGCTGGATCAGTCCCGGTCTCAGTCTCAGTCTCAGTCTCAGTCTCAGTCTCAGTCTCAGTCTGTCCCAGTATCCCATAGCGGCAGTTCAACCCTTATTTCAAGAGACCCGTCTTGGATGGATGCACTGCTGTCGCCGCCCATCTGTTCGGCCAACAGGCTGACGATTGACAAGCCCAGACCTGTACTATTGCTTCTTGCTTTATCCCCCGTGTAGAAGCGGTCAAATAGCCGCTTGGCATCGATTGCGGCAGCATGCTGCAGCGGATTTCTAAACGATAGAACGGCTTTGTCCGCAGCCAGCAATTCTACTTCGATATCGCCATTAGAATGCTGAACACAGTTGGAAATGAGATTCTGAATCATTCGCATGACCATCTCCTTATCAGCTCGAACAAATATAGGCGATGATTCCTCAAGCTGCACGGCCAGATTGCTTTCTTCCAATACAGTGATCGATGCGGCGAGGCACTCTGCCACAAGATTCGTAAGGTTGATTCGCTCCAGGTTAAGTGTCGGCTCTGCATTAATAAGATAGGCGTACTCAAAAAAGTGTTCAATCAACCGCCCAAGTTCATCGGCGTGTTTTTGAGCAGTTTGGAGCTTCTTTTGCTGATCATCGGTTAATTCGCTGCTTAACATAAGCTGCTGATAGCCTTTTATAGCCGTCAGCGGTGTTCGCAAATCATGGGAAATGTTCGTGATTAGTTCCCTAAAGTTCTTTTCCTCGCGAATGCTGTTAAGACGGAGGATTTCCTCCGCCCTCAGGCATTTGTTTATATTGATTGCCAAAGCATTAAGTTCCTTGCTAATCAGTTCCAGGCGAATAGGCTGGCGTGTGTTTTCAGTCAGCCGTTTGTCCAACTGCCGGTTGATATTGCGCAATTGCTGCTGAAGAAAGCCGATATACAAGATGAGCACAATAGTAACAATGACCAAACTTCCAAACGCAACTGCCAATGATCTCACCAACCGTTCAGCTACTTAATTTCCGATTTTCGAAAAGCCATGTACGTAATCGCAACCATTACCACGATGAATACCAGACTGGTAGCGATGGCTTGAATGATGTCTCCGGGCACCGTATCCAATACCACAAAAGTGTAACTTCCCCCATACGGCGTCCAGTCGAAAATATGGTCAATCACCGGATAACTATCGCCCAATCCTGTCAATTGCGCGCAAAAAATAGTAAACACATAATAAATAGCCACGACAAGGACAGGCTTTTTAAGCAAAAAGGCAAGCGGAACACAGATACTCAGTTGTGCCAAATATACAATAATTAAGGTCATTATGACAATCAATAGTTTCCAGATCGCTGCTGCGGAAAGGGTTGAACTGCTCTCCGTCGTCAGTATATTCAGGAAGCCGACGGCCAAAGAGCCCATGCTGAACTCGGAACCTGTGCCAAGAGCAATGCCCGTTATGAGGACATAAGGCATCAGAATAATTGTGATGGCGCAGCAGAATACAGCCGCTTTGCTAACGATGACAGCGCCTCGGCTGCAGCCGTTTGCAATCGCATCATGAATTGTTTTATTGTCGAAGTCGCCACAGATAAACACGCCTGCGATGACAGCGCCGAGGATGCTTATCATGTTGACATCCGAGAACATGAACCCTATTCCGGTCATGCTGCCCTTAATTTTGCCCTGTGGTATGAGATAGGCCATTACTGCCATGAGCGCTGCGCTTAAAGTTGTAATTGCGAATAAAACTTTAATTGCCTTTGATTTGCCCAACTTATATAAATCGGCCTGAATCAAATTAAGCATCTTGATCACCACCTATAATAGAAATAAAGTAGTTTTCAAGCGTTTCTCCCTCATTTGAAAGGTTTGTAACGACAATTCCGTTGTTAAAGAGGACGTTGGATACCCGCTCTTTATCGGCCAGATAATCATACAGTTTCACGCTTTGATCGGGCATTACCTTGTAATTGGTCGTATGTAATTCCAATTCCAGCACGCTTACCAGTTTTTCCGGTTCATTGCAGCGGATTAGAATATGATGTTTGCAGCATTCATCAAGCTCCTCAAGCGTGAGCGCTTGTTTGAGCTCACCTTTGTGGACGATAATATAATCCGTTGCGGTCTGATACAGCTCAGGCAGATTATGACTGGATATTAAGATGGTCATTTGCCGTTCTTCGCATAACTTTTTCAGCAGATTGCGGATTTCGACGACGCCTACAGGATCAAGTCCATTGATTGGCTCGTCCAAAATAAGCAATTCGGGATTGCCAAGCAGGGCAATAGCGATACCTAGCCGTTGTTTCATCCCAAGCGAAAAGTTTTTTGCTTTCTTATTTCCGGTGTTGGCAAGTCCGACCAGTTCCAGCAATTCTCCCTCAATCTCCTTGTTTGGGACACCACGCATTATTCTGCGAAATGCGAGGTTTTCTTTTGCAGTCATATTGGGGATAAAGCCAGGGTGTTCAATCATGCAACCGAGCCGTTTTCTCTCCTCCCGCAAAGCTCGCTCGCCGTGATGGCCGAACAACTCGATAACGCCCGCCGTGGGAAAAGAAAGCCCGGTCAGCAGGCGCATGAGTGTTGTTTTTCCTGCGCCGTTTTGCCCGATTAAGCCGTATATTCTACCAGGTTTCATCGTAATGGACAGATTGCGCAGCGCAAAAGAACCTTGATAGCTTTTCGTCAGGTTCGTTGTTTTCACAACATAGGGTTTCATTTTGCTCACCTTTCCTTTCTGACTGTAGTGTAATAGCCAATGGTTTAGAAAAGGTTAAGGCAGCAAAAATTTATTTTTTTGTATAGCCGATAACCCAATCCCCATACCGTTTCAATATATTCCTCATCAGGATTGGCTTTCTTCAGCTTATTGCGCAGATTGCTCATATGCGTCTTTACCGCATTATCATCCCCGAGATATTCGTCTTTCCAAACGGATTCATACAGGTTCGATTTAGTAAATACTTTGCCGTCGTGCTTGAGCAGCAGCTCCAATATTTTATATTCCTTTGCAGTCAGCTCCATCTCATGACCGGCTATCGCAACGCGCTTGGCATGGTCGTCGAGCGTCAGATCCTTATATTGTAAAACGTTGCTTTGTTGTGTTTGCTTGCTGAATCGCCGCAGATTGGATTGCACCCGCGCCACAACCTCGCCCAGATCAAAGGGTTTGGTAATGTAGTCATCGGCCCCCAGTTTGAGCAGTTCAATCTTCGTGCCAACCGTATCCTTGGCGGAAATGACAATGACAGGCGTATCGGAAAAACGCCGCATCTCTTTCAGGATTTCATCCCCGCTTTTGAAGGGCAGCATAATGTCAAGCAATATCAAGTCATAGGCATTGCTGTTGAGCACTGTTAATCCATCAACGCCGGTAGAAGCGGATTGCACTTCATAACCAGCACAGGTCAATGCTTCTGCCAGCATGGAACGGACATCTTCATGATCTTCAATAATCAGAATCGTATTTATTACAAATCACCTTACCTTTTTTACTTTGCACAACCCGGTTCATCTTGCTTGCCTCGCGCCGTGGTGAACAAAGCGGAAGTCAACTGCATAGACGAGGGATATACTGGGCGTTTGTCGAAGCTATTATAGAGTCAGTAGAATGATATAGCAAGGGGAGAATTGCAATGGAGATCGAACTTGCAACAGTGTCGGACTATCCTTATATTTTGGATCGTGACAAGCATCTCTTGGAGAGGCTAATATTGCCCAAAATAAACGCGAACGAAATCTACATATTGCGTAATCAGGAGTCAGCGAATATTGGCTGGATGCGTTATGGGTATTTTTGGGACAATACGCCCTTTATGAACATGCTATGGATCGATGAAGCATACCGGAGTAGGGGGCTTGGCAAACAGGTCGTTCTCTTTTGGGAAAATGAGATGTACAAAAAGGGCAGCAAACTCGTTATGACCTCAACCCTGGCCAATGAAGAAGCGCAGCATTTCTACAGAAAATTGGGCTATAAAGATGCGGGATGCTTGCTGTTGGAAAATGAACCATTAGAAATCATATTAACCAAAGCGATTTAGTTTGCTGTAAACAGTAGCTAGAATTAATGCTTGCCTCCTGGGAGAAAGGCAGCGAAGGGTTGCAGGGATGTTGGAAAAACGAAGTGGTCGCTTTTTAAAGCCGGATTTTAACCTTTTGAAAATTAGAATAAGAAATCCGGCTTTGAATGGCGATTGGAAACACCCTGCGAACCCGCAGCAGCACCCTGCGAACCCGCAGCAGCACCCTGCGAACCCGCAGCAGCACCCTGCGAACCCGCAGCAGTACCCCAAGTTTCATCGAGATCTGATTTTGGTTTTGAGCCTATTTTGAAACAATATAAACTGAACTAAGAAGTACCTTCGTGGTATATACAACAATTCCACGTTTGTCGAGACCATTATGTCGCAAACGCTGAGAGTGTTCAGGATTTGCTATTCATTCTCATGCCCAAGCGGTCCGTTTCGCTTAATCGCGGGCATTCGTAGCAGTAGCCGAAATCTGCGTCCAGACAATAGGCGAGGCAGCAAGCATTTTTCATTGCGATTTGATGACCAGGGTTGGTTGGATGTTCAATGGATCGCTGTTTCCGGTCAAACGGGTTTTTGCGGAGTCCGAATGCGCTGGCTTCGATACCTTGGGTAAATGTTTTAAAATGATCCCTGATCCTTTCCCTGCTGGCTTCATCAGGAGCTTCGGCCAGCTCATCTTCCAATTGCGCATAGATGGCGTTGATGATTTGTCCCCATAATGGCATGACATTCATGTGAACCTGCTCAGATAATATGCGGATCAAGGGTGTGACTTGCTCCCGGTAAAATAAATCGAGGAATTGCTTGCACCAGACATCACGGTCTAGAATTGAAATTGGGTTAGAACGCATCTCGTTGACTTTAAATGAAAAGAGAGGGAAGGTGTCACCGGCATACAATTGGATCGTTAGATTAGATAATGATAAATCCCAAACCAACGCATTGCCGCGAAACAGCATATGCTGCACTGCGCTGCATACCCCTGCATACCAGCTGACAAAAAAGGCTGCAGCAACAGAACGATCCCTTGCTTTGATGAGAGGGCCGTAGGTGTCGAGTAAGCGCACGATATTGTCTGCTTCTAGTAAATCGGATGCAGGTAAAGTGAACACGGTGTTTTCGAGCGCTTCTGTAGTCAGGGGGAATCGATCTTCCAATTGACGAAAGCCAACCGTGTTCAAGGCAAACCCTCCATTATTGTTGTTTGTTTTCAAAAGTACTCACGACATCGTCAATGGCATTGAGATCTGCCAGCGGAGACATGCCCAGACTAAACCATTCCTTGCCTCCCACAATATGAACCTGGTTTTTCTTAACCGCGGTCATATTTTGCCACAATGAACTGTTTATCATTTCCTTATACCTGTTCTGTACATGTTCACTGGACTCGTCATCGAGCTGCAAAATGATGTGGTCAGGGTTGTACTCCGGTATTTTTTCCAATGAAATCGAAAGACTGCGCTCACTTTGCGGAAAATCATTAATAGGCTTAAGACCTAATGTCTTATGGATGAAGCTGCCTCTATCAATACCTTCTCCATAGATCACGAGTTCCTTCTCCATCACCATCATATACAAAACCGTCTCGTCGCCAACCAGGTTGTGGAGCTTCTCCTTGGCACTGGCTTCCTTCGTCTGCAAATCTTGAATAACCGTTTCAGCCTGGTCTTTCTTGCCGAGAACCTCGGCAATATCTCGTAATTCATCACGCCAATTATCCCGCTGCGGCAAAAGGACGGTTGGCGCGATTTTGGAAAGCTGGTCATAATCCTTCTCGGCCCACCAGACAGGCGCAATAATCAAATCCGGCTCAGAGGCTAGAATGGCTTCAAAATCCGGCGTCTGGGCAATTCCCATCTTGAGCGTATCTTTGAACGCTTCCTCCAGATAGGAAGGGAAATCATGATGATAATTTTGTACGGCAACAGGCGTCACGCCTAGCGCATATAAAAACTCCGGGTAAACGACAGAAAGTCCAATGACCTTTTGAGGTTCCGTCGGAATACTTATGTCTCCTTTTAAAGTTGCAATGACCCGCTCTTTATCATTGGCGCTTTCACTCGTGTCGTTAGCATGCTGAGCCGCATTGTCGGTCTTCTCCTGTACCTCTGGTTGATTAGCTGCGCAGGCAGTACTCAACACTACGAATAATAAGATAGCCAAACCTTCCATCAAACGTCGCTTCATTCGCTGGTGCCCCTCCTGAAAATCTTTTTTAGAATGATAATCGTCTTAGTAAAACTGATTATCATTATCATATATGAGGAGTATAGATGATTTTACATTTTCGGAATATAGACGATAGCGACAAAATTTTATGCACGATTCCGCCAAAGCTTTAGTATTTCATCAAGCAGAAGGTCATGCGTAAAAGCCGTGTATTCAGCCCACGGATACGAAGGGAGGAAATCTACCCGGTTGTTCCTGACGGCTGTCAGGCTGCGCCAATGTTCAGTATTAACAAGTGTTCGCCAACTCGATTGCGAGAGCGGCTCCTCGTCGATGATGAGCAATATGCGATCTGGTTCAAAATCGCCGAGTTGAGCAGGCGTAATCTGCTGCTCAGACGATATGCGATGAACACCGCGTGCAGGCAGAACATGCAGATCGTCGTAAAACACCGTAGCGAGGCTTTGGCTGCCCAAAACATTGTACTGATCCCCAGTGATTCTCAGAATGAGGAGACGGTCATCCTTGAATGTGTCCTTCACCTGTTCCCTGACAAACAGCACCTTTCGATGATAGTTATCAAGCCAAGCTTCCGCAGTTGCTGTTTTGTCTAGAAATTGGGCAATGGAGCGCAAGTGCATACGCCAGTCATTGTCTATCCAAGGCACAAAAAATACAGGTGCGATTTTGCTGAGCTCGGCTTGTTCCTCGGCAGATGCTAGGCTATCGATGCCAATAATGAAATCGGGATTTGCCAGTCGAAGTTCTTCTCTCTTTATCGATTCATTGAAACTTAGTGGAAGCATCGCTTCCATTTGATACTTTCTCTTGTAATAATCGGTCCAGGGGTGATCTGCCGGCGCGGCGAAAGGCGTAATCTGCAGTGCAATCAGCTGTCCAATGTTGGCGAAGTGATAAGCGGCAATTTTAAGTCTGCTGTTCTTCATAAATGCTGCGGGTGGCATACCCGATATCTGTTTGAATTTTCGCCGGAAATAAATATCATCATGGTAGCCTACATGGCGGGCAATATCCTGAAGACGATTTTGTCCACCTGTTCTCATAAGGTGTTGCGCCTGCTTGATTCGAAAGGCTGCCAAATAGTCGATCGCGCTGCAGCCATATCTTTTTTTAAATAAACGCATAAAGTGACGGGGACTGATTCCAGCGACCTTGGCCAAATGGTCAATGGTCAATTCTTGCTGATAATGCTGCTCTATATAGTCTTTCACGTAATCTAGCAGCGCTTCCGAGTCAATCCCTTGTACAAGCAGTGCGTCCTGAAGGATGGTGTGCAGCACTTCTTGAAAGAGAATTTGACCACGAAATCTTTTTAGGCGATCCTCGTCATGCATGCAATGGAAGATGGTTTCGCACAAAGAATTGATGGATACGGGAGACGAAGCTATAACTTCCTTCTTTACTGGGAAGCTGCTATTCCGCTTAATAATCTGCATCGTGTTGGCTGACGATTCATCTTCCTCAATCACATCGAAGCGCAAAAGATATAACCCGCGTTCATCAAAAGAGTGCGCGGCGGCCTCGACGAGCTGACCGGGCGTGCAAACGTATAAGCTGCCCTGCCGTAGCTCGGTGAATTGTCCATCAATGGTCAGCCAGCCTTGACCGCTTGCCGCAACTAGAATCATGTGGGATTCGATAAACTGAAGTCTGAGATTCCATTTATTTGCATGATCATTAATATGCTCGATTTCCCGAAGCTTGAAGCACATCCCATCGAGTGCGTAATATTCGGTATTCGTTATGTTCCTATCTCTACTCATGAAGCATCCCACCATCCTTAAGACTAGCTACAGAACAATTTAGCCTACAATGCTCCCAAACGCAACTTTGCTTAGGCAAGCCTGAACTACTTCATGGACTGTCGGGAATGACAAAGGATACCGTTGTTCCTTCATTCGGTTTACTAATGATAGATAAGCCTTGCCCGTACAGTTGAATCAAGCGTCGATTCGTATTGACGATGCCAATCCCGCCTTTGCCTTTCATGGTGGGGTGGAGCAACTGATCCACCATCGCTTGTTCCATCCCTTTGCCGTCATCTCTGACTTCGATAAGCGTGAAGCTGCTCTGTCGAGCCATCCGAATATGGACGCTGCCGCCTTTTCTTAGACTAAGCAAGCCATGCTTCACTGCATTTTCAACCAGCGGCTGAATGGAAAGCGGAGGGAGGAGCAAGTTGATGTTGGGTTCCACTTCCCATACGACGGCCAGCCTGCCTGCGAATCGTTCGGTTTCAATATACAAGTAGGCTTCAACAAGCCTGAGTTCATGAGAAAGCTCAACCAGTTGCCCAGTATTAAGGAAATCAAAACTAATCTCCAGAAAGGATGCAAAGGCATCGCCAAGGCTTCGCATTTTCTCCGTATCGATCTCACTAAGCGCCATAATCGTGTTAAGAGTATTGAACAGAAAATGCGGATGAATTTGCGCTTGAAGGTAGGCGGCTTCCATGCGCAACCGTTCATTAATGGACTGCTTCATCATTAAGAGCGCTCTGATCCGGTATTTTAACTCCAACGCGTCAACAGGCTTCGTAACATAATCATTAGCTCCCGACAAGAAACCGGTGTAGATGTCGGCAGGCTGACTGCGGGCGGTCAGCAGCAGAACCGGAAGCTCGGATACGGAATAGCGCTCCCGTACTCGCTCTGTCAACTCGTAGCCGGACATGTGCGGCATCATAACGTCAGCAATCAGCAGATCCCATTGCCCGGTAGTCAGCATTGCAGCCGCCTCGCGGGCGGAACTGGACGTTGTGATGTGGTAGGGCTCTGTGGACAGGATGCCAACCAAGACGCTAAGGTTAACAGGATCATCATCCACCACAAAGACCTTCACTTGGCCAGCGCTTAATAGCGGCGCAGCAATCGAGGCTGCTGCTTCACTGACCGCGTCGCTCGGTATAATCAAATCCGCAGGCACAGCTTGCTTGTCACCTTGTACCCGTCCGGGCTGCTGCTGCGATAATGGGAGCTGCGATAGGTCAGCCAACGGCAGCTCAAACCGGAAGATGGAACCATTGCCCGGCTTCGAGCGGGCGGTCAGTGTACCGCCATGCAATTCTGCCAACTGTTTGCAAATGCTAAGGCCAAGCCCGATCCCGCCGCCATCGCGCATATCGTAAGTCCCTTGCTCATAGGGAAGAAATACCCGTGAGAGCGTCTCTTCGTCCATACCGCTCCCGGTGTCGGACACATAGATAACGGCATGGCCGCCTCGCATCTCAGCGGAAACATCAATGACGCCTTCTCCCGTGTATTTGAGGGCATTATGTAATAAATTATACAAGATTTGCACAAGTCTCTTCTCGTCCGCCATCACTGGCGGCAGCGAATCCGAAATCGTCATCGTCAATTGAACAGGCTTGCCTTCAATCATAAACTTCAACATACTGATGACGCCTGGAACGACGGATTGTACGAGCAAGGGTTCTTGCTTCAACACAATCCGATGCTCCTTAAGGCGTGTGACATCGAGAAGATCACCCAGCAGATGGGACATCCGGCGGCTGATCGTAATCAGCAGCTCCATGTCTTTCACGCTCTTGTCGGTCAGATTCTCTTTTTCCTTGGTGACAACGGTTTGCGCAATATTCACAATGCCGTGGAGCGGCGTTCGCAGCTCATGTGACGTGTTGGCTAGAAATTGATCTTTTAGTTTGTCCGCTTTTTTTAATTGCTCATTCATTTTGGCATTTGCCAAGGCATTACGAAAATATTTCTTAAACCAATAGGTAGAAAATCCGACAATCGCCGCGATGATATCAATGGGATAGTAGACCGTTGAACTCCCTCCCAGCTTCCATAACAAATTGGAAAGGATGCCTGCCGCGGTCAGCAGCAGGAAGACAACATCCTTGTCGGCCTGCTTCTTGAAGATCATCGCGCCTACAAAATAGATGAACCAGGTCAATGGAATAACACTGAAGACAGCAATCACTTTGTAATGGATAAGTTCACTTACAAATGAAATCGGTGCAGCCAATAACACGCCTGTCAGTACAAAGTGCGCTGCTGAGTACATTTGGAGCCATCTATTTCGCGTGGGTGCGGCAGAGAATCTTCTGAATACAAGCAGAATCAAAAGATTTTGCCACAGAAATGAAATCAGCCTGATCTTTATCGCCCATGTATAATTAATTGGCAACCAAAACAAGAGCAAATGATCATAACTGCTTATAACCAATACGCCGATCGTTAACGTTAACAAACCTGTCAGCAGCAAGGTCCGTTCTTTCGGATTGAACAGGTAGAGAATGCATGCATACAAGCTATGAAGAAGCAAAATTGTAAATGTTACGAGTTGAAAGCCGATCGAGTAAGAACGCACGTTGTCAATCGCGGCCAGTGAGCCGAAACGGATGGAGCTTACAATTCCGCCGTTGTACGGCGCATCAAAATTGGCAGCACGAATAAGCAGTTCAATCTCCGTAGTCCCTTCGACAGCGTAAATAGCCGTGTAGGAGACATTCCGTGGCGTGTACTCGTTTGCGCTCTTGGCAAGCTTGCCGCTTTGGGCGGAGGTTGACCCGTTGATTTCCACTTCAGATGATGTCTGAATGCCTTGAACCCAGAAAGCGACAGGCTTCTTCAGCGGATCGATCAGCATGCGCAGCCGATACGTTCCGAACCCGTATGAGGAACCAGAATGAGGATTGAGTACGCTGCCCCATTTTCCCGGCACCGTAATCTTGGTTGCTTCGATTTCCTCGGCTTGCACATCTTGATGCGATAGTAATTTGTTGGGGTAGAATTGCCATTCACCACTCAAAAAGAATGAAGGCGACGTCTCCAAATCCAGGCCGCGCATATCGAGTACGCCGTTGACCAGGGGAGGGGGTTCTACTGTATAAAAGATATTGGACCAAGCCAATCGCAGACCTGAGAGTACGCTGATAAGCAACATAACAATTGCGATATATTTCAATGATGTTTTACTTAACATTTGTGTCATATTCGATGAATTCGACATGAATAGCGTTTCTCCCTTTATTTGATAGCGTACTAATCAGGATTGTGGGCATGTTGGGGGAAGCGCTGCCTCAGATTGACGTAACAGAATGCGTGATAAGGGCGATTGACCAGCCGACACGCCGAGCGGGCAAGAGAAAGGCTTGGTTGGTATAGATCACGATTGGCCGCGGCCGTTCTTCTTCCTCTGGCAGAAACCCCTGATCCGCGAATTTGGAACTGATTACAGGCTTGACGGAACGCGATGAATTGTTTATTATTTATCTATTCTATAGTGTAAGGGGAAATTTTGATGTCGGTAAGTGTTCTTAACTCGTAATTGGATATTCGGTAATGATGAATAGTCTTCGTGGTGCTTGCTGATTGTAATTTCGGCAGGTCTGTTCCAAGACGTTTGTCATGCTGAACTCTTGAGTTAAGGACATGACAATTTCCGCCTGCAAACGGCAAAATTGCGTGCTCTTTGAGCACGCTTTTTTATGCGATCAACAATGTATGTCAGGATAGCGGCCAAAGGCCAGACAGTTTCCTGGATAACAATGGCTTCTCCGCTCCAGGGCGGACCAGCTTGTTCTCCTGCTGCTCTGCTCGGCTGTTCACTGGTGCATGGTCGTGTTTGCCGTACGTTAAAGACAGGGATGGAAGGCGCATGTGCCTTCTATCCCTGTCTTTTTTTTGACTAATGCGTACGGAGTTAGTTTTGTTGCGATGTCTGTTCCAGGAGCCTTGCTCCACAAAACAAACAACTGCTTACGAAGCAAGTTTTGCTGCGGTGTTTATTTTATATATTAGTTGAACGATTGAGTTTCACAAAGGGGACAGAAGGGGAGCAGGGATGTTGCAAGCACGCTAGGGATGTTGGAAGCACGCTACCGGTACGTACCTGCAGCAGCACACCCGAGTCTCGCCGAGATCTGATTTTGGTCTTGAGCCCGTAAAATTGTTGTATAAACTACAAGATTTTAGCTGAAAAAGTCAATTATCTTACCAATTGTTGTATAAAGTACAACAATTTCACAAAAATCGGCCCATACGTCTGGAAATGTTGTAGAAAATACAACAATTTATCCCCATTGGCACAGGAGCCTTGCTCCACAAACAAACGTATGCTCACGAAGCCAGTTTTGTTGCAGTGTCTGGCCTAGGAGCCTTGCTCCACAAAACAAACCTATGCTTACGAAGCCAGTTTTGTTGCAGTATCTGGCCTAGGAGCCTAGCTCCACAAAACAAACTCTATGCTTACTAAGCCAGTTTTGCTGCGATGCCTATTCTAGGAGCTTTGCTCCACAAAACTTTAGGAGGATTCGACCATGAATGAAATGAATTTGAAACGGCTGGAATACAACATTATAAAAGAAAAACTGATCGCCTTCACAGTTTCTTCCGGCGGAAGAAAGCTGGCGGAACAGCATAAGCCCAGCTCGCAAGAAACAGAAGTACGAGAATGGCTCGTCGAGACGGAGGAAGCGGCGAATTTGCTGGCCTCAGGAACAAGCGTGCCTTTGTCGGTTATGGAAGGGATTGAGCCGTTTCTTGCACAGCTTGGCAAAGGAAGAATCTATAATGAGCAGGAGCTTGGCCTGCTGGGCAGCTGGCTCGCCTCTGTTTCGCATATGAAGCAGTATATGGATGCCAAGCGGGAGATTGCTCCTAAAATTAGCGGTTATGCGGATGAGATGAATGGATGTCCGGACCTGCGCGAGCAGTTGGAGCGCTGCATCCGGCATGGCGCTCTGACCGATCAGGCGAGTGCCAAGCTTGCCGATGTCCGCCGTCATATTTTGCAAGCGGAAGGCAAAATTGAGCGGAAGGTGAATCAGACGCTGGGCAGATACAAAAGTGCGCTTCAGGAGCATCTGGTCAGCAGGCGCAACGGCCACTATGTCCTTCCGGTAAAGCGGGAACATCGCAAGCAGGTGCCTGGCACCGTATGGGGGGAATCAGCGAGCGGCCAAACGTTATTCATCGAGCCGACTGACGTGGCTGAATTGCATTCGGAATGGCAGATGTGGAAAGGGGAAGAAGAGCGGGAGAGGATGATTCTGCTCTCCGAGCTGTCGGAGCAGGCAGAGAGCCAGGCGACCAAGCTGATGTGGAATTTGGAGGTCATGGCTGCTTTTGATTTTATTTTCGCCCGGGCCAAACTGTCCCGCACATGGGATGGGATCACGGTCAGGCTGTCCACACATCCTGTCATCAAGCTGGTCAATGCCAAGCATCCGCTGCTCGGTAAAGAGTGCAAGCCGCTCAACGTATCGATCGGCCAGGAGTGGCGCCAGTTAATCATCACAGGCCCGAACACAGGCGGAAAAACGATCACGCTCAAAACCGTCGGGTTGCTGGCGGTGATGGTACAGTCCGGTCTGCTCATTCCGGCAGAGACAGGAACGACATTCGGAGTATTCGAGCATGTGCTGGCCGATGTCGGCGACGGACAGAGCATCGAGCGGTCGCTCAGCACCTTCTCGGCACATATGGCCAACTTGAAGGAAATGCTGGATGTTGCAGGCGGACGCTCCCTGCTGCTGCTTGATGAACTGGCAGCAGGCACAGATCCCGGGGAAGGAATCGCCTTATCTATTGCTTTGCTGGAGGAGCTGCTGGAACGCCGCGCGCTCGTTGCGGCAACGACCCATTTTAATGAAATCAAACGCTATGCCGCGGATACAGCAGGGTGCACGAATGCCCGTATGGCATTTGACCCTGAGACGCTGTACCCGTTGTATCGTCTGGAAATCGGCGAGGCCGGGGACAGCTACGCATTTGCCATTGCCCGCCGCTTCGGGCTGCCGGAGCAGGTTGTGCAAAGGGCAGAGATGCGGGCTGCCGCAGGTCAGGTGAATATAAGCAGCAGCGAACGGGCGTAGTCTGGGTATAGACAAGCACAGCAGAAAGCCTTAGGGAGCAACATCATAGACGTAATCGAATAGGCAGAACAACACTTTGGCGTTGCAGCAATGATTGATTTTGCTCGAAGGAATCGCTATGATTAGAAGTAATTTAGAGCTTATATGTAACTGGCGAATCATGGGGAACCATGGGGGAGCATATAAGTAAAAGCCGTACGCCTGGGCAGAGGTAAGGGAACGTTGTTCCCTTGCCTCTTTGTCTATTCAGCGAAGGAGCGCGTGTAAAAATGAAAACCGTCCATGATTTATTCGAAAAAACGTATCCGGGAAGAACCCTTATCGCAGGCATGACGCCTTCCGGTTCGCACTATGTGCAGGTATACTGGATTATGGGGAGGAGCGCGAACAGCCGCAACCGTCTGTTTGAGCTAGATGGGTGGAGTGTGAGAAATAAAGCATTTGACCCAAGACAAATGGAAGATCCTTCACTTATTATTTATGATCCGATCCGCCACTGGGATGACGTGCATATTGTTTCAAATGGCGACCAAACAGATACGATCTATGAAGGGCTGCAGCATAATCGGAGCTTTGAACAATCGCTGATGCTCAGGGAGTTTGAGCCGGATGCACCGCATTTTACTCCAAGAATTTCAGCTGTCATTCATACGAGTATTGAACAGTATAGCCTGTCTATTCTCAAAACACATGACAATGATCCTTCCGTTTGCTTGCGCAATATTTTTCACTATAGCCGGTTCAAGAAGGGCATTGGTCATTGCATCCACACTTACGAAACGGAGCAGAACGGTGTGCTGAAACCTTTTGCAGGCGAGCCGTTTGAAGTGCCGTTATTTGAATGCAGCAGCGAGACAGCCGACTTCTACTGGCAAAATATTAACGCTGACCATAAAATCGCCTTGGCAGTCAAGTCGATTCATGTTGCGAGTCAGGAGATCCACTTTCAGATTCGAAATAAGCATGCAGAGGAGAACGATACCGATGGAGATAAGAACAGCAATTCGTAGTGATCTTGAAGGAATCGTCCGTTTATTGGCAGATGATGAGCTGGGAGTGAGCAGAGAACAATTTGAAACGCCGCTGCCTCAAACTTATGTGGATGCGTTCTCAGCCATTGAACAGCAGACAGGGAATGCACTCCTGGTTGCTGTAGACAACGCGGAAGTAATTGGCTGTCTTCAGCTTACATTTATCCCGGGACTTGCCCGGTTGGGAATGACACGCGCTCTAATCGAGGGTGTGCGCGTGGATAAAAACAATCGCGGCAAGGGAATCGGGGAAGCCTTGTTTCGATATGCGATTGATGCAGCGAAGGTACATGGTTGCGGGCTGGTCCAGCTAACAACGGATAAGCAGCGCAAGGATGCCCATCGATTTTATGAGCGGCTGGGATTTGTGTCCAGTCATGAGGGGATGAAACTCTCCCTATAGGAAGATGATGCACAAGTAACGTAGCAGGTTAGGGCGAAAAGACCGGGCGAGACGAGGAAGGCCGAGCGGTGTGCGAAACTTCCAGGTCTGAGCGGTCACACGTTCCGCTATTCGTTGAAAATTAGCCGAAACGGGATTTTGGCGGCCACCAGATCCGTTATTTAGCGGGAGTGCCTTTGATCAGCCCAGGACATGCAATAATTCCGTTGCATAATTATGCAATGTAAAGCATAATTATTTCATGTTTTTACTTGCCAAAGGGAGGTAACACGGTTGGAGCTTACCTATCGCACGGATATTCCTCACAAAGAAGATTATTATTATTTATTTCAATCTACTGGCTGGAATGCTGAAGAAGTTTGGTCTATGAATACCTTATTCGAAGCGATTCAAAACAGTTGGTACATCGTTACGGTGTATGATGGCGAAAAGCTTGTTGCCTCAGGTCGTCTCGTATCCGATGGGCATGTGCAGTGTTTTATTTGCGAGATGATGGTTCTGCCAGATTATCAAAAGAAGGGAATTGGGCAGGAAATTATGACTCAGCTTTTAAATCATTGCAAGACAAATAATATTCGATGGGTACAATTGTCATGTGCCAGTGGTAAGAAAGCATTTTATGAAAAGTATGGATTTCGTGAAAGAGCGGCGGATACAGGAATGAATTTGTTTTTATAGTTTTGATGGCGTGGGGATGAAATGACGTCCGGTTCACGGGTGTCCAACGCGGGGGAACTGTCTGGTGCGCGGATCGCCCGAACGAGTCGCATACTTAGCAGTCTTCCTCATTTGAAAGCTTGAAAAAGATGTTATACTTATGGCTCAACCTAAAAATCAGTGCTTGACAGTCAAGCTGGCGGTTAAATTCTATGAAAATGCCAGCTTTATTGCGGCCCGGCACTTGTGAGGATAACATGTGTGCTCATGGTCACCGCAGTCCGTTAGAAGCGGAAATGTAGCGAATTGAGATTGTAACAGTCACGGATGCCCCTTACAGGCTGAAAAGGGGGCAATTGAGGGGAAAAACGCCTTCTAATGGTCGCGGATGTCCATTAGAATCGGGAAGTTGTAAAAATCAGCCTCTAAAGGTTAGTGGTGACCGTTAGGACAGGTCCTTTCCTTTCGTCGTTGTGATAGGCTGATTCTGCATCGGTCTATTCCTCTTTTGTTGTTGGGTAGGACTTTCAACAATACAGGATTGGCAGACGTTTAGCCGTTTCAACCTGCGTCAAGCACTGATTTCTATTTTGAGCCATACTTATAAAGTCATATTTTGCTAATGTTGCTGACCTGCTAGGGAATATTGTTTATTGGGGAATTAACGGGACTTGTATGCATATGTATAAATTGATAAAGAGGTGAGAGAATGGGACGGAAGATTGCCATTGTAACGGGTGCGAATGCCGGAATGGGGCTGCACACTGCAATCGGATTGGCTAAAGCAGGGCTGCATGTCATCATGGCTTGTCGTCATGAAGCACGGGGACTGGAAGCATTGGAGAAGGTGCGCGCGGCGAGCGGAAGCGATGCGCTGGAACTGATGCTGTGCGATTTGGGTTCACTGTCAAGTGTTCGCCGCTTTGCAGAGCAATTCACTGCACGAAACGAACCGCTGGATGTGCTCGTTAACAACGCGGGTGTTGTGAGCCTGAAGCGGGAATTGACAGCAGATGGCTATGAGTCGATGATTGGGATCAATCATCTAGGGCATTTTCTATTGACGTTGCTGCTGCTTGACCGCTTGAAACAAGCGGAACATGGACGGATTGTTGTTGTTTCGTCGGGGGCTCATAAAGCGGGCAAAATCTCCTTCGATGATCCTCATCTGACAAAAGGCTTCAACGTGGTCCGGGGCTATTCTCAATCCAAGCTGGCCAATATTCTGTTTACGAGAACGCTCGCCAAGCAGTTGGAAGGTACATCGGCAACGGTCAACTGTCTGCATCCGGGTGCTGTTTCCACGAGCTTTGGCGTTAACCGGGATAGCGGTTTTGGCAAAGGGGTTCATAAGATGCTGAAGCCTTTCTTTCTGACCGCAGAGCAGGGAGCGGAGACCGCGCTCTACCTGGCGCTGAGTCCGGAAGTGGCTGAGGTAAGCGGCGAATACTACTATAGGAAAAAGGTGCAGTCGCTTAGTGGTAAAGCTGCCGATGACGAAGCGGCACAGCGGCTGTGGGCATGGAGTCTGCAGCAGACAGGCCTTGCCTGAGCAGGAAGCAAGCGGCAGACAGGGCTTGCTTGAGCAGGAAGCAGTCGGCAGACAGGGCTTGCCTGAGCGGGAAGCAAGCGGCAGACAGGGCTTGCCTGAGCAGGAAGCAAGCAACAAGCAGCCTGCCAAAGTGGCATCGCCGCGACGTTCAACAATTGATAGCTCACCGCCCTCTATAATCGGATGGCGGTTTTTTTCAGTATCCGAACCAACTGCGTAGCAGTGTTTGCAAAAAAAGGTAATGGACGCTGTTTCACGAATTGTATTGTAGATGAGTTAACACGCACTAATGTGAGGAGGAAGGGTTATGAAACAACTGCGCTGGGGCGTACTGGGAACCGGTAATATTGTCGCCAAAGGCGGACAGGGCATTCAGCAAGCTGACTACAGCGAGTGGGTCGGCGTTGCCGGCCGGACAGCGGAGAACAGCCGCCGGTGCGCCTCGCAGTTTGGCGTGCCGAAGGCATATGATGGCTACCGTGAGCTATTGGCCGATCCCGAGATCGACGCAGTCTATATCGCTTTGCTCAACCACATACATAAGGAGTGGGCGATTGAAGCGATCCGTTCCGGCAAGCATGTGTTGATGGAGAAGCCATTCGCATTGAATGCCCAGGATGCGGGCGAAATCGTGGAGGAAGCGATCCGTCATGGCGTGCATGTGGAGGAAGCGTTCGTGACCCGCCATCAGGAAGGGCATCGCTTCGCCCAACAGGCAGTGATGAAGGGTGAAATCGGAGAACCGGTATTTTTCAATGGCCGTTTTACACTACAATTGCGCGAGGATAGCACACGATTGAAAGCGGAGTGGGGCGGTGGAGCGTTGTACGACATTGGCTGCTATCTGGTCAACTGGAGCCGGAAGCAGTTCCGCGAAGAGCCGGAGTGGGCAGAGGCTCGATTTCAACGGCAGGGACAGGGGGACATCGATCGGCGCTTTGCCGGTATGCTGGCTTTTCCTGGCGGGGGGACCGCACAACTGCAGGCTGCCTTCGACATGCCCTATGGCTGCGGCTATGAACTGTTGGGCACGCGGGGCAGCGTAGCTCTGTGGCAGTATTCGGATGCGAGCACTTTGACACTGCAGGTTACGGTGAACGGGGAACAGCACAATTTCACGACGGATCGCGTAACGCCGTTTCGGCTGCAGGCAGAGGCGTTTGCGAGACAGGTGCTGGAAGGGCGCTGTACAGCAGATGGCGGGCAAGACATTATGGCTCAGGCACGGACCATGGACGCATTGTTCGCTTCGGATGCCGGCCGGCGGCGATTAGTATGACATTGGGTGCCCAAGCGGGCAATGTCATTAAGTTAAGCTCCAAGACAAGCCTGGGAATAAAACAGAAATCAGAAACGGCATGGGAAACAGTCCTGTGCCGTTTGTTTTTTGGAACAAGCAAGGAAAAAAGCGTACAGCAAACAAAGCGGATGGAATCCGCTTAAAAAAATGTTCATGTGAACCGAATTATGCTACTCTAT
>REGQ01000020.1 GCA_004134985.1 Paenibacillaceae bacterium | reverse complement strand
TCAGTCCAGCAAGACAGTTACATTGAATAGTAAATAGTATTTTTAATAAAAGTACGTACCTACGTGCAGACAGGCGAGCCGGTTTTTGGAACAGATTTGCCCCCGGTAGCAATAATGACGCGCTGTGCGGAAATTGTCTGTCCATCTTTTAGCCTGACACCGGCCACTTGATCATCATCATACAAAACTTCTGCCACCGGACGATTGACCAGCGTCTCAACGCCTTGGCGCCGCACCTGGTTTACGAGAGCGTCTACCACGGTCTTCGCCTTGTCAGATACCGGGAACATTCTCCCGCGGTCTTCTTCCTTCAGTGCAATGCCCAACTGTTCAAAGAAGCGCATAATCGCGTAATTGTCGAAATGTGCAAAGGCACTGTGCAGAAAACGACCATTGCCAGGTATGTGGCGAATGATTTCATTAATGTCTCCCGCATTGGTGACATTGCATCTTCCGCCACCGGAAATGCCAAGCTTGCGGCCTAGTCGGTCGCCCTTGTCAATGAGCAGCGTCCGGGCCCCATGCTCGCTTGCGGCTATTGCTGCCATCAATCCGGAAGGCCCTCCGCCGATAATAATAATGTCGTAATTCATATAGTCTCCTTTATCCTGCTTTCTTCTATTGTAGCCCCAAAACTGTGAAACATAAAGCTTGGACAACGATGAAAAACATTTCATCGGCATAACTGGATAAAAAAAGCCCATCGACTTATAATCAATGTATCCTGCACAATTTGGAAGAATTTACTTGGCAGTGCTGCCGATGGTTTTTCTAAAAGTCAGGCGGTCAGAGAGGAGAGCATACGTTTTGATACAGGAAGAAATAGAATTGTTAAGCCCGGCGGGAGAGCGGCTGTATGCGCTGCAATGGCTGCCACAAGAGGAGCCACCGCGTGCGGTAATATGTCTGGTGCATGGTATGGGAGAACATACCGGAAGGTATAAGGGGGTTGCAGCGGCAATGACAGCCGCAGGCTTTGGCGTGCTTACGTATGACCAGCGGGGTCATGGGCGCTCCCCGGGGAAACGCGGGCACACAAATTCAATCGCGCAGCTGACCGAGGATGCGAAAGGGCTGGTTGATCTGGCAGTAGACCGTTATCCGGAGCTGCCCCGTGTATTGTATGGTCACAGCATGGGCGGGAATGTGGCACTTAATTGTGCGTTACAGCGGCAGCCGAAGATCGACGCGCTCGTGCTGACCAGTCCATGGCTCAGATTGGCCTTTAATCCACCGCGTGCCAAGCAGCTGGTCGGGCAGGCTATGGCTGCGATCTGGCCATCCTTTACCTTATCGACAGGGCTTGAAGATGATACGCTGGAGAATCGGAAGGGAGAGCTGCCGCCGCTTGCTGACGATAAGCTTGCTCATGACCGCATCTCCGCAAAAATGTATTTTGGATTAACCAGTGAAGGCGAATGGGCGATCAACAATGCGGCAGCCAAGTTGACTTGTCCGCTCTTGCTGATGCATGGAAATGCCGACAATATTACGTCCTATGCGGCCAGCGAGGAACTGGCCAAAAGCCTGAATGGCAGATGCACTTTTGTTCCTTGGCCTGGCGGCAAGCATGTACTCCACAATGAGCATGACGGGGATAAGATGCTTGCAATTGTGGCCGACTGGATTACAACGACTTTGACGCTCACAACGCAGCATTGATGATTTGTGTTCTTGGTATCGCCGCAGGCGATTGCAGCCCCTTCATTCTGATGGCTAAGCTGCGTGTTATGTTGTTAGGTCAAGGTTTATTGTCCCATGGGGCCCCCCCCTATAACAGCAAGTTGTTTGTATTCGTTTCATTGTCAAAACAGGCTACATGTGCTTTAATCGGTAGTAGCAGGATTAAGAGTGTGTAGAAGGAGACCGGTATATCGTGTGGAAGGAAACACTTTTGCAGGTCATGATCGCCCTAGTGCCTGTTTTTGCTTTTCAGATGTGGTTCGACCGCTCATATCGACTTAAAGGAACGCCATATTTCATGGGGATTCTTTGTACTGTTTCCATGATGACATGCATGCTAGTATCCACTGATCTGTTTGAAGTGCTCGAATTGGATTTCAGGGCAATCCCGTACATCATTGGTTCATTGTATGGCGGAATTCCGGTTGCGGCATTTCTCAGTGTTATTTATGTCTATGGACTGCATTCTACCTTGCATGATTTTTGGGGGCAGTTAGGGTTTGTATTGTATCTGATTGTTTTTGTCCCTGCACTTCTGGTTTCCATTCGATCGTTTCAGCGAGCAGACCGCAAGAAGAAGCAACGGATTTCAGGTGGTCTAGCCTTACTGCTGCTTGGAACATTCGGGACAACTCTGCTTGACGATCTGATGAATCACGACTTTGCATGGGATATGCGATTGCTGTGGTTCAGCTTTGTTGTTGTCGTCGTCTATGTTGTGGTGGTCTGGAGCGTCGTCCTCATCATGGAGAGCGTGAAGGAAAAACAGCAGCTGCATAGCCAGCTTCACAAGATGTCCATGAATTACCGGAATGAAGTGCAGAAGCTGCAGCGTTTTATTGATATTACACCGGTTGCTGTCATTATTGTGGACGATCATGGAATTATTACCCATCTGAATGAAATGGCAATGCGCATGTTCGGTGAGAAAATTCCCGAGAACAAGCGGCTGGATATGATTGGGAAGCTTTATACCAATCTGTATGAATCCGCTGCCAATGAAGCGACAGGCAGACTTATTCATCTTGCACTTAATGGCGCAGACGCCACGGCGGAAATCGTTCAGGAAGGCAATATTAATTATATAAAAACAGGGTTCAGCGTTAGGGATATGCATAACAATACAATCATTGGCGCCGCGTTGATTGCCCATGATATTACGGAAATTACAAGATTGCGCGATGAGGTCGGCCGGATGGAAAGGTTGAGCCTTGTTGGGCAGATGGCGGCAAGCATCACTCATGAAATCCGCAATCCAATGGCTGTTATCCGCGGGTTTGTGCAATTGATGCAGGAGCGAAGCCCGGATCATCAACGTGATTATTTCAAAATTATTATGGACGAACTGGACCGTGCGAACGGTATTATTAGCGACTTTCTTTCGCTCGCCCAAAACCGCATTGTACAAAAAGAACGCCGATCGCTTAATGATATTATTAATGAATTAATGCCGCTGCTGTGGGCGGATGCGAATTTGCGGGGACAGTCCATAGAGTTGGATTTGTGTGAGCCATTCCCGCTGCTAGATGTAAATGACAAGGAAATTAAACAACTGATCCTTAACCTTGCCCGCAACGGCATGGAGGCGATGGAGGAGAAAGGATTGCTTCGTCTATCGACTGTCCGCACGGAGCATACCGTTGAGCTTCAAGTCAGCGATATGGGCTGCGGAATTTCAGAGGACAAGCTTGAGCATTTGTTTGAGCCTTTCTACACGACGAAAACGCGCGGGACCGGTCTGGGCTTGCCGCTTTGTCTAAGCATCGTTGAACATCACGGCGGCAAAATCGAAGTGAGTTCAAAGGAAGGCGTGGGAACAACGTTCACCGTCAGTTTTGACGTTCATGAAATGAGCGAGGAAAAGGAGGAGGTGGCAGATGCCTGAGATCGTTTCGCTGGGCCCGCTTAACGCTGATGGACTGCTGTTGACCGTGCTGATCGCTGCGGTTGCAGGCATGGGCGCGCTCTCGCTGTGGATTCGCACGCAGCCGCTGCTCAAGGGTGTTCCCTGGCTTGATATGTTTGGGACGGCATTATTTATATGGGGCATTTGCTGGAAGCTTGGCTTCCTTGTTTGGAACCCCGCATTATTATGGGAACGGCCGCTTAGCTTGCTGGTAGTTCGAAGTGGATTTTGGGAGACGCTCGCAGGCGGGGCGGCGGCATGTATTTACTTGCTGATTGCTGCCCGCAGGCGCCAAATCAAGCTGAATCAGCTGTTGGGCGTCCTTCCTTACGCGCTTGTCCCCGCTTTGATTGTATGGTGTTCATTAACGTCCTTTCCCTATTATCTCCCTTATGCACTGATCGCTGCCGGATTTTATATTTATATGATCAAGGATGCGCGGGGAAGTGCGTCGGGAGGCGGCCCAGATCTGACAACTTATTTGCTTGGTTTTGGCTTTGGCGGGCTCTTGGCCAGCCTGTTTGCTGCGAGCCCTCCTGGCGCGGTGCTCCATTTAACAGCTGGACTGACCGGCCTGCAATGGCTGTTCATAGCGCTTATTGCTGCCGGTATCTTTGTCAAGCCGCAGCGTGCGATACAGACAGAGACGGGGAGCAGGACAGTGACCCGAGACAGTCAAACGGAATAGTTGCAGCCAGGCGGCATGAGCCTGGGACGGTGCGAGTGGTTGAACGAAGTCTGACATGAACTGGCTTGGCAGCTCAAACAGTTGCATGCGTCCGGCATGAGCTGGGACGGTGCGGGTGGTTGCACGAAGTCTGACATGAACTGGTTTGGCAGCTCAAACAGTTGCATGCGTCCGGCACAGGCTCATGACAACTTGGAGACAAGCTTGGAATCTTTGGCAAGAAGTGCTGGGCTATGCGAAAAAAACGGCTTGCAGCAGCTCTCAAACTGCTTTTTTAAGCGCTAAATGGCGAGCATATAGCCTTTGCTTTCATTATGACTGAAGAGTATAATAGGAACAAATATAAGTTTTATACCAGAAGGAGTGATACTGGATGTCGATGTCTTTCGAGCGTTACATGACAGATATGGTGCAGCCGATGCGGGATGATTTGACTCGGATTGGCATTACAGAATTGCGTACGCCTGAAGAGGTGGAAGCTGCAATTCAAGACAGCAAAGGAACGGCGCTTGTTGTTGTCAATTCCGTATGCGGATGCGCGGCAGGACAATGCCGTCCAGGCGTAGCTGCAGCTTTGCAGAATGAAGTGACACCAGATAAATTATATACGGTTTTTGCCGGTCAGGACAAAGAAGCGACCGCAAAGGCTCGCGAATATTTTGCTCCTTATCCGCCATCTTCCCCTTCGATTGCCTTGATGAAGGATGGAGAATTGGTGCATTTTATTGAGCGTCATCAAATTGAGAACCGCTCGGCTCAGGAGATCGCAGCTGATCTCGCTGGTGCGTTCGAGCGCTTCTGCGTATAGAGGCTTATTATGAAAAACCTCCAGGAAGAAATCATTAGTCGACTTGGTGTAAAGCCGGAAATTGATGTGGATGAGGAAATTCGCAAACGTGTCGATTTTCTTAAAACCTATGTGCGCGGCGCAGGTGTAGCCGGACTGCTGATTGCGATCAGCGGCGGGATTGACAGCGCTGTGGCTGCCGGCTTGTGCAAGCTGGCTACCGATGAGCTTTCTGAGGAATCCGGCCAGCCTTATATGACGCTGGGCGTGTTCCAACCTTATGGCGAACAGTCGGATATCGCTGACAGCTATGCAACTGCAACAGCGCTTGGTCTCAAGCATACGGTTGAAACAAACATTGAAGATGCGGTTACCGAGGTGGCGCTTGAAGTCGAGCAGGGGCTAAAACAACTCGAAATACATCGTCATATTAGCCGCGGCGCCAAAGGCAACACCAAGGCTCGCATGAGAATGGTCGTACAATACACGCTGGCATTTGACCTCAATTTGCTTGTTGTCGGCACTGACCATGCCTCTGAGGCAGTCACCGGCTTCTATACGAAGTGGGGCGATGGCGCTGTTGACCTGACCCCGCTCAGCACATTGAACAAGCGGCAAGTGAGGCAGCTCGCGGAAAAGCTGAGCATCCCAAGGAGCGTATTGGACAAAGCGCCAACTGCAGGTCTATGGGAAGGTCAGACCGACGAATCCGAGCTTGGCATCACCTACAAGGATAACTGCGATTACCTGGAAGGCAAGGAAATTCCGGACGAAGTTCGTGAGAAGCTGGAGAAGCAATTCAAGCTTACGGAGCACAAACGAGCGCCGATTCCAGGAATTTAATCGTCTTTTTCAATTAAAACCTCTGGGTTTCCCCCGGAGGTTTTTTTTGAAAAAAGAATAGCGTTCAGTATCCTTGGTATCGTCAACGCTGGCGTTGAATACTAGGTTCAAGCAGCCTAATAGAAAGGGGAACACAGCTTGATTATCGGCATTGGGCATGATCTGGTAGAGATGGAGCGAATCGCCGGCATTATGAACAGCGGGCTTAGGGAGCGTTTTGTCCGCAGAGTGCTGACAGATGCGGAGCAAGTGAGGGAGCGCGCGTTGGGTGTGAACAGCATGGAATTTGTTGCGGGCCGTTTTGCTGCCAAGGAAGCGGTTGTTAAAGCACTTGGCTGCGGGATTGGCGCCGTGGTCGGATTTCAGGATATTACGATTATGCCTGTTCCTGAATGTACAGACACTTCGGCACATTCTCCGGCTCACCGGGCGGCAGCTTCAGGCAAGCCGCAGTGCATATTGTCCGCTGCAGCATGGGAGCGTCTGGGTCACAACCCTTCCGTATTACAGATTCATGTGACAATTACACATGAACGTAAGCTGGCATCTGCTTTTGCGATTATTGAACGAGTTTGATCACGGTTAGGCCATTAGACGGACAGGCCAGTGGTCCGACAGCCGCCATGCAGCGCTACGGGGCGCTTTGGAAACAGCGGGACGCTACGAAATGGATCGAAATGGGAGCACTTTTCGCTTACTTTTTGGAGGCCAGCCAATCGACCAGTCCATCAATTTCATCTTTTGATAATTTATCCTTGTAAGCTGGCATAATGATTTCGCCGCCCTCCATAATCTGGCGTTCGATCTGGGCTGCAGTCAACCGCTTGCCAACATTTCGCAAATCCGAACTTGGTCCGACCAGGCCTTGCAAATCCGTACCATGGCAATTAAGGCAGGTTGCCCGGTAAACCTCCATAATATCTTTAGGCCCGTCAAGCGGGTCTTTTCCTGAACAGCCTACCAGCAGCACTGTGCTGAGCAATAGTATCATAACGGCCGGATATAGCCTTTTGATTATTCGATTAGCCAACGGCATTCTACCAACTCTCCTTATAAGCGATGAAACATAATTATTTCCCTATATAGTATAGCACGGTCAGCCTCGGAGACAACTTCGGCCTGTCAAACTTCTGCCCCATGTCATTTTTCACTGAAAACAGTATAATAAGTAATTGGACAATATTTATAACATGCGGGAGCGGCCATGAAACTGATTAATGAACAGATTATACAAAATTACTTACAGCAATTTCATTCGGAAGTTACGTTGGCTGCCTATGCGGAAGATGGCCCGGGTTGGCGCGAGGAAAGCTTTATACCTGATTTTTTTCGCCTGTGTCTCATTGAACGGGGTACGGCTTTTGTAGAGATCGATGGGCAGTCTTATGTTGCCAGGCAGGGGCAATTGGTTTTTTTGCCTGCGGGTGTGCGTCAGGCGATCAGCAATTGCGGTGAAGAAAATTACGGCAGATACTGGTGTCATTTTCGGATTAATGCCGGAGATATGAAGCTTTTTGAAGCGTTGGAGCTGCCATTCAGTATCCCGGTTGTCTCGGTAGAGACAGTTCGGCAGTTGTTTAGCAAGATTATTACAGCGCTATCCCAGGATTCTTTCGTGAGCGCGCTGCGGGTCAGAGGCGCTTTTTTGGAGTTGATATCCTATTATTTCGAGCGTTGCACACTGAGGGAAGAAGCGCTTGGACAAGGGGAATCCTATCGGAAGCTGAAAGATGTGTTTGCTTATATTGAAGCCCATCTTGATCAAGTCATTCACATTGAAGAACTGGCGAAGGTGGCCTATTTGCATCCGAATTATTTTATTGAGTTTTTTAAAGGAATGGTTGGAAGTCCGCCAATTCATTATATTAATCAACTGAAGCTGGAGCGGGCCAAGCAATTATTGGAAAGCTCGGATGACTATGTAGCGCGTATCGCGATGCAAGTGGGCATGCAAAATCACTATTTGTCGCGGTTGTTCAAACAATATACCGGCATGTCGCCAAGCCGATACCGCCAAATCTACCGTAGAAAGGTTTGGAGCACGGTTGAATAGCGTCGGGAGCAGAGGAATTGAATTTTAGTTTTATAACGTAACATCAATTTGTGATTTTTAGCGTGTTACACCGGCACATACTTCATAGGGCGATGTGTGGCTGCACGTTTGCGAATGGAGCGGCCGTTCACGCTTGCAGAAAAGGTAGTGAACGAATTGACAGTCAATGTAAAACATTATTTCAGCAGTGAGCTGCTGCAGTGGTATGACCAGCACAAGCGGGTGCTGCCTTGGCGGCAAAACCGCGACCCCTATCGGGTTTGGGTATCGGAAATTATGCTGCAGCAAACACGTGTCGATACGGTAATTCCATACTATGAACGATTCATGAGTCATTTTCCGACGGTGCGCGATTTGGCTGAGGCTCCTGAGGAGCAGGTTTTAAAATGCTGGGAAGGACTCGGCTACTATTCTCGGGCACGCAATCTGCAAGCTGGCGCACGCGAGGTTATGAGCCGGCATGGAGGAAGCGTGCCGGATGATACAGACGCGGTTGGGGCGCTCAAAGGTGTCGGTCCTTATACGAAGGGGGCGATTATGAGCATTGCGTTCAATCGTCCTGAGCCTGCGGTTGACGGCAACGTGATGCGGGTACTGTCGCGCTACTTCTGCCTAGAGGATGACATTGCCAAAAACACCACGCGCCTCAAAATTGAAGTTCTCGCAGCATCGTTAATTCCCGATGGCCGTGCGGGAGATTTCAATCAGGCGCTGATGGAGCTTGGCGCAATGACCTGTACGCCCAAATCACCGGGCTGTCTGACATGCCCGGTGATGGAGCATTGCGCCGGCCGGCTGGCAGGAATGGAGCTGCAGCTGCCGATCAAAACTAAGGCGAAGCCGCCCCGCCCGGAGCTGCGGCTTGCTGCGCTCATCAAGGGCGCCGGCGAATTCGCCGGCAAAGTGCTCGTCCGCCAGCGCCCGGAAACGGGCCTGCTGGCGAAAATGTGGGAACTGCCGCATGTGCTGTCGCCAAGCGGCAACAGTGATGACCCTGCGGCGGCGGAATCGTCCGCGCCGCAGAAGAAGCGGCGCTCGCCCCAGCCGGAGGCGGGCCCGCTGCCTGGGCAGGCAGAGCGTCAGATGGACGCGCTCTGCCGTGCCTTGGCTGAGCAGGAGCGGCTGCTTGTGCGGCCGCACCGCTGGTGGATGGGGGCTGACCATGTGTTCAGCCACATCCGCTGGGAAGTGCAGGTGTACGAAGCTGAATTCGGCTTCGTACTGAGCGGGGAAGAGCCGCCGCTGCAGCTGTCGCATGCGCCGCTGTCGGCGGAGGATCGCTCTGGGCCGCCAGGCCGCCAGCTTGCTGCCGCGGCGGTTGCATCGGCTTCGCAGGCTGCGTCAGCTGCGAGGTCTGCCTCGTCTGCGGCAGCAGCAGCTTCTCCATCTACCGCTGCTGCAGGCCAGTCTCTCTCCGCCAGCGTTGAAGGGAATCCACTGCAGCAGGCGGACCGCGCCGCGGAGACAGGGCCGCTGTATGGAGCGGCGTCTGACAGACGGCAGCAGCTGGATTTCGGCGATGCGGAGCTGTCCGCGATGGGACAGGCTTTGCAAGAGGGGACAAGCGAGGCCCACAAGCTGCCGGACAACTATCGGTGGATTGGTCTGGAAGATATGAAGGAGCTTGCCTTTCCCAATGTGTTTTTGCGTATTCTGAACGCGTACTGGGATGAACTTGAAGGAGCTTGAATAGCGAGCCTTAATAATGCGCCTCATATTCTCGCTGCTGCGCGCGGTACTTGGATGGCGGATCGCCCATGAACTGCTTGAATTGTTTACTGAAATGGTAGATGTCATGGTACCCGAGCACATCGGCAATGACGTTCAGTTCCATGTCCGATTCCAGCAGCAGCCGAGCTGCGCGCTCCGCCCTTGCTTTGGCAATGAAGGTTCTGGGGGAAAGTCCTGTTGTGTCTTTGAACAGACGGCTGAAATACCGCGGCGACAAGCCCGCGCATTCAGCAACTTCCTCCAGTGCAAGCGGGGACGCGATATGCTCGCGGATATAATGAATAGCCTGGCGGATGCTGCGTGCGCTCGACGGACGGGCGGCCGGTTCATGCAGCTCCCGGTCGCGTTTTTCCAAATAGATGAGCGCCCAGCCAAGCAAGGCCGCAAATTCCTCTGATGATGTTTCGGTTTCATTACCCTCCAGCAACCGACCGATACATGACTCGAACAGCTCCGCGTCAGCGACCACAAATTTTCGCACATCCGCTAATGTTGTAAACAACCCCGACTTCTGCAGCCACCATGCGCCTGTCACTTGAAAATGAATGAACAGGACGCTCAGGCGATGTTCCGGATTTTGCTTGGCGGAAACCCGATCGCCCGGGCGCAGCAGAAAACAGCTTCGTGCATCTGCTTCGTAATCTGTGCCGTTGATATTCAATTGCCCACTTCCGCCTGCTACATACCAAAGATCGTAATCATCGAGTACAGTACGCCAGTTCCAGCCTGGTTCGCACCGCGCCCTCCCAGATATACCACTGCGGTAGATGCCAGTGAAAGCTGCGAAAGAATCCTCCGTTGGCAGCGTCATTGTCGTTAGCCTCCTCAAGAGCCTGAAAATATGTCCTCCTAAAATGATATGCTTTCTGATACAAATAACCGACAGCTTCATCCATCGTCATTACCTCGGTACTATATTATCATACATATATAAACGCATCATCTTCAAATAGGTTTATAGACCGTTTGATACAAAGGGAGGAAGCTTGAAATGACAACTGCGCAAAGCCCGGAAGAGTTATCTCGCGTTCTGTACCGTTACGATCAGTTGGCGAATAAGCTGCAGAGGGTTGATGAAATCGGTGAAGAGCAAGTTGAAAATTACCGCAAGGATGGCTATCTGGCTATCGAGCAGCTGTATTCGGCTGAGGAAGTGAAGAAGGGGATTGAAGCGCTGGGCGAAATTATGTTTGGCGATACGAAGGGGGCAAAACTGCAGTTCACCCGCCCTATGACCGAATTAAACACACTGGAAGACAGAGAATTGGCATTGCGTAAAATAGAAAATTTTACTGCTGGTCATGAAAGCTTGCATGCAATCGCTTACAATTCGGCGTTGATTAAAACGGTTGAGGCTATTTTGGGCGAGCCAGCCAAGCTGGTGCAAGAAATGGCGTTGTTGAAGCCGCCGCATGGCGGGGGAGAGAAACCTTGGCATCAGGATATGGCCTATGGCAATCTTGCTTACGATAAGGCTGTCGTAGGGGTGTGGATTGCACTGGACGATGCGGCGCTTGATAACGGCTGTATGCATGTTATTCCTGGTTCCCATGCGGACGGGGCTACGCCGCATTACAGTGTGCGCGATTGGCAAATTTGCGATAGTCAGGTGCCTGTCGAACGCGATGTAGCCATTCCGCTGCAGCCTGGCGGACTAATGTTGTTTCATGGCTTGCTTAAGCACGGCACACCGTACAATCTGTCGGATAAGCGCAGAAGAGCGCTGCAATTTCATTATGCAGGAGAGTCGGCGGAAAAGCTGCGGCCGAAGGAGTACAAACGGTTTTTCACCAATGAGATGACCGGGGCGGAGTGCTGAAACTGTACTTTTAATCCTACTGACCGTAATGGATGGTTTAATAAATCAGTCGCGGCCTGAGATGGTCGCGGCTTTTTGTGAGTTGTGTTGCTGTCATAAGCCCTCTGCAAGCTGCTGTTTCAAGCTCCCTGCAACCTGCTGACTTACCCGCTGCAAGCCGCTGTTTCAAGCTCCCTGCAACCTGCTGTTTTACCCCCTTGCAAGCTGCTGTTTCAAGCTCCCTGCAATCTGCTGCCTTACCCCCTGCAACCTGCTGTCTGTGTGCTGAGCGGCCAGACGTTCCGCTATTTGCCTCAAAACACCCTAAACTGGATTTTCACGGCCAGACGTTCCGCTATTGCTAAGAAAACCCGCCTAAAATCGCGTTTTTCGTATGAATAACGGAACTGGTGTCCGCCAAAGTGGTGAAATCGCTTGTTTTAGACTAAATAACGGATCTGGTGTCCGCGAAAACTGCCACATTGCTTGTTTCGAGCCGTAGTGTCTGCCAAAGCTGCCACATTGCTTATTTCGAATCGAATAGCGTAAGCGGGAGCGGGAGGAACCTGTAAACGCGCAGAGACTAGCCAGCAATTAGTTAAACAACATGTCAGCGAGCGGCCAGCGCTCCGTGCCAATGTGTCAGCATCCCGCCCACGCCCCGCACCAGCGGGCAGCGCTCCGCGCCAATGGACCTGTGTCAGCGGCGCCCCGCGTCAGCGTCACGCTAGTGGCCCGCGTCCCGCGAATCTCCCACACGCCAGTGGTCTGTGTTCAGCATCACGCACCAGCGTCCAGCACTCCGTGCCAATGGACCTGTGTTAGCATCCCGTCCCAAGCCCCGCGCAACGCCCCACGCCAGCATCACGCACCAGCGCCTCGCGTCATCGTCACGTGCCCCGTCACAGTCACGCTAGTGGCCCGCGCAACGCCCCGCACCAGCATCACGCGCCAGCGTCCAGCACTCCGTGCCAATGGACCTGTGTCAGCCGCGTCCCGCGTCCCGCACCAGCGCCTTTGTCAACGCGCAACGCCCCCGCGCTAATGGTCCTGCGCATAACGCGCCCGCCCCACGCCAGCATCCCGCGTTACGTGCCCCGTCACTGTTACGCTAGTGGCCCGCACCAACGCCCCGCACCAACGCCCCGTACCAATGGCCCCGCGCACCAGCGCCCCCGCGTGAGCAACGCTCACGCCACCCAGCGCTGATCTTACTGTCAAATGAGCAAATTGAACAGTAGCGGATCTTTGTTCAAATCGATGAACTGCAGCCCCTTGCGGTGCATGCGCTCCACGAGCGGTTCAAAATCGTCGCGATGCTTCAATTCAATGCCGACCAGAGCCGGACCGTTGTCCTTGTTATGCTTCTTGGTATACTCGAAACGGGTGACGTCATCATCCGGTCCGAGCACATCGTCAAGAAACTCGCGCAGTGCGCCAGCACGCTGCGGGAAGTTGACCATGAAATAATGCTTCAACCCTTCGTAGATCAAGGAACGCTCCTTAATTTCCTGCATCCGGTCTACATCATTATTGCCGCCGCTCACGATGCAGACGACGGTTTTGCCCGCGATCTGGTCGCGGTAGCGCTCCAGCGCTGCGATGGGAAGCGCACCGGCAGGCTCGGCGACAATCGCGCTTTCGTTATACATCTCTAGCATTGTCGTACATACGCGCCCTTCGGAAACGAGTACGATATCGTCCAAATACGCTTTGCATAATGAGTAGGTCAACCGTCCAACGGTTTTTACCGCGGCCCCGTCAACGAATTTGTCGATCTCCTGCAAGGGGGTAACTTCGCCCGCTTGAATGGAAGCCTGCATGGAAGGAGCGCCTTCCGGTTCTACCCCGATCAACTGGACGCCCGGCGCTGCCGTTTTGACATAGGCGCCCACACCTGCGGCCAGCCCGCCGCCGCCAACGGTGACGAAAATATAATCCGGCGCCGTATCAAGCGACTCCAGAATTTCCATGCCGACGGTTCCGTTGCCCGCAATGATCTTGGCGTCGTCGAACGGATGAATGAACGGCATCCCTTCGCGCTCGCTGGCAAGCACCGCCTCGGCATAGGCATCGTCGAAGGTGTCGCCGACAAGAATCACTTCCACATCATTACCGCCAAAGAACGATACCTGTCTTACTTTTTGCCTTGGCGTCGTGCTCGGCATATATATTTTTCCCTTTACGCCAAGGGTCTGGCAGGAGTAGGCAACCCCTTGGGCATGGTTGCCCGCGCTCGCGCACACGACGCCCCTGGCCAGCGTTTCAGCAGGCAGAGATTTCATAAGGTGATAGGCGCCTCTTATTTTGAACGATCTTACGACTTGCAAATCTTCGCGCTTCAACAACACGCGGCAGCCATAGCGCTCGGACAGCACACGGCTGTGCTGAAGGGGTGTACGAATGATAACATCTCTCAATAAATGCTGTGCAAAAACGATTTCCTCCAGCCGAACATGCTGTTGTTGTGATGCCGTTTGTTCTACCGATTTCTCTCCCACCTGGCTTCTCTCCCTCTCGAATCCCGTATAGGTAATATCTATTAAATACAATCATGAGGCGATCTCTATCAAACCTAATTTAAGCCTTCATGAAAACACAAAAATCCCGTCCCATAGGGACGAGATTGAATTCTCGCGTTACCACCCTTGTTCTGCACATGCCGTTCCTGTTAGCCAGGCGCGGGTGCAGCGCTCCACAACGTACATTCATACGTGTTCCCTGTAACGGAGGACACCCGTCCAGCGCTTACTGCTGCCATAGCTCTCCAAGCAGGAGGCTATGAAAGTTTCGGCACGGATTCTCAGGGAGGATGTTAGGCTTGGAGCAGACCGTCGGTTCGCAGCTTCATCCGACTCTCTGGTGATCGCTTGGTCAAGCTTACTGTTCCCTTCAACGAATATAGCAATACTCATTTTATACTCCTGAAGAGGACAAAAGTCAACCCATTGGCATTTTTTAACCAATTAGCAGTGATTCTGCGCCGTCAATATAGATTTCAGTGCCGGTAATATGTGACGACTTGGATGAGGCGAGAAACAAGACAAGCTCAGCTACTTGCTCTGTAGAGCCGGGATGATTTTCGAGCGGCTGCGAGCCTTCCGGAAATTTGACGGGGATGCTCGCTTCCTCCGCTTTTTTAGTCCGGTTTGTGTTTTCTCCAATATTCGTCTTAATGGCGCCGGGGCAAATTGCATTCACCCGAATTTTGTGTTCTGCCAGTTCCAGTGCCGCCATCTTCATAAGCGCCACTTGTCCGGCTTTGCTCGTGCTGTAGGCGCTTGCCCCGATGTTGGAGAACACGCGGTTGCCATTAATCGAGCTGGTGACGATAACGCTGCCCCCGTTTTGTTTCAAATATGGGACGGCATATTTCATCAAGAGAAACGTTCCCCGCAAATTGATATGAATCGTCTGATCCCAGTCCTCAACCGACAGATCTTCCAAAGGCGTCCAGGTGCCATTGATACCAGCATTGGCAAATACGATATCGATTCGACCGAAATGTTCGGCCGCTTTGCGCATCCCCGCCTCAACTTCGGCTGACTGGGAAACGTCCGTTTTTGCAACGATCGCCTGCCCGCCTTCCTTTTCAATCTGGCGTATTACTTTCTCCGCCTCTTCCACCGTCCGGTCAAGCAGACAGATACGGGCGCCTTCCCTTGCAAGCAGCAGCGCTGCTCCACGTCCGATTCCGGAACCGCCGCCGCTTATGACAGCGACTTTTCCATCCAGCAGTTTGTGCTCAGTCATGTTCATCATCCTTTCCGTTGTTATCACATCAATTGTTATTGGCCTTAAAGATGAAGCGGTGAAACACCAACCAAGAAAAAATAACTTTATACCATCAGAAAAAAACCTTCATTCGATCAGAAAAAAACTATGTCCACTAGAAAAATCCCTTCGTGCCTTCCAGTCTATAGAATAGGTTGTCGCGAACTTGAGAAATTCATTCTTAAAACGATGACATTTTTGGACAAGGCAGCACAGCCGCTGCCAATTTGCTTTGGACATGACCTTAGACATGCCGGCAGGCTCTAAATAAGCCCTTTTGTAGCAGGGGAGATTTAGGATATAATAAAGTGCTGGCTTTATAAAAATAATAAAAACGGTTAAGGAGCAATAGCAATGAAAAAGCTGAAGTTGATTCAACAGGTTGCGGAAGAAGGCGTTGTAGCGGTATTGCGCGGCGATACACCGGAAGAAGTTGTTGAAATGGCTGAACAGGCCATCGCTGGAGGAATTAAAGTCATTGAAATTACAATGACCGTTCCTTTCGCTTTGCGGGCCATTGAAACCTTGACGAGCAAATATTCAAGTACTTCGACTGATCCGTCCAAGTATGCCATTATCGGTGTTGGAACCGTGCTTGATCCGGAGACAGCTCGTGCAGCGATTTTGAGCGGCGCAGAATTTGTGGTCGGACCTTCGTTGAATCCGGCAACCGTGACGCTCTGCAATCGTTACCGCGTTCCGATTATGCCCGGCGTAATGACAGTGAAAGAAATCCAGGAAGCGCTGGAACTCGGCGTAGATATCGTGAAGCTGTTCCCTGGCAACCTGTACTCGCCTGCAATGATCAAGGCCATTAAAGGTCCTGTTCCGCAAGCCAACATTATGCCGACCGGCGGCGTTTCGCTGGATAATTTGGGCGAATGGATCAAGGCGGGAGCAGTTGCTGTGGGAATCGGTTCCGACCTGACGAGCGAAGCGGTCAAGCAGAAGGATTATTCACTGGTCGCTAAACGGGCAGCTCAATATATTGATGCTTATAAGGCTGCAAAAAAATAACAATCTTAAAGATTTGAGGAGAATTATTGCCATGAAGTCTGCTTCCAAAAAGTCAGCACCGCTTTTTATTTTGATGATTAACATGTTCATCGCAATGCTGGGAATCGGGATTATTATTCCAATACTCCCCCAATTTTTGGAAGGGTTTGGACAGGGAGGGAAGGCGGGCGGTTATTTGATCGCCGCCTTTGGTCTCACGCAATTTCTGTTGTCTCCGTTAGCAGGCGATTGGTCGGACAAGTATGGACGCAAAATAATGATTATTGCTGGTCTTGCTGCATTTACTGCATCACAGCTTTTGTTTGCTGTAGCTGATCAATTGTGGCTGCTCTATTTGTCACGGCTGCTTGGCGGAGCCGGAGCAGCAGCCATGATTCCTTCGATGATGGCTTATGTTGCTGACATCACAACAGAAGATGAGCGGGGCAAAGGAATGGGCTTGCTCGGTGCGGCCATGTCGCTCGGCTTTGTAATCGGGCCGGGAATCGGCGGCTTTCTGGCCGACTTTGGACTGCGGGCGCCGTTTTTTGTATCTGCCGCAGTAGCAGGCGTATCCATGCTGGCTTCCATTGCGCTGCTGCCGGAAACCCTCTCGCTGGAAAACCGGCTCGCCGCAAAGAGCAGAGCGGGCAAGCGGGAAAGTATCATCGGACAAATGATGAAATCATTCAAAGCGCCGTACTTTATTTTACTGCTGCTTATTTTTTCATTGACGTTCGGACTATCTCATTTCGAGGCTATTTTTGGATTTTATGTTACGGACAAGTATAGCTTCACCGAAAAGGATATCGCCATTCTCATTACAGTCGGGGCGCTGATCGGGGCTGTTGTACAGGCTGTGCTTATTCAAAGGCTCATTACGCGCTTTGGTGAGCGCAAGCTGATCAACTATACTTTTCTGCTCTCAGCCATTACGTTAATTATGCTTCTGTTCTTCGGCGGTTTCTGGGCCGTGCTGCTGTTGACATCGCTATTCTTCACGTTCACTTCCGTTATGAGGCCAGCGATCAATACACTGCTGTCCAAGATGGCCGGCAATGAGCAGGGCTTTGTAGCCGGGATGAACAATGTGTATATGAGCTTGGGGAATATTGTTGGACCGGCGCTTGCCGGAGTGCTGTATGAAGTGGAATATAATTTGCCCTACTCATTTGGCGCCGCAATACTAATCATCAGTCTCGGGATTTCAATTGCCTGGAACCGCCGCTCGCCACAGGGCGTGCAGCCGGCAAGGGAATCCAACTAAACGGCAGGCTGTCAAATGAAATACAATTCTTCAGGAGGCGTATTCGTTGACAAATAATTATGGCGTTCATAAGCAGTGGCGGTTATTTACGGGCTCTTACAATACCGCAAGCGAGGAAGCGATTGAAGTGCTGCTGTTTGATGATGAACAGGGCACGATTGAAAGGCTGGGCGGAGGGGGCGGTATTGAGCAACCGTCCTTTCTAACGGCAGACAGCAAGGGTCGCATATTGTTTGCTGTGAGCGAGGTGGACGACGGGGAAGTCTCCTCCTTCAAAGTTGCCGCGGATGGAAGAGGGCTCGAACTGATCAGCAAGCAGCCGACAGGCGGCGCTGCCCCTTGTCATCTACTGCTTGACGAGAGCGAGCGCTGGCTGCTTCTGGTCAACTATTCCGGAGGAACAATCGTCGCCTACCCGGTTCAGGAGGACGGAGCAATCGGACCGGCTGTCCAGACAATTCGCCATGAAGGAGAGAGTGTCAACAAGGACCGCCAGGAAGGTCCGCACCCGCATTCTATCTTTTTGGAGCCGCATTCCGGTCACTGGTTTGTTCCGGATTTGGGGACTGACCACATTTATGTGTATCAGTTGAACAAGGAAGACGGCCAACTGGGCTTATTGTCCAAGACGGCAGCTCAACCCGGCTCCGGGCCGCGTCATGCTGCGTTTCATCCCGACGGCACGGTTGTATATATTATTAATGAGCTTAACAGTTCCGTATCCGTCTACGCCTATGATCCGGCAACAGGCGCGCTTCATCACTTGCAGACCATTGATACCTTGCCTGTGGCAACCAGTCAGGAGAGCTACTGTGCGGATATCCATGTTGATGGGGATGGACGCTTTCTATATGCCTCCAACCGTGGACATGACAGCATCACAGTTTTTGCAATCGGCGAGCAGGGCAAGCTGTCATTAAGCGGCCATGCGCCTGGCGGCGGGCGCACGCCGCGCAACTTCGCCTTACTGCCTGGCGGAAGGCATTTGCTTGTCGCCAACCAGGATTCGGATAACATTGTGGCAATGCGGATTGGAGAGGACGGTATCCCCGTACCTAATGGCAACGTGTATCAAACGGTTAGACCGGTCTGCATTTACCCGGTTGCAGTTGTAGAATAATTCAGATAAGAAGCGCCCTGTGGCAACACAGGGTGATTCACCAAGGAGGGGCGCGGAAATGGCAGCAAAACGTACAGAAGAAGATCATAAGCGGGAGGTTGTCAATCGACGTCATTTCTCTTTCCGGCTTAATATCTTCTTCTTTCTTACTTTTTTCGTTTTTTCCGCCCTCATCATCCGGCTTGCGGTTTTGCAATTCGTTGAGGGTCCGGAAATGGTTAAACTGAGATCCAGCCTCAGCACTCGAAATGTGAAAATTCCGCCAATCCGCGGCAACATATATGACGCCGCTGGTCATCCGATCGCTTATTCTACCTCCACTCAATCACTCTACTATACGCTTGAAACCGGAATCGGCGAGAAAGAAGCAAGGGAGATGGCTGATCGGCTGGCCCGATCAATTAACTTGTACAAGGACGAAGATGCACCGGAAATGGTGTCAGATGATATTTTCAAGACAATGGATATAAAAGGACGTTTAAGCTACGTCTTCGAACCGCGGCGCATCAAGAGCGGGCTTAACGAGAAAGAAATTGCTTATTTCATGGAAAATCGCGATCATTATCGGGGAATTGATATTATTGAGGAAAGCATTCGGAATTACGATGACAGCACGATAGCGGTGCAGTTGGTCGGCTATATGTCCGGGTTCAACTCATTGTACGGCCCCAAGAACGGTCTTAAATTTTATCAGGATATTTATAAGGAAAACGCCAGTCGCGAGCCGGAGGAGCAATATTTGCTTACAGAAAAAGTCGGCAAAGACGGACTTGAGCTGATGTACCAGGAACAGCTGCGCGGTAAAAACGGGGTAAAAACATACCCTGTCGACAATTTAAGCCGCATCGTCGGTCCTATGGAATTAACTGTGCCTGAAAAAGGGAATAATCTATTTCTAACCATTCATAAAGATGTGCAACTCAAAACAGAAGAGGCCATTATGGGCCACTTGGAGAAAATTAGAAATTCCTCGAACCGCCGTGAACGGGCTCCTTATGCCAAGACAGGCTATGCGGTAGCGATGGAGGTCAAAACCGGCAAGATCGTCGCTATGGCGAGCATGCCCGACTATGATCCCAACGTATGGCAGAAAGGAATTACGCAGGCGGAATACGATAATTTAAAATATTATATCAACAACGGCTCGATCAGAGAGGTATTCCCTCACTACGAAGATGTTAAGGAAGGCTACAATCATCCCTCTTCGCTTGTGCCGCTGGGCTCTACCCAAAAGCCGCTTACGGTGCTGCTTGGCCTGAATGAAAAGCTGTTCTCTGCTTCGTCCACCTATTATGACAGGGGATATTTTCAATTTGGCCGCCAAGGCTATGAAACAAGAGTATACAATGCCAGCAACGCCGCGATGGGGTCGCTGAATCCATCAACGGCAATCAGCAGATCCTCCAATGCGTTCATGTCCGAAATGATTGGCAACAAGCTGTATATGATGCCTGGCAGCGAGGGAATTGATACCTGGCATAAGTATATGACGGAATTTGGGTTGGGCGTGCTGACCGACAGCGATCTGCCGAATGAATCCAAAGGGGTTCTCGAATATTTTGAAGAGGCTAAGACAGGCAGTGAACAATCCGCCTTGATTTATGCCTCATTTGGGCAGCAGGGTCGCTATACTGCACTGCAGTTGGCGCAATATACCGCGATGTTGGCTAATCACGGCAAACGAATGAAACCGCAATTTGTTAATGAAATTAAAGATGTGGACGGCAATGTGGTCCAACATTTCGAGCCTGTCGTGCTTGGCGAAGTGGACATTCCCGAGAACTACTGGAATACCATCGAGAAGGGCATGCTGAATGTTTCCGTGCAAGGTTTTGAAGGTTTTTCATACAGTTTCCTGCGAAAAACTGGGACATCGCAGCAGGATGTAGGCAAACGCAAAAAAGTGGAAAATGCGGTGTTTATCGCAGCGGCACCAGCCGATGATCCTGTGCTCGCAATAGCGGTTGTTGTCCCTGATGGGGGCTATGGCGGTTACGGGGCTGCGCCGATTGCGAGAAAGATATTCGATGCTTACGATCAGGAAGTTGGCTTGCGGGGCACACCAACCAACAAAAGTACCGAGTAGCAGAGGGCTCAAAAATAAGCAAGGAGGAAACCTTATGCCGCGTCAACATAAGCGAGAGACGTTGTCCAGTTATGTAAAACGATATTTCTTTATCACCTTAGGGGCCGTAATGATGGGGGTTGCGCTGGAAATCTTTCTGGTGCCCAACAACATCATCGATGGTGGGATAACCGGGATTTCCATTGTTTTATCCAAAATAACGCCGCTTAAGCTCGGTATTTACATCTTTTTGATTAATCTGCCTTTTTTATATATCGGCTACAAGCAAATCGGCCGAACCTTTGCTATTTCAACTCTTTATGGCATTGCAGTGATGTCAATTACGACGATGCTGCTTCACCATTCAGAAGGATTTACGCATGAGACGATTTTGGCGGTACTGTACGGCGGGGTGATGCTCGGCATTGGTGTCGGTCTGGTCATCCGCTATGGCGGTGCGCTGGACGGCACGGAAATTGTCGCTATTCTGCTATCCAAAAAGTTTCGAATGCCCGTAGGGCAAATCATTATGTTCATTAATTTGTTTATCTTCGTCATTGCCGGTTTTGTATTCGGCGCTGATTCGGCGATGTATTCGATCTTTACTTATTACATAGCAGCCAAAGTGATGGATATTGTTGTGGAAGGACTCGACGAGTCCAAGTCAGTGACGATTATTTCCAATTCCTACGACGAAATTTCGCAAGCGATTGTTGACAGGCTGGGAAGAAGCTCCACCTTTATCTATGCTAAAGGCGGCTATTCCAAGGAAGATACGCAGATGGTGTATTGTGTTGTGTCCCGGCTTGAGCTTGCCAAGCTGAAATCCATTGTACAGGAAATTGATCCAAGCGCCTTTATTGCTATTCAGCATGTTGCTGACGTACAGGGCGGCAATCTGGCCAAGCGCAATGTTCATTAACAAGGGCGGGGTGCTTGCTGGCCCCTCACCCGATAATGATATCTTCTTTGGGATAATGGATCCGTGGTTTCCTCCGGTTTTGCCGGAAAATGAACAGAAGGGACAGCATGCCGATCCGTCCGATGAACATCACAATTACCAGCACCCATTTTCCCCCGCTCGTCAAATCCCCGGTAATGCCCAAAGATAGTCCGCTTGTTCCGAAAGCAGAGCAAATTTCAAAGAAAATCGCCACTAGCGGTATACTGGATTGTTCCGTATAAGTCAGCAAGATTGTGCCGGTAATGACGAGCAGCGCCGCAGCGGTAAAGACAATAAAGCTTTTGCTTACGTCCTCCTGCTTGATCGTCCGATGGAAGGACCGCACCTCACTGCGCCCGATCGCATAGTTCACCAGCGCCAGCAGCACAACCGCGAAAGTTGTCGTACGAATTCCGCCCCCGGCACTGGAAGGACTGGCCCCGATAAACATCAATACGGAAAGCAGCAGCAGTGTCGGCATGCTGTAGCTGTTCATGTCCATTGTCGCCAAGCCGCCGCTGCGCGTCGTCACCGAATTAAACAAAGAGTAGAAAAATTGCTCGTGCCACGTCATTCCACTGTAATGCAGATCCTTCTCCAATAGCCAAATGAAGACTGTTCCCACAACAATCAGCAGAAAAAACATAATGGCTGTCATCTTCGTGTACAGCGAAAAACGGAAGTGTCTGTGCCGGCCGCTTAAATATTCTCTTAATTCAATAAGAACCGGGAAACCGATCGCCCCCAAAATCAGCAGCAAAATCGTTACGAGCTGAATAAAATAATCGGCGTTGTAACGGATCATGGAGCTGCCGAATATATCAAACCCGGCGTTCGTAAACGAGGAGACCGCATGGAACATACTGTGAACAAATGCGGTTAACCAGTCGTCATAATAGCCGCTCAGCTTGAAATAGACGGTCAGCAGCAGTGCGCCGGCGCCTTCGATGATCAGGGCGAGTACAAATACTATTTTTAATAGCTGCACGAGCCCGGACAGAGTGCTCTGATTCTGGTCGACCATAATGAGCTTGCGGTAAGACAGGCTGATATTACGGCCAAGAATAAGCCATAGAAAGATGCCAAGTGTCATAATGCCGATGCCGCCCAATTGAAACATGCAGAGCAGTGCAACTTTGCCGAAGCCGCTGAATGACTCGGCGGTGTTAACGATCGTCAGCCCGGTGACACTGACAGCGCTCGTGGCTGTGAACAGCGCATCCATCCAGGACAGCCGAACGCCCTCCCGCCAGCTTATCGGAAGTCTGAGAATGACGGTCGAGACGATGACTGCAGCAAGATATCCCAGCACAATAAATTGTGTCGGTGTGATGCGGTTCAATAGTTTATGTAATTGCGGTGATCTCATAGTCATACTCCCTCAGCGAATAGTAGACGCTTCTGCCCATCATACCTGATTTGCAGAGGAGAATCCAAGGCCCAAAAAGCAGTGAATCCGCGCTTAAACAAGGACTTCTTGCTGATTTGGCGCTACATCCGTTAGATCGCTATTCTTTTGGCCATACTGATAGTGGCGGATCAAAGCCACATTTGAGCATATGGGGGGAAACAAGGTGGCAGTGTTGCCGATACATGAGAGACTTGCGGAGTTGTGGACGATTCGCAACAACCGGGAATTGACGGAGGAAGAGCGGATGGATATGGAGCATTGTCTGGCCTTTAACGCCGCCTATTGCCGTGAACTGGCGAAGCTGCGGAATCTTTCCTTGCTCGCCTCGATGACCAGTGATGCCGATTGGCAGCATGAAATCTGCTCAAAGCTTGAACGTCTCGGCGGACATCCGCCATCACATCGCTAACGGTTCAAGCCAGAATTGGTCATAAGTCTCTGCCGTTGTAAAGCGTGCGGTTTTTTTGCTGTGCCAACTCTGTTGGAGGAAATCGGGTCTAAAGTATGACAGATTCATTGATTATGTATGATAATTCGACTATTTTTACTAGCGTGACAGGAAAGACGAGTCCTGGTGTGGAACAGGTTAAGGATATAAAGCAAAATCGAAAATCTGTGATGGGGTAGGTTTGTCATGAAACGAATCACTGCGTCCTATCTGGGGATTTCCACACTCGAGCAACCGGCCAGGCGCAAGATAAGAAAAACGGCGCTGGTCAAAAAAATAGCCGTCCAGCTCAATGGGATCGAAAGCGCGGAACAACTGGTCAGGAAGCTTGTGCAAGCTGGACTCGGCAGAGCAGACAAACAAACATTGCTGCTGATGAAAGAGCAGATACAGCAGCTCGGCAATAATTATATTCCGGGCATACAGGCGGTTTTGCGGGAACTGCTGCAAGCGCTGCAGCCCTCGGATGAGCTGGAAAAAGATTATAACCGCGCGCTTGAGAAATTGGCGGTCATTCATACGCTGCTTAAGAAGAGCAAGTCGTATCTGCAGTCCCGTAAGGACAATCCGGAATTGCCGCCTGAAACCGCAACCAATCTGGAGGAATGGATCGGCCATGTCTGGGAGCTGTCCGAACTGCGCGAGCTTGGCTGTATAAGCAAAGACGCGCGCATGCTGCAGCTTTCCTTCCGAAGCTATCGTGATCAGATTCGTGAAGTGATTGTCGATGAGGGCTGCTGGATGGAACTGCATTCGGGGCATCTGTTCAAGACACGCAATTATCGCCCCTTGCATGCCGCAGAGCATATCGGAGCGGAGGACTCCTGTTTCGAGGTGATCGAGACGGGGGAACTGATCGTTTATCCGGGAGATTTGAATCCGCGTGTACGCTGGGAAGCGTCTGTCGCGCTTGAGGCCGCAGCAAGCGATTATGAAACCGTCCGGCTGCAGGCGCACACCTCTTATCCAGATATTATTCGCTCTATCAAAAATCAAATTAAAAATCCGCTTGCGGACAAGCATCCGGTTGCGCTGCTTCACTATGCTGCGATCAAACAGCAGGATGACCAATATATTATGATGGATACGAAGGGAAATCATATTGTTTGTGCGGATATTTCAGCTATTCAGCAAGCTACGACGCCTTTGCTGCCGCTGCTGGGCAGAAGGGACTTGTCCGATCAGGCCATGCTTGTAATGTTTGAGCACAATGCCGTCCAAAACCGTCTGTTGGCGCAGCCGCTCAGCATTGTGACAGATAAAGAAATCATTCGTCTGCTGTATTGATGAATAAAGACGGGGAGCGCAGTCGATGAGTATAACGATCATATACGAACTTCAGCACGAGATTAAGCGGCTATTTGTAAGGGGAAGCGGGCTTGCTGCAAGCAACCAGCGGCTCTCCGGGCTGCTGGAGCAGCTGCAGGTGCTGGGGGAGAACTCCGCTGCTTTTCGACGAATTGCGTCCGCAGTTGCTGAAGTTGTACAACCGAACGGAGCGAGCACCTTCCGCCTGCTTGAGCTCGGCGCCTTGATGCATTCTGTGCTGTATACACAAGGAACAACCGAAGTACAGGGACCACTTGCTGATCTGGAGGGAACTGCTATTACAAGTTTCGGAACGCTGCCCTATTCCAGGCTTAACCCTCTGATTGAAGCATTGTCCGGAATGGGGGCTAACAGGCTGGAAGTAGTCAAAGCAGCGTATTCCGAGCGATTTTTTCGCGATATTCGCCTGATCCCCGTTTCGGTAGCGGCGCTTAATGACAGTTCTGCTGAACTGGCTGATTTCGTTTACGAGAATGTGGTGCCGGAATTTGAAGCAGCCGCGCTGCCGTCGCTGCGGCAGCAATTCAGACTCGATGGCGGCGAAGGCGCAGTGAGGATGCTGAACCTGATGTATCTGATCCTGGGAGAGTCCGGCAATGCGCTTTATTTGCAGGCTGCGGCGGAAGGCTCTCCGGAGCTGAGGGCGGAGGCAACTGAACTGCTTGGCTATGATGCGGCTCATGAGACATTTTTGCTGGAGCAGTCGGCAGAACTGTGCAGCAAATTGCGGGGAGCGGCTTATTTGGCCTTGGCTCGTCTTGGCTCGGGACAAGCAGTAAACAGGCTTTATACGGCATTGGTATCGGATGACCGCGATCTTGCTGTGGAGGCGATCTGGCAATGTAGCGAGCCTGGAATGGCAATGCTCGTGATAGCCGGTGCCGAACAGGAGTTGACGCGGCTGATATCTGGAGCAGACAAGGGGGAAGAACGGGAAAAAACGATTGAACGCTTGTTTGCATTCGTAAAGTGCCTCAACCATAGACGGGAGCATGAAGCTTTTATTTTTCTTAATAAATTGATCGCCGCGCCAATCTTCAATGTTGCTGAGACACAGCTCATTCGGGATTGGGCAGAGAAGCTGTTGATCGCATGGAAGCGCACGAAGGGGAACGCCATGGGGACTGACGAAGCGAATGATCCTAAGTTTATCGCGTTTCGCTTTCGCACCGCTTTCCACAGAAGCACGCCAGAAGATCTATTCGATCGTTATGCGCCGATTGCAGAGCATCAGGACTCCGCTGCCGCCCGGCAACTATTGAACGCAATCAGCAGGTTAACCCCGTCAATTACGGATCAACTGCTTGGCGGAGAGGAGCGGCACCACCCGAGATGGAGAGAGAACTGGGATGCGCGATGGCTGCCGCTGTTTGTCAAACTGGATGAAAGAGCGCTGATTTGCGCTTTTGCAACCGATCGTGATAAGATTTCCAGTTTCTATCTGCTTAACCGGGTGAAGATGGACGGCGATTATATGAGCCCACAAACCAGCGAGATGCTGCTTGCGCTGTTGCGGATGCGTCATTCTGATGCGCCTGAGCTGCTTATGAATCTGCTTGAGCAGATGGCTGCACAGGCGCCTGATCCGCGGATTGACAATGTCACTTCTCTGCAGCAAGCACTACCGTTAATGCTGCCAGCCACTTATGCCGACCGCTTGAAGCACCTTGCTGAATCATTTCCCCCGAAGAGTGTACTCAGAAAACAGCTGACAGATACAGCCAAAGAGCTGCAGAAGGCAAATGACAGCAAATCGGAGACAAAGGGACTGTACGACTGGTTCGGCAGCAACCTGGCCTGAAGCAAGTTGATCAGGCTGTCATTTTCATATCGTTTATTCAGGCCCGGCGCAAAGAGGGAAGTCGGGCTTTTTCTTTGCTGCCAGTATCAACTTGTTGCTGGACTAAAGTCTGGGAGAGAGATAGCCCGGAGTCGGTAGCAATAATTTATGGAAGGACATATAATAATTCTCAGTAATTAGAGAAACGTATATCGTAGTGGGTATGATAAGGAGTGGCCTCATGAAAAAGTTTTCACACTATCCCTTGCTGTTGTTGTTAGCAATACCAACGCTTGGCCTGATTTATGTGTTCATTAATCAGGAACCGCAGTTTTCCAGAACCCTTTATACTGATTTGGATGATGTCATTCCGTTTTTAAAAATATTCATTGTCCCCTACATGATCTGGATGCCATTTTTATATGGATGTTTTATTTACTTCTATTTCAAAGACCGCAGACTTTATTACCATACGATGCTTGCCTATGTGGTGAGTGTTCTCATATGCTACGGGATTTATATGGTTTTTCAAACGACGGTACCCAGAGCGGAACTGCTGCAGACCGATTTGCTGAGCCGCATGGTGCAGTTCGTGTATACTAATGACCAACCGTTCAATTGCTTCCCCAGCATCCACTGTCTTTCCAGTTATCTGCTGTTTATGGCCGCACTCAAAAGCAAAGCGATCAGCCGCAGGGCTGTCCTGGTAATTGGGATTGTAACCTGGTCGATCATTGTTTCAACGGTGTTTGTCAAGCAGCATGTCGTGATTGATGTGTTTGCCGGCGTGATGCTGGGACACCTTGTTTTTGCTACAATTTCGATACTGGTCGGCCAGCGGGCAGAGACGACAGTCACTAAGAAAAACGAAGTTTCCGCATCTTGACAATATTTCCAGCTGGTGATATGATCTTCTTCCTTTCACAAAAAAAGAGGAGGATTATTACCCGTGATAGAGGTTAAGGGAATAAGCAAGATGTTCAAGGTAGCCAAGCGCCCTACAGGCTTGCGCCATGCACTAAAGTCGCTCGTTCACCGGGAGTACACCGAGGTAGAAGCACTGAAAGACATTTCCTTCAGCATAGCGCCAGGGGAGATCGTGGGCTACATCGGCCCCAATGGGGCAGGGAAGTCGACCACCATCAAAGTGATGAGCGGCATCCTTGTCCCAGATAAAGGCGAATGCACAATAAGAGGCTGTACGCCCTGGCTTGACCGCGTTAATTATGTCCGGCATATCGGCGTCGTATTCGGACAGCGCTCTCAGTTATGGTGGGATGTCCCGGTTGCAGACTCGTTCGAGCTGCTGCGGGATATTTACAATGTTCCGGCAGCAGAGTATCGGCGCAATTATGATTTGCTCGTGGATACGCTCGATTTAAGCAGTCTGATCGGCATGCCTGTCCGCCAGTTAAGCCTTGGCCAGCGAATGCGCTGCGAGATTGCGGCTTCTCTGCTGCACAGTCCGGACATCCTGTTCCTGGATGAGCCGACGATCGGACTGGATGCGGTTTCAAAAATTGCTGTTCGTCAGTTTATTAAGACGATCAATCAGGAGCAGGGTGTTACTGTCATTCTGACGACGCATGACATGAATGATATCGAAGCACTCGCCAGCCGAATTATACTAATCGGCAAGGGCAGCTTGCTGTATGATGGCAGTCTGCAGGCGCTGCGCGGCCGATTCGGCGCCCACAAGCTGATTACAGCCGATTATCAGCCGCAGATAGAACGGCTGCAAATTCAGGGAGCGACAATCGTATCCTGGTCTGCCGAGCGGGCCGTGCTGAGCGTCGACACCGGACAGGCCGCCATGTCTGAGGTGCTGAGCGCTTTAGCCGAGCAGGTTGAACTGCTCGATGTGTCAATTGACAGTCAGCCGATCGAAGATGTCCTTGTTCAGCTGTACAAGGAGTACCAAATTTCATGAGAGCCTACATCTCCGTATTCAAACTGCGGCTTTATGATGGCATGCAATACCGTACAGCCGCCTTGGCCGGCGTCGCCACCCAGTTTTTCTGGGGTTTCATCGTTATTATGGTTTTTCAGGCGTTCTACAGTCATACCGAGTCGCCGCCACCCATATCTTTGCCCCAATTAACGACTTACATCTGGCTTCAGCAATCCTTCCTTGCTTTCATTATGCTCTGGTTCAGAGACAACGAATTGTTCCAACTAATCACCACAGGCAACATCGCTTATGAACTATGCCGTCCAAGCGGTATTTATGGTTTCTGGTATGCGAAGCTGCTCGCCCAGCGGATTGCAAGCGCAATGCTGCGTTGTTTTCCAATTCTGCTGGTAGCGTTTCTGCTGCCGAGGCCATATAAGATAGAGCTCCCGCCTGATCCTGTGGCTTTCGGGCTATTTGTCATCGCGCTGCTGCTGGGGCTGTTCATTATTGTTGCGATATCGATGTTGATCTATATTTCGGTGTTTGTCACGTTGTCGCCTGCGGGCTCATTGATGATGTTCAGCGTGTTCGGGGAGTTTATGGCTGGCGGGGTTATTCCCATTCCGCTTATGCCGGAGTGGCTGCAAAATATCGTGCGTTTGCTGCCGTTTCATTTGACAGCCGACTTCCCCTTTCGGGTGTATTCGGGACACATCCCTCAGGAGGCGGCAGTAAGCGGCATTGTCATCCAACTGATCTGGCTCGCCGGGCTGCTTGCCGCAGGCAAATTCATGATGGACAAGGCGCTGCGCCGTGTTGTTGTTCAGGGAGGGTGACACGATGAAACTATACTGGCGTTATTTACTGATTCTGTTCAAATCGCAATTGCAATATCGCGCATCGTTCTGGCTGCTGTCCGTAGGCCAGTTTTTTGTTCCGTTGTCCGTGTTTGCCGGGTTATACTTTCTATTCGAGCGGTTCGGACAAATTCAGGGATGGCAGTTTTTCGAGGTAGCGCTGTGCTTTGCCGTTATTCACATGGCTTTTGCTATCAGCGAATGTTTTGCGCGCGGGTTTGACAATTTTTCTTCCTTGGTTGCAGGCGGTGATTTTGATCGTCTGCTGGTGCGGCCGCGGAGTACCGTGCTGCAGGTGATTGGCTCCAAATTCGAGTTTTCACGTGTCGGCAGGCTGCTGCAGAGCGTGATTGTGTTGATCTTTGCAGTGAGCAATCTTGCGGTGGACTGGAGCTTGCTGAAGGTCTTTACGCTGTTGCTCATGATTTTGAGCGGCACCGCAATTTTCACCGGTATTTTCATCCTTGCTGCAACGATGTGCTTTTGGACGATTCAAGGACTTGAATTTGCGAATATTTTCACCGATGGCGGGAAGGAAATGGCCCAGTATCCCTTGAATATTTATCATAAATGGGTTACTCGTTTTTTTACCTTCGTCATTCCGTTCGGTTGTGTGAATTATTTGCCTCTACTGTACCTGTTGGACAAACATGATGGACAGGTGCTGCTTCATGTGCTTTCTCCACTCGCAGGTTTTCTATTTCTCATTCCATGTTTGCTATTCTGGCAATTTGGCGTCCGCCGCTATCGCTCGACAGGATCATAATCAGTCATAGATCAGCATATCCATAAATCTATCAGAATGCGATGAATTGATAGTACTGGAGGAGCTTTTCATGAGAAAAGTGATTGTTGAAACGATCGTATTGACATTAGTGATGCTTATGTTCTTTCCAATGCAAGTTTATGGAGAGGTCAAGCCGCAGATCGTACACATCCATGCGGGCAATCAATCCTCTGTTATGCTGAGAAATGATGGCACAGTCTGGCGTTTTGGAGAATCCAATGCTGTCCCCACCCGTATTCCCGACATTATGAATGCCAGAAGTGTCATTACGGAAACGTTGTCTGCGTATGCACTGGAATTAAGGACGAATGGCACCGTGTGGAGACAGTATGATAATCCGGAGCAGCGGGCTTCCCAGATTGAGGAGTTGGACGAGATTGTCAGTGTGGATGCAAGTGAGACCCATTTCCTCGCCTTGAAAGGGGACGGGACAGTCTGGACGTGGGGAAGCAATCGCTTGGCGCAACTCGGCAACGGTGAGGCATCCAACACGGCCAGTGAAACGCCTGTGCCGATTGCAGGCTTGCCGGAGATCAGGGCGGTCGCGGCTGGCGATATTAACCTGGCGTTGACCAGACAGGGAACCGTTTACGCCTGGGGATGGTGGGGCCGGGAGGGACAAGGTCTGCAGGATCATGCAGCAGATTACCGTACCAGGCCGGTTAAGATAAGCGGCTTGCCGAAAATTGCGGCTATATCCGCAAGCGGCAAGCTGGCGCTCGCTGCAGATATTCATGGCAATGTCTACGCATGGGGCGACAATCGTCTGGGGTTGACAGTTGCAGGAGGCAGTGCTCCACCGGATCTGCTGGAAGCGCCGCAGCAGGTAGCGGGGCTTCAGGATGTACAGGCTCTGGCTGCTGGCGGAGTATCGCTGTTTCTGACAGGCAACGGCGAAGTGTGGTCAGCAGGTGATGCGGGAACATGCCGCCGGGCTGGGTCGAAACACCGTACAGCAGCGCGCGGCAAGCTCCCTGTCAAAGAAGCGCTGTCCGGCATCGTGCAGATTGCTGCCGGGCCGAACCATCAGATGGCGCTGAATGCCAGCGGCACCGTGTATGCATGGGGCAACAACGATGCAGGCCAGCTTGGAACAGGAAGATTGGGCGCGGGACGCTGGCAGTGCGAGCCGCTTCCAATACTCGATAGCGAAAGGGTAATCATTGACGGTGCAGAGCAGCCATATGCAGGCATCATGCTACAGGGGAAAGCTTATGTGCCGCTCCGTGAGCTGGCGGGCACGCTGGGAGCGCATCTGGCCTACGACAAACACTCAAAGCTGGTTCAACTGACGTTCGGTGAACAAACGCTCATAGTGCGGCCGGGAGACCGGGAGGCGAGCGTGAACGACCAGAGGGTGGACATGGGCAGTCAAGTTGAAATCTTCAACAATGCAACTTATGTGCCGCTGCGCTTTATTGCAGAATGGGCCGGGGCTAAAGTAAGCTGGGATGCGGACAGGAGAGTGATATCGGTTGAAAGAGCGTATTCAACGTAATCCGCTTCGCCGTCCTTCTATCGACAGAATGGCCGCGAAAAAAGTGGGATTGTTGTATAAAATACATGATTTTACCTGATGTGAGTCATTTCACTTAAGAATTGTTGTATAATGTGCAGGAATTCCATGGAAATCGTCAAATAAGTCTGGAAAAGTTGTACAAAATACAACAATTTATCTTCAAGCGTCTTCTTTAGTTTGATTAATATAGTAAAAAAGGATCTGTCCCAAGCGTCGTAAAGACTGGGGACATCGGTTAACAAAAGGGTCGAATTCAGAGGCTGTTAAGCCTGAATTCGACCTTTGTTCATGAGAAAGCTGGTCATTTCTGCGTGGTTAAGAAACTACTTATGAGACCAGGTACGTCTCGTGGAGACTACGGCCTAGTTTGTCAAATTAACATTAAGAATCAGTCTGGCGATATTGACCAGGTCTTAAATGTCGATGACGCCATCCTTGTTAAAGTCAAGCTGTGCATACAAATGCCAATTCGATGGCTGCCCGCCTCTCCTGAGGCTTGAGGACAGCATTTTCATCATTGTTTTGACCTCATTAAAAAAATAAAATTGACATTGATAATCATTATCATTATTATGAGAAATAACGAGTTTATTTTATGCTCCAGTCTTACGTTCCGGTCTGCAATCCTTTTTACATCATTGGTGACGACAGCGTTACGCAAGGCAGCCGGAGCCGCATTTGTGCGGATGTTCGAACGATAAAGCAACGGAAGCGGAGGGCGTATCGTGGGGACAGCGCAGCGAATTCATGATTATAAACTGGAAGAGTTATTGAGATGCCCCTATAAGTTTCACAAGGAGGAGGCCAGGCGGGCAGCAGGCAAGTTTGACCCGAACTGGCGGCAGCTCGTGCAGTACTCTGTTGGATACATTATTAACGACTATTATTCTCTTCCGGCGCAGCTGCGCAATTCAACTGCTCTGCTGCGCATTGCCGAACGGCGTTGGACTAACCGCATTGGCCGGTTCGGTTCCCTGGAACGTTTTGCCCAGGTGAAAGGCCAGGCGCTTGCGAATTTGACCCGGCATCTTGATATGGCGCAAAGCGGTCTGGAGCCGCTTATGTTGTTCGAATCGCATGATGCCTATATCCCGGAGCTTGGCCTGAACTTATCGATGATTTTGCAAGCGGTGTTCAGCCTGGGCAATACCGGCGAGTTGGCAGCAGGTGGCGAACCGCCTGGTTACATCGTGCGCAAATATCTGGTTGCCGCAGATCAGGAAATTGTTGATGCGTTTTGTCACATGACGGCTGTATTTTGCAAACACGCATTTTCGCAGCTCCCACAACGCATTGAAGTGTATGGCATAATGGAGGACGTTTTGTACAGTATAGCGCCGGATGAGGCATCGCTTGCCCAGTCCGTTGATTACGTTAGATTGCTGACCGGCTTTATGCCGGAAGCGGGCAATATGCGCAAAGATCGCGCAGCAGCCGAATGCGGAGGTTGTCCTTATAAAAACGATTGTTTCTGAAACTATGCCGAAAGGATGAAATTAATAGATGGCTAAAATATGTATTATTTTTGCAAGCATGTCAGGCAATACGGAGGAAATGGCCGATGCGATCGCGGCAGGCGTACGGGAAGCTGGCGTGGAGCCTGTTGTAAAAGAATCAATGGATGCCAGCGCAAGCGAACTGGAGGAGTTCGATGGCATTCTGCTTGGCGCTTACACATGGGGAGACGGTGAGCTGCCGGATGAAATGCTTGATTTCTATGAGGAGATGGATGATGTCGATCTGGCTGGACGCAAAGCGGCTGTATTCGGTTCGGCAGATTCGTCTTACCCGGAATTTGGCAAAGCGGTGGATCTATTAATTGAGAAACTTCAGGAGCGTGGTGCCGAGGTTGTTATGGAAGGGATGAAAGTGGAACTAAGCCCTTCTGCTGACGAACGGGACGAATGTCGGGCCTTTGGCAGAAAACTGGTTGAACATTGCGGGATTAAAATAGACGGTTAACTCGATGGCTTCATCTGCGGATTAAGAGGAGGGGACGATAGTGTCTGAAGAGCTGTCAGGCTCTGGCAAGAGAGATTGGTTTCAGTTTCATTTTTCTTCCGTTAAGGTAATGGGTGAGGATGACGTGATTGCCGCGCCGATGGGACAAGGAGTGCTGCGAAAGCATAAATCCGAGGAATGGAAAAAATTATGTGACGGTTTGCCGGAGGGGACGCATGTGAATCGTCTGCATATGAGTGGCGAGGAATTGCTGGCATGTACGAATAACGGGTTGTTCCGTCTGCAGGATCAGCACTGGCAAGAGTCGGAGCTGGCCATCGGCTGCTACCAGTACAAGCAGGTAGGGCGATTGTCGCTTGCAGCTACACAATACGGGTTGTGGAGCAGTATCGGAGGCGCATGGAGCAAGACAGCTTATGCGGAATCGGTCGTGTACGACTTTCTATACTTGCCTCATTTTATCGTGTTGGCGCTTGATAAAGGCATTGCTATCTACGATCGCTTTACTGACTCCTGGATGGACTATTCTTTCGATTCAGCGGTCACCTCGCTGGCGGTCTACAAGGGCCATGTGCTGGCGGTGACGGAATACGGGCACCTGCTCCACAGCAACAAGAAGGGCGGCTTTGAAAGCGTCCACTTTGATAATATGTTCCTGTTCTCTATCGTGTCCAAGCCTAATGGTATTTTCTTATGCTCCAACCGGGGCTTGTACAGGCTTAATATGATGAATGGCAGCGTCAGTCTTATTTCTGTCAAGCTGGGCTGTCCCGTAACGGATATGGATTCGGATGGCGAGAGTTTTTATTTGGCGACATTGTTCGAGGGCGTTCAAACGATGGGACAATAAACAAGAAGGTGATAATGGATGGTACTGGGCGTATTATTTGAAATTATTAACCGGTCAATGGAGCAGGCTGCCCGCACGGAAACTGTATCGGCGTCTATAGAGCTGATCCGGACAACGGATGCGGAAACCGAAGCTCGCAGATGGATTGATGCCAGCAGCCAGATTGCAGATGAGAAACTGCGGGCGCGAGAAGCGCGTCATTTGATGTAAGAGTTTACACCAAGCTTGCCTAACTTGCGAATAACTCGAAAATATCCGATCTTCCTGTGTGCGACCAGCTGCAGGTTCATCGGATATTTTTTTGATTCCGCTGCATTGGTCAGCTCCATTGTGCGCTCCGGTCCTATCCTGACCGAATATATAGCGCTTTCATTCCAAACGTGCTACCATAAACTAAATAAATTTTCGGGGGGATAAAGGGAGGATGCGGCGTGAAATTATGGACCAAACTAACCTCGCTGTCGATTTACCCGAAGCTGGTATTGACCTTTCTGCTGGTGCTCAGTCCGCTGTATTTGATTAGCTGGAAAATGAATGACAGTGGCGCAGACACAGTCAAGAAAGAGATTACCGAGTCGCTGCTTTCCCGCGCTTCGCTGTATATGGGCATGTTGGAGTTTGATTTTGATCTTGTCATCCGGCTGTTGCAGGAATATGTCAATGATGATGATTTGCTCACGCTCAGCTCTTTTTCCGAAGTAATGAACGAGATCGAAAAGATGCAGGCCCAGGTTCGCTTGAAGAAACATCTTGATCAGTTGAAGAAATCAAGCAAGTTCGTGGAAAACGTAAGCGCATTTATACCGGCGATGAACCGGGTCATCTCCTCTAACGACAACCTTATTTCCGCTTTTAACGAGGAGCAGTTCACCGCTTTGTCCAAATCGACCAACCGGTTCGAATCGCCGTTTCTGACCTGGAATGACCGGATATTCATCAGCTTGCCCTATCCTGATCCGGCAGTTTCCAGCAACCGTCAGCCGATTTTCTTGCTGGCCGTGGAAATATCGAAGCCGGTGCTGGCGAAGGTGCTGCGGGAATTTACCGCCGATGGGGGCGGAGCGGTGCTGGCAGGCAACCGGGTGGAGTGGGCGATCAGCGGATCGGCAAGAGAGCTTGATCCGGCAATATTGGAGCAGAATGAGCTGAACCGCCATCATGAGCATGAACGGACTGATGAAGCTTCCGTCTTTGAAGCCATGCTCGGCAGCGAGAAGTATATGGTAGTTGGCAAATCCTCCTCCAAGCTGGATATGAGCTTGTCCATGTATATGCCAAGCGATAAAGTAACATCATCTCTGGCATCCTATCGCTCATGGCTCTATGTGCTGTCCGCAATCTCGATTATTATTGTGCTGTTGTTTTCCTATAGCATCTACCGCATCATTCACCAGCCGCTTAAGCATCTGGTGCGCTCTTTCCGCAGAATTGAGCAGGGGCAGTTCAATCTGGCCGTTAATTATCCGCTTAAGGATGAATTCGGTTATTTGTACGGACAGTTCAATGCGATGGTCAAACGGCTTGACGTGCTCGTTCACGAGGTTTATGAACAACAATACCGTGCGCAAAATGCCGAGCTGAGGCATTTGCAGTCTCAGATTAATCCGCATTTTCTCTATAACAGCTACTTTATTCTTTACCGAATGGCGATGCTGAAGGATCATGACAACGTCATCTATTTCACCAAACATCTGGGTGAATATTTTCAATACATTACGCGGGACGGCCAAGAAGAGGTGCCGCTGGAAAGCGAGGTACAGCATACCCGTACCTATACTGAAATTCAAGGCGTGCGATTCGGCGGGCGGATCGCGATTGATTTTGCGGAACTGCCGGAATCGGCGCGTAATATTGCGGTCCCGCGTCTTATTTTGCAGCCGATTGTGGAAAATGCCTATAGTCACGGTCTGGAAAACAAGCGGCGGAATGGCAGAATTCGTGTTGCTTTTGAAGAATCTCCCGGACAGCTCGCCATCTTTGTGGAGGATAACGGCGACAGTCTGGATGAGAAGAAGCTGCGGGAAATGCAGGCGAAGCTGCAGGATGCGGGGCGCGCAGATCAAAGTACAGGTCTGCTCAATGTGCACCGCCGAATCCAAATTCGCTATGGCGGGGCGGGAGGCCTGACACTGCAGATCGGCGAAGAGGGCGGCCTGCATGTAACGATGATTATACCGCGGGAAGGGGGAGCAAGCGATGATCCGACTGTTAATCGTTGATGACGAGCCATACACTGTGGATGGCTTGTTCGAAATGCTGGAGAATACGGAAAGTCTGGAGCTCGACATCTACCGTGCCTATTCCCCTGAGGAGGCGCAGGAGTGGCTGCTTCGTACGCGAATGGACATTGTATTAAGTGATATACGCATGCCGGGCATGACCGGGCTTGAGCTGCAGCAGTGGATCTTGGCGCAGTGGCCGCGCTGCAAAATCATATTTTTGACCGGGATTCGCGACCTGCAGACTGCGCAGCAGGCTGTGCGATCCGGCACAGTAGACTATATTCTGAAAACGGAAGGCGACGAGGCGATTTTGCGGAGCATCCGCAGGGCGATAGCCGAGTTGTCATCGGAACTGCGCAGCGAGCAGTTTATTCATCAGGCGAAAGGTCAGATGCAGCTGGCCCGGCCCGTATTGCAGCGGGAATGGCTGGTCAGCCTGGTCGAAGGCAAAGCGCATGCCGAGCCACCCGGTAAAGCGGTGCTGCAGAGGCTCGAAATTCCGCTGGATCATCACCGCCCGCTCATGCTTGTGTTCGGCAGAGTGGATTGTTGGCATCAGGAGGGCGCTGCGGAGGATCAACTGCTGCTGCTGTACGCTTTGCAAAATATTGCGGCCGAGTTTCTCGAGGGGTTGGTGCTGTTTCCGGTTAATCTGGATCATGTCCATTTCTTCTGGCTGGCACAGCCGGCTCGTCAGGTAAAGGATGCCGCAGGTGCAGCGGATGGAGCGGCAATGGATGATGACGGCATTGCAGCTGGCAGTGATCCTGTCGCTGGCAAAGGCACAGGAGCGGCAGCTGATATAGCGTGGCGCAGGACGGTTGCCTTCGTGCAAGGTATGCTGGAGACGATTCAGCAGACTTGCCAGCGGCTGCTGAAGCTGTCGGTGTCCTTTATCAGCGCACCTTATGCGATACCTTGGGAAGAGCTGCCGCAAGCCTATCAAAATATGAAAAAACAAATTGTGCTGGGACTTGGCACCGGCACAGAAATGTTGATGACGGCCGATTTTCAAAAAGTGGACAAGTACGCTTCGACCCGCCCGCAGCCACTGGCTGGCGAGACCCTCGGAACATTGCTGGAGAACGGGATGGAGGAAGCATTCGCCGCTGCAGTCAGAGCGCAGTTCGCCGGACTGTCTACCAATTATATCGATTACTTGCAAGCTTATTATACGATCGTTGCGCTGCTGCTGGGCAGCGTTGCGGCAGCTGACTGCACCGATCGCGGCGAGCCGGCGCTGGACATGGACAGGCTTACGAATATAGCCAACCATCCTACAAAAGAAGCGGCGCTGGCGTTTTTGCTGGATGCTGCAGCAGCGTTGTTCGCAAGACGGAGGCAGTTGAAGGACGAGCGAACCCATCAGTTTGTCAACAAGCTGCATCACTATATTCAAACGAATTTGGGAGGCGATTTGTCACTGACCAGACTGTCGGAGGTCGTTTTTTTGAACCCCACCTATCTGTCCGTGCTTTATAAGCAGCAGACCGGAATTAATCTGTCCGAATACATCGCCGACCTGCGCATAAAGAAGGCAAAGGAACTGCTTGAGCAGACTCCGCTCAAAATTCAGGAGATCGCAGAGCGGGTCGGGTTTGAGACAGCCGGCTATTTTACCCGTTTTTTCAAAAAGCACTTGAATCGGACGCCGCAGGAATATCGCAGCAATCCTTGATGAAATACCTCCAAACAAAAGATAAGAAATCAAAAGAGAGTGACATTGTCGGCTTCAAGCAAGCTCCCCTATACTGAAATAGAAGTCAATGCAAACAAAAAGGGAGGAACAAAAAACATGATCAAATGGACGAAGCCATCCTTCATCATCATGTTTGTCTTTTTAATTGTTTTTGCAACCGCTTGCAGTTCAGGGGGGAATGAGAATATCAAGGAACCCGACCCTAACCCCGGACAGCAGACAGACACAGGCAAGGAGCAGGGAGAGGCGCCGCCTGGGGAAGAAACTGATCCATACCTTGGCAAATACGACCCGCCGATTGAAGTAACCAGCGTACGAATCATTAATGACACCTTCAAATTTCCCGAAGGACAGACGATTGAAAATAACTTGTGGAGTCAGGCGATTGAAGAGAAGCTTGGCATTAAAATTAAATATGATTGGGTCGTCAGTGGCGATCAGCCAGGCGGGCAAGGCGAGCAAAAGATGAACGTCTCGATCGCCTCCGGCGACCTCCCGGAGTTTACGCCTGTAAACGCCAAGCAGTTGCAGCAGCTGCAGGAAGCGGGCGAATTGATGGATTTAACGGACGTATATGAAAAGCATGCATCGCCGTTTCTGAAGCAAGTGCTTACACAGGACGGCCCTGATGCGCTGGCATCGGCTACTTTCGACGGCAAGCTGATGGCGATCCCGAACACGGGTTCATCGATGGACAGCGCTGCGATGATCTGGATTCGCAAAGACTGGCTGGATAAGCTGAATATTCCCGAACCGACTACAATGCAAGATATACTCGCGATTTCGGAAGCGTTCACCACTCAGGACCCGGACGAGAATGGTAAAGCCGATACTTACGGCATTGCGATGAATAAAGATTTGTACGGCGGTTTTGCCGATATTACCGGATTTATGAACGCTCATCACGCGTACCCGAAACATTGGATCAAAGCCGATGATGGCAGTCTCGTGTATGGCAGCATTCAACCGGAGATGAAGGCTGGGCTTGCTGTACTTCAGGACTTGTACAAAAAAGGGCAGATCGACAAAGAGTTCGGTGTCAAAGACACTGGCAAAGAAGCGGAATTGACGGCATCCGGCAAAATTGGCATCAGCTTTGGGACGATGTCTAACCCGCTGTGGCCGCTCGTTGATACGAAGAAAAACAATGATAGCGCAGAGTGGCAGTCATATGCGGTCGGGTCCATTGACGGCGCGCCAACGAAGCTGCAGGTCGGGTTTTCTACGGGGCAATATTTTGTCGTGAAAAAAGACAGCAAGCACCCGGAAGCATTGCTCAAAATGGTCAATCTGTTCGTTGAAACCGGCTGGGGAGAAACGACGACAGCGGAAAATTATGCAACGTATTTCACTAGCGGAGGATTTGAGCGATTCAAATTCGCTCCATTCCAGGCATGGCCAGCCCGTAAAAACCTTGATATTCACCTGAACATTGCCAAAGCGCTCGAAACAGGCGACGCATCTGGCCTGAATCCGGAGGAAACGGATAATCTGGCCAAAGTGAAAGGTCATCTCGACGGTGTGAACAACGATGCGCTGGAGTGGGCATATGCGCAAGTATTCGGCCCTACAGGCTCGTTCAAAGTAATCAATCAATATGTTAATGACGGGCAGCTGTTAATGCCAGGATTTTATGGGGCGCCGACGGAAACGATGATTGACAAGGATTCCAATCTGCAAAAGCGCGAAGTAGAAACGTTTACGAAAATTATTATGGGCGACCCGATCGATAATTTCGATAAGTTTGTGGAGGACTGGAAGAAGCTTGGCGGCGATCAAATTACGAAGGAAGTCAACGACTGGGCTGTCAATCGCTAATAGACGGATACCGACAATAGGGGAGCATGGTGGACATCATGTTCCCCTGTTTCAAATCGGTTTCAAATCGGCACAACGGATTGGACGGCGAAGGGGAGGGAGGCAGTATGGAATTAAAACGACGAAACCACAATGCGCCGCTGCATCTCATGATTTTACCGGGACTTATTCTGATTATTGTCTATTGCTACGGGCCGATGCTAGGATTTGTCATTGCGTTTCAAAAGTTTGTACCGGCGAAGGGGATATTTGACTCGGCCTGGATCGGGCTCGGCAACTTTCGTTATTTGCTGGATATGCCTGAAACCAGGCAAATTTTGTTTAACACCGTGTTTATTGCCTTTATGAAAATTGTCGCGGGGCTGATCGTGCCGATCACGACCGCGCTTTTGCTGAATGAAGTTCGCAAAGAGTTTATTAAGCGCGGCATCCAGACGCTCATTTATTTGCCGCATTTTCTATCCTGGATTATTCTTGGCGGCATCCTCATCGATATTTTATCGCCCACGAGCGGCATTTTGAATCAATTTCTCGGGTTGTTCGGCATAGAGGCGATTTATTTCCTGGGAGACAACAGCTGGTTCCGTTATGTGCTGGTCGGCACGGATACATGGAAAGAGTTCGGATTTAATACCATTGTCTATTTGGCCGCGCTCACAAGCATTAATCCCGCGCTTTATGAAGCAGCGATTGTCGACGGGGCGAACCGCTGGAAGCAGACGCTGCACATTACATTGCCGGGCATGGCGCCGATTATTATTTTGCTGATGACACTGAGTCTTGGCAACGTGCTCAATGCCGGATTCGATCAGGTGTTCAATCTGTACAGTCCGCAAGTATATGAAACGGGAGATATTATCGACACCTTCGTCTATCGCATGGGGCTTGTCGATGCTCAATACGGTGTGGCGACTGCGGTCGGCTTGTTCAAGTCGGTCATTTCATTCCTCTTTATTTCCGCATCTTATTATTTGGCCTACCGTTTCGCCAATTATCGCATCTTCTAGAAAAGGAGGGACAGGCGATGGTAGAGCATTATTCTGTCAGCCGCAAAGTGTTTCTGGTTTGCAATTACATGTTTTTGTGCGCCATGGCGCTGCTCTGTATCCTTCCGCTGGTGCATGTGCTCGCAATTTCATTCAGCTCAAGTGCGGCGGCTCAGGCGGGGTACGTTAAGCTGTGGCCGGTCGAGTTTACGTTAAGCTCCTATCAATTTGTGCTGAAGAAGCCGGAGTTTTTTCGGTCGATCGGCGTAACGCTGGAGCGGGTGGGCATCGGGGTGCTCGTGAATATGGTGCTGACCATTATGGTTGCCTATCCTTTGTCCAAGGAAGCAAAGAAGTTCAAAGCCCGGACAGTGTATGCCTGGGTGTTTGTGGCCACGATTTTGTTCAGCGGCGGGTTGATTCCGCTCTATATGACGATCAAGTACACGGGAATTATGAACTCGATATGGGCGCTCGTGCTGCCCGGAGCAGTGCCGGTATTCAATGTCATTTTGCTGCTTAATTTTTTCCGCGGGCTGCCGAAGGAGCTGGAGGAGGCTGCCTTTATCGATGGGGCGGGGCAATGGACAACATTGTGGCGTATTTTCGTACCGCTTTCCATGCCTGCGCTGGCTACCGTAACGCTGTTTGCAACCGTTAATCATTGGAACTCATGGTTTGACGGCTTGATCTTTATGAACTCCCCGGCGAACTATCCGCTGCAGAGCTACCTGCAGACCGTTGTCATCAACCGGGACCTGTCACTCGTCTCGTCGGCAGACTTTGCGTCACTCACTGAAGTCAATGACAGAACAGCCAAGGCGGCGCAAATCTTTCTCGGCGCACTGCCGATTTTGCTCGTTTATCCATTTTTGCAGCGTTTCTTCATGAAAGGTATCGTACTGGGCAGTGTGAAGGAGTAGGAGCCTGGGGGCGATGAATGCTAGGAAGTCAGGTTGCTGGATTGAGCGCTACCCTCCGTTCTGTTACAATGCTAGAGGAAGCAATGGGCGGAAGGGATGGTAGGCATATGCATTTGTTATCAGTTGAAAATCTTGCCAAAAGCTATGGAATGAAGCAATTGTTTGAGCAGGTTTCATTCGGTGTGGAGGCTGGAGATAAAATAGGAATTATCGGCGTTAACGGGACAGGGAAATCGACACTGCTTAATGTGATTAATGGGGTAGAGCCTGCCGACGCAGGCACCGTAACATTCAGCGGCGGCACGCGGGTAAGCATGCTGGCGCAAAATCCGGCTTTTGATCCGGAGCATACTGCGCTTGAACACCTGTTCCAGGGGGATGTGCCGGAACTTGCGGCGTTGCGAGAGTATCAAACCGTGATGGCGGCGCTGGAGCTTAATTCTGCCGATGTCTCGCTGCAGGAGCGGCTCGTGGAAGCAAGCGCGCGCGTCGATGCGCTGCAGGCCTGGCAGCTGGAGAACGATGCAAAAACTGCGCTGACACGGCTTGGCATTACGGATTTTTCGATGAAGCTGGGCGCTCTGTCCGGCGGTCAGCGCAAACGGGTCGCCATGGCGGCGGCGCTTGTGCAGCCGTCTGACTTTCTCATTCTGGATGAGCCGACCAACCATATCGACAATGAATCCGTGGCGTGGCTGGAGAGCATGCTGCAAAAACGCCGAGGCGCGCTGCTTATGATTACGCATGACCGCTATTTCCTTGATCGGGTATGCAACCGGATCATGGAGCTGGATCATGGTCGGGCGTATTTCTATACCGCGAACTACAGCCGGTTTGTGGAGCTGAAGCTGGAACGCGAGGAGCGGGAAGCAGCCACTGAAGCGAAACGGCAAAACTTGCTGCGCAATGAACTGGCTTGGATGCGACGCGGTGCGAAAGCGCGCACGACCAAGCAGAAAGCGCGGATCGACCGGTTTCACGAGCTGCAGGATGCGGCGCCGGACAGACAAGGCGACAAGTTGGACGTTTCTGTTGCATCGGCTCGCCTCGGCAAGAAAATTATCGAAATCGAAAATATTAGCAAACGTTATGACGAGCAGCGGACGCTGATTCATGATTTCAGCTATATCGCTGTGCCGGAGGATCGTGTCGGCATTATCGGACGCAACGGCAGCGGCAAGTCAACACTGCTTCGGATGATAGCAGGCAAGCTTGAGCCGGATGCCGGATCGGTGGATCTTGGACCAACCGTCCGACTGGGCTGGTTCTCACAGGAACATGAGGAGATGGATGAAAGTCTCCGCGTCATCGAATATATCCGCGAAGCAGCGGAGCAAGTGAAGACTGGGGACGGGACTGTCATCTCCGCAGGCCAGATGCTGGAGCGGTTTCTGTTCTCGCCGACGATGCAATGGACGCCGATCGGCAGGTTGTCGGGCGGGGAGAAGCGTCGCCTGCAACTGCTGCGCGTGTTGATGGAAGCGCCGAATGTGCTGCTGCTTGACGAGCCGACGAATGATTTGGACATTGCGACCTTGACCGTACTCGAAGATTACCTGGATGACTTCCCGGGCGTGGTGTTTGTTGTGTCCCATGACCGCTATTTTCTGGATCGCACGGTGGGCCGCATTCTTGCCTTTGAGGGCAACGGCGTTATCGTTCATCAGGTGGGCAACTATTCGGATTATCAGGAGCAGCGGGAGCGGACGGCCAACAGCGGCGGCGCGACCGTCGATTCCTCTGGAGCGGCGCAGCGGCAATCGGGCGGAGGCCAGAGCGGCAAGCAGGGAAGCGGGTCGGGCAGCAAGGCGAGCGATAGCTCGGAAAGCAGCAACGGAGCGCAGCCAGGAGCGCGGAGCGAGCGGGCACGCGCGCTGCGCATGAGCTATAAGGAGCAGCAGGACTTCGAGCGGATCGATGAATGGATTGCCGAAGCGGAGCAGAAACTCGCTGACGTAATGAAGGAGATGGAGCAGTCGGGGAGCGATTCAGCACGGCTGCAGGAGCTGCTGGAACAGCAGCAGCAGACCGAAAATCAGCTCAACGAGCTGATGGAGCGCTGGACGTATCTGAATGAGCTGGCAGAGCAAATTGCAGCGCAGAAGCGTTAGCGGCCCGTTAGCCGTCATGCAGCGATTCACCGCGCGTGTGGAACTGCACGCGTGTGATGTTGGCGGTACGTGTGCATAGCACGTAGCGGGGGCATAGTGCGCAGGAGTCAGTGCGGGGGCTACTTAAAAATCAATTATTTGATATCCAAACAGCAGGTGAATACTCCGTATACATATAGAAGGCCAAATGAATTATTGTGTAAGGAACTCTATGGTGCCTGTATAGGGTTAGTAATGGGATTAATACTATTTGAGTTGGAATGGAAATGGAAATTAGTTTTGATGTTAATTGGTTTTAGTAGTTGTGTTATTTTAAGCCCCCTTCAATACAAAAGATTTTAAAAAAAATATCGTGATTGTATTGAACGTGATAAGTTTATAACAAAAAAGAACACATCCGATTTTATTAAGAAATTAGAAGTATTATCGTAGTGAAGGACGCATAAATGACCTCTATTGGGGTTGTTTATGCGCCTTTTTTCGTAACCTTACAAATACAAGGAGGATTGCATATGAGTATCGGTGTTTGTCAAGCTAGTTGTAGCGATTCCTTAGAGATATTAATCAGTGTCCAGTAAATCAAATATCAATTATATATATTCTGCAGTAAACGTTTGGATCTGAGTGTTCTTATTGGTACTCTAAACATCGTAGCGACGCTATTTGTCTAATATCATCTCAAAGAGTCGAAATGGCGCAGCACTTCACAGATTCGTAAGCGCTACCAAATGAGGGTGATAGCCGTTTCACCTTGCTGAATTACGAACCTGTTCCCAATATCAAGGCTTGGGAATAGCGTGCGCGTCATTTCCCTGTGGTTGGTATGGAGGAAATGGTATCGAGACGCTGCCAGCAGAATATAAACATGTAATACACGTAAGGCTTGAACGGCAACGCCCGAAAGCTTGTCTCCGTTCATATGACGTGTGTATTTCTCAATCTCCCCTCTGAAAATAATAAAACTACCGTTAGAATTTTGGAAATCCTTACGTCTTACATAGTGAGGGCATCCAAAAATAAAGGAGGGTGGAGTAATCGGGGGGTGTACAGGTTTGTCATTTTTAAGATTGAAGGGAGTGCACTTTTGTGAAAAAAATCAGAGTTTTTCTTGTTGCCGTTGTAACCTTCTCCTTGCTGCTGTCTGTTTCTTTGCCGCCAGCTTCAGCAGCGACCAAACCTGACCTCCCAGTCAATGCCGATCTTATTGTCAAAGAAATCATGGGAGGACAGTTGGCGGACCAGGTTCAATCCTTATCCATTTCGAGCGTGAGTGAACCTCAAATTGTGGAATTAGATCAGGGCTATGCCATTCAGATTGAGGCCCAAACTTCCGAGGATGAGACGGCTTTGACAACGATTATCCCCTACAAGGTTGACGAGAATGATAATTTGATTAACAGCTTTGAATACTTGGCTTAACAGAATGATATTATTCGACCGATGGCGGAATCAACCGTTCCAACTACGTTTGTCGATGTCACGCTCACTGTTAGGACTTCCTATGCACATTATTTCTCTTTAACAAATATCGCCAATTTCTACATGCAGGGATTGAAGCTTGGTGGTCTTCTAATAACTCGACAGTCAGTGTATCAAGCATGACCGTCAATTATGAAACCGCCGGCGAATTGTATCGTTACCCTGACTGCATCGACCAATCGCTTAGCTCGACGAAAGTACAAGACTATTACTACAAGAAAAGCAGTATTGTAAAATCGAACCCGACAAAAGGCACGGTATATATTGATGGCAATAATACCATGCCGTTGGACCGCGTTGTACTATTGACGGACTATTTTGATCATGGGGGCCTCATCTATCTGAAGCTTACCTATTCGGTTAACGGAAACACGCGGACCGACGACAGGAGTTATTATGTCTACTCTAAATAAAAAAGGACTGGTACATCATGAGAAGAACCAAATCATTATTCAGCGTCTGTCTGCTTGCCACGCTAGTGGTGATGCTGATCGGGGGGTGCGCTTCGAATAATAAACCCTCTGAGCCACAATCCTCTGCGGATCAACTGAATCAACTGGTTACCAATATTCATCAAGATGGGAATTACATTTTTGAGGGCCAAGAGTGGATGGCGTCCAAAGAGGATGTTGTGAAGGCCAAGGCTCTGAATGAAGCAGAGGCAGCCGAGAATAACAGACTTATCACCGAAGGCGATTTCCCACTGGACGAATCGTTCAAGCAATTAGTAGTGTACAACTTTGAGGACGATCAGCTTGTATCTGGGGAATATCTATTTTCTACAGCAGACAAGGAGAAGTTCTCATCCCTTTCTAAAGAGCTAAAAGCCTTATTGTCGTCATCGCTGGAAGCGCCTATTTCCAATGATTTGAGTCTACTCGATGAAGCCGAAGCTGCCGCGGAACAAGGACAGCATGTGATGTGGGAAGGTAAAAATCAAAGCAATTTGCGTCTAAATGTGCTGACTGCAACGAATGAAGGGAAAACGGAATACTTAATACAAATTCAAAGCAATTCCCCACGTCCCGAAAAGAAATCCCTTAATCCATAAAAAGATTGTATAACTTGGGCTGGCCCTGTCATTTATATGACGGGCCAACTTTTTTGCGCGTTTCAACAGATAACAGCAAATTGCAACACAATCCTTCCAAATATCGTATAATAAAGATAGTCCTAACATGAAAGCGGTGCTGATGTGAAGGAATGGTGCTATGACTTGTATCAATTTGCTGAGCTGCATCCAGAGCTGCAATCAAGCGTATACGACTCTTATTATAAGTTTGTATACAGAGATATATTTTATTTGTTGAAGGACCATCCGTTGACCGAGGATATGATCCAAGAAGCGTTTTTTAAAATCCTTTCCTCTATAAAGAAACATCGTGTGGATAATATGCTGCCTTGGATCAGACAAGTTTCTCGCAACGTCGCGCTGGATTATTTACGAAAAACAAAAAAAGAGCGTTATACAGTGAACGTGGATCACGTCAATCTTAGTGAGGAAGTTTTGGTTTCGGCTACCAGTCTGCTACAACTGGAAGACGAAGTGGAAGACAAAATTCGGAATGAGTTGCTTCACCAAGCAATCACTGAGCTGCGTCCAGATTACCGGGAACTCATTACACTTTTCTACATTGAGGAAGGGTCATATAAAGAGCTAGGAAACGAGCTTGGTCTTTCGGAATATGCCGTAAGTCAAAAATTATACCGCGCACGTAAGAAACTGTTGAAACAGTTTCATAAAAAGTGGGTGAACAAAGAATGGAATGAAAGAACAACATGACCAAGACGACGAATTGAGAAATGCTCTGCGGAAGATTCATGACCGAATCGAAATCCCAGCTAGCACAGATTCTTGGCAACGAGTCCAGAAACGCTTGGGAAAAATAAAGCGCCGTCGTTTGTGGCAACGAAGAATAAAGATTGGTGCCGCTATAGCCGTAGTTTCTTTTATCTTAAATCTGACGTTAAATCAATCTCTTCCTACAGCTTATTCACAGATCGGCACATTGCTTAAAAAGTGGAAAGAGGATGTCGTTGAATTTTTCCATGAACAACAGGAGCAGAACGAAGCCAATGCTCTTACCGTATCACCGCCAGATCATGACAATACAGATGGTGGCACTGGGCCGATGCAAATTGTAACCTTGGAGGAAGCGCAAGCCAAAGTCTCCTTCCTTTTAATGATTCCATCCGAGATTCCAAAAGAACTTCATTTGGATGCGGTTCGCATTTTTGGGAGTAAGGATACTGAGCAGTATAATGAGGCGCAACTCGAATATGTCAACATGAACGGTGAAGTGCTAAATATAATTCAACGTAAAATTGAAGGGCAAAGTGCTGATTTGAAAGCGACTATGTCGGCAGGGGCGGGCGAGTATAAAGATATTTACATTCATGGCAATGCAGGGATACTCATGATACCGATTGAAGGAAACCTGAATATGGAATGGTTAACAGAAGATCGTATTTTAGTTCGTATATCCGGAAAGCTCAGTGAAGCCGATTTATTAACATTAGCATCATCCTTGAAATAGAAAAAGACAGCGGAATCGCTGTCTTTTTAGTTCTAATTGCTAATTAATAATGAGGAAGAATAAACGGTTCCTTCTTCTCGAATGTCGCCATACAAAATCCAATGTTTAGACTTCACGCGATAATAATAGCCAGGAGAAACCGTTATCTCTCGACTTGAAGAAGCATAGGAAGCATTGGAGAACGTACTATTGGTTCCCGTGTTGACATCAATCCATTGGATACCAGTCCAACGCTGTAAAGTGACTTGGACACCTATGGTATCTACTCTTCGGGTGCCTAAAGTTGACCCCCAAACACTGACTTTGCCATTATCCAAATATGATAAATTTCCTGAGCCATCATCTAGGTATTGAAAGCTTGGATCAAAAATAGTGTGCACGCCGATGTCCTGGAACGCTTCAGGTTTGATTTTGCTTTCATAAGCCAAGACTTGTGCTTGTCCTGATAAAAAAAACATAACAAGAACAGAGAATGCCAAAATTTTTGATTTCAATTCTTAATCCCTCCTGATAGTAATGGTAATTGGTGCTTATACCCATTAGACGCAATCATCAAGGGAGCCTAACGATAGAAGTTTAATGTCTCGAAAAGCATGCTTTATGATACACTGGATTTCCTTATCCAGAGCGGCAACTGGTTAAATTTCGCGAGTTGGGTGTCGAGGAACGTTTTATTTTTGTGGACAAGCCGAGTGGGAAGGATTTTAAGCGTGCTCGGTATTTGGTGATGCGCGATATGATTCGTGAAGGGGATCTGATTTATCTCGATGCATTGGATCGATTAGGCCGTGATTATGACGGAATTATTCCGGAGTGGAAATATATTACACGGGAGCTTAATGCCGACATTGTCTGCCTGGACAATGAAGCATTATTTGATTTTCGTAAGTTTGAAAGTATGGGTGATTTTGGGAAAGTCATGGAAGATCAATTTTTGAGCCTGCTGGCCTATGTCGCCGAACAGGAAAGGAAGAAAAACCGGCAGCGCCAAGCGGAAGGAATTGAGGTTGCGCAAGCGGAGGGCATTACGTCAGCCGCGGCGGCAAATGCCAACGGAGATTATTAAATGGAGCAAGGCTACTAATGAACCAAGAAATATCATAACAATGACCATCCCGCTTGGCCACAAATCTGCGGTAATCTTATAGAACAATACAGCACTAGCAATATAAGCAGCGAGAGGGAGGGAAATTTTTAAAAGATTGTGTGTTAAAAAAAAAGCTCCTTGAAGTATTATTGAGTTCAAGATAAACAATGATGGCGTGAAAATAACCACGGTTGCAAAGTCATTGAAAAGAATAAATTCATGATCTAGTGTATAATCGGGCCAGTAAACAGTGGTCCCGTACAAGGATAGTATTAGGGAGAGGACTAGCCATATATAGTAAATCATTACCCCACCACCTTAATAGTAACTGAATATGACTTTTTGAATTATTATTCAGTCCACCAATCATTTTGCCAAACGTAAGTATAATTCCAGTTCGTAACACTATTTTCACTAAGCGCTCTCTTATCCTGATGGATGACTAGCAGCATATGCTCTTCCATAAACATTATTATGAAAATCCATTATGTTTGCATCGTCAAAAAAAGCTCTGAACGTATTAATGTTTCCTTTACACAAAAGGATCATTTGTAACTTGAAACTTGGAATATAAACCGTTGTGTCAATAAATGCATTATACCCAGGTGCGCTTGAATTTTGCCCTACATAATAACTATACCTGTTATTGAAGTAATTTGTAATAGGGCTTAGAATAGTTATTCCCCATTCATGATTGATAGTAGCAGTTCTAGTTTTTAAGGCTCCCACATCTTTAGTTGACAGATAGTTCCAAGTAAAATGACGATAGGCATCTCGCATCATTGCGTCATTAGGATATTTAGCGAGAGCTGCATTTCTCGCTGCATTAGCATGAGTTACCCCAATTATGGAAGGAAAGGCCTGGGCGGCATCGTCGACCAACTGCTGCAGCCGGGAGATTTAAGAAGAGCGGGAAGGACGGGTAAGTGCGGGCTGCCCATTCTTGTTGATGGCCCCCGTCCTAATGGGCGGGCAGCGATCGGCAAGACGGGGCAGCCATTTTGCGTGCCATAATTGCCGGGTTGGCCGAATTAGCTAAGTCAGTTTCGTTAATCGAATTAACTAGTCGATTAGCTAGTCGATTTAATAGATTTAGCCAGCCGTATTAGTTGGATTAGCCGTATCCTTTAGCTAAGAGGACACAGGTTCCGCTATTTCGCTCAGAACAGGGGAAATGGCAACTTTGGCGGACACCAGATCCGTTATTAGTATAAAAAGTAGCCATTTGCACGGCTTTTCGGACCAATAGCGGAACGTGTGGCCGTGAAAATTGTATTTGAGGCGATTTTAGGCAAATAGCGGAACGTCTGTCCGCTCGCGTATCTGTCAGCGCTAGTGTAGCTAGAGTCCGCTCGCGTATCTGTCAGCGCTAATGTAGCTTGAGTCCGGTCGCGTATCTGTCAGCGCTAATATTGCTTGAGTTCACATGCGTTTCTGTCAATGCTGAGCCTGCAAATTATGCCACTGTCAAAATAATTGGCTTGTCTCGCGTAATAATAATGGTATGCTCGTGCTGCGCGGCAAAGCTGCGGTCTGGACTGCACAATGTCCAGCCATCGGGCTGTTGAACCACGTAGTCGGCGCCGGTTGAAAGGAACGGTTCAATTGTGATGACCAGTCCTTCTTTCAGCATCCGTTTGTCGTGTTTGTTATAGACCGGTTCGATTTGCGGCCATTCGTGGATTGCTCTTCCCACGCCGTGGCTGCATAAATCGCTGATCACTTTGTAGCCGCCTTGCTGGGCTTCATGCTGGATGATCTTGCCGATTTCATTGATGCGCACCCCATGCTTCAATGAGGAAATAACTTTCATCATTGTTTGGTGGGTATAATTGCAAAGACGGATCAGCTCATCGTTGTAGGGCGGCAGTTGAAAGGAATGGCCGGTATCGGCAACATAGCCGTCCTTTTCTGCGCATACATCTATGTTAATCAGATCGCCAGCAGCAAGTTTACGGCTCCCTGGTATGCCGTGGGCAACTTCATCGTTAACGCTGATACAGGTATGGCCTGGAAAGTTGAATGTTTTTTTCGGCGCGGAAACTGCGCCATGACTTTCCAGTATGCGAGCGCCAATTTCGTCAAGCTCTTTAGTGGTCATGCCGATCTTGGCCTGCTGCTTCATTTCATTCAAGGTCAGAGCTACAATTTTGCCAATTTCCTTCAAATGCTCGATATCCTGCTGTGTTCCTGCGGTCATTTGTCATCCTCCAAATTCTGTTTCATCATCGTTATATGCACTATCAACCAACATCCTTATGACGTTCGAATCATCTAACCATCATCCAACATCGATATAGTGTTTAACCAACTACTTATCATCCAACATCCGTATTACATTCTAATCATTCGTTCATTAATCATACATCGGTATTTCGCCCCAATATACCCACGCTATCCAAAAACATTCTGCTGCCTTTATTGGACATTCTCATGTTTATTGAAGTTTGTGCGTTCAATCGGAATCGGAAGTTGTCATCAGTTGAATATAATACTCACGGTGGCGCGGGCCATCAAATTCACAGAAGTAAATGTCTTGCCATCTGCCAAGCAGCGGTCTGCCATCCCGGATAATGATGGTTTGCGAGCTGCCGGTTGTCAGTGCTTTTAAATGGGAGGCAGTGTTGCCTTCGGCATGCCGATACTTCGGGTGATTCCATGGGTAAACTTCATCCAGCCGCATCAGGATGTCGTGCTTGACATCAGGGTCGGCGTTTTCTTGAATTGTTATACCAGCTGTTGTATGCGGGCAATACACGACAGCCAGCCCGTTCACGACCCCTGCCCGGGCAATTACTGCCGATACGGCTCTTGTAATATCAATCATTTCATCTCTGCGCGACGTGCGAAGTGTTTCTGATATCAGCATGCGAGAAGCATCCCCTTCAGGAAAGAATGTCATCAAGTTTGTCATATTATTGTGGCATGACAGGAGCGACTCGTCAATTGTCATGGGAAGCCGCCCATTAATTGCAAGAAGGGGAGTACTGGGGAAGAGGGACGTCATTCGACTGACAGCAGCTATCAGCTATCAGATGCATAACGGCTAGACGTGTCATAGCGGGATGGGAGATTGAAGGCTTGAGATCAGGGAATTCTGCATTAGAGCAGGATATGCTATACTGTCACCATACTAAGTAAAGCAGAGGTAGCGTCGTGAGTGAAAACGAACCAAAGTACAAACAGCTGAAACAGGAGATTATGTCCTGGATCGCCTCAGCGCAGTTTGGTCCCCATGATCGTCTCCCCTCCGAGAATGAAGTCGCCGTACGGTTTTCGATGAGCCGCCAGACGGTCAGACAAGCGTTTGGGGAACTGGAGCAGGAAGGATATTTATACAGGCTGCAGGGAAAAGGGACATTCGTATCAAACGGGCAAGCACCAGAACGTAGCAGCTCATCCCATGGCATAACGGTTGGGCTTATCACGACCTATATTTCCGATTATATATTTCCGACAATTGTACGCGGAGTGGAGTCTGCGCTGCGCGCGAGCGGGACGCGACTGCTCCTGGCCAGTACGGACAATGAGAAGGAGAAGGAGCGGGAAAGCCTCGCATCGATGCTGATTCAGCCGCTGGACGGTTTATTGATAGAACCGACCAAAAGCGCGGAGGGCAACCCGAATTACAAGTTTTTTCTGGCGCTTGAGGCCAAGGGAATTCCTTACGTTATGATGAATGAACGATACAGTGACGTTGATGCTCCTTGTCTGAAACTGGATGACGAGGCGGGCGGGTATGGCGCCGCGGACCATCTTATTCAGCTCGGGCATCGCAAAATCGTTGGCTTGTTTAAAACCGACGATTACCAAGGCGTGCATCGCATGCGCGGTTTCCGCAGAGCCCATCGCGAGCACCAGCTTGTGCTGGACCCGGAATGCCTCATTTGTTATACAACCGAGGAAAAGGAGCACAAGCCGCAGCAGTTGTTCGCCGCGTTGCTTGACCAGGAGGATACGGTTCGACCGACAGCCGTTGTCTGTTACAATGACGAGCTTGCCGTAAAACTGCTTGATATCATTCGCTCCAGGCAGCTTGAAATCCCTGCGCATATTTCAATCGTCGGATTTGATGATTCCAATCTGGCGGTCGCAACCGAGGTGAAGCTTACGACGATGACGCATCCCAAATCGGATATGGGGGAGCGGGCAGTCAAGATGCTGCTTGAAATGATCGAAGCGCGTGCAGAAGGGAGACGCCCCTCGGTGTCCGATGTTATTTATGAACCGGAGCTTGTACTGCGGGAATCGACAAGACGTCCGCTGTAATCAGGACGTCTTGTTGCAGCATGTGCCTGCGCCTAGCAAGCTGCTTCCCTTGCGTGGCTTACTGCTGCTCTGCTTTCGTTTGATACAGGAGCAGTTGAGCTTCCTCCTCTATGGCATTCAGTGCATCATCAACCGATATCTCATCACCTACTATAGCGGCAAAATGCTTTTGGATGATCATCGGAAGCTCCTCATGAAAAGTGCCGGGTACGGTAGGATATTCTCTTTTATGCATTTTGGGCGGCAATTTATAGAAGGGCTCCAGACTCCGTCCGCCGATTTCCTGCATCTGGGCTGCCCAGATCGATTCCCCAGGACTCGATCTGTCCTCGCTTTTAATGAATTTAATATATTCCCAAGCAGCTTCGACATTGGCGGAATTGCTGTTTATCGCATAAATCATTTCAACCTCCCATCCCCCGTTTTCAGGCGACTTCGGATTTACCGGAGCAGTAACGATACCCCAATCAAACATGACTCTGTCCTTAAGACGCTCCTGATCATATTCCGGATTGTCCAGCTTTTGCGCCATGAAGGGATAGCTTACATTCATCGCTGCTTTGCCCGCAACAAATTTCTCGGGAGCAAGCTCTGCCTGAATGACTACCTTGCCGGATCGAATACCTGATAATGCTGTCTCGAACAGCTGCCTCCATTCATCATTATTTATCGTCACTTGATTGCCGTCTGTATCTAAATAAGAGAGATCCATTGTCTCCGCCATAACGAGTATAAAAACACCTTCGCCGTACAAATATCCACTGGTATGGAAGCCATAGCTTTCTTCCTCTCCCTCTCCTTCAGGAAAACGCTGTGCAAGCAAAATAACATCCTCCCAAGTCATCTGGTCCTCGGGATAAGGAATTTGGTATCTGTTGAATAAATCCTTATTGTAGTAAAGGGCTTTGGAATTAAACCACCCAGGTATGCCATACAATCTTCCGTCTCCTTGTGCGCGTGTATAGTCAATTAATGAGGGAACCATCTTGTCGATGGGGTAATGATCCTTTCTGATGAGTGCATCCAGGTCAACAAGCTTGCCTTCCTCCGCCAGCTTCCGATATAGGCCTGGGGGAACGCGAATTACATCCGGCATCAGCTGGGCAATGGCCTTCTCTGTTTCAGCATAACTTGCAGCAAATCGATCATCAAATATGGCGGGTTCCAGCGTAATATCAGTAAACTGAGCGGCAAAATCCGCCGTGCTGGGACTCGCATGAAAGGAATACTCATCCGTTGCCATGACTCTGAGCGTGACAGGTTCCTTTTCTTTGGCTGTACCACTACAAGACACCAACAGGCTGCTTACCAGCGCCAGCATAGTAATCCGTAAAATCAATACATTTGGACGCAAATTTTTGCATAAATAACCCATAATACCCTCCCCTGAAAAGTAAATAGCGAATCGTGGTTTCCATAGGTGAAGATGACAGTAGAATCGGAATACTTTTCACACTAATTTTACATAATTATTCCAGTTTCATCAATATAATTAATTAACGAAATAAGATGATTTTCAACTGCCGTTCATGGTTGGTTGTAATAACAAAAAATAATTAGTGACTTACTTGTACGTACAACCTATAATAGAACTAAAACACCCACATACATTTTAAGAGCGTGTTACTTGAAGGGAGTGGTGTCAGTTATGTTGAAATCATTAAAAGAAGCGGTATGGGAAGCGAACATGGCTTTGCCTGCTCATGGATTGGTGACGTTTACATGGGGAAATGTGAGCGGGATTGATCGCGAGAGCGGACTGGTCGTTATTAAACCAAGCGGTGTCGCTTATGAAGAGCTGCGCCCGGAACAAATGGTCGTTGTCAATTTGGATGGTGAAGTTGTGGAGGGTGAATGCCGGCCTTCGTCTGATACGGCAACACATGTCCTGTTATATAAAGCTTTTGCTGCAATTGGAGGTATCGTTCACACCCACTCGCCCTGGGCGACCAGCTTCGCGCAAGCAGGCAGGGCGATTCCTGCGCTGGGGACGACCCATGCGGACTATTACTATGGCGAGGTGCCATGTACGCGAGCAATGACGAAGGATGAAGTCAAAGGAAGCTACGAACGGGAAACAGGCAATGTAATTGTGGAAACTTTCTTAAAGCGAGGCATTGACCCTCAGCAGGTTCCGGCTGTGCTGGTGAACAGCCATGCGCCCTTTTGCTGGGGCAGCGATGCGGACAATGCGGTGCATAATGCCGTAGTGCTGGAAGAAGTGGCGAAGATGGCGTTGCAAACGTTCCAGCTTAATACCACAATTCAGCCGATGGATCAGCATTTGCTGGATCGGCACTATTTGCGCAAGCATGGAGCGAACGCTTATTACGGACAAAAGCAGGGAGGGGAATAGAAAATGACTGACAAATATGCTATTGGGGTCGATTATGGTACGGAATCTGGACGTGCGGTGCTTGTAGAGCTTGCAACCGGCCGTGAGGTAGCGGAGCATGTTACCCCTTACCGCCACAAAGTAATTGACGAGCAGCTGCCGGAATCCGGCATTAAACTTGAACATGATTGGGCGCTTCAGCATCCCGCTGACTATATCGAAGTACTGGAGCGGTCAGTGCCAGCAGTCATGCAAGCATCCGGTATTGGAGCGGAGGATGTGGTTGGCCTCGGAATCGACTTTACAGCTTGCACGATGCTGCCGATTGATGTGGAAGATGTGCCGCTTTGCTTTCAAGCTGCATACAAGGAAAATCCGCATAGCTGGTTGAAGCTGTGGAAGCACCATGCTGCTCAGGAAGAAGCGAACCGGATCAATGAAATTGCCGGGGAGCGCGGAGAGAAGTTTCTGGCCCGTTATGGGGGCAAAATCTCTTCGGAGTGGATGATTGCCAAGGTGTGGCAAATATTGAATGAGGCCCCGGAAATGTATGACGCCGCTGACAGGTTTGTAGAGGCAACGGATTGGGTTGTCGGCCAGTTGACCGGACAAATTGTACGTAACAGCTGCACCGCAGGCTACAAATCCATCTGGCATAAGCAGGACGGATATCCTAGCCGGCAGTTTTTTAAAGCGCTGGACCCGCGTCTTGAGCACCTGGCGGAGACGAAGCTTCGCGGCGAAGTGCTGCCCCTCGGGACCAAAGCAGGCGAGCTGACGGCAGAGATGGCCTCGCGGATCGGCCTTGCCGCAGGGACCGCAATTGCAGTTGGCAATGTCGATGCGCATGCTGCAGTGCCTGGAGTAGGTGTGGTGGAGCCTGGCAAGCTGGTGATGGCAATGGGCACTTCGATTTGCCACTTGCTGCTCAGCAGCGAAGAGAAAGAAGTCGAAGGCATGTGCGGAGTTGTAGAAGATGGCATTATTCCAGGTTATTTTGGGTATGAGGCAGGCCAGTCGGCAGTTGGCGATATTTTCGCTTGGTATGTGGACCAGGCTGTTCCAGCTTATGTTGCGGAGAATGCGAAAAGTGAAGGGATTAGCGTCCATGAATGGCTGGAGAAGCAGGCGTCCCAACTCAAAGTCGGCGAGTCCGGCGTGCTTGCGCTTGACTGGTGGAACGGCAACCGCTCGGTGTTGGTGGATACAGATTTGACTGGATTGTTAATCGGGTGCACGCTGCTGACGAAGCCGGAGGAAATTTATCGGGCGCTGTTGGAAGCGACGGCATTTGGCACCCGCAAAATTGTGGAAGCATTCCGCAACAGCGGCGTTGCGGTCAACGAGTTGTATGCCTGCGGCGGCCTCCCGCAAAAAAATCGGTTGCTGATGCAGATCTATGCGGATGTCACCAACTTGGAAATTAAAATCGCAGCTTCAAAGCAAACGCCAGCGCTCGGTGCAGCGATGTTCGGTGCAGTAGCGGCTGGTTCAGCGAATGGCGGGTACGATACGATCGTCGAGGCAGCGAGTAAAATGGCGCGGGTGCGGGAGGAAACATTCAAGCCGATCCCGGAAAATGCTGCTGTTTACGATGCGTTGTACCGTGAGTACAATACACTGCATGACTATTTTGGCCGGGGCGGCAACGATATTATGAAGCGGCTGAAGAGCATCAAGGAAGCGGCGCGCTGAGTTCATTCAGCAGATGAATGGCAGTTTAGAATTCTGGCGGGTGAGCAGCCAACTGTGGGCAAAAGGTTCCATTATTCCGCGCCTTTGCGTATGTGAGCGTATTGAGTTTTTAATAAAAGAAAATTGAGACAATACACCGCTTGGCCTATGATGGCTTCAGCGGTGTTTTTTTGCTTGCGGATCGAATGAGGACGGAACACTTCGAACAGGCGTATTGATTCACAAGTTCGATGATGTCATTTCCGTACAAGCTGCTGTCTGTAAAAATCTCAATGGTTTTACTCACCTCTTCTCGGACCAAAGCTAACAGTTGTTTGATTTCATTAAGGGTAAATCCCAAATCTGTGATTTATTAATAAAATTTACATCCTGAACGGCAGTTTCCGAGAACAGGCGGTATCCCGCTTTATTCCTGTCTGGTTTCGACAGCAGTTCTCGTCTCTCATAATATTTGATGGTCTCAACATTCACATTGGATGGCTTATGGTCAGGCGATTCATCATGTAACGTATAATAAACCCGGTAGTACGGTACCGAGTCAAGCAAAAGTTGAAAATATGGACCTAGCCCAACCATTTGACAGACGAGCCCGAAAGCTGTACCATGCTTCCTTAACAGAGTATGGTGGAGGACAAGGAGGGGCAGGCATGAGAAGTACCGGCTGCTGCAAGGTGCTGATTGTCGATGATGAAGTACTCATCCGTCAAGGCATCAAGCATTTTATGGATTGGGAGCAGGAAGGCTTCCAAATTGTAGGCGAAGCCTCCAACGGACAGGAGGCGCTTGAGCGGATCGAGGAACTGAAGCCTCATATTGTGCTGACGGACATCGTCATGCCGGTCATGGATGGGGAAGAGCTGACCAAGGAGATTAAGGCACGCTATCCGGATATTGAAGTGATTGTGCTCAGCAGCTTTGGCGAATTTGATTATGTCAGATCGACTTTTCAGAGCGGCGTGGCTGACTATATATTGAAGCCGAAGCTGGATATGCAGCATTTGCTGGCGGTATTGAGACTGACGGCGAAGCGCATACCGGAGCTGCAGACCCCTCAGGGTGAAGGAGTACGAAGCCTGTCGATCGAGTGGCTGCTTGAGAGCTTGCTGAACGGCTTTGAAACGAATGCTAGGGTGGAGGAAGGGAAGTCTTATTTCCCGTATCCACATTTTCGGCTAGTTGGCGCTGGCGACCGTGGAGCTATAGAACGGCTAAGCGAGCTGCCTCAAGCGGTGCAGATGCCGCTGCCCAAGCCTCAGCAGGGAGGAAATGTTGCAGCATGGATCATTAATGGCGACGTCGCGGTCATGAGCCACTTGCTCCGGATGCTCAAGAACAGCGCTTCGGACAGTCCGGGACCGGTAGCGGTAAGCCCAGTATTCAATCGACTGGAAGAGCTCCCCTCGATTTACCGGGACTCGCTGCTTAAGCTGCTTCATTATGCCTTTTATTTGCCTGATATCGATGTTCTGGTCATGGATGAGCTGCCCCAGGCTGGACCAATACCTGAGCCTTTTCCTCTGAATAAGTTTACGGAAGCGTTTAAATGGGGACAATTCAGTGAGGCCTTCGAGAAACTGCGTCGTCATGTGTCGGCGATGGCGGCCTGCTACACGCTGGATGTGTTTGAATTCAAGTCATTTTTGGGCAATCTTATTTTCAATATGACCGTGTTGCTCGGCAATATGGATTACAACGCCAAACAACTGGAAGTCAGCAAGTATGCCTATTTCAAACAGATCGAACAGTCCAGCAGCGCTGGCGAGGCTTTGGAACGGCTGGAGGCGTTTATCGCCGAGGCAGAGCAGTGCATCGCGAGCAAAGCAGCCGATCCCAGCAATGAAAATATGAAAAAGCTATTGCAGTATATCCAGCATCATTATGCGGAGCCGTTGACGCTAACCGACATGGCGAAGCATTTTCATTTTAATCCGTCCTACCTGTCGAGCTATTTCTCCACCCATAATGAAGAAGGTTTCGTCGACTATTTGCACAAGGTGAGAATCGGCAAGGCGGAGGAGCTGCTTCAGAAAGGGGATGCGCCCATTTCCGAGATTAGCGGACTGGTTGGCTATTCCGATCACAGCTATTTTTGCAAAGTGTTCAAGAAAAGCACAGGTTTGTCTCCGAGCCAGTATCGCAGGCAGTATCGGAGCGGCGGGAAGTGATGAGGATGAACAAACACATCGAGAAATTAAAGCATAATGGACTTTTCGTCAAGATGTTTCTGATTATGGTCATCAGCATCGTAGCCGTCTCCATTACGACGACCTGGACGACGATCAGAGTATCCGAGCGCGTCTTTATGGAAACCTTCAGCATCACCAATACAAAAATTATCAATCAGATCGACCATAGCATGAATTCGTTCAATTATTCCGTAGTGCAAGCTGCAAACATGATATCGCAAAGCGGTGTGATACGCGGCTATTTGAGTGAATCGGACCAAGACTCGCTTCATAACTTAAGATCGTACTATCGTATGGACGATATTATGCATCGCATTGCCTCCGGTCTGGATACGTATGACATGGAGATCAAGGTAGTGGGTGCGAACGGCCGGTTGTATACGACATCGGATAATTCGCGTTTGAAATTGTCGGCAGAGGAGCTAACCAAGGACCCGCTTACCCTTCGTGCGCTAGAGGAGCCGCGCAAATTGTTGTATCAGTATGTAGAGCTTGGCAATGGGGATCAGTCGCCGCAGCGGCTGCTGATTGCAACCAAGCCGCTGCTGGTGCATGCGACTGGCGATGTATACGGGATGATTTATTTCATTATGCCTGAGAACGAGTTTGCAAGGTTCTATGAGGCTTATACGAGCGAGGGCAACGATGTCATTGTAATGAATACGGAAGGGACGATCCTGTCGTCGAATCGCAAGGATTGGACCGGACAAGCGGACGGAGAGCTGATGCAGTTCGCCAAGGAGATGGAAGAGCGGGAGATACCTTACCAGAACAGAGATGTTATAGGCAGGGAGCAAATCGTGCTTTCGCAATATTTGCCGCTGCCCAATCTGTACATCGTTAATTTGATTGATACCGAGCAGGCTATTGGAGAGCTGACGAATATGAAGGCCATATTGATCAGCATCGTCATCATCGTGGGCATCTCGCTGGTCATTGTGTTTACGGTTTCGCGCCGACTCACCAAGTCGCTCACTCGGCTGGTAAAGCAGATCTCGACGATATCCAAATATGATTTTGATCATAAGGCAACGATCGGAGGAAGCTATGAGACGCGCCAGCTTGGGCTTGCGTTTAATTCCATGCTGGACGAGCTGCAGGAATATGTGAAGAAGCTGGTGCAGACCGAAAAGGAGAAGCGCAATGCCGAACTCGAAGCGCTGCAAGGCCAGATTAACCCCCATTTTCTGTATAACACGCTCGCCTCGGTCAAATTTATGGTCCAGCAAGGCAATCGGGACAAGGCGGCAGACACGATCAACGCCCTCATTTCCTTGCTGCAAAATGTCGTCGGCAACGTAAGCGAGACGATTCCGCTCAGTCAGGAATTGGTTAATATGCGTCACTATGTACTGATCAATCATGTGCGCTACGGGGAGCGGATTAAGGTGCATTATTTCATCTCACCCGACTGCATGGGGTATCATGTGCCGAAGCTGATCATCCAGCCTTTTATCGAAAATGCTTTTTTCCATGGCTTTAACCGCAAAGCGGAGGGCAATGTATATTTTATGGCGTCCAAGGAATCAGATGCTTTGGTATGCGAAGTTGTGGACGACGGAGACGGCTTTGCAATGGACAAGGAGGAAGCAAAATTAGGTCTGGTGCCAAGAGGGAAGCGCCAGTTATTTACGGGCATTGGTGTCCACAACGTGCATGACCGCTTGAAGCTGCTGTATGGCGATGATTATGGCGTCACCATTTCGAGCGAGCCGGGAGAGGGCACACGGGTCAAAATTCGCATTCCGCTGCTTGAGACATAAAAAATTTCCTATTTTCTAAAAATCCTTTCACATCCGAAGGATCGTCAAAACTCAATCTATAATAATTCGACAAGCGGGGACAAAGATCATTCTAACGATTCTTTGTCCCTTCGTGCTAAGCTGGAACAGCAAGAGAGAGATTACAGAGAAAACGGAGGTCTTTAATGTGAAGAAAGTGCTTGCATTGCTTCTTACCAGCATGATGCTTTTGGCCGCTTGTTCATCTGCACCGACAAGCAACGGCGGGAATGAAAGCGGGACCAATCAAGGGGACGGCAAAGAAAAAATTACGATTTGGGCCTGGGATCCCAAGTTTAACATTGCTGCATTGAATATTGCCAAAGATGCTTATGCAGCCGAAAATCCGGATCTTCAAGTAGAAATCATTGAAAATGCGCAAAACGATATTGTGCAAAAGCTGAATACAGGCATGAGCTCGGGAACGACCAAAGGTCTTCCGAATATCGTCCTGATTGAGGATTATCGTGCGCAAAGCTTCCTGCAAGTTTACCCGGACGCATTCTATCCTGTTGCAGACAACATCAAAGCTTCTGAATTTGCGGACTACAAGCTGGGGCCTACCAGCTATGACGGCAAAAACTACGGCGTTCCATTTGATTCCGGAGTCACTGGACTGTATGTAAGAACGGACTACCTGGAGCAAGCTGGCTACACACCAGCCGATATGCAGGATATCAACTGGGATCAGTTCATCGAGATCGGCAAGAAGGTAAAAGAAGCTACAGGCAAGGATTGGCTGACGATGGACCCGACGGATCTGGGCATTCTGCGCATTATGATTCAGTCCGCTGGCTCGTGGTACTTGAAGGAAGATGGTAGAACAGCAGATCTGGAAGGCAATGCGGCGCTTAAAGAAGCGTTCGAAACGTACAAGGAAATTGTTGAAGCCAACATTGCGAAAACCCATTCCGACTGGAGCCAAATGGTGGCTAACTTCAACAACGGCTCAACGGCCGCGGTTGTAACGGGCAACTGGTTCACGCCATCCATCATGGCTGCAGATGACCAAGCTGGCAAGTGGGCGATTGTTCCGCTGCCGAAACTTACGAACAATGCGAATTCGGTTCATGCATCCAGCCTTGGCGGCAGCTCCTGGTACGTCCTGAATGTACCTGGCAAAGAAGCCGCTGCGAAGTTCCTTGGTGAAACCTTCGGCGCCAATGTTGATATGTACCAGAAGCTTGTGACCGATGTTGGAGCAATTGGCAGCTACAAGCCGGCAGTTGAAGGCGAAGCGTACAAAGCGCCTAACGAATTCTTCGGGGGACAGAACATTGTGAGCGATTTTGCGAACTGGACAGCACAAGTGCCAAAAGTAAACTACGGACTGCATACCTATGCGATTGAGGACACCATTCTGGTTGTAGAAATGCAAAACTACTTGAATGGCAAGGATATCGATCAGGTGTTGGCCGATGCGCAGAAGCAGGCGGATGCGCAAATTAAATAAGTTGAATGGTTAAGAAAACCTGGAACAGCCGCTTGCTTGCTACTTTACTGTATGAGGCGAGCGGTATGCTCCAGGTCTTTCATTTGAAAAGGAGAATAACAGCATGAACATAAGGGCTAGAACCAACCTCACCGGCTGGTCGTTCATTATCATCGCCGTCATCATGATTTGCGTGTTCTATTTCTACCCGATGATTCAGGCATTGATCTTGTCCTTCCAGTCAGGAACAGGCACTAACTTGAACTTCGTCGGTTTTGGCAACTACCAGCGTTTGCTTTCGGACACGACTTTTTTAACGACGCTAAGCAATACCTTTTTGTTTTTAATTATCCAAGTTCCAATCATGATTTTGCTGGCGATCTTTATTTCAGTGCTGCTGAATGACAAAAAGCTGAAGTTTAAAGGTTTCTTTCGGACGGCGATCTTCCTGCCTGCCGTTACATCCCTGGTCGCATACTCCGTCATTTTCAAGTATTTGTTTGGCTCAGAGGGCCTTGTGAATCTGCTGCTCCTTAAGGTGAACTTGATCAACGCTCCGATTCAGTGGATCAGTGATCCTTTCTGGGCGAAAGTGACGATTATTATCGCGATTACTTGGCGCTGGACCGGCTATAATATGATTTTCTACTTATCTGCGCTGCAGAATATCGACAACTCGATCTATGAGGCGGCCCGAATTGACGGCGCATCCTCGTTTAAGCAGTTTACAAGCATTACGGTACCGCTGCTGAAGCCGATTATTTTGTTCACATCCATTACCTCAACCATCGGAACATTGCAATTGTTCGACGAGGTAATGAACATTACGAAGGGCGGACCAGGCAACTCCACAATGACGATGTCGCAGTACATTTATAACTTGTCCTTCAGATATACACCGGACTTTGGCTACGCTGCGACCGTGTCTTATGCGATTGTGATTCTGATCGTCATCTTCTCCGTTCTTCAGTTTAAATTGGCAGGTGATAAAAAATGACGAAGCTGAAGCGTGGCCTGATGTATCTGTTTTTGAGCGCTGCCGCATTCATATCGATTGCGCCATTTTTGTGGATGATCGTCAGCTCGACGAACCGTTCGGTAGACGTTACACAAGGGAAGCTGCTGCCAGGGCCGTATTTGGGCGAAAATCTGAACAAGGTGCTGGATAATATCGATCTGGTGCCGGCGCTGCTGAACTCTGCCAAAATTTCGATTACAACGACACTGCTGTCGCTGCTGATCGCTTCACTGGCTGGCTACGGGTTTGCAATCTTCCGTTCGAAGGCCAAGGACAGAGTATTCAGCATCCTGCTGCTGTCGATGATGATTCCTTTTGCAGCGATCATGGTTCCCCTGTTCCGGATGTTCGGCAGCATCTCCCAGACGGTGCCGTTCCTCGGCATCGACACGATGACGGCCGTTGTGCTGCCTACAATAACCACGGCGTTCCTGATCTTCTTCTTCCGCCAGAGCACGAAGATGTTTCCAAAGGACATGCTGGAGGCGGGACGAATGGATGGGCTGTCGGAGCTGGGAGTTTTCTTCCGGATCTATGTGCCAACCATGAAGACAAGCTATGCAGCCGCGGCAATCATTACGTTCATGTCAAGCTGGAACAACTACCTGTGGCCGCTCGTGGTGCTGCAATCCCCGGAGAAGCGGACGATTCCATTGCTCATCTCCAATCTGGGCTCCAGCTATTCGCCTGATTACGGCGTCATCATGACGGTCATTCTCATTGCTACATTGCCTACGGCAATTGTGTTCTTCCTGATGCAAAAGCATTTTGTGGCGGGCATGACAGGTTCGGTCAAATAATGGTGTTTGAATGAAGCATTCAAGGCAATGGCGATTACTTTAACTGAGGCAGAATGACCTTAAAGAAAATTTAGCCTTCCTTGGCACCGTCGACTCGGGCTGCTTACCAAAGTTTTCTAATCTTTAGTTCAACTTATATAGAAACGATGATTGCTTATAAGGGCGATGTCAATTTTAAGTAACGTCCCGCCCATGCAAAGTATCGCCCCAATAACGGGCTTTGCATGAGTCGGTGCCAATCCGGCATCTTTTATTGCCATCGTTACCAGTTCCTTCGCATGCGCAACCTGAGAATTTAAGGCAATAAATCAGGCTCAAAACCAAAATCAGTGCTTGACGGCTGCGAGAAAGGCAGCGAAGGGTTGCAGGGATGTTGGAAAAACGAAGTGGTCGCTTTTTAAAGCCGGATTTCAACCTTTTAAAAATTAGCATAAGAAATCCGGCTTTGAATGGCGATTGAAAACACTCTGCGAACCCGCAGCAGCACATCCGAGTCTCGTCAAGCACTGATTTTTAGGTAGAGCCATAAATCAATTGTTATTTTTGCGTGATGGTGGTGCGGTTGAGCTTCGAAGCAACAGTTCCGTTGGGAGTAATATTTTTTGTTTTTCTTGGGTCGGGTTATTAATGATGGACAATAGGAGCTTGGCGGACTCTGACCCAATTCCCTCCACTTGCTGCAGCACGATAGATGGCGGGGTCTCGGCTAAATTGGGGTACTCAAAATCATCAAAGAAAATAACGGATAGTTCCTCCGGAATTGAAATGCCCATGATCTTGGCGGCTTTGTACAAGATTTGTCCTGTTCCCGCATTTTCAGCGAAAATAGCCGTAATCTCCGGATGCTTTTCGAGAAAAACGACGATATCCTGGACGTTTTTGAACTGTTGTCGATGTTGATGCATAATCGGCAAGCGGGCCTCGGCCAGCGCCTTCTCATAACCGCTAATTCTTTCTTCTTTACTAGCTGTAGCAGGCGCACTGAATGATAAAAAACCGATATTTTGATGTCCAAGCTCGATGAGATGCCGGGTAGCCTGATAAGCACCGCCGAAGTGATCCGAGCATACGCAATGCACCGATAACCCGACCAAATCACGGTCAATCAGCACAATTGGAAAGCCCGAGAGCGATAACTGGAAAATTTCTTCGTTGTATTTTTCCCCATCTACCGGAAACACCAATATTCCCTGCACGCCAAGCTGCAGCGCATCGCGAATCAGCTCTTTTTCTCTTTCCTGGCACCCATTCGTAGTTGAAAAAATAACTTTGTAGTTTGAAAGTGAAAGTTCTTTTTCTACTCCTTTAAGCAGACGTGCGGTAAATGAATTTTCCATGGATGGGACGATGTAGTAGATGAGCGGAAGTGAGGTGCTCTTCTTCTCATAAAGAATCGGCACGCCTTGTTTGCTTGATACGAAACTCCCTTTACCTTGAATCCGATGAATAGTGCCCAGCTTGACTAAGGAATCCAGCGCATTTTTTACGGTAATGCGACTGACACCGAATTTTGCTGCAAGATCATTTTCGGAAGGTAGACGGTCCCCTGCTTGAAGAATATGCTTGTCAATTTGATCCGTAATAAAAGATCGAATTTGTAAGTAGTGAGGGATACGTTTATTTTTATTTGTCAAGTAATGTTAACCTCCATTTATTTATATAACAAATATACAATTTATTTAACTTGTTGTAAAGTTGTTATTGACGTATTCAAATGTCGATGATAGTATCAATATGTCAATAAAATTACATGTAAATATGTAATGATTCAAATATACAACTAAAAAGGATGTGTATAAAATGGAGTAATGCTTTTGAAGGGGGAAGCTTGTTTTACAGGGGACTGATCCACAATTAGTCACTTATTGCCGGTAGCCTTTTCATCGAGATCAACATCAATATTACATATTGATTGCAATGAGTGCGCTTACTTTTTGAATAATTGAAACCGTTTTATTCATTTTCGTGAGCGATCTTATTTATGACATGTTTTAAAGCATCATTCTTAACTTTATTATGGTTTACACTTTCGTACTTAAGAGGTGACTATTTTGGCAAGTGTACGTGCGGAGCATCGCTCAACGAAGTTGTCTTCACCATTGCTGTCGAATATTAAAAGATACAAGTTCATGTATCTATTATTTATTCCGGCCATCATTTATTTTATTATCTTTTCCTATGTTCCCTTTTACGGTCTAACGATTGCATTTAAAAAATATATGGCCTTCCAGGGAATATGGGATAGTCCATGGGTGGGTTTAGATAATTTTCGGTATATTTTTTCATCCGAAAAATTTCTGACTGTCTTAAAAAATACCGTCTTAATACATACCTACGCACTTATATTCGGTTTTCCTATTCCCATTTTGTTTGCTATCTTGCTCAATGAAGTGAAAAATCAATTGTTCAAGAAAACAATTCAGACGGTTACCTATTTTCCTCACTTCTTATCGTGGGTTGTGTTTGCAGGCATCGTAGTTAATTTCGTCGGCCCAACAGGGATAATTAATACGATTCTTGTTAATTTAGGTATGCAGCCATTGAATTTCCTGACAGATACGGAACTATTCCGTCCGATGCTCATCATAACGGGTATTATTAAGGAGTTTGGCTGGGGAGCGATTATTTATCTGGCAGCCATCTCTGGTATTGATCAGGAGCTATACGAAGCTGCTAGAGTGGATGGCGCCAAACGGCTGCGACAAATATGGCATATTACGCTGCCAGGCATGAGGCCAATCATTATACTCATGTTCGTATTAAATCTTGCAAGTATTTTGGATGCCGGTTTTGACCAGGTATTTAACTTATATAATCCGGCGGTCTATGAAGTAGCTGACATTATCGATACTTACGTTTATCGTGTCGGTATTCAATCCACCGATTACTCTATTGCTACTGCGGTTGGTATTTTCAAAGGCGTAGTGAGCTGTGTGCTTATTATTTCAGCGAATTCGATGGTAAGAAAATGGGAAGGGAGATCATTGTGGTAATGAATGGAGCAGCAGAAGTGACGACAAGCAAAATATTGAATAAACGTAGAAGCGCCTTAGGCACACAAAATCCTTGGTGGGCACAAGCAATCATTTACTTGGTCTTGTTTGTATTGGGTTTAATTACCTTTATTCCCATTCTAAATGTGCTTGCCATTTCATTTAGTGAAGCATCGCAAATCCGGCTGAATCCTATGATGCTGATCCCGCAGCAATTTACACTTAGCGCTTATGAATACATTTTTAGTACGCCAATTCTGACACGTTCCTTTTTAATTACGGTTTTGATTACTGCAGTCGGCACCTTTTTTAATCTCATGTTTACCGCATTTGCAGCCTATGGATTGTCCAAGCCCAATGTTCCGGGCTACACCTTTTTTACGTGGGTTATTATATTGCCCATGTTAATAGGGGCCGGTTTAATTCCTTATTACATTTTGCTAAAAAATATAGGCTTGATTGATTCTTTATGGGTGCTCATTCTAGGCGGACTCGTCTCGCCATTCAACTTCATTTTAATGCGAAACTTTTTTTGGTCGATCCCCGAGGGGATTGAAGAGTCCGCCTCTATAGACGGGGCGAGTGAATTAACGACACTATGGAAGATCATCTTGCCGCTATCTAAGCCTGTACTAGCAACCGTGGGGTTATTCTATGCGGTAGGTCACTGGAACGATTATTTCAACGGCTTGATTTTTATTAACGATAATACCAAATGGCCGCTTCAAGTTGTATTGCGTTCCATCATCATTGACCAGAACATGATGAATATGGGTGCGATTCCACAGTCGATGGACCCATCCAAAGTCGTCGTTACGCCTGAGAATATAAAAGCAGCTGCGATTATTTTTGCTGTCGTGCCGATCATGCTATGCTATCCGTTTTTACAAAAATACTTTGTTAAAGGGATAATGATTGGTTCTGTAAAAGGCTAGGTCCATGGATCTCTGATTATCCCAAATGGGGTTATCATAAACGATTAATAGGGGGATTTAGAAATGAAGAAGCTATCGATGCTGCTGCTGACGGTACTGATGATTATTTCCGTAGTGGCAGGCTGCTCCAAGTCAGGCAATGACGGACAAGCACCCGGCCAGCAGGGGGAAAGCGACGGGCAGGCGACCAAGTTCACGTATTTGAAGCCGGTATGGGGTCCGGCAACCTATCAAAAGGGCGGGCCATTCGAGAAGGAATTATTCCAAAAAGCAAATGTTGAAATTGATATACAAATTGTACCTGTCACCGATTACAACACAAAAGTCAAAACCATTATCGGTTCTGGCACGGTACCTGATGTCGTTTGGGGTTCAGGCCCAAGTGACGCTTTCTTTAAGCAAACACAAGATGCAGGAGCCTTTCTCCCGATCAATGAGTATCTCGACAAATACCCTGTGGTGAGGGAGGCCGTTCCAGAAAGGCTATGGGAATGGTTGAAGGATGAAGAGGGCAATATCTATTTCTTGCCTAATACACTTAATCCTGACGTTCAATTTATGATGTACTATCGTCAAGATTGGTTTGAAGAGCTGGGCATTGAGGAGCCTGCAACAACGGCCGAGCTTGAAGAGGTGCTGAAGAAAATTAAAAATAGTACGGTCGACGGAGAAAAGAAGGTGCCAATAACCGCATCTGATATGTGGACATTAAAGGAGTTGGCCACTTCATTTGGTACAAGCTTAAATGGTTGGGAACCATCGCCAGATGATCCGAACTGGCTGCAGCCGCATTTTCAAAATCCAAAACAACTTGAGTTTTTCTTGTGGGTACAGAAGCTGACAAAAGAAGGACTGATTGATCCCGATTTTCTTGTAAGCCCTAACTCGCATAAATCAGAGGACAAATTCAAAGCAGGCAACAGTGTCATTCTCATCTCGCATTACAATAGCTACCCTACGATTGTTAACGAAATCAAAAAGACAGATCCGGATGCCAAAGTAGGAATCATTTCTCCGCTTGTTGGACCCTATGGAGATAAGGGAGGGGTAAGAACAGTCCTTCCGATTGACAGAGGTTTCTATATTTCTGCGAAAGCCAAAGATCCAGATGGCATTTTCCGCTACTTGGCATGGCAGCTCACTGAAGGCCATGACATGATGAAGTATGGTATTGAGGGGAAGAACTATGAAGTTAAAGATGGCAGAAAAATACTGTTCCCCGAAGACCAAATGCCTGATGAATACAAGCGTCCGCAAATGGAGCCTTTCTGGACGTTAATGCCGTTTAGCGATACAGGCGTAGTAGATTGGGAATACAACAAGGACTGGATGGAAAACTTGGGCGTATCTGATGTATACGATTTGTACAAGCAAAAATATGAGGAATATTCAGCAAATAAATACCCGGATTATCGCAATAAATTTATTCTAAGTGCTACAGATCTTGAAATTGGCTCGAAGCTTCATGAAGATTTTATGAATACCGTTATAAGCGGACTGCCTATCAATTACAAGCTGACGAAAGATGATTGGAACAAACAGGTTGATCTTTGGCTGAAAGCAGGAGGCAGTACCATTCTCGAGGAAGTTAACCGCAATCAAACGGATAAATCGAAGCCTAGCTTTAACTAAGCTAGCAAAAAAACCATTGAATCTGACAAGTGTGTAAAGCACCCGATTCAATGGTTTTTCATTTTTCGCAGCTTTTAGAAGAGTGGTGAAAAAGCCAACGCTGCGATAAAGGCTCGGCCGGAGGGACGCTGTTGCCCCCAGATTATGGGGCAGCATTAAAAAATGTGTATATTATATTATGCGGTTCGTTTTGATCTGAGTTCGTCTTATGCTTTGGCAGATGTCAGGTTTATGGATGACCAACAAGGATGGATGTCTAATAATGCTGCCCACCATGCCTGTCAAGGGATAACGGACCGTCTCCGTGCAGACTTCTCGGAATATGAACATGATGCAAGATTGAGCAGCTTTATTCAAGAGCTGGAAGCTTCAGCAACAGATAAGCGAGCAACTGGGGAATGGGCACAGGCTTGATGATATCGTCAGCGGTCTATAAGTTTAACTAATGAATCGTCTTTTCACAGAAAAATCGTATAGAATTGGTCATCCGGTAATGATTTTTACGATTCTATATGAAATATCATATAGAATTGGTCATCCCGGCGATGATTTCAACGATTCTGTATGAAATATCATATAGAATTGGTCATTTGGTGATGATTTTAACGATTCTATATGAAAAATCATATAGAATGGGTCATTTGGTGATGATTTCAACGATTCTGTATCATACAGATTAACAGGCATGCCGAGTGACGAAGCTCGCTCAAGGGGAAGACAATAAAGCCATCTCCCCTTTGCAAAAATGGCTCACTCGGGACGCGCTGATCAATGAAATGGAGCGTGTGCACGCTGTTCTTTCTATAAAAGGCTCAAACACAGCGAATATCGCCGGCATAAGGGATCGGAAAGCAGCTCTGGAGCGTATTTCCCGCCACAAGATTTTCCTGTCGAATAGTCAAGGTTGGCCAACAACAGTTTGACGCCTCAATGTTTACCTGTGGTAGTGACCATTTTCTAAAAGCTGTTGAAATCAAATGATGACAATCGCAAAGCAGCGATCCCGCTCATTGCAAAAAACGCTGCCTCATCAGTGAGACAGCGTTGTTGCCGTACAGTGGTTACTCCTCGTTGCTGGAGGAGAACGCCTCTTGGCGCGGGCCTGCTGCAAACAGGGCAATTTCGACGGTATCCCCGCGGCGCAGTGGCCAGAAAAGCAACTGGGAAGGAATCGTCGTGCCATTCAGCCGCAATACATAGCTTGCGCCGCCGATTCCGATATAAACACCGCTAACAACGATGATTTGGCCGGTTTGTGTAAATTGTACGGCGCCGGTTTCTGCCAAAGCTTGATAGATCGTCAATCCGGGACGGAAGCGGACGTAATAGGGCCGTGTAACAAATGGATAAAACCGTCCTCCATTAATTACTACAGTAACGTAGTTTACCCCAGGCCCCGGCCCCGGTGGTGGCGGAAAAGGCCCCGGCCATGGTGGTGGCGGGAAAGGCCCCGGCCCTGGTGGTGGCGGGAAAGGCCCCGGCCCTGGTGGTGGCGGGAAAGGCCCCGGCCCTGGAGGTGGCGGGAAAGGTCCCGGCCCTGGAGGAGGCGGGAAAGGTCCCGGCCCTGGTGGTGGCGGAAAAGGTCCCGGCCCTGGAGGAGGCGGGAAAGGCCCCGGCCCTGGAGGTGGCGGGAAAGGCCCCGGCCCTGGAGGAGGCGGGAAAGGCCCCGGCCCCGGTGGTGGCGGGAAAGGCCCCGGCCCTGGAGGTGGCGGGAAAGGCCCCGGCCCCGGTGGTGGCGGAAAAGGCCCCGGCCCCGGTGGTGGCGGGAAAGGCCCCGGCCCTTGACCGGGCGGAAACAGCAGCGACCGCTGCTCCGGTGCGGATGATGTTGATGTTCGGGGACCGCTGCAGCCGCAGCCCCCACTTTTCATCGAGAAATCGGGTATGCTCCTGGAATAGCGCATTTCGTTGTACCCTCCTAGATTCACTGCCCCTTGGCGGCAGTACGCAGCAGGTGATGTATTCGTCTGCGGTGTCTGTACCCGGGCGTTTGCCATGCTGTATTGTATGCGGCAGAAGCCTATGGCGTGTGCGGTGCAGCGGTATGTCCCAATTAGGGATGAATGACCTTGTTCCGGCTCAGGTTGTTGGTTTACAATGAGATTAGAACAGGAAAGAAACGAGGGTGGCAAACATGAGCAAGATGCTGGATAGACTGCTGGAAGAAAAGATTGTCGCAATTTTTAGAAACATAGAAGATCATCATGCCGACTCTGCGGCTCAAGCGCTGATTAATGGTGGCGTGAGAATGATGGAAGTGACGATGAATACGCCTGGCGCAGTGCATATCATTGCGAGATGGCGGGAAAAATTTAGTGAGCAGGCAGCCATTGGCGCCGGAACTGTTCTTGATCTGGGAATGGCGAAGGAAGCGGTTGCGGCTGGAGCACAGTTTCTGATCTCCCCTAATGTGGATGAGCAAGTGATTGATTATGCCGTGAACCAGGGGATATCGGTATGGCCAGGGGCAATGACGCCGACTGAAATCGTCAATGCCTGGAAGGCGGGGGCTGATGCGGTTAAGGTGTTCCCGCTGGCGACGCTGGGATATAAGTATTTAGCTGAAATTCGCGCGCCGCTGGATTCGATACCGATGATCGCGACAGGCGGAGTTGATTTGGACAATATCCAATCTTATTTCAAAGCGGGCGCATGCGGGGTTGGCATGGGCAGCAAGCTGATCAATATGGAGTGGGTTCGCAACGGAGAATTTGATCGATTGACAGCTCATGCCCAACAATTTGTTAATGCGGTAAGAGGATAGGAATCGGCTAAGCCGTCTTAATTTTTTTCTCTTTGGCAATTCACCGTACCGAACATGTATGCAGCCCGTCTGAAGAGTCTTATCGTATGCCAGTAATGTGCGAAGGGAGCGAGTGATTCTGATGAAGCGTAATGCGTGGTTAATTGCGGCGGGGGCAGTTGCCGCCACAGCAGCAGCAGCTGCTGCTGCGGCTGTGTGGAAAGTAGGAACCATCAGTCAAAAGCCCCGTTGGCTGCCGAATGAGGCGGTGCCGGAAATGCCTTATGAGGAAATTGCTTTTGCGAGCCAGCAATCCAAGCTGCACGGTTGGCTGGCGATTCCGCAGGGCGCGAATCAGTGTGCGGCAGTCGTCGTTGCGCACGGCTGGGGATCGAATCGCTCGCGTGTGCTGCGCTACGTTGGGCCACTGTTTGCACAAGGCTACGCAGTTCTTCTGTACGATGCTCGGAGCCATGGCGATAGCGAAGCGATCCATGCGCCTTCGGGACTGATGTTTCGCGATGATGTGAGAGCCGCTGTGGATTATTTGCGCGGCCAGCCTGCTGTCGATCCGGAGCGGATCGCGGTGCTTGGTCACTCGCTCGGAGGCTATGGCGCCTTGCTGGCATTGGATAAGGGACTGCCGGTTCGGGCGATTGTGACCGACTCCTCTCCGCTCCGTATCGATACGATGGTGAAGGCAGAACTGAAACGGAAGAAGCTTCCTGGCTTTCCGCTCGCCACGTTAATTCCGATGGTGTGGTTCCGTCGTGCCGGAATTGATCGGTCAGAGAGGCGGGCAGCAGATATTCCTGCTATCTTGGCGCGGAACAACAGCGGCAGGCAGGTGCCGGTTTATATGGTCCATTCGCTTAACGACAACTTTATTCCGCCCGATGATTTGCGCGAGCTTGTTCAGCAGGTGGCTGTCGAGCATTTGTATGTACAATCAGCAGGGCATAGCGCTTCGGATGGCGATCCGCAGTTTTGGAGCCATGTTATTCCTTTTCTGAGCACTCACCTGGAGAAGTAGGCTCTGAAAGAAACAGGCTCTGAAAGAAGCACTGCTTCGCTCCAGTCTGATGAAAGCCGCTTACGATTTTAATACAACCGGTCAGCGCCCTGATGCATAAGTTGATGCAGTTTGGACGTTACCGGTTGTATTGCATTTATGGTTTATAGCCGGTTATTAATGTCTGATCGGCTATTCCTCCATGGATTGCTACATAGTAACTTGCTGCTCGTTTTGCTGTCCTCCATCGGCTCCTTTTCCCCAGTAAGTAAATCTTCTCCAAACCCATTCCAGCGGCCCCATCCGGAAATGACTCAGCCACAGCTTGCTGCACACGACTTGCAGGCCAAAAATAACAATGGTAATCAACAAGCCAGCCACATAATCGGCTTTTCCAAAAAAGCCTAGTCCATAGCCGTAAAAAATCAGCGAGCATACGACCGATTGCATCAAATAATTGGTAAATGCCATGCGCCCCACATAGGAAAATGGCATAAGCAGGCGATGCCAGCCCGGCTTTTGGAACAGTACGGCCAGCAAGGTAATATAGAAGACTGCCCCAACCAGCCAAGACGGCAACATCGCCATATTCGACCAGCGCTCATCCCCAAGATGAACCGTTAGCAGAAGCAGACAGTATGCGGGCAGTGTCCAACCGCAAAGTCTGCGAATAAGCTTCTCATTGCCAGAGGCGGGATGAAGAATTTTCTTCTTGGCAAAATAGCCCCCAAGCAAAAACATCCCGAGCAAATGCGGATAAAAGAGAAGCTGGTTAAACACTCCGCTGATCCAATGGGAAATCCGAAGTTCAAGGATGGCTGCGAAGCTGCCTTGGCTGTAAATTTGTGTCTCTGCTTCGATGGCCTGGGACAAGTACTGCGTCTGTTCCGGACTCATTTCCCCCATACCCGAGGTGCCGATGATCAGTGTGAAAAGCGGCAAAAGTGAGAGCAACGCCAAGGACCAGATCAGTAATGTTGCGGGCTTGCGTTTGCTGAACAACAACAGCAGGCAGCCAAGCAGCGCGTAATGGAATAAGATATCTCCGTACCAGATCATGAGGCCGTGAAGCAGTCCGAAAAGGAGCAAAGCAAGCATTCTTCTCAAGTAGAGCGGGGCAAACCGCTTGCCCTTGGCCACAGTTCGCTCCATCATGATGACCATTCCGAACCCGAACAGAAAGGAAAAGATGGAAATAAATTTTCCGATGACGAACAGCTCCACCAACTTGTTCACAAGCTGATTCCACATGCTGTTCCATAGCTCCATTTGCATGACAATAGCAAGATAGGAAGCGTTGAAGAAGCGCATATTGACAATAAACACACCTAACAAGGCCAAGCCTCTGATTACATCAATGATATCCATTCGAGTTTGTTCGGTCTTTAATACAGTCATAGCTTACCTCCGCAATCATTTGTTTAAATATGACGTTTCCAATTATAGGGGGCATAAGTGGATTAGACCCATCGATTAACCTTACATCTGCTTGGATAAGCTTACATTTTTGTCACCTAATCCATACATGCTATTGTCGACAGCTATTTCAGCCAAAAAAAAGGATGGGGATTGGCATCGGTTCGGCAGCTGCTGCGATAAATATCCTGTTGAATTGATTCAAAAGACATCTTATGTTTGCAATTCATTTAACCGATAATGAATAAATACTGTATGAACAAGACACAGCAGGTGGAAGTTAGGGGGATTTACCTTTTATGACAGGCAATACACAGGCTATGCATACGCAGTGGGCAGGGGGCGCGAGCAGCGCCAGCTTTCCGACGCTGTTCGCAGCGCCAGACCATTTCAAACAAGTGTGCGAACAGAATAAAGCGCTCATTACCATATTTTCAAAACGCATTGCCAGTATTAAAAATTACTTGACGGGCACCTTTTTGTTTTTGCTGACCGATGCCCGCGGGGCATTGCTGGCAATGGATTACAGCAACAATCTGGAACAGACAATTAGAAATTCGCCCATCAGACTGGGAATGTACTTTACGGAGCAGAGCTGCGGCATTAATGCGATTTCTCGGGCGATGTCCACTAGAGGGTCTGTCTATCTGAATCCGGAGCAGCATGAAAATCCGATTTTTAAAACCTGGCACTGCTTCTCCACACCGATTACAGCAAGCGGCACCAACATTGGCTATCTTGATGTATCAACAATTGACGGTCATATGCGGAGCGAACTGATCGCCATTGCCAAGCTGCTGCCAGAGCTGTTGATGAATTATGCTGTCAAGGAGACGGATCAGCAGCCCAAAAGTTCCCGCGCAGTGCAGCTCACTGATCGGCAACTGCTTGTGCTCAAATTAATTGCGCAGGGCAACACAATCAAATCGATTGCATCAAAACTGAAAATCAAAGAGTGCACTGTCAATCATCACAAAAAAGTGATTTTTGACAAGTTTGGCGTGCAGTCCAGCGCAGAGGCAGTTTCCAAGGCAAGCCGCATGTTTTTTTGGTGACGATCAGCACCTATAGAAAGCTATAGGTAGCCATAGCGGAAAAACATGCTAGACTAGTTAAGGTGTTCATAAAACTACAACATTTTCGAAGAGAGAATAATTCAGGAGGGGTTTTTACTTATGTCTAGAAATAAACTGGTTGTATGGTCTGGGGTTATGTTGGTTATGCTGCTGCTCGTTACAGCATGCGGAACGAAGCACACAAATGTGGATTTGGGTACAGTAGCAAATGGCACTTATACAAACGAATACTTTGGTATGAGCGTTAATATTCCGCAAGAATGGATCGTTCAAGATGATGAAACGGTGAATGAGCTTGCTGATCTTGGCAAGGACCTGGCTACTGACGGCGATGAGAAGAAGAAAAAGCAATATGATTACTCTCAGCTGCAAACGTTGAATCTTCTTATGATTTCCCAATTCCCGCTGGATGAAGCTGTGCTGAATCCTTCCTTGATCGTCAATGCTGAAAAAGTAAGCAAGCTGCAAGGGATTAAAACCGGTGAAGACTATCTGAATTCCGCCAAAAAATTGCTTGAGCAAATGGGTCCTTATGAATTCAAGGATATTAAAAAAGAAACACTGGGCGGCAAAGAGTTTTACCTGCTTGAAGCGTCCATTGACAACGGTGAGACTTTGGTAGAGCAAAAATACTATTCCAGCATCATCAAAGGTTATTCTTTCAATATGATTAGCACATCAATGGACGAAGCATCTGCGCAAGAGATCAGCAAAGTGCTTGGGTCCGCTTCATTCAAGTAAGTTTGAACACATAACCGATAGTAAAAAAATAGGGCAGCTCCTCGGGGGGCTGTCCTGTTTTGTACCGCAAGCAAGGACCAACCGCGTCTTTCGTTCTGCCTGAGAAAACAAAGATGCCTGCGGCAGCTGCCGCAGGCATAAAAGAAATATATTTTATAAAGGGGGGTCATACAAACAGTATAGAGGGGGAAGATGAATGTAACCTTAGGCTTACATTACAAAATGATTACAAGATGAATTCAAATGTTACAAAGGCGAGCGCAACCTATGTCATTTGAACGGCTGTTCCCTAATACTTGGACGGTGCAGCGGTGACCTTTTGCCAGTTTGGTAAGCAAAAGATTTACCAGCACGGGCTCATTCGATATAATATAACTGAGACAGGGGGTTGATTAGTTGAGAAAGTTGCTTGCGCTAGTTGTTTTGCTAACGATAGTTATTGCCGCAGGGGTGTTTAGTGAGTCGGAGTGGTTGCCTGTGTATGCGGATTCTCAGAAGGTTTCAAACCTCGCACAATTGGAAAATATAATTGCCAAGAAAGTTCAAGGTCGAGAAGAGGAGTTCACGGTAACCTACAGCGGTGACGGCAAAGAGTTGTCGAAGAAGCTGCCGGATGTTATCAAGCAAGCGATTGCGGTGGATGATTATACAGCGTATATAGTCGATTCTTACTTATATTCCATCCGCAGCTGGAGCAATTCTGCCAAGATCAAGCTGACGGTTGCCTATCGGGAAACCCCGGAGCAGACGGCCAAGGTTGATCTTCTGGTGAAGCAAAAGGTGAAGAGCCTGATCAAACCGGGAATGAATGATCATCAGAAAGTCAAAGCCATCCATGATTGGATCGTCTTTAATGTCGCTTACGATACTTCCTTAAAGCGGTATACCGCCTATGAGGCGCTGATTGACGGGAAAGCGGTCTGTCAGGGTTATGCGCTGCTCACTCATAAAATGTTGGAGGAGGCAGGGATCACCGGCCGGATTATTGAAGGCACGGTAGCGTCAGGAGATCATGCCTGGAATCTGGTTAATTTGAATGGGAACTGGTACCATTTGGATGTCACATGGGATGACCCGGTGCCCGATCAGGGGAAAAAGGCATCCTACGGCTACTATTTGAAGACAGACGCCCAGATGCGGGCCGACCATAAATGGACGCGCAGCTACCCGAAGGCTGCAACGGATTATCAGGATACACTTGCCAAATTAATTGCACGCCCATCAGAAGCGTCCCGTGTACCGTTTTACCGGAATTTGGAGAAGCAGTTGGGTATCGTGTGGCTCAAGCCGGAACACACTGTTGCGACGGCTCAGCAGTTGAAGCAGCGCATCAGCGAGGCTGTCAAGGCGAAGGAGAAGAAATTCACCGTGCGTTATTTGCGCGGCAAGCAGGTAGAGAAGGATTTGAAGACGGCAATGACTGCATTGTCGTCATCCATTGCTTCGTATAGCGCCAGCTATCAAACGATCGGTACGGATGGCGCCGTACTGCTGGAAATTACGATTGAACTGCGTTAGCAGTAACGAATCAAGCCCTCTTTTGAAAGCTTGCGAGCTTTCGAAGGAGGGCTTATTGTTTATTTTGCTTGAAACGGTAAGGGGTAAGTCCGGTTTTCTTCTTGAACAGCGCATGAAAAAATTTCATATCCTTGTAACCGACAGCCGCTGCGATCTCGCGTACCGACAGCGAAGTGCGCAGCAGCAGCTCGCAGCTCTTGGCAATACGCTGGTTTTGAATGTATTCGGTCAGCGATTGCCCTGTCGCATGCTTGAACAAACGCTGGAAATGGCTGGTGCTGACCGGCAGCAGTCCGGCCAACGCTCTTAAGGCGAGCGGCTCGTGCAAATGCAGCGCAATATGCTTAAACACAGCGGCCAGCTGTGGAGAGGCAGTGGGAAATGGCTCTAGATGACTGCAATGTCGATCAAGGATGGTGATCAATTGAAGCAGCATTCCGATCAGAGCTGCTTGAAATCCAGGCAACTGCAGCGCGTATTCACTGAATAACTTGCCCATCAACTGCCGGATTTCATCGTTATGATCATTGTAGTGATGATACAGCCCATGTTCTCCGGTAAATATTTTAGCGATCCCTGCAGGGTAGCCAGGAAGGGTGTCAAGCCGCTCAAGCAGATCAGGATTGAACAGGCAGTTGTATACGATCAGTTCATCTTTGGACTGAGGAGATGTCGGACGGAATACATGGGGCGTTCCGATTGGAATGATAAATAAGTCTCCGCGGCTGACTTCAAAACGCTTGTCCCCTATATAATGAAAGCCCCGGCCTTCCGCGACATAATTGATTTCGATAAAGTCATGCGCATGCAGCGGCAGGGTAAAGTATTCCCGTTCACGGGTAATGCAGAGCGGAAATTCGGTCGTCCAATAGAAGCTGCCGGTAAGGCGAAAGTTTTCACTCACCATCCCACCTCCAAATGATGTCATTGCCCTATAAATATATCATGATCCCCCCTTTTAACACACCTCACTAGCGCGTATGCTTCCAGTATATGATCAGGAATTGGCTGGACAGGTCAGGTATAAACGGGAGGTGTCGCGTATGGAACAGAGTAACGGCAATAAGCAGAACGATGGCAATCTGCAGCAGGGGAACCTGCGGGGTGGACGGCTGCAGGTAAATTATTTGGACGCGCCGCTGGGGGTGGATGGTGAGGAGGTACGATTTTCCTGGCAGTTGACGAGCCCAGAACGCGGGATTGCACCTGCTGCTTCACAAGTTCGAATCGCAACCAGCGAGGCGGCTTTACAGGCGGTGCGTGCGGACGTGTGGAACAGCGGCAAACGCAGAGGCAGCGCGCAATATATGGATTATACCGGCCCAACGCTGCGCGGTCGATCAAGATTTTGGTGGCAGGTGTCAGTGTGGGATTCGACTGGACAACGGACGATATCGGACCCGGCATACTTTGATACGGGACTGTGCGCTCAAGATTGGCAGGCAGAGTGGATTTGGCGGTCGGGGGAGGTGGTCGTCAACGATTTTGCCTACTTGCGAAAAGCGATTGAAGTCAAAGGCCCCGCAGCATATGCAAAAATATTCGTTTCTGCTCATAACACGATGCAGTTGTTTCTTAATGGACAACGGATTGGCGGTTGGGGAACACCGGCACCGACCAACCCGCAGAAAACAAAATATTATGCAGCCTATGATGTGACAACAATGCTGATGAATGGGGAAAATACGTTGGCTGCCGCGGCGCACTACCTCGGAGGAGGCGGACAAAACTATGTCGATGGCAAGCCGGGGTTTCGTTTGCAGCTCGAAGTGGACTATGCGGACGGGACTTCTCAGACGTTCAAGTCAGACAGCAGCTGGCAGTCGCTTGTGCAAATGCCGCATACAGTTGGCACCCCTTATCAGCAGCGCCGCCGGATTTCTGCAATTGAACAGGTTGATGCGCGCATAGCGGGATCGGATTGGCTCTATCCTGGCTATGCGGGGGATAACTGTACGCCTGCAGTTGCAGGCGGGATTGGATGTGATGCATATCCGATGAAGTGGCAGCCGCTGCCGGAAGGTCGAATTGAAACGTACATGGTTCCAACGAAGCTCTCATCGCCAGAGGCATCCGATGCGCAGTTGTTTGATGCAGGCAGAGTTGTCTCAGGCTGGCCCTCGATTACGCTGCCTGGCATCGCTGGATTGACGGTGAGGTTGCGCTATTCCGAAGATTTGGATGAGCAGGGTTTGGTGAAGCATAACGTATGCAATGAACAGTCGGAGCACTACTATGATGAATACACAATGCGGGGCGACGAGCGGGAAGCGTGGCAGCCCGATTTTTCATATAAAGCCTTTCGCTATGTGGAAGTGAACGGCTATCCCGATCCGATTATTCCAGGCGAGCATCTCCGCATCGCTTCCGCTCACACGGCTCTGGAGCAGGTTGGACGGTTTCGCAGTTCGGATCAATTGCTTAACGACATGTATGATGCCTGCATTCGCACACAAACGAACAATGCGCTTGGCCAACTTACCGACTGTCCGCATCGTGAACAGGCGCAGTATTTGGCCGACTCGGATTTACAGGCGGAAACGCTGCTTTATAACTTTGATGCCGGCTATCACGCAGTGGAGAAGGTACTTAGCGATTTTGCGGATGGGCAATCGGAGGAGGGCGTTTTTCCATTCGTTTATCCTTCCAATATGGACGACCCGGATTTTGCGATTCAAATCCCGGAGTGGGATTTGCACTTTTGCACGCTGCTCTGGAAGCTCTATGAAAGCAGCGGGGATAAGCGGCTGCTCGCGCGTTACTATGAGCCGGCGAGACGGATGGTCGATTATTACCTCGGCATTATCCATCCGGCTATCGGTCTGGCGCCGGTCGAGAAGGGCTGGCATATTAGCGATTGGCCCTACCCTGAAGTAGACCATAGTTCGGCCTATTTAACGGTGCAAAATATTAAATTGTATAAAGCTGCTGCAGTTGTAGCGAAACTTGCTGCAAAGACGGGACGCAAGCAGGAGGGGAAAGCGTACCAGGCAGCGGCAAATCGGCTGCGTGTACAAATTAACAGACGGCTATTTAACAAGAAGCAAGGCAAATATCTTGATTGTCTCGGTTCAGAGCATATGCACCAGGGTGTTAATGCCCTTGCGGTGCATTATGGAGTTGCCCGGGAGCCCATGCATGCCGCCTTGGCGTCGTATGCCGCTGCTTCTGTCTGGGAGAGCCGTACCGTTCTCTCGCTGCCCCTGCTTAGAATGCTGTTTGAGCATGGACATGCGCAGGCAGCCTATCGGTTAATTAACCGAAAGGAGTATCCCGGTTGGGGGTATATGATCAGTCAGGGCGCACGCACGATGTGGGAGGGCTGGGACGATATCGAGTCGCACAGCCATGCATGGAACGGTTATCCTGCGCGGTTGCTGCAGGAGTATGTGGCAGGCATTCGACCCGTGACGCCTGGTTATGCCAAAGTGGAAATTCGTCCGTACATGCCTGAAGGACTTTCCTTCGCGGAAGCGGAGATCACAACTCCGTTTGGCAATTTGGCTGCAGGATGGGCGCGCGATGAAGAGCAGGGGACAACGAGTATTGTTGTGCGGCTGCCTGTAGGGGTGCAGGCTAATTTGATTGTGGCCTTGCCAGCGGCGGTTGGTAAAGACGGGAAGATAGTGGTTAAGGAGTCGGGGAATCTGTTATGCAGCGGGGAACGGTCGGGTGATGAGCATTGTAACGAGGGAGCTGCGGGGAGCGTTGCCGGAGTTGTCCATTATGAACAAACCGCGACTGAGCTTGTTATTGGATTGACCCATGGCCGCTATCGTTTTGTGCTTGGGGCAGCAATGGCAGATTAAACGGGGAGGAGAATCGCAGCGCGTGTGTCCTTGACAGCCTCGAGTCTATAGTATGCATTGGGGGACAGGGTAATCAGGGAGAGGAGCATTAGCTGTTTTCTTGTATACCCTATCTCCGCTAAAGCGACTTCGGGGCGAAGAGCCTCGGGTTGCAGTCGCAGCGCCGACTTACAGGAATTGATCTGATATCTTGTGTAACCTGAGATAGGGTATACAAAGAAAATGCACAGGTGGTCATTGGCAACTGGGGGCCATACGTTTCAATGGCGCAGAACAATTCCCCCGCAAGAAATTAAATATATTGTTGAAAATAGAACGTATGTTTGCTATACGGGCAGGCTGGATATTCGTGCACATACAATGGATGGTGTACAAATTGATATTGAAATGCAGATAACGGATCACCGCAACATGACGAAGCGGACGTTGTTTTATTTCAGCAAGCTCTACTTGGAGAGCATTAAAGCCGGAGCAGCCTATGATGCTTTGAAAAAGACAATTACAATTAACATATTGGACTTTATAATGCTGCCAATTGAGCGGTTTCATAGTACATTTCATTTATATGAGGATCATGAAGAGAATTATATGCTGACGGATGATGTGGAGCTGCATTTTATCGAGCTGCCCAAATTTACGAAGGTGGAGAAGGATATGAGTGATCCTCTTCACCGGTGGTTGCTATTTATGGATGGAAGAATTCCCGAACCGTTGCTAAAGGAGCTGATGATCATGGATCCAGCAATCAAAAAAGCGGAAGAACGTCTGGAGTGGCTAAGTGGTGACGCAGAGGTCCAGGAATTGTATGAAGCGCGTGAGAACTCGCTTATTGAGCGCAACAGTTTAATTTCTGACGGTATTGCACGTGGTAAAGAAGAAGGAAGAGCAGAAGGATTAAAAGAAGGAATTAAAGAGGGAATTAAAGAGGGAATTATAGAAGGTCGCAAAGAAGGTCATACGGAAGGAAAAGTTGAAGTGGCATTGGAAATGCTGAGAGAAGGAATGTCCAAGGAAAGTGTGGCTCGTCTGACAAAGCTGACTTTGTCAGAAGTGGAGCGACTTGCTCGGCAGAAGTAATGGTATGAAAAGTAAGAGAACAATCAGTGTTGGCTGGTTGACGCCGCGGCTGATTTATAATAAAATCTTGGCTATATATTATCGGTATGTAACTGGCGGAGCATGGTGAACCATGAGGGAGCATACCGCTCATAAGCCGTACGCCTGGGCAAAGGTGAGGGGGAAACCCCTTGCCTTTTTATGTTTTCATAAGACGAAAGGGAGGATGACGAATGAGCAACAACACGCACAAAACCATTTTAGACGGAACACGCGTCGCTGCAAGTATCAAGGAGCGCCTGGCGGACAGAATCAGCAGGCTTGCTGAGCGGGGGATCATACCTTGCCTGGCAACGATTTTGGTAGGGAATGATCCGGCGTCGGATACTTATGTACGGATGAAGGGCAATGCATGCAAGCGGCTGGGCATTGCTTCCCGCAAAATTCATCTCCCCGAAGACACCACGACAGAAGAACTGCTTGATACAATTAAAGGCTTAAATGAAGATAAGAGTATACATGGCATTTTGCTGCAGCATCCCGTTCCGGCAGGAATCGATGAGCGGGCAGCTTTTGAGGCGATTGATATTGCCAAGGATGTCGATGGTGTGACCATGTTGGGTTTTGCCCAAAATGCTTTTGATGAAGCGGCCTTCCCATCCTGTACTCCTGCTGCGATTATGGCAATCCTGGAGGCATACCGCATTGAGGTGGAGGGGAAACACGCTGTTGTGGTTGGACGCAGTCCGATTCTAGGGAAACCGGTGTCGATGATGCTGCTCAACCGCAATGCGACAGTCACGATTTGTCACTCGAAAACAACAGGACTTGAAGGCATTGTCCGTTCAGGGGATATTGTAGTGGCAGCTGTCGGCAGACCGGAGCTGATTCGCGGTAGTTGGATCAAGGAAGGGGCTGTCGTGCTGGATGCCGGCTACAACCCGGGCAATGTCGGAGACGTTGAATACGAGGCTTGCTTGCAACAGGCGAGTGCCATTACGCCAGTTCCTGGAGGCGTTGGACCGGTAACGATTGCTACTTTGCTAAAGCATACGGTGGATGCCGCTGAACAGCTTCATCCTCTGTAATAGAATGCAATGATCTTGCTGGAGAAATATAGGCGTTTATAAGTTTCATTGAAGCACAAAACCCGCTCCTGAAGACATTCTTTATTGTTCTTCTGTGGAGCGGGTTTCACTGTGTCAGATCGCTGCTTTTGCTAAGGGCGAAGCAGCTCAATTCCGTTCATATAGGGGCGCACTGCTTCCGGTATGCGAATCGAGCCATCGGCAGTTTGATGGTTTTCCAGCAATGGAATGAGAATCCGCGGCGAAGCAACCATCGTATTGTTAAGTGTATGGCAATGCTTCAGCTTGCCTTCCTCATCCCGATAACGGATGTTGGCACGCTTGGCTTGAAAATCATGCAAATTCGAAGCCGAATGGGTTTCGCCATACTGCTTGCGGCTTGGCATCCACGTTTCAATATCATATTGCTTGTACGTCTTTTGCGACATGTCCCCTGTGCATACGGCCATGACGCGGTAAGGAAGTTCGAGCAAGCGGAGCAGCGTTTCCGCATTAGCGGTAATCTCCTGCAGCATCGCTTCCGATAAATCCGGATCAGCCTGGCAAAGTACCACCTGCTCGACCTTGGCGAACTGGTGAACCCGGTACAAGCCATGCACATCCCTGCCCGCCGAGCCGACCTCGCTGCGAAAGCAATTGCTGGCTGCAGCCAGGCGCAATGGAGCGGTAACATCGATAATTTCGTTGGCATGATACATAACAAGCGAAGCTTCCGACGTGCCGGTCAGCCACTTGTCTTCGTTTTCCAGCCGAAAGGCCTGATCCGCTCCTAACGGGAAGAAACAGGTGCCGAGCATGGTTTCGTACCGTGCAGTAACCGGAACTTCCAGCAAAGTGAAGCCTTTCCTGGCAATCAAATCGATTGCCAACTGCTGCACAGCCCGGTGAAGCAGCACGCCGGCGCCTTTCAAATAATAGTTGCGCGATCCTGCGGCCTTAACGCCGCGGGGGAGATCGATGATATCATGCAGTTTGCCAAGCTCCACATGATCCAGCGGTTCAAAGTCATGTGCAGGCAATATGCCTACCTGTCTGACTTCAACATTGTCCTCATCGCTGCGCCCGAGCGGCGTATCTGGCGATACGATATTGGGGACGAGCAGCATGAGCTCGTCAAAGCGTTTTTGCTGTGCTTTCAGCTCGCCTTCAAGCGATCCGAGCAGACTGTTGTTGTGTGCGCCCTGCTGCTTCACGTTCGCCAGCTTGTCCGCTTCTCCGCTGCGGGCATAATCGCTTGCCTGCTTGGCCAAGCTGTTGCGGGTAAAGCGCAGCTGTTCTGTTTCCTGCCGCAACTGCCGCGTCTCGTTGTCGAGCAGCAGCAATTCGGCAATTGAAACTGCAATGCCTTTATGATCTGCCGCGCGCTGTACCTCTTCCGCATGATTTCTAATCCATTTCACATCCAACATGGTCCGCACTCCCTTGTATCCAATTTGGTTTGCATCCGGCTATAAGGCCAAAAAAATGCAAAAAGCGCCCGTCATCTGTTGGGACGAGGGGCGCTTTGGCTCGCGGTGCCACCCAATTTGACCATCCGGCGGAATACCGGATGATCCTCTTTGGTTCCGCGGTAACGGGCGGTGCCGGTCAACTTGGGAAGATGGATCAAGCTAATCCTCCTTAACGAAGACGCCTCGGAGTTGGATGCTCTTCATCGGCAAGTGGTCGTTATGTTGATTGCATTATACTGCATGAAGCAGTTAGTTGCAAATGCAAATTGATGTTTTGCAATCGTTAAGCTGGCATGGGTTCTTATGAATGCCAGTCTAAGGTTTGACAGGCGTTGTAGCTGGCGGCCGTCTGTGCAGGGTAGCCTGCTCATAAGCATAGGCAAATTGAATCAACTTGCCTTCGCTGAATGCAGAACCGAGGAACTCCAGACTTGCTGGCAGTCCGTCTGAGGTGAACCCTGCCGGAACAACGATGGCCGGGAGGCCTGAGTTCGGACTGAACCGATTGCCGGCGTCCATCACTGTGCCGATTTTTTGCGGAATATCGATGTTATAAGGATAAACGAGTGCGTCAAGTTTGTTTTCCACCATAATTTTGGTCAATGCATTGCGGATTGATTTTTTGTTGAGCAGGCCTTGCATGTAAGCGGCGCTCTCCTTGTCTACGCCGGGTTCAGCGCTCCGCTTTTGGAAGCCCTCGACAAGCCCTGGCTCGATCTGTCCGGAATATGCGATATCTTTAAATGTTTTCGTTGGAGCAAATTTACCGTATTTTTTCAAGAAATCGTCCACGCCTGTTTTTTGTTCTCCTGGTACGCCCGGGAGGGCGAGGTAGTCGTTCAAGTTCACGGTGCTGCCCACCGGATCGACAATGATCGCGCCTTGTTTCTTCAGATCGGCAACGGCGGTTTCAATTAATGCGAGTATTTCCGGATTTGTTGTGTCTGCCGTACCAAGTGTTTTGGGATCGAAACCTTGACGAAGCACACCGATACGAGCGCCTTTCAAACCGTCTTTTTTAAGAAAAGCCGTATAGGTATCAGGAATTTGTCCGTAGCTTTCCACGGTGATCGGATCTTCCGAATCATAGCCTACCATTACATCGAGCACTTTGGCGGCATCAGCAACCGTGCGGGTAATTGGGCCGGACCGGTCTCTCGAATCGGAGAGGGGGAGAATGCCTTCACGGCTGATCAGGCCGTCTGTCGGCACGAGACCAACGAGGGAGTTATAAGCTGCAGGGCCGCGGACAGAACGTCCGGTTTCGGTGCCCAGTCCGATCAATCCCATATTAGCGGCGATCGAAGCGCCTGTTCCCCCACTCGAGCCGCTTGGCACGCGCGTCAAGTCATAAGGATTAAGCGTCTGTCCACCCAGCGAACTGAAGGTTGTTGTGCCGTTGGCGAATTCACTCAAATTGGATTTGGCCAAAATGATCGCTCCGGCATCACGCAGTCTGGCAACCGTAAACGCATCCTTGTAGGGCATAAACCCCTGCAGCGAGAGCGATCCGCCGGTAGTCGGCATATCGACGGTGTTGTAGTTATCCTTTACAATTACGGGCACGCAGTGCAGCGGGCCGGTTAACCCATCTTTCTTGAACTGTTTGTCCAAAATATCTGCGGTAACCAGCGCTTGGGAATTCGTTGTAATAATCGCATTGATTGCGGGGCCGGTCTTGTCATAGGATTTGATCTGAGCCAAATATTGTTCGACCAGTGCCCGGCAGCTGAGCGTGCCTTTTTCCATCGCGGTATGTACATCTGAAATGGTTGTTTCTTGCAATTTGAATGAAGCGGCGGCGGAGGCGGTAGGTGAAGCAGCAGTCAAGGCGGAGAAGAGGAGTGAAAGGACAAGAAATGAAGCGGCGAACGTTTTCATAAAGGGGACCTGCTTGCGTAAAAGTAAATTCATGATGCTCAACCCTTTCGTTTATGTTATTTATTCTAACACAATATTAAGTTAATAGATTTATTGTGTCAACTAAAATAACATATATAATTGTAATTAACTAGCTATCACAAAAAATATCAGAGGTTCTTCACACATTCTTTATAAAAAGTTAATTAATATTACCTATAATATAATAGTAAAATGTTAAATTACCTAACATAAAAAACCGGAGGCGGCTGCTGAAGGCCATCTCCGGTTCTATGCGTAGTTGGTGAATGTTGCAGCAGCTTTCTAGTAGCTGCCTTGATTTCTGTATCTTTCGTTATAAATGGTATACACTTCGTCGGCAAGCTCGCCGAAATCCTGCTGCGGATAAAGGCGGATGACGTCATAAAGCCGCAAAAACCGGTCCCGCGGCAGCTTGCGTGCATAGCGCATGACCAGATGGGGATAAAGGGTAATATAGCGTTTTTTGCGGACAGCCGCTCCAGCCACATTCGTCAAAATCTGGGCGCCGCCAGCCATTTCAAGAATTTGCGTTTCAAAGACGAGCACATAGCGGAAGGCGGATTCCTTCAGTAGATCTCTTCTGATTTTGGCCAGTTCGCCGATATAGGCGACAAGATCGGGATCAAACCGTCTCATGAGCAGCGGCTGCAGCATCAAATCCATATCTTTGCGGAGAATGAACGATTGCAGCAGCAGAATCTGCTCAATCCGCAGCTGGTCGGTTTGCATCAGCATGCCGATTTCCCGCAGCATTTCGTAGGCAAGCGGCTTGTCTCCATCATGGAACACCGCGATGGCGTCTTCCCGATCCTGAATGAGTCCACCGCGCAGCAGCGCCGGATCGCGCTCAATTAATTTAATCAGCATTTTCCGTTTTTTTGCGGTTACTGATTTTCGCTGGCTGGCTAAGAGAAGCAGCAGCAGAAGCAAACCGCCTGCAGCGCTGAGTGCTATCCACTCTTCGTTAGGGCTGAAGACAACGGCGAATAGCAGGATGAGCAGTCCGATGATGTGCTCCATCCACATCGTCCGCTTTACCAGAAAGCCAGCTCTTTGCTCAATCGGGGTCAGCTTGCTTTTGCCGCATCCTGCGCAGGTTTCATCCCGCAGTACCGAAAATTGCCCGCAGCTGCGGCAGATGTACAGCTTCTGATAGGCGTATCTTGTTTTCTCGTAAGGGTACAAATATACCGCAGTTTTCCCGTTCATGAACGATCACGACCGCTCGTTTTGAGAATGGTGATGACAATCTGATCGATTTGTTCCGGATCGGGTGTGCGTTTGCGTCCAATATAGTAAAATAGTGACTTGTATGCGACAAAAAGAAACAATAATCCCAAACATACGTATGTAACCATACACTGTTCCTCTCTTACAGTAAAAGTGATTTATGGCAAACTATCAGTTATACTTAACAGTATAACATGAATGCTGACGCGGTGAAGATGACCGGCGAATTTGTAAATATCTGTCGTAAAAGGAGTAGACCTATGAGATTAAATAATGTTGCTTTATATGCTGCTAGAATAGCTCTTTTGCTGGCGCTCGTTCTGACGCTGGCAATCGGACCGGCAAGCGCGGCATTCGCCGCATCGCAGACATCAGTCAAGCAAGCTTCGTCCGCTCCGCAAATCGATGCCGTGCTTGTGCTCGATGTGAGCCATTCCATGACGACCAGCGATCCTGGCAAAATTGGCAATGAAGCGATGAAGATGTTTATTGACATGCTTCCGGCGCAGGGCGACCGGGTCGGAGTTGTGGCTTTTACCGACCAGGTGGAGCGTGAGAAGGCGCTGCTCGAAATCAAAACGGCCGCGGATAAGCAAAATCTGAAAACGTTCATCGATCAGTTGAATCGCGGATCCTACACGGATGTGGCGATCGGCGTCAAGGAAGCTGTGCAAATATTGGAATCAGGCAGCGATCCGGATCATGAACCGATGATCATTTTGCTGGCGGACGGCAACAACGACTTCAATCCGAAGTCTGGCAGAACGTCGGCGGATTCCAATAAAGAGCTGGAGCAGGCGCTGGCCAAGGCCAATGACAAGGGCATTCCGGTACATACCATTGGACTGAATGCCAACGGCAAGTTGAACAAGGAGGCGCTCGCCGCCCTGTCCGATAAAACAGGCGGAAAGTCGTTTTCGACCGATACAGCAGATGATTTGCCGCAAATATTAAGTCAAATTTTTGCCCATCACATGGAATTGAATGTTGTACCGATCGATTCGTTTACGGCCGACGGTAATTATCAGAATGTCACAGTTACGGTGCCAAATGCAAATGTGCTGGAAGCGAACATTTCCATCATGTCCGCCAAGCCGGTTGAGGCAAGGCTGCTTGACCCTTCCGGTACTGTCGTGCCAATGCCTTCCGACGAGGTGCTGCTCTCGCAATCGACAAGCTACTCTCTCATCAAGCTGCTTTCGCCGGCGGAAGGGGACTGGACGCTGCAGGTTAAAGGTGTCGCGAAGGATAAAATTGATATCAATCTGATTTTCAACTACGATTTGGAGCTGGAGCTTGATTCAGCGCTGAAGCCTGCATATGCCCAAGGAGATCGGATCGACGTTCGTGCCAGCTTGATGAGCGGGGGAAATAAACTTCAAGATCCTGCGTTATATAGCAACATGAAGGCTTTCTTACTCGTCAAAGATTTGGATACAGGCGGAACCGAGCGCATCCCGATGAACGCGGGAGGTGACGGTTTTGAAGGAAGTTATACGGTGGCCGAGAAGCATGATTACGAAATCGTCGTGCGGGCGGAAGAGGCCAGCTTCTACCGTGAGACCGATCCCGCCTCATTCAGCGCGAAGTCGTCAGGGAATACAGCGCCGCCGAGTTCTGGCGCCTCTGATAAGCCGTTCCCGCTGATTCCCGTCTTGCTCGCTGCGCTTGGACTGGTTGTGCTGCTTGTTATCGCTTATTTTGTGATGAGATATCTCAAGCAGGCGAACCGCGGCTTTGTTGGTCAGTTCGTCATCGAGATGCGGGACGAGAACACGGGCGAGAAGTCATTCCCGCAGTACAAGAAGCTTTCGGGGTTCAAGGGCAAGTTCACGCTGCATCATTTGCTGCAGCTTGCGCCTGAGCTGAAGGAGACGGAGCGGATCCAACTGATTGCAGCAGGCAATGACCGGATTATGCTGCGCAACGGCTCCGCCTGCACGATTGAGAAATCGGGCCGGGCGATCGATGCGAGCGGCGGTTTTGAATTGAAGAGCGGTGATCGGCTGACGATTCCGCTGCAGCAAGTCGATAAAACGATTTTGCTTGAATATCTCGTTTAGACATAAATGAACTGTCAGAAGTTTAAATTGAAGCCAGGGGGTCGAACAGTATGAAACCGATAGTAAGAGAACATATACAACAGTTGGATGTGTCGCTCGGCGGAGGCATTGTCAGCGAGAAGATCAGGGTAGATACGATTGATAATCCGATTCTGATTATCGGACTTGGCGGCACGGGCATTGATGCGCTGCTGCGTTTGAAATATCAAATTAATCGGCGTTTCAAGCTGCCGGAGGACCCGGTTTCCAAGCGGAAGCGGGACAAGCCGGAAAATGTGGAGTTTCTCGCTTTTGAAACCAATGAACAGGACCGCAACAAGAAGTACAAGGGTATTGGACTTGATCCGATTAATGAATTTGTGCTGTTGTCCAACGCAGAAGTGGGCGGCTTGCTGCAAAACCGCAGCATTCTGGAGCCGTACATTACCGACTGGCTGTCGCCCGAGCTGAGCATTACCGATGGGATGAATGGCGCGGCGGGCGTTAGGCAGGCCGGACGGCTGCTGCTGTTCACGAAAATCAATCAAGTTGTGCAAAGCATCGATAAAAAAATCAAAACGCTCTCCGTCGGCACGAACAAGAAGCTGATGGTGTTTCTGCTGACAGGATTGTCTGGCGGCACAGGCAGCGGATGTTTCCTGGACATTTCGTATATTGTCAGAGGCATTATCGAGCGCGATCACGGCTCGGCAGGCATTGACCGCGTCAATACGCTCGGTTATTTGTTCACACCGGACATCAATCTGGCGAACAAAAGCCTGAGCGAGCACACGCGCGAATATATTAAGAAGAACGGCTATGCGGCGTTGAAAGAGCTGGACTACTGGATGAATGTAGACAGCCGCGGCGACCGCTTCAAGCAGCAGTACGGCAGCATTCTGAGCGTGAATTCGCCACTTCCGCCGTTCAATCTCTGCCATCTTATTTCCGCGACGAATACGGAAGGCAAGCTGTTGGAGAACGCCTATGACTACTGCATGAATGTAACAGCTGAAAATATTACCAACTTTATTTCCAGTGAAGAGAAGCAGTCCGGCGAGGAATTCGCGATCCATGACTATATCAGCAACATTCGCACCAATATTGCGCAGATGAACAAGCTTTATCCTGCGAACTATGATTACAATATTATCGGCGCCTCATCGGCTGTATTGCCGATCGAGGAAATGACAACCTACCTGGCCTACCGGCTGTTTGCCAAAATGGAAAAAATGTTTGAGCAGGCGCCAACCCAGGAGGATGTCGAGAAGTTTGCACGCAAGCTTGGCATTGATCTGGACTCTGTCATCAAAACATTCGAGGCGCGTGTCCCTGAACCGCTGCCCGGTTTTGAAAACAGCGAGCGGCTGAACTACAGCAATGTGGTTAAGATGCAGGCCGTCAACATGGATACCGAGCTGGAGCAAAGCTTCCTGGTACGCGCCCGTGAGGAATATATTAAGGTGAAGAAACAGCTTCCCGGAGAAATCGTCGGGCAGTTTACCGATCAGATTCGCCGCACATTCCTTCATCCCGAGCAGGGGCCATTCTACGTATCGCGGCTGCTCTATACTGAAAAGGGCTTTTGCTTACTGAAAATGCTGCTGTCGTATATCGAGGCGCTGCGTGAAAGTCTGCAGCGGCTGCCGCGCGACATTGAATCGGCCCGCGAGCAGGCTGAGGAGCGGATGGGCGATGCGAAGAGTGCTTTCGTATCCAAGGACAAGAAGAAGAACAACTATATCGAAGCGAAGATCAATGAATACTGGCTGCATGCCGACTTGGAACGCACCGAGCAAATGATTGAGTTCTATGAGGATTTGCACCAGCTTCTGAACAATGAAAACAATCGCATTTATAATGTTTTTACCGAAATATTGAATGTGCTCAGCTCGATTTTCTCCAAGAACGGGGATATCCTGCTCAGCAATGAAGAGCAGCTTGACCATAAAGGCAACAAAACATACTATTGGAATCTTGTGAGCGTGCCGGATATTTCCGAGATGATTAGCCGGATGATGGAGAAGAAGGACGGCGATGATCTCATTCGCGATTTCACCCAGGAACTGCTGGATCATTCCAATCAGTGGGTGAAGGAACAGGAAATTGATATCGTCAGCTCGATCTCGGAGTTTTTGACAGACAAGTTCGGTGATTTGATTACGAAGTCGATGGAAGATTTCCTGGTGCTGAAATACGGCAATGAGGAGCCGATCGAACGATTTGTGGAGCGCAACATTGCCAGCAAGCTGGATGAGGAAGCTGTTCCTGTCTTCCATCTGAGCAACAGCTCAGGCAACTTGCATGTTCCGTCATGGGGGTTTGTATCCGTTCCGGTTCAAGCGCCGAGCATTCTGAAGGGAATTCGTAATTACCAGAACAACGCGCTTGGCAAGTCCAATTTCACGATCAAGGAAAGCCAGGTGAAAAACCGGATTTTCTGGCTCAATACACGCAATGGCGTTCCGCTGTTCGTATACACCCCGCTTAAAGTATATGAGGAAAGCTATGAGCGGACGATTATGGACAAAGAGGGCATCGGCCGCCATCTGGTGCAGACCGACAGGGTGAACTGGACGTTCCTGCCGTCCCCGATTCCTGAGAAATCATGGGGCGATACGTACGTCAACCCGCGGGTGCAGAACTATAATGCCCGCGTGCGCGGCGAATTTGCCAAGGCGCAGGGCTACGGAATTGTCAGGGAGAAGGACGTTGACCATACAACAAGCAACCGGTACGCGGTGCGGCTGACCAAGCCGTTCCAGCTCTCCGAGGTGCTTGACGGCTTTAATATGCAGCTGGGAACAGCCAAGCCGCTGCTCGGTGAAGTTAGACGGGCGGTGCAGGAACTGCGTCGGTTGTTGTCCGAAGGGCTGGAACTTGCGAGAACAAAGGATATATTCGGAAGCTATAATGAAGAGCTGGCCAAGGAAAACCTGATTCGCTCGCCGGAACTGCTCGGCAGCGTGCGCGAGGAGTTGGTCAAGTACCAGGCGATCAGCGAGAAAGCCGCCGAACTTGAACAACTGCTGCATCAGCATCAGGATGATGAGAAATGGCTGGATCAGTTCATCGAAGCGCTGTACACCGATGCGATTTGCAAGAAAGGCGCGCTGTTCGTCTATGACCGGGACGAGGAAGAGGACGCGTGGGAGCCATTCGCCAATCTGATGAAGAGCGGCAGATATGTTGAATTTGAAGTGTTCGAAAACTTCCGCAAGCTCGGTGATAAAGACCGCAGCACATTGCTGCGCAAGGCGTCCCGCCGCGTATCGGACATGACAGCTTCCGAGGACACCGCGCCGCTTGTGGCGAAGCTGGACGAATTGTTCAGCGTCTTCCTGGATGCGCGCGAACGTCTCGAATATGAGAAATCCGAGCTTGAAAACGGCGAGGAATTAAACCAGTTCTATAAGGATATGACCGCCAAATTGTCGGAAATTAGAAGGAAGCTGAGATAGCGATGAGAATGTTGCTGGAGCAGTATGCCGCTGATTATGCGGTCGCCAAGCAGAAGCAGAGCGGCCGTGCTGATGATCAGAGTAGTATTCATTACCCGACCGTTTTCCTGTTTATTGGTGATGAGACAGAGCGGGCGATTCAGGCGCTTATTGATTCCAATGCGCTGAAATGGGACAACAGCGCAGGTGTGGTTTATTTGCAGGTTGCCGGAGGAGAAGGCGGCGGGCAGGAACAGTCTGCTCGCGCGGGAAGCTCCGGGCAAGCGGCGGAGTCTGCGCAGGTTGTCCGTGTCAGTCTTGACGGGCTGCCGCAAGCAAGGGGCGGCAGCCGTGCGGTACGCAAGGAAATCTGGGAAGCTTTCCATGATGACAAACGGCATCTGGCGGCGCTGAATCGGTCATTGCGGCAGGTGAGCGATACGATTGCCGATTACGGGAGGCTGTATGCCTCCTTTGACCGGCTTCATCTGGCTGTGGTGACCCGAGTCGATGATCCGCTAAACGTCCTGGTTCCTGAGATCGCACTGTTGGCGCAAGCCATTCTTCGCCAATTGTTCAAATCGGTGCAGATGGATCTGTATGCCCTGGTTCACGAACGGGAACAGTCGGATGCATTTGAATATGCCAGTTCGCTCGGCATCAGCTTTCTTCGTGAGCTGGAGGGCATGCAGCGGCTGGATTATGCCTATGAGGCCCCGCTGCTTGTTACCGGGGACGGGCTGGCCATTCCAGTTGTTCATTCGCCCTCGCCATTGTTCGAGCTTGTCTATGTGCTCTCCGACCGCAATGAGCGGGGAATGACGGCGGTAGGCGGCATGCAGAACAATTACGAGCTGATCGGCCGCATACTGCTGTTAAAGAATAAGCAGCAGCGGGAGGATCAGGCGATCAGCCAGGGCAGTTACAACAACTCGTCCTTCAAAAACAGCTTGAGGGTGGAATCCGGACGACAAGGATGGGTGTCTGCAGGACTTGCCAAGCTGGAGCGGCCTAACCACTCGATTGCCTTGACCGTGCTGTATCATTTCTGCAGGCAGTTGATTGAGCGGCTTCAGCATAGTCCCGAGCAAGACAACAATGAGCGGCTTGCTTACTTTGGCGTAGATGGCGCAGCGATGGAGGCTCGCGTCAATGCGATCGTCCCGGGCGATGGCAAAATCGACGATATGATGGGCCTGCTGACCAGCGGCGCACGCTATGAACAGCTGCGGCGCATGACGGTTGGGGAGGCGGAAGAAGTGTTGTTTGGCGACAGCGCGGCGGCTTTTTTTCAGCATCATATTGTACGTCCGGCAGAAGAGCGGCTTGGCGCGGTGAATAGCGCGGAAGAACTGCGGCAATGTATTGCGGGGCAGAAAACCCGGCTTCCACAGATCGGTTTTTATCAGATTTATGAATGGACAAGGGACGGCGGTTCAACTGTTGCGGCGCGCGGTTATGCGGACAGTCCTGGGGGGCGGTACGAAGGCAGTGTGCTCGATCAGCTTCGATCCCGAATGCGCGAGACGGCAGGCGAAATCGAACTGGCGCGTGAAGAACTGGACAGATGCCGGGAGATGCGGGTTGACGATCTGAAAATACAGCGTCTGCCGCTGCTTGATAAACATAACTTGCGCGCCTTTCTGCGCGTCTTCTTCGATACGATTTACCGGCGGCGTTGGCAATTGCAGCGCCTGGAATCGAAGCTGGCGCTTTATATGCGGTTCATTGGGGAATTGGAGCGGCTGCATGAGCTGTACGGGCAGCGCGTTCGTCAGATGGAAGAGCTGGAGGAGGCGCTGAAGTCTGCTGCAATGGACAGCATTCGCCGCACGGACAGTTATACCGGACAGAACATTTTCGAATATTACAAGCTTGTCACGAGCAAGGTGATGGAGGAATTGGAAGAGCGGCGCGGGCCAAGGGTTTTCTTCGAGGAACGGTATGTGGGCAATGTGGAAAGCCTGATCGCGCAGGGCGCGGAGCAGCTTGCCGCACGAATGATTGAGGTGTGCCGCAGCCATCTGCTGAGCGCGCCGCTATTCGAGCAGACCTTTGAGGAGGAGCTGCTGCATCGGGCGAACGTGTCCATCGAATACGGCAACAAGAAAGCGTTGACCAAGGAGGATTTAATCCGCCGTCTGTATCGCACGTTGGAGGAAAATGCCGTCATCAACATTCGGCTGCTCGACTATACACATGAACACCGCCACGAGGAAAAATATTTGTTCGGCGACGCGGATAGTGAGTTTGTCCGCTATTCCCTAGGTTTTGATGAATCATCGCGGCTGTACAAGCTGGGATGTGTGCATCAGAAACGAAGCAGCGGGGTGGAAAAGCTGAATTTGATGGGCGGTTTTCATCTGGAAGATTTGTTATACTACCGCAACAGTAAAGTTTATTATGAGACGTATCAGCAGAACGGCTACGAATTCCACGGTCAGGCGCAAGACAATTTGCCGCAGCTTCGTTGATGGGTCTCAATCGATGGGAAAGGATGAACCATAATGAAGCGAACCTTTAATCCTCTGCTCCTGCTGTTAAGCCTTGTGGGAGGGGCTGTCGGATTCATTGCGGGAGAAATCATGCTCAGAGAGTTGTCTGATACGCTCCCGCGTTTCGTGCTGATCGGCCTTTACTTCGGGGTGATGGCGCTAAGTATCGGATTGTTCAGCCTGATTGCCGAGCTGAGTTCTCCCCGGCTGAACGGCAACTCCTGGCGGCAGCGTTATACCGGCTTGTCATGGAAGCTGCTTGTGCCGGCAACGCTTGTATTGCTATTCGTTGCAGGCGGGGCAATGCAGCTCGTATATGGGCTGGATCTGGGCAGTGTCAAGCCGGTTAAGGACATCGTCCTGGTCATTGACAACTCCGGCAGCATGCTTGAAACGGACCCCAACGATGAGCGCTACACAGCGGCCAAGCAATTGGTCGACAAGATGGATGCGGACAAACGGGCCGCTGTTGTCGTATTCAACAGCAAGGCGCAATTGGTGCAGCCGTTTGTAGCTGTTGATTCACAGGCGCGCAAAGATGAGATCAACGCCGTAATTGATTCGCTCGCAGCGCCTGACGGGGGGACGGACTTCGCGGGCGCACTGTCGGAAACGATGCGGGAGATTGATGCCAATACATCGGCGGATCGCGGGACGATGATTATTTTGCTGTCTGACGGGTTCAGCGAATCTGGCGTAAACGAGCAAATCGAGGCGTACAGAAATAAACGGATTGCCGTTAACACAGTAGGGTTAAGCGTATCGGATGAGCGTGGTCTGGCGCTGCTGCGGCAGATGGCCAAGGCGACAGGCGGAAGCTACAGCGATGTCTCCGATGCGAATCAGCTTCCGGTTGTGCTGCAAACAATCTATAAAGCGCTCGATGACCGTACACTGGTAACAGAGCGAATCGGGGTTGTGGAAGACAGCATGCTGTACGCCGTTCTGCGCGTGATTTCCCTGTTGCTGATTGGCGCTGCGCTTGGCGTGTCGCTCGGCCTGATGTTTGACAATCGGTTCCTGGCGCTCAGTTTCGGTAGCGGAGGGGCTGTCGGCGGCGTGCTCGCCGGTCTCATTCTGGAAGCCGGATTGAGCGGCCGGCCTTTTCCTGACAGCATGAGCCGTTTGGCTGCTGCACTGGTGCTGGCCGCAGTGATCGCGCTGTTCACGCTCGTTGTGCCGGTCCGGGAGCATCATCAGGTGACGCGCCGGAGCAGGGACGCTGGACGTCCGGCAGCTCCTGGCGTGACGGAACGTGCCAGAGATACGCGCAGCCGCGGTTTTTAATATAAAGATATAAAGGGGGGCGGATGCCATGCAATATCGTGAAGCCGGCCCGGGCGATCCGCTAATCAGCGGTCTGACCCGGGAAGTTCAGGACGACCGCTGCACACTCCGCTGGCATTGGCCGGAAGGTGTGCAGGCCGTTTATATTGCCCGTTCATCAACTGGACAGGATGGCGGCGTCGATGAGCGCGAGTCGCCCCTCGCGAGGGCGCGGCTCTATACAAAAGCAGAATATAAAGTCAACAAGGGATATCATATGCGAATCGACGGGTTTGGCCGCTATGAGTATACCGTTTATCCTTGTCTTGAGAATGAAAGCAGTGCGCGCGTGCTAATCGTTCAGACAGACGGAGCAAATACCACAGAGATAAGCGCCGGCAAGGCCAAAATCTATTATTCGGTCAAGCAGCGGAGCGGGTTTCTGAAGAAAACCAAAACCGTGCAAATTCAGGTGACCGCCGAGGTGTCTATCGACAAAGATGTGCTTTGCTATGTCAAAAAAGAAGACGGTTATCCAACAAACAAAGAGGACGGAATCAGATATTCGTTTGTGGCGCCTTTTGCTGCGGGAACGAATACCCTGCCGGCTATTGAGGTCGGCAAGCGGGATTTTATCCGTCTTTTTTTTACCGATGGTCCAACGTATGGACAGATGTATGAGCTGATTTCCCAGTGAAATGTATTAGATGAGAATTGAAAGGAGGAGCCGGGATGAGTCTATTTGACCGCCTTTTCAAGAAAAGACCCAAGGACGAGCCGCGGCCGTTATTTTATGATATCGTCTGCCCCTACTGCTTCAGCAAGTTTGATCCGGAAGAAGTCGTTTTTCGCGCGAGCCATAGCCGGGAGGATGACGAGGATTACGCGCTAGGTGAAGATGAGCAATTGAATAAATACCGCGCGCGTTTTGGACTGGACACCGTCCACGACCTCGAAGCGGTGCTGCGGCCGCAGGACGTTCCTGAAGAGCATCGCATATATACGGATAATGTGCTGAGCGGGCTGAATGACCGCTACGGTGAGATCACTCGCCGCAGGTTATGTCCGAGCTGCCATAACGAACTGCCGATCACGGCCGGTAAAGTGCCGAGCAACATCATTTCGATTGTCGGTGCATCGCAGGTTGGGAAGTCGGTGTATATGACCGCGTTGATTCATACGCTGCAGCATACGACTGCCGATCATTTCGATGCGGCTTGCATGCCGCTGAATGCGGAGATCAGCCGCAAATTCCGACTGAACTATGAGGAGCCGCTATTTGAGCGCGGCGACCTGCTCGCTTCGACGCAGAAGGAGCGGATGCAGGAACCGTTCATCTTCCAGTTTGTGTTCAAGGATGAATCGAAGCCGCCGCTGACGCTTGTCTTTTTTGATGTGGCGGGGGAAGGCATGGTGGAGCAGGACTATCTGGGTCTGCATGGCCAGCATATTAAAAATTCCGCCGGCATTTTGTTTATGGTCGATCCGCTGCAAATTCGTTCCATCCGGGACAAAATTCGCATGAACCATGGCGACAAGCCTGGTGAATGGGTATCACAATATGATGAGCCGCGTGATGTCGTGTTGACGATGTTCGGCGACTTTATCGCCCATCAGAACAACAGCAAGACTGATATTCCGACCGCAGTCGTGCTGACCAAAAGCGATATGCTGCATTCCCTCAAGGACGAAGAGGGCGAATATATTAAATCGAACAGCAACATTTTTAACAATATGGTGCACCGCAGCTACTTTAATCTAACCGAGTTTGAAAATATTGACGGGGAAATGCGCGGCTTTATTGAAAAGGTTGACCGGCCTTTCAAAGGGACGATGGACGTGTATTTCAGAGAAACGGCATACTATGCCGTATCCGCGCTGGGCAGCAACCCTATCAACCAGAAAATGCAGACCGTTATTAACCCGATTCGTGTCGATGAGCCGTTCATCTGGCTGCTCTACAAACTGAATTACATTGAGGGGAGAAGAGAATAGTGCGCGATTCCAATCCCAACATGATTCAGCAGCAGATGTATACGCGGGAGCGGCACGGCATTTTTCGCTCGACAGAAGGCTATGACACGATAGCCAAGTCAAACGGTCTGGACAACCAGTATATTAAAAAACAGCTGCATCCGTATTGTTTCTATGATTCTCCGGCAGAGCTGACGGCCCGCGGAGAACGAAACGACGACGAATACCCGAAGGCGATGCATTTGCTGCGCATGGAGAACGGTGATCTGCTGCTCGGGCAAAGTGTGTTCCGTGCCGCTGATTTTACCGGCTTGCGCAGTACGTTTTTTACGCACAACTTCGTGATGCCGGGCAGTTACGCAGAGCAGGCGGCACATGATTACCGGTCATTGCTGCACGCTGATTTTGCCGATAGCTATGACATCGATCAAGGAAGCGAGCTGCAGGAGCTGCTGGAATTGCCGGTTCGCTCGGCGAAACCCGAACGGAAATTTGCAAATCCGCTTGCAGTGCTGCAGGAGGCCGGGATGGACGAGCTGCGCTTCCAACAGCTGCTGCATGCCGTAATGGTGGCCATCGGCGGACGGAAAAAGGTTTACGTAGCGCTTGATGTATCAGCTTCGGAATTGTCAGGCCATGCGATACGTCTGCTGGATCTGATCTATGGCTGCTTGCCGTACGCTTACCGTGCACAACTGGGCTTTCTGACGTATGCCAAAGAGCCGCAAAGCAGAAAATCAGTTCATCTTACTTTTGTGGAGCGCGGCAGTCTGCGCCCGGGCGACCGCAATATTGAAAAGGATCTTACTTTCGATCTGGCTAATGATCGTGTAATGAATGTGGAGCTGGCTGGAACAGAGGCTTCTTATTTGCAGTTTGTATGGGCTAACCTTGGCAATGGCGACAAACTGGAGCGGTTTTTTCAATTTGCGGAGCTAATGCTGCATGCCTTGCCTATTGAACGTCAGACAGTGGCGGCAAGTTATTATGAACTGGCTGTTCTGTTTCAGGTGGAGGAAGGGGATAATGAGCTGTATGATATGCAGAAGGTTACGGTTCTGCGTGCATCGCTCGATTATTTAAAGCCTTTGAAAACAGAGGAGGCCAGTGTCCGGCTGCATGATCTGTTTCTGTCTCGCTTCGATTTGGAGTTCGATAAGGCGAAGCAGGGCGATCTTCCTGACCCGGCGCTGGCCGAATGCTTCGGTGAGTACTACCGGATTGCATCAACGAATTTTGAAGGCAAGCTGGCTGCTTATTATTTGCTCATCTTTATTAACTTATTGCGCAAACAGCGCAGTGAGACGATCCGTAGTATTCATGGCACACCCTCGGGAACGCTTGGCCGGGGCGAGCAGGAAAGTGTTGTGCGCGACAGAAATGGGAGATTGCGTTTAAACGAAGACGATGAAGGAAGCGGCTTTGAGCCTGCCGGATCTAGCGGGAGTGAGGCTGCAGTCTTTTTTGGCATTGTGGAAAACCATCCCGCATTGTCCAAGGCGGTCATCAATCGGGTGCTGTCAGAGCCGACGTTGTCGGAGCGGCTATTCTTCCCTTACCTTCAGAGCAAAATGCAAGAACAGCCGTCATTGCACGGCCTGCTGCAATTCATTATGCAGTGGACTGCGAGCCACTCTCAGCTTGCGGTTGTTCCATCGTTTGGCGATGCGGCTGGCGAGCAGCTCGCCGACCGGTTGCGACAGGAAAGCAACTTGCTGCTTGCAGTCAACATGGTGTACGGGCAATTGGTCAAGCTGGACAAGCTGATCACCTCCTTGGAACAAGCCGCAGGGCAGGGCGGTGCTGCTGAAGAAGAAAATCTGCAACACACGCTGGAAACGATCGTCTGCCGGACGCTGTTGACGGAGCTTGATCTGGAGAGGCTGACCAAAGAACAACTGCTGCAGGCAGAGTTTCTGCGGGATAAGGCGCTTATGGAGCGTTGGAAAAAGCAGCTCAACGACCCGCGTCATCGCGCGACCGCAGTCGTGCTGCAGCAGCTATATGAATGGATGACGAATCCTTATCCGGATGCGACGGTATTCGCCGGCATGGAGCCGGCCGAGATCGACCGTCTGCAGCATATTGGCAAGCGAATGCTGCTGCAGGATCTGGAGCCTGTGCAATTCAATCAGTTGGTCGTTGCCTTTTACCGGAGCTCCGACACGGAGATGATGGATTACCCCGGCCTGATTGAATATGTGCGAAAGCATGCAAGCCAGCAGGAGACGATCTACCAGTTTTTCGCCTGGACGGAGAAACGCGATGATTTCTTGCGTCCGCGCGGCTTTGTGCCAGCTTATGCAGCGGAGATCAAAGCTTATTTTCTCCAGCATGACCGCGCCGCTTTTCGCAATCGCGGATATGTGAAACAGTATTTTGACAACGCAGGACCAGCTCTGAAGGCAATCTATTCCCAGGTGAAACAGGAGCTTGCTTCACCGATTGTCAGGCTGTTGCGCGGCAAGAGCAAACTGTTTGTTCTGTTGTCTGTCACAGCGCTGGTGCTGGTGGGGGCGGTAATTGCCGCGCAATCGCTATGGTCCGGGAAAGAGCCGACAGAGCAGGAGGCTCCGCCTTTGACCGGCGCGCCAGGCAATGGGGAGAGCGGCGCGGAGACGCCTCCGCCAACTGGGCCGCCAGTAGTTGTCTATGCCGAGCAGCTTGGGGCAGAAGATGATGAGTCAGCGGCGACTTCGCTCATCTTCTTGTTCCGCGATGCGGCGCTCTGCGCGCAATTCAAAGCAGAGCGGATCACGCTTGACACACCGACTGCGGAGACAGCTGACTATTCAGTCACGACGAATGCCTTCTGCGGAGAGGTACAAGGAGATTCGGAGCTAGGGGAACCTGGGCAAAGTCTGGATGGGAATCCAGCGAGCGGTGCGGGCGATGGTGTTGGCACTGATGCTGATACGGGTAAGGGTGTCGATTCCGGCTCTGGCTCTGGTTCCGGTGCCGATCTCGGGGGAACTGGCGCAGTGAATTTGCCTGGTGCAGGTGAAAACAGTGGAGGCGGGTCTGCCGAGTCCCCTGTCGATCACAGCAGTGACGATGCGGAATATGCGGGCAGCACGCTTCCTGGATCGCTAGAGGATGGGGGCGAGACTGAACCGGGGAGCAGCGGGGAAGCAGGTTCTTCCGCGGATCGTGAGAATCTGGAAGAAGGACCCGCGTTGCCTGAAGGATTCGCAGGTCAAGTTATCGTCCATCTGAACCAGCAGGTGAACATCCCGGAGAATAGTGTCATAACGATTGAAGGAAATGAGTATCTGGTATCGGAACGTTTGCCGTAAGTCTGGGATGCGGGTCGGGGTCATTCGAATGAAAATAGAAAGTGAGCAACCATTCAAAATGAACAAAAAATTCGATGAAGTATTCCGAATTATGGAGGCTTCATTCCCGCGCTGCGAGCGGCGAAGTTATGAAGGACAGCAGGAACTGCTTGATAATCCTCACTATCGTCTACTGACGGAGAAAGATGCCGAAGGTAAGGTTATTGCTTTTCTGGCAGGTTGGGAATTTGCAAATTTCCGGTTTATCGAGCATATTGCGGTGGATAGAGCGATCCGCGGCGGAGGGCTGGGAAGCAAGCTGATGAACAAGTATTGCCGCGAGTCGGACAAGCCGGTGCTGCTGGAGGTCGAACTGCCTGATGATGAGATGGCGCAGCGGCGAATTGGATTCTATGAACGGCTCGGTTTCCATCTGAATGACTTCGACTATATTCAGCCGCCGCTGCAGGCGGGAGAGCCCGAAATTCCGCTGCTGATCATGACTTCTCCGGAGAGAATTACCGCGGAGCAGTTCCGAACGTATCGGGAAGTCTTGTATCGCGAAGTATATCATTGGAGAGGCCCCCTTGTTCACTAGCGGGGCGGGCTGTCCGTAAGAGCCGCAAAAGCCGGGGGAGCCGGGATTGAGACAGTGTCTGATTCGGCTCCCCGGCTTTTTTTAGGTTGAGAATGGCTCCTATGAAGAACGCGCGCAGCTCCCGGAGCGCGGCGGGAGTGGAACCTTGGCAAATCCGTTCTCGCTTCCGGTGCCTATTTTTCGGTAATCGTCTTGTCCTTGTCCACCGTCAAGGTGAGCGTCTCCTCGTTAGACAAATGACCGATCACAATTTCCCATTCCGAGCGTTCGGCGTCATAGGCGGTAGAATTGATGACTGCGAAGCCTTGCGGCCATTTGTTCTTGGCATATGTCAGACATAAGATGAGGATTTCCTGTTCGCCTTGTGGCTGTTTATTGTGTATGGTCTTTGTGGAAGTGGAGAGTGCCGGGTAAGAATCTGCAACAGGGCCGAGTTGAACGGTAAGCAGGCTGCCAATCCGATCCTCCTTCAAGTTGGCAATCCAAACGGCTTGTCTGCGCTGGGACGACTCTCCTTCATCGACCGTTTCAACGACGAGCAGTCCGCTATCAGCGTAATCCACTGCATATCCGGTGATTGATTCAGGAACTGAGTTGGTGCAGGAGACAAGAAGGCACATGATACACAACATTAGAATGACATTTTGGCTTCTCATAGTGTTTCTATTCTACGATGTTATTCACTTTCCTTCTCTGGAGTTAGAGGAACTATGAAAACGATCAGCCCCCTGCCTTATTGACGGTGGTGCTGATCGTTTTTGCAATAACACAGCTTGCCTATGTTCTTCTCTGCTGATAACGAACTAATTCCCGATAAATTCCTTTATAAGACCAAGCAGGCGTGCCATCTCTTCGTTAGTACCGATGGAGATCCGCAGCTTATCTACCAAGCGGGGATGCTCAAAGTGGCGAATGTACACATTATGCTCGATGAGCGCTGCGCACCAGGCGCGGGCTTCATGCAAATTATCGGTTGCAGGGGGCTTGCACAGCACAAAGTTTGTCTGTGAGGGCCAGACTTGAAATCCAAGCTGACACAGCTCGGCGCTGAATGCTTCACGTGTTTGGATGACCGCCTTGACGGTCTGGTCTGTGTAGCTGCGGTCAAGCAATGCTGCGGCAGCTAATTGGCGGCTGACAGCATTGACGTTGTAGATATCTTTTCCCTTCTCCAAAGCCCCGATTAGCTCTGTATTGGCAATACCGTACCCGACCCGTGCCCCGCATAGCGCGTAAGCTTTGGAGAGTGTGCGTAGAATGATGAGATTGGAAAACTCCTCGACAAGCGGGATGGCGGATGAGCCGTCTTCGGCAAAATCAATATAGGCTTCATCAACGACAACCAGTCCGGAAAACTGGCTGACAATCCTTTTTATTTCCCCAAGCGGCAGCAGTAACCCGGTAGGTGCGTTAGGGTTGACGAGGATTAGCGCGTGTGCACCGCTGTGTAAGAGGGCTTCTGTATCAATTGTAAAGTCAGCCGTTGTCGGAATGCTCTTCCACTGTGCCTGATAAGTTTGGGATACAGTGCAATACAGCCCAAACGTGGGGTCTGGGGCGGCGACCATTCTCTCTGAACCGACAAAAACCTTCATAATCAAGGAAATAATCTCGCTTGATCCGTTCCCAACCAATACTTGCTCGTCCTTGACACCATGAAAATTGGCAATAATCGCACGCAGTTCGCTGCATTTTTCATCGGGATAGCGTCGCAGCGCTTCCTCTCCAACACTGCACAGCGCGTTTAGCACATGCGGCGAAGGAGGATACGGACTTTCATTTTGATTCAGCTTAATCGCATTGCTGCCTTCCGGAGGGAGTGAGCCTAACGGATAACTTGTCAGCTTGGCGATATGAGGCAGGATGATCGACATGGAAATGCTCTCCTTTGCAATGGGAATGATTTTACGGTAGATGTCTTTGAAAAAATAAGTTAGCATGAGTATATCGAGCATTTGACATTTATAAAATACACAGTTTGATAATATTTCAAGTGACAGATTGAAGCCTTGGAGGTCAAATCGATGAGTGGAAAACGTAAAGCAATGCTGGAGGGAGGAGCGGCATGATTGAATTGACGCCAACGGTAGATGATGCCTCGAAGGAGCCTATCTATATGCAGCTGTATCTCTACATAAGGGATGAAATAACGGCCGGGCGTATACAGGCGCGTGCCAAACTGCCTTCAATTCGCAGCTTATCTCTCCGTCTTGGACTTAGTAGGTCGCCTGTAGCGCTTGCCTATGAGCAGTTGCTTGCCGAAGGCTATGTCACAAGCAAGCCGCGCAGTGGACTTTTTGTGGCGATGCTGGATATTTCAGGACTGGGAGAACGGATTGCTGATCAACCCGGCGAGATACAGAGTGGGGAGCTAAAACGCGCTTACCATGCCGCCAAGCATGACCCGATTCAATACGACTTTGGCTATGGCAGTGTAGATGTGAGCCGGTTCCCGCTCGCCCAATGGCGTCGGCTGATGAACCGCTGCCTTCATGCCGACAACAGCAGGCTCATGCTGTATGGCGACCTGCAAGGCGAAGCGGAGCTGCGGACGGAGATCGCCGAATATTTGTATCAAAACAGAGGAGTGCGCTGCCGCCCGGAGCAAATTGTCGTCGGTGCGGGGACATACCATACCTTGGATTTGCTGTTTCAACTGCTGCAGGAGGACGTTTCGTGTATTGCTGCGGAGGAAGCGGTGAACGATGGCGTCAATGCTTTGTTTCGGCAGTTTCGTTTTCAACTGCGGTCGCTCCGGCTGGAGCGGGACGGAATTTCTATGGATGATTTGCTTGCGAGCGATGCGCAGGCGGCATACGTTACACCATCCCATCAGTTTCCATACGGTATGACCTTATCGGCCAGCAAGCGGATCAAGCTGCTGCAGTGGGCGAAGGAACGTTCAGGTTATATTATCGAAAATGATTACGACGGGGAGTTCCGCTACAGCGGCAGACCGATCCCCTCACTGCAAAGCGTGGATGAAGAGGGGCGGGTCATTTATTTGGGGACATTCTCCAAAGCGCTGACTCCGGCATTTCGGCTCAGTTATATGGTACTCCCTGACCGATTGCTAGGGCAGTTTCGCAGGCGTGAACATAGCTACGACCAACTGGCTTCCCCGATTTTTCAAAAAACCCAGCAGCTGTTCATGGCCTCGGGAGACTTTGGGCGGCATATGCGCAGAATGCGCAAAGTGTACCAGAAGAAACGGGATGCGCTGCTGCATGCGGTGCAACAGGCATGGCCTGCGGACAAAGTGGAGGTTATTGGAGCGGATTCGGGCATGCACTTGCTGCTGAAAGTAAACAATGGCATGGAAGAAGCGGAATTGGTCCGGTCGGCGAAACAGCGGGGGGTGGGGGTATACCCAACCTCGGCGTATGCACTGCTTCCTCAGCCGGAGGCAGATCAATCCCCCACCGTCCTGCTTGGCTTCGGCGGACTGACGGAAGCGGAGATCAACGCAGGGGTCAAGCTGCTTGCTGATGCGTGGGCTGCAACATAAAACAGCCTATAGTTAGGTTAAGTTGGCCGCCGCAACGCCAGATGCGTGAACATATAATGCTACGTTAATGTGGTGGGGGACATGCAATGCCGAGTTGGTGTGGTGGACGACATGAAATGCCACGTTCCGACGAAGACTATACCGTGCTTCACTTCCATGCCAAGCGTGGCAGCAAAGCCATGGATGAGATGGGGTTCTTGCCCCGTTACACGGGCACGGTGCTCCATGACTGCATGCAAGGGTACGTTAAAGACCACTATCGCTTTGATCACGCCCTTTGCAATGCGCATCTGCTTCGGGAATGCAAAGGCATTGCGGAACACGATCACCATGTATGGGCACAGCAGATGATCGATTTGCTCCAGGAGAGCTGGCAGCTCGCTCGTCATTATTCTTTTCTATTTCGTCTAATAATGAGGGGGTGGATATTAAATTATGAAAAATTCATTATTAGTCATTTTAATCCTGTCATTAGTTATTACGGCATGTTCAAATAAAGGAGAAGAAATAATCGCTCCTTCATCTCCTGAAAGAAATGAAAGTACCAAATCAGTTATAAACTATAAATGAGCAAATTCGCTTCCAGTAAACTGTAAAATAAAAAAGAATAGAGACAAAGCGCGCTCCTTGTGGTAAA
>REGQ01000019.1 GCA_004134985.1 Paenibacillaceae bacterium | reverse complement strand
CAATGTAATTGTCTCCTGTCCCATAGTGACATTATCTCAGAACAGTTATGGGATGACATTATCACAGAAGAACAACACAGCTAAGGGCAGCGTATTGAAATTAATAGAAGAAGGCGTTACAATATAAAACATAGAGTTGTACGTACAAGTTGATATTTTCGATGGAATCTCGCTATCTTCTAATAATGTACGAACAAGTTGGTTGTTATTATGAGGAGGGTCAAGCATGCTGCATGCAAGAACTTATAATTTTTGGTTTGTGACAGGCAGTCAGCATCTTTATGGCGCGGAAGCCATTGAAGAGGTGTATGAACATTCACGTCATATGGTAGAAGCGTTGAATCGTTCGGGCGCGCTGCCATTCGTAATCGTTTGCAAGCCTGTCGTTACGACAGCGGAACAAATATATCAGCTGTGCAATGAAGCCAGTGCAGATCCAGATTGTGCAGGGTTGATTACGTGGATGCATACCTTTTCTCCTGCCAAGATGTGGATAGGCGGCTTGTCCCATCTCCGTAAACCGCTGCTGCATCTCCATACGCAATATAACCGCGACATCCCTTGGGATACGATCGATATGGACTTCATGAATTTGAACCAGTCGGCACACGGAGACCGTGAATACGGCCATATCGGCGCCAGACTTGGCATTGTGCGCAAAGTGGTTGTCGGCTACTGGGAGAACGAGGAAGTCAAGGCGCGAATTGGCGGCTGGATGAGAACGGCGGCCGCATACATGGAGAGCAAATCACTTAAGGTGGCCCGGTTTGGCGACAACATGCGCGAGGTTGCGGTCACGGAAGGCGACAAGGTTGAAGCGCAAATCAAGTTTGGCTGGTCTGTAAACGGTTATGGCATCGGTGATCTCGTTGCGCGCATGACAGAAGTTAGCGAGGCCGAAGTGAAGCAATTGCTGGATGTATATATCGAGCAATATGCAATCTCGTCAGCCACAAGAAATTCGGTTGAGACATGGGCGTCCATTGCCGAACAGGCCAGAATCGAGCTTGGCATCAAGTCGTTCCTGCAAGAGGGCGGCTTCACCGCCTTCACAACAACTTTCGAGGATCTGCATGGGATGAAGCAGCTTCCAGGGCTGGCTGTTCAGCGTCTGATGGAGCAGGGCTACGGGTTTGCCGGAGAAGGTGACTGGAAAACAGCTGCATTGACGCGCATGATGAAACTGCTCACCGGCAATCGTCAAACGTCATTTATGGAAGATTACACCTATCATTTCGAGCAGGGCAATGAGCTTGCGCTCGGTTCGCATATGCTGGAAGTATGCCCGACAATAGCGGCAGATCAGCCGCGGCTGGAAGTTCATCCGCTCGGCATTGGCGGTAAGGCGGACCCCGCCCGAATGATCTTCAACGGGTTAGATGGGCCGGCGATCAATGTGTCCCTTGTTGATTTGGGAAGCCGCTTCCGCATGATCATCAACGAAGTGGATGCCGTGAAGGCGCAGCAGGAGATGCCCAATCTGCCTGTTGCACGGGTGCTTTGGAAAGCGCAGCCGTCACTCGCGGAAGCTGCCGAAGCCTGGATTTATGCTGGCGGGGCGCATCATACTGTACTCTCTTTTGCAGCTACAACAGAACAAATGCGGGACTGGGCGGAACTGACTGGCATCGAGTGTGTCGTCATCGGCAAGAACACCGAGGTGCCGCAATTCCGCAATGAGCTCCGTTGGAATGAACTATACTACCGGCTGCGTTAATTATGTGTGACCGAAGGAATAAACAAGGCCCGAATCACAGTGATTCGGGCCTTGTTCTATAATGGAAAACGCGGAGGCTTCATCACTTCGTTTGGATCTTGCGCTAACGCTTGCCACGGCTCTTAAATGGCCTCAAATGACTCTTTTGCAACTCTAGTGCTTGCCACAGCGCTTATTCCCCCTTGGACGGCTAAAATCGTGCGATTTTTTAAAAATAAGGTGGCTCAGTTGCCTTACAATATTTATGGGGGTGGATTTCCCTAAATAGCGCCTGTCATCAGCGTTAGAATTTCACACGTGCGGTTGCAGGTTGATCCACCTGCTTTGATCGCGGCTCGTGCCAACCACTGATTTTTTGACGGACCATTTTATCTATCTTTGTAGTGTGTTAGTTTTTATGCAACGCTAGTGAGGCATCATCTCGGCATCTACGCAGGGTCAGCTTTTTTGCGATGGACATAATAGCGATAAAGCTTGACGGCAATGACTTTGACAATAAGATAGAACGGAATAGCGATCATAATTCCAATAATGCCGCCAATTGACCCGGCGATCAGAATAAGCGTGATGGTTGTGACAGGATGGATGCTCAGTTTCCTGCCATAAATATGCGGTGAAAGCAGATTGCCCTCAATCTGCTGGGCGATAAAATTAATAACGATGACCCAGATAACCATGGAGGGAGCATCGATGAATGCAACAATCAGAGCCGGAATAAGGCCGATTACTTGCCCGATGTAAGGAATGAGATTAAGTACAGCTGCGACCAGTGCAAGCAGCAGGGAATAAGGCAGGCCGATAATGAGAAAGCCAATGTAGATCATTCCGCCGAGCAGCAGACAGAGAATGACACGTCCCAAAATAAACTCGCTCAAAATCCGGTCGATTTCCAGCAATGTTGTCCGAACTTCACGCTTGTAGCGGACAGGAATGCTGCGCAGCGTTATTTTATAAGCATCGGTGTCCTGCTTAAGCATGTAGTAAAGCATAATGGGAACCGTACCCACCACAATTACAAACGTCGTAACGAACGACACAGCTCCAGAAACATAGTTGGAAGCGGCATTGATGCCTTGTGCGACATAATCGGATAGTTTGGTTGTTAAATTGCTGTCATTCAAATTTACGCCTTGCAGCAAATCATGTTTCTGAAATTCCTCGAACTGTTTTTGAAAATCGGTTGCCAGCTGGGGAAGACTGTCAATAAATCCGGTCAACTGCAGCCGCAGTGTCGGCCACACCAGGAAGAAAAACAGGATCAGCACTCCGGCGATGACCCCATACAAAATTAAAATGGCAAACATCTTTTTTATTTTCATTTTTTGCAGCCAGCCGACGAACGGGCGCATCATATAGTAGAAAAAGACCGAGAAAAGGAACGGCAGACTAACAATCTGCACGGCGATCACCAACGGACGAAACACAAACTGAATTTTGGACATCAAATAGATGATGAGCAGCACAAGAATAATGCTGATGCACACTTGATAAAACCGGCCAATTTTCAACCGAAACTCCTCCATTTCATAACACCGAAATTTAAGTCCGGTTAATGAAAATTTATACCCACTCCAATCGGCTTTCAAACGTACGGATGTGCCGCCGCTTGAAACATTTTCCAATCAGGTGACGTCTATAGGACATTAGAGATACGGAGGGGCGGTTCAAATGAAACATCATACGATTCAAAAAACGGGAACTATGATCGCGATGCTGCTTGTGTGGCTGATGAGCGCTGTTCCAACAGTCTATGCGCTTGATTTCGCACTCGAACCACTGCCTGAACTGGCCGAAAACTCGGAAACGATCGTGCTGGGGACGGTGCAATCGCGGCGGGATCTGGAATTGGGCCATATTTACAACATAACCGTCAACCAAGTGTTAAAAGGGAGCGATGTTGCAGCAGGGGATAAGACGACGGTGCGTGTAACCCGCTTTGCCGATGAAGGTCATCTTAGCAAGCATGAGCCCTATTTGCTGTTCCTCGTGAAGTCGGGAAATGACAAAGCGGTGTATCAGGTGAGCGGCGTTCATCAGGGTTTTATACAGCTTAAGGAAGATGGTTTCTTCGAGTCGCGGTTTTACAAGTCGGATGAGATTGCTGACTTTATCCATGCGCAGGGCTGGAGCTTGCAGCCATATAGCGCCTTGCAGGGCAGCGGCAGCTCAGCGTTCAAAGATGCCGCTCCTTTCGGTTATATGCTGCTGGCGGTTGTATTAGTCGGCGGATGGTTTATATATCGGCGCAGGCGGCGTTAGTTGCTAAATCGATTTAATCCAGATATCTTTGAACTGCACCCAATTGAGCGAATCCAGCGCAATGCCGTTAATAGAAGGGTGGAAAGCGGTTTTCAGATGTTTTTGGTAAAGAAAAACGATGGCATGCTGTTCAACCAGCAGCAGCTCCAATTGTCCGAGCAGTTCCCAGCGCCGCTGCGGGGATTGCTCTCGGGTCAATTGCTGCAGCAGGCTGTCTACCCGGCTTTTCATTGCAGGGTACAGTCGGTCGCGGAAGCTTAAATAGAGGTCATACAAGCGCAGCTCCGCATCATTATCGAGCATGACAGCGAAGAGCAGCATGTCGGCCTGCAATCTGCGGCTCCCTTTAAACTGCTCAAGCGGGAGCAGTGTAATGTTGACACGTATACCCGCTTCTTCACACACCTGGGCAACTAGCCGTGCATCCGCCTCATATTGCTCAATGGTGCACAGTTCAAGCGGCTGTTCAATGATCGCGCCTGGCAGCGAAGCGTCCGCATGATCGAGCGGATCGGTCCACGGATACAGCGAAGTATCTTCATGATTGAGTGAAGATGCCTGGTGGTCATCCAGAGCCGTTTTCCGTTCTGTCGCCTGGTCGCCGCCAGCTTGCAATGGCAGCGCGGACTGCTGCCTGGCTGCGCCGGTGACTGCACCGGTGGCTGCACGGACAAATCCGCTGGAGGGCACGATCACATCGCCGGCCAGCGCCTGAATAATTTTGTTGCAATCGATGGCTTCGCATACGGCCTGTCTTGCCTGCTTGCTGGCAAGCGGGCCTTTTTTGCTCAAGTTTAAGGTAACAAATTTGCAAGTTGTGCCTTGCTGTTTGACCTCGTTCCAAGTTTCATTGTGATGTTCGGGAAGGCGCACATTATGCATCATTTGAAATAAGTCAAGACTTTCCCGCTCATACAAGTCCGGAATGCTCCATATTTCAACCTTGTCCAGGTGCGCCCGCCCTTGAAAGTAATAGGGGAACGCCTCTAACTCGCAGACTTGTCCGGAATTGCGCACAAATTTGAAGGGGCCTGTGCCGATCGGATGCCGTTGATGACGCTGTCCATGATCGGCATACGCATCTGCCGGTACAATGAATGCTCTGCTTGTAGCAAGAAAGGGCAGAAAAAGCTCATTGCGCTGCATCAGCCGCACTTGCACGGTTGTCGGGTCTACAACATTTACCTGTTCAATCAACTCATAAGCCCAGCGGTACAAGGAGCGGGTCTCCACATTCCTTACCCGGTTTAATGTGAAAGCAACGTCTTCCGCGGTCATCTCCTTCCCATGATGAAACAATACGCCTTTTCGCAAATAAAATGTCCATTCACAGCCACGCTCATCAACCTCCCAGGCGTGGGCAAGATGGGGGACGATCGTTTGCGTGCTGCCGTTGATTCGAACAAGCCCGTCGAACAGTTGGGAAATCAAATGCGCTTCATTCGCATAATCGCTGAATGCAGGATCAAGTGTATAGATCGGTTGACCATACGGAAAACGCAGCGTATCGATTTTCTTGTCGTCGCGCAGCTCAGATTGATGACCGAAATTGCTGTACAGCCAGGAATTGAATTGCGCTTTGCCAGTCTCCGATACACCTGATTCTTCCAATTGGGCGATAGCCCCCCTTAAATCATGCCGCTCGACGAGCATTTGCGCCATTTGCAGCGCAATTTCTTCCCGGCTGACAAGAAATCTAAGTCGTGAACGGTTTCCCCTGCCCCGACGCGGCTCCCAGACAATCCAGCCGTGATCGACCATGCGCTTCAGGAGCAGATTCATATTTCTTTGCGTGCAGTCGAGGGCAGCAGCAAGCTCTTCCAGCAGTACAGCAAGGTGCTCGCTTTCGTCCGTCTTGGCGAGCTTATGATGAAGTTCCAAGTAATGGCGCCGTAATTTCATCCTCACACCCCTTTCCATGGTCGTCTATTATAAAACATGAAATTTTATAAATAAAACTTACTCTTTTTTTTCTTGTTTTACAAGTTAAAATAAAAGACAGATGGGCACGAATAAAATTGAAAGATAAACCGGGAGGTGGCTTCAACTTGAGGCTGACAATGGGAAGTTATGAGATGTGGGGACTGCGCGCTGTGGCAGCAGCAGAGCTGGCACTATGTCATCAGGATGACAAATCAATCAGTACGGCAGTGCTTGGCTTGGCCAAAGTAGTATGCTTGCTTGATCAGAATAGAGGCAGAAATAAAGGAACGGCAAGCCGTTCCGTCGTGACAGATTTGAATCCGCAGTGGCAGCGGCTTGTCCGTGAAGCGAAGCGAATGAAGACAGGTGAAGCAGCGGGAGAAATGCCGATGTTTGCAACGAAACAACAGCTGGTTCGGGAAGTGCAGGCGTTCATGCACTATATTATCGCAGCATGTCATGACGCCGAGGAAATTGCGGATCATGGCGTTTCACAAACGCAGGCAATGATGCGGGGGGCGCAGGCATGAATGCGGAATTGAACAATCAGGAGCCCTTTACGAAAGAACAAAAGCTTCTGTTGGTGCATTGTCTGCTCGCTGGAGTGCTGTTTCAATATTTGTTTTATGGCATGCAGGCAGTCGGTGTATCGTGTCCAATCTTCGTTGGGGCCGTTTATTACATCCATTATCGCTTTCAGCGTCCTGTCTATAGCTGGCGCAAGCCGGATGCGGGATTATTGCTTCTCTGTGCGGTGATCTTGCTATCACTGACGTATGTGCTTTACGCGAATGCCGTGCTGGGCGTTCTTAATGGGCTGGCTCTGCCGCTTCTGGGGGCGTGCCATCTCGCGTGGCTGTCAAGCAGCAGGGAGAAGGATTGGGATGCAGTCCAGTTTGCAAGACAAGTGATTCGTCGGATCATTCCGGATGTGATTCATCGTCTCCCGGTTCCCTTTCGAATTGCTTCTTCTCTGCTCGGAAAAGCGCCTACCGCTAATGGAGCCTCAGCAGATACAGCAGGCCGTGGGTCAAGCAAGCTGCGCAGCGGATTGCACAAAGCGGGCATCGGAGTCGCCATGGCCCTGCCGCTTATCCTTATTCTAGTCGTACTGCTGTCTGCTGCGGACATGATGTTCGCAGAATTGATCAATACGATTCCCGATCAATTGGGCGACTGGAATATCGAGAATGTGATCGGACGTTTGATTTGGTTTGGCTTGCCGGCAATTTATTTATTTTGTCTGATGTGGGCGCTGCGCTACTCCAGAGAAGGGCGACGGGATGAGCCGGGCCCAGAGCAAGGAGAAGGTAAACAGCTGGATGCTGTTACCACTTCAGTATTCCTCGGTATGATCAACCTCGTGTACATACTGTTCGCTGCCGTGCAGTTCTCTTACTTTTTCGGCGCTTCTGAAGGGATGCTCCCTACAGGGACTAATTATGCTGAATATGCCCGGCAGGGGTTTGCCGAGCTCGTGATCGTGACCTTGATCAATTTGACCGTGCTGCTGGTCGTCATGCGATTTCAAAGCAAGCGTGCCGGTGCCGGCACCAGGACGGTTCAAGCGCTGTTGTCACTGCTGGTTGGGTGCACAGGGGTGCTGCTGGTATCGGCTTTCATGCGGATGACCCTGTATGAAGAAGCCTATGGATATACTGTCATGCGAATATTGGTGCAAATTTTTATGATTTACTTGGGTTTATTGTTCATCGTAGCCTTGTACAGAATTTGGATTAACAAGTCGACAGGTTCCGTCTCCCTGTTCAAAATCTATGCGGCGATCTCCATTATTGTCTATGTAGTGGTCAATTTCTTGCCCGTTGATACGACAGTGGCAAAACTTAATATTACGCGTTATGACAACACTGGACAAATCGATATCGTCTATCTCGGCAGTCTTTCCCCGAGCGTCATTCCCGTTTTGCTGGAACTGGATGAGAGGGAGCATTCGCCTGAGGAGCTTCATCAGCAGCTGTTGAACCTAAAACATGAAATGGCTGGAGAGAAGCGGCATTGGGTGTCCTGGAATTGGCCGGAACAGCGGGCCCGCAGCTTGCTGGCGCAGCGAGTGCAAGAGCAAACAGTTGAATGAGTCACTGCGTAGAGCGGCTATGTTCTGCCGAGTGAAATACGCTTGCTTACGTCGAGGAAACCATCTTTATGAGTTGACTCCGTCCGACAACTTCACGTATAAACGAACGCATCCCTGTCCTTAGGACAGGGATGCGTTCGTTTATATTTTATTACTTGGTTGTCGACTCGCCAGAGTTAGGCGCTGGAGCAAGAACCGGCTCGAAGTCTGCGTTCACATAAGTGACGGCAGTTACTTCCGTAATGACCTGCGGATACATCATATCCGGATCAGGCAGCACAGGTTCGGTTGTAATAATCGCTTTGCCTTCCTCAAAAACGATGGAAGCAATGCGGATGCCATAACCTGGATGCGGTGCCTGAGCAGTAATTGTTACTTCAGTAATCTTGTCATTGACCGCTTTGGTTGACAGCTTTACATCAGCGAGCGGATTGTGTACAGGCTCTTCAATTGCGGGTGTATCGTTCACAAGTGCGATAGCATCATACAGCCAACCTGCGGCTTCGCTGCGTGTAATTGGCGACTTGGGATTGAAATTTCCCGCTTGATCCAGTTGAACAATGTTCGTGACCAGCAGCTTCTGAATGCTGTCGCTATAATCGGGGTTAATCTGCTTCTGGTCTTTAATTTCATGGAAAATTTCGATATAGGCGCGTTCGCCTTTCGTTTGAATAGCCTGGAACAAATGGTGGGCAAATTGTTCCCGTGTGATCGCTTGGCCGGGATTGACATCTTTGTCCACGTCAAGACCATTCACTGAAGCGATAATAAACGGTTCGGAATACCATACACCATCCTTAACTTTCGTGTAATAGTCGCTCGCTTCCGGTTTCTTGATAAATCTAATGTGGTCGAGATTAATATCAAGCCCTTTAACAATCATCGCTATTCCCGCGGCATAGGTAAGCTCGCCTTGCGGATTAAATAATCCGTTCTGACCTGCGATAATGCGATCCTCTTTCAGTGTCCTGATTTTGTTCGCATTTTTATCAGATTCAATATCTGAAAATGCAAACACAGACTGGCCCAGCGTGAACAATAGCAAAGTAAACATCATAGCCGCCATCAACATCTTCTTCATGCTGCATCACCTCTTTAGTTATTATTTTTTCTTTTTTCAATGCTACAGACGAGCGTTTAATGGCAAATGTTGCACATTGTATTCATAATAGTGTTTGGTTTTCAATCGACAAGAACAACGCTTTCCATTTATAATGGGGAAATAGCAACAGCCTGGCAGTTGTGCCGTAGAAACGGAGGGGAACAATGAAGCCGCTGAAAAACTCGGTTATTCCGATTTTACGTATTTTTGACATTCAATTAGCGAAAGCGTTTTATTTGGACTATTTGTTCTTTAAACTCGACTGGACCCATCAATTTGACAATAATGCGCCGTTGTATGTGCAAATATCTTGGGGAAGCTGTGTCATTCATTTATCAGAGCATCATGGCGACTGTACACCGGGTGCGGCGCTGCGAATTGCGGTGGATCAGATTGAACAATTGCACGAAGCTTTGCATTCCAAAGCGTATCCTTATGCTAACCCGGGATTGGAGACAACGCCATGGAATACAAGGGAAGTGACCGTTACAGATCCATTCGGCAACCGTTTGATGTTCTATGAGCCGTTGAGCGAGCGTTCTTCCTCTGGCGAGGAGGGGCAGTGACCAAGCGCAGTCATGTCAAGCTGTCTGGTTAAATAAACGGGATAGGGAGTTGAGAGGACTTGTCTGACAATCGACCGGATTGTTCGCCTGAGATTGGTGCCTATCTGCAGCGCATAGGCTATTTTGGGCCGTTGGATGGCAGTGCAGAGGTGCTTGCTGAGCTGCAAGAGCGGCATTTGCATACCGTGCCTTATGAAAACCTGGATATTTTGCAAGGCACACCAATTTCGCTGAAAATTCCTGATTTGTATAACAAGATTGTTCTGCACCGCCGGGGAGGCTATTGCTTCGAGCTTAATGCGCTGTTTGGCTGGCTCTTGCATGAACTGGGCTATGGTCCAATAACCGACTATGTCGCCCGTTTCTGGCGTGATGCCACAACCGACATTCCCAAACGACGTCATCAAGTGCTGAAGGTTACCGTGGGGAACGAAACGTATCTTTGCGATGTTGGTGTGGGGGGAATTGTGCCGCGCCGTCCGCTGCTGCTTGTTGAAGGGCTGGAGCAGCCGCAAGGCGAGGAATGTTACCGGCTTGAGCAGAGCGAATATGGTTGGATGCTGTGCGAGCGGAAACGAAACCAGTGGAGCTGGCTGTATTCCTTCACAGAGGAGAGGCAACTGCAGGACGACTTTGTGATGACGTCCTTTTGGTGCGAACATGCGTCTGATTCGATATTCAACAAACATCCGATTGTTGCGCTGCGGACAAAAGAAGGACGCAAAACACTGGACGGCAGTGAGTTTCGCACGTTCAGTAATGCAGGTGTTCACTGCTATGTACCGGAAAGCACTGAGGCGTACCGCGATGCGCTAAAGCAATATTTTGACCTGGAGCTTGACGATTTGCAAGGGATTTTCAAAAACGGATAAATAGGCATGCACCAGAGCAGGCCGCAGAACAATGGCGAATGAAAGCCTTGTTCTGCGGCCCTGTTGAACTTCCGGTAAAGAAAACGTATAAAACGATAAAATTCATATATGTTAAACGCTCGCTGACTGGGCTATAGTAGGGGATAAACGCCGTCAAGAAAGGAAGCGATTACATAATGGCAAAAACGGGGCACGAGGTTTTTTCAGAGGCGAAATGGATATGGATGCCTGGGGAGCGCCAGCCGATTAATCGTCATATCTGCTTTCGCAAGACATTCGCGTGGGAAGGGCTGTCGGGCGGTCAAGCAACATTGCATCTATCGGCAGACACAAAATACCGGCTGTGGATCAATGGTACCGAATTAGGCGAAGGACCGATTCGTTCCACAGCGAGCCATTGGTTCTACGACTCGTACAATATTGGCCATTTGCTGCAGACGGGCACCAATGTGATCGCTGTGAAAGTATGGCATTACGGGCATTCCAATTATCAATATGTCGAGCATGAGGCCGGGCTGATTGCCGAGTTGGAGCTAACAGATGAAACGGGCCGCCAGACATGGGTCAGTACAGATGAAAGCTGGCTTTATAAGCCGCATGCAGGCTATGACGTACATGTCGTCAAGCGCAATGTCAATATCGGGTGGATGGAGATCTACGATGCCGCTGTTCAAGCGGATGATTGGGTGCTCCCGGATTTCGACGACCAGCAATGGATGCAGAGTCACCGGATTGCCGCGTATGCGGACGCTTCCTGGGGGCAGCTTCATCCCCGCGGCATTGAGCCCTTCTCTTCTCATGTGCTTCATCCAGCACAAATGATTGAGTTAAATGAAATCCAGCCGCTCAGAAAAGTGCTTTCGATTAATATGCGGGACAATTTTTTTGCCGATGCGCGTGATGCCAATGCCAAGATTTTCAGCGGGTTCCTTGCGTCGAAGCTTATCGTAACGAAAACGACTGCGGGCCGTCTTACATTCGCTCATTCCAGATGGAATGGCGTTCAAGGCAGATTTAAGATCGGCGCCACCTGGCATGAGCATAATGAAGCGCTCCATTTGCCGCCTGGGCAGTACTTGTTTCTGATGGAAATATGCGGCGTGCACAATGATTTATTTACTCATATGGAGCTAGACTTCGATCAGGATCTGCAGTTCGCCCATCCGTTTATGGATGGAGCTGAAGCAGCATTTATTACAATAGGCCCTGTGGAGTCCATTTCGTCGTTTGCCGACGGCTATCAGCCTGTCTATGGCGGCGTAGAGAAAGAGACCGGCTTGAACCTGCTCCATCCGCTGCTTGTTGCTGTCGGGAAGTGCGAGACACCTGGCGAGCTTGCGCAATACCGCGACGAGAGCAAAGATGTGGCGCCGCATCATGTGATGGTAGACAAAATGATCTACTCGCTGATGATGCGCAAGCAAACCCTCCACCAATACGCTGTTACGGGACAACTGGAGAGGCTGCTTCATGATCATGCACTGCCAACTGTGCTCCCTGAGCCAAAGCGCGGGGGCGATATCGAATTCATTGTTGATTTCGGAAAAATCTACGTTGGCGCAGTTTCGTTTGAAGTGGATGCTCCTGAAGGCACGGTAATCGATTTTTACGGTTTTGAACATCGTTTGAACGGGGCCAATGCCTATACATCCGGCTGCAACAATTCGTTCCGCTACATTTGCCGGGAGGGAAGACAGACATTCAAGAGCGGGACACGCATGGGCTTTCGCTATCTGATGGCCGCAGTGCGCGGTGCGAGCAATCCCGTTCGTTTCTATCAAGTTGCCCTGCACCAGTCAAGCTATCCGGCATCCAATAAAGCATTGTTTCGCTGCTCGGACCCGCTGTTGAATGACATATGGGAAATCTCACGCCATACTTCGCAAATGTGCATGGAGGATACGTTCGTCGACTGTCCGACTTTCGAGCAGGTTTTTTGGGTGGGAGATTGCCGCGTCAGCGCGCTGGTCAATTATCATTTGTTCGGCAGTTATGAATTGGTGCGACATTGCCTGGAGATGGTTCCGCGTTCCCGTGAGCAAAGCCCGCTGCTGCTGGCGCTCCTGCCGACGGACTGGCAGGCGGCCATCCCGATGTGGACGTTCAGTTGGGTTATTGCCTGTGAGGAATATGTTGCCTACAGCGGTGATAAGTCGTTTGAAAGCGTCATCTATCCGGAAATCCGAGCAACGCTGGACGCCTATCGCGGGTTCTTGAATGAACAGGGGTTATTTGATACCAGTTCCTGGAACTTGCTTGATTGGGCACCGATCGATATCCCTTACGTCGGCGTTGTCACTGCCCAGCAGGCGCTGCTCGCCCGCTGTCATCAGATTGCTGCCGCGATGGCTGAGCGGCTTGGACTGTCCGAGGAAGCGGCGGGGCTGCACACGCATGCTTCCCAAATGAAGGATGCGATCCGGGATCACCTGTGGGATGAAGAGCGGCATGTCTATCTCGATGGCATTCACCGCAGCGGTGAGCGCTCGACAACGACAAGTTTGCAAACGCATATTTTGCTTTATTTGACAGATTGCATGGAACCGGAGCAGGCAGCGATCATCACACCGCAACTGCTTGATCCGCCGGATGACTGGATTGCCATCGGCTCGCCATTTTTCGCTTTTTATCAATTTGAGGTGTGGCAGCGCTTTGGCCAGTTGGACAAAACGCTGGCGCAGATTCGCAAGGACTGGGGACCGATGATCCGTTATGGAGCGACAACGACCTGGGAGACGTTCCAGGTGTTCCCGAGGAGCCATGCGCATGCCTGGTCGGCAGCGCCCGCATTCGTGCTGGGGAATCAACTGCTTGGTGTTGAAAAGGTGGATAACGGCTTCACTGCAATACGCTTGTCGCCCCCTGAAACGGAACTCGACTGGGCCGAGGGCTCGATTCCGACGCCCTATGGCCGTATTGACGCGTCCTGGTCCCGTGAAGGAGGGAAACGAACGATGCGCGTACGTATTCCGGCGCAAATCAAGGCAACAATTGACGAGGCCAAATCCGACAACTGGGAAATTGATATCGTAATGATCGGGCAGAGCCATCAATAGACCAGGAGGTGGTAAGATGCGTATTGGCCAGGCGATCAGAGCTTATGAGCAGGATATCATCCATCACATTCAGCAATTGCTGCGCATTGATAGCGTCGCATCCGTCCCGCTGCCAGGCAAGCCGTTTGGCGAGGGAGTCGATCGAGCGCTCGCTTATATGCTTGATTTAGGGAGAACGATGGGATTTAAGACGACGAATGTGGATGGTTATGCCGGACATGTCGAATATGGCAGCGGGACAGAACTGGTTGCAGTGCTGGTTCATCTGGACACGGTTCCGCTTGGCAGCGGTTGGACGATGGAGCCGCTTGGCGGCTGCATCCATGAGGGCAATATATATGGACGCGGGGCAGCGGATAACAAAGGGCCGGCGGTTGTGGCGCTATATGCGCTCAAAGCGCTGAAGGATGCCGGGATTGCGCCGCGCAAGCGGGTGCGGGTTATCTTCGGAACGAATGAAGAGAACGGAATGACGGATATGGACTATTATTTCACGAAGGAGCCGCTGCCCGATTACAGTTTTACACCGGACGCCGGCTACCCGATTACCCATGCCGAGAAAGGTTACTATGTATTCAGGCTGACAAGTCCGAGACAGGCCGCTCAAGGGCAGCTGCTGGAGATGATCGGCGGCACAGCCCCGAATGTTGTGCCGGAGCGCTGCCGCGCGGTGCTTGCTTCTCAAGGGCATGACGATGAGGGGGCAGATGCTTGGCTGGCTCAACTGGCAGGTGGTGATGCGGACATGGATCATCCCGGCAAAATTGAGGTCGCGCGCATCGAAGACGGTTTGATTGAAGTCGTTGCTCACGGCAAGAGTGGTCATGGCTCCTACCCGCCGTCAGGACAAAATGCGATTGCCTATATGGCAGATTATTTGCACTTGCTTGCATCGCTGCCTGAAGGGATGAAAGAGGCTGAATACGTTGAAGATCCATTTGTAGCATTTATCCGTTCTTTTATCGGGCATGAAGCGTTTGGAGAATCACTGGATTTGGCTTGCAGTGACGAGCAGCATGGCAGACTGACGGTAAATCTGGCGCAGATCAGCGTGAATCGGGACAATGCTGAGGCCGTGCTTAATATCCGCTACCCTGTTACTGCAGATGGCGCACAATTGAGGGAGACGCTCATCGGCAAGGCGGCGCAATTCGGCATCGAGGTGGAGACAGTCAGCCATATGGCGCCGCTGTATGTGGCACCCGAACACCCCTTGATTGTCAAGTTAAGCGCGGCATACGAAACAATAATGGGTGAGCCGGCCAAACTGCTGTCGATCGGCGGGGGCACTTATGCCCGCAAGCTGCAGAACAGAGGTGTAGCTTTTGGCGCAGGATTCGGCAGAGACAACCATGTCCATCAGCCGGATGAGTTTGTCGCTATTGCCGATATGATGCTTCATGGCGAAATATGTACGCAAGCAATTTATGAATTGATTCGGGAGGTGCATTATGACACTTAGTATATTAGCTCATCTGGTCGGTCCGCAATCTTACAAGGAATTGCCGAAAACAGTGCGGTCCTACGGTTTTCGAGGCGTGCAGCTGGCGCTATCCAAAGCCATCACCGATCTTGACTCGCGCCTCGGGCGGCTGAGTCCCGGCTTCGCCTTCGCGGTTGCCGATGAATTTGCCAAAGCAGGCGTTCATATTCCTGTGCTGGGCTGTTATTTCAATATGATTCACCCCAATGAAGAGGAGCGGCAGCATGGAATTTCCCGCTTCAAGGAGCATTTGCGGCATGCGCGCGATTTTGGAGCAAGCATGGTAGCGACAGAGACCGGCTCGCTGAATGCTGACTACAGTTTCCATCCGGACAATGAAAGCGAAGCGAGTTGGAAGAAGTTCAAGGAGACGCTGCTGCCGCTCGTTGAGGCGGCGGAGAGCGCCGGTGTCATGATTGCGATTGAAGGCTGCTGGGATCATGTCGTCTCAACACCGGAACGGATGCAGAGAATGCTGGAGGAGATCGGTTCAGAGCGGATTGGCGTTGTGTTCGATCCCTGCAATCTGCTGCATGCGGGCAATATTGCACAGCAGGATGAGCTGATGCGCAGCGCCTTCAAGTTGTACGGCGAGCGAATCACGGCGGTTCACGTGAAGGACATCCGCCGGGACGAGCAGCATAAGCTCGTATCGGGTGCTGCCGGAACAGGGATGCTTAACTATCCGCTGCTTTGGGAACTGCTGAAGGAACACAAACCGATGATTCATATGATTTTGGAAGGAATAGACAATACAAGCGATATTCCAGCAGCCAAGTCCTATATGGAGCGGATCTGCCAGCCCTAACGCTGCCTTGCATACAAGAAGCGAGGCTCGCTATCCTGGTTCCCTAATCGAAGACGATTGACAAGAAGCGCGTTGTTTCCAACTTCGGAGACAGCGTGCTTTTTTTGTTTGCGGGAACGGCTGATGGATAAGCGGGTACATGTCCGGCAGACAAGCGCCAATTTTTCTTCATGACCGATAAACGTCCATGTGCTTTGCGGCCTAAGGCATATGATGTAAGAAGGGTGCGAAATCATTAAGTAAAAGACTAGGCTCCCAAGGAGGTCGAATATCGATTATCATAAGCAGTTGAACAGCATCATGATTGATGTCAGGCAGTGAAGTGCGGCAGGTTGGCAGGTCGTCGGGAAACTGCCACTGCCGTAAGTCAAGCCGACAGCAAAGCGGAGGTAAAAAGGAGAGGGCTCTCTTGAAAATTGTAATCATGGCAGGGGGCAAGGGAACCCGTTTTTGGCCGCGAAGCGTGGAGAAAAAACCAAAGCAGTTTTTGCCGCTTGCTTCCGAGACGGAAACCATGCTGCAGCAGACGTACTGGCGGTTTAGAAATTATGTGCCTGCCGAGGATGTGTACGTTGTTGCGGCAGCGAAATATGTACTGCTAGTAAAGCAACAGCTGCCGGGGCTCGCGCATGAGCAGATGATTGTCGAGCCTGAGCAGCGGGATACGGGGCCGTGTACGGCGCTGACCGCCCATTATTTTTTGCAGCGTCAGTTGGATGAAGTGCTGGTCATTGTTCCATCTGATCAATATGTATCTGATGCAGATGCGATGATGGCAGCGGTGGAGAACGGAGAGAAGGCTGCTCGAACCGATGGTGTTATTGTGACGCTTGGCATTGTGCCAAGCAGGCCGGAAACAGGTTACGGATATATGGTTGCAGAGGATGCGCCCGCAGGTACGGTCGTCCAGAAGGTCAGGAAATTTATTGAAAAGCCGCCGCTGGATAAGGCGAGGGAGCTGCTGCAACAGCCTAATATTTATTGGAATAGCGGGATTTTCATATGGAAGCCTTCCACCATTGCCCGCTATATGTCAGTCCATCAGCCCATGATGTGGAAGGACTTATCGGACAATGCCCATCGTCTTGATGAGGTTTATGGACAGCTTCCCAAACTTTCAGTAGACTATGCGATTCTGGAAAAAGTCGATACCATCTACACGATTCCGGTCCGTTTTGTTTGGGATGATGTAGGGACATGGAGCGCGCTGGAGCGAATTTTTGATAAAGATGCGAATGGTAATGTGATAAAAGGGGATATTTTCCACGAGTCTATGTCCAACAGTATTGTTCATGTTGAGGGGCAGCAGGCAATCATTATCGGCATCAGCGATCTCATTGTGGTATCAACAGCAGAAGGGCTGCTGGTATGCCATAAATCGAAAGAGCAGCAGATTAAACAGCTCATCGCATCTATGGAAGCCAACAAGGGAGGAATATAAATGAAGGCACTTATTACAGGTATTTCAGGGTTTGTCGGCAGCCACTTGGCCGAATACTTGCTGGATAAGAACATTGAGGTGTACGGTACGATTAGACACCGCAGCCGAATGGATCATATTAGACATTTGTTGGACAAGGTGAATTTGGTAGAGTGTGAGCTGAGAGACCCGTTTTCAGTAGAGAAATTGATCGATGAGGTGCGGCCGGATTTGATTTTCCATCTTGCTGCGCAAAGCTTCGTGCCAACCTCATGGAATGCGCCTAATGATACCATCTATAATAATGTTGCAGGGCAGCTTAATATATTTGAGGCGGTTCGCCACTTTGATCTTGACTGTAAAATTCAAATTGCCTGTTCCAGTGAAGAGTATGGGCATGTTGATCCTTCAGAAGTACCAATTAAAGAGAGCAACCCGCTGCGGCCGCTTAGTCCTTATGCTGTAAGTAAAGTAGCGCAGGATCATCTGGCTTACCAATATTACAAAAGCTATGGGCTGCATACGATCATTACGCGCACATTTAATCATACGGGACCGCGAAGAGGCGCAAATTTCGTAACGTCCAACTTTGCCAAGCAAATTGTCGAAATTGAGAAGGGACTTAAGGATCCGATCCTTTATGTAGGAAACCTTCAGGCTCAGCGGGATTTCACAGATGTTCGCGATGTTGTCAATGCTTACTGGCTCGCTTTAGAGAAGGGGGAGGCTGGCGAAGCGTACAATATTGCATCGGGAACATGCTGTACAATTGAAGAAATGCTTCATCTATTATTGTCAATGAGCACGGCCAAAATAGCCATTCAGGAAGATCCGCTGCGCATGCGGCCTTCGGATGTGGAAATATTGCTTGGCGACTACAGCAAATTCCATCAAAAAACCGGTTGGCAGCCTGTCATTCCATTTAAACAAACGATGGAGGATTTGTTGAATTACTGGCGGGCCGAATTGTAATTTGCAGTAATTAGTCTGTTCTTCCCCGAAAATACATCAAGGAGCGAGCGGCCAAGCGGGGGCTGTGCCGCTCGCTATTCACATCATGTTAGATGATCCCTAATTCGATCAGGCGGGATCTGATCATTTGACCAACTACCTGCGGTGAAAACTCGGTGCGAATCGTATGCTGTCCGTTGGCTGCGATCGATTGACGCCAGTTTGGATCATCAATCAGCCTTCTCATTAATGCAGCAGCATGCTGTAGATCAGGTTCTGCCCATGTTTGATAGGCTTTGTAAGGTCCCCAGTCCTGGCCAACCTGCACGAGCTGATAGTTTACAGGACAGGAGTTGTTTTCGTTCATGAAATCGGTGTTGCCTGACCAGTTCGTTCCAATCGCAGGTTTGCCGAGGAACATCGCTTCAGCCAAGCCAAGGCCGAACCCTTCGGAGCGATGCAAGGATACGAAGCAGTCTGTGCTATTCAAGAGCGAATTGACTTCAATCCGGGATAAGACACTGTCAATCATGAAGATGTTGTCGTAGCCGTGAACCAGGCTTCGCAGTTCTTCAATATCGGCTGGCTGGAAGTCAGCGTTGTTGAATTTCAATACAAGGCCGACATGAGGACTATTGACCGCAAAAGCCTGTTTGAAAGCTTCGATGACTGCCTGTGGATTTTTGCGCGCCGTATGGCTTTGGACATCGTACATCATAAAGAACAGGAAGCGGTTAGCCGGCAGTCCAAAGGATGTGCGGTTCAAATCTGGCGACGTTTCGACATCGATGCCATGCGGGATGCGAATGACAGGTATGGGTGATTTTTTGGCGATACTCTCTTGAACAAAACTTGTCGGTGCCCATACTTCGCGTACTAAATCGAATGCCGGCAGATTTTCATCAGGGAAGTCGGGCAGTTCCCAATGCCAGTAGCCAATATTGTTGCGGTCGTTAAACAGCCCTTCACCAAAATGCATACGCGCATGAAGCAAAGAGTCTGCGTTCATATGAAGCAAGTTGGTTGCATAGATAGCATGCGGGATTTCTTTGTGCGCCCAGCTGATATCCTCCACTCGGGTAGGGATAGGGAAGTCAATAATGCCAAACGGAATATCTGTTGTACTCAGTGCTTTGGCTGCTATTCTTGAAGATTCGCCCAAGCCGATTTGGGCGCGAATAAATCCGATCAAGTTCACGCCGTTATGCGGAACATGAGCAGGGGGTTCAGGTTGTGGGGGGGCGGGAGGCGCTTCTTGAACGGCTGGCGGAGGCACTGGCGCAGGCACTGGTGCAACATGTTTCGCCCTCCTTCTTCTTCTTGCCCTGATCCGTTTTTTGTACAGTTTCCGTTTTAATTTCCGGCGTAAAAAGCTTTTGCGAGCCAATTTCCGCTTTTTCAAGCGCACTGCAATTTTTTTAAGACGACGTCTTCTCATCACTAATTTCAATTTGATTCTTCTTTTTCTGCGCAATCGGATAATGGCCAGTCTGGTTTTCCTCTTTTTCACTTTAATACTCTTCAATGTCTTCACCCTTTCTGCAACTATTTATCGATAAAACAACCGGAGTGCTTATACCAAAGAAGGCAGCATTTGAACTGTTTGCTGGCGTTTATACAGGACAGTCGTTGATATCCGCTCGAATACATACTATGCAGGCATTCAGACGGGTTTATAGACCTTTGACCTGATCATTCAAAAAGCGGCGTCAGTCTATCCTCATTGAATCATCCATGATACTCATGTATAATTTATATATTAGGGAGGGGGGAAAGGTTATGGATACTGACAGCACGATACATGAAGGATGCGCTGATTCGTCGACTCGCAAGAGCCACCATTCCGAGAAAACCAAGAACAGTCTGATCAGTCGTCTGAATCGAATTGAAGGACAAATTCGCGGTGTTAAAGGCTTGATTGAGAAGGATACCTACTGTGATGATGTATTAAACCAAATTTCCTCCATTCAGTCGGCTTTGAACGGCGTAGGAAAGCTGCTGTTGGAACATCATATGAAGAGCTGTGTAGTGGAGCGGATTCATGAAGGGGACGAGGAGGTCATCGCCGAATTCCTCAAGACCGTCAATAAACTGATGAAGTAGTGCTGACACGAAATCTCGCAACCTGGGATTATTCGTGATCCACTTGACTCTATATAGGGTAGAGGGGTATACTAATTAAAAAGGAGGCATGTGAAATGAAAACGGAAATACTAGAAGTACGAGGAATGTCTTGCGGCCATTGTGTTGCATCCGTCGAGAAGGCTCTGAAATCGGTTGGTGCAGCAGGAAGCGTTGATTTGGCGGCTGGCAAGGTTGAAGTTCAATATAATGATGAGGCAGTAACCATTGCGGCTGTCAAGGAAGCCATTGAGGAACAAGGTTACGATGTCGTTTAATAAGTCTGGCCTGCGGTCTCGATCAGAGGCCGCTTTTTTGTTGCAAATTTTTTGAGGGCAGTATCGAAAAAGTGCAGGGAAAGGCACCGATTACAGGTGGATTTTGCCCTATTCGGCCCTGCTGGGAGCAGCGCTGCTGTTGGCTGCAGATTTGGGGGCCAGGTTCTTGCTGCCAGGACAAGAAATTCCTGTCGGAATTGTGACGGCCTTCTTTGGCGCACCGTTTCTTATTTACCTGGCGCAGCGAAGGAGCGGCGCGCTATGAATAGATTGAAATCACGATATGGACTTGTCATTGCCGGATTATTGCTTGCCAACCTGATGGCGCTTCTGCTGAATATTTTGCTTGGGGACAGGGCCGTCCCTCCGCTGGAAGCGTTAATGACCGTGGCAGGTATGGGGACGAGTGATTATGACTTTACGATCAACACCTTGCGTTTGCCCAGAGCATTGGTAGGTCTGCTGGCAGGATGCGGTCTTGCGGTTGCAGGCGTAATTCTGCAGGCAGTTACACGAAATCCGCTTGCCTCGCCAGGGGTCATTGGACTTAATTCAGGTGCTTCTGTGGCGGCGGTAGCAGTAATTGTGCTTTTTCCAGCTTTTCCGGCTAGCCGGCTGCCGCTCGTTGCCTTCGGCGGAGCGCTGCTGGCGGCATGGCTGATTTATTGGCTTTCATGGCGCAGAGGAAGTTCGCCTGCCAGAATGCTGCTGGTCGGTATCGGAATTTCTGCAATGGCCGGCGCGGCGGTTACTTATTTGCTAACCGTTGGGGGAATCTTTCGCGTGACACAGGCATCAATATGGATGGCAGGCAGTTTATACGGAAGAAGCTGGGAGCAATTATGGCCGCTGCTTCCCTGGACATTGCTGCTTTTGCCGCTCATTATGATATTGCGCAGGCAGTTGGATGTTCTCCAGCTTGGAGATGAACTGGCCAGAGGCCTTGGCATCCGGATGGAACGGACGCGGCTGCTGCTCATTGTTGTTGCAGTCGGGTTCGCAGGATCGGCAGTAGCATTCACCGGACCGATTGGCTTTATCGGTTTAATGGCGCCCCACCTTGCGAGAGGCCTGGTCGGCAATATAAGCGGCAAACTGCTGCCGGCTGCAGCATTAATAGGATCCCTTATTGTGATGCTGGCAGATTTGCTGGGCAAGACATTGTTCTCGCCTTTCGAAATTCCGGTCGGCATTGTAACTGCCATTATCGGCGCGCCTTATATGATCATTTTACTGCTTCGACGAAAGGGTTTATAATTTATTGTATGGATATCCAGCCACTATACTTGTTATCATCCGTTTTCAAAAGACGGTCCAAGAAGAGAAGCTCTTCCCAACTTCGCCGCATTCCCGCTCATATGCTGATTTTTGTGCTAAAGGGTTCTGGAATGCTGTTGATCAATGGCGCAATTCAACGTATAGAATCATTTGAGTTATACTATCTGACGCCAGGGATGATGCTGGAATTGTCGGAACAGCACGAGCCAATTGAGTATTATGCGATCTTATTTGAACCGCTGGTTGTGAAGGTCAAATCGCGGGATCGATCGGTGACGGAATCCGCTGAAGATTCTTTTTTATTCCCGCCCGGTCACATTGCAATACATAACACAGAGCAAGTATTTCGCCGTTGCTCCAGCCTGTATGACAGCCTCAAGCCAAGCGCTGAGCGGGATGAATTCTCACTGCGTCTGACGTTCGAGACCTTGCTCCAATCATTGCAGAGAGAGATAGCCGGACAGCAGAAAGCAATGAGCGATCCTATTGACCGGAGCATCGAGCATATGGAACGAAATCTTGGGGAAAAGATGATTCTGGCGGGTTTGGCCCACATGACAAATCTGACACCGGAAACCTATTCCCGATTGTTCAAGCGCAAGACAGGGTTGCTCCCGCTGGAATATTTGACCCGCCTTCGCATTGATGAAGCCAAGAAATTGCTGCTGCACGAGGACAGCAGGGTGAAAGAAATCGTTGGGCAAGTCGGTTTTCGCAGCGAATTTTATTTCAGTCGCACTTTTCACCGTTATGTAGGCGTAGCTCCCAGTATTTATATGAAGCGGAGCAAGCTGAAAATTGCAGCCGCTTCCTCGCTTGGTTTTGGGGATGTCATGAAATCGCTTGGAGTTGAATTGACCGCCAATGTCGATTTATTCTGGTATCCTTGGCTAACGGAGATGCTGAGCACAGAAACATGGGGTGCCATCAAAGCCGTCAGAAACAATAAGGTGAGATTGATACCAAACTGGTTTGTGATGAGCTGGACACCGAACGGACAACATCAAATTATGGATGCGTTGTTGGAATCACTGTAACATCGCACAAGGAGGAACTAAAAGATGATTCAAGCCATTATTTTCGATTTTGATGGGACGATAATTGATACGGAGACACCGTGGTACAATGCTTTTCAAGAAGCTTATGCGAAACATCATGTGGAACTGACCATTGATTTGTATTCCCAATGTGTCGGAACGAGCCTGCATACCTTTAACCCCTATGAGTACCTTGTCACAGAGCATAAACTGCCAATTGATTTGAAAGCGTTCAAGACGGGTGTGAAACAGCGTTACACTGAATTAATGCAGCAGGAAAAGATACGGCCGGGCGTCATGGATTATCTGGACAAAGCGAGGGCGGCAGGGTTGAAGATCGGATTGGCATCGAGCTCGTCACAGGAGTGGATTGACCGGCATTTGGATCAGTTGGGCATTCGAGATTACTTTGATTGTATTCGGACTGCGGACAATGTGGTCCATGTGAAGCCTGATCCCGAGCTATATACCCAAACGTTAGCTGGGCTTGGAGTAAGCGCACAGCATGGGCTGGCGATTGAGGATTCTCCCAATGGCGCTCGCGCAGCGGCTGCCGCTGGCATGCACTATATTATTGTTCCAAATCCGATCACCGGCCTGCTTGCATTTGATCCCACTGCCCAAAATTTTATCGGTGAATGTCTGAGCGCATTCGATTTTAACCAGTTGATGGCCAATCCCGCGGCAGGCAGAGTAAGTTAACTAGCAGGGGGATAACACAGCGCAATAAGCGCGGGCAGAGCAGAATGGTTTGCATTCTGTTTTGCCGTCATTTAAAGTCAGAATATTCTGAAATTTAATTGGGTTATAAGAAATCCCGCTTTCTCTCCCGAATGGATGAAATCTCCTCTGCTCGCTTATACTATACAGGCTGGACATAAAAGGGGTGAGCAGATGGAACAAACTCCAACGGAAATTGAAAAGAAAATTGAGCATATTGAAGCTGAGCTGGGCAGCAGTTCGGATTTGACCATCCGCAGACTGGAAATCGGAGTTCATCGGCTGAAAATAGCGGTCATATGGATCAAAGGAATGGTTGAGGTTAAGGCGCTGAATGAAAGTGTGCTGAGCCCGCTCTTGCTGCATACGAAACTGCTTGCTTTGATGCCCAATCAACCAAATGGGCTGGAACTAATTTGCGGCAATTTTGTGACGGCGTTCGAAACGGTTTATGCAGAGATGGACAGAACAGTCCCGCTGCTGCTGTCAGGCTACACGCTGATCGTCGCCGACGGTTTTGAGCAGTGTGCGGCGATCGACACGCAAGGCTACCTCATCCGCGGTATCGAGGAGCCGTCTTCCACCGTCGTTGTAAGGGGGCCGCGTGATGGCTTCATAGAGTGTTTCGAAGTCAATGTGACCTTGATCCGCCGCCGTCTCCAAAACAGGAAGATCCGTGTGGAGACGATGGTCGTAGGCGAAATAAGCCAAACGTCGGTTTCGATGATGTATCTGGAAGATCGGGCGTCCAAGGAAGTTGTCGATGAGGTGCGCCAACGGCTGCAGAACATTGATATTGATGCGGTGCTGGAATCGCAATACATTGAAGAATTGATACGGGACAACAAGGGCTCCATATTTCCTACCGTTTACAGCACGGAAAGGCCCGATGATGCAGCTTCCGGAATCGTGGAAGGAAGAGTAGCCATCATTGTCGACGGCACACCGTTTGTGCTGCTGGTGCCGTGCACATTTTTTCATTTGATGAAAACGGCGGAAGATAATTATCGCGCTTACCCTATTGCCACCTTTATTCGTTGGATACGCTTCACAGGACTATTAATTACCTTACTTTTCCCTTCCCTTTACGTAGCCATCCTGATGTTCCATCCAGAGCTGGTGCCGCCCCAATTGCTTAGCAGTGTACTGTCAGCTCGCGAGGGAGTCCCTTTTCCCCTTATTTTGGAGGCGGTCATTATGGAGATGACGTTTGAAGGGCTTCGGGAGGCAGGCGTACGCATGCCTCGGGCAATCGGGTCGGCGATCAGCATTGTCGGCGCGCTTGTTATTGGGGAATCGGCAGTCAATGCGGGGATTATCTCATCGCCAACGATTATTGTTGTGGCAGGGACTGCGATAGCTTCTTTTGTTATCCCTTCGATTGAATTATCAGGCGCTATTCGGCTGCTGCGGTTTTTTATGCTGATTTGGGCTTCCCTCTTGGGGTTGTACGGGATTATCTTTGGGCTGATCCTATTGGCCATTCATTTGACGACACTTGAATCAGTAGGGACACCCTACTTGTATCCAATCACCCCATTTAACAAACGCGAAGCCATGAAAACATTCTTTCGCATGCCCTGGTGGAGTTTGAACGAGCATACTAAAGGAAGACGAAGATGAAAACTTACAACAGAGCGATCAGCCTATTGCTGCTGTTGTGTCTTCCAATGGTGCTGAGCGGCTGCTGGAAACAAAACGATTTGAATCAAATTACGGTGGTGTCGGCAATTGGTCTGGACGCTGCGCCCAATGATCAAATTGAAGTCACCGTGCAGTTGGTAAACCCGACTTTGCCGGTAGCTGCAGGCGGTGGAGGGCGACGGCCTTTTGCGCTTTATTCTGCCGAGGGTGACAACATTTACGAAGCGCTTGAGCTGATACGCAATGAGGCGAAAAAACATATTTTCACGCCGCAAACCCGGATTATTCTCATTGGGGAGCAGTTGGCTAGACGCGGCCTGGAACCGTATATGGATTTTTTCTGGCGTGACAATCAGCAAAATCTGACGAGTTGGGTGATGGTTTCAAAAGACAAAGCCCGCTCTACGCTCCTCTCCGCCAAAGAATTGGAGCAAGTGTCCGCCAACCAATGGAACGCCTATTTTCGCAGTAAGCTAGGTCAAAAATCGGCGGCTATCCAGCTGTACAAGTTTTTGCCCCGCCTTCAGCAGCAGGATTTGGGCGCGAGTGCCGCCGGCATAGGCTGGATGCCGGGTTCGGACGGCAAGTCCGTTCTTAAAATCAATGACACAGCTGTGTTTCGCAAAGATCGGATGATCGGCTGGCTGGATGAAAAACAAACGATGATGATGGATTGGGTGCAAGGGGAATCGGATGAGGGGAAAATGCGGGTGGAGGGAAGCGGGCACTCTGATGAGTCGGAAGATGGTGACATCGAAGAGGAAGAGAAAGCCGAGGCGCCGCCGCTCGTCTATGAACTGAGTAATGTCCGGGTGAGCAAGACCGTCATTGAAGCAGGGAACAAATCACGCTTTCGTGTAAATTTTCATGCGGATGCAAACTTAAAAACGACGGTCAGACAGTTAAAACTGTCCAAAATTCAATACGCCGACAACATGAGGAAACAACTCGAAGATGAGATCAGGCAGAATATGAATGACCTGTTCCATACATTATCACGTCAATATAAAAGTGATTTGGTCGGTTTCGGTCGGCTTGTGCACCATAAGTTTCCACAAGAATGGAAAAAAATCGAGCATGAATGGGGGGATTACTTTTCCCGATCCGAGCTCGAAGTCGATGTGAAGGTGCATATTATCAAAACAGGACTGCAAAAGGACAACTGACAACGGGGGGACGGAAATGAAACGAACGGCGATTACCAATGACCAGTTTTTCTTCATCATTTTCGTCTCCATCACCTCGTTGACTTTTTTTTCTGTGCCGGTCCAGATTGTACCTACTGTAAAGCAGGACCTCTGGCTCTCCATGCTGATTGGCGCAGCCATTGATATCTATGTTGCCTATGTCCTCTATTGGTTAGGAAGGCAGTACCCCGGACAGTCGCTTGTTCAGTACAGTGAGACGATACTTGGCAAGATTGGCAAAGTGTTCGGGCTCCTGTTCGTTCTATTCTTTTTTGTGGTAATCTTGTCTGTCATGTGGCTGTTCAGCAAGTTTTTGACCGCGACGTTAATTACCGAGACGCCAGGGATCGTCGTGTCTGGAACGATGACAATCTGCGCCGGCTTCGCAGCGTATTATGGTCTTGGCGTAATTGGCCGTGTAGCTCAATTGATAACGGCAATGATTTTGCTGATCTCCCTTCTGCTGTTTGTGATTTCGATTCGGGAACTGGACATCACCAACCTGCTGCCTCAATTTGAATATGGACTGGCTCCGGCGGTCAAGGGAGCGGTCTATCCGGGATGCTGGTTTGGCATTTGCCTGTCGATGGGGATGATGATTCCTCATCACACTACCCCGAAGGATGCTTTTAAAGTCAAGTCGTTAGCCGTGCTGCTCGGCACGTTTATTATGACACTGACATTGCTTTATTGCATAGCTGTGCTGGGACCGTATATGGCAGGACGCGTAGATTATCCGATCTATACGTTTACGAGAGTCGTTCATCTGGTTTTTCTGGAGCGCTTTGATATCATGTTAATGCTGATTTATATTTTTGGCGCATTCATTACATTTGCCACATTGTATTACGTAATGGCAGAAGGCGCTGCCCAACTGTTTGGATCGCGCACGCATCGTTCATGGATTATCGGATTTGCGGTTTTTATCACGCTTGTTCCGCTAATAAGTGTGGGACACAATATGTCCTATTCCCACCATTATTTCAAATATTGGTTTCCGGTCTTCGCGCTGGCAATTGAAGGCGGGCTTACAACAATTCTGTTTGTTATTGCACTTATTAAGAAACGAGCGGGCCGTGCGTAAACTTAAACATTATAACGTTATATTTACTTGCGTGTTGTTGTGTGATAATCTTGAAATGAAAGATAGACAGTTGATAGGAAAGCAGAAGGAATGGATGGGAAATATGAATCGACATGTATTGCGCAATGTAAAGCTTGTAAACGAAAAGGCAATTGATATTGTCATCGAGAATGGCATCATTGTCCAAATCAGTGAAGCCAAATCGGCGGGAGAAGCAGATGCGTTCGACGGTACAGGTCTCTATGTCTCAAGCGGCTGGATTGACTTGCATGTCCATGCTGTTCCAGCGCTGGACCCTTATGGCGATAAGATTGACGAAATCGGGGTAAAGCACGGCGTTGCCACCATTGTCGATGCGGGAAGCTGCGGAGCGGACCGGATTGCCGAATTAAAGGCAGATGCAGCGAAGGCGCTTACCAATGTGTATGCCTTCCTGAATATTTCGCACATCGGGCTTGAGCGGGTGGATGAGCTGTCACAGCTGGAATGGATCGACAGGGAGCGTGCTGTCAAAGCGGTATCAGAGCATGGCGATTTTATCGTCGGGTTGAAGGCGCGCATCAGCCGCAGTGTCGTCAAGGAGAGCGGCATAGAGCCGCTAAGACTGGCGCGCTTGCTGTCCGAAGAGACGCAGCTGCCGTTGATGGTGCATATCGGGTCAGGACCGCCTGCAATTGAAGAAGTGCTTGCGCTGCTTAAGCGGCATGACATTGTGACCCATTACTTGAACGGGAAGGCCAACAATTTGTTCGCCGCGGACGGGAAGCCGCTGGATGCGCTGCTGGAGGCAATCGCCAGAGGCGTCCACCTTGATGTCGGACACGGGACCGCCAGCTTTTCTTTCAAGGTGGCTGAATGGGCGAAGCAGGCCGGCATTCCGCTGCAGACGATCAGCACGGACATTTACCGCGGCAACCGCTTGAACGGCCCGGTGTACAGCATGTCGAGCGTGCTGTCCAAATTTCTGTCGCTTGGCTATCCGCTTGACGAAGTGATTTCTGCGGTGACGGTCAATGCGGCGGCATGGCTGAACAAGCCGGAACTGGGACGTATTCAGGTCGGAGATAAAGCGAATTTGACACTGTTCAGCGTAGAGCGCGGTTCGGTTGAATTCATCGATTCCGAGGGCGATAAACGACAAGCGGACAAGTATATTGAAGCTAAAGGAGTCATGATTAATGGATCATTCATTACAAGCTAAATATGGTTTGAAGCGGGTTGTTAATGCGAGCGGACGAATGAGCATCCTTGGCGTATCGGCGCCGACGGATACGGTCATGGAAGCGATGAAGCAGGGCGGACAACGTTATGTGGAAATCGCCGACCTGGTCAACAAAGCGGGCGATTATATTGCCAATATTCTCGGCTCGGAAGCGGCCGTTGTCGTCAATTCCGCTTCGAGCGGCATCGCGCTGTCTGTCGCAGCGATTGTAACGGAAGGCAACCAGCGGCGCAGCGAACGGCTGCATCAGGACCCGATTGCCAAGAACGAAATCATAATGCTCAAAGGCCATAATGTTCAGTATGGCGCCCCAGTTGAAACGATGGTCGCTCTGGGTGGAGGAAAGCTGATTGAGGTAGGCTACGCCAATGAAGGGCGCAAATCGCATATTGAAGAAGCGATTTCACCGAATACGGCGGCTATTTTATATGTAAAGTCACATCATTGCGTTCAAAAAAATATGATTTCAGTTGAGGAAGCCTGGGAGCTTGCCGATCTTCACGAAATTCCGCTGATTGTTGATGCGGCGGCGGAAGAAGATATTCACAAATATGTCAAGTATTCCGATCTTGCAATCTACAGCGGCTCCAAAGCCATTGAAGGACCAACTTCAGGCATTGTCGGCGGAAAGCGCCGCTATATCGAGTGGCTGAAAGTCCAGCTTCATGGCATCGGTCGCAGTATGAAAGTGGGCAAGGAAACGACTTTTGGGCTGCTTCAGGCGCTTGATGAATATGTCAACAAGGTTGATAAGAGCGAGCAAGAGAAGAGCATGCTGGTGAACGGTCTGCAGCCGCTCTCCGAGTTGAATGGAGTCAGCATGCAGATTGTACAGGATGAAGCGGGCAGAGCTATTTACCGCGGAAGGATCAAGATTGATCCGGTCGTATCAGGGGTCAATGCCGAAACGGTAAACAATGGACTGCGCGAAGGAGCTATTGCCATCTATACCCGTGATTACGGGGTGCGTCAAGGCTATTTTGATATCGATGCCCGTTCGCTGCAAGGGGACGACATCGATGTTATTGCCAATCGAATTAAAGAAATTGTAGGAGGTCATTAATTATGTCAGCATCCATGGAAAAGCGTCTTTATAAAAATCGGGCGGCACTGAATGTATTAACGAACAGCATTGACAATGCCAAAGCGGTATTCGCAGCGGCGGAAGGGCATGTTCTTGTCGGTGTGCTGTCCAAAAGCTATCCGAACGCTGCAGAAGCGATTACCGCGATGAAGCAGTATGGGGAAGCGATCGACAATGCTGTGTCCATCGGACTTGGCGCGGGAGATAACCGTCAGGCGGCTGTTGTCGCAGAAATCGTCAAAGGCTATGCAGGCGTGCATATCAATCAGGTTTTTCCAGCCGTAGGGGCAACCCGCGCGAATTTGAATGGGCAAGACAGCTGGGTGAACAGCCTGGTATCGCCAAGCGGTCAAGTAGGCTATGTGAATATTTCCGCAGGACCGGTAAGCGCAAGCCATCCTGAGCAAGCGATTGTTCCTGTCAAAGCGGCGATTGCGTTAGTTCGCGATATGGGCGGCAATGCGCTGAAATATTTCCCGATGCAAGGACTGAAGCTGGAGGAAGAATATCGCGCCGTAGCGAAGGCATGCGGCGAGGAAGGATTCGCGCTTGAGCCGACAGGCGGCATCGATCTTGAGAACTTTGCGCCAATCGTACGGATCGCGCTGGAAGCTGGCGTTCCGCAAGTTATTCCGCATGTATATTCCTCCATTATCAACCCTGAGACAGGAAGTACGAATGTCGAGGATGTTGTGGAGCTTTACAAGCAATTAACGGCTTTGGTGGATCAATATGTCTAAACGGATTGCGGCGTTCGGGGAAGTGATGATGCGGCTGCAAGTGCCTGGCTATGAATCGCTTGCCCAAGCCAATAATCTGCAGTATTCATTTTCTGGGACAGGTGTTAATATTGTGTCTGCATTGGCCAGGTTTGGCCATGCCACTTCACTTGTCTCTACGCTGCCGGACAATCCGCTTGGGGCGGCGGCGCATGCCTACTTGCGCAAGCTGGGCATCGACACCAAACATATTCAAAAAGGCGGCAAGTATATAGGCATGTACTTTCTTGAAAATGGCTTTGGCGCACGCCCAAGCCGCGTGACTTATACGGATCGGCTGGGAAGCAGCTTCAACACGGCTGACCTTGGATCTTACCGTACGGCTGAGCTTGCCAAAGCCATCGATGTTCTGCATCTGTGCGGCATTACGCTGGCGATGAGTGATACGGTCCGGCACCAGATGAAAGAGCTGGCCCGCGCTGTCAAAGCTGAAGGAGGCAAGATTGTCTTCGACTGCAATTACCGCCCGTCGTTATGGGGAGACAATGGATATGCGCTGGCCAGACCGCATTATGAAGAATTGCTGCAGCTGGCCGATCTCGTCATGATGAATGAGCGGGATGCGCTCTATACGCTTGGCCTGCAGACATCTGCGACAGAGCGGATGGAGCAGCTGCAGCAGTTGATTCCGCAGGTAGCTGCGAAGTACGGGATTGCGGCTATCGCCGGTACGCACCGCGAAGTCAACCGCGACAATACCCATACACTGCAAGGGTTTCTGTACAAAGACGGGGCATTCGAATATGCCAATCGGCTGACCTTTGCCGTCTATGACCGGATTGGCGCAGGAGATGCTTTCGCGAGCGGCATCATGCACGGGGAAGCATGCGGGTTCGAGACGAAGCGGACCGTTGATTTTGCAGCAACCGCGGCCATGCTGGCTCATACGGTTGCCGGGGACACCCCTACTTCTACGGAAGCGGAAGTGTTCCAGGCGATGCAGAATACAATGCGGGATGTGGAGAGGTAGTGATAGCAGATGTCCATCACTAGAAAGAAAGGTCCCTTGTACTTGCAAGTAAAGAAAATTATCAAGGACCGGATTTTGCATGGCGCCTATCCGCTTGGCACGAACATTCCTTCTGAGCCGCAGCTCGAAAGTGAATTCAACGTCAGTAAAATGACGGTTCGCAATGCAATTCAAGAGTTGGCGCAAGAAGGCTATGTGGAGAAGAAAAGCGGTGTAGGCACGATCGTTATCCGCAATACATCGTTTTCCAAGCTGTCGAAAGGCAAACGATTCACTGAAATTTTGGTTGAAGAAGGCCACAAAATCGAGAAGCAGCTGCTTCATGCCGAGTGGATGGAGAATGAAGAGCAGGATGAACGGTTTCAACTGTTTGGCGCCCAATGTTTGAAGATTGAACGATTGTATGTGCTTGATGGAAAACCGTACATCCATTATTCCCATTACTTATCGTCTGCCATTTTGCCCTTTCGTGAATTGGACGAGCTTGCGTTTCAGTCGCTTTATGAACTCATTGAGGAAAGTCAGATTGATATAAGCAACTTTAAGGACCGGTTTACGGTAGGACCGGCTCCGGAGGAAGTGGAGCGATTGCTGCAGATCCCTCATGGAAAAGCAATGTTCAAGCGGCTGCGGTCTTCGTACGATGTGACGGGTACGATTGTAGAATATAGTGTAGGCCATTATAATACCGAATTGCAGCCTTATCTCGTTTCCTATGATGTCTAAGCAATTGCTGAATGACTATTCCTTGCCGCAATGCTTTAGCATGCAGTGATGATTGTACAGTGTGCTGTTGAACGCCTCCTATCCGGAACAAATGGATATGGAGGCTTTTTATTTGTGAAACAATAAATGAACGGGCAGGTCCACAGCATGATAGCAAAACCAAGCGATGGAGCCAGCAATGCCAACAGCCTGTTAGCAGGCGAAATGAGCTGCGGGAACAATTAAAAGCATAGGATGGACGCGCCTGAGTATGGTATACTGGGAAGAAGGTCAAAACCGCTTTAGACGGGGGGAATTGGAGTGAAACTTACCATAACCGAAGCAGCGCTGAATTGTTTCCTTAATGAATGGGGATTTCAGGCAGGTGATGAGGTTCGCATATATACCCGTTACAGCAGCGGAGGCAGAGAGGGGTTTTCGTTAGGACTAATGAAGGCGACCCCGCTCTATCCTGCTATTTCAATCGTCGAAGGCCGCGTTACTTTTTTTATGGAAGAAAAGGATATCTGGTATTTGGAGAAAACAGATCTCATTGTGGATTGCGATAAGGAAGGCATTGTATTTCAATTTGTTGGTGAGGATTGAATGCAAGATTGGTGTTCGAAGGCTTTCTGACTGAATTGTCATCGCAAGACTGCTATAGGAACAATCGTTGAAAGGAGCGTGCCAATCATGCAGCAGCTGGAAGATCAGGGGTCCATGAATGATGTGAACCGGCTTGAACTGAATTTTATCGAAGGACAATACTGCGAGACGACGAAACGAATCGTCATGATCAGTCCGCTTCCAGGGGCGGTGCGTTCCTTGATTATTGCGTTGACGATACGGTGCTACGATGTTCTCGTATTTCATCATGACAATGATCCTGTACTGCGCACAATAGACAGCGACCTGATCATTATCGACCGCACGATGCAGCCGGCGTTTGCTCCTCAGCGCGCCAATGTTGGCAGTTCCCCGGCAGTACTGTTCCTTACGCAAGAGGGGGAAGCTGCTCCTGACGAAGCTTCGGACGAGCATACCCTGCTATGGCCTTGCCCGCTTGAGCAGGCCATTTCCAAAATTGAAGCGATGGTGCAACTGCAGAACACCGGACCCGATATCCAGCCGGATGTGCTCCGATTCCGGGATGTCGTCGTCGATTTAAAGCGAATCACTGTTCGTCAGCGTGGCGGCAAAGTGGAATTGACGAAGACGGAATTCGATCTGCTGAAGGTGCTGTTGCTGAACGGCGGCGGGGTAATGACAAGACAGCAGCTGATGACCGCGCTCTGGGGCGACAGTTATTTTGGAGGCAGCAATTCTGTCGATGTTCATATTAAAAGCTTGCGGCAGAAGCTCGGTGACGATCCGAAAAGTCCGCACTATATTGCAACCGTCAGAGGTGTCGGCTATCGAATTGCCGATTGATCTTCATGAAGGGTTCATTGTTTTTTCATGTCGCCTTCATGCAGCCGGATCGCTCAGATGGTAATCTGTAAGTAGTTGATTGAAACGACAGATTATCATCTTATAAACTTGAAGGAGCGCGATCATATGAGCACAGCAGCGTACAAAACTGTCATTATTGGAACGGGACCAGCGGGGCTGACAGCGGCAATATACTTGGCAAGAGCCAATATGAGCCCACTGATTATTGAAGGACCGGAGCCTGGCGGACAACTTACGACTACGACCGAGGTGGAGAACTTCCCCGGTTTCCCTGAGGGCATTATGGGGCCGGAACTGATGGATAATATGCGCAAGCAAGCGGAGCGTTTCGGGGCTGAATTTCGGACAGGTTGGGTCAATGAAGTAAAGGGAACTGAGCGTCCGTTTACATTGTCTGTTGAAGGGATTGGGGAGATTACTGCCGAATCAATCATTATTTCCACAGGAGCCTCAGCCAAATATTTGGGTATCCCAGGGGAAAAGGAAAATATCGGCCGCGGGGTGAGCACTTGCGCAACTTGTGACGGGTTTTTCTTCCGCGGCAAAAAAATCGTGGTCGTCGGCGGTGGAGATTCCGCAATGGAAGAAGCGAATTTCCTGACACGGTTTGCTTCCGAAGTGGTGCTGGTACATCGCCGCAGTGAACTGCGCGCCTCCAAAATTATGCAGGACAGAGCGCGTAGCAATCCAAAAATCAGCTGGGTATTAAATCATTCGCCTCTTGAGATCGTGGCAGGCGAGCAGGGCGTTACCGGTCTAAAACTGTTCAACAATACGTCTGGACAGGTTGAGGTAATCGAGACAGACGGTATTTTCATAGCGATCGGGCATACTCCGAATACGAAGTTTCTGCAGGGGCTGGTCACAACTGACGAACAGGGCTATGTGCTTGTCAATCCAGGCACGACAGAAACGAGCCTCCCGGGCGTGTTCGCATGCGGAGATGTGCAGGACAGCCGTTACCGCCAGGCAATTAGCGCCGCAGGAACAGGGTGTATGGCGGCGCTTGATTGTGAACGGTATTTGGAGGCTGTCGAGGCGGAAGCATTCGTAGTATAACCTCATAAGCGAACTGGTTTTGGCAACGGGTTAGTGGTATGATGAAATTAAAGTGAAACAAGCTATGTAGAGAGGATGCTGGAAGGAATGAGCGTGTATCAGTTTGTTGCCAATTCAATTCGTGGCTCGGAGGTTCAGTTGTCGGAATATCGCGGCAAGCCGCTGTTGATCGTCAACACTGCCAGCAAGTGCGGTTACACTCCGCAGTATGCTGAGTTGCAGAAGCTTTACGAACAGTACAAGGACCAGGGCCTTGTCATTCTGGGCTTCCCATGCAATCAATTCGGCGGACAGGACCCCGGTGAAAATGAAGAAATCAATATCTTCTGCCAAATCAATTATGGTGTCTCGTTCCCGCTGTTTGAGAAGGTTGAGGTTCGCGACGAAACCAAGCATCCGCTGTTTGCTTATTTGATTGAGCAGGCGCCGTTTGCCGGATTTGATCAGTCAACACCTGCCGGTCAAAAAATGCAAGCGATGTTTGAGAAGAATATGCCGGAACAATTGCAGGACGATGAGATCAAATGGAACTTTACGAAGTTTCTGATCGACCGCAATGGGCAGGTAGTTGGTCGTTTTGAATCGCCGGTGAACCCTGTGGACATTGCTCCAGCCATTGAGGCGCTGTTATAAGAAGCGCTGCTACATCAGGGCAGCGACAAGCTCATAATATAATGCAATGAAGTGCTATTAGGAAGCGGGTTTCTCGCTATCCTATAGCACTTTTTTTAATATAATGGGCAGATGATAGAACGATTTGGCCGCTGGTCACTACTGGTTATGCGAAGTTTTTTGCATTATCATGGCACTTTTTTGCACTGTGAGACCTTTGCACGCGAGAAATAAATGAAAGTATGCTATATTGATTGTGTTACATTAAATGACACATTCGAATTTAAAGTTTTATATGTTATATATTATGACAATCAGCAGGTGATTGAGATGTCCACGACAGGTGCAATTGTAATCAATCGTAAAAATGGTGAGCAGCGTATATTTGGGTTTAAAACATCGGATTCCCCTGTAACCGGTTTTTGGCATGGACAAGTTAACCGGCCGGATGGTTATGACACATTGGCTTATGGATTGACGCCGCAGCAGGGGATTAATGCCGGACTGAACAGCCAGGGGCTGATGATGATCAGTTCTTACTTTGACTATGTGGAGCCGAACACATTTGAATTTGGGTCTGAGCAAGCTAAAGACAGCTTTGTATTCCCTTCTTGGAGCGGCGACATACGGGGAATCATTCAGGCAAAGGCGCTGGGTGAGTGTACAATCGCTGCTGAAGCGAATGCATTGCTGGAGGATGCATTTATGGGATCAGCAGCAATCGGCGGCAATCATCTCGTGGTTGACAAGAATGGCGGTCTTTTTGTATTCGAGCATTGCAGAGGCCGAATTGGATTGCAAGATGCGACCTTGCAGGGTTATGCTGCCCGCAGCAACCAGTCGCTGCTGATGTTTCATGAAGAGCAGGGGAGAATATCAGCCAGTGCCCGTTTAGATCGAAAGCTTAGACAGCAGCAAGCTGAGCGGCAGTTGGCCAGCTTGAAGCGTGAAGAGGCTGAATTGGATGATGCTGAGGTGATAGCGAGACTGCAAACACTCGTTGCCGGCCATGTAGGGCAAGGCGGCGAGCCAGGGAGCATATGTGCCCATGGCATTCGATCAGGGAGATCGAATTCATCCAATCCGCATCAAACTTTAAGCGCTATGATCTGGCAAGTGAATGATAAAGTGATGCATTACACTGTCGGACATCCTTGCAGCTCATCTTGGAAGAAAATGCGAATAGCATGATTCCAAAGAACTGCGGGTAAGCTGAATTGGGAATGTATCGAGAACGGGAGGGAGAAAGGAAAAAAAGACCGCAGCTCTTATTGAGCGGCAGCCTTTAATTTGGTACTCAATATTGGTGATCGCAATGGGCGGTTGTCAGCTGGGATTAGAAGCTGATGACACCGTATCCCATTAACACGACGATCGCCACGAAGAAGATCAGCAGGATGAGGAACATCCCGGCTGGTTCTTTTCTCTGTGTGCGTCCAAGTACCATTTCCATCAACCCGATCATAAAAAATGCGAGAATTCCTTTGATGATGTACATAAGCGGGAATCCGTAGCCAATCAGTGTGCCGACGCCGGAGACCAGCATAATGATATAGAACAATCGCAATATCATATGCACAATTTTGCCGCCTTTGGCGATGCCGATCTTGAACAGCACGAAGGCGATTACAAAAAGAATGACCAGAAATGCCCATGAGCCAGCGTGAGATTGGTAAAAAATATTAATTAGTTTGTCAGACATCCCTAAACCCCCTTCAATAAATATCTTTTATATTATACTTGTTTTTATTACAAATTGCTGCCACTATATGAGAAGAGTATTGACTATTTTATGAAAGCATCATCAGAGAGGAAGTAGAGCGGTAAATGTGGTTTGTATTCGCTGCCGCGGCGGCGGCTTGCTTTGGTTTACGGGGAATTTTATATCATTGGACGGCGCAGCGGCCGATTGACAGGAATTTGCTATTGCTGGCTGTCTACTTCTCGGGGACGGTTATTGCGTTTGGGATTAACATGTTTGTCGGGCAGCAGTGGACATCCGGGGTGATGCTCGGACTGATGATGGGACTGTTCTCCTACATTGCCAATGCATCGATGTATCGAGGCTATGCCGTTGGAAAAGCCTCCCTGGTCGCCTTGTTTACAGCGCTGCCGCCAATCGTTGTAGCAGGCGTTGCCAGTTTGTTGTGGGGAGAGCGGCTTAATGCCTGGCAGCTGCTGGCCTTTGCTGTCGTCATCAGTGGTTTGCTAATGATTAAATATTCGCGCGATGTCAAACTGGATAAGCTTGCGGGCGTGCAATGGGGCATACTGACGATGCTGTTTTTTGCTTTCACAGATCTTACTTCCAAACAGGCGACAATCGTCAATACCGAGACGCTGCCGCTGCTGGCGGTCATGTACGGAACCGGAACGTTGCTGTTTGGCGTGTCATGGGCAATTGGCAAAGCGAGGAGCAGAGGCAAGTCAGTCGCCGCCGATACCGAACCCCGGCCTGCTGAAGTGGCAGCGAAGCGGTACTGGAATGCTCGGCGGACCTTTGCTTGGGGAATGATTGTCGGCATTACTAATATTGCAGGCATGCTGTTCGTTATTCCGGCCTTTCGGGGAGGAGTTACGGGAATCGTATCGGCGATTAGTGCAATGAATGTCATTTTTGTTTTGTTGTATGCCTGGCTTTATTTGAAGGAGCGAATGAGCAGACGGGAAGCTGTGGGGTTGCTGCTCGCAATTGTTGGCGTTCTGGCACTAAGACTGGCAGCTTAAGATGGAAATGGGCCTATGGCAAACAAATTTCTCCGCCGCAAATCAATCTGGTTATTTACGTTTTCATTGAAAATGGTTATCATTTAAACTATAGGTTTAAATGTGTAATCATGCCGCCAGTTATTGATTCGCCAAGCAGGAGGAGTAACATTGAAAATGGAAGTATATGCGGAAGATCTAAGCTCCATCTTTAAAGAACTCAACGTTATAGACAATACTCCGCAAGAGGATGCCGGTTCCCGCACCTATCTTTTTCCCTCCAAGCTGGGTACAGGGCAGATACGGCATGTTCACTTGCGGCACGGGATGGGGCTGTATTTGACGGATGCGGCATTGCGTGAGACCATCATTATGGACGTGGATGTGCAATACCCCCATTTGGAAGTTTCGTATACATTATCAGGGCAAGGATGTTGGGAAGCGGCAAAACAGAACAGAGAGTTCAACATGTCTCCAGGGAACTCGACGTTAATCTTTATGCGCGAAACCGGATTGCATGCGGAGCTGTTTAAGGGCGAGCCGATCGAGCATGTCGAGCTGCGGATTGATCTGCGGACCGCGCAAGCGCTGCTCCCCGAGCATCCAGCCCTTCTCCAAAAGCAGTTTATATGCAGACAATCGATTGACGCGCCCCAAGTGCAGCTGCTTGTGGAACAAATCAAAAATTGTCCTTACTCAGGCGCGCTGGAGCGGCTCTACCTTGAGGGGAAGGCATTCGAATGGATTGCGCTGCAATGGCAAGGAATTGACGAGGTTGAAACCCGGCTGCAGCGTGCTGCTCGGCTGACCCGGGGCGATATGCAGTGTTTGGAGCAAGCCAAGCAAGTGCTCAGCCATACGTGGGACAATCCACCGACATTGATCGAGCTCTCCAGACGAATCGGACTCAATGATTACAAGCTTAAAGCGGGATTTAAACAGGTTTTTGGCACGACGGTATTTGGTTATGTCCGAGCGCTGCGAATGAAGGAGGCCCACCGGCTGCTGGAACAAGGGGCGGCAAATGTTAGTGAAGCTTCAGGGCTGGTTGGCTATCAGAATGTCAGTCATTTTGCCGCCTTATTTCGCAAAACGTATGGTTATAATCCCAGTGAACTAGGCAAGCGGCTTACCTGAAAGGGGACAATCGAACTTTGAAAAATTTTATTAACATTTATGGCATGACACTTATTGTCGCGTTCATCGTCATTGTATGTTGTTTATTTACACTGGAAAGCTCGCCGCTTTGGACGCTGCTCATGGCGTTATTTACGGCGAGCGTCATCGGACTAAATTTGCTTAGCGGGGCAAGCGCTGATTCAACGGTTGATTGACGAAACGTTCCCGGAAGAATGTCTTGAACAGTAGAGAACAAGGTTATTGTTCATTTGACCAAAATTAAGGGGTTACAAGAAATAGATTTAGGAATACAATAGAAGTGGTGAAAGCGCATTTATTGATACGAAGGGATGATTAAGGTGTTGATAGACAATAAGGAAATTGTGCTGTTTCAAGGGGACAGTATTACGGATTGCGGCAGAAACCGTGAAGCGGCGGCGGATTTGGGCAATGGCTATGCGTTGATGGCAGCCGGTCAGTTTCAATACTTGTTTCCGGAGAAGCAGGTCCAATTCATTAACCGGGGGATTAGCGGTAATCGCGTAGTCGATCTGCAGGATCGTTGGGAGACAGATTGTCTGGCGTTGAAGCCGACGCTGGTTTCCATTTACATAGGTATCAATGATACTTGGCGCAAATATGACAGCAATGATCCAACCTCGACGGAGAAGTATGAGCAAGGCTATCGGAAATTGCTGCAAATTACGAAGGAAAAGCTAGATGCCAAGCTTGTTCTGATCGAACCGTTTGTGCTTCCTGTCCCTGCAGACCGGGAAAACTGGCGTGAGGATCTTGATCCAAAAATTCAGGTCGTTCGCAAGCTGGCAAGTGAATTCGGTGCGGCTTATGTGCCGCTTGACGGATTGTTTGCCCAAGCTTCCATGAAGGCGCCAGCCGCTTCTTGGGCACCTGATGGGGTCCATCCTTCTCCGGCCGGTCATGCGCTTATTGCCGATGCGTGGTTAAAAGCAGTAGGAGCAATCAGATAGTTGAATAAAACGCAGTTTACTTGCTCATTAATTGGCAAAGCTATGAAGGCGAACACGATACAAAGTGTTCGCCTTCGTGCGTTTCTTTATGTAAGTTGAGCGAAAGAAGCGCAATCAGGGGATACATTATCGTATTTTGTACAACAATGTTACTTTCAAAGATTGGGTTGGAGCTTGCTTTTCATTCTTGTATGCGATATATTGCATACAAGAGGTGAGCCAATATGCCAATACCAAGTAATTATGCCAAGCCGATTCGTACGAGTGCCAAAGACCGAGCGTTTAGCCAATTGCAGAGATGGATTACAGATGGAACGCTGGAGCCGGGTGAGAAGCTGACGGATGCCGAGCTTGCCGAGGCGCTGGGCGTGAGCAGAACTCCGATTCGCGAAGCGCTGCAGCTGCTGGAGATGCAAGGTCTGGTGGAGATGCATCCAGGTGTTGACACCCGGGTGAAGAAAATTGAAAAGAACGATATTTTGAAACTCTATCCTACGATGGCAGTCCTTCATGGACTTGCGGCGGAAGCGGCTGCAACAATAATTATTTCTGAGCAAATTGAACAGCTTGCAGCCATTAACATGCAATTTGCGAAAGCTATCGAAGCGGGACAGCCATATCAGGCGATGGAGGCTGATGAGCTTTTTCATAATATGATTGTCGATATTGCAAATAATAGTTATCTGTCCTCATTCAGCGCTTCACTCCAAATTCATATTCGACGATTCAAATATGTTTTTTTGAAACGGCCGGTGAACGCCACGGAGGCTTCGGTACAGGAGCATGCGGACATGCTAGCTGCATTTGAACGGCGGGATCATGAGGCTGCTGCTGCGATCATGAAGCAAAATTTGTTAAGACCGATGAATGAGTTGTATGAAACAATCGAATTATAGGAGGAATTACTGTGACAGATCAGCAAGATTTGCGTATTCGCAGTCATGTCATTAGTGAAGGCGCGAACCGGACACCGAACCGGGCGATGCTTCGGGCCGTTGGTTTTAAAGACGAAGATTTCAAGAAGCCGATGATCGGCGTTGCCAGCACATGGAGCGAGGTGACGCCATGCAACATGCATATCGACCAACTGGCAAGAGAAGCCAAGCAAGGTGTACAAGCAGCAGGGGGAGCTCCGCTTATTTTTAACACGATCACGGTATCTGATGGCATTTCAATGGGACATGAAGGGATGCTGTTTTCTTTGCCCAGCCGGGAGATCATAGCAGATTCCATCGAAATTGTCACCAATGCGGAGCGGTTTGATGGCATCGTTGCGATCGGCGGATGTGATAAGAACACACCTGCCTGCCTGATGGCAATCGGGAGAATTAACTTGCCTGCAGTCTATGTATACGGCGGCACGATCCAGCCAGGCAAGCTGGATGGCCAAGATGTCGATATTGTTACTGCGTTCGAAGCTGTGGGGCAGTACCATGAAGGTCAAATCGATGAGAAGCAGCTTCATGAAGTGGAATGCAAGGTGTGTCCAGGCCCGGGAGCATGCGGCGGGATGTATACAGCCAATACAATGGCGGCAGCAGCCGAAGCGATGGGGATGACACTTCCGGGCTCGTCCTCCACGCCTGCCATTTCTGCCGACAAGTCGGTGGAGTGCGCTCGATCGGGTGCCGCCTTAATCGAACTGTTGAAGAAAGATATTAGACCGCGTGATATTATGACGAAGAAAGCTTTTGAGAATGCGATTACTGTCGTAATGGCGCTGGGCGGGTCAACGAATGCCTTCCTGCATCTATTGGCAATCGCGCATTCAGTACAGGTTGATTTGACGCTGGAGGACTTTGAACGGATTCGGCTGAAGGTTCCGCATCTTGCTGATCTCAAGCCAAGTGGAAAATATGTCATGCAGGATTTGAATGATATTGGCGGCGTGCCCGGTGTAATGAAAGAGCTGTTGGAAAACGGCATGCTTCACGGGGACTGTCTGACGGTGACCGGAAAAACAATTGCGGAGAACCTTGCTGATGTTAAGGCGCTGCAATCCGAACAGACGGTCATTCGCCCGCTCGATAATCCGCTCAAACCGAACGGTCCGCTTGTGGTCTTGAAAGGCAACTTGGCACCGGATGGTGCTGTCGCCAAAATGTCCGGATTAAAAAATCTGCGCTTTACCGGTCCTGCGCGTGTTTACAATAGCGAAGCTGAAGCGACCGAGGCGATCATGCGGGATGATATCCGTGAAGGCGATGTTGTAGTCATTCGCTATGTTGGACCGAAAGGCGGACCCGGCATGCCGGAGATGCTGTCAGTAACGGCGATGATCATAGGCAAAGGGCTGGGCGGCAAAGTGGCGCTTATGACTGACGGCAGATTTTCTGGCGGTTCCCATGGATTTGTCGTCGGCCATATTGCGCCTGAAGCACAGGTTGGCGGCCCAATTGCGTTTCTGCAAGAGGGAGACATGATTACGATCGACAGCGAGACACAGGAAATTAGATTCGATATTACTTCAGAAGAATTGTCCCGAAGGACAAGCGCATGGGTTAAACCGCCGCAGAAATTCGGTTATGGCGTCATGGCGAAATATGCCCGTCTCGTCTCGTCCGCATCCAAGGGCGCGGTTACGGATCTGGAGCTATAACTGTTTAATAATCAGGCTGCCGTTGGTCATTTCGTGACCTGTGGCAGTCTGTTGCGATTAAAGAATTAAAATCGTACTGTAACTTTTTTTGTGTATGCTGCGTCAGTGATGGTGAGCAAGACAAGAAATGACCCAGATAGCACAACACATAAGGAGTTGGACTCGATATGAAAAAGAAAAAGTGGCTGCTCATCGCAACAGTAGGAGGAATGCTGGCAACATCGGCATTCGTAGGCGCAGGCGGGTTAGTAGAGAAAGTCAGCGGTATGCTGCATAACGATGTCAAGGTTTATGTCGATGGTGACAATACAACATTCCACCCGGTATACATTAACGGAAAAGCGTATCTCCCTGCTCGGGAAACGGCAGAGGCGCTCGGTTACAACCTTAAATGGAGCAAAGAGCGGCTTGAGCTGCAGCAAAGAGATGGCGTGGAGCAGGAGGAGTACATGCAAATTTCCGGCATTATTGTCGATGTTACTCCTGTTGATGATCAATATCGCCTTGAAGTGCGCGGTCACGGCGTCAGCAACTGGATGATTCTGTTCGCGGACAAAGATACCGTTATTACGGACAATGCCGGGGCAGCTGTAGCAGCCAAAGACCTTAAAGCCGGCCAGCAGGTCAATGCTCAATACGGCCCGGTCGTCGCCCTCAGTTATCCGGGACAATCCCATGCAGCAACGATTAAGGTTGGCAATGAGAGCTTGATTAAAGAGGGCCCGGTGCATGCAATCGAGCATACTTCGGACGGCTGGCAGCTCCAATTCAGCGAATTGAAGGATGGGCAGGAGACGCCTTCGCTGGTACTTAACGGAGGGAAAGAAACGGCAATTGTAACGGAACAAGGAACACCTGTCGAATGGACGCAAATTAAACCCGGCACGCCGGTACGGGCATATTACGGTCCGTTTACGACGAGAAGCATGCCGCCTCAAAGCCCGGCTAATCTCATCGTAGTGCTTGAAGAATCTTTGAATGTAGATGCGGAAACAGTGAAAGAATTCCGTGAACTGGCTTGGAAGCTCGTCCCCGAAACCGAGAAAGCCGGCTTGATCACGAAGAAGGATGAAGCGCAAGTCAGTCTGATTGATGCCAAAGGCGCAGCGATCATGGCAGCTAATGAGCAGCAGAAGCAAATTCTGGCTGATATTGTGGCCAAAGAAGGCAAGGTCATCTCGGTGACTTACAGCACAGACAAGGATGCGCTGCTCGGTCCACTGCAAATCGTTATTCATCCGGAGACCAAAACATTGATCGGTTTTTTCATAAGAAGATAAGTGACTGGATAAGGACAGATCGAAAAGGGTAGACCAAGCAAGCTGTCGGCATTAAGCCGGCAGCTTGTTGCTTTGAGGCGGGACAATCCATTGTATTTAAGACGGATAAAGACTTGTTGCGGCCTGTTGACACCCGCTTATGCAGACATTTATAATATATAAATAAGTTTAAGTTTATTTACCTATCAGGAGTGAGTAAATGCAGCAAGGAATGCATGTTAACGATTTAAAGAGCGTTACACGGTTTCTGACAGCGCTTGGCGACCCAGTGCGTTTGCAAATTCTTTTTTTGCTGGGGGAAGCAGGCCGCTTGAATGTTGGTGACATCGCTTCCAAATTTGAAATCACCCGTCCGGCTATTTCGCATCATTTAAAAATTCTCAGAGACGCTGATATTGTTGGAAGTCAGAAAGTCGGTCAAGAAGTCTACTATTGGCTGGCTCGTGACAGTGTGGTTGATAATTTGCGCTCGCTTGCCGACGCGACAGCATCAATGCCATGTAAAGAGTAGTTTGTGCTGCCCGTCAGCAAACCGGAGAGGGGAATTAGGATGATGAATGGGAAAATATGTATGGTTACTGGAGCAAATAAGGGATTGGGCAAAGAAATTGCCCTCGGTCTTGCCCGTCAGCATGCAACCGTTATTCTTGTATGCCGCAATCCGAAGTTGGGTCAGGAAGCTGTGCAGGAGATTCAGCAGCAGAGCGGGAATTCTTCAGTAAAACTGCTGGTTGCAGATTTGGCTTCACAGCAATCGATCCGCCAGCTTGCGGAGTTATTCAACAAGGAATACGAGCGGCTGGATGTGCTTGTCAATAATGCTGGCGGCATCTATGCTGAGCGGCAGAAGAGTGAAGATGGGATTGAATTAACGCTCGCTGTGAATTATTATGGCACTTTTATGCTCAATCTTTTGCTATTGAAACCGCTGTTGGCTAGTGGCGCCGGGCGAATTGTCAATACATCGTCGATGGTGATGTCCAAACAGATGAACTGGCCGGTGTTTCATGGTGAAGCATTGCTTGGAGGGATGCAGATGTATGGACAATCGAAGCTTGCTGTCACGCTGCATACTTATGCTATGGCACGTAAACTGCAGGGGATGGGAGTAGCGGTTAATGCAGTCCATCCAGGTTTTGTGTATACCGATAATTCCCTTCATTCTTTCCCATCCTTTATTCAGCCAATTGTACGAATGCTCAGTGGATTGATTACCAAACCGGAGGCTGGAGCACAGACAGCACTGTACCTGGCTGCTTCATCAGAGGCGGCAGGCGTAAGCGGAAAGTATTGGATAAATAAAAAAATAACAAGTTCTGTCCCTGTTTCACATGATGAGGCATTGCAGGACAGCTTATGGCAGTATAGCGAAGAGGTTACGGGCACGCAAGGGATGCTTGAAGCAGCCCTTGCACACAACCACAGCCCGAAAGTCTGAACATCAGCGGCATGACTTGCAGGACAACTTAATTGCTAAATCGAAATTGGTATATGATGCTGCCGGTCAGTTCCTCTGCAATGCATACCAAAGACTGACCGTCTGCACGCCATTGCAGCATGCGTACATATCCAGGATCTCCGTACACCGTCATTTCTTCCGTCAGCTTGCCGTTGTCCAGTCGTGCGGCCATCAGTCTGATCCTCCCATCATTGGCTCGTGTCGCAAAGGAGATGGCATTGCGCAGCGGATTTGCAGTAAGATTGCTGTAAGTGCCTTCCTTTAGCAGTTTTGGCGAAGCTTGTAATCCTTCTGCAAGATAAAGTCCATCAACTCCATTGAATTTGCCAGAGATAAGCAGGTTATTACCAGGCAGTACAGTGAAATCATTAATTTCGCCACGAATAATATCCGGTTCGGAGTCGCTCGTCAATTCGACGGAAACAAGCATGGAAAGGCGGTTTTTGTCCATCGTGGGAAGTTGTACATACAATGTGTTATCGGCAACAAGCATCTCCGGAAAGTAGTCGTCGTCGAACGCCAGTAAAGGGTCAGATATATTATATGCGGGCGCCTTGGACACTTGTAAGGGCAGTGTTGCAATATATTGAAACTGATTGTCCGGCAAGTTCAGAAGCCACAGATCAGCGCCTGCCATCACAATATAGCGATGTTCGTCAACTACGCCATAATAACGGTTTTGAGGCATGAAATTCCAGGAATTATCGTTGCCTAATTCACGCAGTTTTTCCCCGTTTGCTGCATCATACAGGCTCACACCCATTTGTTTGTCTTTCCCTATATAACTGTAAATCATGACATTTTGACCTGGAGAAACAGCTGTTTGCAATATATACTCATTCTCAAGCAAGCTCTCCATGCGCTCATCTTCAAGATGATACAATGTGGAACCCCACTGGTTGCCTGTAATATTTTTATCATTATTATTGAAAAAAAGGGTGTCGTTGTTCAACAGTTCCGCTTTATCGATGATAAAATTGACAGCGTGCTTACTCATGCTTTCCACCCGAAATCCGCTCCCGGCCGAATCTGTGAAATAAGACTGATCCAGCACAATGGTTTGCTCGCCATCAGCGCTTCGCATGTATAGTTCCCCGATGCCGAGAAAAGCGGCTGCAATGACACACATCACACCTGTGAGCAGTGCAGCGCGACAGCAGGCAAAGAGCAGTCCCTTTCGTTTAAGCATCGTGATCTCCCCCTTCCTTATCCAAAACAACGGTCACTGTCGTACCTTCATGGAGAATGCTGCTGACGTCTACACTTCCGCCATGCCGTGCTGCGATTCGCTGGACGATAGCCAGGCCAAGACCGGCACTGCCCCGCTCCTCTTCTTTTTTCGCTCCGGGAACACGATAGAAAGGCTCAAATAAATAACTGAGATGCTCATGAGGAATGCCTGGTCCGCGGTCGGCAACAGCAATGATGATTTGCTGCATCCCCTTGGGGTAGGCTGTAACCGTGATGGTCGTGTTGACTCCGCCGTATTTGATCGCATTGTCGATCACATTAATGAGCAATTCCCGCAGCTTCTCCTTGTCCCCGACCAGTTGCAGCTGGTCCATCGCCTCGCAATGAATGACAATTCCATATTTTCTTGCCTTCACACTCATATCTTCACATACATCCCTGACTAACCGGGATAATTCAACATGTCCAAACCGATAGGGAAAACGGGCGGAAGCTGACGTCGAGAACGCGATGATTTGCATGACCTTATCGTTGAGTCGCTGGCTCTCATTGAGAATATAACCCATCCCTTTGTCAAAAAAAGGCTTATCGCTAAAGCCATTCTCCACCACAATCTGGGCATAGCCGCGGATCGTTGTCAGTGGCGTTTTCAATTCATGGGTGACATTGTCAAAAAAAGTTTTGCTCATCGCCTGTGTTTCTTTCAGCGTATCCCGCTCCTGCTCAATGGTGGCAATTTGGGTTTTGATTTGTTCTACCATCTGATTGAATGAACGCGACAACTCGCCGATTTCATCCGTGCCGACAAGCGAGGTTGGCACCGGTTCATATACCCCTCCGGCAACCTGTTTCACGCTGCTGGCAAGTCGGTCAAGCGGTTTGGTAATGCGTCTGGCGAGCAGGGCGGCCGTTAGAAACACTAACGCGAATATGGCCACGGCAAACCATTTCACCGCTGTAATGATCCGGTTGGTGAAATTGTACAGCGCCGAATAGTCCTTCATAAATTGGACGATGCCGATTAAGGAGCCGTGAATGGCTATTGGGCTGGAGAGCCGCACAGTAGTGACATCGCCAGACCGGATGATGGAATAGGCGATACTGCCGCGCAAGGATTCCCTGAAATCGCCGGACAACGTGGGCGTGCCCGTATTTAAATCGGACAGCGGTCTGCCTTGGGCATCATAGATCGCTATCGGCCCGCCGACAGCCGTGCTCAATTCTTTCACCAGCCCATCAGCCTCGGCCTTGAAGGAGGTGACATTCAGCACCATGTTTTTTGATAAATAATATTGGTTCATATACAACTCGATCGTTTTTTTGGTCTGGATCATGTCGCTCTGAATCATACGGGCAACATTCTGTTCTGTAATCCGGGCAGATACAAGCAGGAGAGAGAGCAGGCCGATAAAAATAACGATGGTAAAAGAAAGCAAAAGTTTGTGCCTGATCGTGAGCCGAGGTCTGGTGAATGTGATCATGGCATCCGGTATCCTACGCCGAATACGGTCTCGATGAGCGAAAGTTCTTTGTCGTTGTCAAGCTTCCGTCGCAATCGCTGAACATGGATATCCACGGTTCTCGTATCCCCTGCGAATGAATACCCCCAAACCTGATCGAGCAGCTGCGACCGTGTGAATACAATGCTTTTATGCTCAGCGAAAAACAGCAGCAGATCAAATTCTTTGTTTTTCAGTTCGATCTTCTCCCCGTTTTTAATGACGCTTCGCTGCTCCTTCACAATTTCAATTTGCCCGTTAACGGCGATCTTCTGCATTCCATCGCTGCGGGACGAATGTCCCTTGGCTTGGTCAATTCTGCGAAAAACGGCTTTAATGCGAACAGCCACCTCACGCACATCAAACGGTTTCGTTATATAATCATCCGCCCCAAGCTCGATCCCGAGCAGCTTGTCCACAATATCGGATTTGGCGGTCAGCATAATGATGGGAATGTTCCAATTGTGCTGTGAAGCGAACCGGCATAGATCAAAGCCGCTCATATCCGGGAGCATGACATCAAGCAGCATTAAATCTGGCTGGTGAGCGTGCCTATTTGTTATGGCTTCGGTGCCGGTTGCGGCACTGACGACGTCATACCCCTCCTTTTCAAGACGGTATGCAAGCAGTTCTGCGATCGCAGGCTCATCCTCTACAATCATAATTCGTTGTTTCCCCATAGTCGTCGTTCCTCCGTTGTCGATTCCTAACTTATCTCTCATCTTAACATAAGGAGGAAGGCGATGCCGCTGCGGCAGTGGCTCTCGCATTATTTTACAAATTGGATACAATTCGGCTACCTCCTGGTTACAACTGCGGGAAAGGAGGATACATTCAAGGATTACACTGTTGTTAGATCTGAAACATTATGACGATGAGCGCATGATGGGATAATTTTGCAACTAGAGGAAGGAGCAGCGAGCGTGAATCGATTGAAACAAACGATTGTACTGATTTTTATTTTCGCTATTGTATCGGCCTGCGGCATTGCCCAAGAAAACGAAGGGAGTACAGGGGGGAGCACGATTGAAGAAAGTCCAGTGAAGGTTGAGGACCAGGATAAGGCTGGCAACCCGGAAGAGACAGATCAGGGTGGCACAAATCCGACGGATGAAGCTGAAACGGACGTCAAACTTACGACGGTTAAAGATGAAACAGCGATCGCGGTGCTAGTTAATAAGGGGAACAAGCTCCCTGACAACTATGTGCCGAATGATCTCGTGTATCCCGATGTATTGTTTACGTTTAAAGAAAAAATCGAAAAACGGATGATGCGCAGAGAGGCTGCTGCTGCACTTGAAACATTGTTTGCACAAGCGACGAGCGATGGGGTGCCGCTCGCAGGCGTATCCGCCTACCGCTCTGAAAGCAGGCAAAAGGAGTTGTTCGCCTTCTATGTCAAGCGGGACGGGGAAGAAAAAGCGCGAACCTACAGCGCTTTTCCAGGGACAAGCGAGCATCAGACGGGTCTGTCGATTGATGTGACCGGCTCGGATGGGAAATGCAGTGTAGAAGACTGTTTTGGCGATACGCCTGAAGCTGAATGGCTGGCCAAGCATGCCCATGAATTTGGTTTTATTATCCGTTATCCTCAAGGGAAAGACGATATTACGGGCTATAAGTATGAGCCTTGGCATCTCCGTTACGTTGGATTGGAGACGGCAGCGGACATCTATCAACAGGACATCACGCTTGAGGAATACTTGAACGATTTTAAAGCGAATTGACGCTGAAAATGAATTTCAATTACAATATCCTCATGACTTGTGAGGAACAGGCTTGTCGCCTGGCGCGGCAATCTTTTTTATTTGAATCCCTTGACACTTACGTTACGTAAGATTGTAATGTGACGTGGGAGGGAATGGAAAATGAAGATAAAAGAAGTATGCAGCCGAACGGGGCTGACCGAGCGGACCGTCAGGTTTTATGTAGAGGAACAGCTGATCCTTCCGCAAACGACACTGCGCAATGGCCGCGAGTATCGTGAATACAACGAGCAGGATGTAGCGGAACTGATCGTCATTGCCGATTTGCGCAAACTGTTTTTTACCATTGAGGAAATTAAGCGGATGAAGCATACGCCTGCGGAAATCGACGCTGTACTGGGCGCATACAAGCAAAAGCTCGCCGCAGATGCCGCATCCAAGTCGGCGATCGTAGAAGCGCTTGAGGGCATGAATATAGCCCTTGTCAACGATGTGTTCGAACTGGCCGGACAACTCAGAAATGTATCCCAAAATCTTCCTTTGCCGAAGACGGATATTGCCCCGAACTTCGGCAGGCTTGATCCGGAAAGCAAAGAAGATCGGGAGCGGCAGTATAACGAATTTATCGCTCGGCAGGAACGGCAGTTTCAAATGGGTAAAATCATCGTCTATACGATTGGCGTCATTCATATCATCTCTGCGTTGGTGTCCGCCGTAAGTGACTTCAATCTGTTTAGCTTGATTTTGCAGATTGCTATCGCGATTGCGCTGCTGGCCGGTGTAACCTGGGTGCGGTATTTTTATGTTTTTGGCGCAGTGATTACCCTGCTCGGCTGCTTGTTTGTCTTGTTTGATGGGGAGATCATGGGGATGCTGCCGGCATGGATCATCGTATGGATTATCGTGCAAATGGTCTATTCTGTTGCGGCAAGCATCCTGCTGCTTCGCAGTCAGGCCGTCAGCGATTTTCTCTATGCCCAGAAAAACGGCTAACGAATGGTCGATTCAAAAATTAGCAGCGAAATGAAAATTAGCATTTGACAAAACAATCTCAACCCCCTATAATAACCCTTAATTCAAATAGCAAATGTTACGATTAGAAATAGTAGAAATAAATTGACCTTTCAGAGAGCCGTTGGTTGGTGCGAAACGGTAGCTGTCATTTATTTTGAACTCATCTATGAACAGCTGCCTGATAATGTAGGGTCAGACGGATTTCCACCGTTACAGGGATAGATGGTGTTAGCCATCGAATTGAGCTCATTTCGCAAGAAATGAATTAGAGTGGTACCGCGGGTTAAACCTCGTCTCTATTATTTATATAGAGACGGGGTTTTTTTGTTGGTTAAAGACCGGGTTTAGCCAACGCCGCTTCATATAGATATACAACCAAATTGGCATAGGAGGAACAATAAATGAGTCGTAAAATTATTGTATTGGATACTACATTGCGAGATGGTGAACAGGTTCCAGGAGCCAAGCTGAATGTACATCAAAAAATCGAATTTGCTCAGCAATTGAAACGTTTGAATGTGGATATTATCGAGGCGGGATTCCCGGCCTCTTCTATAGGAGATTTTCAATCTGTGCAGGAGATTGCACGCATTGCAGGAGATGGCGTGTCAGTAACAGCGCTTGCCCGTGCCGTTAAAAGCGACATCGAAGCGGTGTATGAAAGCATTAAGCTCGCGCAAAACCCGCTGATTCATATTGTGCTTGGCACATCGAACATCCATGTGGAGAAGAAGTTCAACCGCTCCAAGGATGCGGTAATGCAGATGGGAGTTGATGCGGTCAAGTATGCGAAAAGGCTGTTGCCGGATGTGCAGTACTCCACTGAGGATGCTTCACGCTCGGATTTCGAATATTTGTGGAGCACGATTGAAGCGGTCGTCAAAGCGGGGGCGACGATAATTAACGTGCCGGATACGGTCGGCTTCGCGGTTCCGGATGAATTCGGCGACTTGATCCGCCGTATTAACGAGCGGCTTAAAAACCTCAATGACAAGGTGATTCTGAGCGTGCATTGCCACAACGATCTGGGGCTGGCAACGGCCAACACACTGAGCGCCATCAAGAACGGTGCCGAGAAGGTAGAATGTACAATTAACGGACTCGGGGAGCGGGCAGGCAATACGGCGCTTGAAGAAGTGGTCATGGGGCTGAAGGTGCGCGAAGCGCACTTTAACTGCCATACGGATGTCCAAACGAAAGAGCTGCTGAGAACATCGAAACTGCTCACGCATTTGACTGGGCTGGATGTCCAGGTGAACAAGGCGATTACGGGTGAAAACGCGTTTGCCCATTCATCCGGCATTCACCAGGATGGGCTGTTGAAGGATAAGCAAGTGTACGAGATCATGTCGCCTGAGGATGTCGGTGGAGAGAGCATGGAGCTGATTTTGACCGCGCGCTCAGGCCGTCATGCCTTCAAGAATACGGTGGAGAAGATGGGTTTTGACACAACCGATGCCGAGCACTTTGAAGCGCTGTTCCAAAAATTTATTACGCTTGCCGATGCGAAGAAGGAAGTATACGATCATGACGTATTCTATCTGGTAACGAACCACCGCACGATTGACAGAAGCAGTATGCAGCTTTATGAGCTGGAGTCGTTCCAGGTCATTACGAATGACCTGTACCCGACAGCGACCGTTAAACTGCGCAAAGGCACGGAAAGTGTAAAAGGCAGTGCGATTGGCGACGGTCCGATCGATGCGCTGTATACCGTCATCAAATCATTGGTCGGGCTCGATGTGCAGTTGAAGGATTATAAAATCAACAGCCTTTCCAGAGGCAAGGAAGCCATTGGTCGGGTAAGCATTCGCATTGAGCATCAGGGCAAGGTGTATTCCGGCCGCGCTATGGACACAGATATTATTAAAGCAAGCTCCAACGCTTTCCTGAATGGAATTAATGCGATTGTGCTGGATACGTCCAATGACAATTAGCCATTAGAATGGACGGAATCAGTGAGCGGGGACCCGGTTTATTTCCGGGTCTTTCGGCTTGCGCATGCAAGAAAACTGCTTTATAATGCGCTTCATACACCTATATACAAAGATGCGCGCACACTGTGCATCCTACATAATGAACGTTCGATCTTAAGTGAAAAACGGACAGGAGATGATTATCGATTGAATAAAAAACAACTGCAAAGTGAAGAAACGAAAAAACGGGTTGCGGAAAGCGCCAAAGCGCTTTTTATCCAGAAGGGATATGCAGCCACATCAATTGAGGACATTGTGGAATCGACAGGCAGCAGCAAAGGAAATATTTATTATCATTTTAAAAGCAAACAGGGCCTTTTTCTATATTTGCTGGATGAATGGGAACAGGAATGGATCGAGAAATGGAAGGAACAGTCGCAAACGTACGCCACCAAAATTGACAAGCTTTACGGCATGGTCGAGCATTTGGTCATCAATGATTTGAATCATCCCCTTACGAAAGCCGCCGATGAATTTATGGGCGATGAATCCGGGGACAGCGTTATTCAAGACAGAATTGTTAACTTTCTGCAGGATTGCATTGCTTTTAATCAGGAACTGCTGCAGGAAGGGATGGATGCTGGCGAACTCGAGCAAGGAGATGCCAAAACACTCGGCATTATTTTACAAGCGCTCCTGAATGGTCTCGGTGAGATGACACGTCAGCTCTCATTGACCGAGGTGCTGAAGCTGTATCGCGATGCGATGCATGTCATGCTGTTTGGTATAGCCCAAAGATAGGCAATTGCTGCCGAGCTTAAACAATAGGGGGAGGGAATTATGTCAGAAGAGAAGCAACCGCTGTATACGAAAATTCAAGAAAGTCTCAAGCGAAAGATCGAGACCGGAGAATATAGTGAAGATCAGCGCCTCCCTACTGAGATTGAACTGGCTCAAATGTATGGCGTCAGCAGAATTACTTCAAAGCGTGCCTTGATTGAACTGGAGCGTGAAGGATATATTTTTCGCAAAAGAGGGAGTGGAAGCTTCGTCAAGAGGCGGGGGGGAGCGCGGCAGCCGGCCGGACCGGCAGCAGTTAATTCTGGCAAAATCATTTCGCTGATATTGCCTTATGTCGCTGCAAACGGCCTGCTTGGTTATGTCCAAGGGGCTTCCGATTACTTGCATCAGCAGGATTATTATTTAACGATTCACAGCAGCAATTGGGAGCTTGATAAGGAAAAGGAGTTTTTGCACAGCTTGCCGAGGCGGGGCATATCTGGCATTATTCTGTATCCGATCAGCAATCTGAAAAATCTGGATGCGCTTTATCCGTTATATGTGGAGCAGTATCCGCTTATTACGATTGATCAGTATTATGACAGTCTGCAGGTTGGAAGTGTTGTCTCGAACAACTATGAGGGCGGATATGTGGCCGCATCCAGACTAATTGAACTCGGTCACCGGAAAATCGCTTTTATGTCCACCATTGCGCTGGAATACCGGAGTTCGGTGCGCGACCGTTTCTTTGGCTATTGTCAGGCGCTTAAGGATGGCGGGCTGAAACTTGACAACAACCTTATCTTCCATGATTTGTTGGAAGGGCGGGCGACGTTTCCGGATAAAGAAATCTACCGGCAGTTGATTCACCGTCTGCTTGGTCTGGGGGTTACAGCCATTCAGGCTGAACATGACCATCTGGCAGTGGAATTGCTGCGCGCTGCGTTGGATCGCGGGATCAAGGTGCCTGAACAATTGTCGATTGTCGGGTTTGATAACCATGAAATTTCAGAAAATGTTGAAGTGCCAATAGCGACGATTAGTCAGAATTTTTATGAAATAGGCCGAAATGCGGCGGAGATGATCGTTCAACGTATCGATGAGGGCGGAAGCCGGCTTCCACGCCAGGAGAAAGTTTCCGTACAGTTGATTGAGCGCCAGTCCATGGGGGCTTGCAGCAGCAAGGCATAGCAGCGTCAACCACTAGCAGGTGAATAAACTTAGCCAACAGACCCAACTAACATTATCGACAGCAGGTTGGACAGCGTGCACGACAGTCCTGCCGCAAAAGTCATCGCAGATCGCTCTCGAATCGATAGACAGAGAAAGATTGCGGACACACGGAGGCTGTCGATTAATTGTGCATCACTTTTTTGCTAGCCTGAAAACGCCTCTCAGATCGAATTTTTACCATGGTACCTTTATTTTGAGAAATACATCGATCTGAGCGTCTTCTATATAAGACGAAGAAAGTCATAGAGGATAAATTGTTGTATTTTGTACAACATTTCCAGGCGTATGAGCCGATTCTCGTGAAATTGTTGCGAAAAATACAACATTTCTTGATATAATTGACTTTTACAGCTAAAATGTTGTAGTTTATACAACAATTTTACTTATGTCGCTTCTTCCTCGCTCAGGTTGGCATAGGTTACTCCCTCCACAATTTGCCGTCTTCGCGTATATACAGCCGGGTAATGCCGTCGCTCGACGGGGCGGAGGCTTGGAACAGGCGGCTGGTCGTTTCAATCTCGGGCTGTGATTGCCACTGGTCGTCCGCAGTCAACTGCGAAAGCTTTCCTGCAAAGCAGCCGTGGGCGGCGTAATAATTGCGCTGCCGGTAATACAGCTTGCGAAGCTCCCACTTGGTATACTCATCCGCAGGCAGCTGTTGGTCAGGCTGATCTTGTCCATCGGCAAACCATACATAGCCCCATAGCTCGGGATAGTGCATATTGATAATGCCCATCGGGGACCATACCCAATTGTCCTCAGGGAAAGGCTTGCCGCTTTCGGGATTTATTTTTTTAGTGTAGGCTCCGTCCTGTACCTCCACCTGCCACTGCACACGGGAGAAGTTGACCCGCCAAAATTCACCTGGCAAAGGAGGGCGATTATCGGGTGCGCACTCCCGCAATATTTTCCAAGGAATTGCAACTTCAACGCTCCAAGCACGGCTCGGAACCGATGGATCGTTCAGCGTGCCATCGATATGTACAGCCGTTTGCAATCCGCTGATGTCCCAGCCGTTCACGCAAGGCCCGCCGTCGCGGTAAGGCTTCACGAGCAAGAGATCCCAGACTGTATTCAGCGCATTGATCTCAAATTCGTAATAGTTATGGGTATCGCCGTCCGGATCAATAAAAATTTCAAAGTCATTGTCCTGGAAAATAACAGAATCCCGCTCGGTCAAGGTCGCCCATATTTCGTTTTCTTCCATTTCAGCGCCGAAATAAAAATACTGCTCATCCCACAGCATCTTGACGCGGGTTCGTTTGGCCGGGAGCGGCTTCAACTCCCCTTCAATATCCACGAAATCATCGGTCCACGCCGCATCCTGCCAAAAAGGCTTGTCCAGACGGCCGTCCAGCACCAACGGGTGAGGGGCTTTTTTGCATACATACTGTAGTGGGGAAAACGGCAAGGCAGGTTCTTCAACAGCATTACGATTCATAACATGTCCCTCCAAAATGTCGCTTGATAATGATGATTCTACTTAAAATATACAATAAGATATATCTAATTTAAAGTATAAAACCGGAAAAGATATATTCTTTTGTTGGATTGTCATCATACATCATACGAATCTCTATGCGTCATCCGGCGACCTGTTCGTGCGAAGGCTTCCGAACAATTAAGCAGACTTAAGCAATGTTCAGCAGCGTTACATTCCGTTTGCTTTGACCATTTCTACAAAAGCAGTGAAAGCATTGCTGCGGAAACGATCATTGCGGCGAACCAGGCTCGTTTGTGTAAAGCGGAATTGTTCGGGAATGGCATGTGCATCGAGCTGCGCGAACTCTCCATAAAGCACCGAGGTAGGCAATAAGGTTGAGGCGAGTCCAGACCGGACACAGCCGAGCAGCGTATCGAGTGAACTGATTTCAATGAGGTTGGCAAGCACAATTCCCTCGCTTTGCAGCCATTGTTCCAATCGACTTCTAAACGGGCAGCCCTTCGGGGAAACTGCCCACTTTCTGTTTGCTAATGAAGATGATGAGAGTATCCCATCTGAAGCGTCAGCATCGGATTGTTGGGTCAATAGTTTCACTTCATCCTGCTCTGTATATTCCATAATTAATTTTGGCGAATCGCTGTATTCCGTGACGAATGCGCCGTCCAATTGATGGTTAAGCACTTTGGCAAGGAGTTCCGATGATGTTCCGGTTAATAAGGAAAGGGAGACATCGGGGTATTGGGACTGATATTCCGATAAGGCATTCAGGAAGTTACCGCAATTGACCGTATCTACGACCCCAATTGACAGTTGTCCGCTCGGATGGGCTGTCTCTTGGACTGCTCGTACGGCTTCGGCAGACAAATTCAGGATCGTATGTGCATATTCGCGAAATGTTGTTCCTTTATCCGTCAGAGCAACCCCTTTGGGATGGCGATGAAATAAAGGAATGCCAAGCTCAGACTCCAGCTTTTGAATGCGGGCCGTCACATTCGACTGGACGTAATCCAACCGGCTCGCAGCCCGTGAAACACTGCCTTCTTCCGCTACCATTACAAAAACTTTGAGATCAGTCAGTTCCATATTGTCCTCCGGATTTGGTATCAAAAAAAATGATACAACAATCGATTTTAATCATTATACTATCGAACAGCCATTAAGTACAATGATCCTCATAGCAACTGAATGGGGGCAATGACAGTGAGAAAAGAATGGTGGTTATTATTGCTGGCAGGAGTGCTGGAGGTGGTCTGGGTGTCTGGGTTGAAATATGCTGCCACATGGTGGGAGTGGGTGATTACCATTAGCATCATTCTGTTGAGCTTTAAAGTTTTTATCGAGGCAGCAGCGAGACTGCCGCTTGGTACTGTTTATGTGATATTTACCGGACTTGGCACAGCCGGTACAGTTATTGTCGAAATCCTCATCTTTGATGAGCCGGCCAAGCCGCTCAAATTGATGTTTATCGCTCTGATGGCCGCTGGTGTGTTAGGACTCAAACTGGCTACCAAAGATGAAGATAGCAATGAACAAGCAGGTGAGGCATGATGGCATGGATCATACTGATCACAGCCGGGCTGTTTGAAGTGCTTGGCGTGCTGGCGTTAAAGCGAGTTACCCAAACTCGCAATCGGACCTCCTATTTACTTCTTATGCTCGCTCTTGGGGCAAGTTTCTCATTACTGAGCTTCGCAATGCAGCATATTTCGATGGGCACCGCCTATGCAATTTGGACGGGGATCGGTACGGCTGGCAGCACACTGCTCGGTATGTTTGTTTTCGGCGAATCTAAGGAATGGAAACGGGTTATTTTTATCGGCTTGATTCTGCTGTCTGTCATTGGGCTTAAAGTAATTGCGTGATCCTTTGATCCGAGATGGGTTATTAGCGCAATTGCCTAGTTGTTTAGCGACTCATACAACAGCTGTTGTCCCTGATCCTCGATGAATTGCAGCGCTTCTTCAAGCGATTTTTCTTTGTTTAGCACCGCTCTTACTTGATCGCTTACAAGCAAACTGAATGCTTGATGAAATTCGCGCGGCAGGGCCGACAGGGCGGTATCGCTGTAGTTGGTCAAGTTTAATTTGTAGAAAGCTTCCAGGGTCCGTCCAGCAGATTCTTCGGAAAAGCGCACGCGTGATGAAATATCTGCAGAGAGCTTGGAAGCCGTTCGCGCAGCATCATCGCTATTGATATATTGCACCAGCTTAGCAGCCGCCGCCTTCTGACTGGAATTTGCATGCACGGCATAGATTTCACTTAACCCAAAACGGGTTGAAGCATCGCGTTGCTGCTCATCAACGGGAACAGTTACAATGTCCCATTCTTTCACCTGTCTGGACTGCTGCAAGTTTTGTATGAAGTAATAGCCGCTGATACTCATCGCTGCCTTTCCGTCAAGAAAGGCATGCTCCCCCGGGATTGCGCCCGTATTCGCATGCTGATCATTTGAGAGCGGGTTGTTTAATGCTCGTGATTGCATAGCTCCAATGACCAAATGAAATACTTGAGCCCAGCTTTCGGAATTTATAGATATTTTACTTGAAACGGTATCGACATAGTTTAACTGCTTGGTCAGCCCGATATCTCGAATGAGGTGAAATATTTGATGATTCCTTTCCATCGTTTCATCATAGAACCCGTAGACGGGCTTTTCGTCCTCAAGTGGGGAGAAACGGCTGGCCAGCTGAAATATTTCCTCCCAACTCATTTGGTCAGTGGGGTAGGGAATCCCTTTCAAATCGAACAATTCACGATTATAAAATAACGCCTGACTGTAGAATGAAGGGGCGAGGCCATATAATCTGCCGTCTCCTTTCCATTTCAACATTTCAATAACTGAAGGCAGCATATTGTCGAGATCGAAGCCGTCTTCTTGCAGATTTACTTCCAGATCGTACAGCTCGCCCTGCTGAGCCAAGCTTTCATATTTATCCGGAAATAGCAGCAGTACATCAGGATGCTGAGCGAGCACTTGGTCGTACTCATCATTCCAGTCATTGTCCGGGTTCATATACTTTTGCATGGAAATAACCTCTACCTTAATATGAGGATACTTCGCTGTAAAACCGCCATATCGCTGGGCAAAAGAATCCTCGGAGTAATGCACGACACGAATGGTTGTATCTTCTTCTTTGTTTAGTTTCATGCATCCGCCAAGCACAAACGCCGCAAGCATAAAGACACTCAACATGGTTCGTAATGTTCGCAAATCGTATCCCCCTATTTAAAACCGACTTTTTTACGATGCATTTGGGTCGCTTTACAATGCGTACCAATCTGCGAAATGTTAAATAAGAATATTTTACCATAAAAGGGGTGGGGGTTCCTCGTTTTTTTGTTTGATCACTTGTCGGGCTGGAGACGAATAGGTAATTGTCTGACGATTGTCAAGCGATCGTCAAAACAGGTACTATAAAAGATAGAACTGCCACGCAGCTTTATCTGCTGTTACCCTAGAGTTGCGGGAGTCCGCTGGACGAACCGGATTTCTGAGGGGAGAGGCCGTAATATGACTTTAAAGAGCTGGCAGTGGTGGGTGAATTTTGTTGCAGTGAAGTTGGCGGCGATAGGGGTCGTATTGGTGTTTTTCCTATTAATAGCAGGCCGATTCAACCTTTATAATATGGGCGATATCATGGGGTCGATGATGCTGTGGTGGATATTTTACGTCTATGCGGTAAGCTATTCGATCCTTGTTGATCTTGCAGACGCGGGGATGCGTCGTGTGAGCATGAAGGCCTCGCGCGGCTTCGTCGTCATCCTGCTGTATATCGCAGGCGGTTACTTGCCTTTTTTTGTATGGTTCCGCTTGTCACTGCTTGGCAGCCTGATGATCGGATTTATCGGGGTGCTCTGTTCCTTGTGTTTCTTCGGGCTGGAGCATTATTTGAAAGTCAAATGGACCTGGTTCAAAAACGTGATTGCCGCGCTTGCGCTGCTGGTTGTATTATTGAGTATTACCTATGTGGATTTTACAACAACAAGACAGTGGGAAGAAGTGCGCACAGATGAGGCTTACGAGGTGACGTTCGCTTATTTTCATGGTGAAAAGGCGATTCCCATCAAGCTGCAGCGAGGTCAGAAACTTACCTTTACAGTTGACTTGCAAAAAGTATACGGTGGGCGCGGTTCCCATGTTTTGGACCAACGAGGCAGGCTTGTTGGCCTACAAGAGATCGGACAAGGCAGAATGCAATTTACAGCAGAGCAAGATGCTGTCTATCGAATCGTCGTCACGGGAGATCAGGCAAGCGGAGCTGTCAAGGTCAATTGGGAAATCGAAGAGCATTAAGGGAATCGACCTGCAAGAGAATGGACCTAGCGAGTAGATTAAACAGAAGAGGATAGAGGGAGGAATCAAAGGTGGCTGAACCGTTGAAGGCTGTCTACAATGAGCCATTTCTGCAACATTTCGCAAGCGTACTGCATAATGAATACACGCCATTCAATCAAGCGGCTTTTATTAATGAAGTCATGGATGATGCATGGGAGGGGCTGGAGCTAAAGGCGCGGATGCGCAAAATATCAACTGCGCTCGGCAATTATTTGCCTGATGCGTACGGAGATGCGCTTGATGTTCTGCTCCGAATCTCGGAGGATTGCAAAGGATTCCCTTACCTGCTGCTGCCGGACTTTGTGGAGGTATACGGGCAGGCGGATGAGCATTGGGAGTTGTCGATCAACGCGCTGGAGCAATTCACGCAAGGGTCGTCCGCAGAATTTGCGGTCAGACCGTTTATATTGCGCGATCCCGAGCGGATGATGGCACAGATGGAGAAGTGGTCGCATCATTCCAATGAGCATGTGCGCCGTTTAGCAAGCGAAGGCTGTCGGCCGCGGCTGCCGTGGGGCGTCGCGCTTATCCCCTTCAAACAAGATCCTGCACCGATCCTTCCAATCTTGGAGCGTCTGAAGGAAGATGATTCGCTATATGTGCGGAAAAGCGTCGCCAACAATTTGAATGATATTGCGAAGGATCATCCTGACGCCGTGCTGGCGCTTGCGCGCCGCTGGCAAGGGGGACACCCGCATACAGACTGGATTATTCGGCACGGCTGCCGCACATTGATTCGCCAGGCGGTGCCGGAAATCATGGAGTTGTTCGGCTATGCCGTCTCGTCAGACAGCGATGCACTGGCTGATCATGCCGCCATTTCCACAGATCCGACAAGCATTGCAATCGGCGAGAGCTGCAGCTTGAATTACGAACTGCGCCTTCGCGAGGGAGATCCTGTGCGAATTCGGATCGAATATGGGATCGAATTTGTGAAAGCCGGAGGCAAGACATCACGTAAACTGTTTCTGCTGTCGGACAAGACCGTCGCTGGCGGAACCGTGCTCAGCGGGCAGCGAACCCATCGCTGGGCAGACTTGACCACGCGGCGTCACTATCCGGGTGAACATCGGATTGCTCTGCTGGTCAATGGCCGTGAAGTGGCAGATTGCGTAATGCAGCTTGCACAGGGAAACGCTCCGCAAAGCTGACTTGTCGGTTTGTCCTAAATATTTCCACGTTTAAGGGTATCAAATGAACCTGTTTCGGGTAATGGAAGATAACGGAGTCATGGATATTCTAATAAACGGAGGAGATGCAGTAATGGGTGAAGGAGACGAAAGAAGCGCCATTCCAGTCTTGGACAAGGATCAAAATGCTAATTTTCGCGTCACTCTGCAGCAGGCTTCTAAATTTTATGAGCAAATCGGGATGGCGTCCATGAAAATTGGACGCTACAACGAGATTTGTTTGGATGATTCACAGACGTTGGTGAAGGTAGAATGGATTATGAAGCGAAGCAAGGAGGGGCATCCGATTTTTTTCGATGCGACCTGTTTAATTACCAATTCGCGCGTTTCACTATTCCGGGTGCTGAACCGAAGCCCTTTCAGGGAGTGCAGCCGCAGTGATAAGCGGCTGGCTACCTGACCGATGGTTCTTCCTTAACGCTTGACGTTCCCATAGATAATCGAGTCCAGCTCTACTTTAATAGGCGGAGCTTCGTGCAATATCTCATCCCTCGAGCGGACAGCTGCGTTCATGTATGCTTCCGCTTCTTCCTCGCCAAGCGGCTTCTTTTTCTTCGTTTTTATGTTATAGAGATAATAAGAAATATCCTGCTCTTCAATTCCTTCGTATGTCCCTAAAGAGTGTGCAGTATAGGCTTTGATGACGGCATTGTGCGAATCTGCCCATGCTGCGACGTCAATGCTGTTTCCGCTGTCTTTCTCCGCAGCAAGTACGCTTAGCAGTCTGCCATCCGAATCGTAGAAATGGATCCATTGCGGTGCGATGCTTAAAAAATCGATGTCAATCATTTTGATTCGTTGATCATCTACCTCGGCAACTTCCATCCAGGCAGCGGTGCTGTCCGGATTCCATTTGATTTTCTCAGACGGAACATATTGCTCCGCGGGATGCTCAATGCCGCGCAGCGCGGTGCCTGCCGCATCATACAAGGTTAATGTCCCGCTTTCATCGTCATGAACGAACCGTTCAAAATTTGGTGAAGGGAATAAGGAAGGAGCTCCGGTAGTGGAATGGGGAATTACCCGAAAGCGCTGCAGATGTACTTCATCCTGGCCGCCCATCAAATCGAAAATCCATACATTGCCGCGGTAACTTTGCAGCAGTAGTTTTTGCAAATCGTCGTTCCAGCGCGTCAAATAAATATAGTCATATTTTTCACTGAGCGGCCAGAAGTCCTCACGCAGTCTTTCAAAAGATTTCGTCTCACTATTATAGGAAGACAGGTGGAATTGACCGCCTTCATTTGTAATTTCCGATTCCATAAAGAGCAGATGCTTCGCATCCAATTGAATTAGAAAGGGATAACCGGACACAAGCGCGTTGTACCAGCGATTATTCTGGTCGGTGATAGAATCGCACCAGATGGTTTCGAGCTGCACGTTTTCTGGATGGAAGGATAGGAGTGCATTCGTAAACCGCCCTTCGCCGCTGTACTGCTGGACCAAATGATACCAGTTGTCTCCTAGGGTGACGGCTGGGCCTTGCGACAGGGAGCGGTCATTGTTGGGTGCTATAAGTCTGGCCAATGCGCTGCCATCCGGTTTGCGCTCCACACTGAACGTAATCTCCGTATCAGTTGACCGTTCCGGTTCATCTAGGTTGTCGGAGTTGTCTTGCTCGTCCGGTTTGTCTTGGTTCTCGGGCAGTACAATTGCAGGCTGATGAACCGTTTGCATTTGTTCTGGCTGCGGCGGCGCTGCGTTATTGCCTGGCTGTTGATTGGCACAGCCTGAGGCGCTCAGCATTGCTGCTGCCAACATGATCGTAATTGATCTTTTCATGAATGAGACCTCCTATGTGTAAAGGCAAAAGCTGTGCTCCTATTCCATATGTAAGCCTTTTCCAATATTAGACGAGCGATGTGATGGAAAAGTTTATCTATAGTGCATGATGAAACCAATGAAATTAATCTTGTTAATTTAGGCTCAATCTAAAAATCATTGGTTGACTTTATTCGGGATCAAAGCAAGGGAGGGAGCAACTGGTGGACCGTCCGCCGCCGTGCGGCGAAAGCCGCGAGTGAGTGGAATGCAATTCGAGATCTCAGCGCATGCGAGTGGAATGCTAACTGCACGCGTGGAATTCTAACCGCGACATCAACGAATGCGCTTGGAATCCTAACCTTCTCGTGTGGCATTCTAACGCTGATGAGCGGCGCTATTTAGGGGAATTCAGCCCCATAAATATTGTAAGGAAACTGAGCCACCTTATTTATCGAAAATCGTCCGATTTTAGCCGTCCATGGGGGGAATAAGCGCTGTGACAAGCGTTAGAATTACAAAAGGGTCATTTAAGGCCATTTAAGCGCTGTGGCCAGCGTTAGCGCAAGATCCTCACGAATACCCACGAAACAGAACGCGCCTTACCAAAGGGAGAAGGCTGTTTGCAGCCGCCGCTAATGCCGACAGATAATGTTTTCCATTTCTAGCCTCGTTCTATGCTCGTTTGAATTCGTCAACCGCTAATTTCAGTTTTGAGCCTTAATTTAATCGGCCGTTTTTTGTGGAGAACCATTATAATTCATTTAATTCCGATAAGAATAATAAAAGTAAAGATTGACAATTATCCATTTACATAATAATATTGAATTATAGTTATTTATTATCATATGTTAATAATAATTATCGGTCATGTAATTGGAGATCTTGTTTTTTTGTTTTCCCGAAGGGGGAGGTTGAGCTGAAATAGCGGCCTGCGCCGGATGCCGCCAAAGAATGGCTGACACCCGACGGACCTTCTGTAAATAATTTTTAAATTAAGGGAGGCAATACAATGAGTGAACAGAAGAGAGAAATGGTGCTTGGCGCGATGATGTTTTTTCCAGCTGGCGAGCATATATCCAGCTGGCGGCATCCAAAATCCGATGCGCAAGGGCTGCTGGACTTTAACTATTACAAAAAGATCGTTCAGACTGCAGAGCGTGGCAAGTTCGATATGTTTTTTTATGCGGATGAGCTTTACGTATGGGATCGTTTTGAATCGGGCGTCAGTCATGCCAACAGCATTCGTCCTGAACCGTTCACTTTGCTCTCTGCGCTGGCGGTTGTGACCGAGCATATCGGCTTGGCCGCCACGATCTCGACGACTTACAATGAACCGTATCATATTGCGAGAAAGCTGGCGACGCTTGACTATTTGAGCAGCGGGCGGGCGGCCTGGAACATCGTCACCTCGCAAACGGATGAAGAGGCGCGCAATTTCGGCAAGGAAGCGCATCTCCAGCATGCGAAGCGCTATGAGCGAGCTGGCGAGTTCGTGGATGTGACGCAAGGCTTGTGGGACAGCTGGGAAGACGGGGCACTGCTGTTCGATAAGGAAAGCGGCTATTTCGCTGATAAGGATAAGCTGCACAATTTGCAGCACAAAGGGAATGATTTCAATGTTCATGGCCCGCTGAATGTGGCGCGGCCTCCCCAAGGTTATCCTGTACTTATTCAAGCGGGCGCTTCAGAGGCAGGCAAAGAGCTTGCGGCAGCGAAGGCGGAGGTTGTGTTTGCGCCTGGGGCTACTTTTGCCCCTGGCGGCCAGTTGGAGGACGGCATACGTTTGTATGAAGATATTAAAGGAAGAATGGCGAAATACGGCCGCAATCGTGATGAGCTGAAACTCATGACTGGGGTCATGCCGATCATTGGCCGAACGGAGGAGGAGGCCAAGGAGCAGCTGGCGATTATCGAAGCACTGACTCCGCAGCAGTTGGGTCTGGATTTGCTGTCGCATTATCTGGGAAAGGATATCTCTTCTTATCCGCTTGATGAGCCGCTGCCTTTTATCCCTGAGGTTGACCAATTCAATCAAAGCAAGAGCCTGCTTAATCGGATTCGCGAGTTGGTGGAGAATGACAAACTGACGCTGCGCCAGCTCTACGCGCGCATGATGAATCGACGGGGAATTGCCGGCACACCTGAACAAATCGCTGACCACCTGGAAGAATGGTTTTTGAAAGGCGCAGCTGACGGCTTCAACATTGCCTTCTCCCATCTTCCTGGAGGTCTCGAAGATTTCGTAAACCTGGTTGTTCCGGAATTGCAGCGCAGGGGGTTGTTCCGTAAGGAATATACGGGAGCAACGCTGCGCGACCATCTGTCTCTCAATCGTCCTGCCAACCGTTACACTTCTGTCGGTGTATAACTGGCGCCAATGGGCTCAGAGAAAAAAACCGCCATTGCAGAATGACCGCGTCACAATTTGGCTGGATGCTAATATTCGTAGGATCTATTGCTGGATTTTCATAGGGGCAGGCGATTATAATAGGAGGTGAGTATGAGTACGAACGTTGAGGTGCGATCAATGAATGGAACACAAACATTAAGCCGGGCGCTGGATATTTTGTTTGCGCTTGCCGAAGCAGACGGTTCGTTGTCAGTTAGCGACATTGCCAAGAAAGTATCCATCCCCGAAAGCTCCACCTACCGTTTTCTGCAGACGCTGGAGCAGAACGGCATTGTAGAGCGCAGAGGCAAAGGCCAGATCGGACTGGGGATGCGCATTTTAGACTTGGCCAGAAGTTTGAGCCAGCAGGTGCATCGGGAGCTTGTCCCTTTGTCACTGCCGATTATGGAGGAACTGACAACCGAGACTAACGAGACATCGCTGCTGTTCATCCGCTCCGGGGCGAATGCTATTTGCATTCAAAATGTAAAAAGCAAGGCACTGATTCAATATTCGACGGAAAACGGCCGCATTTTGCCGTTGCATCTAGGTGCCTCCAGCAAAGCTATTCTTGCTTATGAGAGTGAGAAAGTGGTGCATAATGTATTGAGCAAGCTTGCGCCGGAGACGGTACAGGAGGCGCTGCTGGCAGATTTGGCGCAAATAAGGAAGCAGGGGTATTCACTTAGCCACGGTGAAGCGGATGCAGATGTGTCTGCTATTGGCGCACCTGTGTTCGATGCGCGGGGTACGCTCGTTGCCAGTCTGTCAATTGCGGGCCCGAAGTATCGTTTTGATGCAGTGCATCGCGAGCGTGCCATTTCTGCGGTCATTGAGGCAGCCGAGCAGATTTCCCGCAGGTTGGGCAATTTGTACGAATGAATATGAAGGCGATAATACCGTAGTATTGGAATTGACCGAAAGACATCTCCCACTTATGCAATGTCCGAGAGTTACGGGCATTGCGGAGTGGGGGATGTTTTTTTGTTGAGAGGCAAGGGATTTTCATTCAAATTTATGGTAAAAATGGAACATAAGCTAGAATCGCATTGTGACGGAATAACATTGAACGATTACGATAGACAATTGTCATTGCTTTGTCAAACTCCAACGATCATCCAGGTGGGATATAGCCCGATCGGGTTATAGAGAAATGCGGTATGCGATTGCTATAATGGGAGCGCCAATGAAAATGGAAGAGGGGGGAAGACGGTATGCTTAAAAAGTTCAGGACGATTCTCGCGGTGTCTTTGCTGGTTGCTGTTCTGGCGGGCTGCTCAGCGGAGCCGGCTGCGGTCATCGATCCGGAAGCGATCGCCGCCTCGCTGTCTACCAGCCCAGCACCCGCATCCGCAGGGGAAGCGGTGGAACTGACTGTGAATGTGACTGGGGCGGAAGGGGCCGCAACGGAGGTGACGATTGATGTGCGAGTGGATGAGGAGCCGAAGCTGATCGCAACGAAGAGCATGGGCGATAACAGTTACGCCGGAGCGTTTACCTTTCCGAAGGCGGGAAACTACGACGTCTTTCTTCATCTGTATGTGGACGATCTGCATCTGACCAAGAAAACACAGGTGGAAATCAGGTGATGATGAAGCAAAAGCCGCATGGGGTGCGTGAAGCACACCTCAAAATGCTGATCCTGCTGCTGCTTGCGATCTCGCTGCTGCTGTTCGGCGTGGAGCAGCCTCTGGCCAGCAGCTTGGGACTGCATGATGACGCCGGGACATCGCTGACGCGCGATGGCAATGCTGTCTTGGCGAGCGCAGAACAGAGTGGCCCATCGCTCCAGGAGCGAATTGACAGCGCGTCCGCAGGGGACACCATCATGCTGCCCCCAGGACAGTATGCTGGACCGCTCACAATTTCCAAGCCGTTGCGGCTGGAAGCCGAGCGGGAAGGGACGGCTGTGCTCTTTAACGATACTGAAACGACCGCGCTTCATATTACTGCTGACCAGGTTGCAGTAGCAGGCCTGCAGCTTAAAGACGAAATGGTGAAGCAGGCTCCTTCGGTATTGGTTGCAGGGGATGGCGTTGTGCTGGAGAAGCTTCATATTCAAACCGCATCATACGGCATCGTTCTGCAGGATGCGGCGGATGGAACGGTACGCAGCAATAAGATCGAGTGGAGCGATCTTAAAGCGGCTCAAGCGGTTCCGCTGGCAAGGAAGGGCAACGGAATTGACCTGTTCAACACCCAACGCATGCAGTTAACCGCCAATACGATCCAGCGCATGCATGACGGGATTTATGTGGAGAACAGCGATGACGTTCAAGTGGCAGGCAATCAAATTGGATCGTCCAGATATGGCATTCATCTAATGTATACGAAGAGCGGCGATATTCGGGAGAATACGGGCGAGAGCAACATTACCGGGGCGATGATCATGGCTTCCCGGGATGTCCAGCTGGTGGACAATACGTTTCATAAACAGAACGAGAACGTCAATTCACAGGGGATTTTGCTCTTCGACGCACACAATGTGAACATGGCTCGCAATGATGTGCAGGGAAACCGGGTCGGTCTGTACATTGAGCAATCGTTGAACAATACGATTAGTGCCAACAAGTTAACCGGTAATTTCATCGGTCTTCAACTGCTGGATGCTGAACAAAATCGCATCCATGGCAACCTGTTTAGCGGCAATGTTGCAGACGCTCAGGCGCAGAACAGCGCCAATAATGACATAGCGGAAAATTTTTGGGACGCTTTTCAAGGGATTGATGCGAATGGAGACGGAAAAAGCGATATCGGATACGCGGTCAATCCTTTTTTCGCGGGATTGATTAAGAAGCGTCCGGCTTTTCAGCTGTTTTTTCATTCCCCTGGGATGGTATTTCTGGAAAGCTTGTATCAGTCGGACCGCACCTTGTGGACGAAGGATTACGCCCCGCTGATGTCCCCGGCCGGGCTGCCCGGAACTGAGAAGCAAAGCCAGTCCGGTACGATGACCGGCCTTATAGGACTTATACTGGCGGGTGTGTCGCTTCTAATAATTATAATGGCAAGGAGACGAACCTAATGACGGGTAAGGGAAAGAACAGTTTGGGAGATAATGTTAACTACAGTTTGCAGCACAGAGCGAATGGCGAATGGAAGATGCTACCGATTGCGCGAGTTGGTATGCTGGCCGTGATGATGTTGATTATGGGCGTATTGGCTGCATGCGGGGGTGGGGGCAACTATAAGCCGCAAGCGATTAATGAAGAGACTGACCGCTGCGTCATTTGCAATATGGCTATCAAGGATGATGTATATGCCACCCAAATTATTACGAAAGACGGGCAATCACTGAAGTTTGATGATCTTGGCTGCCTGAATGAATGGAAAGTTCGCAACGGCACGGATACGATTGGCGCGGCATTCGTACGCGACTATAATAGCGGTGAATGGCTGAAATATGAGAAGGCTTATTATGCCTACGACTCTTCATTTAAAACGCCGATGGCTTATGGCTTGCTGTCCTTCGAGAGCAAGGAGGAAGCGGAGGCTTATATAGCAGATCAGAATGCAGGCAAACTGATGACGGCGGAGGATCTGACTGCTCATTCATGGGAAGTCAATCATGAAATGATGGGCGGGGAGCATAGTCACGATCATGATGCGGCGCATGATGGGGAGCAGGAAGATGAACAGAATGCGGCGCGTGACGGAAAACGGGAAGATGAACATAGTGCGGCACGTGACGGAGAACGGGAAGATGAACATAATGCGGCGCGTGACGGAGAACGGGAAGATGAACATAACGCGGCACGTGACGGGGAGCAGGATCATAAACATAATGCCCAGAATGGCGATGGTGGCGAGGCGGAGCCGTCTTCCGGGGAGCATCATACTGACGGGAGCCAGTCGTGAATGCAATTGTTCAGGTTGCGGCGCGCGAAATCAAGCTCGGTTTCCGCAATCCCTGGGCCTATTCTTTTATGGGCTTGTTTGCTGTATTTATGCTGAGCCTGCTGCTAATTAACTCGCAAGGCTACGTTCAGGGCTATTCCGGCCTGACTGGAACGCTGCTTAATTTGATCCTATACCTGCTGCCGCTTATGACGCTGATGCTGGGCTCTTTCTCGCTGACGGGGGAGAAAGAAGACGGAAACTGGGAACTCCTTTCGACGTATTCTATCGGTACCTGGTCATTTATGGCAGGCAAATATGTGGGCGTGGCAGTTGTTTTGATGGTCATTGTTTCACTCGGATTCGGAATCGCCGGGGCGGGCGGCTGGTTAACGGGAAGCGGGTTCGATCTGTCAGCGTATGTGCTGCTAGTCGGGTTTTCGTTTAGTCTGGCCCTGCTGTTTTTGGCTGCAGCGATGCTAATCGGCGCGTTGGCCCGGAATCGCTGGCAAGCATTGACGTTTGCGGCGGGATACTGGTTTTTCACGATCATTGCCTGGCCACCGCTGCTGATCGCGGCGCTTGGCATGCTGCCGAACATGTGGATCAAACCTGCGGTCGCTTCGCTTACACTGCTGAACCCTGCGGAGCTTTCCCGACTGTTTGCGGTGATCAAGCTCGGTGGCGGTTCAGTGCTTGGTCCCGAATACTATGCCTGGATCCAGTGGATTCGCGGGCCCGCAGGAACAATCAGCTTCATTGGCATGATCCTCCTGTGGATTGGCATCGCTACAGGTGCGGCGAACTGGCTCTGGGAAAGGGGGAGAAAGCGTGCATGAGCAGTTGGTGCAACTAACCGAAGTTCATAAAAAAATAAAAAATCAGACGATCGTTGAGGCGTTGAACTTGCAGGTCGGGCAAGGGCAGGTCGTGGCACTATGTGGAGAAAATGGCGCAGGAAAAAGCACCATATTGCGCATGCTGGCAGGCATTTCACAACCGACTGGCGGCAGCATTGCCATCCGGGGATTCCACTGGAAGGAGCAGCGCAAGCATTATGCTGACCAAATCGGTTACATGCCGGATGATTATCATTTCAGTGCTGGGCTCAGCGCTAGTGAAACGATGACATTCTGGGCAAAGCTGAAGGGACTGAGCAAAAAGCGTGCAGAAGAGGTGCTTGCGGATGTTGGGCTTGATCACACGGGAAGAAAGCCGGTGTCTTCTTTTTCCAAAGGCATGAGGCAGCGTATGTTATTTGGTCAGGCCTTGCTTGCCCGCCCGCCGCTGTTATTGCTGGACGAGCCAACAAATGGGCTCGACCCTTATTGGATGGACAGTTTTGTTCAGCTTGTCCGCAAATCGGCAGATGACGGGCAAACCGTTATTTTCTCAACGCATCAGCTCCATGTGGCAGGAAGGGCAGCAGATCGTATTTTGTTTTTGCGCGGCGGTGTAATTGAATGGGAGGGTACAGGCAAGGAATGGGGTGATCACTCAGCTATTTTGGAACCTGGGGGCATATTTGGCAAAATGTATGGTGAGGGCAAACGGTGAAAAGAGCGGGTCTATATAATACACAGAAATTGTTGGTTGTCGTTCTTGCCACAGCAGTTGTCTATATTGCCTTGCAGGCACTAATTGAAAAGCGGACGGCGATTAAGGCAGGGGAGCATGCGCCTGAGTTTGTCTTGGAATCATTGGATGGTACAGAGTGGCGCTTGTCAGACTACGAGGGGAAGGGTGTCCTGCTTAATTTTTGGGCCTCGTGGTGCAGGGCGTGTGTGAACGAACTTCCTCTTATGATGGAGGCGTCCAAGCTGGTGGACAACGTCGAAGTGGTCGCTGTCAATGTGGGGGAGCAGTCTGCGGTTGTGGACAAGTTTGCCGATCGATATGACCTGGAATTCCCGATTTTGCTGGACGCGAATGGGGAAGTGAAGCAGAAATATAAAATTACAGCATTGCCGGCAACACTGCTCCTTAATAAGCATGGCGTGATAGTCAGTTCGTTGGTGGGAGAACTTGATAATTTTGAAAGTATCGTAGAGTTGCTGAAGCAAGTGCAGCCAGAACACTAGGATTAACAAGGGGCTAATTAAATGCTGGGAAGCAAAAATGTGTTTGATCTGTGCTTGCAGTAAGCGAGGCTGGGTGGAATTGATTGACTTAAACGCAGTATGGATGATAATGTAATTAAAGTGCGAATGATCGGTGCGAATGTGTAGTGCACATGAAATCCCTGGGGGATTCGCACCAGTATTTTACCTTTTATTAGAATTTATTAGAAATTTAAGTTAACTTTTTTGTAAAGCTGTGAGAGACTTGTGTGATTTTCATTCATAAATTTGATTAATTAACTTTTTATGGTTAAAAATCGCTGTCGCACCCTGCATGGGTGCGTGGATTGAAATGACGCTAGGCATCCGGCTGCTGAATTACACCGTGTCGCACCCTGCATGGGTGCGTGGATTGAAATGACATCAAGACGGGTGTGTCCGAAACGATTACGAGTCGCACCCTGCATGGGTGCGTGGATTGAAATACTACCGTAAATAGTGGTATTAGTTTTTATCAATAGTCGCACCCTGCATGGGTGCGTGGATTGAAATATCAATTTTTGAAAATGCATGGGGAGTGGGCCAAGTCGCACCCTGCATGGGTGCGTGGATTGAAATCCGTATCGGGTGCGACCAGCTGCCATGTTGTGGGTCGCACCCTGCATGGGTGCGTGGATTGAAATAATCATTACCGGCGGCTCTATCCCTTCCATGCTGGTCGCACCCTGCATGGGTGCGTGGATTGAAATTGCACGTAATCAGCAGCCTTGAAGTGACCTTTATGTCGCACCCTGCATGGGTGCGTGGATTGAAATATAGATCATTACTCCACACCTCCGATTACCAGCCGTCGCACCCTGCATGGGTGCGTGGATTGAAATTAGCATCTGGTCTGAACCTTGCCCAAATTAATGAAGTCGCACCCTGCATGGGTGCGTGGATTGAAATTTAACGGAACTGCCTATGGTTTCCACGCCTTTTGTCGCACCCTGCATGGGTGCGTGGATTGAAATAAACTGAATAATGGCATGCCGGAATGGACTGGTAGTCGCACCCTGCATGGGTGCGTGGATTGAAATACAACTCATAACGGACTCTATTGGATTCAGCAAGTCGCACCCTGCATGGGTGCGTGGATTGAAATCTTAAACGGCTGCTCCAAGTATTTCGGCTGCGTGTCGCACCCTGCATGGGTGCGTGGATTGAAATCTAGACGCGTGTTCTTTCCAAACGAGTCTAGAGTCGCACCCTGCATGGGTGCGTGGATTGAAATCACCTGGACCCCCAATTACAGCACCAACACTAGGTCGCACCCTGCATGGGTGCGTGGATTGAAATATGAAAGGAAAATTAATGGCGTTAATTGTGTTTGTCGCACCCTGCATGGGTGCGTGGATTGAAATAGCAGCCGGATGCCGAGCGTCGAGCAATGCCGCCGTCGCACTCTGCATGGGTGCGTGGATTGAAATTGATGAAAGGCGCTCACTGGAAACGGTGAGCGCAGTCGCACCCTGCATGGGTGCGTGGATTGAAATCTACGTGCCATAATACGTAACCTCCATCGATAATGTCGCACCCTGCATGGGTGCGTGGATTGAAATCTGTCACAAGCGCAACAAGATTATTATTATGTCGTCGCACCCTGCATGGGTGCGTGGATTGAAATACTTTATGGTAAAGTTAGCGCAAGCAGCAAAAGAGTCGCACCCTGCATGGGTGCGTGGATTGAAATACAACATCCAATCCAATAAATACGAGTGAAAAAGTCGCACCCTGCATGGGTGCGTGGATTGAAATCGGAGTATAATCGATGTACGATTGAACCTGAGATGTCGCACCCTGCATGGGTGCGTGGATTGAAATGTCGAAAAGCAGACAGGGAAAAAGTTGTCAGCGGAGTCGCACCCTGCATGGGTGCGTGGATTGAAATCAGAAGTCGAGCTAAGGTTATCGGTTGAAAAAAGTCGCACCCTGCATGGGTGCGTGGATTGAAATCCCATGGTCTGGATCATCATGACGACCTACGTTGGTCGCACCCTGCATGGGTGCGTGGATTGAAATTCCAACGATATACGTAGCAGTTCTCGGTCTTCGTCGCACCCTGCATGGGTGCGTGGATTGAAATTGTATCGAAGACATCTTGCGTGGCTCGGTCAACGTCGCACCCTGCATGGGTGCGTGAATTGAAATAACCGTCTATAGGGCGGTTATTTTGCGTTGGGGGGCGCCCCCTTCGTGCGTAGATTGAAATGAGACAAACGCGGATGTCTGTGTTCACAGATCTGTTCGCACTAATTTTCAAAAACTATTAAAAAAAGTAAAAAATAACCGATATAAGATAATAATAGGTAAAACGAAGTGGCTGTTGTTTTAATGGAGGTGGTTTTGATAGGTTACATTGCTCATATTCGAGAAAGTGACGGGAAAATTCAAACGGTTGAAGAGCATTTGCTTGAAGTTAAAGCGCTAGCCGAACAATTTGGCGCCAAGATTGATTTGAAACATGTGGCTGGTCTTGCCGGACTGCTGCATGATATGGGGAAATATACTGATGAATTCAAGGAATATTTGCTGGAAGCTGTTGCTAATCCAAATTCACCCCCCAAGCGAGGTAGTGTCGATCATTCTACTGCAGGAGGAAAGCTTCTTTATCAATTACTTCATGAAAAGATAGATAATCAATTTAAAGGTTTGCTAGCTGAAATTGTTGGAAATGCAATTATTTCGCATCACGCCTATTTGCAGGATTTTTTGAATGAACAATTGGAATCTCCCTATTTAAAACGGGTGAGAGACAAGGAACCTGAAGAGTTTCAATTGGCGACACAACGTTTTTTTTCACACGTCATGAGTGATTCGGATTTTCGTCAGTATGTTGAGCAAGCGGCGGCTGAGGTAGAAACCTATCATAAAAAAATGTCTTTATTATCTTTTGAAACTAAAATGATGTTTTTAACCAAATTTGTGTTCAGTGCATTAATCGATGCAGATCGAACGAATACTAGACGATTTGAGGAAAATAAGCAAAGCGAACCGCCGATGGATTCCAAGCTTTTGTTCAAGGATTACTATGAGAAGCTGATGGGTAAAATCAGAACTTTTGCTGAGCATGAAGATGCCGATTCGCCAATCAATACGCTCCGAAGGGCGATGTCAGATCAGTGCGAGCACTTTGCCGAAAAGCCTTCAGAAGTTTATACGTTATCGATTCCGACAGGCGGCGGCAAGACGCTGGCCAGCTTGCGTTATGGGTTGAAACATGCACAGATTTATGACAAAAAGAGAATTATTTATGTTGTGCCTTACACGACAATAATTGAACAAAATGCCGAAGAAGTGCGCAGAATACTGCGAGATCCACGCAATATACTGGAACATCACTCTAACGTCATTGACGATGTAAACGAGGAAGAGGAATATCAAGACTATGAAGACGGTATGCTCACAGTCCAGCAGAAACTGAAACTGGCCAAAGACAACTGGGATTCTCCAATCATTTTTACAACGATGGTACAGTTTTTAAATGTTTTCTATGCCAAAGGAAGCAGAAATATTCGTCGACTGCACAATCTAAGCAAGGCTGTTATTATTTTTGATGAAGTGCAAAAAGTCCCCGTCCCATGTATTTCGTTGTTTAACCAAGCGGTAAATTTCTTGAAAGATTATGGTCGCTCCAGTATGCTGCTTTGTACGGCGACACAGCCAGAGCTGGATTACGTAGAGCATAAGCTTGAAATTAAACCAAACGCAGAAATTATTGAAAACCTCGGCAATGTCATCCAGGCATTTCAGCGGGTCGAAGTTATTGATAAAGCAACCGATCAAGTGTTTAATAATGACGAGTTGGCCGAATTTGTAAGTGAGCAGCTCAGAGAGGTTCAAAGCGTGCTGGTTATTTTAAATACGAAAGCGGTTGTTAAAGCGTTGTACCGCCAATTGCAAGAAGAGCATGCGTCCAAGCCGATTTATCATTTGAGCACATCGATGTGTGCGGCGCACCGGAAAGTAATGCTGGATGAAATCAGGGAGCACCTGGAAAAGGAGCACCCTGTCATTTGTATCAGCACGCAGTTGATTGAAGCAGGTGTAGATGTAAGCTTTGAATGTGTCATTCGCTCCTTGGCGGGTTTGGATTCCATTGCCCAAGCGGCAGGACGCTGTAATCGGCATGGAGAGCATAAGATGCTGCGGCAAGTGTATGTCATCGATCATGCAGAAGAAAATTTGGATAGATTGTTGGAGATTAAAGAGGGGAAGAAGATTTCAAAAAAAATCTTGCTTGATCTTAAGCGCGATGCTTCTAAACATGGTGGGCATGTACTTTCTGAGCAAGCGATGGAGCGGTATTTTCAAGAGTTTTATACAGCATTTCAACCCCAGCTTGATTACTCAGTTCCTAAGTTGCGAACGAAGATGACAACATTGTTGTTTGCTAAAAAAGAAGATAATAACTTTTATTCCGCCTATATGAGCGAGCACAGGAGTCGTCTCCCATTGTTTCTGGCAAATAGTTATCATACAGCGGCCGAACATTTTGAGGTAATTGAAAACTACACGACATCCATTATTGTTCCCTATGGGGAAGGGGAAATGGAGGGCAAGGAGATCATCGTCCAATTGAATGGTGATCGCTCTATTGAAGATTTTGCACGATTAATGCGTTGTGCACAGCAGTTTACGATAAATGTATTTCGTTTCGAGCTCGATACGCTAATTAAAAATGATGCGTTGGTAAGCCTGCTTGACGGGAAGGTGTTGGCATTGAAAGATGGGGCCTACGACGAAGAATTTGGGCTTAATCTGGATAACGATAGCCAATTAGGACTTGATATATATTGAAAACCTGCCCACTAAGGACAGTTTTTATAAGGAAAATGAAAGAAAATGAGGGGAGGTAAACCACATGAGAAACGGAATTGAATTTGAGGTATATGGGAAATACGCTCTATTCACCGATCCTTTGACGAAGCTTGGCGGGGAGAAACTGACTTACAATGTGCCAACCTACCAAGCTCTGAAAGGGATTGTTGAATCGATATACTGGAAACCTACGCTTATCATTGTGGTCGATGAAGTGCGGATAATGAACCCCATTCGCATGGAGTCCAAAGGAATTCGTCCGATGGACTACGGCGGCGGCAATACGCTTGCCAATTATACGTATCTAAAGGATGTTCGTTACAAGGTGAAATGTCATTTTGAATTTAATATGAACCGTCCGGACATGTTGCATGACCGCAACGAAGAAAAGCATCATAACATATTAAAGCGTTCTCTAAAGGCTGGTGGCCGAAGAGATATTTTCCTCGGAGCCAGAGAATGCCAAGCTTATGTGGAGCCTTGCGTGTATGACGAAGGGAAAGGATTTTATGACGACGCTGAGGAGATTCCACTCGGCAACATGGTGCACGGGATTAATTATCCCGATGAAACGGGGAGAGACCAGATGGAGGTGCGTCTCTGGAATCCAGTGATGCGTAGCGGCATTATCCAGTTTATAAGACCTGAAGCATGCGAGCAAATCCGTCCAATCGGAGCTATGAAAGCGAAGCATTTTGGAGCGGTCAATGTGACGTCGGCAGATGAGCTGCTTGGGGAATTGGAGCGGGAGGCAGATAAATGAGTTGGCTGTTTAATTTATATGAGACGTACGAATCAAATCTTGGCCAGGTTGGCGTGATTGAGACGAAATCCAATGATCGCGAGTATACACTGCTGCCTGTTTCCCACACGACCCAGAATGCCCATATTGAAGTTTTAATTACGGAAAATGGCGAATTCCATTCGGCATCCGTTGTCGATAAGAGCGATGCAAGTACACTCATCCCGTGTACGGAAGATTCCTCTAGCAGGGCAGGCTCCAAAGTTGCACCTTATCCGCTGCACGATAAACTGAGTTATGTCGCTGGCGATTTTGTCGCTTATGGCGGGAAAATAAAAAAAGAGGAGCCTTTTGCAGCATACATTGAACAGTTAGCTGATTGGGCGAAGTCCCCAGATACTTGTGCTAAAGTAAAAAGCATTTATGCTTATCTTAGTAAAAGACAACTTATTAAAGATTTAGTGGAATGGAAAGTTCTATGTGTTGATGCGGAAAAGCGGCTCATCGAGAAATGGGATAAGAAATATGAACATTTGTATCCAGAGAAACCAGCCATTTTTACCTCAGTCACAGGAGAACAAGAGAGCGCATTCATTCGATTTAATGTCTATTCCCCCGACCGGATTTTAACCAAAGTTTGGCGAGATCGTGAGGTATATGATTCTTTTGTTAACCATTACAGTAGGTTGTTGGGTGAAGCAGATGTCTGTTATGTAACTGGTAAACGGCAGCCGGGTACAGAGAAACATGCGAACAAAATCCGCAATGCTGCGGACAAGGCGAAGCTGATCTCGGCCAATGATACAAGCGGCTTTACATTTCGTGGACGATTCAACACAGGGAATGAAGCTGCCAGCATTAGCTATGAGGTATCGCAAAAAGCGCATAACGCACTGAAATGGCTCATTAATCGCCAAGGCAAAATCATCGATCAGCGTGTGTTTCTTGTCTGGGCAAATGATGCACTCGACGTCGTTGAACCAGGCGAGGATACTTTCTCCATTGACCCGACGCCCGCAGAAGAAAGGGTAAAGAAGTCGTTTACCAACGAACAATTTGCGGCCGAAGTAGCAAAGGCTCTGGGGGGATACAGAAGCAATTTATCCAGAAAAGCCGAGGTCAGCATTATGGTTCTTGACTCCGCGACAACCGGTCGAATGGCGGTTCTGTACTATCGGAGTATGAACAAGGAGCTGTATCTGGAGAAGCTGATCCATTGGCATTCAAGCTGTGTGTGGCTCCATCGCTACCGCAAAAATGACAAGGGAGAAAATGTGCAGTTTTTCGGAGCGCCAGCGACGAAGGATATTGCCTTTGCAGCTTACGGTCCTCGTGCAAGTGATAAGGTTGTCAAAGGGTTAATGGAGCGGATGCTTGCTTGTATTGTGGACGGGAATAGAATCCCTCAGGATATCGTCAAAAGTGCTTTTCACAGGGCATCCAACCCTGTAGCGCTGGAAAAATGGGAATGGGAAAAGACACTTAGCATTGCATGTGCTTTAGTTAATCGACAGGAGGGATCTCAGGTGGCATTGGATACCGAAAATGAGGATCGTGACTACTTGTTTGGCCGGTTGTTGGCAGTTGCCGATGTGTTGGAAAGACGCGCTTTAGGTTCGGAAGAAACACGGGCAAGCAATGCCATTCGCTATATGAATTCATTTGCTCAGCATCCTGCTCGAACATGGAGAACCATTCAAATGAGCTTGCAGCCTTATCAGGCTCGCTTGGGAACGAAAGCTACGTATTTATCCCGGATTATTGATGAAGTCGCTTCCCGAATTCCGCTTGATAAATTTAATAATCGACCGTTATCCGGCAAATATTTACTCGGTTTTTATAGTCAGCGGCATGAGCTTTACCAGAAGAAGGACAAGCAGGATGATAGTAATGGAAGTAGCGATGAGAGTTCGGTAAACACCGAAAACATCTGAAATCAAAAGGAGCGATTACAATGACAGTATTAGACCATAAAATAGATTTTGCAGTCGTGTTGTCCGTAAAGAATGCAAACCCGAATGGTGATCCGCTCAATGGCAATCGGCCCCGTCAAAATTATGACGGCTTTGGTGAGATTTCTGATGTCGCGTTGAAACGTAAAATCAGAAACCGCCTGCAGGATATGGGGGAATCCATTTTCGTACAATCCAACGACCGGAAATTGGATGTGTTCGGAAGTTTAAGAGAACGTGCCGATGCGAATCCGGAATTGGCAAAAATCCTGAAGTCCAAAACAAGTTCGAGCGACGCGTTTGCTGAAATCGCTTGTAAGGAATGGTTAGACGTTCGCAGCTTTGGCCAAGTGTTTGCGTTCAAAAATGGGGAGAAGGGCGTATCCGTTGGGGTGAGGGGACCGGTATCGATACATACGGCAATAAGCGCTGCGCCAATAGATATTACGAGCATGCAAATTACGAAAAGTGTCAATTCTGAGCCAGGCAAGGAGCGCGGCTCTGATACGATGGGGATGAAACATCGGGTAGACTATGGCGTCTATGTTTTTTACGGCAGTATTAACACCCAATTGGCTGAAAAAACGGGCTTTACGAACGAAGATGCGGAGAAGGTAAAACAAGCGCTTATTACGCTGTTTGAGAACGACGCTTCCGCAGCCCGGCCGGACGGCAGTATGGAAGTTCATAAAGTATTCTGGTGGGAGCACAACTCCAAATTGGGGCAATATTCTTCTGCAAAAGTCCATCGCTCACTACAAGTAAAAGCAACGATAGATGAGCCTAAAGCATTTGAAGATTACACCATTGAACGCAACGAGCTGGATGGATTAAAGACCGAGGTTATCGATGGACTATAATGACGACGACCATTATTTAATGGTGTCGGGCATCCAGCATTTTGAATTTTGCAAGCGGCAGTGGGCGTTGATTCATATTGAACAGCAATGGGAAGAAAACGTCAGAACGATAGAGGGCCAGCACCTTCATCGAAATGCGGACAAGCCCTTTGTACGGGAGAAACGTGGAGAAAAGCTGATCGTACGCGCGATGCCAGTGAAATCAGATGAACTAAAAATTTCAGGCATTTGCGATGTAGTGGAGTTTATAAGTGATGACAACGGTGTAGAAATCAATGGGGCCGAGGGCAAATATTTGCCTTATCCAATTGAATATAAGCGTGGAAAACCGAAAAAAAATGACGCTGATGTGCTGCAATTGGCTGCACAGGCAATCTGCTTGGAAGAAATGCTGTTATGTCAAATTCACACAGGGTATATTTTTTATAACGAGACCAGGCATCGTGTCGAAGTGCCCTTAAACGATGAAATTAAGCGGAAAGTCAAGTTGATCGTATCCGAAATGCAGGACTATTACAAGCGCAGGTATACGCCTAAAGTAAAGACAGGATCTTTCTGCAATAACTGCTCTCTTCACCATGTTTGTTTGCCAAAGTTAATGAATAAGCAGACGGTTAAGAGCTATATTGAAGGGAGAATCAAGGAATGAAGAAGCTGCTGAACACGCTCTACATTACGCAGCCTGACGTCTATTTGTCGCTGGATGGCGACAATATTGTTCTGCTTAAAGAACAGGAGAAGATCGCCAGACTGCCGCTTCATAATTTGGAGTCCATTGTAGCTTTTGGCTACACAGGGGCGAGTCCAGCGCTAATGGGATATTGTGCAGAACGTAATATTTCGATCATGTTTTTGACAATGAATGGTAGATTTATAGCCAGAGTGATTGGACAAAGCAAAGGCAATGTTGTACTAAGAAAAAAACAGTATTTGCTGTCGGAAGATGAACATCGTTCGGCACAAATTGCCCGAAACTTTATTATCGGCAAAATTTACAATAGCAAGTGGATGCTGGAAAGAATGACACGGGATTATCCCCTGCGGATAGATGTCCCGAAATTTAAAGAGATTTCCCAGCAATTGTCCTCAATTCTTGTTGAAGTCAGGCAATGCGAGGATCTAGAAAGATTGCGAGGTCTGGAAGGACAAGCTGCAATCAGTTATAATAAATGCTTTCATCACATGATCTTACAGCAAAAAGAAGATTTTTACTTTCATTCCCGTTCAAGAAGGCCGCCGCTGGATAACGTGAATGCCATGCTATCATTTGCTTACACGCTGTTGGCCAACGACACAGCATCTGCTTTGGAAGCCGTTGGTCTTGATGCCTATGTTGGTTTTCTGCATCGGGATCGGCCTGGGCGGGTATCGCTGGCGCTGGATGTGATGGAGGAGCTGCGCGGCTGTTTCGCGGATAAATTTGTCCTATCCTTAATTAACAAGAAAGTTGTCAATCATGATGATTTTCTGAAAAAGGAAAACGGGGCTGTCATAATGACCGATGAAGCCAGAAAGAAGTTTCTGGCAGCATGGCAAACGAAGAAACAAGAGGCAATTACACATCCCTTCCTGGGGGAAAAGATCGCTTGGGGTCTTGTACCCCATGCGCAAGCTTTATTACTGGCACGCCATTTGCGCAATGACTTGGATGAGTACCCGCCATTTCTATGGAAGTAGGTGCAGTATGCTTGTATTAATTACATATGATGTCAGCACAGTAACTAGTAGTGGGCAAAGAAGACTCCGTCAAGTGTCAAAAATGTGCCAAAACTACGGTCAGCGTGTCCAGAACTCGGTGTTTGAATGCATCGTCGATGCCGCCCAATTTGCTGATTTGCGACTGAAGCTTATCGACATTATTGATTCTACGGAGGATAGCCTCCGATTTTATCGGCTTGGCAACAATCATAAAGGAAAAGTGGAGCATATCGGAGTGAAAGAAGCGATTGACTTGGAGGGGACTTTAATTCTATAGTTGAGGTGCGAAACTCTGGTGCGAATGTATAGTGCACATGAAATCCCCGGGGGATTCGCACCACATAACTCCCTTTTAATTAGATTTAATTGAAAATAAAGTAATTTTATTTTCTGGAATTATGAGAAAGCTGTGATTTTTGAGGCCAAACAAGCTGTTTTTTCGTTTTTTTTGGCCCAAAATCGCCGTCGCATCCTACGCGGATGCGTGGATTGAAATTATAGCTCCATGATAGCACGGAGCAGGAAGGGGAGTCGCATCCTACGCGGATGCGTGGATTGAAATGATTTCATTCGCCATTCTCTCTTCGATCCCATTAGTCGCATCCTACGCGGATGCGTGGATTGAAATAACCTTGAGTCCGGTGTTAAAGTACAAATCATCCTGTCGCATCCTACGCGGATGCGTGGATTGAAATCCTTGGGAATAACTATGAGCAGCGCACCTGTACCGTCGCATCCTACGCGGATGCGTGGATTGAAATTGTGCCTGTGTGTATTTATCCCTTAGTTGCTGGAGTCGCATCCTACGCGGATGCGTGGATTGAAATACCGCGCAACAGGACAGCGTGTTGATCACTTTCACGTCGCATCCTACGCGGATGCGTGGATTGAAATTTGGTGTAAAACTCATTGGCCAGATTGTTGATGTCGTCGCATCCTACGCGGATGCGTGGATTGAAATCAATTTTAATCACGGTAAGCGTCGGCAGCGAAGCGTCGCATCCTACGCGGATGCGTGGATTGAAATGCTTTAAAACGAGTCCGTCCAAGCAGACTAAAAGTCGCATCCTACGCGGATGCGTGGATTGAAATAGGCGCAGCGGCGGCGAGTATTCAGCTGCCATGGTCGCATCCTACGCGGATGCGTGGATTGAAATAACACCAGCTTAAGATCAAAGTCATCTCCGCGGTCGCATCCTACGCGGATGCGTGGATTGAAATCTTTTGCATCGTATCCCAAGTCAACAGTAAGCAACGTCGCATCCTACGCGGATGCGTGGATTGAAATTATCCATGCCATGATATCCCCTCCGTTTTCTCTCGTCGCATCCTACGCGGATGCGTGGATTGAAATCCCTCCTAATCTCCGACATCTGAAATGTCGGTAAGTCGCATTCTACGCGGATGCGTGGATTGAAATCATCCTGTAGTAAGGACGCCGAGCCAGTGCTGGAGGTCGCATCCTACGCGGATGCGTGGATTGAAATTGGAACTTGGGATTAATGTCCCGTTGCTTCATAGCGTCGCATCCTACGTGGATGCGTGGATTGAAATCACTATGTGAATGAAATCTCGCTCCATCTTCTCGGTCGCATCCTACGTGGATGCGTGGATTGAAATAAGGAAGTGCTGATCGCCTTATTCAAAGGCGACTGTCACATCCTACGCGGATGCGTGGATTGAAATTGTTGATAGATTCGCATGAGATTTCGGATTACCCGTCGCATCCAACGTGGATGCGTGGGTTGAATTATACGGTGGTCCGCACGGCAACCGAACGGCTTAGTCGCATCCTACGCTAGTGCGTATTGAAAATCGTGAATCTCCTCCACTACATCTTGTAAGAGCATGTAGCCCCCTACTCAAATAAGTGAATTGAAAATCTTACATGCGGTGCAACAACCACTGCACCTAGAAGCTTTCAGATTTGTTACATAATCAGCAGGTAGGGTTTCGAAAGATAACGAAAAGATTTTATTGAAATGATAGATATTCTCAAAATTAGACATAAAAATAATGGGCTCAATCTAAAAAACAGTGGTTGACTGTATTCGGGATCAAAGCAAGGAAGGGAGCAACTGGTGGACCGTCCGCCTCCGTGCGGCGAAAGCACCGCGGGTGAGTGGAATGCTATTCGCGACCTCAGCGCATGCGAGTGGAATGCTAACTGCACGCGTGTGATTCTAACCGAGACATCAACGAATGCGCTTGGAATCCTAACCTTCTCGTGTGGCATTCTAACGCTGATGAGCGGCCCTATTTAGGTAAATTCAGCCCCATAAATATTGTAAGGAAACTGAGCCACCTTATTTATCGAAAATCGCCCGATTTTAACCGTCCATGGGGGGAATAAGCGCTGTGACAAGCGTTAGAGTTGCAAAAGGGTCATTTAAGGCCATTTAAGCACTGTGGCAAGCGTTAGCGCAAGAACCTCACGAATACCCATGAAACAGAACGCACCTTAACAAAGGGAGAAGGCTGTTTGCCGCCGCCGCTAATGCTGAAATATAATGTTTCCCATTTCTATCCTCGTTCTACGCTCGTTGAATTATTCGTCAACCGCTAATTTCAGTTTTGAGCCAAATAATGTTGCTTCTTTGTGTGGGAAAGAACTGAAGCTATATTTCACGGTAAGTTAAATCTGCTTTAAAAGCTCCCCAAAATTTATGCTAATCTGTGACTTCACTATCTCACAGGCTGGCTATTAGGATTATAACCATAATTAGTCGATAGGCCAGTTATACCATGTAATATTTAGGATTACCCTATTACTACATGGCTATTTTTGTATTATGGTACAGATTAAGAGAGATAAATTGGATTGAATCAGTTTTGCTTTTAACACATTTTTAAGGAGGATTGGGACATGCAAGCCAATAATGAAGTTAGTCCTGAGAAAGAGTTGGAACAAATAACGGGGATAACTTGTATTTACATACCTGTGAGCAACGTCTACGAATCCCTTAAATGGTACCAAAAGAATTTGGGGTGCCAACCTACAAATCACAATCCGATCAAGCCGGATATGGAAATAGCGATTTTAGGATTTCCCGACCATAACGGAAACTTTTCAGAAGCCGGCCTAAGGTGCACAGTACCTGCATTGTTTCTTATAACAGCGAAGCAAGCAGCTGGAAGCTATGGTTTTACGTATGATAATGGTACTAAGCAAGCGGTGTTTTGCTTTATTACTCCCCGTATTCAAGAGATGTACGAGCGTTTCAAGGAAAACGGGGTGAAGATAGAAGGAGAAATTCGACAAACTTGCGGACCAAACTTGCAGTTTTATGATCCAGATGGAAATATGCTGGAAGTGTGGCAGCCTTGATCATTCAATATTTTTGGTTAGGATCACAAACCTAAGGAAACTTCGGTAACATGAAAAGAAAACTTAATTAAAGTTATGATGTTATGTCTAATACTTTCTTAATGCAGAGACATTGCCTTTTAGATATTATCAATCAATTGATGGGGAAGCGACTTCACCACGACAAAAAAACACCTGACGGTGTTTTTTGCGTTTTTCTGCATGAAATTTGAGCACTGTCAGCGTTAGCATTGTATGAGCAAATGGAGCGAAGGTTCGCAGGGATTCTGGAAAAACGAAGTGGTCGCTTTTTGAAGCCGGATTTCCACCTATAGGAATCGATAATCATGGAATCTGGCTTCAATGGCGATTGGAAGAACCCTGCGAACCCGCTATGCGACAAAGTTCCGCAATCACTATTTCTCTAATCCTGTCTGCTGATTTGCCCTAATCCTTGTTTTCTAATTTCTGTCTCTCAGTCTTAACCTACGCCGCGGCGAATTGTTTAATAAGATTTTGTTACATACGTTTCTCAATCAGAATCGTTATGGTAAGATAAAATTGGCAATGCGTCTAACATTCCAGTGAACATAAAAAGTATCAAGAGAGGGAGCGTCGCTCAAATGGCACTTATTAATTGTAATTTTTTCTCGGATGTATTGGGCTTGAGCACATCAATGACGGTAATTTTGCCGCAGCAAACGCAAACACAGATTGGCATGGAAGGAAAGCGGCGTGCTGAGCTTCACCCTACATTATATTTGCTGCATGGTTTGTCTGACGATCATACGATCTGGCTGCGCAGAACTTCGATCGAGAGATATGTCGCTTCGCTCGGGTTGGCGGTTGTTATGCCGCAGGTGCACCGGAGTTTCTATACGGATATGGCCTATGGCGGCAAATATTGGACTTTTATTAGCGAAGAGCTGCCGGCCATCGCACAATCCATGTTCCATTTGTCTTCGGCGAGGGAAGATAATTTCGTGGCAGGTCTATCGATGGGCGGATATGGCGCATTCAAACTGGCGCTCAGACAGCCGGAACGGTTCGCGGCGGCGGCGAGTTTGTCAGGAGCCATGGACGTTAAGCTGCTGTCCGAGCGCGGACTGATGGATTTTCAAACGATTTTTGGAAATGACCTGACAGTAAGCGGCGATGACGATTTGCTGCAACTGCTTGACCGTGCAAAACAGAACCCTGCTGAACAGTCCAAACTGTTCCAATGCTGCGGTACGGAAGATTTCCTCTATGAAGACAATACAAACTTTAGAGACCTATGTATTCAGTCGGGCCTGGATTTGACCTATGAAGAAGAACCGGGAAATCATAATTGGGATTACTGGGATTTAAAAATTCAACGTGTCCTCCAGTGGCTTCCTTTGCAGGCGGGCAGAAACTAACCGCTCGACCTCCCGTCATCCCAATGCTATGCTCACTTGTGCAACGCGCGCCGCTTTCGGCGCGCGTTTTGTGGTTTCTTATCGAAATTCGGCTATATCGCGCTTGGAATACGTGTCATATCACAAGCACGAGCATATCAGTTATGCTATTCCATCCGCTAGTTTTTGTTTAAACGAAAATGTTTACGCTTTATATTTTTGTTTGTGTTTGAAAATAAATATATTCAAAGATAAACAAATATGATAAAATCAAAACAAACATAAATAAACACTAAACGGAGGAAAATCAATGGTACAATCTTTATGGGATCATGCAAAGGCATCATTATCGACAAACGGGCTGGAGGAGCTCGTATACCGTTCCAATATTATCGGTGCTGATCGCCGTGTTTGCAACTGGGGAGGCGGCAACACATCCAGCAAAACGACAGTGAAGGATTTTCGAGGCCGCGATGTTGAAGTGATGTATGTTAAAGGCAGCGGCTCCGATCTGGCTTCGATGAAGGCGGGCAATTTCACAGGACTTCGGATGGAGGATATCCGTCCGCTGTTCGAGCGTCCGGAAATGTCTGACGAAGAGATGGTTGCATATCTTGGCTATTCCATGATTGATGCGAAGCATCCCCGCGCTTCGATTGAAACATTGCTGCACGCTTTTCTGCCGTTCAGGCATGTAGATCATACGCATCCGGATGCTATTATTGCTTTATGTTGTGCGGATAACGGCAAGGAAATCGCCCGCGAAATTTTTGGCGACCGCTTCGTATGGGTGCCTTATGTTCGTCCAGGATTCACGTTATCCAAAATGATTGCCGAAGGCGTACTCGCCAACCCGCAAGCCGAGCTCGTATTAATGGAAAAGCACGGTTTGGTCACATGGGGGGAAACATCTGAAGCCTGCTATGCGCAAACGATCAAGATAATTAATGAAGCGGAAGCTTATATAGAAGCCCGTATTATAGAAGAAAAGCAGTTTGGCGGCCAGAAGCATGCAGCGCTGCCAGCTGAAGTGCGCAGAAGCATCGCCGCTCAGGTAATGCCAGCGGTGCGTGGCGCGGTGAGCGATGCGAAGAAAATGATTTTGACCTTTGATGACGAAGCGGATGTGCTGCAATTCGTCGGGGGCGAAGCTTCCCCATCCTTGTCCCAGGTTGGCGCAGCTTGCCCGGATCATCTCGTTCATACCAAAGTGGTGCCGCTGTTTATTGACTGGACACCGAATGCTGATGATATTGAAGGGCTGAAAGCGAAGCTGCAGGAAGGCATCGCTGAATATAAAGAGCAGTACAAAGCGTATTTTGAGCGCAATCATCATGAAGGCGATGTTATGTTCGAAGCCGCGCCGCGCGTCATTCTTATTCCGGGCGTAGGCATGATCAATACAGGCAAGAGCTGGGCAAACTCCAAAGTGAGCGGAGCGCTTTACCATCGTGCGATCGCTGTGATGCGCGGCGCAACGGCGCTCGGCAGCTTCGTCTCTCTGAGCGAAAACGAATCTTACAATGTGGAATATTGGCCGCTTGAACTTTATAAACTGACATTGGCTCCGGCTGAAGCAGAGTTTTCACGCAAAATTGCCTTTATTACCGGTGGAGCAGGCGGCATCGGCAGTGAAACAGCCCGTCGTCTCGTATCCGAAGGCGCTCATGTTGTGCTGGCAGACTTGAATCTCGATGGCGCACAAAATGTTGCAGACGAAATTAACGCGAAGTTTGGCGAAAACCGTGCGGTTGCGGTTAAAATGGATGTTACGAATGAAGAGCAGGTGGCTGCAGCTTATGCAGATGCCGCACTTGCCTTCGGTGGGGTGGACATCATTGTCAACAATGCCGGTCTTGCGACTTCCAGCCCATTTGACGAAACGACCCTTCGCGAATGGAACCTCAATATTAATGTGCTTGGCACCGGCTATTTCCTCGTTGCCCGCGAGGCGTTCAAGCTGATGAAAGTACAGGGCGTCGGCGGGAACATGGTATTCATCGGTTCGAAGAATTCCATTTATGCAGGCAAAAATGCTTCAGCCTATAGCGCAGCCAAAGCGCTTGAAGCCCATTTGGCACGCTGTATCGCTGCGGAAGGCGGAGAGTTCGGCATTCGTGTGAACACGATTTTGCCTGATGCGATTTTGCAAGGTTCGGCGATCTGGAACTCGAATTGGCGAAATGAGCGGGCTGCCGCCTATGGCATCGAGCCAGACCAACTGGAGGAGTATTACCGGAAACGGACGACGCTGCTCGTCAACATTTTCCCGCGCGATATTGCGGAAGGCATCGCCTTCTTTGCCTCCTCCAAATCGGATAAAACGACAGGCTGCATGTTGACCATTGATGGCGGCGTGCCGGCAGCATTCACTAGATAAGAAGGGCGGTTTGTGATTGATGTCTAAAGGCAAAGGTGAGAAACACTGGCTAATCCCCGATGGTTTTATTCCGCCGTCAAGCGCCCCGGGCGCCTATGAAAGCCATGAATCGGTTTGTGTATTGAATACATCGAATGAGGAAGCGCTGCTGAAATTCACGATTTTTTTCGAAGACCGCGATCCGCTTGAGGATATCCTTGTTGTCGTACCCGGACGCCGCACCAGACATATTCGCACCAGCACGCTATCGAAGGAGGGGACGCCGATTCCGGTCGGTGTTCCTTATGCCATTGAGGTGGTCAGCGATATTCCGATCATTGTACAATACAGCCGTCTTGATGCGACACAAGCGGAGAATGCACTGATGACGACACTTGGTTTTGCTATAAAATAAGGAGGGAATTATTCCATGGAACAGGCGATCAAAAGAAGTTACGAGGAAGCAAAAGCACTCTATGCCAATCATGGCATCGATGTAGATCAGGTGCTGGCGAAGCTGGCTGACATTAAAGTGTCGGTACATTGCTGGCAAGGAGACGATGTTCGCGGGTTTTTATTCCGTGATCAGGAACTGTCCGGGGGTATTTCGGTAACTGGAAACTACCCGGGTGCTGCTCGTACACCGGATGAACTGCGCGCCGATATGGAGAGAGCGTTCTCATTCATTCCCGGCAAGCACAAAGTAAATTTGCATGCGATTTATGCGGATACGGATGAAAAAGTTGATCTTGACCAGTTGGAGCCGAAACATTTTCAAACTTGGGTAGACTGGGCGAAGGAGCAAGGTCTGGGACTTGATTTCAATCCAACCTGCTTCTCGCACGAGAAGTCCAGCGACGGGTTTACGCTGAGCCATCCGGACCCTGACATTCGCCAGTTCTGGATCGACCACTGCAAAGCTTCCCGTAAAATCGGCGCTTATTTCGGCGAACAGCTTGGCCAAACCTGTGTAACGAACGTCTGGGTGCCAGACGGCTATAAGGATGTTCCGGCTGACCGGATGGCGCCAAGACAACGTCTGAAGGATGCGCTTGATGAAGTGTTTGCCGAGCCGCTCGATCCGAAGCATCATCTGGATGCGGTAGAAAGCAAGCTGTTTGGCCTCGGTTCAGAAGCGTATGTAGTCGGATCGCATGAGTTCTATATGGGCTATGGCATTAAAAACAACAAGCTTGTCTGCCTCGATGCCGGCCACTTCCATCCGACCGAAGTGATCTCCAACAAGCTATCCTCGCTCGCGCTGTTCACCGATGGCATTCTGCTGCACGTAAGCCGTCCGATGCGTTGGGACAGCGACCATGTCGTTGTCATGGATGACGAATTGCTGGAAATCGGCCGTGAGCTTGTTCGCCACAATTTGCTGGGGACGACGCATATCGGGCTGGATTTCTTCGATGGCAGCATCAATCGTGTGGCGGCGTGGGTAATAGGCACGCGCAATACGATCAAAGCGCTGCTCCGCGCCATGCTAGAGCCGGTGGAAACATTGAAACAGGCGGAGTTGGCAGGTGATTATACGACCCGTCTTGCGTTGACCGAGGAGTTCAAATCGTATCCATTCGGGGCGATTTGGGACTATTATTGCGCACAGCAAGGCGTACCGGTACGCGAGCAATGGCTGGCTGAAGTGAAGGCGTATGAACAAGACGTGCTGTTGAAGCGTGATGCGCAGAACGCTGTCGTACCATCCTGAGTTGCAATTGAGGCCAACATGTAAGATTCTAATTCTAAAAGGCGGTGCGACCTTGTGAGTATTCTCGCATTTGATTTGGGAGCAAGCAGCGGCAGAGCGATTTTGGGCCGTTTGTCAAACGGCAAAATCGAGCTGGAAGAGCTGCATCGTTTCCCGAATGATCCGGTGCAGACGGGTGACCGTCTGCACTGGGATATTCTGAGACTGCTGCATGAGATGAAGCAGTCGCTCCTGAAGGCCAAGCATCAGGGAATAGAACTGAAGAGCATCGCAATCGATTCATGGGCGGTCGATTTTGGCTTATTGGACAAAAACGGCGAGCTGCTTGGCAACCCATACCACTATCGTGACCGTCATACGGACGGGGCGATGGAACGTTTGTTTGAACAACGGCCCGCCTCCGATATTTTCGCCCGCACTGGCATCCAGTTTTTACAATTCAATTCGATTTTTCAATTGTATGCTTTGAAGCAGGCGGAATCGCCGCTGCTGGCGCAGGCAGAGAAATTTCTGATGATTCCGGATTTATTGCGTTACTTCTTGACCGGGGAGATGTACAGCGAGTTTTCCAACGCAACGACGACTCAACTGTTCAACCCGTTAACGAAGCAATGGGATGAACAGTTGCTGAATTCGATTGGTGTTGCCCCATCGTTGTTCAGCAACGTTGTACAGCCTGGGACGAAAGTTGGCGAGCTGCGAGAATCGCTGTGCGAAGAACTCGGCATTGCCGCGATTCCGGTCTATGCGGTTGCCGAACATGATACGGGCTCGGCAGTTGCCGCTGTGCCGGCTGTGGAGCGTTCATTCGCCTACCTGAGCTGCGGCACCTGGTCGCTGATGGGGACGGAGGTGGATCAGCCGGTAATCAACGAGCTGGCATCCGAACTGAACTTCACTAATGAAGGCGGCGTAGGCGGCACATTCCGGCTGCTCAAGAACATCATGGGCCTGTGGCTGCTGCAGGAAAGCCGCCGCGAGTGGGAGCGGACAGGGACAACGTATTCGTTCCCTGAACTGGTAGATCTGGCTCGCCAGGCAGAGCCGTTCGCAGCTTTCATCGACCCTGATGATCCGGCGTTTCTTCATCCGGGAGATATGCCTGCCCAAATTCGCAGCTACTGTGAGCGAACCGGGCAGCCGCCGCCGCAGGACGATGGCGCAATTGTAAGATGCATTTTGGAAAGTCTTGCGTTAAAATATCGTTATGTGCTTGAATTGACCGAACGTCTTTCGGATCAGCAGTTTAGCGGATTGCATATGGTTGGCGGCGGCATTCACAACACATTGCTGTGTGAATGGTCGGCGAATGCGATCGGCCGACCGGTTTGGGCCGGGCCTGCGGAAGCGAGCGCCATAGGCAACCTTGCCGTTCAATGGATTGCACAGGGGGAGCTGGCCGATATTTGGGCAGCGCGGCAAGCAATCCGCGACTCCTTCCCAGTGACGGTCTATGAACCGGAACAAGGGGAGCATTGGGAACAAGCTTACAGCAGATTCCTGCACATTACCGGTTTGAAATAAACGATTGAATATGCCCTTGCAGGGCGGCAAATTGCTTGAAATGAGGTAAGCTATGCTGGTTGCGGAACGTTATGAGAAAATTGTGCAGTTGGTGAATGAAAGAGGAAGCATACGGGTAACGGAGCTAAGTGAGCTGTGCGAGGTCACGGAGGAGACGATCCGCCGTGATCTGGGACGTCTGGAGGCGGAGGGGCGGCTGCGCCGGTCACATGGCGGCGCTGTAAGTGTCAAGGAACCGCAGTCGGAGATTCCTTATGCTGAAAGGGAAATTACCCATGCGGAAGAAAAGCGGCGGATTGCCGAAGAGGCAATCAAGCGAATTCAGCCCAAGGACCGTATCCTGCTTGATGCAAGTACAACGGCGTGGTATATGGCTGCGATTATGCCCGATATTCCACTCACCGTGCTGACCAATTCGATCAAAGTCGCAATTGAGCTGAGCAGCAAAGAACGGATTGAAGTCATCTCGACAGGCGGCATCCTGGCGCAGCGGTCGCTGTCTTATGTGGGTCCGCTTGCGGAACGCTCATTGGAAGCCTACCATGTGAACAAAGTATTTCTTTCTTGCAAAGGGGTGCACTTTGAACGGGGCATTAGTGAATCCAATGAACTGCAGGCGCGGATCAAGGAACGGATGATCAGTATTGCGGATCATGTCGTACTGCTTGCGGATGCCAGCAAATTCGGGGTGAACGCCTTCGCCCAGGTAGCTAATCTGTCGTCTGTCAGTGAGCTCATTACCGATAGCCGCATTGAGCAGGGCATTGCAGCACAGCTTGCGGAACGGAATATTGCAGTGACAACCGTATAATGAAAAGGGCGCAAGCAGTCCAAACTGCTTGCGCCCTTTTTGACGTTGTAGCCCAATGGTTGGAGGGAAAGTCGTTGCTGTCACCCGGACGTTACAAGTTGCAAGCCCGTTTGATGCTTTGCGCGTAATAGAAGCGGACGATCGCAAAGTAGATGATTTGAATGCCCAGGAAGCTGCCGAGCACGGCCGCTGACTCGTTGAAAATCGATGACATGAACATATTTTGCAAGGCGGTCAGAGCAACGATGCCGTGGACGAGGGCAACGCCAACCGGTGCGAAAAACAAAATGAGTGTTTGTCTGGTAATAATGTTGGACAGCTCGCCTGGAGAGAGTCCCAGCTTGGCAATGGAAGCAAACTTGCGCTTGTCATCATCCAGATCGTTGAACAGTCTGAAATACAGGAAACTGCCTGCTGCGACGAAAAAGATGACTCCGATAAACAAGCCGATGAACAATATAATGTAGTAACCTTGGAGCAGCGCCTTGATCGCATATGTTTTGGCATGAAGCCACGCTTTGGAGCGGTCACGGTTCAGCTCTTCTGTCAAGGCTTTCCCAAGCTCCACTTCCTTGTCCTTATCGTTGAAATTCCACATGAAGTAATTTTCCACACGCTCAGGTTTGGTCAATTGCGTATACATATCGTCGCCAACGACATACACCGGATTGATGAGGTCTGGCAGTGGGCTAGCCTCCTGCCTTTCCGTAACCTGGAGCGTCACTCCCGGGTTAGCCAAGGCAACAGGCTCAAGCAGTTGGCTTTGCATTTGCTGCTGCAAGTAATTGCCGCTGAATAAAACGATTGCCTGATCCCCTGCAAGGGATAGCATCGGCATGTCCTGCACTTCTGCAAGGGTGTTATATTCGGAGACAGCGACAATCGGAACGTTATGGGATGACTTGGTAAGATAATATTTAACAGAAGCTTCATAGGAATCATACGCAAGCGAAGCCTGTGCGAGGCTTTCTTCAATGTGTGCGATATGCTGGTCCTGCTTGTCATTGCCTTCCGAAGACTTGTACTCCAGCGTATAGGGATGCCCTTGCTCCATTGAGCGGGTCATGATGCCTTTAAATCCGAACAGGGCGCCGATTGCACAGAAAGCGACTGTCGATACAATCGCGACAATGAAGAAAGTGCGGGCGTTGTCTTTCATCCGGTAAGCCAGATCGCTTAAAGTAATCATGTTGGTGCCCCGCCAGAAAAAACGTTGCCTGCGTTTCAGCCAGTTGATCGTAAAGACACTGAGCTGGGAAAACAGCAAGTACGTGCCGATAATGACGGCGATGGTGACCGGAATGAACACGAGAACAACGATCATCCCTTTGACGGCAATCGATGTAATGTACCCCGCAGCCAGTAGCACGGCGCCCAGCAGCGACAACAAAATGGACGCTTTCGGCTCCGGGCGCGGCTTCGCGTTTCCTTTCAACAGCTCAATGATCTGCTTGTTGCGGATCATAAATACGGTAAAGACCGAAATGACGGCAAACAGCGCTATAAAGGCTCCAAATGTCAGCAGCAGCGCTGTTGTCGGCATGTAAAATTGCAGTGTCTGATCAAGCTGCAGGACATTTTCGGCGGCGAGCAGGATTGCTTTGGAGAACACCATGCCAAGTCCAAGTCCGCCCAGTGTCGAAAATAAGCCGATCAGCATATTTTCCCAGAAAATCATTGTGCGAAGCTGGATGGAAGTCATACCGTGCATGACGAGCATGCCGAATTCCTTCTGCCGTGATTTCAGAAAAGAACTCATCGAATAGAGAACAAAAAAGAAGGAAAAGAAATAGATGATTCCTTCGGCAACGTACAAGCCTTTGGCGACCGAGTCGTTCAGACTGTCAGCGGTCAGCAACGGGTGAAACGCAAAGATGGCAAACACGAAAAATATGAGCACGGAGAACATGCTGCTCAAGAAGTAAGCGGCATAAAGACGCTTGTTGCGCAGGACGTTATGAAAGGTGAATTGGCGAAAGGTCATGTGCGTCCCCTCCCAACAATGACAAGGTGTCGATAATTTTTTGGAAGAAGGCTTGGCGCTGTTCGCCGCGATGGATTTCCGAATACAGCTTGCCGTCTTTAATGAATACAACCCGGTTGCAGTAGCTTGCCGCTACCGCGTCATGCGTCACGAGCAGCATCGTTGCCCGGTCATTGCGGTTGAGGGATTCCAGCGTCGTCATCACATCTTTGGCCGCTTTGGAATCCAGGTTTCCGGTAGGCTCATCTGCAAGCAGCAGCTTGGGACGGTGAATAATCGAGCGGGCAATTGCCGCGCGCTGCGCCTGTCCACCAGAAATTTCATAGGTGCGTTTGTCCAGGATGCCTTCAATGCCAAGCTTGCCGGCAATTTCCGTTAGTTTGGTTTTCATTGTCTTTAAATTGGTACCGTCCAATGTCAGGGGCAGCACGATGTTCTCCGCAACCGTCAATGTTTGCAGCAGGTTAAAGTCCTGAAACACAAAGCCGAGCTCTCGGCGGCGAAATTTTGCCAAGGCATTCTTTTTTAGTTTGTGCGGATTTTGCCCGCCGATGGTGATCTCGCCTGTCGTCGGGCTATCAATGGTAGCAATGAGATTGAGCAGTGTCGTTTTCCCGCTCCCGGAAGGGCCCATGATGCCAACAAATTCGCCTTCCTCCACGGTAAGATCAATGCCGGCGAGGGCATGGTAAGTCAATTTGCTGCCATATATTTTGCTTATTTGGTTGACTTTCAGCATTTCCATTTCGTTTCTCTCCTTCATCTTGATCCGCTATTAGCTTGCTTACAGTGTAATGGATGAAGCAGGGAGGCTTCTATCGGATTTCCTTTCAGGAGCCTTACATCTATGTAAGCTTATTATTGCAAATAGAAAGTGTCTACGTCTGCCAGGAGGAGAAGAGAATGCGCACCGTGGTTCCTTCGCCAACGGTTGATTCCAGTTCAACCGTATGATTAAGCTGCTGGCATGCTTGTTTCACCAAATATAGCCCCATGCCGGTCGATTCCCGGAAAAGCCGCCCGTTCTCGCCGGTATAGGAGGGGTTAAAGACACGCTTCAGATCTGCTTCCGGAATACCGACTCCGCGGTCACGCACCTCCACAACCGCTTGACCATTCGCAACGTAGGTTGATACGGTCACCTTCTGATGATTGCCGGCGGAATATTTAATCGCGTTGGTCAGCACCTGTGTCAGCATGAACGCCAGCCATTTTTCATCGGACTGGATGTTGATCGTGCCGTCATGAACGACTTCCGGGTATACATAGCTGCGGATAAACAACCGTTTATTGTCATGGATCACCTGTTCGACAAGGGCTGGCAGACGGATGGTTTTGACATGGAAATCCTGTTCAAAGGAATGCAGGCGCGCCGCATACAATACCGTATCAAGTCCTTGCTGCAGACGGTCAAGCTCCTCTCTGATGCTGGCATGATGCTCGGACTTCGGATTCTCCTGCAATGTAAGCTCAATGATGGACAGCGGCGTTTTCATCTGGTGAACCCACTGGTTCATAAACAGGCGATGAGTAGACTGCTGCCGCTCTGCTTGTTTTAAAGTTTGCTGCAGCAAATTGTATTGATGATCAAGCATTTGCTTCAGCGCATGAGGAACCGCAGCATGACCGAGGTCCAGCAGGGATTCGTCCAGCGTTTGGGGCTGCACAGTCAGCCGCTTGTAATAGCTCGCATGAGAGACATACCGGTAAATGAGATAGGCTGCAGACAGAAAACATCCCAAAAAAGCGGCATAGCCTGCGACAAGCAGATTGCGGTAACCGTCCATCCAGAAAATAACGATCACTAGCAGCCATTGGAGCGGCTGCATCATAATGAGCACAAAGTGATCACGCAGAAAAAGCCTCATCTTGCGCCGCCCTCATGCCAGTTGACGACCAAACGGTACCCGCTGCCGCGCACCGTTTCAACCGCATCGTGAATGCCAAGCTCCTGGAGCTTGCGGCGCACCCGTGTCATATTGACGTTCAACGTATTTTCATCGACATAATTCTGATCATCCCACAGTTTCTCCAGCAGCTCATCGCGGGAAGCGACCCGTGGAGAGCATTGCATCAGCAGTTCGATAATGTCCGCTTCTTTCTTCGTCGCGGTGGCGATCACACCATTGAGCTCCAGCTCCATCCGTTCCGGGTACAGTTTGAAACCATTCAATTCACAAATACGCTCCGTAATCGGCGCAGCATATTCACCATACGCCCGCCGAAGCAGGCTGCGGATTTTTGCCATGACAATTTCGTAATGAAATGGCTTGGTTACATAATCGTCCCCGCCATTTTCCAGCGCCATGACCTGATCCATTTCACCTGCCCGGGCGGAAATAAACAGAACCGGACAAGTAGATACCGTGCGAATCTGGCGACACCAGTAGTAGCCGTCAAAGCGGGGCAAATTGACGTCCAGCAGGACAAGGTGCGGCTTTTCCAGCTGAAAGCGCTCCAGAATCGTATCAAATTGTTCAACTGCAAGGACCTGATAACCATACTTCTCGATATAGGAGGCGAGCAGGGTGGCGAGCTTGGGGTCATCCTCAACAATCATAATTTTATGCATCGAGAAAACTTCCTTTATCTTTATTATTATTGCCAACTTTCAAAAGGGGCGTTCCCCTGCGATGATTATACAAATGTTTCATGCGGATGAAAAGCCATTTTCCAGTCTTAACCTCTGCCGCGTCAAACTTCATATAGCCATTCATGCCTAACTTTGGTACGATACATAGGAATGACAACGACGAATAGTAGGTGGATAATAATATGAAATGGGACGGGCATACACATACCCACTTTTGCCGCCACGGCAGCAAATTTCATGCAGAGGAGTATGTGAAACAGGCAATTGAACTGGGATTTGAGCGCTACACCATAAGTGAACATCCTCCTGTGCCAGATGGCTTGATCGATGATGAAGAGATAATGGCCACACTGGCGATGAGCGAAGATGAGCTTCCTGAATATATGGCATGCGCAAGCGAGCTGAAAGAGCGGTATGCAGGAACAATTGAAGTGACCGTTGGTCTGGAATTGGACTATCTGTACAAGAATGAACATTTTACGGAAAATATTATTCAGAAGTGGGGAGACAAGCTGGAGGATGTGCTAATTTCGGTGCATTATTTGCCAGGCAAAGGCGGCATGCGCTGCATCGACTTTTCTCCTGACGACTTCCGCACCAATTTGCTTGATCATTATGGCTCTGTCGAAGCGGTTGTGGACGAGTATTACAACCATATTGAATTGGCGATTGCCTCAGCCGCGGCATGGCCGATGCGCAAACGGCTCGGGCATGTCAATCTGATCGAGAAGTTTCGGCTAGCGCTCCCGCAGATGAACAATGAACAGTTGGACAAGCAGCTGGACTCGCGCCTGAAACGGCTTATCCCGCTGCTTGCGGAGAGTGGTGTTGATATCGATCTTAATATGGCCGGTCTACGCAAAGATACGTGCCGCAAGCCTTATGCGCCGAAGTGGTTTGTGCAGGCGTGCTTGCAGCAGGGCATTGCCTGTGTCTACGGCTCAGACACACATCATCCGCAAGATGTTGGCGCGGGCTGGGAGCAGTACACACAACTCATTCAGCCAAGCGAGTGAAACGCATTAGGCCTGGCATTGGACGCACACCAGTTCCGTTAGATGTGGAAAAGTGCGCTATAATGCGGATTTTGTAGCAATAACGGGACATGCCCGTGAAGCCCTGCTCCAAGGGCTTTTCGGGCGAAACGTATGTCCGGCTGTATTCGATAATACAGCAGTGCCGCAACCCTTCATGCGTATATAGTTTCTCCTCCAGCACTCCCCTTCATTTCACTTCTCGAATGGACATTTCTAATGAATCTCGCAATGATTTTCCTCTCGCATTCGCTTTCTCAATTTTCTGTAACAGACCCTCGCGATTCGTTTTTTTCCTGACGCTTTGAAAATAAATGATTGCCTATCAGATAGAGTCTATGAATTTCTGGTTAATATGTTATGATGAGGAAATGGGTTGCGAGGGCCGCATTGCGAATGTGCGAATGCGAGATTTCATTAGTATGAGAGAGAGAAGGTAGAACTATGAACAGCATAAAAAATGTACAAAAAACAATCATTACGTCATCATTTGTATTATTGTTGGTACTGATCGCCACGCTCGCTTTGCACGCTGAACCGCTGCTTGCCGCAGGTAAACAATCGGCCGCCTATGCAGGCCTTAATGATAAACGGCTGCAATTTCCGGATGCACAACCGGAACTGCTGGACAATACGTTTTTCGTCCCCGCCCGGGACTTCGCGGAGGCCTTGCAGCTCCGGTTCAATGCGTCCAAGGAACGGATTCGGATAAGCAGCAACAGCGGTAATGCAATTGATTTGTATCCGCAGGACAATCTTGCCGTTAAAGCGAATGGCGATTCCTTGCCGATGTGGATGTTTGTCCGTGATGGCCGCTTGATGGTTCCCGCTGCCTACATCGCACGCTACTTCGGCTATGAGGTTGGGGAAAATGACAAGCTGCCGATGATTCGGGTGAAGAACAAAGATGCGCGACTGGATGATGAACAATTTTTCACCAGGGAGAAGAAGGTAATCGATCAGGAACGGAAAACGGCCGATTTGCTGCCGATTTATTTGACCTTCGATGACGGGCCGACGGCAAATACGATGAAATTGCTGGATGTGTTGGACAAGTATGATGCCAAGGCGACCCTCTTTATGGTAGGAAATCGAATGGCGGATTACCCGGATGCCCTCAAGCGTATTGTGAAAGATGGACATCAGGCGGGGCTGCATAGTTTGACGCATGTCAAAGACAAGTTCTATCATTCGCCTCAGACAGCACTTAAAGAGATGAATGACGCCAACAGCAATCTGAAGAAAATAACAGGTGCCGAATCGACGATCATCCGGACCCCCTATGGCAGCAAGCCTTATTTCACCAAGTCATACCGCGATGCGACTGCCAAGGCAGGTTACCACCTATGGGACTGGAATGTGGACTCGCTCGATTGGAAATATAAAGAAAACAAAAGCAAATGGGTCGCACAGGTCGTACAGGATATTAAGCGGCTTAAAGGCAAAGGGGTTGTCCCTGTTGTGCTGATGCATGATCAGAAGGCGACGCTTGGTGCGCTGCCGCAAATTTTGGAAGCCTTGACGAAGGAAGGGTTTACGTTCAAAGCGATTGAACAGGACAGGGCTCCGCTTAACTTCTGGGAAGACAAAAGATAGCGCAGCAAGCAGTACAGTGCGACAGCGGCTGCCGGATAGTTCCGTCCATTAAGATAGAAAACAAGCGAACAGCAGCTCGTTAGTTGTTACTAACGGCTCCGGTTCGCTTGTTTTGCTGCGCGCAGGCACAATGATTATCTCTGCTCTCTAGAGCCAGTCATTAAATCTGCGAATATACCACGTTTTGATCACTTGTGTCAGCACACAGTAGCAGAGCAAGGTTGCGACAAGCCAAGGGAAGTAGGAGAGCGGCAGCGGCTGCAGGCCGATGCTTGCTCCGAATCCGCTGAAAGGCAAGTAAATGCCGAGTGCCATAATGAGACTGGTCAGCAGGACGACTGGGGCGCTCGCTGTACTTTGCACAAACGGTATTTTCTCCGTGCGGATCATGTGGACGATCAGTGTTTGCGACAGCAACCCTTCAATAAACCACCCGGATTGGAACAAAGTTTGATGTTCCACCGAGTTGGCAGAAAACACGTACCACATGACAGCATAAGTCGTAATATCAAAGATTGAACTGATCGGACCGATGAAGATCATAAATCTGCTCACCGATTTGGTATCCCACTTTTGCGGTTTGCGTAAATATTCTTTATCCATTTTGTCCCAAGGAATGGAAAGCTGGGAAATGTCGTAAAACAGATTTTGAATTAGCAAATGAATGGGCAGCATCGGCAAAAACGGGATAAACGCGCTCGCTACCAGTACGCTGAACATGTTGCCAAAGTTGGAGCTGGCCGTCATTTTAATATACTTGATCATATTGCCAAACGTAATCCGGCCCTGAATTACGCCTTGTTCCAACACCATCAAGCTCTTCTCCAGCAATATAATATCGGCAGACTCTTTGGCAATATCGACTGCAGTATCGACAGAAATCCCCACATCCGCTTCCTTCAGAGCAAGGGCATCATTGATTCCGTCACCCATAAACCCAACCGTGTGCCCTTGACTCTGGAGCGCACGGACAATTCTTGCTTTTTGCAGCGGATTGACTTTGGCAAATACGGTCGTCTGTTTCGCAATATCGGCCAATTTCTCATCAGTCATCGCATCGATCGAACTGCCTAGCAAAATATCATTTACCTTGATCCCGACATCTTTGCAAACTTTACGGGTGACCGCTGCATTATCGCCGGTAATGACTTTCACATCGACGCCGTTTTCTTTCAGTGCTCGAATGGCTGTTTTTGCAGTTTCCTTCGGCGGGTCGAGGAAGGCAAGATAACCGATCAAGACCAGTCCTTGTTCATCCGCCATCCCATAGCTTTCTTCTCTGGCTGTTGTTTGTCTAATGGCGACGGCAAGTACACGCAAACCATCTGCATTCATATTGTGAGCCAGCAGCTTTACTTTATCAGCAATCTCGTCAGTAAGGGCTACTGTTCTTCCGTGGTCATCCGAAATATGCGAGCAGATGCCAAGCACTTCCTCCATAGCGCCTTTGCAAATTAGCAGATGATCGTTTTCTTTCGTTTCCAGCACGACAGACATCCGGCGACGATTGAAATCGAACGGAATTTCGTCGATCTTGCGATAATTTTTTTCTGCACCCAATACATGAGTAAGCTCGGCATGCTCCAGCACGGCAACATCCAGCAAGTTTTTAAGTCCGGTCTGATGATAGCTGTTCAAAAACGCGTATTCCAATACTTTTTTGTTTTCCTTGCCATACACATCAAGATGCTTCTCAAGAATAATTTTATCCTGAGTTAGCGTCCCCGTCTTATCCGTACACAAGATGTCCATTGCCCCGAAATTTTGAATGGCATTAAGCCGTTTGACAACGACCTTATTGCGGGCCATCTTAGCCGCGCCCTTGGCGAGGTTGCCAGCTACAATAACAGGCAGCATCTCGGGTGTGAGGCCGACAGCGACCGACAGGCCGAACAGCAGCGCTTCCCACCAATCGCCTTTGGAAAAACCGTTAATGACGAAAATAATCGGAACCATAATAAACATAAAGCGGATTAAAACAAACGTGATGCTTTTGACACCTTTATCAAAACTGGTAAGCGGCGGTTTCCCGATGAGGGTACTGGCCATCGAGCCAAAATAGGTGTTGGAGCCGGTAGCAATGACGACTGCCGTAGCAGAACCGCTGATCACATTTGTCCCCATGTAACACATATTGTTCAATTCCAGCGCATTTCGCTCTTCAGGGCGCTGATGCTGCCTGCGTGCCTTGGTCGATGACCCAAGCGGGCGCAGGTCGTTCTTCTCGACAGGCATCGCTTCGCCGGTCAAGGCAGATTCGGCGACGAACAAATCTTTTGATACGAGCAGCCTTGCATCGGCCGGCACCATATCACCCGCCGATAGATGGATAATATCGCCCGGCACCAGCAGTTCCATGTCGATCTCCCGGCGTTCTGACTGTCGGCTTACCGTTGCCGTTGTTTTGACCATTGCCTTGAGCTTCTCAGCTGTTCTTGACGAACGGAATTCCTGGGTGAACGTGATAATGACGCTGACGGTGACCATCGTCGTTATGATGATGATCGCCTGGATATCATCGTCCATAAAGTAGGAAAAACCAGCCAAGGAAAGCAAAATAAGAATAAACGGATTTTTGAAGCAGGAGAGCAGTTGAATGTACCAGGCTGGCGTTTTGTCATGGGCAATCTGGTTTTTCCCGTGCTTGTCGATCTGGAACTTCGCCTCTGCTTCGGACAGCCCTTGATCGGTCGTGCCCAGATCCTCCATAATATCCTCTTCTGCAGAAATGGATGCATGAATGAGGTGATCGGCAATTTGCCGGGACATTTTTTCTTTGTCTTTTTCATTGTTGAACATCGTAAATCCTCCTCTTGCAGACTTCTGATGTCTGCTTGCTGCGTAATTAATGGCACAAAAAAAAGCTCTCTCTGTGGGCCAGAGAGAGCTGATGCTGAACCGCTGCCTATAGACACTCGACATCTTAATTCTTAATTACGCATACTTGAACAAACCCATCGCATGTCATTTTTTTCGCGGGGGCGCAAGTCGTACAAGAATTGGAGCGCTATGGGAATACGGTTCTCCCTCTGTGTAAACATGTTGCTGCTTGTGTAGGATAAATAACTCGGACTGCCGTCCATTGGCTTGTTCCCCCTTTACGAAATAAAATGACAAAATAAAAACCCTCTAAAGAGCTAGAGGGTCAAAAAAAGCGCACAAAATAAACACTTTCGATTCCCCCTAGTCGAGTTTTGGCACTATACAACGTAAAGAGAATGCGATTCTCTTAGCCACCTTATGAAAAGCCTTAATCCGGCAATCCCTGTTCTACCCATAGGCATCTTTCGATATTTCTGGGCAGTGGCCTGTGTTTGTATAGGAGCCTCACCTAACGAGGACATATTCAATTGCTCTGCAAGCATAATCCTTGTTTTTTCGTTTGTCAAGATAAAAAAATTGGAATAGGCATCTATTGACAATAACAGCGGCGCAGCGTAAAATCCCCTTTGTACTAAATTTATCGTCCGGTTTTTTTATGGATAAAAGGGGGGATTCTGCATGGACAGTAGTCGAAGTTTACACCTTGGTTCTTATTTTGACCGTTTAAGTGCTGTGGAGAGAATACATGCTGTACGATTGCTGCATCCATGTGCCCCTTGTTTGAACACGCATCCGTTCCGATTAACGGGATAGATGTCATCAAGCAGGTCTATTTGATATGCGGCTTACCCATACAGGATGAAACGAGGAGCTCTCTCTCACAGGAGGGCTTTTTTTGCGTGCAGTTCTAATAAAAGAAAAGGAAAGGGGGCGTTTAAGATGATGATGGAACTGGAAATGATGCTGAAGCTCGGTCTTGCTTTATTATTCGGGATGCTTATCGGGATTGATCGACAGCTCAAGCATAAGCAGCTTGGTCTTCGTCCGAGCATGGTTATTTGTATCGCCAGCTGCCTGATCACGATTGTATCCATTCAAGCATTTGGCAAATTTGGCGGTCCCAATCACCCGAATATGGACCCGATGCGGCTAGCCGCTCAAATTGTAAGCGGGGTAGGGTTTATCGGGGCGGGCGTCATATTGCGAAGAAGCAACGAAGTAATATCCGGACTGACCTCGGCGGCACTGATCTGGTCAGCGTCGGCGCTCGGTATTGCCATTGGGGCAGGGTTTTATATTGAAGCGATCCTTGGTGTAGCATTGCTGATTGTTGCAGTTAATATTATGCCGCTGGTCATTAAACTGGTAGGGCCGGAAACGCTCAGCCGCCATGATGTGGCCGTCAAAATTGCGGTGGAGCCCAATTACCGGATGACCGAATTAATTCAAATGATTGAACGCAAGGATCAGGAAGGGAAGTCCGGGAAGAAAGCGTTTAAAATCCGCTATATGAAGCTGAAGGATCTCGATAACAACTGCCAACTGATCGATTTGACGCTTTCTGTCCCGGACAATCAATACACAACAGAAATTTATTACTATATCAAAAAAATTGACCACGTTCAAAGCGTTGAAGTGGAGCATTTGTAACGCATATTACGAATATGCGATATAAGGATATACAGATATAGGGATATACACACAAATAGACGAACCCGTATTTCAGCTGTTGAAGGGAGTGCTGCAAGATGATCAAACTGCATCAGTACAAATATAAAGAGGAATACACGTATTACATGCTGCAAGCGTTAAAAGCCGGTCGTCGGGAAGGATTTCGCAAAGATTTTTTGGATCTGCATCCGTCAGATCAAACAGAATTTTACGTCAGCCTGGATGACATCAAAAGACTTCGCATCTATTCCTTCCTGTCACCCGTAGAGTTCGGAGAAATATTCAGCGAGCTGGAGCCGGAGATGCAAAAGGAAATGATATTGGAGCTTGAGCGGGAGTATGCCATTGCGATGCTTAACGAACTACCATCTGATGACGCAGCTGACTTCATCGGCCTGCTCACTCACAAGGAAGCGGATTTTTTCCTGACGCGCATGGAACAGGAGGAAGCCGAAGATATTAAACAATTGCTCTCCTATGAGGAAGGGACAGCAGGGTCGCTTATGACCACTGAAGTATTTACGGTAGATCAGGCGGATAGGGTGGCAGATGTGCTGCAACGGTTGCATTCCAAGCAAACGGATGCCGAGACCATCTATTATTTATATGTGACAGACGCAGAAGGGCATCTCCTGGGTGTTGTAACATTGCGCCAACTTATTGTGGCTGCTGCCGATAGCTTCATAGCGGATATTATGAATGGAAAGCTAATTTACGTTGCAGTGGAGACAACCCGCGGGGAAGTGCTGGAAATCGTCAAAAAATACGGTTTGCTGGCCGTGCCCGTAGTTACTGCTGCTGATGTGCTCATCGGAATTGTTACATTCGACGATGTTTTTGCCGCGGGGTGATTGTCCCAGTGTTTTGCTGCAGAACGATACCTTTTGGAATAGAATTTGGTTAGTCTCTCGTCCATCCTTATTTTACCGTGGAAACTATGCTGCGAATTGTAGTAGAGTAGTACGGGAAAAGGAGGCGATGTCCAGTAATGAGAAAGCGATCTCTAATTCTACTTCTGACATGCACAGCGCTGTTGCTGTATTTGCCTGCAGCAACAGTCCAAGCGGCACAGATGAAACAGGCCATTGTGGAAACAAACGGTGCACAGCAAGAAACAACTATTGTGGTGGATAACAATTATCAGTTGGTGCCGGCGATTACGTTCAGGCAATTGGGTGCGCTGGTAAGTTGGAATGAACAGTACCGCAGTGCGGTGATTCAAATGAACGGGACGACGATCAGTTACCGAGCGGGTCTAAGCCATACCGACTACGCGCGTTCAGGAACGGATAACTGGCTGCGTGACACCCTGCCTGTTAAGGTAACGAATGATGCAGGCAGAGTTTATGTGCCGCTCGGCTACACTGCCCGCAAGTTAGGCGTAGCTGTTGAATATGATGCCAAATCAAAAAGCACGACATTGGCTAGAAACGGCAAAACAGTAGTCATACATAGTGTGACCGACATTGAAACGAAGCTGGCTGCTTCATCAGAAGAACTAAAATGGCTGTACCAGGTGACTGAGGCGGAGGCAGGCGGAGAAAGTTACACGGGAAAAGTAGCGGTAGCGGCCTCCATTTTGAATCGGGTCAAACATCCGGAATGGCCGGATACGATCATAGACACCATTTTTCAAGTAACGACTTTTAATGGCAAATCTTATTATCAGTACTCACCAGTGCTGGATAAGCGAATCTATCAAGTGAAACCAAGTGCCGATACGAAAAAGGCCGTTCAAGCTGCACTACAAGGTGAGGATCCAAGCAAAGGCGCCATTGTGTTCTACAATCCGGATAAAACGGATAATCAATGGGTGAGAAGTAGAGAGAAGACAATTATTATCGGCAATCATGTGTTTACATTATAAAAATTACAGACCAGGCGTAACAGCCCAGGGCAACAGGATAAGCATCACACTTAGATGATGAAGAAAAGTCCGGAGCAATCCGGGCTTTTTTTTGAGGCTTCATGGAAAATGTGGATTAGAATTCGGCGCTACCTAAAAATCAGATCTCGACGAGACGCGGGTGTGCTGCTGCGGGTTCGCAGAGTGTTTCAATCGCCATTCAAAGCCGGATTTCTTATTCTAATTTTCAAAAGGTGCAAATCCGGCTTTAAAAAGCGACCACTTCGTTTTTCCAACATCCCTGCAACCCTTCGCTTCCCTTTCTCGCAGTAGGCAAGCACTGATTTCGGTGTTGAGCCTATAATTCATATCCATTCCCACATCCATATTCGCACAAAAGCAACAATAAAACGCCCCTTCGGATGCTGATGTCATTTGTTTACTCAGAATTTACAAACATACAGTATGTATGTTAAAATGATATTATTCCAATTAAAGGAGCGTTTACATATGGTGGCATCCAGTTTTTACCCTGTTATTTTGACGGAGAAGATACAGGAGAGCGCACAATTTTATATTAACCATTTTGGATTTGAATTGGTGTTTGAGGCAGACTGGTATGTGAGCTTGCGATTGCCTGGCGCCAATAATAATACCTTTGAGCTGGCTATTCTGAATGCAGGACATCCAACGATCCCACCGGATCACCGGAAGCCGGTGCAGGGGCTGATCCTCAATTTGGAAGTGGAGGACGTGGATGTGGAATACGAAAGATTAATTAAAACGAATGGACTTCCCCTGCATCAGGATATTCGTGATGAAGCGTTCGGGCAGCGGCATTTTATTACCAGTGATCCTAATGGTGTATTAATCGATGTTATTAAAGTCATTCCTCCCACCGAGACTTATAGCGAACAGTATGTTGAGAAGTCTTGGCAGGAAAATGAGGATAACAATAAAAAATAATGCGCTTACCATGATGGTCACAGGAGGACAGGTCGGGGATGAAGAGAAACAAGGAAGCAGCGAATGAGACGATTCACAAGCTGATTGAGATCGCACGCCATCATTTCACTGAATATGGATTTGCTGATGCGTCCACAGAGGACATTGTCCATGAAGCGGAATTGACAAGGGGAGCTCTTTATCATCACTTCGGGAGCAAAAAGGGATTGTTTCAAGCCGTGCTAGGGGCTGTGCAAAATGATGTCGCGCAGCGTTTGGAAGCTGAAGCAGGCAAAAGCGAGGACATGTGGGAACAACTGCTGCTCGGCTGCCGCGCATTTGTGTCTGCTGCTGTTGAGCCGAGGAACAGTCGGATATTGCTCATCGATGGGCCGGCGGTCCTCGGCTGGGAAGTATGGCGCGAACTGGATGAGCAAAATTCGATGCGACTGCTGCGCGGACAACTGCAAATGATGCAGGAGCATGGACTCCTTCGCCCTGTACCCGTTGAGGCGATGACACACTTTCTTTCTGGCGCATTGAATGAATCAGCATTGTGGATTGCCCAAATGCCCGATTCCAGTCAATCATTGGAGGAAACGATGACCGTGATGACGCTTTTTTTGCAAGGATACCGCGAGTGAAATTGCATCTTGAGGACATTGAAACTAAGGTGACAATCATATTAGGTCATAACCATCTGGACGGGGCTCAGTCTATTTTACGCATAAGCAGTTCGAGCGGGCCCCGTGGAAGCCAATTTCGTCAGCAAGCCCAGCCCGATTACGATATGCCCAACATAATGGGTTAGCGATAGCTGTCCGGTGTTATTGAGCGCCTTGACCGACAGTTCCAATACACTAGTAATGGATCTCGATCCTTGTGCTGCCTGCAAAAACTAATCGATCAGGATTGGAGCAACCAGCTTTCAGCTTCGGCAACGTGATGGAAGACGCTAAAATGATGACCGCGATTGGACTCCGTCACCCACTCTTTAAACCGCCCTTCTGCGAGTTTTTCCTCTATAACAAGCGCTATTTTCACCTGATAATTGACAAACTTCTGGATCAACTGTCCAGCAATTCCTGAACGAAGCTGAAAGAAATCTGCGGAGAGCGCTTTGCTGTGAAGCAGCAAAAGCCGGGTATTATTTTCAAAACAAATGGCAATCACATCTACAGCATCCTGTTCAGTTGCGAGTAGGGCATTGGCAGATAAGCATTCTACATAAGTTTTGTTGTTTTGTTCCACGATTTGATAATTTAGTCTACTATTCATTTAAATACTCCTTCCTTACTGCTCATTCCCCTGCAATGTTTTGCGCAGATTTTGAATCCAAATAAGCTCATTGTTAAAAGAAGAGACGATGTTGTCATCGATCATCTGCCACAGCATGATTTCACGCGGCGTACGGGCCGGGGCAAATAACGCTCGTCTCTGTTTCTCTTGCTGCATCGCCAGTTGCAAGCTGATCTCGTTTTCGTAGGCGGATATAAGCTGCTCCAGCTCTTTAGGGGCAAGCTGGTCTGCCCAGGCGAGTTGTGTCAAAAAACCTTTTTTAAACTCGGGCAGATCGGGCGGGGAGAGCACCCACTCTTTCAACGCGGCACGGCCTTTATTCGTTATCGTATAAATTTTCTTCGACGGAGAGCTGTCCTGATGCTGAACCTCATTCGTGACAAATTCCTCATCAAGAAGCTGTACCAAGGATTTGTAAATTTGATTGTTGTTTCCTGACCAGTACATAGCCGTAGATTCCTCAATGATTTTCTTTAAATCATACCCTGTTGAAGATTTCCAGCTCAAAATTCCTAAAATAGCCATTTTAATTGACATTGCTTTCACCTCGTTTAACTCAGTATCATATGTTAATAGTAACATATGATACTGAGTTTGTCTAATCTTTTCGAAATGGCTATCCGGCAAGTTCCAGTTGGGGCGTTGCTGGTGGTCGCTGACAAACCGCCATGTTCCCTTTGTTAAAGTGCTTTCAATTTCGTGGGTGTTCGTGGGGATCTTGCGCTAACGCTTGCCACAGCTCTTAATTGGCCTCAAATGCCAGAAAACTTGCAAACAACCTAACATGAGAAGATTTACAATGCTGCTTCCCTGTAATGCTTCATTGTGTGCTAGCAATTTTCGTAGATCCTATTGGGTACGTTTCTAGCTCTCGCTTATTCCCATGCGGCACTCCAAAAAAACAAAAAAAAGCCCACCTCTAATTGAACGTAACGACACCTCATTTTTTTTGGTTTGGACTTGCTTCAGTTTTCTAGACAGCGGCCCCGGCTAGTAACACAAAAGGCGCTGGCTTTTTAGCCGTTTTG